>NZ_JBSHLF010000015.1:0-1457 GCF_053644215.1 Microbacterium sp. NPDC055442 | reverse complement strand
TGGGCTTGTCAAGATTTCTGTGTAAGTGGGCATCAGCGGGGGTAGTTAGAGGTGGGGGTTGATGCGTTCGGGGTATGCGAGGGCGAGCTGCTCGAGGGCTTGCTTCCAGTTCGTGGTGACGTTGCCTTCGACGAGCCTGCCGGAGGCCTTGCGTTGGCCCGCGGGTAGCCCGCGTTCCTTCTCTCGTTCTCTCGCGCGCTTGTCTTCGATGTCGCAGATCGCGAGCCAGAGCAGCTTGACCGCGGCGGTGTCGTTGGGGAAGTGGCCCCGGTTCTTGGTGACCTTCCGCAGCTGGTAGTTCAGCGACTCGATCGCGTTCGTCGTATAGATCACCCGGCGCAGCTCGGGCGGGAACGCGAGGAACGGGGTGAACCGGTCCCACGCGTCCTGGAACGACTTCACCGCGGACGGGTATCGTTTGCCGAACTCGGAGGCCGTGAACGTCTCCAGCGCCTCGAGCGCGGCGTCCTCGTTCGCGGCCTGGTAGATCGGCCTGAGCGCGGCGGCGACGGCTTTGCGGTCTTTGTAGTTCACGAACCGCATCGCTGCTCTGATGAGGTGAACGACACACGTCTGCACGGTCGCTTCCGGCCACGTGGCGGCGACCGCGTCACCGAACCCGGTGAGCCCGTCGCAGCAGACGATGAGCACGTCGCGGACGCCGCGGTTGGCGAGCTCGGCGCAGACCGACGCCCAGAACTTCGCGCCTTCCGTGGCCTGCACCCAGATCCCCAGGACGTGCTTGATGCCGTCCATGTCGACCCCGACAGCGATATGCGCGGCCTTGTTGCGGACGTGACCGCCGTCACGGATCTTCACGATGATCGCATCCAGATAGATCACCGGATACAGCGACTCGAGCGGGCGGGTCTGCCAGGCCAGGACCTCGTCGGCGACCTGATCGGTGATCTTCGAGATCGTCTCGTGCGAGAGGTCCGTGCCGATCGTGGAGACCAGATGATGCTGGATGTCGCGGATCGTCATCCCGCCGGCGTAGAGCGAAATGATCATCCCATCCAGGCCGTCCAGCCGGCGTGAGCCTTTCGGGACCAGCATCGGCGTGAACGTGCCGTTGCGGTCCCGCGGGGTCGCGAGTTCGATGTCGCCGATCTCAGTCGCCACCGTCTTCGAGGTCGTGCCGTTGCGGGAGTTCGGATACAGCGCCGCTTCGCTGTCGCCACACTCGTAGCCGACGTGCTCCGTCAGCTCGGCGTCAAGGCCCCGCTCCAACGCGGCCTTCAGCATCCCGCCCAGCAGACCCTGCTCGCCCGTGAGCGGCTCGCCGGCGTCGATCTTCGCGAAGATGTCATCCATCGCGCCCGACGCCTTCAACTGGTCGGCGAGCTCCTTCTGCCGGCGGCGACGTTCCTCGCGCTCCGGGCTAACAGCATTCATAGTCATCAGTGTCTCCTTCAGGGTGAAGCCTCACCCCTTACACAGACCATTTGACAGGCTCG
>NZ_JBSHLF010000014.1:0-1684 GCF_053644215.1 Microbacterium sp. NPDC055442 | reverse complement strand
GGTCATGGTGTGTCCCTTCCTGGGGTTTGTATCTCTGACAGTTACAGACTACGAGGGGGGTCAGACATTGGGGACCATGGGCGGCTGGTTGGGGTGCTGTGGGGTGTCTTGGCAGGGGGTGAATTGTGCTGTCAATTTGCAAGCGGGTTTCGGGGTGAATGTTGTTTGCATTTTGCAAGCAGATTTCGGGTGGGAGTGTCGGGGGTGTGCGGTAGTTTGTAACTGTCAGAGATACAGAGTTTTGGGAGGTGGTGGTGATGGTTTCTGGTCGGTATGGGGTTCGGGGTCGGGGGATCAGTTCGGGTGCGTTGTTGGGTCGGATCGCGGCGCAGGAGCGTCGGGAGCGGTTCGAGGCGTTGCCGGAGGTTGTGGCGGCGCGTGAGGCGTTTCGGGTGGGTGTGCGGCGGGCGCAGTTGGAGTCGCGGATCGTGCGGGGCACCGAGGGTGGCTTCTACAGCGAGGCGGATATCGAGCACGCACGGGCGGCGCTGGCGCGGCTGGATGAGCCGGGGGTGGCGGCGTGAGCGTGGCGGCGGTGATCTCGGTGCGGGGGTTGTGGGTGGGTCGGCATGTGGTGACGCCGGATGGGGAGGGTGTGATCGGCGCGGTGGAGCGCGGCCGCGGCGAGGGGTGGCGTCCGGGGGAGCCTGAGGCGGTGCGGGTGGGGTTCGGGTTCCCGGTGGTGGAGGAGCGGGCGCGGGGTCGGAAGGTGGAGCGGGTGATGTTCCTGTTCGAGGTGGAGCGGCGCTACGAGCTCGACGAGGTGTGGCCGAAGCCGGCGGGCGCGCAGCGGGAGAGCGTGGATGAGTTCATGGCGCGCAAGCATGATCGGTCGTGGAAGCCGCGGGCGCTGCCGAAGTCGCGCCGGTTGCCGCGGTTGTCGGAGGAGAAGTTCGAGGCGCTGATGCGGGAGCAGGGTGCTGCGCGGTGGGATGAGCCGGGGAGGATGGGGGCATGACGACGCCGCGCAACTTCCGAGCTCACGTCGCGCTGACGGCGCGTGAGGCGGCCCCGGCGATGTGGTCGGGAGCGTACGTGAGCGTGGGCGAGTTCTTCGCCGTGGTGGGCGCTGCCGATCTCGCGGAGCGGTTCGAGCCGGTGCCGAGCAACGAGTGGGTGCGGCCGGGTCTGGCGGGAGCGGTGGCGTATCGGGATCCGGATGCCGCGGCCGCGGGCGAGGGGTTCGGATTCGCGCTGGCGGTGTACGTCGAGGGCGACGTGACGGTCTACCGGTTCCCGCGGATCGAGGATGCCGCCCGGGCAGGCCGGCTGTGGACGGCCGGCCTGATCTGAGCCGTTCGGCAGCGCCCGGCCACCTCGAGCTCGAGGCGATCGCCGGCCACGCAGCGCAGCTGCGCACCCGGCCTCGGCAGACGCCGCGCTGAGCGGCCGGCGAGGCGCCCTCGAGGCGACCACACCGGGGGAGCGGAGCCAGGCCCGCACGCAGGCGCACAGCGCCGCGCAGCGGGCATCCAGACCCCCCGGCCAGCCCTGCCACACCGCCCCCGCGAGCGCACCCGCGCTCGCCCCATCCGCACGGCCGACCACCCGACCTCGCACACCCGACCACGACCACGCGCACAGCGTCAGCCCGCCCCGAAAACGTCACCACAGCAGCGGCCCGCCAGGGCCGCAGGGCGCGCGCCAGCGCGCCCGCCGAGAGGCGGCGCCAGCCGCCGCTCGC
>NZ_JBSHLF010000013.1:0-1952 GCF_053644215.1 Microbacterium sp. NPDC055442 | reverse complement strand
CAATTTTGAAAACACAATTTCGTTTCTCCAGTATAACACAAAACGTGATTTTTGAAGCAAAACGGTTCCTCTTTATGGAGCCGTTTTTTTTATTTCCCGAAGGGTTATTTGTCAGAATGACAAACCGATTTCGAGCCGGCGAGAACCCATTGTCACACCACGATTTAGGGGGTGTGTATAAATGGGCACTCTCTGTGAAATTTGAAGCTTTGAAATTCCGAATGGCGCACTTATACACTCTGTCGAGTGAGTGCTAAAATGCTGAAGCATTTCCGTCAAGCGTGTGGAGGAATCTTGTAGAGAGATATAGCATAGATACCCGTATCTCTAGAGATATTTTGGTATATCCCTGCTATATCTATGGGGTATCTATGCTATATCTTTGGCTTCAAAAACGGCACCTGTTCTAAGAGCATAGAAACTCAACAGGCACAGCCTGTTTGACACCCTTTTTTTTAGGGTGGCACCGAGTTTCCTTATGCTCTTTTTCTCTGAAGCTAAACCTGTTTTATATGTCGTAGTCTTTTTATTGGGAGTGACCCCTTGCTGTACAATTTCCGGAGGTGCCGATAAGGGACGAATTTTCCCTTGTCGGTTGCCTTTGGGGATTGTAAGGGGTGGAGGCTCGGAATCAAAAGGAAACGAAATATCATTCCGAGTGTGCTTCTTTTTTCTGTTCTTGAATTCTATTATTTCCAATGTTAGAATTATGTTAACAACTTGTTAGGAGTGTGTTTGGATGGAAGAGAAAAAACAAATTGGACCTCGAATTACTGTTGAAACATTTAAAAAGCTAGAGTTATTAGCCGAACATTTTACAAAACACAATGAATTTGGAAGAGTTTCAAAAGATGCTGTAATTGAGTTTGCTATTAAGGAATTGTATAGGGACTATTTGGGAAAAGGACGCTAATTTTTGTTGAAAAACTGACTTCGGATTTGGGGTTCTTTATTATTAACTTGATTTTAATTAAACATTACAGGAAAAATTGAGGGGAAATGGATGGATAAACGCAATGGTGACGCGGTTTTCATAGCTCCAAATGATGTTGTAAAAGTGACCACTATGAATCACGTCATTGAAGTTCAGCATATGGAGAAGATGAACCGGAAAAATAATATCAAAAAATTGGACAAGGATAGGTTTGTAGACCTCTCTACTGGGGAGATCCGGGAGTTCGAGCATTCGGAAAATCGGCAGGAAAATTATAATTCTTTGAGACAAACCTTTAAGAAGCTGCGTTATTTGATAAATAACAATTTTATAGGACGGCCAAATGAATTACATATAACTTTGACATACAAGAAAAATATGACGGACACGAAAAAACTTTATAGTGATTTTCAAAATTTTATCGACAGGTTGCGTTATAAATACAAGAAAGAAAGTTCGATAGATTATTTATCGGTGGTAGAGCCACAAGGACGTGGAGCCTGGCATTGTCATGTTTTAATGCGCTTTAATGATTTGGATAAGATTTATATTAAAAATGCTGAATTAAGGAGTCTATGGGGTTTAGGATTTGTAACAATCAAGTCATTAAAGGATATAGACAACATAGGAGCCTATTTGAGCGCTTATTTGACTGATATAGACCTAGAAGATGTCCAAGACAGGGAAACAGCCTTAAAAGTGGCTTCAGAGGGCTGTGAGGTGCAAACAAAGATCGTAGAAGGTCGGGAAAAGAAATTTTTAAAAGGCGGACGGCTGCACATGTATCCTTCCGGAATGAATATGTATCGAAAATCAAAAGGGATTGTTAAGCCGGAACGGGAAGAAATGAAGTTCGGAGACATAAAAAAAGTAGTGGGTTCGGCAAAACCACACTACGAGAAAAGTTATCATGTCGAAAATGACAATTTTGAAAACACAATTTCGTTTCTCCAGTATAACACAAAACGTGATTTTTGAAGCAAAACGGTTCCTCTTTATGGAGCCGTTTTTTTTATTT
>NZ_JBSHLF010000012.1:0-3767 GCF_053644215.1 Microbacterium sp. NPDC055442 | reverse complement strand
GGACGCGACCGCCGACCTGACCCTCAAGGTCGCCGCATCGGCCGCCGCATCCGGCAGCTACACCTCGGTGATGACCCTGTCACTGTTCGAGTAAAACCTCGACACGCGAGAGGCCGTACCCACGGGTGCGGCCTCTCCGCGTGCGACCGACTAAACTCCCCCCGAGGTCTCATGCAACGCTTTCTTCGACGACTGATCGTCGCTTCACTCGCACTCCTTTTCTTCGCGGTGCCGTTCGCGCCCGCAGCGACGGCCGCTGCCGCCGACACGCAAGACGACACCATCACCTGGATGGTTCGGCCCAGCGACGGTGTCGGCGAAGACGGTCGCTCGTGGGTCGAGCTCGAGCTCGACCCCGGCTCGACGGTCGAAGAGCACCTCCTCGTGCGCAACCTCAGCCGCGAGACCGTGACGTTCCAGCTCACGGCCGCTGACGGCTACTTCACGGCCACGGGCCGGTTCAACATGCTGACTTCGGACCAGGAGTCCGTCGATGCGGGCACCTGGATCGAGATCCAGGACAGCATCGAGGTACCCTCGGGCGGCGACGCGATCGTTCCCTTCACGATCACCGTGCCCGAGAACGCGACGCCGGGCGACCACCCCGCCGGCGTGGCCGCCAGCATCCGCAGCGGCGGCGAGGTGGGCGTCGAGTCCCGCGTCGGCTTCCGCGTCATGACCCGCGTCACCGGCGAGATGGCCCCCGCGCTCACGACGAGCGTCTCGGGCACCTACACCGGCTCGATCAACCCGTTCGAGCCCGGCACGCTGACCCTCACCTACGAGGTCTCGAACACCGGCAACGTGCGCCTCGGCGTCGAATCGCTCGCCACCGTCTCGGGTCCCTTCGGCTGGCTCGCACGCACGCTGGACCCCGAGACGATCACCGAGATCGCACCGGGCGAGTCCCGCACCTTCGAACGGCAGGTACGCGGCGTCTGGCCGCTGTTCGTCGCCACCGTCGACGTCGTCTCGCAGGGTGCATCCGTCGCGGAAGACCTCGAGGTGGGCGAGATCGCGCCCTCCGAGGCTCAGGCGACCGTGATCACGATGCCGTGGTCTCAGCTGGTCGTCATCGCGATCATCGTGCTGCTGATCGTGCTGTCGGCCCTTGACCGTCGCCGACGCAAGCGCAAGACCGAGGCCCTCATCGCGCAGGCACGGGCTGACGCCGTGGCAGAAGCCGTCGCCGCAGCCCAGCGGGCGAACACCTCGGGAACCTGAGTGCTCAGATGCTCGCCGCGGTGGTTTCAGGACCTCGCGGCGAGCATCTCCTGCATGCGGCTGATCTCGATGCCCTGATCGGCCTCGATGTGACCGGCCATGACGTCGAGCTCGGTCTCCCGGCCGCCCCCAGACGCATACAGGTCGATGACCATCTCGACAGCGCCCTCGTGGTGCTTGATCATGAGCTCGAGGAACAGCCGGTCGAATGCGGCATCGCGCGCCGCCTCGAGCTGCGCCAGCTCGGCATCGGTCAGAAGGCCCGGCATGTCGGCGTGCGCCGCGTGTCCGGCATCCGGATCGCGAGGCGCCTCACCGCGCGCCTGCAGCCAGGCCTCGAACCTTTCGAGCTCGGCGCTCTGGCTCATGTCCATCCGCTCGGCGAGCAGCCGGATGTCACGGTTGCTCGTGCGTTCTTCGACGTAGCTCGTCATGATCAGCGCCTGCGAGTGGTGGTGCATCATGTCGCGCACGAAGACGACGTCGGCATCGTTGTGCGGCTCCGACTGGATCGCGGCGGCTTCTTCGGGCGACAGGGTCCGGTTCGGTTCGCCCGGTGCCCCGGGCTGGATCACGGGGGCGGTGGGAACGGGGGCGGATGCCTCGGGCTCGGCGGTGCACGCCGTCAACCCGAGTGCGATCACGACCGCCGCGCCGAGGGGGAGGAAGCGGGGCGATACGGGCATGGAGAGGTGCCTCTCGGTCTGGTTTCGGTGGCTCCATCTTGCAGTGCGACGGTGCACCGATTGGAAGGTCGAAACAGAAATGTAACGAGAAAGGTAGCGGAGATTCTCAGCAAACCTATAGATTCCCGAACATACAACTGCATATCCGTGCTGTACGCGAAGTGCGCAGAGGCCGGGCAACCCGCTCGGAGAAGCGCACTTTCGCTTGAGTTAGTACCTGTCAGATCGATGAAGACCGACACGAAGGGCAACCCCCGCATGAACTCACGCACCACCCCCCGAGCGCGCTGGAGGACGCGAGCGCTTGCCGTCACCGGCGCACTCACCCTCGGCGTCTCGATGATGGCGGCGACGTCCGCTGTCGCCGACCCGGCTCCGGCCGACCCCCGCGAAGGCCTGAGCTCAGGCCTGTACGACGCGGGCACCGCGTCGAGCAACGTCGAGCACCTCGCGACGCTTCCGAAGCTCGCCGGCCTCGGCACGAACTCCGACCTCGCCTTCAAGGACGACATGGCGATCGTCGGAAACTACAACGGCGTCCAGTTCTACGACGTGGCAGACCCGGCCAACCCCGAACTGCTCACGCAGTTCATCTGTCCCGGCAGCCAGAACGACGCCTCCGTCGTCGGCGACCTGCTCTTCCTGTCGGTCGAAGCGACCAGCGCGCGTCTGGACTGCACGACGAACCCGCAGTCGACGGTCTTCCGCGGCGTTCGCGTGTTCGACATCAGCGACATCTACAACCCTGTGCAGGTCGCGGCCGTCCAGACATGCCGTGGCTCGCACACGCACACCGTGCTGCAGGACCCGGATGACACCGAGAACATCTACATCTACGTCTCGGGCACCGCGGGCGTCCGCGCGGCATCGCAGCTCGCGGGCTGCAGCAACGGCGCAGCCGACACCGAGAACCCGTCGCGCTGGCGCATCGAGGTCATCAAGGTCCCCGTCGCCGACCCGGCAGCTGCCGCGGTCGTGACGGAGTCGCGTCTGTTCGCCGACCCGGTCACCGGTGCCGTCAACGGCTTGCAGAACGGCCCCACGGCCCCCCGTCACCCGTCAGGTGGCGGCTGGTCGCCGAGCCCGAACACTAACCAGTGTCACGACATCACGGTGTACGCCGAGATCGGTCTCGCGGCCGGCGCGTGCGCGGGTAACGGCATCCTGATCGACATCAGCGATCCCGCCAACCCGCAGCGCATCGATGCTGTCGCCGACGGCAACTTCGCGTACTGGCACTCGGCCACGTTCAACAACGACGGCACGACGGTCGTCTTCACCGACGAGTGGGGCGGCGGCGGCGGTGCCTACTGCCAGTCGATCCACCGTCCGGAGTGGGGCGCGAACGCCATCTACGACATAGTCGACGGAAAGATGGAGTTCCGCAGCTACTACAAGATCCCGAACGTGCAGACCAACCGCGAGAACTGCGTCGCGCACAACGGTTCGCTGGTTCCGGTTCCGGGTCGCGACATCATGGTCCAGGCCTGGTACCAGGGCGGTCTCTCGGTGTTCGACTTCACCGACTCGGCCAACCCGGTCGAGATCGGCTACTTCGACCGCGGCCCGATCAGCGCGACGAGCGCCGCGAGCGGTGGCTTCTGGTCGACGTACTGGTACAACGGCAACATCTACGGCTCCGAGTTGACGCGTGGTTTCGACACGTTCCAGCTCACGCCGAGCGCGCACCTCTCGGCCAACGAGATCGCGGCAGCGAGCGAATTCGCTTCGCCGCAGGTCAACGTCCAGGGCCAGGAGTCGTTCTCGCACGACGCCAGCTACAACGTGGCGAAGTCGTTCGTGGATCAGGCTGAGCGTGCGGGCACGCTGTCGGGCGAGGCTCTGGCAACGGTGCGT
>NZ_JBSHLF010000011.1:0-5536 GCF_053644215.1 Microbacterium sp. NPDC055442 | reverse complement strand
GAAAGGGCCACCCAGCATTGGGTGGCCCTTTCTCGAAAGAAGTCCGGCGGTGTCCTACTCTCCCACAGGGTCCCCCCTGCAGTACCATCGGCGCTATGAGGCTTAGCTTCCGGGTTCGGAATGTAACCGGGCGTTTCCCTCACGCTATGGCCGCCGAAACACTATTGATGTTTCAATCAGCATAACAAAGTCATTGTCATGCGGTTCTCGACCGTACATCGAGAACCACTCAGTGGACGCAAGCACCAAAAACGGTGTGTTATCAAGTCATCGGCTTATTAGTACCGGTCAGCTTCACGTGTTACCACGCTTCCACATCCGGCCTATCAACCCAGTAGTCTGGCTGGGAGCCTCTCGCCCGAAGGCATGGAAATCTCATCTTGAGGCCGGCTTCCCGCTTAGATGCTTTCAGCGGTTATCCATCCCGAACGTAGCTAATCAGCGGTGCTCCTGGCGGAACAACTGACACACCAGAGGTTCGTCCAACCCGGTCCTCTCGTACTAGGGTCAGATCCTCTCAAATTTCCTACGCGCGCAGCGGATAGGGACCGAACTGTCTCACGACGTTCTAAACCCAGCTCGCGTACCGCTTTAATGGGCGAACAGCCCAACCCTTGGGACCTACTCCAGCCCCAGGATGCGACGAGCCGACATCGAGGTGCCAAACCATGCCGTCGATATGGACTCTTGGGCAAGATCAGCCTGTTATCCCCGAGGTACCTTTTATCCGTTGAGCGACAGCGCTTCCACAAGCCACTGCCGGATCACTAGTCCCGACTTTCGTCCCTGCTCGACCTGTCAGTCTCACAGTCAAGCTCCCTTGTGCACTTACACTCGCCACCTGATTGCCAACCAGGTTGAGGGAACCTTTGGGCGCCTCCGTTACTTTTTGGGAGGCAACCGCCCCAGTTAAACTACCCACCAGGCACTGTCCCTGAACCGGATTACGGTTCGAAGTTAGATATCCAGAGTGACCAGAGTGGTATTTCAACAATGACTCCACATGAACTAGCGTCCACGCTTCAAAGTCTCCCACCTATCCTACACAAGCCACACCGAACACCAATACCAAGCTGTAGTAAAGGTCACGGGGTCTTTCCGTCCTGCTGCGCGTAACGAGCATCTTTACTCGTAGTGCAATTTCGCCGAGTTCGCGGTTGAGACAGTTGGGAAGTCGTTACGCCATTCGTGCAGGTCGGAACTTACCCGACAAGGAATTTCGCTACCTTAGGATGGTTATAGTTACCACCGCCGTTTACTGGGGCTTAAATTCTCAGCTTCGCCTTACGGCTAACCGGTCCTCTTAACCTTCCAGCACCGGGCAGGCGTCAGTCCGTATACATCGTCTTGCGACTTGGCACGGACCTGTGTTTTTAGTAAACAGTCGCTACCCACTAGTCTCTGCGGCCTCCAAACGCTTTCGGAGCAAGTCCTAATACGTCGAAGGCCCCCCTTCTCCCGAAGTTACGGGGGCATTTTGCCGAGTTCCTTAACCACGATTCTCTCGATCTCCTTGGTATTCTCTACCTGACCACCTGAGTCGGTTTGGGGTACGGGCAGCTAGAACCTCGCGTCGATGCTTTTCTCGGCAGCATAGGATCACCCACTTTTCATCCGCATCGTGTCTCAGCCATCATGAGCGACGGATTTGCCTATCGCTCGGCCTACGCACTTGCACCAGGACTACCATCGCCTGGCTTGGGCTACCTTCCTGCGTCACACCTGTTAATACGCTAGCCGCACCAGCATGGGGTCGAGCGTTCACCAAGACGTCATCACCCCGAAGGGATCCGAACATTCCTGGCTAGGACTCTTAGCACCACTGGATTGGCTTGGGCGGTTCTTCGCCGGTACGGGAATATCAACCCGTTGTCCATCGACTACGCCTGTCGGCCTCGCCTTAGGTCCCGACTTACCCAGGGAAGATTAGCTTGACCCTGGAACCCTTGGTCTTTCGGAGGACGTGTTTCTCACACGTCTTTCGCTACTCATGCCTGCATTCTCACTCGTGTAGCCTCCACGGCTGGTTCACACCGCCGCTTCGCTGGCCACACGACGCTCTCCTACCCATCAACACGGCTGGACCACGAAGGCCTACCAATAATGTCAATGCCACAACTTCGGTGGCGTGCTTGAGCCCCGTTACATTGTCGGCGCGGAATCACTTGACCAGTGAGCTATTACGCACTCTTTCAAGGGTGGCTGCTTCTAAGCCAACCTCCTGGTTGTCTGTGCAACTCCACATCCTTTCCCACTTAGCACGCGCTTTGGGACCTTAGTTGGTGGTCTGGGTTGTTTCCCTCTCGACTATGAAGCTTATCCCCCACAGTCTCACTGCTGCGCTCTCACTTACCGGCATTCGGAGTTTGGCTGACGTCAGTAACCTTGTAGGGCCCATCGGCCATCCAGTAGCTCTACCTCCGGCAAGAAACACGCAACGCTGCACCTAAATGCATTTCGGAGAGAACCAGCTATCACGAAGTTTGATTGGCCTTTCACCCCTATCCACAGCTCATCCCCTCAGTTTTCAACCTAAGTGGGTTCGGTCCTCCACGCGCTCTTACACGCGCTTCAACCTGGCCATGGATAGATCACTTCGCTTCGGGTCTAGGACATGCGACTGAATCGCCCTATTCAGACTCGCTTTCGCTACGGCTACCCCACTCGGGTTAACCTCGCCACATATCGCTAACTCGCAGGCTCATTCTTCAAAAGGCACGCTGTCACCCCTACTAAGGAGGCTCCAACGGTTTGTAAGCAAACGGTTTCAGGTACTATTTCACTCCCCTCCCGGGGTACTTTTCACCTTTCCCTCACGGTACTTGTCCGCTATCGGTCATCTGGGAGTATTTAGGCTTATCAGGTGGTCCTGACAGATTCACACGGGATTTCTCGGGCCCCGTGCTACTTGGGATACTCTTCGCGCCAAGGGAGGCATTTCGACTACGGGGTTGGCACCCTCTTTGACCGGCCTTTCAAGACCGTTCGTCTATACCTTCTTGTAACGCCGGCTGCTCGGCAGAGCAACCTGAAAAGTCCCACAACCCCGAATACGCAACTCCTGCCGGATATCACACGTACTCGGTTTAGCCTGTTCCGGTTTCGCTCGCCACTACTAACGGAATCGCGGTTGCTTTCTCTTCCTGTGGGTACTGAGATGTTTCACTTCCCCACGTTCCCTCTACCCGCCCTATATATTCAGGCGGGAGTCACTGGGTCGGCAAGCCGCCCAGCGGGGTTTCCCCATTCGGAGACCCTCGGATCAAAGTGTGCTTATCCACTCCCCGAGGCTTATCGCAGATTGCTACGTCCTTCTTCGGCTCCAGATGCCAAGGCATCCACCGTTTGCTCTTAAAGACTTGAAATCACATGAGTTTTATCAGAATCGACATCGAACCGAAGTCCGACATGAAATTGACTAATGATCTTTAAGATCATCTATATGAACTGACAGAATCAGTTCAAAGATGCTCGCGTCCACTGTGTAGTTCTCAAAGTACGGGCGGTACCCTCACGTCATGCCATCACGGCAATCAGAAAAGGCCCTGAGGATCGTCTGGCCCGAGCCGAAGCCCGGGCACATCCGGTCCCTCAGGACCCAACAGCGTGCACGTGCCGACAGCGTCACCAGAACCGTTCCCGCTGCAAGCAGCGTACTGAGTCCGGGATCCCCCGATCGGCACCTCGTCAAATGTTCCACCCATGAGCTGACCCCCCGAAGACAGACGCTCCGAGCGGGCTCTAAGATCTCCGAAAAGACCCAGATGCTCCTTAGAAAGGAGGTGATCCAGCCGCACCTTCCGGTACGGCTACCTTGTTACGACTTAGTCCTAATTACCGATCCCACCTTCGACGGCTCCCTCCACAAGGGTTAGGCCACCGGCTTCAGGTGTTACCGACTTTCATGACTTGACGGGCGGTGTGTACAAGACCCGGGAACGTATTCACCGTGGCGTTGCTGATCCACGATTACTAGCGACTCCGACTTCATGAGGTCGAGTTGCAGACCTCAATCCGAACTGGGACCGGCTTTTTGGGATTCGCTCCACCTTACGGTATCGCAGCCCTTTGTACCGGCCATTGTAGCATGCGTGAAGCCCAAGACATAAGGGGCATGATGATTTGACGTCATCCCCACCTTCCTCCGAGTTGACCCCGGCAGTATCCCATGAGTTCCCACCATTACGTGCTGGCAACATAGAACGAGGGTTGCGCTCGTTGCGGGACTTAACCCAACATCTCACGACACGAGCTGACGACAACCATGCACCACCTGTTTACGAGTGTCCAAAGAGTTGACCATTTCTGGCCCGTTCTCGTATATGTCAAGCCTTGGTAAGGTTCTTCGCGTTGCATCGAATTAATCCGCATGCTCCGCCGCTTGTGCGGGTCCCCGTCAATTCCTTTGAGTTTTAGCCTTGCGGCCGTACTCCCCAGGCGGGGAACTTAATGCGTTAGCTGCGTCACGGAATCCGTGGAATGGACCCCACAACTAGTTCCCAACGTTTACGGGGTGGACTACCAGGGTATCTAAGCCTGTTTGCTCCCCACCCTTTCGCTCCTCAGCGTCAGTTACGGCCCAGAGATCTGCCTTCGCCATCGGTGTTCCTCCTGATATCTGCGCATTCCACCGCTACACCAGGAATTCCAATCTCCCCTACCGCACTCTAGTCTGCCCGTACCCACTGCAGGCCCGAGGTTGAGCCTCGGGGTTTCACAGCAGACGCGACAAACCGCCTACGAGCTCTTTACGCCCAATAATTCCGGATAACGCTTGCACCCTACGTATTACCGCGGCTGCTGGCACGTAGTTAGCCGGTGCTTTTTCTGCAGGTACCGTCACTTTCGCTTCTTCCCTGCTAAAAGAGGTTTACAACCCGAAGGCCGTCGTCCCTCACGCGGCGTTGCTGCATCAGGCTTGCGCCCATTGTGCAATATTCCCCACTGCTGCCTCCCGTAGGAGTCTGGGCCGTGTCTCAGTCCCAGTGTGGCCGGTCACCCTCTCAGGCCGGCTACCCGTCGACGCCTTGGTGAGCCGTTACCTCACCAACAAGCTGATAGGCCGCGAGCTCATCCCTGACCGAAATTCTTTCCAACTGCTGAAGATGCCTTCACAGCTCGTATCCGGTATTAGCAGCTGTTTCCAACTGTTATCCCAGAGTCAGGGGCAGATTGCTCACGTGTTACTCACCCGTTCGCCACTGATCCAGCAGAGCAAGCTCCACCTTCACCGTTCGACTTGCATGTGTTAAGCACGCCGCCAGCGTTCATCCTGAGCCAGGATCAAACTCTCCGTAAAGAAATATTGCTGACCTCGACCGGAAAAAGACCGAAGCAGCGAGTTTGAACTGACCAAATGGATGCCATTGCTGACATATCCGTTGCCGACCCGAAGGCCGGACTTTGATCCAAAGGAATCTCATCCAGCAAAGCTGGAACGAGGTAATTTGGCATTTGACAAGTGCACGCTGTTGAGTTCTCAAGGATCGGATGCTCCTGCTACTCGGCCTCTCAGCTCCGCCCGCAGGGCAACTTC
>NZ_JBSHLF010000010.1:0-5998 GCF_053644215.1 Microbacterium sp. NPDC055442 | reverse complement strand
ACTTGTTCTTCCCTAACAACAGAGCTTTACGATCCGAAAACCTTCATCACTCACGCGGCGTTGCTCCGTCAGACTTTCGTCCATTGCGGAAGATTCCCTACTGCTGCCTCCCGTAGGAGTCTGGGCCGTGTCTCAGTCCCAGTGTGGCCGATCACCCTCTCAGGTCGGCTACGCATCGTTGCCTTGGTGAGCCGTTACCTCACCAACTAGCTAATGCGCCGCGGGTCCATCTGTAAGTGGTAGCCGAAGCCACCTTTTATGTTTGAACCATGCGGTTCAAACAACCATCCGGTATTAGCCCCGGTTTCCCGGAGTTATCCCAGTCTTACAGGCAGGTTACCCACGTGTTACTCACCCGTCCGCCGCTAACATCAGGGAGCAAGCTCCCATCTGTCCGCTCGACTTGCATGTATTAGGCACGCCGCCAGCGTTCGTCCTGAGCCAGGATCAAACTCTCCGATAAAGTAGTTTGACTGACTACGCACATCGCTGTGCGATTTTTAAAAACTGAATTAACAGGTACGTTTTGTCTTGTTTAGTTTTCAAAGATCATTTTGTTTGCTTGCTTTGTTAAAGCAACTTTATTAGTATACAATGTCACTTCTTCAAAGTCAACAACTTTTTTTAAAAACTTTTGGTGGAGCCTAGCGGGATCGAACCGCTGACCTCCTGCGTGCAAAGCAGGCGCTCTCCCAGCTGAGCTAAGGCCCCATAAAAAATGGTCGGGAAGACAGGATTCGAACCTGCGACCCCATGGTCCCAAACCATGTGCTCTACCAAGCTGAGCTACTTCCCGATTTCCTATCTATTCTATTAAAAGATATGGCGCGCCCGAGAGGAGTCGAACCCCTAACCTTTTGATCCGTAGTCAAACGCTCTATCCAATTGAGCTACGGGCGCAACACTTAATGCCGAGGGCCGGACTTGAACCGGCACGGTAGTCACCTACCGCAGGATTTTAAGTCCTGTGTGTCTGCCAATTCCACCACCCCGGCGTGGATGGTATAGTTGGAGCGGAAGACGGGATTCGAACCCGCGACCCCCACCTTGGCAAGGTGGTGTTCTACCACTGAACTACTTCCGCAGACAGGATGTCCAGTTTTTCTAACTGTTATCCTATATAATGCGGGTGAAGGGACTTGAACCCCCACGTCATAAAGACACTAGATCCTAAGTCTAGCGCGTCTGCCAATTCCGCCACACCCGCGTAAAATGGTGAGCCATGAAGGACTCGAACCTTCGACCCTCTGATTAAAAGTCAGATGCTCTACCAACTGAGCTAATGGCTCTTCTACAAGAGACTTGAATATTATATCATATAAAAGTGGTGCCGGCAAGAGGACTTGAACCCCCAACCTACTGATTACAAGTCAGTTGCTCTACCAATTGAGCTACACCGGCATAATGGTGGAGGATGACGGGCTCGAACCGCCGACCCTCTGCTTGTAAGGCAGATGCTCTCCCAGCTGAGCTAATCCTCCTGGGTATTATGCCTGGCGACGTCCTACTCTCACAGGGGGAAACCCCCGACTACCATCGGCGCTGAAGAGCTTAACTTCCGTGTTCGGTATGGGAACGGGTGTGACCTCTTTGCCATCATCACTAGACTATTTTCGGCTTTCAATACACGGCATATAACTGTGTCTTGAAGCTCTTTTTATTGAAAGGATTGTTCTTTCAAAACTGGATAAACGGTTCATTGAATGTTTCAAACTTTTTTGGTTAAGTCCTCGATCGATTAGTATCTGTCAGCTCCATGTGTCGCCACACTTCCACCTCAGACCTATCAACCTGATCATCTTTCAGGGATCTTACTTCCTTGCGGAATGGGAAATCTCATCTTGAGGGGGGCTTCATGCTTAGATGCTTTCAGCACTTATCCCGTCCGCACATAGCTACCCAGCGATGCCCTTGGCAGAACAACTGGTACACCAGCGGTGCGTCCATCCCGGTCCTCTCGTACTAAGGACAGCTCCTCTCAAATTTCCTGCGCCCGCGACGGATAGGGACCGAACTGTCTCACGACGTTCTGAACCCAGCTCGCGTACCGCTTTAATGGGCGAACAGCCCAACCCTTGGGACCGACTACAGCCCCAGGATGCGATGAGCCGACATCGAGGTGCCAAACCTCCCCGTCGATGTGGACTCTTGGGGGAGATAAGCCTGTTATCCCCGGGGTAGCTTTTATCCGTTGAGCGATGGCCCTTCCATGCGGAACCACCGGATCACTAAGCCCGACTTTCGTCCCTGCTCGACTTGTAGGTCTCGCAGTCAAGCTCCCTTGTGCCTTTACACTCTGCGAATGATTTCCAACCATTCTGAGGGAACCTTTGGGCGCCTCCGTTACCTTTTAGGAGGCGACCGCCCCAGTCAAACTGCCCACCTGACACTGTCTCCCCGCCCGATAAGGGCGGCGGGTTAGAAGGTCAATACAGCCAGGGTAGTATCCCACCGATGCCTCCACCGAAGCTGGCGCTCCGGTTTCCAAGGCTCCTACCTATCCTGTACAAGCTGTACCAACATTCAATATCAGGCTGCAGTAAAGCTCCACGGGGTCTTTCCGTCCTGTCGCGGGTAACCTGCATCTTCACAGGTACTATAATTTCACCGAGTCTCTCGTTGAGACAGTGCCCAGATCGTTGCGCCTTTCGTGCGGGTCGGAACTTACCCGACAAGGAATTTCGCTACCTTAGGACCGTTATAGTTACGGCCGCCGTTTACTGGGGCTTCAATTCGCACCTTCGCTTACGCTAAGCGCTCCTCTTAACCTTCCAGCACCGGGCAGGCGTCAGCCCCTATACTTCGCCTTACGGCTTCGCAGAGACCTGTGTTTTTGCTAAACAGTCGCCTGGGCCTATTCACTGCGGCTCTCTCGGGCTTGCACCCTAACAGAGCACCCCTTCTCCCGAAGTTACGGGGTCATTTTGCCGAGTTCCTTAACGAGAGTTCTCTCGATCACCTTAGGATTCTCTCCTCGCCTACCTGTGTCGGTTTGCGGTACGGGCACCTCTCACCTCGCTAGAGGCTTTTCTTGGCAGTGTGGAATCAGGAACTTCGCTACTATATTTCGCTCGCCATCACAGCTCAGCCTTATGGGAAACGGATTTGCCTATTTCCCAGCCTAACTGCTTGGACGCGGATATCCAATACCGCGCTTACCCTATCCTCCTGCGTCCCCCCATTGCTCAAATGGTGAGGAGGTGGTACAGGAATATCAACCTGTTGTCCATCGCCTACGCCTTTCGGCCTCGGCTTAGGTCCCGACTAACCCTGAGCGGACGAGCCTTCCTCAGGAAACCTTAGGCATTCGGTGGAGGGGATTCTCACCCCTCTTTCGCTACTCATACCGGCATTCTCACTTCTAAGCGCTCCACCAGTCCTTCCGGTCTGGCTTCACAGCCCTTAGAACGCTCTCCTACCACTGTTCGAAGAACAGTCCGCAGCTTCGGTGATACGTTTAGCCCCGGTACATTTTCGGCGCAGAGTCACTCGACCAGTGAGCTATTACGCACTCTTTAAATGGTGGCTGCTTCTAAGCCAACATCCTGGTTGTCTAAGCAACTCCACATCCTTTTCCACTTAACGTATACTTTGGGACCTTAGCTGGCGGTCTGGGCTGTTTCCCTTTCGACTACGGATCTTATCACTCGCAGTCTGACTCCCAAGGATAAGTCATTGGCATTCGGAGTTTGACTGAATTCGGTAACCCGGTAGGGGCCCCTAGTCCAATCAGTGCTCTACCTCCAAGACTCTTACCTTGAGGCTAGCCCTAAAGCTATTTCGGAGAGAACCAGCTATCTCCAGGTTCGATTGGCATTTCACCCCTACCCACACCTCATCCCCGCACTTTTCAACGTGCGTGGGTTCGGGCCTCCATTCAGTGTTACCTGAACTTCACCCTGGACATGGGTAGATCACCTGGTTTCGGGTCTACGACCACGTACTCATGCGCCCTATTCAGACTCGCTTTCGCTGCGGCTCCGCATCTTCTGCTTAACCTTGCACGGGATCGTAACTCGCCGGTTCATTCTACAAAAGGCACGCCATCACCCGTTAACGGGCTCTGACTACTTGTAGGCACACGGTTTCAGGATCTCTTTCACTCCCCTTCCGGGGTGCTTTTCACCTTTCCCTCACGGTACTGGTTCACTATCGGTCACTAGGGAGTATTTAGCCTTGGGAGATGGTCCTCCCGGATTCCGACGGAATTTCACGTGTTCCGCCGTACTCAGGATCCACTCAGGAGAGAACGAAGTTTTGACTACAGGGCTGTTACCTCCTATGGCGGGCCTTTCCAGACCTCTTCATCTACCTCGTTCCTTTGTAACTCCGTACAGAGTGTCCTACAACCCCAAGAGGCAAGCCTCTTGGTTTGGGCTAATCCCGTTTCGCTCGCCGCTACTCAGGGAATCGCATTTGCTTTCTCTTCCTCCGGGTACTTAGATGTTTCAGTTCCCCGGGTCTGCCTTCTCATATCCTATGTATTCAGATATGGATACCACTCCATTACGAGTGGTGGGTTTCCCCATTCGGAAATCTCCGGATCAAAGCTTGCTTACAGCTCCCCGAAGCATATCGGTGTTCGTCCCGTCCTTCATCGGCTCCTAGTGCCAAGGCATCCACCGTGCGCCCTTTCTAACTTAACCGTTAAAAAGAATCACTATGTGATATCTTGTATTACTAATTGAATGTGATGTCTACTGTTATCTAGTTTTCAAAGAACACGTTTCGAAGGAATGATCCTTCAAAACTAAACAAGACAGGGAACGTTCTGTTTATAAGACCCAAGGTCTTATATTCCGTATAATATCCTTAGAAAGGAGGTGATCCAGCCGCACCTTCCGATACGGCTACCTTGTTACGACTTCACCCCAATCATCTGTCCCACCTTCGGCGGCTGGCTCCTAAAAGGTTACCTCACCGACTTCGGGTGTTACAAACTCTCGTGGTGTGACGGGCGGTGTGTACAAGGCCCGGGAACGTATTCACCGCGGCATGCTGATCCGCGATTACTAGCGATTCCAGCTTCACGCAGTCGAGTTGCAGACTGCGATCCGAACTGAGAACAGATTTGTGGGATTGGCTTAACCTCGCGGTTTCGCTGCCCTTTGTTCTGTCCATTGTAGCACGTGTGTAGCCCAGGTCATAAGGGGCATGATGATTTGACGTCATCCCCACCTTCCTCCGGTTTGTCACCGGCAGTCACCTTAGAGTGCCCAACTGAATGCTGGCAACTAAGATCAAGGGTTGCGCTCGTTGCGGGACTTAACCCAACATCTCACGACACGAGCTGACGACAACCATGCACCACCTGTCACTCTGCCCCCGAAGGGGACGTCCTATCTCTAGGATTGTCAGAGGATGTCAAGACCTGGTAAGGTTCTTCGCGTTGCTTCGAATTAAACCACATGCTCCACCGCTTGTGCGGGCCCCCGTCAATTCCTTTGAGTTTCAGTCTTGCGACCGTACTCCCCAGGCGGAGTGCTTAATGCGTTAGCTGCAGCACTAAGGGGCGGAAACCCCCTAACACTTAGCACTCATCGTTTACGGCGTGGACTACCAGGGTATCTAATCCTGTTCGCTCCCCACGCTTTCGCTCCTCAGCGTCAGTTACAGACCAGAGAGTCGCCTTCGCCACTGGTGTTCCTCCACATCTCTACGCATTTCACCGCTACACGTGGAATTCCACTCTCCTCTTCTGCACTCAAGTTCCCCAGTTTCCAATGACCCTCCCCGGTTGAGCCGGGGGCTTTCACATCAGACTTAAGAAACCGCCTGCGAGCCCTTTACGCCCAATAATTCCGGACAACGCTTGCCACCTACGTATTACCGCGGCTGCTGGCACGTAGTTAGCCGTGGCTTTCTGGTTAGGTACCGTCAAGGTACCGCCCTATTCGAACGGTACTTGTTCTTCCCTAACAACAGAGCTTTACGATCCGAAAACCTTCATCACTCACGCGGCGTTGCTCCGTCAGACTTTCGTCCATTGCGGAAGATT
>NZ_JBSHLF010000009.1:0-13112 GCF_053644215.1 Microbacterium sp. NPDC055442 | reverse complement strand
AGCGCCGATGGTACTGCAGGGGGGACCCTGTGGGAGAGTAGGACACCGCCGGACTTCTTTCGAGAAAGGGCCACCCAATGCTGGGTGGCCCTTTCTCGTTTCTGCGGGTCGCGCGCGGCGTGTGAACCTCACGCGGGGGCGTCGTCGGGGTCGAGGGTCTTGAGCGTGTCCTCTTCGACGGGGTTGTCGGCTTCGAGCTCGTCTTCGGTCGTCTCGTCGCCGCCGATCGGGGCGTCCTGCTCGATGGGCTGGTGTTCGGCGCGTCGCTCTTCGTCCATGGAGTGAGGCTACGACGGCGCACGCGTCGCGGGCAGGGGCTTGACGTGCGCTGCTCGCGCGAGCAGGGGCGGGGAAGCCACGCGGCATCCCCGCCCCTGGTCACTCTGCGGCGGACTAGCCGCCGACGGGGAACCCTCCGAACGGAGCCGTCTCGGTCCCGGTGAACGAGACGCCGTCGACGGTTCCGGTCACCGTGACCGTCGCCTCACCGGCCGGCACCGATGCCAGACGCGTGTTGATCGACACGGCGACCGACGTGCCCGGCGCGACGTTCGTGAACGTCTTGCTGCCGTAGGCGGTCGAGACCGTGAGGTCCACGGGAACCGAATCGCGGTTCGTCGCCGACACCGACAGGTAGACCTTGCCCGCGAGTGCTCGCGGCGTCGTCTCGGCCGTGACGTCCAGACCCGCGTTCACCGAGAAGGTGCCCTCGATGCCGGTCAGCCGGCTGGTGTAGCTCGAGAGGTAGCGCGTCAGGAACGGTGCGGGGGCACCGTGCGTCTCCTGGTCGTTCTCCACGCTCATCAGCGGCAGCGACAGCGTGGGGTCGCTGACCGTGATGGTCTCGCCCGAGCCGCTGCGCGGCCAGCTGCGGGTGTAGTTGGTCCCGATGCCGACGGCGAGCTGGTGTCCCTCGAGCAGGGTCCAGTCGGCATCCTTGAAGTCGAAGGTGACGGTTCCGTCGGACACCCGCGACATCTGCTCCGTGAACATCACCGCGGTGCCGTCGGGGGCGACATCCCACAGCCGCGCGAGCACGTTGCCGCTGCCCGTGGCATCGAACGAGATCGTCGGGGTGCCGGAGATGCGCGTGTCGTCGTTCAGCGGCCGCGACCAGGAGTAGTAGCCGTCTGCGTCCTCGGTGGTACGCGGCGGCACGGCGCTGCGGTTGCGGGCCTGGAAGGTGCTGCTCTCGGCCTTGACGAGGTCGCCCTTGGGGAGCAGGCTCGGGGCGTTCTCCATGTCGAACGTCGCAGCGCCCGGTGCGGCGGGGGTGCGGCCGTCGTCGTCGACGTACGAGCCGGGCTCGAGGTCGATCACGGTGGTGCGGTCGACGATGGGCCAGGTGTCCTGCGTGCGCCATGTGCCGAAGTTGTCCTGGATCATGAAGGCGGGGTCCACGATCTCGGGCTCGATGCCCCGGAGGTGCTCGTCGTAGAAGCGCATGACCTCGTCGTACCAGCCTTCGCGCCCCATCTCGAGGACACCGGCCGAGTTGCGGTCACCGCCGCGCACGTGATCCCACGGGCCGAGCCAGCCGCGCTGAACGCCCTCGTGGTTGGTGAGGTACTCGTTGAAGTCCTCGGGCTTGGTGTTCGCCTCGGTCATGCCCTGCGTGACGAACAGCGGAACCGTGGAGCCCTTCGCCTGCTCGGCGAGGTTGCGGGCGCTCCAGTACTCCGATTCCAGCTTCGACTCCCGCGCGTCCGCCAGGTTGTTCGCCAGGCACTCGGGGTGCGCGATCTCGTATGCCGCGTTGGCCTTGTACCGGTCGGTGTCGTCGGCCATGCCCTGCAGCGACGCGATCGAGTTGTAGGCGCGCGGGGTGCCGGTGACGTTGGAGCGAGGGACCTCGTTGCTGTACAGGTAGTTGTACATGTTCCACAGCGGCTCCTGAGCGACGACGGCCTCGAGCCCCTCGGGCTCCAGGTTCGCGCCGATGAGGCCGGTGACGGCATCGTAGGACTTGCCGTACAGGCCGACCTTTCCGGTCGACCATTCCTGGTTCGCGACCCAGTCCACGGCCGCGACGACGTCGGCCTGTTCGCCGGGCCCGGCGAAGTCGATGCAGCCGGTCGAGCCGCCGTATCCGCGCAGGTCGACGTAGACGACGGTGTAGCCGCGCTCCATGAGGGATCCGCCCTCGATGAGGTCGGTGAAACGGTTCGACGGGCCGGTGTGGGGGTGACGGTCGTTGCCGGACTGGCCGATGTGCCCGAAGTACGGGCCGACCGACAGGATGATGGGGGTGGGCTGGTCGAGCGGCAGGTGGACGGGTCGGAGCACATCGGCGTGCAACTCGACATCGCTTCCGTCCGAAGAGGAGAAGTAGTGCTCGGTCCAGGCGGCGCCCGCCGGGACTCGGCTGTTCTGGGCTGTCGTGATGCCCCCCGTCAGCGGAGAGTCGACGATCGTGTCGGTGGCTGCCGCCGGGGCCTCATTCGCCTGAGCGACGGCGGGGAGACTGGCCAGGACGAGGCCCGTTGTGCAGGCCAGCGTGAGGGTCAAGCGCCTGATGCGCAAATGTTCTGTCATTCCGCTGAGGCTAGGGGTGCCCGGATGCCGGGGGAAGGGTTGGCGGATGGCTCGTTACCCGGTCGTTACCTTCGGCGAGAAATGCGGCGTGAACCGGGCGTTTCGCAATGCTGCCCGCAGTGGTAGTGTCTGCATGGCGCGTGAATCGTTTCACGGATTCGAGCGCACGATGTCGCCGTCTCGACGCCCGACGAGGAGCTCGAGCGACACACCTGTCAAGGAGGACATGTGAACACTGCCCGCACCCGCCTGCGCGACTTCCTTCGCGCGCCGCTCATCGCGCTCCTTGTCGGGACGCTGGCGATCACCCTCGCGGGGGTGCCGGCGCAGTCCGCGTCGGCGGTCGAAGCCCGACCCGCGGCATCCGATCTCTCCACGAACTTCCTGCCGGCACCGATGAACCTCGACGCCGCCACGGCGCCGACCTTCCGCTGGACCCTCGCGCCCTCGCAGTCCCAGACCGCGTACCGCATCGTGGTGGCGTCGTCCGAGCAGCTTCTGGGCGATGCCGCCGACGTGTGGGATTCCGGAAGGGTCGAGTCGGGCCGCATCGGCGGCATCCCGTATGAGGGACCGGCCCTCGCCGAGGGGGAGCGGTACTTCTGGAGCGTCATGACGTGGGATGCGGCGGGCGTCGCGACGTCGTGGGCGACGACGGCGATGTTCGGCACCGGCCCGGGGGCCGATTGGTCTTCGGCGGACACCGTGTGGGTGGGCGGTCCCGCGAAGTGGGGGTCGGACTTCTCTCTGACTCTGCGTGCGCAGTTCGTGCAGCGCCACGTCACCGTCGCGTTCCGAGCGACGGACGCGAACAACTACTACCTGTGGCAGTTCCGAGGTGACGGCGTCGACGAGCTCGCCGTGCACCGCAAGCTCAACGCCGACCCGTCACCTGCCGTGCTCAAGACGGTTCCGCTCGGCGTGCAGATCGAGAACGGGGCGAACGCGAGGTTCTATGACATCCGCATCGAGGCGGAGGGCGACGTGATCCGCACCTACCTCGATGACGTCCTGATCGACACCACGGTCGACGCGACCCTGTCCAGCGGCGGGTTCGGCTTCTACACCGGCGGCTCCGAGTCCTTCATCGTCGACGATGTGCGGATGACCGACCCCGATGGGGCGGTGCTCTACGAGAACGACTTCGAGGGAACCGGGTACAACGACTTCAGCTGCGGCGCCCTGACCGGATCGGCGCTGTCCATCCCGACGGCTCAACGCGCCGGATGCATGTACTTCGGACCGTGGTCGGACTACGACCTCGAAGTGGACGTCAAGGTCTCCAACGCCGCGACGGGAATCCTGCTGCGGGCCGCGGACGCCCGGAACAACCTCATGTGGCAGATCCGCGGAGACAACTCCCGCATCGTGCCGCACACGAGGCTCAACGGCACATTCGTCGCACTGCCGCACACCACGGTGTCACCCGCGATCGGCATCGGCACGACCAACCGCATCACGATCTCGGCGCGGGGCGACACGTTCACGACATCGGTCAACGGCACACAGGTCGATTCCCGTGTCGTCCCCGGCATCCGGGTCGGCGGGATCGGATTCCGCAACGGCGGTTCGGAAGTCGGCGTCTTCTCCAACCTGCGGGTCACGAGTCCGCGCGGACAGGTCGTGTACGAGAACGACTTCCCGACCGGCGACGCGGCCTTCCCCTGCGGCAGCGCCGTCGCGGGCGAGCTGACGGTTCCGCGGTCCGCGGACTGCGTTCGTGCCGGACAGGCAGGCGTCACCGAGGAATGGGCGTTCCTGCGCGGTGAGGCGGCACTCGAAGACAAGCCGGTCGCGTGGGCGAGCCTGTTCACCAGCGGTGCCTCGACGGCTCCGGGGCGCCAGTACGTCTACCGCGTCTGGGTCAACGGAGAGTTCGTCGGCGCGGGGCCGCAGCAGCCGGCGGCAGATGAGAACCGCTTCGGAGGGTACGACGTCACGTCGCTCGTGCGCCCCGGGGAGCGCAACGCCATCGGAGCGCTCGCGCACTCGGCGCAGAGCCAGGGATTCATCGCGAAGCTCGTCGTCGAGTACCAGGACGGCACGCGACAGGTCTTCGACACGGGGCGTGACTGGACGAGCCGAGGAGGATCCGACGTGTATCCCAGCGGCGGATCGATCGGGACGTCGTACTTCCGGGCACCGGTCGAGAACCTCGACGCGCGCGTGTACCCGTTCGGATTCGCCGAGCCCGGGTTCGACGACTCCTCGTGGTCCCGCGCAGCCGCACGATCGACGCTGCCGAACCTCGCGCCGTCGACGACCGAGAACCTCGCCGAGGAGTTCCACGCTCCCGAGCGCATCGTGGAGAAGGGTCCGGGTCATTACTTCATCGACTTCGGCCGGTCCTGGCTCGGCGGAGTCCGGCTTCAGCTCGACGGCGCCGCGGGAACGCGCGTCGAGATCCGGTACGGCGAAGAGCTGACCGATCGGACGACCACCGCGAACACCGTGCGCTGGCAGATGCGCACCGGCAACAACTACCGCGACTACTACACGCTGTCGGGGCGCGGGGAAGCGCTGCAGAACTGGGGCTTCCGGGTGTTCCGCTACGTCGAGATCATCGGTTCTCCCGAGGTGGTCACCGCGGAGAACCTGCAGGCGGCCGCGCTCGTGTATCCCATGAGCGACGATGCCCGGTTCCGCGGCGACGGTGAAGCCATCGACGCGGTGTGGGAGCTGTCTCGACACACCATCGATTCGCAGAACTTCGACATCTACGGGGACTCGTGGACGAGGGAGCGCGCACCGTACGAGGCGGACGTGTTCATCCAGCTGCAGTCGCACATCTACCTCGATGCCGACCCGACCCTCGCGCAGTACTCCGTCGAGTACCTGCTGAGCAGGCGCACGTGGCCGACCGAATGGCCGATGTACCTCATCCTCGCCGCGCACGAACTGTGGCAGTCCACGGGGGACGAGTCGTTCGCCGCGGAGCACTACGACGCGCTCGTGTCGAAGCTTCCCGCTCAGTATCTCGAGGAGGAGACGGGGCTCATCCGCAAGACGTCGGGCTCGGACGGGTGCAACAGCCGGACGGACTGCGACATCGTCGACTGGCCCGCGGGGGAGCGCGACGGCTACCAGTTCCGTCAGTACAACACCGTCGTCAACGCCCTCGCCTATCGCAGCTACCGAGACATGGCCGACATCGCCGATGCAACCGGACATGCCGACGACGCAGCGCGCTTCACAGCGGTTGCCGACCGGATGCGCGAGGCGATGAACACCTATCTCTACGATCGGGATGCGGGTGCTTTCGATGACGGGATGGATGCCGCGAAGGTGCGCACCGGTCATCACGCCGTCCACGCCAGCGTCTTCGCGCAGGCGTTCGGTGTCACAGCCGATGATCAGCGAGAGACCGTCGGCGAGTACCTGGCGGGTCGCGGCATGCAGTGCAGCGTGTACTGCGCGCCCTTCCTCCTGCAGGCGCTCTACGACGGCGACCAGGGCGACGCGGCCTACGGGCTCATGACGTCGACGGGGCAGCGCAGCTGGATGAACATGATCGCGCTGGGCGCGGGCGCCACCATGGAGGCGTGGGACCCCGCGCTCAAGTCGAACACCACGTTCTCGCACCCGTGGGCGTCGTCGCCGGCGTTCATGATCCCGCGCGGTGTGTTCGGCATCAGGTCGATCGACCCGGGGTACGAGAAGTTCTCGGTCAAGCTGCAGCCGGGAGGCCTGCCCTCCGCGGATGTCAGCGTGCCCACCGTGCGCGGGCTGATCCGCGCGGCATACGCGCAGGAGGACGGCCGGACGGATCTCGGACTCCGGGTGCCGTCGGGTTCGACCGCGGTCGTGTCCGTTCCCGTCGAGGGTGCGGGAGACGGCACGCTCTTCGTGGACCGGATCGAGACGCAGGCTACGCGCGAGGGTGCGTATCTCGTGGTCGAGGTGCCCGCGGGATGCCACTACGTCAGCGCGTCGCGGGACAGTGACCCGAGCGCGGTCGATGCGGCGTGCCCGGACGGTTTCGATCTCGGCGCCGACGTGACGCCGAGGGTGCTGGGCGGCAAGACGTATCTCTCCGTCTCGGCGACGAACAACGCCACGGTGCAGGCAGACGTCGTCATCACGACGCCGTACGGGAACAAGACATTCACGAACGTGCAGCCCGGCAAAACGGTCGCCGCCTCGCTCAACTCGAGGCTCGCGTCAGTCCCCGCCGGGCAGGTGACGATCGTCGCGACGCGCATCGTCGGTGGCGAGACGGTCTCCGAGGCGAAGACCGTCCGCTACGCGGCGTTCCCTGTGAGGGAGTGATGCGAGACGTGTGAGGCTGTTCGCAGATCAGGATCTGGCGAGAATCCGCCACCATGACCGAGACCAAGTCCACTCCGCACGGGTATTCTCGGTCGGCGGCGAGCCGGCAGCAGAAGAGCGGGGATGCACGGTTCTGACCGGCATCCCCCGCTCTTCAGCGTTGGCGGGTGGCTATTGCGTCCCTTCCGGATGTGGCAGCGCCTACGTTCGGCTGGACGCCCGCACGATGAGCTCCGGCTGAATAACCGTCTGCCGGGGAATGCTCGATGGGTCTGCGGCCTCTTCGAGAAGGATGCGCAACGCGGTGCGCCCGATCATCCGGCTGGGTTGGCGAACGGACGAAAGCGGCACCGCCGCGGCCGCGGCGAACGAGATGTCGTCGAAGCCGATCAGGGTGATCTCGTCGGGAACCAGCATCCGCCCGCGCGAGACGAGCGACTGCAGCAATCCGAGCGCGATGAGATCGTTGGAGGCGAAGATCGCGTCGGGTCGCTCGCCGCGAGGACGCTCGACGATCTGGCGGCCGACGCGCACGCCCGCTTCGACGGTCGGCGACTGCGTCGGGATCACCTCGAGCTCGACGGGGGCCGGGGCGCTTTCGACGGCGATGCGCGCTCCCGCGAGCCGATCGGTCATCTGGCGCATGTCCAGCGGTCCGCCCACGAACGCGAGGCGTGTGCCTCCGCCCTCGATGAGATGAGCGGCGGCCATCGTTCCGCCGGCCACGCTGTCGACGGAGACGGAGGAGAAGCGCCCGTCGCCGCTGAAGCGATCGACCAGGACAGCGGCGATCCCGCGGGCACGCAAGCGTTCCAGCCGGGCGAGGACATCACCGTGCGGCGCGATCAGAAGGCCGCGCACCTGCTGTTCCTCGAACAGGTCGAGATAGAGATTCTCGCGCGCGGGATCGTAATCGGTGTTGCCGTACAGAATCGCGATGCTGTGTCGCGACGCTTCATCCTCGGCGCCTCGAACGACATCGTGGAAGAACGGGTTCTGCCCGTCGAGCACGACGAAGCCCACGGTCGTGCTGATCCCCGCCCGGAGCTTTCGCGCGGCATCGTTACGTATGTATCCGAGCTGCTCGATGGCCTCGGTCACGCGCCGAGCGGATGTGGCGGAAACCTCATCCGGGCGGTTCAAGACGTTGGACACGGTGCCGACGGAGACTCCGGCCAGTTCAGCGACGTCACGGATGCTCGCGCGCACGCTCTTCCTTCGACTTGAGATGCTGATCACGATCCCATCACGGACGGCGGTCGACTTGACCGACGCGATTCACATAAATAGAGTAGGGAGAAATCCCGGCTGAATCGATTCACTTTCGTCCCGACCTCAAGGGGGAGGCTACAACTCGTGGCTGAGAGCAACTTGTCGCTCGAGCCCGCGCTCGTCCTCGAGCGCGTGGTGAAGTCCTTCGGCGCCGTCCTGGCGCTGCGTTCGGGGAGCTTGACGCTGCATCGCGGATCGATCCATGCGCTGATCGGTGAGAACGGCGCCGGCAAGTCGACGCTCGTGAAGATCATCGCGGGCCTCTACCGACGTGATTCGGGCGAGTTCCTCCTCGACGGGAAGTCGGTCGACTTCACCTCGACGGCGCAGTCGAAAGAGGCCGGAATCGCGGTGATCTACCAGGAGCCGACGCTCTTCCCCGACTTGTCGGTGACCGAGAACATCTTCATGGGACGCCAGCCGACGAACGCCGTGGGCCGGATCGACCGCAAAGCGATGCGCGCGGAGGCGGCGCAGATCTTCCAGCGTCTGGGCGTCGGCCTGGACCCCGACCGTGTGACGGACGGACTCTCGATCGCCGACCAGCAGATCATCGAGATCGCCAAGGCGATCTCACTGGACGCCAAGGTGCTCATCATGGACGAGCCGACGGCGGCGCTGTCCGGTGTCGAGGTCGAGCGGCTGTTCGCGGTGGCGCGGAGTCTTCGCGATGAGGGCCGTGCGCTGCTGTTCATCTCGCACCGGTTCGACGAAGTCTTCGCTCTGTGCGACACGGTCACCGTGATGCGCGACGGTTCGTACGTCGACACGACCGCGATCGCCGATACGACCGTCGACGACCTGGTTCGGCAGATGGTCGGCCGCGATGTCACCGACCTGTTCCCCAAATTGCCCGCCGAGATCGGCGATGTCGTCCTCGAGGTCGAGGGACTGACGCGCAAGGGCGTCTTCGGCGACATCTCTTTCCAGCTGCGTGCGGGCGAGATCGTGGGCCTGGCCGGTTTGGTGGGGGCAGGGCGCAGCGAAGTCGCGCGCGCGGTCTTCGGCGTCGATTCCTATGAGTCGGGCTCCGTGAAGCTGCAGGGCGCGGCGCTCCCGAAGGGCAATCCCCGCACCGCGACGGCGCGCGGAATCGCGTTGGTGCCCGAGGACCGCCGACGACAGGGGCTCGTGCTCGATGACGGAGTCGCCCGCAACATCACGCTCGCCATCCGCGGCAAGCTCGCGAAGTGGGGCCTGATCTGGAACGGCCTGGAGAACCAGGCGGCCAAGACATGGGCCAGCCGCCTCGAGGTGAAGACGGCGGCGCTCGACGCCGAGACGGGCACGCTGTCCGGCGGCAACCAGCAGAAAGTCGTGCTGGGAAAGTGGCTCGCCACGGATCCGGTGGTGCTGATCGTGGACGAGCCGACGCGAGGAATCGACGTCGGAACGAAGTCCGAGGTTCACCGCCTGCTGAGCGAGCTCGCACAGCAGGGGTTGGCGATCCTGATGATCTCGTCTGAGCTGCCGGAGGTTCTGGGGATGGCTGACCGTGTTCTGGTGATGCGAGAGGGCCGCCTGACCGGCGAGTTCTCGCGCGACGAGGCGACACCGGAGGCCGTGATGTTCGCGGCGACCGCGGATGCGGGGGCGGCAGCATGAGCGCGACGCTGACAACTCCTCCGCCGGTGAAGCCCGGCACCAGCGGTGCCGCGAGGCTCGTGCGTCACATCGCGACGGCGCGTGAAACGGGAATCGGCATCGCCCTGGTGGTCATCGTGATCGCCGCCACCGCCGCGAACCCGAACTTCCTGTTCTCGAACGACGGATTCCGCGATCTGCTGCTGACGCCCTCGCTGCTGCTGCTGGTCGCGGTGGGTCAGGCCTTCGTCATCATCACCCGCAGCGTCGATCTCTCGGTCGGCTCGGTCGTGGGGCTGACCGCGTACCTCACGGGTCGACTGTTCATCGACTTCGAAGGCATCCCGGTGATCGTCGTGTTCATCGCGGGCGTCCTTCTCGGCGGACTCCTCGGCGCGATCAACGGCCTCCTGGTGGCGTGGGCCAAAGTGCCGGCGCTGGTGATCACGCTCGGCACGATGTACATCTATCGCGGCATCAACGTCGCATGGACCGGAAGTGACCGCATCAACGCATCGGATCTGCCGCGGGACTTCCGCGGACTCGGAACCGATCAGCTCCTCGGTGTGCCGATCCTCACGATCATCGCCGTCATCGTGCTGATCGCAGCGGCCTGGTACCTGCGCAACATCCGCGGTGGCCGCGAGTTCTATGCGATCGGATCCGACCCCGCAGCAGCCCACCTCTACGGCTTGAAGGTCAACCGCCGCATCATCACGGCGTTCGTCGTGTCGGGTGCCCTGTCCGGGCTTGCCGGTGTGCTGTATGCCGCGCGCTACGGCACCGTGTCCTCTGCGGCCGGGACCGGCTGGGAACTGCAGGCGATCGGTGCCGCCGTGATCGGCGGAGTGGCGATCGCGGGCGGCGTCGGAACCGTGTGGGGCGCCGCGATCGGTGCCTTCCTGCTGCTGACCATCAACCGCGCCCTGCCGATTCTCGGAATCGACGACTTCTGGCAGCGCGCTGTGGTCGGCATCCTCATCATCGGGTCGATCGTGCTCGACCGCGTCCTCGCGGTCCGACAGCACCGACGACTCATCGCACAACGGGAGGAGGGCCGATGAGCACCATGGCCACGGAGACCACCCCGATCCGGCTCTATCAAGCGCATGCCCGTCCGGCGTGGCGGCGCATCCTGTTCACGCGCGAGGCCGCGATCATCGCGCTCCTGGTCATCGTGATCGTGGTCGCCATGACGACCGTGCGCAACTTCGACAGCCCGCTGACGGTGACCTATCTGCTGCGTGATGTCGCGCCGATTCTGCTGATCGCGTTGCCGATGACGTTGATCATCATCACCGAGGAGATCGATCTGTCGGTGGCATCCATCGTCGGTCTGTCGAGTGTGATGACAGGCATCCTCACGCAGGCCGGGTTGCCGTTCCCCATCGCAGCGATCCTCGCGATCCTGGTCGGCACGCTGGCGGGGGCCTTCAACGGGTTTCTCGTGACCGTGGTCGGGCTTCCGTCGCTCGCGGTGACGATCGGCACGCTCGCGCTGTTCCGCGGTATCGCGGTGGGTCTGCTCGGCACGACCGCGATCACCGACTTCCCGGACGAGTGGACGGACCTCGCGAAGGCGAACATCCCGGGCACGCCGATTCCGATGATCATCATCCCCTTCGTGGTGCTGGCCATCCTGTTCGCGGTGCTCCTGCACTTCACGCCCTTCGGGCGCTCGCTGTACGCGATCGGTCTCAACAAGGAAGCGGCGCACTTCTCGGGCATCGACGTGGGGCGCACGAAGTTCATCCTCTTCGTGATGTCGGGCGCGGTCTCGGGATTCGCCGGCGTCTACTTCACTCTTCTGTACTCCAACGCCCGCGGTGACAACGCGATGGGAATGGAGTTGCAGATCATCGCTGCCGTGCTTTTGGGCGGCGTATCGATCTTCGGCGGTCGCGGTGCACTGCACGGCGTCATCGCCGGTGTGCTGCTCATCGGCACCCTCGGCAGCGCCCTGCGCCTCGCCGGTGTCACGAGCGACATCATCAACGTCATCACCGGAGTCCTGCTCATCCTCTCGGTGGTGTCCGCGAGCCTTCTCGCCTGGGTGCACAAGAGACGTGCCGCAGCCATCGGAAAGAGAAGGGGTCGACGCGTCGCTGATCGAGCGACCGCCGGCACCTCGACGCAGTAATCACAAATCCCGCGAGAGCTTCTCGCACCAAGGAAGGAAACAATGATGTTCGGATTGAAGCGCAAGCGGCGTGCTGGTGTTGTAGCCGCGCTGGCTCTCGGCGTGGCCCTGGTCGCGACGGGCTGCTCCGGTGACGGCGGCGGCACCCCGACCGACGGGGGCGACAACGGCGACGGTGACGCGAACCTGACGATCACGATGCTGCCGAAGAACCTCGGCAACCCGTACTTCGACACCTCGACCGGTGGTGCGGAAGAGGCGACGGCCGAGTTCGGCGGCACGTTCGAAGAGGTCGGCCCGACCGAGGCGTCGCCGACGTCGCAGGTGCAGTACATCCAGACGGCCGCTCAGCAGGGCGCTGGGGGACTCATCGTGTCGGCGAACGACCCCGAGGCCATCTGCGACGCCCTCGACGAGGCGCGTTCGGCCGGTGTGAAGGTCGTCACGTTCGACTCGGACACCAACCCCGACTGCCGTGACCTGTTCATCAACCAGGCCTCGAGCGAGGGCATCGCCAAGGTGCAGGCCGAGCTGATCGCGGATCAGATCGGCGGCTCGGGTGAGATCGCTGTTCTGTCGGCGTCGGCCAACGCGACGAACCAGAACGCGTGGATCGAGCTGATGGAGGAGGAGCTCGCCGCGAGCTACCCCGACATCGAGATCGTCGAGATCGCCTACGGTGACGACGACGACCAGACCTCGTTCGACAAGACTGCGGCGCTGCTGCAGACGTACCCGGAGCTGAAGGGCATCGTCTCGCCGACCACGGTCGGTATCGCTGCTGCCGCTCGCTACCTGTCGACGTCGGAGTACAAGGGCCAGGTCGCGCTGACCGGTCTGGGTACGCCGAACCAGATGCGCGAGTACGTCGAGGACGGCACGGTCACGGCGTTCGCGCTGTGGAACCCGGCCGACCTCGGCTACCTCGCCGCGTTCGCGACGGCGGCGCTCATCACGGGTGAGATCACCGGCGCCGAGGGCGACACGTTCGAGGCCGGCAAGCTGGGCTCGTTCGAGGTCGGCCCGGACAACAGCGTGCTGCTCGGAGACCCCTTCGTCTTCGACGCGGACAACATCGGCGACTTCGACTTCTAAGTCGTCCCCCCAGGGCACCCGGCGGCAGCATGACTGCTCGCCGGGTGCCCTTGCCGTGCGTGAGGGGCGGAGTGGCATTCGCGGCGCCGGGGCGTCGGGGTGCCGCTGAGCCGGGGCGCCGGGACCGTCGCGTCGATCTCCCCCGCCATTGACCGCGAGACTGCATCGGCGGGTCGAGACAGCGGGTGGGCCCCGCAGTCTCGGCGGCCTGTTGCGG
>NZ_JBSHLF010000008.1:0-14057 GCF_053644215.1 Microbacterium sp. NPDC055442 | reverse complement strand
GAGAGGTACGATTCTTGCCGCTAAATTCACTGATTTTCCTTGACAATCCCACATTTCTGTGCTAATTAACATGTCACCCGGGAACTGTCAATAATAAAAAATCCCGCCGGATATTTTTCCAGCGGGTTGTGTCTCGGGCGTGACTCTATTGTTACAGATAGAATAGAAGTCTTCCGCGGCTCCTATTCTACTTAATTTTAACAAATGTTAGTATATATTGTAAATTATTTCACCCTTAACCGTTGACCGACATAAATCTTATTCGCATCCGGGATACGATTAACTGTGGTCAATGTCTTAACGGACACACCGAATTTCTTACCAATTTTCGTCAGGTTGTCGCCCGCCTTTACGGTGTAGAATGTACCGCCGGATGGTGCGGCTCCTGATACCTTCAGGACTTGACCAACACGAATCATATTAACATCTTTAATACCGTTCACTTTCGCCAACTCCTTCACTGACGTATTATATTTCTTTGCAATTGCTGTCAATGTGTCACCCGCCTTAACGGTATATGTCGAGCCGGACGACTTGGCAGGTTTCGCCTTCACTGCGGCTTTGTTCCCGACCTTATCGTATTTCGTCAGCCCGTGGGCTTCGATTGTGGCGATAAGCTTCTTCGCATAGTTCGGGTCTGTCGCATATCCACCCTTTTGGATGGCGGCACAAGCTTGTACATAGTTCGTTTCCCCGACAACAGCCTTATAACGGTCAAGACGGTTATAGAGGTTCACAAGGTCTATGATAGAATCGCGAACAGACTTATACGCCCGGAACCCTGCTTTGATTGTTTTATCGACCCCGTTTAAAACCTCCCACGTGCCCATATGAACGGTTCCAGCGTTCCCGATACCTTTTATACCAAACAGGTTATTTGCACGCGTAGCAAGCCCGGATTTGCCCCAATTTGACTCATGTATGGCTTGTGCTGTGATAACTGAAGGTAAAACTCGACTTACACCGTATAATTTTTGTGCTTCACTTGCAACATTCTCCATGAAACTCATTCTTTTACACTCTCCCTCATTTGTTGTCTCATTTCATTTATTTGTTCGTCTGAAGCGGATTCAATCCATAGTTTTCTATCCTTCTGAAATTGCGCCCGCCAATATCCCGGCGGCTGTACGGTTGTCGCATTATCCGGTACGGAATCAGCCGGAACAATTTCAGGATAGTCGAAGATGAAATCCGAATCATATACGAATACTTGTATCATTTCCATTGCTCCAACCCTCCTAGTAAGGCACTGCCGCGTCTAATGACCAACTGGACACGGCGGACTGATTGTTTCCTGAAAAGCCGACAAACGCCAGTTTACCGTCAGTGTTGATATAAAATTTTGTGAAGCCTGTCGTTCCGTATGCTGTTGCCATGACCGCCTTTTTGTCTGACGGTGAATATGACGCGGGCAATTGTGCAAAGTCAACGCCGAGGTCACACGCCACGTCACCTTTTAGCATGAGGATGTTTCCCCAGCGGGTATACTGCGGTGTTCTTCCTGACGCCTTTGCTCCATTCAATAACGGAAGGTTATACCATGTGAGCGCCATAAAATCATTTTGTGTAAACAGCTGTCGCCAACCCCTGAATACATTGTCAGTGTGTATAACACCAATCCATGACGTATTATCATAGGAACGTGTCAGAACCAATTTCCGCAGACCGTTTGGCGCTGGTAGAATGTCGAGATAGTACCAAGAAGCGTCACCCGGTAACGGTAGTTGATTCCATCCTGTCCCATAATAAAAACCGGGTGGTGCGGTGAATATGCTGTCAGCTGAAGCCAACCGTTTCCGCATTCCTTCAGCATCCGTTAATGCATATTTCTGTGAGAAGTTTTGAACCCCGATAACATCCTGAAGCGATAGATTCGTTGTCTGTAAATCCTTTTGCAGCTGTGTCGCATCCGTAGCAGCTTGATTCCATTTCAAACGTTCAGAATCCGAGACGTGAGGTTTAGCATTTGCGATATGGTTCTTCAGGTTTGTTTCTGATGTCGTCACCCTGTCACTCATACCGTCCCACTTGGTACGGTCTTCAGACGATACGTGTTTGGTCGTGTCCTTTACATGAGCGTCCAAGACTCGGCCGAATGAATCAACGTCAGCCTTCATACTTTGAATTTGTTGGTCAGTTGCACCAGTTGACCCACCGTCCGCGGTATCCTCTAACGCTTGGACTTTTTGCTGAAGCGTCAGAATATCGTTCTTTATCTCATCTGACACGTCCATATGGTCAACGGTGTCCTGAAGCTTTGCCATCTTGTCTTTTAAATCTGAAATACTTGTTTTGACGCCTGTATCATCATAGGGCGGCGTCCGCCTTGACCCGAGTTCAATCAATTAGGACACCTCCACGATTGTGACGACTGTCTCAGTATCAGCGACTAGGTACACGTCAGGGCTTTGGCTATGAACCTTAAATGTTAGCGGGCTGTCGTTAGACGTGAGCGGCGCACCTGTAGTCGTCTCGACACCCTGCTTACCCCAATAAATGACACCCGAGTTAGGCGGGTAGATCGTCAACTCTCGGCGGTTTGTCAGTTTGCTAGAACCTGACTTTGCCATTACAGGCGTGACGCCTACACTCACCCCACCAACCCTAAAGTCATTCATTCCGGCTTCCCGAGTTGGTACAGGTTGTGTCGCCGGGATAGAAGACCCGCCGAGTGTGACAGGCTTATCTATCTCAACACTCCCAATATGCTTGTCGCCTGCCGCAAGCGGCGGTAACGCTGATATATCTACGGTTCCTGTCATCTGCCCAAGCTGAACGGTGTCAATGGACTGTGGTATAGATGACGCTGTAAATTTCTCAATCCAAGATTCGACCCGGACTTTTTCGGGCTGCACGATCGCGGCGTCAAGGTAGATTGTGTGATAGCCGAGCGGTCGCGCCAAAAGCTTTGTTGACCCCGGCGCTACGGCTAAAAGATAATTGTTAGGCGACACGCTCGGGCGCTCGTGTACGTACACGATCTGACTTGTGTTATTTGTTATGGCTGAATGGTTCGGCTTTGTGTCGTCAAAATAAACCGTTGTAATGTCGCCCGGTAGCATGGTGACGGTCTGTTCACGCCATGTACTCTTTTTATGGTCATCCCCCGGCTGTTTGACTAGTTCCGGCATTCTTGTTCACTCCTTTTGCTATTGTAGCGGCTTTCTTGATGTGGTTTGACGCGCTGCGTCCTTTCTTAATGGCTTTGGCTCCCTTAGAAACAGATTTGACAGCACGACCACCCGGAACAAAATCCATTGCGGTGGATGCTGTACCTTTCGCAACGTCTCCGACTGCTGGGAAGGCTTTCATAAAGAACACGATTGCAATGATAGCAAGCCCGAGAATAAGAGACCATCTGAACACGCCGAACATGATATTTGATAAATATGATTTGTCGTCAGTGCCTGAAGATGAAGAATCCCCACCTGTCGCCCCGGCTCCTGACGTTCCTTTGAATGTAATGTCCTTATCATCGTACTGGTGAAGGTTGTTACTGCTGATAATGCCGAGAAGCTTATTTACATAGTTAGGGTCTGTTGCATACCCTCCAGCTTTGATTCCCTTCGCATAGTCCTCAACGCTTTTTGCGTTCTTCAGCTTTGACGCATAACGCGGCTTGGATAATAGTTCCGCGTGGGCGCGTATGGAATCTTGATAGCTGTTGTACTTTGCAAAGCCATCCTTCACGTGATAGGTCTTACCGTTATATACTTCGGTCGTACCCATCGTGGCACTTCCTGCTGTACCTCTTCCCTTTATTCCAAATAGGTTCTTAGAGTAGTAGGCAAGCCCGGACAATCCGCCCGGGTTTGAACCGCCTGATTCTAACATGATTTGACCCAGTATGATGGATGCAGGGATGCCAGTTTCTTTCTGTATGGCTTGCGCGTCTTTGATAAACGGCTTTATATTTACGCCCATACTTCCACCTACTTTGTCAGGATTTTGATTTTCTGACCCGGTTTAATTTTGTTCGGGTCTTTGAGTTTGTTAAACTTGGCTGTTTCCATATACGCGGCTTTTGTACCACCCTTACCATATTTCTGCGTCAATTCTGACAACGTGTCACCTTTTTTCACCGTCACCGTTTTGTATTTTGGTGTAGACGGTTTTTTCGCTGGCGATGGCTTTTTAGCCGGGGTTGACGGTTTTTTAGCAGGTGTTGTCGTTTTGGCAGGTGTTGACGGTTTCGCGTTCTTCAGCTTTTCCAGTTCTTTATGAAGCTGGTCATTTTCTGTTTCCAAGTTGCTGTATTTCTTCGCTTGATCGGCAAGCTGTTTTGAAATGCTGTCCTTTACTTGGTCAACATACGTTTTGTTTTCCTTGCCAATATCGGTAATGGTGTCGATTACATCTGACTTAAATGATTCTTGGTTCTGCCCCAATTCATTTGCAAAGTTGTTTAAGGCTGTATCAACGCTACCTTCAATGAGAGATTGATTGTTTTGTAGCTGTGCCTGAACCAAGCTTGAATTCATAGGATTGCCATCCAAGTAATCACCCTCTAATGCTTCAGAAGTCACGTACTGTTCTTCCTCAGCAGGACGCCCACGCGTCACAAGGGAGACTAATAGAAAGACCCCAATTGCAACCGACCCGATAATGACAATATTCTTTTTGTTTAATTGGAATTTCTTTTTACCCGGGGAATGACCCCCGGATTCATGACCGACTTGTTCAAATTCCGCCATACCAATATAAGCCTCCTATCGGATCACCGAAATAATGATTCTTAGGGAAGTTTTCTTCATCTACCTGATTTCCGTTTAGATCGACTGTCGCTTTCTCAATACTCATGTTTGTTACTTTGTCGATCAATGCTTCTTTCGGAACCATCGGGTAAATGAAGTTGGCATGTGTTGGGCGTAATTCTTCAGCGTCTCCAATACCTAGCTGCGCGTCAGGTAGCTCCACTGGACGTGAAAGCTCCTGAAGCGCATGAACCCGGTTTTGAAGGTGATAGCCTTCCATCATGCCGCCTTACCTCCCTTGTAATACTTTGATGCCTGAAATTGAATTGCTCGCGATTGTGCTGATAATGGAAGTCGTAGACTTGGCATTTTTCAGGAACAGATAAATACCAATGAGAATCCCGATACCCGCAATCACGTCAAAAAACTTGTTAACCATCCACAAGACCTCCCATGATTTGTTTTACCTTGTCAACGTTCAGGACTGCCATACTTGCGAGAACAAGTACCAAGAACGTGTACGTTATTTTTTCATTTGTGAACATACCCAGCAGGATAACGAAAAAGAGAAAGGTGATAATAAACCGCATAGACTTTGTAAACTCTTGCATAGAATCACCCCTTTACTTCAAGCCAAAACCGCGTTTAAGACCGTTCCAAAACCCATCTATGAAACTGTCTTTAGCGGCTTTTTTGACTTTCTTTTTCTGCTCCGGCTTCATCTTTTGATACTTTTTATACGTGTCGTATCCTGTCGCTTTTTCAACTGCCTTTTTCGCTGTCTTTCCGGCTTCGTCGACGGTTTCTTTTGTAGATTCCCAACCATCTTTTACAACGTCCATCGGTGTAGAAATGTCAGGCGTCATTTTCTGTGCCATCTTTGACAGGTGTTTGCCGCCATAAAAGTCATCAAGAATAATCCATATGGCTGTGAGCGCCAGCGTGAAAAACAAAAGACCTTTTTCCATGTGTTATCCCTTCTTTTTGCGGCGGATAAAGAAGAACCAAAACACGATGATAATAACGGTGAGAACAAGAATTTTAGTCATTGCTTGACGCACCCCCGATTTTTGAAATAACCATTTTCAGATCGGTTAGAATTTCCCGTGTCTGTTCGTTATCCTTTGATTGTTTGAACATGAACCACGCGAGCATTACGCCCATGGCTCCGTTATTTAATAGGATTGAATAGATTTGCTCCACAAGTCACACCCCCTACACCCTTGCCGAGAATAGGAATACGACAAGGAACACAATGCCGAACCCCAGCAAGATTTGTTTTGATGTAATAGGGTCTTGCTTTACGTCATGCTCTTTTGCTGTGTCCTCATCATCGACAAGAGACATTTGATCTTCAGCTTCGGGAACTGTAGACGTTCGGGTACTCATAAACCCCATGTTTGGATATAAGTCTGCGGCATGGTAGAACATTTCACCTAGACCCATTTGTGATGGTGCGTTCATATAAATCCTCCTTCGTAGTAGTCAAATAAGAAAAGGAGGGAAAAGCCCTCCCGCGTGTATTAATGCAAGCGTGAAAGCTTTTCAGCAACGATTTTCACGCGCCCGCCTTTTTGAGTATTGAAGCGAATCCAAAACTCTGTAAGACGTTCGGTGTCAATATAGTCACGAGAGCCGCCGAGGTTTGGCAAGCCTTGGTTAGAGAAGTCAAACACATAAACCCCATCCGGTAAGACATAACCCAAGTCCGAATGATTTCGGGCTGCAAGTGCTGACGGCTTAATGCTGTAAGGGATGTCGGCTTGGTTAAATACCAATTCCAAGTTGCCCGCAAAGTCGCTGTCCTTCAGCGGGTTGCCTGACTCATCCGTAAAGTAAAACATGAGTTTACGGTAGATCGTCCCTGTCTGAAGCTTCACGATATTTTGACCGTTCCCGGTGAACTGTTCGCCTTTTTCGTTTACAAGCTTCAGGACAGAAATATCCGGCATAGCTTGTGGTACAGAAGGGACGGAGAACGTTTCAATTGTCGGCGTGATTTTCAATTGCTTCAGTGTAACGGTGTCTCCAGTAGCCAACTGATACGCGTCTTGCGCGCGTGCTGTATCAATCTGAAGGGAAACGGTTGTCTCCTCGTTTTGTAGCAAGATAAGACCGACCGGGTCACGTTGGTTTAAAGTTAATGGCAGCGCGACTTGGAATTTAATACGCGCGTCTTTACCTGACGTGCTCGCGGCTGTTTCAATGTAAGATAACGCCCGCGGACTTGATGCAGGTAATAGAACGTCTGGATTCAATCGGTTTAAGCTGTATAGGTGAAGGGCTTCGCCTGACACAACAAAAGGACGGAATCCACTGTTTAATTCCAGTGCAATATTTCTGATAATCTGGTATGGTGAAAATGGTTTAGTTGGAATTGCCGCGTTCTGCGATTTGAGAGAGACAGTCGCGTCAAATTCAACTAAAATTTGTGATAGCAGGCGTACTTTCGGTAGGTTGAATGATACCGTTTGTGCGTCCTCTGTCACTGTCTGTGTACCCATCATCTGCCATGTTTGGCGGGTAGCCTGCGAGAATAGTTGAGCCTTTGCCTGTGCTGATAGTTGCTGTTGAGTTGCCATAAATTAAAATTCCTCCTTAGACTTCTGCCGCGATTGTAGATACAACCGGGATATGATATTTTGCTGAAGCTTTCTTAATAATCCACATGAAAACCATCGTGATAAATACAGTAATGAACGTATGAACTAACCATTTAACCTTCATGCTTTTTTCCTCCTTATACTGCGTTTACTAATTGCGTCACACCGTTAACCGGATGCTTCGTGACAATAACCTTTGTTACGACAATGACCATCATTGTGAATAGCGCAATGACAATCATGTTCTTCAGCCCGACACCTGCAAATTTTCGTGTCTCCAAGTCATCACCTCCTTTAAAGCTTCAATTTTGCTAGTACCGGGTTTTGCATACCCACTTTCCAATACCAAAAATTGTGCCCGCCGGGTTGCTCCATAAATTGCGGCATCCCTGTTGCTTTCACAATCTTTTTACGGTCATCCGGGTTTTGCATGGTGAAAATGAAATAGTGTGAACTGTTGGCCATAGCAATGACCGGAATGTCTGTTGGGCGCTGGGTACAAGCCCAAACGACTGCTTCTTTCGAACGCCCGCGCGTGTATAAGGCTTTCAATTCTTTCGGGTAGTTATGGGCGCTTGGCGCGACTTCCATTAATTCGTCTATCCATAGAATCGTATTTTCACGCTTGTACACCCAGCTCATGAGCGCGTTGTAATATTCCGGCTCTAATTCTTCAGCGACCGGGCAATAGATAATTTTCGGCGTCTCGACCTCGGACACGTCTTCCAATCGGTGAACCACAGTAAAGTCCTTACCTTCCTGCAAGCCATGCCACAATTCCTGCCGTTTCTTGCGGCGCTCGTGTACTTCGCCTTTCGTATCAAGCTTTACCACATGGTCTTTCCCAGCGAGATATACCTCAGCGACAACCGATTTACCTGTACCGGTTTGACCACAGATAAAAACGTGTTCGTCATCGCCAATTGTCATTCGCATGTTTTCCACTTCCTTTCGTGCTGTAAGCTTTCACAACACGCTTCACGCCTTTACCTCTTTTCATAGCAGCCATGATGGACGGTTTCGGGATTTTGTCGTAAGGGATTTTCTCCACAACTAAAAATTCCTCGCCCTGTTCGATAATGTCCAAGTGTTCAAACCAATAACGGCTGTATTCATGCATGGGGATGTTGTAATAGAAGTCACCTTGCTTCAGCGTCACCATACCGGACATAGTCGATCATCCCCTCTAAATGGTTGAGGAATTTTAAGACATCAATATCCTCCGAAAGGGATGAGTTGATGTAAGGAGCCGCCAAATTGCTTACTAGTGGGTTCCCCAGATCGTTCAGCAGGCTTTTGATTAGTTCTTTCAGGCGCGCTTTCATTTCCTCGTTGTTCTGTTGGTTGTTTTGGTAGTTCTCGTTTTGGCAAGACATTTTTCTGTACCTCTTTCTTTTTAGGTTGTTTGGATTTCCACATAATGAATTTAGGTATAAAGATCGTAAAGCACGCAATGAGTAACGCTATATGGTCTGCATACTCACTGGCGACACCCGCCACGCCTTCAGACTTCGCCATGATGTTTGCGAGTGGCGTACATATCTGTTCGGCTTCATCGGCGGTTAATGCAAAGTCTTCCATCCCAGGTCGTGCTGCCACGATCGCGCTTGTCGTCAGTAACAGCATTTTCAGCTGGGATGAATCAACATTGCCCGCCGTCTTTTTCTTGGCTGCGCTTTTCTTTTTCGTGCCAGTACCAGGAGGGCGACCGCGTTTCTTTTTCGGCTGTTCCTCCTGGTCACTTCCCGGCACATCTACCATAACCACCCGAGGAGCGTTTTCGCTTTGCTTGGTGCTGGCTGTTCCTCTTCCTCCGGTTCCTCCACTTTTGGCGGTTCCGGTACTGGAATTTCCTGTGCTTGTCCCTGCGGCTGTTCCTTTGTTCCCATCAGGTTTTGGATGTCCTGTAGCAGATTCTTTGCCCATTTTGGCGCGTCCTCCTGTTCCTCTTTTTTCGGTGTTTCTTCAGCAGACGATTTTTCTTCTTTTTCTTCTAGTTCTTTTGGCATAGAAAATAAATCCTCCTTTTGTCCTATTTCTGTTCGATAAATTAAATAATATAGGAACATGTGTTCGATTTCAAGACAAAAAATAAAAATAAATGAATTAATTTCATATTTAATTATTTTTAGGCAAAATAAAAAGCCGGGAAAATGAATTTCCCGACTCTTTTAAAAGTCACACGACACATGCGGACGACTTGTATTTTTAATATAGTCCATATTTCTTTTCTGTCTATTCGTTAGTAAAATTCCCTTGTTTACTTCCTGCTTTAAATCAAAATCGTCAGAACCCATTTTAAGCATAGTAGCAAATTTTCGTCTTTTTAATTCGCCTTTATAAATAGAATAATAGGCTTCTTTTTTCGTTATCATTTCTCCGCGCTCCTGACGCGCCTGTAAGCTTTTTAATTTCTCTAGGATATCATAATATACCCCTCTATTTAATTTCTTGATATACGCGCCGGGAATGCCTTTAAATTTCATTGTCTCCGAACCTTTGACCAAACGATATTGTTTTACTTTGCTTTTTTCGGGATAATTAAATACATTCCGAGAAAAAGAGGATATTTCTTTTTCTATTTCTTCTGGTTTTATTTCATCAGCATATTTTTCATAATACGTTTTTGGTTGAATGAATAAACCTTCTTCAAGAATACCTTCCAGTTTCCATTTACCGTACTCTCTATCGTCAACCATGTCATCATCAAAAATAGCTTCACATGCTATTGAATCGGTATCACAATATGCCACATCGCCTTTTTCTAATTGTTTAATTAAACCTCTATATAATAAAATACGCGCGTATGACGTAACGTAGGCGGCTATATGCGGCTGAATATACGGCGCTTTGCTGGGGACGGCTGCTTCAATAAATTCTTGTCCATATACAGGGTTAAATAATTCAACATAAGGATAGCCTTTTTCTTCGCATGTCTCAATTTCTGTGACAGGTAAAATCGTTTGCCGAACCCTTTGCATACCGAATTTTCCGTACAGTGCATTTTGCATTAATTTTGCAAACGTCTTTTTTGCTCCATCACTTGTATTTTTAATCTCTTCAAAATAGGAGACAAAATCTTTAAATATATAATCGGTCTTTTCAAAATAAATACATTGATGAATTTCTTTTATTTTAGCACCCATTTCTAACGCCAATTCAATTTCTTCAAACGTCCATATCCCTGAAAGGTTACCGACCGGGAAACATAATTTTTTGTACATTCTGTGAGGTAGAGGCGGTATATGTAAAGTAGTCGGTATGTGAATATCACATTCTAAAAAACCGCCGCCCTGTCTATAGCTGTACCAATATTTAAATACGTTTCGGGCTTTGTCTCCTTTATGGTGACGCGGTTTCCCTATAGGTATTGGGTTCACTTTCATAACGTACGGATATAATGAATTTACATCATAATGAAAGCCGCCATTTAATTCACTTTGAAATACTTCTGTACGTCCACCATAATATGCCTTGCGTATAAAATCCTCTGTAAACTCGCCCCATTTGCTATAACCGTAATTCGTGGAAATAGCCTTTTCATAATCTTCAGGATAATTCATTTGATATACTTTCATTGCAAGACTTGCGGTAGTAGGACATTTTAAAAATTCATGAATCGGCAAGCCGGATATTTCAATAAGCATTGTAACAATTTCATATAATGCCACACAGTCCAACCGTAAATATTCATTTAATTCAGGTTCATACGGATCGACCTTCATAAAATAATTCCCTTGGGATTCCCGGTCATCATATTTACCCGGGTCATTTGTGGGGTTTCCGTCAGCGTCAAGCGCCCATCCCAATTTCAAAATATGGTCTTTTAAATCTATTTTTGCTTTTTCTTGCGAAATATTAAAATCCTCACATATCTTTTTTAATGAACCCATTACAAGCTTGCTGGAATCATGAAATGTAATAGGTTGCGAAATAATTTCATTTTCTTCAGTTATTTGGGATTCATTAAGACCTGTTTTAAATACCGTAACGACATTATTAATAAAAATCGAATTTTTTAAATCCGCTTCAGGTAAAATGTCCTTTGCGATTTTTGAAATGTCGAAATCTAGATTATGAATAAATACATGACAATCGTATTTTGTGGTATACTGTGAGAGAACCGTTTTCAGGTTTTTAAAAGTGTTTGTCGCACGGTATCTACTACCGTCATATAATCCGACGCGGAAGACTTCCCCAAAAAGTCCTCGCGTCTCAGTATCAAGCGTAAGTATCTTAACGGGTTTACTTGCGCTTTTTTCTTTATTCTCTTTTTCCTTACTCATTTAAAATCCACCTCTCCATCGTAAATCCTTCGCTAAACGTTTCGCCGTTTTGATATTTACTTGCGGGAGATATTTCTGAATTAAATCCCCAATAAATTGAGCCTTTTCTTCATTGTCATATAAAACCCTCATGCCTGCATTTATTGCAATTAATAAATCTTTATATCTCCTTAAATCGGCTTTTCCTTCATATAGCAAAATCCATGAATTCATATCAGCCAGTCTAAGAGAATCAAAATTTCTCATAAATGCTTTATGCTGTTTCCTTTTATTATTGGGGACAACATGCATACTTATTGTTCCTATTTCAGCGGGAAGTTTAGCACCTAAAAAACCTCTTATAGATTCGATAAGATAATCAACGCTCACATGTCTGTAAGACCGTTTTAAGTCCTCTATCACATTTGCATCCATCATTGTGTCGGTTTTTTCTTTCCAGTAAATCATTAAATAGGGTTCAGTAGCTTGTCGGGCTTTTCTTTCAGCCGCTTTTCTTTTTCTTTCTTCAGCCTTCGCCCGCTTATTTAATTCTTTGTTATACCATTCATTAAATCGTGATTCGCTCCAATACCTTTTTGCGGAATGTTCGGAGACTTTAAATCCTAACCGTTTAATTAATTCAGATCGTTCATTTGCAATTAAACTACGACTCTTTTTCTTAACAATTTTATTTACTGTGGCAGGTTTATTTTTTAATTCCTTTATAACCTTTTTGTCAGTAATTCCGACTTTTTTCAAGGCAGCTATATTTTGTTTTTTCTGCTGTTTCTTCTTCAGCCGCTTTTTCTTCCCAATCAGTGACACCCCCTTTAAACACAAAAGTCACAGGGAAACGAATTTCCCTGTCAATTTAATATTTAAATGGCTTCTGCTTTTTGTGTCGGAATATAGCGAACAGAACCGCGTGACAGTTCGTCTTGTGCTTCAGCATGAAAATAGGAGACTATTGCAAGCATTTCTGAACGAGTGAAACTAATAATCTGTTGTGTATCGTCATCAAGCTTTTGAGCGAAACAATACATATTCTCCACTCTATCCTCTTTAATCTCTGTGCGGCGTTCTCCGTTGTCGAAAATCATTACGTTTTTATCCAAGTCTAGCAACCTCCGTATATAGTAATTTAATATAAGAAAAGCCGCCCCGATCGGAGCGACTATTTAATTAGTCCACAAGCGCAAGTGTCAATGTTTTAAAGCCGCGGCGGGTTTTAACTTCTTTTGGAACAACTTTTAATGGCTCGTCCGTCCAAGGACCTTGCCCTACAATCCCAATGATACGTTGTAGGGAGCTTGCTACGCCCTGAGATACACTGTGATAGCCTTGTCCGTCTGCTGTTAAAAGAACAACGCGCATTGCCTGAATTGTCTCTTTCGTGACTTCATCCTCTAATTCAACCGCATGGGCGACCATGTCTGTAATTTCAATTACTTCTCCGATATGGTCTGATAGAGAGTGTTCAGCGTTGCTTACCGCGTTGTAAAGTTTGATGCTGCTCTTTCTGTCCGTTGCCTGGATAGTTGAAAACATTTGTTGTGTACCTTGTTCAAAAATACTTGGTGATGCTGTTGCAATGTCCTCAGTTGCCAATACGTCAGTAGTGTTTTCAGTGTTTTTAATAGTGTTTGTCATTTTAAAATTCCCCCAAAGAATTAATTTTGTTTTAAGTATTCATTGAATTTTTCAGCTGACACGCGCCATTCTCGACCGACTTTGAAACCTTTAATTTCTCCGTTGTTCAGCATTTTGCGAGCCGTTTTTTCAGATATTTTTAATATCTCGGCTACCTGTTTAACTGTTAAAACCTCTTCACTAGACAAAAAGCGTACCTCCCTCTACATATGTATCACTTCCTTTAAAGGGCTTCAGATTCCTTTATGTTCCCTTTGATGACCTTATCTTACCATCAAGGGATATATCATGTCTACCCCTTTTTACAAATTTCTTCAGAATTTTTTCAGGAAGGATTCGACATTATGCGACATATTGGTAGGAGAAGAAAATATTTCTGTACCAATAATAGAACACATGTTCCTGAATGTAAAGTCCTATTATATATGAAATAACTGGGTATCAGGGATAGAAATGTCCTATCTCTTATGTTCGCACTGAGTATAAATGTTTATAACAGGTTATTATTGACAAACTAAAATAAGTGTGTATATACTCTCTCCATTAAAGGAGATGAATAATTTATGCCAAATCTAGAAATATTAGATATTATTAATATGAAATTAGATACGAAATACAAGCATATTGAACACTTTTTAAAGGATTGGATAGATAAGAAGTACAACAATATGGATGTTTACGAAATTCTTGTATATTTAAAACACTTTAATATATCGCCTAAAGAATAGTCCTCCCTTTTCCGGGAGGATATTTTATTTATTGACAGTTCCCGTGGTTCATGTTAATTAGCACAGAAATGTGGGATTGTCAAGGAAAATCAGTGAATTTAGCGGCAAGAATCGTAC
>NZ_JBSHLF010000007.1:0-117453 GCF_053644215.1 Microbacterium sp. NPDC055442 | reverse complement strand
ACCCCAACCAGCCGCCCATGGTCCCCAATGTCTGACCCCCCTCGTAGTCTGTAACTGTCAGAGATACAAACCCCAGGAAGGGACACACCATGACCACTCCACTCCCCACCCTCCACAAGGCCACTCAGCCCGGCGACTTCCTCGCTGCCGTGCCCCCGATGCTCGGCTACCAGCCAACTGACTCAGTCGTCGTTATCCCGTTCGACGGTCCCCGCACGATCGGCGCGATGCGCTTCGATCTGCCGAGCGTCGAGAACGCCGTGCACCTCGCGACCGTGGCCGCTGGCCTGGTCTGCAGGGTCGAGAACGCGACGGGCCTGGCGGTCATCGTCTACGGCGAGCGCGCCGAGGCCGAGGCGGTCGCTGAGGCGATCACCCAGACCGCCGACGAGTGCGGGCTGAGCATGATCGAGCGGTTCTACGTGACCGGCGCCGGGTGGGGCCTCATCGGCGACGATGCGGTGTCCCCGATGCCCGAGGTTCCCGAGCACCTGGCAGCGATGGTCACCGCAGCCGATCAGCACGCCGGGGCGGTTCTGCCGGAGGCCGACGAGGCTCTCGCACGGGAGGTCGCCGAGGCTCTCCCCGGTGACCTCGGCATCCGTCTGGCAATGCTGGACGTTGACCCGCTCGACCTGTTCGAGCAGTCGCTGTCGTGGGATGGATCGGACCTCAAGGCGCAGTCAGCCGCGACGATGATCACCCTGCTGAACCGGCCCTCGCTGCGCGACGTGGCCGTGGTGCAGTGGGCGCACGGTTTCGCAGCCGGTGAGAGCGCGCTGGACGCGCAGATCGCCTGGGAGAACGGCGTCGATTACCCGAAGCACCTGGCGATGGTCATGTGGGGCGAGGGACCGCGCCCCGACGCGGACCGCCTGTCCGCCGCTCTGACGGCGTGCCGCCACCTCGCCGCACTCGCACCCGAAAGTGAGCAGGTCGGCCCTCTGGCGGTCGCTGCGTGGCTCTCCTGGGCACTGGGGCGCTCGACTCACGCCGATGCCTACTCACTCCGCGCGCTGGCGATCGACCCCGAGCACGGCCTGTCGCAGATCGTCGGCACATTCGTCGCCGCCGGTCACCTCCCGGACTTCAGCTTTGCGGTTTCCCGCTGATCCTCGACGAGCCGAGAGGAGCAGCAATGATGACACCCATCGTGAGGACACTCAAAGCCAACGCCGGATCTCGCGACCTGCGCACGGTATTCACGGACTTCTGCGAGGCAAGCGCCATCGCCATCCGCAACCGCGTCGACTCTCACGGCTTCCGAGAGCGGGAGGAGTCGTACGAGCGCATCCGATCTCAGTACAGCGCCGCGCAGATGGACCGCTTCGCGGAAGCACTGGCCCTGGTGGCCATCGAGGTGACCCAGAACCCACGCGACGTGCTCGGGGAGACATACATGCAGCTCGGCATCGCTGACCGCGATCGCGGACAGTTCTTCACCCCGTACAACGTGGCGCAGCTCATCGCCGAAATGCAGCTCACTGGCACCTCCACTCGGGTCCCACCCCGGCCGTTTCTGACGATCTATGAGCCAGCCTGCGGGGCGGGAGCCATGGTCATCGCGATGACTCAAGCTCTCGCTCGTCGCGGTCTCGACTATCGCGAGAGCGTCCACGTCACCGCCGACGATCTCAGCCTCACTGCCGTCCACATGAGCTATCTCCAGTTGTCACTGCTGGACGTGCCGGCGTTGATCAATCGGCGCAACTCCCTCACTCTTGAGCACTTCGACACATGGGCCACACCAGCCCATGTCATCGGTGGATGGACAAGACGCCTTGCGTCACTCGAGCACTCCGCCGAACTCAGGACCGTCAGCTGACACCGGCCAAGTCGGGTCCGTCGCATCGTCGTCCATGGTCCATGTCTGAGGTGTGCGTTAGTATGTAACTGTCAGAGATACAAAGGAGCGCAAACCATGGCAACTGCGACCGCAACCGCAACCGACAGAGTCACCGACTACTACGCCGAGCGCCACGACATCCTCGTCGGTGCCGGTACCGGCCCCGTGTCCGACCTGTTCGACGGCATCCATGGCCGCGACTGGGCCGACCTGCGCAACTGACCCGGTGATGGCGGGGTGACCTCTCCCCCGCCACCACCTACCAACAATCCCACGACAGGAGATCCCCGTGAGCACCCCCACCAACGTCAACCTCGAGGCGCGAGCAGCCTGGTCCGTCCTCACCGAGCCCGGCGACACGGTCGCCGGCGGTCTCGTGGCGGCCATCGGATACGCCGAAGCTCTCACCGCGCTCGAGAACCCTGCGGCATGCATTACAGCGATCATGGACGCCGACGCCGCCTCAACCCAGGAGGAGGCTGCGACAGCCGTACAGCGATGGCTACCGCGGATGAACAGCCGCACGCTCGACTTCGCACTCCGGGAGGCACAGCGTCACGGCATTCAGATGCTCGACCCCGACGCTGTGCCCGGCGTCGCCGATCTCGGGATCCTCGCGCCCCATGTGCTCTGGGTTCGAGGTGACCTGGGCGCCGCGGTCACTCCCCTCAGCAGCAAGATCGCTCTCGTTGGCGCGCGCGCCGCAACCAACTACGGAGACCAGGTCACTCGAGAACTAACCACCGACCTCGTCGGGCGCGGGATCACCATCGTCAGCGGCGCCGCCTACGGCATCGACGCCACCGCCCACAGGGCAGCGCTCTGGAACGACGGCCACACGATCGCCTGGCTGGCCAATGGCGTCGACCGCGCCTACCCGGCCGGCAACAGAGACCTGATCGACCGGATTGCTACGCACGCCGGCTGTGCCGTCATCAGCGAGATCCCGCCCGGATCCGCTCCGACTCGACACCGCTTCCTCAGTCGCAATCGCCTCGTCGCCGCCACGGCCGCTGCCACGGTCGTCGTGGAAGCAGGCTGGCGCTCTGGATCCCTCACCACGGCCAACCACGCCGCGATCCTCGGCCGCGGCCTCGGAGCCGTGCCTGGCCCGATCAGCAGCCCAGCATCGTCCGGATGCCACCGCCTCATCCGAGAGTGCGAGGCGCAGATCGTCACCGGCCCCGACGATGCCTATGAACTGCTCAGGCCCACGCCGGTGCGCGGGTAGCGCGCCGCGGCACCGGCGACAGCGCCTACCCTCTCAGGCGCGCACGATCGCGAGCTCGTCCCAATGAGTCGTCGCACGACGGGTCAGCATCGCACGCTTCATCTGCCAACTGGGCCCGGGCCGAATGCCGGCATAGCCAAGCCCCACGACCTCCCGACCCGTCTTGCGCTGCACCCTGTCCAGGAGCTCAGCGATCCGTGACTCCTCGTGGGCGTGTCGGAACATGTCGAGAGTCTGGTGTTCGTCGGTTTTGCGTAGATCGGTGAGCATGATTCCGGCTTTCGCGTAGCGGATGCCCTCCTCGAGCTTCGGCAGGATGCTGTGTGCTGCTTTGGTGAGCTGCACTGGGTCTGCTGTCGGCGTGGGGAGCCGGGCGACCGTCTGCTGGAATGACGTGCTCTCCGCGTATGAGGAGGTGCTGGCGAATGCTGTGACAAGGTTGGCGACCTGACCATGGCGAACGAGTCGGGTCGCAGCGCGTTGCGCGTAGATCGAGAACACCTGGCGCATCTCGGCGACCGTGGTGATCTTCTCCCCGAACGAGCGAGACACGATCAGCTGCTGCTTCTTGCCGGTGTGGTCGGGTTCGGCCTCTATGCAGGGGATTCCACGCACCTCGAGCGCCGTTCGCATCGTCACCACGGACGTGTTCTTCCGAACCACGGTCGGATCGGCTGCAGCGAGGTCGGCGATCGTCTCGATGCCGATCGCGTTGAGGCGGCGCTCGAGGCGGGACGCGATGCCCCAGATCTCCGAGACAGGCAGCCGGCTCATCAGCGCGTGCCGGTCGGCGGGGTCGATGTCAGGCCAGACACAGACGCCGTCGAACGCCGACGCCTTCTTCGCCCACCTATTCGCAAGCTTGGCGAGGGTGCGATTGTTCGCGATCCCCACACACACCGGCACGCCGATCAGCCGCGCAAGGGTGCCTTTGATGTCCTGGGCCCAGGCTTGCATGGCTCCCGGATCCCGCTCGATGTGCGGCGGGACGACGAGGAACGCCTCATCGATGGAGTAGATGTCGAGATCTGCGGTGTACCGAGCCAGGAGCCGCATCACCCTCGAGCTCATTGACCCATAGAGCTCGTAGTTGGAGCTCACCGCGACGACACCGAGCCGTTCGGCCTGAGCTCGTACCTTGAACCACGCCTCACCGATCTGCATCCCGAGCGCTTTCGCGTCGGCGCTGGCAGCGACGATCGCGCCGTCGTTGTTGCTCAAGACGACGAGAGGGGTGGAAGCGAGATCTGGACGAAAGACCCGCTCCATGCTGGCGTAGCAGCTGTTGATATCAACATGCGCGAGGTGCACCGGCTCACCTGATCCAGAGCTTGTGCAAGCAGTAGGTGACCGTGCCCCAGATGGTCAGTTCTGAGAGTTCGGGGACGACAATGTCGGGATGCTCCGAGTTGTCTGCCTGGAGGACGACGCCGACTGGGGTGAGCCGGAGCCGTTTCACCGTGAGCTCCCCATCGAGCACGGCGACGACCACGTCGCCGTCGCGGGGAGTCTTGGACCGGTCGACCAACAGCTCGTCGCCGTTGCTGATGCCCGCGTTCATCATCGATTCGCCGGCAACGCGCACAATGAAGGTCGCCGCTTGATCGTCGATGAGCATCTCCGTGAGATCGATGTCTCCCTCGAAGTAGTCCTGCGCAGGCGACGGAAACCCTGCTGCGACAGCGACAGGGGCGACCCGAATGCCCGGGCGTACGGACATGGCACGCACGTCGATCGCGGCCGCGACTCGTACATCCACAGCGCGCATGAGGGACCTCCTAGAACATGTTGACGATTTCGAGTATGCGCGCGCGGGTAGACATTAGGAAGTTAGACCGAATCTGCGGAAGGTGCTAGCGCTCGCTCTATTGTGGCCGTATTGTGTAACTTAGTTACACAACTGACTTGCATACGGGAGGCCGATTATGAGTCGGACGGTTGCTGCTCAGATCCAGCTCGGCTCGAAGCTCTCGCTGCCGATAGATCTCGCGACGGAAGCCATCGCAGTGCTGGGGCGCCGTGGCAAAGGGAAGACGAATACCGCGGGTGTGATCGTCGAGGAACTGATCGGCCTGGGCGTTCCTGTGTGTGTCGTCGACACCGTCGGCGTGTGGTGGGGCCTGCGCTCCAGCAAGTCCGGCAAGGGACCGGGACTTCCTGTGGTCGTGTTCGGCGGATCTCATGCTGACGTGCCGCTCGAGGAAACCGCGGGCAAGGTGATCGCGGAGGTCATCGTCGAGCGCCGCATCCCCGCTGTGATCGACACATCACTGCTCAGTAAGGGCGCGGCTCGGCGGTTCCTGACGGATTTCGTGACGGAGGTCTACCACCGCAACCGGGATCCGCTTCATGTCGTTTTCGATGAGGCCGACGAGCTCGCGCCCCAGAATCCACGTGCGGAGGGCGCCCGACTCTTGGGCGCAATGGAGGATTTCGTGAGACGCGGCCGCGCACGCGGCTTGGGTGTGACGTTGGTCACACAACGGCCGGCTGTGCTCAACAAGGACGTGCTCACACAGATCGAAGTCCTCATCACCCACGGCCTCACCGGACCGCGCGACGTCGCCGCGATCGACGAGTGGGTGCGCCTGCATGCCGACCAGGCAGAGGCGTTGCGAGTGAAGTCGACACTTGCGAGCCTTCCCACCGGCACGGCATGGGTGTGGTCTCCCTCTTGGTTGGGCATCTTGCAGATGGTCGATGTCCGGGCACGGAAGACGTTCGATTCCTCGGCCACCCCGAAGGTCGGTGTCGCTACCGCTGTCCCGCAGGCCCGCGCCCCGATCGATCTGGACGAGCTCGGCTCCGTCATCCGCGCCACGATCGATAAGGCTGCGGCAGAGGATCCCCGCCGACTGCGAGCTCGCATCACAGAGCTGGAGCGGCAGCTCGCCTCACGGCCGGCCGCAGCGCCGGCGATCAGCCCGCCGATGGAAGTGCGCGTGGAGGTGCCCACCCTTACCTATGAGGACCGACGTCGCTTCGATCAGGCGACGGAGACTCTCACGCGCGTCGACGAGATGCTCGGCACGGTGCAGGGCGATGTCGCCGCGGCGTGGGCGCTGCTAAGCCAGATCGAAACCGCTGCCACTCCGTCACACACGAAGGTGCCACCGCCTTCAATCCCACGGACCGAGCATCCGCAGCCGGTAGCCCCTCTCGCCCCGCCAGCCCGGACGACGACCACTCAGGCGACTCGTGAGCCGTCGGCGACGGCTCACGAGCGCGGTTCGTTGGGTAAGGCGGAAAGGCTGATTCTGTCTGCCCTCGCCACCTACGGACCGAGAACGCACTCGCAGATCGCACATCTCACCGGCTACAGCGGCAAGGGAGGCGCGTTCGCCAACGCGCTCGGCCGCCTTCGCAGCACAGGCCGTATCGTCGGTGGCCGCGATCACATCTCGATCACCGAGCAGGGCATCGCCGATCTCGGCGACTTCGAGCCGCTGCCATCCGGGCAGGCCCTCGTGGACCACTGGCTTACCCGGCTGGCTAAAGCGGAGCGGGCCATCCTTTCCACGTTGCTCGAGGCATGGCCGAATGCACTGTCGAACGATGAGATTGCCGAGCGCACGGGATACGCCGTCGCGGGCGGAGGGTTTGCCAACGCACTCGGGCGGCTCCGCACCCTGGAACTGATCCGAGGCTCCCGGGCCGCGAACATCGCGTCAGACGAACTTGGCGCGGCAGCCCAAGGTGGTCCGTCATGACCAGCCCCGCTGAGGACTCACATGAGCTCATGACCGAATTGGAGCAGCTCGCGCAGCGACAGAGAGCCCTTCGCGAAGAGCTCGCGGAAGTTGTGGATGCTCGCACTCGCCTGATCTCCGAAGCGCGACGTCGCAACGTCGCCACATGGCGGCAACTCGCGTTGATGTTCGGCATGACTGAGCACGGCCTGATCAAAGCTGACGCGGCTGCGCGTATGCAGACTGCGGAGCAGGCAGACGAGCAAGATCAGTAGGGGCGGGCCGGTCAGCGTTATGGATCAGCGGCGCTTCTTGCTGCCTTTGCCTGTCGGCAGCTTCTCGCCCAGCAGCTGCTCAAGTGCGGGCACCTCTGCCGTGCGCCACCGCGCCTGACCTGACATCCGGGAGCGCAGCGGGCCGGCGCCGATCCCGACTGCCCGCGCGACTTCTGCCTTGCTGATGGAACGCTCTGACAAGAGCTTCTCCAGCCACTCGCTGACTCCACGGCTCGCGTCCTGGTCGAGGCGATCGGCAGCATTGCGAGGTGGCCGGCCCGTGATGCTGTCTCCACGGTTCTGCTGCTCGGCGATGTACGCCTCGATGTCCGCTCGCCGAAAGACCGCGCTGGCGCGCATGCCCTCGATCCGCATCGGAGTGGGGAACAGTGGCAGCCCAGTCTTGTTGCCCTCCTTCTCGATCCGACGCGATCTCGTCTGGTACACGCGGACGGTGTCGTGCTTGACGCCGATCATCTTGGCGGCTTGCTTGTAGGTGACGTACTCCGGGCGGACGACGTCCTCGAGCGCAATCGTCTGCGCTGAAACCATGCCGAGTCTCCGATCGATGCAGTAGAAGGTTTGTCAATGCAGGAGTGTACCAACCTTGCGTGACAGTGGTGCGCTTCTTCGCCGGCGTCTAATCGAGTTCGTCGATGGAGATCACGCGGCGCTGCGTGAGGCTGGGGCGGTACATCTGGATTCCGTACGGGACGGCCGGACCAATCATGAGCAATCCGGGCAGCTTGTGGGCATAGCGGTCGGCGAGCTTGGGTGCGGCCGCGGTGAGGCGGACGCCGACGTCGGCGCGATCGGCGGCGACCGACACGGTGGGGAGCAGTTGATCTTGTAATCGCTCCCCCGCGCCTGGCGCCTTTCGGCTGCGGTTGTGGCCGGCGATAGTCCAGTAATCGCCGTTGGAGGTCATCGTCAGGGTCGCGGTCCGGTCATCGAGCACGTAGACCCGTGTCTGCGTGCCCCGCCGTTGCCGGCGCAGGAGCCCCGCACACAGCGCAAGTACGGCCAGCAGGACGAGCGCGGCGATGATGAGGCCGCGGATGCCGTCCCGCCAGCCGATGTACCAGAGCGTTCCGAGAGGGATGAGGACGATCGCGAGGGAGAAGAGGCGCTGGCCGCTCGTGCTTCGCCGCGTGAAAATACGCTCCCAGAGGAGCGATCGGAAGACCCAACCGGCCTCACGGATTCTGTCGGGGCGGGTGGCGAGGTGGACGCCGGCAGGAGGGTCTGGCAGCGGTGCCGTCATTCGTCCTCTTCTCGTCGAGTGCGCCGCTCGGCGCGCAGCTGCTCGACCTGGAGGTTGGCGTCGCTGGTTTCTATCCCGAGCGTGGAGGCGATCCGTTCCCGCTCGTCTGCGGTCCAGGCCGTCCGGCCCCGCATTCGCTCGCCAAAGGTGACGTTGTTCAGCTGCAGCGTCTCGGCGAGCTGCTTGAGAGTGGTGATACCGGGCGCGCCGGCGCCGGCGGCTATGGCCTCGCGGATCCGGTCCGGGAAGGGTGCAGTCGGGCCGGTACGGCGCAGGGCGGTTCGTGGAGGCCGACCGGCCCGGCCTTGGGTGTCCGAGCGGGCACGGATGTATGCGTCGATCGCGTTCTCATCGAACAGGACGGTTCGCCCCTCGAAGCCGACGGGATCGGGAAACCGGGAGGGGCCCGGCGACTTGTCGCGATCGCTGCTGCGGTACACGTACACCGTGTTGAGGGAGACGCCCATCTTCTCGGCGATTTCCGCGCTGCTTATCCGGCGCCCGGCAGCGTTGGTGTCTTTCATTCGCGGGAGGCCCTCTTCTCGATCGAGCATGCGTGACTGCGCGCTTCCTTCATAAATGTAACGAGCCGTGGCGACAGGTTCCCACTGGAAGGGGCGACACTCCCCATCCGGTATCTGGTTTCGCATCCCTGTTCCGTAACATGGTTGTCATGGCGAACATCGATGACATCCGCCGGCAGATCTCTCAGGTCGGTGTAGAGATCTCCCGCACCGACGAACTGCTGGAGCGTCGTGGGCATCTGGTTGAGGAAGCGCGCGCAGCTGGCATGACCTATCGGGAAGTTGCCCAGCTGCTGGGTATGACCGAGACCGGGCTTCGGAAGACGCAGAAGGCGTTTCGCGCGCGCTCGTCTCATCTTGAGGCACGCGCATCCTGAGCTTCGGGACCCTCAGAAGCCGTCGCAGTTCGTGAAATATGCTTGCAAATTGCAATATTCTTTTACTAATATAAGCACATGGAGGTGACGGGCATGGAGGACTTCGACTACCGCCCGAAGCCTTGGGTACCGAAAGACGTTCCGACCATCTGGGTCGATCACACGTCCGGGCAGGGTGTGACGCAGGACGGCGTAGTTGTCCGGCCGGTTGTTGGCGATCGCCGGAAGAACCCGAACCTCACCGACTTGCTCGATACAGCCGCCAGCTACGGCGCCAATCGGATCATGCTGACGGGAAAGCGCCCCGAGCCCGAGCCGGGCATTCGCCACTGGCTGTACGTGCAGACGCCGCGGTGGAAGCCCGGTACTCACTGGATCAACAACGGGCCGCCTACGGGCAGGTTCGAGCACGAGACCACCGGCTTCAAGATCGAGATCCGCACGGCCGAAGAGTGGTTCGGTGAGATTCCTCTCACCCCTGCGCAGGCGCGGAGCGCGTGGGACACCACAGCCGCGATTCTCAAGGCCGCCGATGAACGCGCGCGGATGTTCAACTCCCCCGCTGCGACCGGAACGAACCTCTGGGCTCTGTCGCTGCCCAAGAACGTCAATCCCGTGCCGGTGTCCTCTGACATCGCCGAGGAGATCCACGCGACCAGTGGCCAGCACCATATCGAGCATCTCGTTGCCGGCCCGGACTTCTCGACCCACGAGGACTGCGTCCCGCTGGTTGATCCGGCCAAACAGAAGAAGATGGCCGAGTTCGCGTATGTCGACGGTCGCTTCATGTACGCCGCGCTCGGCCGCGAGCTCGGGTTGGGTCCAGCGCGTCGGCTGAATCGTGCGGCCGCGTATCAGCTGATGGATGAGGATCCGTACGCACGCGCGAGATTCAACGTGCGCTTCCAGGTGCCCTCGACGTGGAACCACGTCGGACTCCTCGGCGTCCGCCACCAGCGGGTGGAAGAGGGTTGGTACTACCCGAACCGTCCAGGGGCGCGTGGTGAGACGTGGGCGGATGCAGCCGAGATCCAGGTGGCGCGCGCAGCGGGGTGGGTGATTGACCCGCTCGAGGCTGTCGTCTTCCGCAAGGCGCGTCCGTTGGACACCTTCTTCGAACGGATCATGCGCGCCCGAGACCGGGTCAACGAGCACCCCGATATGCACCCTCTGCTGCGCAAGGCGGTGATGGCTGCGCTTCGAGCGATCGTGCTGCACAGTGTGGGCGCATTCGCGTCGTCGGGTCGCGATCAGACCCGTGTCGCGACAAACGCCCTCGATGTTCCTCCGCAGTTCCAAGCTCGCATGCAGCGGCAAGGAAAGCTGTTCGTCTACCACGTTCCCAGCGAACGCAACTCCCGGACGGAGTCCTTCTATCACCCGGAGCTCGCTGCTCAGGTGTGGGGGCGAGCTCGCGCTCGAGTACTCGACGGACCAAGCGCTCTCGGGCTCCACACCGCCGGGGCTCTCGCAGTCGATCCGTCCACACTGCTGGGCATCCAGGGTGACGCCATCTACACCAGCATGCTGCCGACCTGGTCACTGCCGGTCGCGAGCGGTGGCGGCGACGACGGCAAGCCTGGCCGCCTGCGTCTGCAGGGCTATCTGCGTGGGTCGTTCCTGACGCCGGAGCGACTGCAGCAGCGCCTGTCGTTGCGCGGCCGCGCAGAAAAAGCCGGCGTCGAGTCGGCGCTCGAGCACGAGGTGGTGATGTCGTGAGCGACAACAGCAATAGCGCCCGATCTGCGCAGGACTTGGTGCGCTTCCTCCGCGGGCGCGGGATCTCGACGGCGGAGATCGCGGCCGAGTTGCACCGCTCCCCCAGGATGGTGCGGAAGATCCTCAACGGCGAGACCAGCGGCGCGCTGTATCGATCGACTCTTGAGGAGCTGGCCAACACCGGTCGCACCTCCAGCGTTCCCCCTCGCCGGCGCCTGAAGTCGGGGGGTCTGGTTCCCGTCCGGGCCAAGGCGGGTGCAAAGCAGAAGACCGTGGTTCCTGAGGATCCAGGTGGCAAGTACACCTCCGCCCGCCAGGGTGGTGCCATGCAGGCGTCGACGACGTACATGGCCGAGGGTGGTCGGCAGGTCGAGCTCCGCCTCCCCAAGGGGAAGACTGCGAAGGGCCGCACGTCGGCCGACGCTGAACTCGTCCGCCAGATCCGGAACGCGGCCAAGGGCCAGGCCCGCGACAATCAGAAGAAGATCCGCGCGACCTTGACGTTCGCCAACGGGCGCGTCATGGAGGTCAACACGTACAACGCCTCGACGATGCTGCAGCGCGTCAACGAGGCCGGCGGCAGTGCACTGGAGTGGATGCGCGGTGAGTCCAAGAACAGGTACCTCAACCTCGACGTGTCCCGCGAACCCATCACAGGGGTCACCCTGACGGTGTTCGCCGACACGAAGACACCCGAGTACGAGGACTTCAAGGCTCAGGGCAGGCCGCGGCGATCGCGTGCACTGAACCCTGCCGAGATTCGGCGCCAAGAAGAAAAGGCACGCCTCGAGCAGGGGCGACGCCGCGGCGGCCGCAGGTCGTGACGAGGAGTAGACGATGACTGATAAGCAGACGCCACTAGAGAACCCCCTGAGGCTCACCGTCGGCAACCTCAAGGGCGGCGTGGCCCGGTCGACGACGTCGATCATGCTTGCCCTCGCTCTGGTTAAGCGCACCGGCCAGCGCGTGCTTCTGGTCGACGCGGATGCCGCGAACGGCACGAGCTTCGAGTGGTCCGAGTACGCCGGCGAGGTGTGGCCAGCCGAGGTCAACGTCGTGTACCTGCCGTCACAGATGCTCGGCAAGCGCGTCCGCGAGATGTGGCCCGAGGGGCACCTGATCATCGATACCGGCAATGACTCGACGACCCTGCGGCAGGCGCTCATGGTCACCGACCACCTGGTGATGCCGATCGGCGCCACCCCCTCGGAGGCCACGCGGCTCACCCCGACGCTGCAGGCCGCTGCCGAGGTCGCAAGCATCAAGCCGATACAGCTGTCCATACTCTTCACACGCACCAAGCCAAACACCATCAGCTTCCGTGAAGCGTGGGAGCAGCTCAAAGCGATGGAAGGCGATGTCGAGGGTCTCCACGTTCTCGATGTCAATGTGCCGTTCCAGCTGCTCTACTCTCAGGCGTTCGGCACCGTACCCACGAACCTCGGCGTCTACCCCGACGTGCTCGAGGAGATCCTGGCGGGAGGCGACCGATGACCCAGCCACAGAGGAAGCCCAAGACGGACTGGAGCGCAGCGTTCAGCAAGCCCGAGACGGCTTCGCGATCCCTCGAGCCGGTGACGGAAGTCGACGTCGAAGACGCCGAGCAGGATCTCGCCAAGCCGGCACCGCGTCGACGCGGGCCCTACAACGTGAAGAAGGTCGACAAGAAGCCGGCCACGTTCCGGCTGCCGCCCGATGTTCATGAGCTGATCGATCGCGCTCGCCAGGAGGCTGCCGACAACGGCATCCGGCTGACGAAGGACGACGCGGTGACTGCGGCGGTACGTCATCTCTACGGACGCAAGCGACGCTGAGTCAGATCGTCTTGAAGGCCACCGATACTTCATCGGTGGCCTCTTCTCTTTCCGTGAACGTCGCATCACATCGACCGGGAGCTCACGCGGAAGACTCCAGAACGCATGACATTTCGACTCGAAAAGTTGTTCGATGACACGCAGTTTGGCGAGTACTCGAGCTTCGGCTTGCCGGAATTCCGCGGTCCCTCGATCCGCCACCGGCACTCGTTATGCCAGACAACTTGTCAGTAGTCGACGAGCAGTGTGCGCAGCCCGCACGCAACCAAACGGCCGCCCGGCAGGATGGAAGCATGCATACGTGGGATCCGATGATGGCTGGGGTTGTCGAGCTTCCAAACGGTCGCACCGTGCGGGGTCGATCCCTGAGGGCAGGCCCACCGGTTGGCGATGAGGTGCCCGACTTCGGGATCTATCTGACCGCGAAGCCGCACGCTGAGGCTTGGGAATCCCGATGGGTTGCCTGGCCGGACTTCCGTGTGCCGCGAAGCGCGACCGATGCGGTTGCAGCGATCGAGGAGGCGTTGACCCGATCAGCCCGAATGAAGGTCGAAATCGCGTGCGGAGGTGGACGGGGACGAACAGGAACGGCTATCGCAATCCTCGCGCGCTACAGCGGTGTCCCCGCAGAGGAAGCCGTGGAATGGGTGCGCACGCACTATCGATCCGGCGCCGTGGAGACACCGTGGCAGAGGCGATTTGCGGGGCAAGTTGCGATCACACGCTGATCCAGCGGTTCTGATGACAGACGATGAGTCTCGCCGAGTCTCGCATTGACTAAGGAGGATCTATGATCACTCACCGCAAGGTTATGGCGCTACTGACAAAGTTCGTGGCCGTACTGACAGAGTTCTGACAATCGGACAAAAGTGCTTGCAAATTGCGTGTATTTTGCTTGCAGATTTCGCCGCCCGTGTTAGGCTGAGCCGCAGCGTTGACCCGCGCTATAGCGCGAGGGAGATGCGGAGGCTCAGACCAACAGGCCCTCTCCCCCAGTACACGGAACGCATTGAAGTGCGTCACGTTTCGGACGTTGAGGGCTGCTTGCATTTTTCAAGCACTTTTCGGTTGGCGCTGCTCAGCTCGGCTGATCGATCGGTTCGAGCAGCGTCGAGTCGTGCCGGTCGACGGTGCGGGCGTTGTTCATCCGAGGGTCGACAAGATGGGTGCGCATCGTTTCGGCGATCGCGCTCGAGCTGGCATCGAGTTCGTCGAGCAGCTCGAGGCGGTTCCTTTTCGATGCGGCGCTGTCGTTTTGAATGGTGAGCGAGGTGGGGTTGAGCCAGTCGTCGCGGAGGTCGTCGGAGATGAACGCCGGCATCCGGTCGTGGATCTCTCCGGATGCGTCTCGTGCCTCTCTGGTGATGACGACGAATACCCGCTGCCGCTCTCCTGCGATGTCGGTCGTCCAGGTCAGGCCGGCAGCGGCGAGGATCCCGTCGCCGGCGATCAGGTGCGGCTGCTTGCTTCCCTTCGGCCCCGTCCATTCGAAGTAGCCCGGCGCCATGGGAACGATGCAGCGGCTGTTGGAGAACGCGCCGACCCAGAACCCGGTAGGCAGCTTCTCGATCCTGGCGTTGATAATCGGCCCACCGCCGGGGCGGCTCGCGGGCTTGGGCCAATCCCATCGTGCGAGCGTGAGCTCGCGTTGAACGTCATCGTCAGCGAGACGTTCACGGATGATCGGAACGCTGGTCGTGGGCGCAATCGAGTAGGTGGGTCGCCAATCCTCGGGTTTGCCTCCGCTGACGACAAACTCCGTGATCAGCTCGTTGGTCTTCGACGACAGAGAGAAGCGGCCGCACATGAGCAGAGCGTAGCTCGCCCGTATCCCTGCAGCTCGAGGATGGCTCGGCTCCAGACCGTGGTGCGATACACGCACCCGACTGTGTGTATTCAGTCGCGCACGGGGCGGCCGCGTTGCAGTTTTCCCGCGGCCGCGAACTCGTTGCCGGAGTTGTGGAGCTGCTCTCGACGGATGGCCTCGTTCACGAGTGCCGTCTCTACGAAGGCGCTGAACGATTCGTCCCCTTCGAGGTGCGCGGTCGCTTTGTAGGCGGCGACGACCCGTGCCCGCTTGCCCGCGTCGATGTAGGTATTCACGCGTCCCTGAGCGCCCTGTGCGGGCGGGGCAGGCTTCCGTGGCTGCTGGGCCTTCGGTCGCACGTTTGGCGCCGTGGAGGCCTTCGTGGGCTGCTCCTTGGGCGTTTCCGGCGCGGGTGTCCCTGCGGATACTTCTTCCGGCGCGGGTGGCGTGGCTGTCTCGGCGTCGCGATTGGCGGCAAACATCCGCTTGGGATCGACCTTGCGAGGCGCGAGGCCCGTGATGCCCCGGGTGCTGTCGGTCATGAGTGGGCTCCTTCCAGCGTCGGCGTCTCTGCCATGATGATGCGGTCGTTGATCTCCTGTGCGATCGCCTGCAGGTCATCGGCAACGGATCCTGCCGTGGCGCTGGTGAGCTGCTTGTCCTTGAGTTCGCCGCTGCGGATCTTCCACCAGGCGATGCCAGCCTTGGCCTCGGCCTTTGCTCGCTCGTCGAGCTCGTGCGCGAGGAGCCCGGCGCGGCGTGCCTGGCTGGCGACCGCTTCGCTGTGGCGAACGGTTCGTCGGAACACGACCTCTCGGCCGATGCCGCCTTCGTCCCCGACTCCGAACATCGCGTCGAGCTCGGCGCGCGCGTCGCGCTCGGCGTTGCGGATCACGACTGTGCCGTCCTTGCGTCCGGTGGCGGTTCCCACATCGGTGAGGATCACTCCCAGCAAGTCGATCCCCCGGTTGACGTCGAGCACCTGGTCGATGCGCTCGGCCACTTTCGCGACGCCCTTGATGCTCGAGTTGTCGGTCTTGCTCGGCACAAGCACCCAGCGTGCTGCCGACAGGGCTGCCAGTTGAAGTACTCCGTCGCCGGGTGGGCAGTCGAGGAAGATGAAGTCGTAGCCGGAGGCCACGGGCTCGAGGATGCGAGCGAGTGCGAGCTTCGCTGCGGTCGGGTCGTTGCCCATCTTGGCGCTCAGTGCCGCGGTGACGTTCGCGAGGTGTCCCCCGCCGGCCCAGACGTCGAGGTTTTCTCGGACGCCGATGAGCGCGTCCACGCTGCCGCCGAACATCAACGCCTTGGCGAGTGACTCTCCCTGGTCGTTGCGGTCGTCGTCGGCGTAGCCGAGGTCGTCTTCGAGGTTGCCCTGCGGGTCGAGGTCGACCAGGAGTACTCGCGCGCCGGCGAGGGCGAAGTAGCCACCTATGTTTGCTGCGAGCGTCGTCTTACCGACACCGCCCTTGAGGCTCTCGATCGCCATCACTCTGCTGAGCTGGTCATGGTCGATCGTGGCTCGCGCGTTCACCATCGTGGATCCTCTCGCCGTTAGTAACGGGATTACCGTTTATTGCGTGTATCACGTCTTTCACGAATATAACGTGTATTCCGTCGTTGACGCAATACACGTCTTATCCGTTATTGGCGTTATTAGCGTCGTTGCCGTTTTTTCCGTCATTGCCCGATGACGCGAGGTGCCCCACGATGTCGCTCACTGCGGACGGCAGCGGCGCCCGGTGGGGGAACACGACGCGAACTCGAGCGGCGTCCTCAGCGCCGTCGACAAGGGCGACGACGAGTTCTTCGCCGTTGTCGCTGTCACGCCACCGCGCAGCCCCAGCTGCGACGTCGTGCTCTGGGTGCCATCCGTGCATGGTCAGGCACTTATCGAGAGCGGAGATCTCGCCCACCAGCTGCTGCGTTCGCACTGGCATGGCGTAGAGGGCCCGCTCGTGGCCGATGAGCGCCATCACGAGCGCCTTCGCAGCGGCTGCCCGCTGTGCTGCGCTTGCTGGCTGCCTCCTCAGGCTGTGACGGCGGAGCTGTTCGATGATCGCTTCACGAGCGCTTTGATCCTCCTCCAGCAGGCGCTGCCGCTCCCTTTCGGCTTGTCGTGCCGCCTCAAGGTCGGAGTGTCGCTTCGTGAGGCGATCTGCGTGCTCTCTGAGTTGCCGCTGCAGGCGTGTCTCGCCTCGAGTGAATGTCTGGAGCTTGGACAGCATCCAGGCGAAGTGCGCGAGACGGTCGCGCTTTTGCCCGTTCTCGAGCGGGAGGATTTTCGCGGCCGCCATCGCCTCGTCGAGCTCTGCGCGGAGCGTGGCGAGGGTGTACCTGTCGGGCGTGACGTCGTAGCGCTGCAGGATGTTGCTCAGCTGGCCGATGTGGCGGCCGCCGTGCAGTGCACCGGTGGCTGTGGGTGGTCCTCCGGCGTCCAGGCCGTAGTTGCGGGCGACGGCCCAGGTGAATCGCTGAACTTCGATAGGGCGAGGCGATGTCGCCGGGGGGACCCGGCGTGTACTTCTTCGTCTCGGCTTTGGCCGCGAAGCGGCCGTCTCGCGCGCTCCTGCGCGCGTTGGTGACCATTTTTGAACAGGAGATGTCTTAAGAACTGAACCTCTGCGAGGTAGGTGGCAAGTATCCACAGGGCTGGTGGGGCGAGGCATGACGAGAGCGCGCACCGATGCGGCAGCTTCCTGATATCTCCCGTGCAGCCTCTTGGCCTGGCTGCGCTCGGCGGGGGAGAGGTGCCGGCCCATGACGACCGTGACGGCGAGGCCGAGCTTCTCGAGCAGACGCCGAGCTTCGCCGACGGTGCGCTTGCTCATACCCAGGCGCTTCGCGACCGTCTCGTGCGAGGTGCTGACGCCGCGGCCGGTGCGCACGTCGGCCGCGGCCATGTCGGCGCGGGCGACGAGGATCGCACTCCCAACGGAGATCTTCTTTCCGCGGAGCTGCGCAGCCCGCTCAGAGCCCAGGACGCGCTCGACGAGCGCCATCCAGGCGCGTGCAGAAGTCCACGCCGGCAGTGCCGCATAGGCGCCGTCAGCAGGAGTTAGCGACCACGATCCCGAACGCTGCGAGCCAGACTGCGGCTTTCGATCGGATGAAAGGCCTGCTACTCCGGCATCCACAGGCGAAATCTGCTTGCATTTTTCTTGCAAACTGCTTGCAGATTTCGCGTGGCGAAGCTCGCTAATCCCAGCATTAACGGTTACGATGAGGCCACCTCCTCTACCTCCTCGGTAGGCGTGACAAGACCCCGGGTTGCTTCCCGGGTGACATACACAAGAGATCTGGCTGGCAGGCCTGAACTCTTGAGGACTAACTCGGACTGATTTGTTTGGCGACGCTCAGACCGAGACCATTGACACCAGGACCCCTCGCTTCGGCGGGGGGTCCGTCGTTTTATGCCGTATCGATAGGCAGCTCCCCATCCCGTGGAAGTTCGGGCATCCAAACGGGAATGCCCTGGTCCGTCAACTCGATGTGGGCCACGAGCTCGTCGACGAACTCGGAGGTCGAGATGCCCACTCGCGCTGCGATAGCGTCGGCGCGCACTTTCGTCTGACGCTCGATGCGCCAGCTGGGCTGGACCGGGTCGAGCAGCGCCCCACGTCGCCGCTGAATACGTGCCATGCGCGCCACTAAACCACATGTGCACACGCACATGGAAGACATTCGAGTGCGTGTCTACATCTCGGGACATGAAGAGCAGCACGATTATGCACCGGGGCTACGCACGGTGATGGCGCCGTCAGAGGGCAGCGAGAGCGTGCCTGGTTCGCCGGTTTCGAAGTCGCGGTAGGTGAAGGCGATGTATCCCTCGTCGAACTCGTCGTACTCGGCTGTTTCGACGAGTCCCCAGGTGTTGGTGTCGGGGTCGACGAGGGCGAGCATGCCTTCGCGGGCGAGCGTGCCGTCGTCGGTGAGGACTTCTTCCACGACGAGCTCGTCGGGCTGGGTGTAGCCGGCGAACAGTTCTTCGGCGTCGTCGAGCTCGGGCTCTGCTTCTTCACGCTGGATTCGGTCCAGCTCGGCGACACGGTTGTCGTCTTCGAGGCCGGTGATGAGTCCGCGCGCTTTGTGCTGAAGTTCGTCGATGCGGTCGGCTGTGACGATCCGAGCCGCCATGTAGTCGTTGTAATCGGGCACCCCGTCGGTGCCCGTGCCGTCGAGGTCGGCTTGGTCTTCCGGGTCGACGATCGCCATCAGCTGGTGGATGGTGTGCTTCGGTGTGATCTGCTGGACGAGTTTGAGGTCGTCGGGAAAGACCCAGTTCTCAGGGTGTTCGGGTTCGGTCTGGTAGGGGTCGGGCGTCCAGTAGGCCTGGATCTCGACGGGGGTGCCGTGGTCGTCGTAGGCGATGCCGCGGCCCTTGGCGTTCACGGGAACGGTGACGCCGGTCGAGTAGGAGTTCCACATCATCTGTGCGCCGTCGGGGGAGAGGCGTCCGAAGGATGCGCGGAAGCCGAAGTTGTCGCGCATGTCGCCGGTCAGGAACTCGGCGTCAGGGCGCTGGAGACCGAGCAGCGCGTGCATTCGCACCTTGCGGGCCAGGGACATGAAGTCGCTGATTTCCTCGAGCACGGGCGGCTGTGTGCCGGGGCCCTTGGGTTTGACGGTGCGGTACCAGCGGGTGACGGCGTTCTTGAAGGTCTTGAACTCGTCGATGGGGAACAGGACGGGGGTGAAGTCCTCGAGGCGCATCCGTCCGCTCTCGTAGTCCTCGAAGCGCTGCTGCATGGTGCGGAACACCTCGTGTGCGACGCGCGCCTGGTGGTCGATGCGTCCGGCGATGATCCGCACGTTCGGCCAGGAGCGCAGACCGAGCAGCTCGATGCGCTTGCCGTCGATGCCCCAGATCTCCCACCCCTGCGCGGCGAGAAACTGGATGATGCCCAGCATGGCGACCGTCTTGCCGGCGCCGGTCTTTCCCGTGATAAGGCCGTGCGGGTCACGCTTGGGACGCCAGTAGATCGTGTTGCCGTCCTCGTCGACGGCGAACGGGACTTTGAGGTCGTCGTAGCTGGCGAGCGGATCGACCGCGGCGGGGGCGCGGTTCGGGTTGAAGATCACGCCCGACATGTCGGGACGCACCTCGAGGCGGACGGTGTCGTTCTGCAGATCCCAGAATGCCCGCCAGCGGCCGTCGAGCACCGAGGAGATCTGCGACTCGATGCGGCCGCGCAGCGCGCTCGAGGACAGCCTCGGCGTCACTTCGTAGCGGACGGTGATCTCGCGCAGCTTGTCGTCCACGAACTTCGTTGACGCCTTGGCGTCCCCGCCGAAGGTCTTCGCGATCACGGTGTGCACACGCTCGATCTGCGCGTCCTTGCTGGTGTCGGCCTCTTCGGTGTTCAGCGCGAGTTGGAACCACCCTTTGCGGGGCTTGTGCTTGCCGAGCTTGTATCGAGAGTCGAAGGCGCGTTCAACGATGCGCTTGGTCTCTCCCAGAATCTCGGGGAAGGACTCGTCGGCGATGGGGTTGTAACGCACCAGGAGACGCGTGGGCTTGCCGAACCATCCACCACGCCACCGTGTAGCGGTCAGCTGTTCCCGTGCCGGAGCGGGCCATCCCAGGGTCCCGTAGAGGCGCATCAGGCACAGGTCCAGGGATTCCTGACGACGGGAAGAGCGAATGTGAGTGGCGATGACAGCCGCGGTGAGCGCGACCGTGATGATGCCGACGAGGATCAGGGTGAAGATGGGCAGTTCGAGGAGCATGCCGGCTCCGATTGCCAGCAGCATGCCGGTCAGGAGTGCGCCGACGGCGAGGATTGGCGGGTTGCTGCGGGGGAGTGCGGCGGTTGTGGCGCGGACGGACATCAGCGGGTCGCCTTTTCGTCGCGGCGTGCGTGGAGCCGTTTGATTCCGAGGGCGCCCAGGGTCAGCAGTGCGACGAGGAGACCTCCGAGGATGACGATCCTTGCCGTGTCGAGCCCGATTCCGTCTGCGATCGGGATGACGACGTTCTCGTCGACGAGGAGGTGGGCTTCGAGGAGCAGGGCGCGCACGTCGGGGAGGAAGGAGGCGAGCAGTCCGGGGCCCAGTAGGAGCGCAAGGATCGGCAGGGTGAGGATCAGCATGGTGCGGTCGTCGTCGGTGTTCATGAGTCCTCCTGCGTTGGTACGCGTTCACTCCATAAGGGGTTGGTTTGCGATGGTCGAGTCGACAAATCCGCGCTGCGGTTAGAGCCGTCGGCACCAGTCGGTGGGGCATACATCGACGCTCCACAGCTGCATGAACTGCTCGGGGTCGACGAAGTTCTGGTGCTCGGGGAGGGTCGCTGAGCGCATGCGTGTTTCGTTCTGGGAGAGGGTGAGCTTGGCGACTTCGGCGTTGGTGTTGTTGGCGACGTTGATGCGCAGGTCCAGGTGGCAGCCGCCGCTCGGGGGCACGTTGCCGACCTTCCCGATCTGCTGCCCTGCGGTCACTTGGTCTCCGACGTCGACGAGGCGGTCGGACTTGTACATGTGCAGGTAGGACACGACGAAGCCGTCGGGGTGCTTGACGGATAGCCACAGGGCGCTGGAGAGAACTACTTCGCCGGGGAGGATCGCGTAGACGGGCGCGCCGCAGTTGCCGGGCCAGTTCTGCAGGTCGAGCGCAGCGTGCCAGGTGGAGGCGCCGGGTACGTCGATGTCTCGGGGCCCGTAGCCGCTGGTCATTTGGTAGGGCTGGTCCAGGGGCAGCGCCATTTCGCCGATGATCGTGCCCGTGCCGCAGCCGGAGCTGATCCCACCGCCGAGCTGGGTGATCAGGAGCTCTGCGCCGGCTTCCCACTTGTCGTACGCGTCGGGGTAGGCGCTGATCTGCACGGTCTGGGCGGCGACGCCGGGTGTCATGGCTTCCCACCCGGGGATATCGAGCAGGCCGCGGGGTGAACCGCCGTTGGGGCCGTCCTTGCCGCCGAAGAAGGCGCGGATGGAATAGTCCAGGTTCATCCGCTCGGCGACGGTTCCCCAGCCGGCGCGCTGCTGGAAGGGGTTGAGGCTGTCGTGGTCGCTGCCGACGGCGTCGTGGTCGTAGTTGAGCGACTCGGGGACGGTGGAGTTCGCGTACATGCGCAGCACGGATTCCTGCAGCGCTGTCATCAGCGCGACTTTGATGCCCTGGTCGGAGACGCCCAGTTGCCGGCCGACGGTGATGATCGAGGTGGCGATCGTCAGCTGCTTACTCTGGAGGGTGACCGTGCTGTCTCCGCGGGGGATCTCCAACGTCTCCGGCGCCGCGGCGGGTGTGGAAGCGGTAGCTGCAGAGGCGACGGGTCTTGGGGCGGGCGGTGCGCCAGTGGGTGCTCCTGTCGGGGCTGGGCCAACGGCGCCGGCTGTGGAGGGGAGACATCCGGTTGAGCTGCCGGCTGCGGCCGCAGAAGAGGACAGCGCTCCCAGCGCGACGACGACGAAGCCTCCGGCGCCGATGACGAGCACGACGACGAGGGCTGCGGCGACGAGGAGCAGCTTCTTCATTGGCGGGTCAGTTCCTTCGGCCGGAAGGCTTCCAGCTGTCGACGGCGCTCGAGAGCGCGCGGTGACGCCTGCGCGGGAGTGGGCGGCAGCGAAGACACGTCGTGGACGATCGTCGGCATACGGCGAGCTGTCGCGACACCGTCCTTGTCGACCTGGATGCGGCTGGGCATTTCGGAGACGGTGACGACCTTGAGCTCGCCGACGTCGTTGCGCTGCGCTCGTTGCGCTGCTGCACGCGCGGCGCGACCGGCGAGACCTTTCCCTGCCTCGAGCGCAGCGGCTCCGGCGGCTCCAGCAACCCCACCGGCCGCGGCGCCCTTGGCGACGTTGACGACCGTGGTGCCCGCGCCGATCGCCTTGCGCACACCCGCGCTCCCGTGCGGGCGAGGGCCACCATCGGGAACCGTTGCGCCGGATCCGCTACTCCCGCGGCCGCCACCCGTTGTCAGCGATGCCTGTTGCGGCCGCGGCTGAGGTGCGTTGGGCACCTGGTGCAGCTGGATCGGGTCAGGTTCCGATAGCGCCGCGGGGGTGGGAGAGGCCTGCACCGACTTGGACCCATCACGCTTGAGAAGGTCATATGCGTTCTTGGCCATGCTGGTGACGGCACCCATCTTGAGTAGCGCGTTAGCGTCCCGCGGGCTGCCCTTCATCCCCAGCCCGAGCCGGCTCAGGGGCCCGGCCGCCATACGCCCGGCCTTGAGAGTCGCCTTCCGTGCCCGCCAAATGAGCACCACCATGATGATGAGCAGCAGCGAGAGGATGATCATCCGGAAGTTGTGGGGGATGCCACCGCTGGCAGTCATGATCCAGGTCGTCAACTTGAGGTACAGCGAAAGCAGGCAGGTCATCACCACCAGGCTGATCAGTCCCATGAACGTGTCGCTGATGGACCGCCACAACGGCTCCCGGTTGATCGGGAGAATCGCCAGGTAGACCAGGATCATCGACTTCACCGCGGCGACGAGGAAAAAGAAGACAGACACGAGCAGGAGTGCGGCGATCGCCAGAGCGAAGATCAGCAGGGTGGTGACGCCGCCGCTGTTGACGAACGCGAACATGATGTTCAGCGCCCCGGGGTTGTCCGACACCGACTTGGCGAAGTCGGGCAGGCAGTTGGAGAACGCCGCGTAGCTGCCGGAGACGAACCCGGTGATCGGGTCGGCCGTGGTCATCGCCGCGGTGTACGGCTCTTGGCAGTTGTCGGGCAGCACCATTCCGTAGGAGATCACCTGGTGCGGGACCCGGATGAACACGTCGACCAGCTGCGAGCTCACGGCGGCCGACATCGTGTCGACATCGACAGAGGTCTGGGTGTCGTCGACCACGATCGCCGCGGCCAGTGAACCACCCCACTCCTGCGCGTTCTCGAGCATGCCGCCGGTGGCGGTGAGGGTTGCCACCGGGTTGGCCAGCGCACCCACGGCGAGCACTGACATCACCAGGGCGATGACGAGCTCCCACACGCCGGCCGAGGTCTTCCCGAACAGAATCGCGGCGCCACCGGCGAGCGCGGCGATGGTGAGAGCGAATGGGATCCATCCGACGCCGGACAGCACGCTCTGCAGCCACACAGCGAGTGCGTTGAACGGGGTGGCCAGCCAGCCGACCCATTCGAAGGACAGCAGGAAGCTGAACAGCCAGATGATGGCGGTGGTGAGGTAGTACTGCACCATCCAGACCAGCTGCACGACGAAGTTGGCGATCACCTTCCAGGGGGTCCAGATGTCGCCGGCATTCACGTTGATCGTCGCGTACGCCTCGATGGGGACGCCGTGGGTGTCGGTGAATGTGGTTCCTTCGGGGAGGAGCCAGGAGGCGTGTGCTGCTTGGGAAGTGATGACGGTGAAGTACGTGATCAGCAGGAGGACGGCGAGCGTGCGTGCCTTCCACGGGTGGGTGTGCGCCCAGACCCGTGCCCGAAGCGCCCAGCTGCTGAGGGTGTGGAACGAGGTGGCGTAGAAGGTGATCACGGTGTCTCCGCTGCGAAGGATGGCGTGGACATGACTGCCTGACGGCGGTCGGGTCGAGCAGGGAGGGTCTTGCGGAACTTGCCGTAGCGGCCGCGGATGTCGCGCATCAGGCCCTCACCCCGTCGGCCTGTGGGGACTTGCCGGTCGGCGCCCATCGGGCTGAGGTTCTGAGTGACCTCACGGACGGTCTCGTTGGTGACGGGGAGGCCCAGCCATTCGATGGCGCGTCGGGCGAGCTTCTCGTCGGTCTGTCGCATCACGAACCGGGTCTTGATGAGACCGCGGGTCACCTCGTCGCCGAAGTCGGCGGGGTCGTGTGATCCGACGCCTGCGGCTGCGCCGTGCTTGCGGCCGTCGCGGAAGAAGGTCTGCAGCTCGGCTTCTCCATCGCGGCTGACGGTGATGTGGTGGGCTTCGTCGAAGATGGCGAGGGCCAGCCGGTAGATGTCCATGAAGCAGGCCTCGCGGGTCAGTTGGGTGAGGACCGCGTACATGGCGCGCCCGAACTTCTTCTCGAGCGGCAGCTGCTTGAACAGGTGTTCCTTCTCCACTTCCGCGCGGTCGGGCAGCGGCAGGCCGCGGGTGGTGAACACGATCGCGTCGGCGTTGAGGTCGAGGGCGGGGATGTTCTCGTCGAACAGGACCGTTCCGAACTCTTTGGTGGCGACGACGCGGATGAGGTGGAGCAGCTCGGTGGCGATGGTGTTGTCGGGGAGGGTTCCGAGGTGGGTCATGAGCGATCCGAGGCTCACGATCTTGTGCTCGGTCATGTACTCCGACTCCAGAAGGCGGGACAGTTCCACCCCGCGCGGTTCGACGGGGTCGACGTTGAGCATGAGCGCGAACAGAGACTGCACCATACGGGCGCCTTTGCGGGGTCCGAGGACGCGCAGCGGGTCAAGAGACCATTCCGGCTCGAGGATGTCCACGACTCGGACGATCTTGCCGCCGTCGGTGGAGTCGTCCTGGTCGTAGGCGAGGGAGCGTGCGAAGGTGGCATACTCACGGGCGTTGGTGCGGTCGATCGCGACGATGCGGCCGCCGCGGTCCAGGACGTCGCCGGCGATCGCCTTGAGCAGCACGCTCTTTCCGGCGCCGAGCTCGGCCACCACACCGAAGGATCCGCTCGAGTCGGCGCGGATGTTGCCGTGCAGATCGATGAGGATCGGGGTGTGCCGTCCGGTGGTGATGTTGTCGCCGAGGCGAATCCCGCGGTCATCGCCCAGCGAGCAGCTGACGATCGGAAGGCCGGACGCGAACTCCCTTCCGGTGGTGATCTGAGCCAGGTCGCGCACGAGCCGGGATGTCGGGGTGCCTGGTTGCATCGCCCACCACAGCTCCTCTTGGCCGCCGAGAGGGGTTTCCAGAAGGAAGTCGCTTGCCTTGTAGTCGGCCGCGACGTAGCGGGCGCGTGCTTGAGCAATCGCCGGCGTGGGGCCGCCGACGGAGAGGATGACGGTTCCTTCAACCTCGACCTCTTTGTCGGAGACGTTGAGGGATGCGTGATACGCCGCGAGCGTCTCGCCGATCTCGATGAGATCAGCTCCGCTTCCGGTGATCGCGTTGGTCCCCGACTGCTGCTGCACCTGGTCGATCAGCTGCTCCTCGGCGCGCTTGTTGCGACGCTTGACGGCCTCGGCCGAGGTCACGGTCAGGCGAATCGCCCAGTCGACGTCGATCTCGTACTGCTCGACACGGCTGATCCACTCGACCCCTGGCATCACCCAGCCGCCTTTGGGCCCGCCGACGACGGCTTGCATGACCTGATAGCTGGGTTCCTCGGAGTGAGGGCTCTGCACCTTGAGGTAGCGGCGGTTGAACGGCAGGAAACGCTTGAGTTCCGCGGGGGAGAGATCAGACTGGCCACCCTCGTCCAGCCAGGGGCGAGGCATTGCTGTGGGCAGCTGCGTAGCGGGCACCTCGTCGATCCCGGGTGCCTCGTCCGGCGCGGCGCCATCCAGAACGAGACCACGGTGCTGAGAGCGCAGCGCAATCCAGATCTGCTCGGCGATGGTGGCAGGGCGGGCCTGGAAGCCAGCAGGGATGCGGTGTGCGAGCTGGTCGGCCGCGGCCATGGCAGCGGCGACTTCGCTCTTGGTCGGTGCGGTGCGCGGCAGGGCGAGTTGTTCACGGAACTGGTTGAAACCGGCGCGCCATGTTGCGCGTGACCGGGTGCGCCAGTTGCCTGCCGCGAGTGGGATGGACAGCCAGTAGACACGCTCCCCAAGCGCGATCTCCTCGAGGGAGTCGAGAGTGAGGGCGCACTCCTCGGCCCAGGCAGGCGCGTCGCGAACGTCGACGCCGGCGAGCATCTTGTCGACGATGTCGACCGGGTCTGTCGCGGCGCAGAACCCGAGCAGGAGCGCTTCGCCCCGCAGCGACTGGAACAGCGCCTGATGCTGCGACAGCACAAGGCTGGCCATCTCGTCGGTGCCGAGACCGTGGGGGAGTCCCTGCAGGCGCCAGGTGGCCCAGATGACGCCGGTGCGTGTCCAGGTGAGGTTGCCGGCGAAGGCGGCGGCGGGGATCTGCATGAGCGGCTCCTAGCTGTTGGTGGAGTTGACCTGGGTGAGCAGCCGCTCGAGGCCAGTCGCGGGTCGGTGCGCCGGGGTGGTGATCGGCGCGGGCGGCGTGAGGGAGACGTCGCGGCGGGGCCGCGGGGTCTTCGTCGGGTACGGCGGGAGGTTGGCGCCCACCGGCGCGGGAGGGGGGACCAGCGATACAGGCTGTTCGGGGGGAAGCACACGCGTGCCGCCTCCCGCGCCGTGAGGTGCAGCGAGTCGGATCACCTGCCCCTGGTACTTCCCCCCGAATGGCTTGAACATCGCGGCCGCGGCGTCCAGGAACGCGAACAGCAGATTGCGCCTGGTCATCGGCAGCCGGCCCACCAACCAGGTGACAGCGAACGCGAGAACGGCTGTCATCAGGATGTCGAGGAGGATCTCGCCCGTGCTCCACAGCAGACCGCGAGTGGCGAACATCGCCAGCAGCACAGCACCGCCCACCCCTACCTGGGTGAGCGTGTACGGGCCGCCGGGAATGCGCGAGCCGTCGTTCATCCGGCCGATCATCTTGGGGAATCGGCGGGACTTCGTGTAGAAGCGGGCGGTCTCCTGGGGCACGGGTTACACCGCCGGTTCGGCGAGCTCCGGAAGCGCCCAGACCCCCACCTCGTCGGAGGTGAGCTGAATGGCCGGGGCGGCGTTGACCTCAGTGTTGAGGCGGTCGGAGAAGAGCTGGATGCCGCCGTTGACGAGCATCACGACCACCGCGGCCGCGAGGCCGGTGACGATGATCTTGCCCCACTTGAGGTTGGTCATGATCGCGACGCCGATGACGACGACGATCGCGAGGAAGACGACAGCGACCTGCGCGACGGTGGTCCACGATGCGAAGAGACCGATGAGCCAGTCGGAGAGAGATTCCATGAGTGCTGTTCCTTTCAGGAGACCCGCTCAGCGCGAGGGGGTCGGGGTGGGTGTGGATTTGCTGGAGGTTGCTCCGGTGGAGCGCTCCTGTGGTGCGAGATCGACGGTTGTCGTCTCCCATCGGCCATCACGCGCGGTGAGCGTGAGTGCGTAGGTCGTGGTCAGCCGCTGACCGGAGGCGCTGGTCACATCCGCGGTCGCGAACACGTGCACGACGTCGCCGCCGGCGGGCGTTTCGGACGCCTCTTTGTCGCTGCGGACGTCGGTGACTTTGAGCTCCTGGTATGGGGCGGGAAGGACGGCGTTGATCGTGGAACCGGGGGAGATGACTCGGGTGATGTCCCCGGAACCGGCGAGGTAGGCCGCCAGGAATGCTTCGACCGTCGCGCGGGCGGGCGTGTTGGGGGAAACGGTCTTGGTGTACGGCATCTGCACGTTCGCGGAATCGCGGAGCGGTGCGGCGACCGGGGTGGGTAGTGCCACCACGGCCAAGCCGGCGTCGGCGATGCGAACGGGAACGGAGAAGTAGCGGCGCGGCCAGAACGTCAGGCCGTCGTCGGAGGTCATGTCGTACTCCTCGACATTGGCCGCCACCACCACGCTGACCACGCCGGTCTCGTCGACGGGGTCGATGGACACGACGCCGAGGTCTCGGTAGACCCACGCTGATTCACTGAGCATCGACGTGGTCGACTCGTCGATGTAGTCCAGGAGGGTGCCGGGCTGCTGTCGTGTCGCGCTGAGCCAGGCGCCGACGAAGCCCGTCGCGTAGGCGCCGGCTTGCTGCTGGGCTACCGTCAGCCCGCCCTCGGCGGTCGAGACGGCTGCGGCAGGTTTGGCGGGAGGCAGCAGCAGCTGCATTCCGAGCGCGAGCACACCGCAGGCGATGCCGAGGTACAGCAGACCCGTGACGGCCTTCTGACCCAGGCTCCTCCCGTACGACCAACTGGAACCTTCGACCGTCGTCTGGGCGATCGGAGCGGCGGCGTCCGGGCCGGCGGACGCCGCCGCAGTCTTGCGAAGCTTTTTCATGAGGCCTCCTCAGCCGTATCGGGAGAGCCGGTCAGACGGCGGAACTTCGACGCGGCGTCGCGGTAGCGGTCCGAGTTGAGGAACGCCAACGCCCGCTGGTGTGTGGTGGGCGAGAAGAGCCCCTCGTGAAGGTCCAGGGCGATGTCCTGCCCCTCGTCGTAGACGCCCAGTACGGTCGCGTTCTCCCCGAGCTGTGTCAGCAGTTCGGCGCCGATGACCGCATCGTCCTGGCCCTCGCTTGAGCTCATCTCTCGCTCTCCTCGTCGTTTACGGCGGGAGCGTCACGGCTCCCTCACCTACAAGGGGTGGGCGCTGCGAGGCGAAGTGGACAAACTCGCTGAACTTTTTCTGCGGCCGGGGATACACGCCCGCGATCGCTGCAAACACGCGGAACAGCACCAGCAGTCACGCAGAGATCTCGCTGCCGCAACCACCCCGGATACACGCAGGGGTACACGCCGCGTGAGGACCGTCGTGTGGGACCACATCCGTCAACCCGGGAGTCCCCATGTCGATCACCAGCACGCGGCCGGCGCCGCTGATGACCCGCCTCAACAGCGAATGGACCACACAGATCGCCGCGAAGGAGTACGAGTTCGGCAGCCTCGGGTTCCACACCGCCGGCGCCCTGCTCGAGCAGATCCGCACCACCAAAGGTGCCGCCCAAGACGCGCTGCTCTACGAGCTCGTCACCCTGGCCCACCAAGGGGACCGCACCGCTGAACGCGTCGTCCTGCAGTCTCTGATTCCCGCAGCGCAGCGCATGGCCCACCGAGTGCGATCACTGGACGACTTCGATCGCCACGACCGCGTCGGCTACGCCATCGGCGCCGCATGGGAGTCCATCCAGAAGTACAAGCTGCACCTGCACGCGCGAGTGATGGCCAATCTGACCATGAACATGCTGGGCATCCTCGCCCCGGAGAAGACCGCCAACGACCGGCTCATCGCCGACAAGACGGCACCGATGGCCGCGGACGTTCTGGAGATCGAAGCCGGCGCTTGGCAGGAGCCGGAGCGCACTCCGGAGGAGCAGCTCGCCAACCTGTTCACCTGGGCCCTCGACATCAAGCTCGTCACCACGGACGAGCTCGCGCTTCTCTCACGCACCGCCCTTAGCGATGAGAAGCACGCCGACATCGCCAGCGAGCTGGGGCTGTCCACAGCCTGCCTCCGCAAGCGCGCCGACCGGATCCGCGCCCGCATCGCCACCGCCGTCCAGGAAGGACTGTGACCATGAGCTCGCTGCACGAGAGCCGTTGGGAGCTCGCGTTCACGTACGCCTCCGCACCCGCCTCCATGATCGACAATCCCGAACGATTCGCCGACGAGTACGAAGCGATGAGTGAAGACCTCGACAACGTCATCTTCTACCCCGATCGACCGCTCCCCACCCCGGAGGACTTCGCGTACTTTTACGCGTGATCCCCTCACGGCAGCTGCAGTGCAGCGTCACCCCGCTGGCACAATGGCCAGCATGCCCGAAGACTCCCCCGACCTTCTCGCTGATCTGGTCAAGACGATTGGACTATCGTCCTCTCGGGTCGGAATCATCCGCATCGCATATCGAGACGGTCAGGTCACCGCAGACCAACTCATGGACCAGCTTGGCATCGCGCGCAGCACTCTCACCTTCCACATCAAGCCCCTCGTCGACGCCGGCATCCTCATCCCCGAGATGGATCCGACCCGCGTCGGGAAGGCATCCGGATTCAACCGCCTGATCTGGCGGGTGAACCGGGAAGCTGTGGATCAACGCCTCCAGATCATGACCGCGTTGATCACTGGCAGCTGATCGACCCGCGGGCGCGTCACAGGAACCCGCGTGCTCGGTGCGTCGTGGTTCTGCTGCCACACCCTCCTGCCGGCGACCCCGAGAAGCTCACAACAGACTTGTCCCCCGTTCGGGGGACAGATTGTTGTTCTCGGTCGACATAGCTTTCCCCACCTCAAGCCAAGCGGCTTTCGATGGGATCGAAGGCGGGGTTAGGCTGTCTGCAATTCGCTCCTGGGGGGCAGCGGGCGCGAGCTCGGCACAGCCAATATGTCGACTCTCGGTTCCCGCTCCCGCCCCTTGTGGGTAGAGGACGACCTAAACGAAAGGACGACGGTGAGCACAGCAACCGACACCGCTCCGGCTGAGAAGAAGGCGGACAAGTCCCGCTCCCGCGGTCAGAGCTCCGCCGACACTGCGGCCGTGCCACCAGTCCGCACACGACGCTCTGGCATCTGGCTCGCCGCTGCCATCGTGCTGATCCTTCTCGGTGCCATCGGAGGCGCCTTCGTGTACACGACGGCCAGCAACACCGAGCAGGTCTTCGTCGCCGCCAGCACCATCGCCCGCGGCGACACGATCGAACGCGACGACCTCACCACAATCGCCTTGGCCGCAGGGCAGACCACACAGGCCATCCCCGTCACTCGAGCAAACGACGTCATCGGCAAGATCGCCACCGGCAACATCGCCGTCGGCGGGATGATCACAGAGAGCGACCTCACAACCACCCTCCCCGTCCCCTCCGGACAGGCGCTCGTCGGCCTCGAGCTCAAGAGCAGCCAGCTGCCCGCGCAAGCCCTGGTCGGAGGCGATGAGATCGTCATCGTGCCCGTCGCGACCCAATCCGCCACCGGACTACCGACCACGGTCGATCCGTCCACCACAGTTCAGGCCACCGTCTCCCAAGTGAGAACCTCCGCGAACACCACCGGCACCGTCGTCGTCGACGTCTACGTCGACGCACGCTCGGCCGCGAACGTGACCAGCCTCGCCGCGGCTGGCGGCGTCGCCATCTACCTCGCCCCGGGGAACTGACCGTGGCAGTTATCGCCCTGACCAGCATCAGCGGATCCCCCGGTGTGAGCACGGCCGCTCTTGCTCTTGGCGTGCACTGGCCGCGACCCGTTGTAGTGATCGAAGCCGACACCAATGCGGTCACCAGCGCGATGCCCGGCTTCTTCCGGTCCAACCTGCTCCCCGAACTCGGTGGGATCGAGAAAGTTCAACTCGCCTACAGCCGTGGCATCCTCACCCCCGAAGATCTCCTCGACCCGGACCGCTACCTCGCGATCGCTGTCCACGAACTGCCGCCCATCAAGGCGGCACCGATCCCCGCACTTCCTCCACAACACAAGATGTGGGTCGTCCCCGGCTTCTTCCACCTGAGCATCGCTGACGGCGTCAGCGGACTGTGGGCCAGACTGCCCGAGCTGCTGCGGTCGCTCTCCGAAGCGGGCATCGACGTCATTCTCGATCTCGGCAGACTCGGCCGTGACGACGTTCGCCTCCCACTGATCGACACTGCCGACCGGGTCCTCATCTGCGCGCACTCGACCATGGTCGACCTGAACCGCGTGTACCGCCGCCTCGAGATCCCCGACCTCGCCCAGCGGATCGGTGTGGTCGACGACGAGAAGTTCCTCGTACTGCTCACCGAAGCGGTCGCCGAGCAGCTGCCCGCCTCGGACTTCACCACCAACGTGCTGCCGGTACTCGGTGTGCTGCCCTTCGACCCGCAAGGTGCGGCCACGTTCTCCGTCGGGCGCCCGGACATCAAACCCAGTCGGAACAGCTACCGCCAGCGGATCCGCAGCGTGATCACCTCCCTGGGCAGCATCATCGGTTACAGCGATCTCGATCGGAGCGCCAGCTGACATGAGCGACGAATCCATTCCCGAGGTCCAGATCAGCACTCGCCCTTTCCTTGGCGACCTGCTCTCAAGCGCCCCAGACGTCACCTCGCGCACCAGCGGCAACACCGCGGCCGAGAACCCGCACCTGTTCGCCGCGGCAACCGGCCGCGCGCACCTGCACCGGGTCGCCGAAGATGAGCGACCCACCGTCGCCGCACCCACCGCGGCAGTGCTTCCCGACAACTACCAGATGCCTGCTCCTGCCTCGCCGGCACCGGCGACCCGACGTAACCCCGCTGTCGCGCCGGTGACCGTCGTCGAGGCACTTCTTGACGACGTCGACTGGAACGCCGTCGACACGCTCACCAAGCAGCTCACCCTCAATGAGGACGGCGCCGGACGCACACGCGCCGAGTTCGATGTGGCCATCGCATCGGCCGGTCCCGAGACCCCGTTCGAGGAGCAGTCCCTCTCGGAAATCACCCGACTGGTCACCCGGCACGCCGAGTGGCGCGTGGTCAACCTGGGAAGCGACAACGAGTGGTCCCCACGAAAGCGCGCGCAGCACGTGCAAGCCGTGTTCGACAACGCATTCCGCTACGGAAGGCTGCAGCAGTACCTGCGTGAACCCGATGTGGAAGACGTCAGCGTCGTCGGCCACGACAACGTCATGGTCACCAAGGCGAGCGGTCGTCGGGAGCAACGGCCACCGCTCACCGAACACGCCGGCGACCTCGAGCAGATGATCTCCGACATCGCATCCTGGCGCGGCCGCTCCTTCTCCCGGCCCGGCGGCCACCTCGACCTAGATATCGGCGGTGCACGCCTTTCGGCTACCGGCGTGCCGATCACGAGCGTGCCCAACCTCACCATCCGCAAGCACAACCTCGTGGACGTCGACCTCGACGACATGGTCAACATCGGCACCATCACCGACAAGATGAAGACCTTCCTCACCCTCGCCTCACGCGCGAATTGCTCGGCACTGATCGCCGGATTCCCCGGTACCGGAAAGACGACGTTCCTGCGGGCATGGATGGCGACCGTGCCGTGGGACGAGAAGATCGTCACCATCGAAACGGAGCGCGAGCTCTACCTCAATAAGGGCGCCAGGCACGCCCAGGTGCAGGACCTGCAGTACATGCCGGCCATGTTCTCGGGGACGGACGTGACTGCGTCCTACAGCCTGAGCGACGCCTTCTACGAGTCGCTACGCTCGTCCGCGCAGCGAATCCTCTACGGCGAGATGCGCGGCCCAGAGTCCGGATGGGCGATGAAGGCCATGCAGGCAGGCCGCGGCTCGATCTCCACGATCCACGCCCGCAGCGCCGACGACGCAATCCACCGCTTCGCCGACATGCTCATGAGCGAATACGGTCTGGCAACCGACTCCGTGCCCCTGCGCCAGATCCTCCGCAGCATCGACATCATCATCTACCTCGACTTCGTCGAGAACAGCGACGGAACCCGCACCCGCATCGTCTCCGAAATCGCCGAAGTCCGACCGAACGACCGGCTCGAACCCATGGCCGCCAAGCTCTTCCAGTGGGACTGGGACAAGGGCATCTACACCGAACCCGAGCGCCCCACCGAAGACAAGCTGCGCCCGATGCTCGAGCGGGCAAGCCGCACCAGCGGAATCCCCTGGGAGGCGCGATGATCCTGCCCGCAGCAATCGCCGGCGCCATCCTCCTGGCCGGCCTCGTCATGATCGTCGCCTACTTCCGGCCCGCACCGCCCAAGCCGCAGAAGCACGTCAAGACGCAGGCCACGCTCGTCCAGCGTTGGCGGCGAGTAAGCCGAGCAACACGACTGCGCCTCATCATCGGTCTTGTCGTCGGCCTGCTCGCAGCACTCATCACCGCACTCCCGCTTCTGATCATCATCGTCCCCGCCGCGATCGTCGGGCTCCCGCTGCTCCTGGGCAAACAGGACACCCGCGAGCAGCAGCTCATCATCGCCCTCGAGGCGTGGGCGCGATCGCTCGCGTCTACTGCCGACACCGGCAGGTACACCCTCCGCGAGGTAATCGGCATCACCCGCGGCGCCACCCCACCGCTGCTGCGCGGCGCTGTCGACCGGCTCCACGCGCGCATGTCTACCTCCTGGACAGCCGCCGAAGCATTCAAGGCCTTCGCCGACGAGCTCGACAGCGCCTACGTCGACGAGGTCACCGTCTATCTGATCCAGGCCGCCCAGTTCAACGCCGGCGGACTCGCCCGAGCGCTCTCCGCCGTCGCCGACACCCTCGCGATTCAGGCCAAGCAGCGGATGGAGATCTTCAACGAGAGGGAGAAGCCGCGCCGCACCATGCAAGTGATGACCGGCATCGTCGCCCTGGTGCTCGTCGGACTCGTTGTGTTCTCCGGCACGCCGACGATCGCGTTCTACCGAACCCCCGTCGGTCAGGTCGCACTTCTGGTCATCATCGGCGTGTTCACCGGGATCCTCGCCTGGGCGAAATCCCAGACCCGCTTCCGTCCAGAATCCCGCATCGTGCTCAGCAAAACCCCGCTGGAGGTCGAGCGATGAACCCCGTGCTCCTGGCCATCATCCCCGGGCTCATCGCCGGCGCCGGCCTGGCCGTCCTGATGCTCACCTACGCTCCGCGCACCATCCGTGCCGGCGACGCGCTCACCCGCCTGGGCGAAGTCTCGATCCCCAGCGCAACGCCCGTCAAAAACCTCGCCGGCTGGGACAAAGCTGGCGCCTGGGTCTCCCGCCGCGCTCCCAGCATCCCCTTCTTCTCCGCGCCCACCGCCGAGCTCGACCTGCTCGAGATCCCCGTTGCTCAGTTCTACGCGGACAAGCTCAAGATGGCGGCGATCGGCTTCGCCATCCCGCTCGGATTCGCTGCCATCCTGCAACTGGGCGGCCTGAGCTTCCCGCTCCCCGTCCTGTTCGCCCCGATCCTCGCCTTCATCTTCTGGATCATCCCGGACTCCAATGTGCGCTCCAAGACGAAGGAGGCGCGACGCGAGTTCACCAGGTTCGTGACCGTCTACCTGCAGCTGGTCGCCGTCGCACTCCTCGGGAACACCACGGCGGACGCAGCTCTCACCTCCGCCGCATCCGTCTCCGACTCCTGGGTGTTTCGTCGGATCCGCCGCGAGTACCAAGCAGCCGAACTCACCCGCACCAGCAAGTGGGACGCTCTCGAGCGGCTCGGAGTCACCGTCGGCGTCCCCGCGCTCGTCGACATGGCGCGCACTATGCGCCTGTCCGAAGCTCGCGTCGGACTGCGTGAGCAGCTCCTCTCGGCCTGCGACATGCTCCGGGCACAAGTCGCAGCATCCGACAAGGATGCTGCCGAGAGGGTCACCAGCAAGATGGACATCCCCGTCTACTGCACCATCATCCCGATCCTCGCCCTGATGATCGTCCCGTCCGTACTTCAACTCGCCAGCATCTGAACCACCTGCACCACCCACCACCGAAAGGAAACCCACATCATGAGCACCATCACAGACAAGGCCACCAAGGTCTCGGACAAGGTCAACCAGGCAGTCATCACCACGCAGGCACGGGTACGCGAAGGCGTCGACCGCCTCACCGAGCAGCCCGAGTCCGGCCTGGACGACGCCGCCTGGAAGGCGATCTGGATCACCGTCGGCGGCGCCGCGGCGATCGCCATCGCGACCTTCATCTTCACCTGGGGTCAGGGGTACATCCAGGACCGCCTCAACGGGTTCTGATTCACGCATGCGCACATGGCTCCAGACCACCAGAAGAAGGCTGGCGGGGGAGGAGGGATACGCCTCGACGGCGATCCTCGTCCCCGCCAGCCTGATTCTGCTGTTCTTGGGCCTGCAGGCTGCGACCTGGTACCTCGGCACCGATGCCGCCAACACCGCAGCTCAAGCCGGCTACACGGTCGCGCGCGCCTACGAGTCCGACGGAACCGCCGGCATCGCTACGGCAGACCAGCTGCTCGATGGCACCGGGCTGCTCATCAACCCGCAGGTCGCGGTGAACCGTACGGCCGACACTGTGACCGTGACGGTGACCGGGCAGCCGGTATCCCTCATCCCCGGTGTGACTTTCCCAACCATCACGCGCAGCCACACGGGGCCCGTCGAGAGATGGGTGCCGGCACCATGAAGACGATCCGGCGGATCATCCGCAGCGAAGCCGGAGATCTCGATGACCTCCCCGGCTGGACCATCCTCGCCCTCTCCGCGCTCACCCTCATCGGACTAATCGTCTACGCCGGCCGCGGCGGCGCAGCCGCCAACACCGTGCAAGCAGCCGCGTACGCCGCCGCACGAGACGCATCCATCTCCCGCACCGTCGAAGAAGCCGTTCCCCACGCCCAAGCCGCGGCCGCAGCTGCACTCGGGAGCAACGTCACCTGCATCGACCTCGACATCGAGATCGGAGGCAACGGCCTCAGCACCGGCATCGGCCAGACAGGAACCGTAACAGCGACCGTCGCATGCACGATCGCGACAGCCGACATCTCATTCCCAGGTATGCCGGGATCAATCACGATCACCAAGACCGCCAGCAGCCCCGTAGACCCGTACAGAGAGAGGTGACCAGACCATGAAGTACATCCCCATGTGGCTCGGATTCTTCGTCGCCCTCATCATCATCGCCGGCATCGTCGTAGACGGTCAGGGCAAGACACAGACCTTCCAGCAGGCGCTCACCGTCGCCCAATCGGCAGCCAGAGCCGGAACCAACGCCGCCACCGGCAACTCCGTCAACGGCGACGCATTCAACCTCTCCATCCCCGCCGCGGTCAACGCCGCCGAAAACTACATCACCGCAGCAGGTGCCACAGGCACCGTCACCGTCAACGGCAACGAGGTCTTCGTCACCGTCGACATGACCTACACGCCACGTATCCTCGGCTCAATCGGCCTCGGCCCACTGCCTGTTCAAGCAACCGGATCCGCAGTACTCATCGACGACTAGGAACAACGCATGAAGACCACCCGGAAGACCGCCGCGATCACCCTCATGGTCGCCGCCGCCCTCGCGATGGCCGCGTGCACCCCCACCGCGCCGACCGACCCCACGACATCCCCCACAGCCTCGCCCACGGCGACAAGCACTCCCACCCCCACCCCAGAAGCAGCGCCTACTCAGAGCCCGGTGTCTGCACCCACTACGCAGCAGGAAGCGATCACCGGCGCCAGCAACACGATTCAGCAGTATCTCGCCGCGTCGTTCGCTCTAGCGCAGAATCCTGACCTCGGTGAGTCGTATCTAGACGGGTTCCTAGTGCAGGGGTCGCCTCAGGCGAAAGTCATTCGTGACACCGTAGCTCACAACATCGAGATCGGCCTTCGGCAGACCGGGTCGCCCACAACCTGGAAAACCAACGACGCCATGTCGTATGCATCGCAGTCGACGAACGCGGCAACTGGCGAGAAGTTCGAGTTTGGGGCGGCCATTATCTATGGCTGTGCAGACAACACCAGTTGGACATTTGAGGTGCCAGAGGGGCAGGTGGCGCCCGAGATCCCGAGGGGATCTTTCCCGAATCAGTACACGCTCATCTATGAGCAGACAGCTCAAGTTTGGCTGATCCAGGAGAACGTCTCGCTGCGTGACCAAGACGGGGCTCCGACATGTTGAGAGCCGCTCGTAGATCGCGCACAGCGGCCGGGCTACTGGCGGTTGTAGGCGTCGTTCTGACCATACTGGTCATGACCTCATCACCTGCCGCGGCCAATGATTGCAGGTACAACGACGTTGGCGAGTGGGTCTGTGACGTTGAGGTCGGACAGCCGGGCACCCCAGGCACTCCTGGCGGAGGCGGAGGAACCGCTCCCGCTGATTTTACTCCCGGGCCGACGTCGTGCATCTGGGACGGAGTACCCGGCTCTGAAGAGCCGGAGCTGCAGACGAAGGAACTTCCATGCTCATCGGGGGATGGCTATTGGTCGAACGAACGCCAGTGCTATTGGTCGATCGACGATCCTCAGCGTCCTGCACCGAACGGAAAGAGTAGGAACGTCGGCGCCTATTACAGCTGCGACCCACACGTGCCAAATGCGTCCTTCTGCGGCACGGTCCTGGCGTGCTACGGCATCTCGACCTGGCTGGACGCTCCTCCTCCGGGCATCACTCGCTATACGCCGGCGCAGGCGGCCGGCATGCTCGTGCGCACGTTCGTGCTCCAGCCGATCACGATCGGGATGGCTCCGGAGAGCAAGGTCCACACCGACGACCCTGCCGGCACCGCGGCGTATCGGCGCACGTGGGTCGGCATCCCGGTCTGGCTGTGGGTCGACAGCACCTCAGAGAGCACGTGGGGGCCTCTCACCCGGACGGCGACCTATGGCGGCGTCACCGTTACCGCGACCGCGCAGGTGCAATCTCTGACCTGGTCGTCGGGCGACGGGCAGACGGTCAACTGCGGTGTCGGCACGCCGTTCAACGCAGCGGCCATGGCCGATCAGCTGGCAGTCGACTCCCCGACCTGCGGGTTCCGGTATCAGCGAACATCCGGCTCCGGCACGTTCACCGTTTCGGCGTCGACTACCTGGGTCGTGCAGTGGAACGGTGGCGGGGAGAACGGCACGATCGCGATGCCCACGACCACCTCGAGCGCGCAGGTTCGGGTGGGCGAGCTCCAGTCTGTCAACACCGCCAACTACGGTGACTGAACAGCCTGGCTGATCGGAAGGGCAATAGCGTGATCAAACTGCTGCGAGGCTTGGGCTCTCTGATCGTCATCGGTGCGCTGCTCGTCGGTGTACCGATTGCGCTGGTGACCATCGCCGGGAACCCGCTGCCCTCACCTGAACAGTGGCAGGCGATCTTCACCCTCACCCCCGATTACGGGTGGGTCATCACCACGACGAAGGTCCTTCCGCTGCTTTGTTGGATCGCGTGGGCTGCGTTCGCCGGTCCTCTGCTGGTCGAGATCTTCGCAGGCATCGCGGGACGTCCGACTCGCAAGAGGGTGGGAGTGTTCCGAGGCCAGCAGCGGGTGGCTGCCTCGCTGGTCGCTGCGGTCGCGGTCATGCTCACCGGCTTTGGAGCGATTGGTACCACTACTCCGGCGGCCGCGGCGGACTTCTCTCAGTCCGTTTCTGTCTCCACGGTTGCTACGGCGCCCGCGCAGAGCAGCCCAGCTCCATCAGTTGCAACGACAACTCCCGAGACGGCCGCACCGATTGCGGCGGAATCGCCAGCGCCGGCCTTCGTGTACACGACGGTGTCCCACGCAGTTGTCCGCGGCGACACGCTGTGGGATCTCGCGGAGAACTACTACGGCGACGGTCGGCGCTACCCGGAGATCTTCGAGGCGAATAGGGGAGTGGTGCAGTCGGATGGTCGCGCCCTCAGCGACCCGGATCTGATCATCACGGGATGGACGCTCGCAGTCCCTAATGTCCAGGTCGAGCAGGCTCCGCCGTCGCCGGCACCCGAGCTTCCCCCGTCGGGCACAGATGACTCTACGAGCTCTGATTCACTCGATGAGGGCACGGACACGGGGGCAGATGCAGGCGGAGCTGGCGCGGATTCTGCCGGCGGCGCCGGCGGTGCGGGAGCAGGAGCGGGAGCAGGAGCAGGTAGTCAGTCAGACTCCTCGGCGAGTGACACCTCGGCGTCCACTGAGGAAGCCTCCACGTCCAACACCGACGTCAACGAGGCAGATGACGCGGAGTCCTTGATCCCGCTCGCGACCGCTGGCGGCGCTGTCGGGCTGCTTCTGGCGGGTCTACTCGCCGCGATTGGGACGAGGCGACTACGGCAGCGCCGGCAGCGCGCGGCCGGCGAGCGTATCGCGATGCCCGAGCAGGCCGCGGCCGACCTCGAGCTGGAAATGCGACTGGTTGAGAACCCGATCGGCGTCGAGGACATCGACAACGCGCTGCGCGGGCTCCAGGAATGGGCGGAGAACACGGGATCGGTTCTGCCGGAGCTGCTCGCAGTTCGCCTCGCTGATGATGAGATCGCCGTCTACCTGACACAACCGGCCGACCTCCCCGAGCCGTTCGAACCTGCCCACCCCGACCGCACGGCCTGGGTGGTCCGCCCGGGACGAGCAACACCGCCGACTCGACCGACCGTCTCCCCATACCCGGCCCTGACGACAATCGGCACCGACGACGCCGGAGGGGTCCTCCTTCTCGACCTGGAACAGATCGGCTCTCTCAACGTCGTCGGTGACGCGGAGACCGCACGTGGAGTGCTCACAGCGATCGCCGTCGAGCTCGCCGTCAATCCGTGGTCCGATCAGATCCAGGTAACCCTGGTGGGGATGCCACACGGACTCGCGCACGAGATCGGCACATTCCGCATCCAACACGTCGACGACGTACCGGCATTGCTCCGCAACCTTCGCGCTGACATGGACGACCGCCGCGCCGCCCTCGACAGCTACGGCGTCGACGACGTACACCAAGCCCGGGTCCGCGCCACGGAGATGGAGTCGTGGGCACCGCACATCGTCATCCTCGGCGAAGAGCCAGCAGAGCATCTCCGCGCCGAGCTCGCCGAACTGGTAGCACGCATGCCCCGCCTCGGCATCGCGACGGTCGCCAGCGGCGACGCCATCGCCGCCGGCTCGACCGTCGTCATCACGGACCGAACCACGGCCGAGTACCGGTCCGGCGGCCAGCTGCCGCCGCTGCCCTTCCACCCGCAGATCCTGGCGGGTGAAGAGCTGGAACTCATCCAGAACCTCTTCGACACCACGACACGCGAGTCGATCCCGGCTGACCTTCCCATCGAGAATCACATCGACGAGCGGCCTCCCTTGGAAGAGCAGACGGCCGCTCCCGAAGCCACGGAGACCGCTGGCGAGCTCGCCGAGGAGACAGAGACCCCTGTCGCCGAGATACCCACCGTGAACACTCCTGCCGAGGAGGTCGCGGTCGGCTCGGTCGACGAGACCGCTGTAGAACCCGACCTCTCCAGCGAGGAACCCGCATCCGGGTCGGCATCTTCCGACGTCGACGACGCGGCAAGCCTTCCCGAGCCAGATGCGGCTACCGCCGTCGATTCGACCTCCAGCGTCAGCGTCGAGCCTGCCACCGAGGGGCTGGACCCTGCGGCGACCGTTCAGGCGCCGGAATGGCCCGCACCCTACGTCCGACTGCTCGGCACGATCGACGTGCTCAACGTCGCAGATGCCGACAGCCTCCCGGGCCGTGGCGTCGAGATGATGGCCTACCTGCTGCTGCACAACGGCCAGGTTCCCGGTGCCCAGCTGCAGAAGGCGTTCTGGCCGGATAAGTACGAGCCGTCGAATAACAACGCGCGCCAGCTGGCCAAGCATCTGAGGAACGCTCTCGGCAGCGACCCTGAGGGGCACAAGCTGCTCCCCGAGGGTCGTAACGACGTCGGGTTCCGGATCCACCCGGCCATCCGGAGTGACTGGGATGACTTCCGCGAGCTCATCGGACCGGACCTCAAGGTCACTCCGAACGAGGACCTCATTGCCGCTATCCGTCTCGTCCGCGGCCAGCCCTTGACCCCGGCCCGCAATCGTCGCGGATGGTGGGTGTGGCGCTCGTTGCTCGAGGAGCAGATGATCGCCGCGGTGCTGGATGCCGCTGACGAGCTCGCCCACCGGGCACTTCGCCATGGAGAGATCGATCAGGCGCGGTTCGCGGCGCGTATCGCCCAATCAGCCGATCCGCTCAACGAAGCCGGATGGCGCCTCGAGTTGGAGGCGGCCATGCGCGCAGGCAGCGCAACAGAGTTCTCCCGTGTCGTCGACGAACTCTACGCACGTCCCGGGGGTGGCGATCCTGACTACGAGCTCGACGAGGCGACCCAACGACTTATCGACGCTGCGCAGACGAAGCTCGCGGGAACCCGATGACCGTGGTGGAGGCTGCTCCCTCGACTAGAGGGCGAGCGGCGGGCGTCTACGTGACGGCGACCGCGGGCGGGCTCATCCTCGCGTCGATCGCATACCTCAACGTCCAGATCTACGCCTGGGTCGCGCTGGCTTGCTTCGCAGCTGCCGCTGCAACCATTGCCGCGGTGGACGTGCGGACCCGTCTCCTGCCCAATCGCTTCACTGGTCCACTCGTCGTCGCCGCAGCTGTACAGGTGGCGGCGATGAGCGTGCAGCAGATGGATCTCTGGATCGCCATCGGTGCGGTGATCGCAGCGGCCGTGGTGTTCGCCGCCTACGTAGCGATGGGCATGGCGGGCTGGTTCGGTTTCGGTGACGCCAAGTTCGCGGCAGGGCTGGCGCTCTTCGCAGGGATCTTCGCGGGCTGGTTCGCGATTTACGCCGTGCCGCTGGCTGTACTTCTCAGCGGTGCGGAACGAGCGATCAGGCTCGCTCGAGGTGGAGATCGCCGCGCTCACGCGCATGGTCCCGCGATCGCGATCGCTGCGATCGCGGTGGCGGCGATCGGCATCGTCACCTGAGTTTGTCGAGCGAGGCTGCCGGCTTCCACCCCTTGTAGGGGAAGGGAGTTCTGATGTCCCGCAACGGAAACCTTATCGAATATAACCCGTCCTGTCGTATGATGGGGCCATGGACATGATGGTTGTGGAGGAGGTGATCAGGATGACCACTACTACCCCACTCGAGCTCGCTCAGCAGTACAGCGAGGGCGAGATCTCGCGTTCGCAGCTGCTCGAGGTGCTGGCGGTGTACCCATACGCGCCACGAGAGCGCATCGCGCCGCCGTTCGACGACCCGGTGATGACGACGCCCGGCTCGTTCGAGGAGATCGGCTCGGCGCTGGCCTGCGACTTCATCGACGACGAGCTCTACGACGAGATCGCGGATGCCGTGAGGGAGCACAACGGTGGCCGCCTTCCCTGATCACATCGACTTCGAGGGCCGCAGACTGCTGCTCGAGCAGCTGGGCGCCCCAGGTGGTCCGCTCGCAGATGACACCGCAAGTTCCACGATTCACAACTCGACCTGGTTCGAGGAGGGCATTCAACCCTCTACTCAGCGGAAGGCCGTGCACCGAGAGATCCGCAACACGTTCCGCGCCCAACGTCCCAATGTGAAGCGTGAGCGTCGCGCGATCGTTCTCGCCGGGCCACCCGGCGCCGGCAAGTCCTCCGCCCGGAAAAAGCTCATCGCTGACATGGGTTCCTCCGACGAGGACTGGCGGGATCTGAACGCGGACGACTTCAAGGATCAGCTGCTCCTGCGAGCGGCCAGAGACGGATCGATCGACCGCGAGCTCGCTCCGCCGGGAACGGAGGCTCTGACCCCGCGAGAACGCGCCTCCCTCGTGCACGAAGAGTCCTCTTTGCTGATGAAGCAGGAGCGGGATCGTGCGATCCTGCGCGGAGAGAACATCATCCTCGACGGGACGCTCGCGAACGAGCCCAAAGCCTTCGCGATGCTCGAGGTGCTGCACAAGCGCGGATACGCCGTCGACATCATCGTCGTCGACGGGCCGAAGCCCGTCACGAAAGCACGGGCGGAGTACCGGTGGCGCAGCGAACACATCGAGAGCCTCAAGCCCGACGCCACAGCGACCGAGCAGCTCGGAGGTCGAGCCGTTCCTCCCGGCTTCATCGACAAGCTGTACGAAAACGATGAGCAGTCGATCTGCTCCGGGATCGCCAAGCGTGTAGCCGAGGCGAACTCGAACGTGGTCAGCTTCCAGCGGTACGCCGTCGACAAACCGGAGGCCGCTCCCGAGCTGGTCGAGAAGTACTCCGGCAAGCGAGACGACGGACGTTGGTCGCGAAAGTGGGCCCTCCGACGGGCTGCACCCCCGCTCGAGATCTCGGAAGCACCTGCCGTCCATTCACCCTCTGCATCTCCTGCTGCCATCGCATCGTCTACCGAAGCCGGAGGGGACGGTCACACCTGGGTCCAGGCGCACACCCGCAACGGCCGCGAAATCGAGGGCCACTACCGAAAGCCACCGTCACCGCGGCGGTGAGCCGCTGTCGGCAATGTGAAATGGGAGGCTGAGCAAGTGAGCGAACTGGAACCGAGCGACTACGCGACGACTCTCGAGGAACTCAAGGGTCGTGTACACGCCGCCCGGCTGCGGGTACAGCGCAGAGCCAACAACGAGTTGCTGCAGCTGTGGTGGCACGTCGGCCAGACCATTCGCACGCGGCGATCCCAGGAGGCCTGGGGCACGAACGTTCTCGACCGGCTCGCAAGAGATCTTCGCACCGAGTTCCCCACGATGAAGGGCTTCTCGACCGCCAATCTGCGGTACATGAGGCGCTTCGCCGAGGCATGGCCCGATCTCGATGCAATTCGCCAACGACCCGTTGGCGAATTGCCGTGGGGTCATGTCATCGAGCTGCTCGACAAGCTCGACGACCAACAGCAGCGGGACTGGTACGCCGCGAAAGACGCCCATCACGGGTGGAGCCGCCCGGTCCTCGCACATCAAATCACCACGAAGCTGCACGAGCGAGAAGCGGCCGCGCCGACGAACTTCGCCGGCGCGCTCGAACGGATCGACTCAGACCAGGCGCAGGAGCTCACGAAAGACCCGTACGCGCTGCAATTCCTCGCCGTCGACGGCGATGCCTCTGAACGCGAACTCGAGCAACGCATGGTCGACCGGATCCTCGACACAATGCAAGAGCTTGGACCCGGGTTCGCGTTCGTCGGCCGCCAAGTTCACTTCGACATCGAAGGCGACGACTTCTACGTCGACCTGCTGTTCTTTCACGTCGAGCAACTTCGCTACATCGTCATCGAGCTCAAGACCACGAAGTTCGACCCTCGCGACGCCGGCCAGCTCGGGTTCTACGTCGCGGTCGTCGACGACCGCTTGCGAATCCATGACAAGCACCAGCCGACCGTCGGCATCCTGCTCGTCGCCGGCAAGAACGACACGGTCGTCCGCTATGCGCTCGCGTCGACGACGCAGCCGGTCGCTGTGAGCCGATACGAGCTCACCGAGGATGCGCAGCAGGCGCTTCCGGACGAGGAAACCATCGCCCGCGCCTTCGCGGACGAGCTCGCGCGCGACGTCGACGAGGGTGACGCCGGGGAGTAGGCGCCGGTGGACGTCGCGAGGAACGCCGCGGGTGATCTCGTCACCCTCGAGCAAGTGCGCGGCCAGGCGGTGATTCCCACCCTGTGGTGCCCCGGTGGGCTTCCAGGCGGTGAGGAGTGCGGCGCCGAGGTCTGGACGACCGCGTTGCACAGCACGAAGAAGGCGGCCGCGTTCGCAGCGCACCACGGCGAGGGCTGCGATGAGGGCTCCATCCGGTCCAAAGACCGCCGCGGCGACGCCGGCCATCAGTACGAGCAGGGACCACGGCCGACGCGCTGGCGGATGCGGCTCGGTGTCGCCGAGCCGTCTGCAGGACCGGATGGTCGTCGTCGTCCGGATCCGAACCGACCCGGGCAGCTGACACGCCGCTTCCGCACCGAACAGGCACAAGATCAGACCGACATTGCCGATCAACGATCCTTCTCCACGATGCTGGTCAACCTGGTCGCCGGCACGATGCCTCCGGGCCTCGAGCTCGTCCTTGGCGCCCAGGACCCAGTGGCGGCCGACAGCGTCATCGTCCATGCCCGGGACGCGTCGATCGCGGCATGCCTCAACACCGACCTCATCATCTGGGGACGGGTCGCCGGCTACACCCACACCAGGTGGGAGGGGCTGATGATCCGGCTCAACGGAGCCGCCGATCAGGTTGCGATCCTCGTCGACAAGCAGAACCTCAACCGGCTCCACATCACCGACGCAGACGCTCTCATAGGGCGGCACGTCATCGCCTACGGCCGGTACACACTCCCTGAGGGGTCGAGGAGACCGCACGTCCGCGCCACACGCGCAACCGTCGCATTCAACCCACGTGTGATCCGTCGGCGCCACTGACTTTCGGGCCCGAAGTGCCCAGTCGTACGCGTCGCATTACCGCGTACGCCGGCCGTCAGCCGATGAGCAGCAACCGGATATGTCCACTTTCGCTGTCGTAGTCCACCCCTTGTAGGTAGGAGAGCTCCTTCTCCGCTTGCACAACCGGCCAATGCTCTGCTTACATTTATAAAAGTAAGTTAGTCGAGAAGGGATGGATGATGGAACGCACTGCGGTTTGCCCGCCCGACCACAAGCACGGTGCCACGCCGACCTGCTACCGCGTCCACCGATGCAGCTGCGCGCCCTGCTGCGCGGCGAACACCAAGCGGTGCTACGAGCGCAAGAAGCTGATCGCCTACGGCAGGTACGACTCCGGCATGTCGTCGACGGCGCCCGTCAAGCTGCACATCGGGATCCTCCTCAAGCACGGCATGACCGTCACGGCGATCGCCGCGGCTGCCGGCGTCAGCACCGACACCATCCGCGCTATCTGGTTCGGCAGCAAGCGCAAGGACGGTCCCGGACGCGGGGCACCGCCCGCGCGGATCCACCGGACCACCGCCGAGCGGATCACCGGTGTGCAGCCGGACCTCAGCACGCTGCCTCCTGACGTCAAGGTGTCCTCTCGGGGCATGCGGCGGCGCATCCAGGCTCTGGGAGTGCTCGGCTGGGCGCAGACGCGGCTGGCGCGTCGCCTCGGGATCACGCAGTCGCGCATGGCACGCATCCTCACCACTGATGGCGAGATCCCCGTCGAGCTACACATGGCCGCGGCATCGCTCTTCGAGGAGCTGTGGAACGTAAGACCGCCCCACGAGACGCGATACGACCGCGCCGTCTACACGGGAGCGCTCGACTACGCCCGGCGGCTGGGATGGCTACCGGCAATGGCGTGGGACGACATCGACAACGACGACGAGCCGGCCGTCGAAGACTCCGAGCCAGTCATCGACGAAGTCGCCGTCGCCCTGGCACTCAACGGTGAGCGCGTCCGTATGACGCGGGAAGAGCGTCACCTCGCCATCCACCGCGCGCGCGAGCTCGGCTACAGCCTCGAGGAGACTGCTCAGTTGCTCGGCGTGACGTCGCGGACCGTCCTGCGGGTGCAGCACGTTTCTGACGAGCTCGTGGCCGACCAGAGGATGGCTGCCTGATGAGCCGCACCCTCGACATGATCGAACGCGTCGACCATGGCACGCCCGCGGGGTACATCGGCGGGTGCAAGAGCCGGGGCGGCTGTCCCAACCACAACTCCCGGAAGCTGCTGACGTGCTACGAGGCTGCCCGAGCGCATGGCCGGTACTACCCTCTTGCGAAGCTTGAGCTGACGATCGAGATCACCCGTGCCATGGTCAGGCTGGCTCGCCGCTCCGATTCGGCCGGCATCCGTGATCTGCTGGAGGCGCAGTCCCAGGACGTCCAACGCGGTGAGTACTCCGTGACAGCCTGGCCCGGTCTTGGCGCGGAGGGTTTCGCTCGGCCCATCGTCGCCGCCGGCGCTGGTGGCGAGGTGCAGCCATGACTCTGGTCGTGAACGCGCATCCGGCAAACCAGCCAGGCCCTCTGCGCAGAATCTTCATCGCGGGATGGGGGCTGCGCCAGGCGTTCCTGCCCGTGGTCGCTGCGGGCGTGTTTGATCTCTCTGCGGGCGGCTCTGCCTGGCCGTGGCTGGTCGTGGCGGGGGTAGGCAGCAAGATCCTCGGGACACTCCTTCAGCGCCGAGCTTGGACACTCTCTTCGGCGGCCAGTGAGATTAGCCCGCCGCTTAGGGACGCGCCCTCCGCTTTGCTGCTCGCCTCCGAGATCCTCGCGCAGGTGGTCACAGCCGTGCTCGTGTTCGCGCTTGCACTGTGGTCTTCGCTCTTCGGCATGCTGGTCGGCATCCTGTTCGCCGCCGCGCTGCTCGGCCACTCTGCCGCCGATGCGGCCACTCGATTTCTGCGAGTCGGCGGAACGCTTCAACAGTTCATGATTGCTCGCATCGTTGTTGCGGCTGTGCTGGTGGTCGTCAGCTTGACGCCCGCCTTGCTCGCCGCCCAGACAGGGGCAGCTGTGGCATCCGCAGCTCTCGCGGTGGGCACGGTCGTCGGCATCACCGGCATGCTCACCGTCTTCAGTCGCGTGGGTCGCTCGAAGTGGGGTTCATGATGCGAGCGCATCCGACCGCGTACACGGTGTACCTCGAGTCGCCGCAGACGGCGATCGTGCCGCTTCCGCCGCTCCTGATCGGCGCGGATCTCATCGTTCGGTCCGGGATGCCGCACCGCTGCCTACCGAAACTTCTCGGCTTCGCTGACCCGTCGACGGGGATCATCAGAGTCTGGGCGCGTGACCTTGCCGAAGCTGCCGAATCCGTCGCGGGAACCCGCCCCGTCTTGCTAGTAGACCGGCGAATCTGGCGGCATCCCTGTGCAGTGAAGGACGTAACGATCCGGATGCACGCGACGGCGGTCGCCTCATACTCAGGATCCTCCTCATGACGAGCACCGAACACGCACCAGCGATAGAGCACTTCTACGTGCCAGGCGGCGTCGGCCGCTGGGGCTGTGGGTGCGGCGCCCGCGGGCGGGTGACCAACTCTGCTGGCGATGTCGCCGGCGCATTCGACGCACACATTCAGAAGGTGCTCCGCGCTGCTCGCGCGAACGCAGCCTCCGGTTGACCAGGGAGATCTCGTCCATGCAGTTCACCGTCACCATCACTGGGTCCGAAGGAACGTCCTCCACGATCCTTACGGCTCAAGAGCTCGAGCGGACCGAGACGGTCGGGAGCCTTGTCACGCGAGCACAGTATGGGTCGATCCTCATCGAGCGAGTGTGAGATCTGGGATGCGCAGGGAGGGGCGACGGATGAGAGTGCGGCTGATGACGGGACGGCAGTTGAAGGCGCACCTGCTGGTGGCGAGTGCTTTCGCTGCGTCGGCCGGTGAACGGGATGCGCTGGGTGAGTCCGCCTACCGGATATACAACGCGGTGCTATTTGTGCGGGAGCTGCCTGCTCTGCAGGCGGCCGCGGACGAGTGGGCCCGCACGCTTCGGGAGCACCCCCGCCGCGCACTGTGGGTGCGGACGCCGCGATTCGCGTTGGCCGTGCCATTGCCGGCCCGTAGGCCGCGCCGCATCGTCATCACCGCGCTTCAGTGACATCCACCTGATGTCTGAGCTGGTTGGCAGTCTCAGCGCAACGAGAATAGGAAGGAGGACACCACATGGCCACCACGGTTTACACCAAGCCCGCGTGCGTGCAGTGCACCGCGACCTATCGGGCGCTAGATGCGAAGGGGATCGAGTACGAAGTTCACGACCTCTCGCAGGACGTTGACGCGCTCGAGCAGGTGAAGGCGCTTGGGTATCTGCAGGCGCCCGTCGTCATCACCGACGAAGATCACTGGTCGGGATTCCGGCCAGACAAGATCGACGAGCTCGCTGCTCGTCTCGCCTGATGCGGTTGAACGGCTGAGAGACCCAACATCCGGGACCTCTCAGCCGTTCTCCGTCGCCTTGCTTACCGCCCACAGGCGGACCAAGGTGTCGCGTACGTGGGCGTTCGACTCCAGGAGCAACCTCACGCGGCTAACGTGAGCTGCGGTCGCTTCGGCGCCCATCAAAGCGCGGACCTGCGCGCTCTCTGCTGCCCAGACGGCGAGCTCGTCGAGGCTGATGTCGACGGTGGCGACCACCTCAGCCTGCTGAGTCCATCTCACGGTCTGCTTAGTCATGTCAGTCTCCGCGGAAGAACCCCACTGCCGCGACGATGAGTAGCCACACCAAACCCGCCGCCAGCCCTGTCAAAATGATCCGGTCGAGGATCGGTGCCACCACGATCCCCAAGAGCCCTGCACCAGTGACCAGGGCGAGAACGGCGACTACAGATAACTGCACTGACAAGCGGTGGCGGAGGTGCTCCGGAAGGCGACCGGGAGTCCGTGGCTGCCCGCTCATGCGTCAGCCTTCGCTTCCAGACCGGCGAAGCCGATCTCTCGTGTCCACGCCGGCTCGCACTTCCGGATGCCGCGCAGGTCGCCATGGTTTTCGCGGGGCCACCTCAGGAGCGGGCCCTTCCGGAGGCTCTCGCCCAAGCGGGCGACGATCTGTCGCGCCTGCGATTGCTCCCATCCGGGGTGCGATGCGCAATTGCGGACGTAGTGCCGGCGCGCCGCCTCGACCTGCAGCGCCACCGTGGGCTGCAGGAGATAGCTCAGCGCGACTTCCATGATCGGCTGCCATCGGTATGTCGAACGGGGCGGGTTCGTGGCCTCCGCCAGGCTCACCGCGTCGAGGTTCGCGTCGCTGAGCTCGCGGCCGATTCCGTCCGCGACATGCGTCACGCACTGCGACCCGGTCGGCATCGGCTTGGCCGGGTCGGGGCTGAGTCCCAGGATCATCAGGGCAGAAACAAGCAGATCGATCGTGTCGTCTGAAACGAGTGCTGCAGCCATAGTCTCACTCCCTACTAGTTAGTATCTCTGACAGTTACTAACTGTATCACCGGTGAGAGACGTCGACAATGGTCGGCGGCAGCCGTCTCGGGTCGCCTCGACCTCAAGCTCCCCGCAGCTCGCGGCGGCGGATGAATCGCTAGCCTGAACGCAAGCGCACGACATAGTCGTTGGATTGAAGAGGGGGATTCATGGCCGGCTTGATCGACTTCGCCAAGAACATCGGGCAGGAGGCTCTGACTCGGGTGCGAGGCGTCGCAGCCGAACACACCGATCAGGCATTCGAGGACGGGTTCAACACGGCCGCCAACATCTGCGTGCAACTGGTCACGGATGCTTCCGCCGAGCTCACCACCAAGATGAGCAGCACTTCGCTGTCAGATCGAGAACAAGCGCAGCTCGCGCAGCTGACAAGGCTCAAAGGAGAGATGGAGCAGGCGCTCTACGCATACTGGGAGAAGGCGGCCACCGAGCAGCCATCCTCCTCCAGTCGCTAATCCCGGCCGAGGGCAAGGCTTGCGATGAGAGTCGCAACGGGATCAATAGGCTGTCCGTTGTGTCCCGAATCACCCAGCTGCTCAAACACGTCGAGCAACTCAACCCCCAGCTGGCAGCCGACCTCACACGCGAGTACACCGCACTGAGCGGCCGCCGCGCGTTCGGTCTCAACTTCGAGCGGCACACTCCAGAGACGGTCGAACTGCCCGGCCGCCCTGTTCGCGTCAACGACAAGGTGCGATTCTTGCCTGCCCGCGGCGACGCACCTTCCACCGTCGACGATCGTCTGTGGAGGGTGAGAAGCATCGCCCTCGAAGAAGCAACCAAGACGGCGACGCTCGTCGCCTCGATCGAAGACTCCACGCCTGCTCCGACAGATGTGGAGCTCGAGGTCGTGACCCGGAACATCGACGACCTCGTCGTCGTCGCCGAGTTCCGGGATCCCATCTACCCGGGCCTTGTGTCAACAGGGCGAGTAGAGCGCGGCGGAGACAAGCCGTTCCACACCGTCATCAACGCCGAGAACTTCCACGCACTGCAAACGCTGCAGTACACCCACGCAGGACGGGTCGATGTGATCTACATCGACCCGCCCTACAACACCGGCGCCAAGGACTGGAAGTACAACAACGACTACGTCGACGGCGAAGACATCTACCGCCACTCGAAATGGCTAGCTTTCATCGAGCGCCGCCTGAACGTCGCCAAGCGGCTGCTAAACCCAGACAATTCTGTCCTCATCGTCACCATCGATGAGAAGGAGTACTTGCGGCTCGGGCTGCTCCTCGAGCAGGTATTTCCGGAAGCACGAATCACCATGGTGACGTCGTCAATCAATGGTGCGGGATCCACCCGGAGCGGAACCTTCAACCGATCCGCCGAGTACCTGTATTTCGTTCAGTTCGGAAGCTCCGCTCCCTCACCTTTGCCCCTGGGCAGCGAGTGGAACCCAGTCGTGACACGCAACAAGAACGACATCCGATGGAACCTGCTGATGCGCTCCGGAACACAACCCTTCCGCACGACACATCCCAACCTGTTCTATCCAGTGAATGTGGTCGACACCCCACAAGGACCCATCTTTCATTCCGTCGGCGAGCCGTACTACGGAGACGGCTGGCAAACCCAACCCGCCCCAGAGGGCGCCGTAGCGGTGTGGCCCATCCGACAGGACGGTCGGGAAGGCCGCTGGCAGATCAGTCCCGCGGCTCTCCGAGAACTGATAGCTCAAGGTCATGCACGGTTGGGCAAGTGGAACGCCGAACGAACAACTCCCTATTACCTCAAGCTCGGGGAGCGCAAGAAGGTCACCGAAGGCACCTTCAAGGTGCTCGGACGTAGGGCCGACGGCTCAGTCATTACCGACAGCTCCGACTACGAGGCACGATTCGTGCCTACCGATGTGTGGCGAATCTCATCTCATGACGCCGGCAACAGCGGGTCGCGATTGCTGGCCGCACTTCTCCCCGACAGAAAGTTCCCCTATCCCAAGGCGCTCTATGCGGTCGAGGATGCGCTCAGATTCTTCGTCGCTGACAACCCGGACGCGACGATAGTCGACTTCTTCGCTGGCTCCGGAACGACCGCGCACGCAGTGATGCGACTGAATCGACAGGACGGCGGACGTCGACAGTCGATCAGTATCACCAACAACGAAGTGAGTGCTGACGAGCAGAAGCGACTGCGTGCAGACCGTCTACGGCCCGGCGATCAGGAATGGGAGCGCTGGGGTATCTGCGACTACATCACCAAGCCGCGACTCGAGGCGGCGATCTTGGGAAGAACGCCGGCAGGCGAGCCGATCAAGGGAGACTACAAGTTCGTCGACGAGTTTCCGATGCTCGACGGCTTCGACGAAAACCTCGAGGTGTTCACCCTCACATACGAGTCACCACGGATGGTTTCTCACAACAGAGCGTTCTCGGCGATTGCTCCACTTCTGTGGCTGAGGGCGGGAGCTCGTGGGCCGCGTATTGACGCCGAAGAAGAGGATTTCGCGATCGCCGAGACGTACGGGGTGCTGTTCGACGTGGACTCCTCGAGGGCGTTCAAGGAGCAGTTGGCCGCGGCGCCATCGGCACGCGTGGCCTACATCGTCACCGACGATGACAGATCGTTCCAGATGGTCTGCGCAGGCCTCCCGGAGCACATAGAGCCAGTCCGGCTATACGAGTCCTATCTGACCAACTTCACGATCAACGTCGGGGGAGAGAGCCGGTGAAGTTCACCCTCAAGGACTATCAGGCCGATGCGGTAGCGGACGTGCTGGCCAATCTCATCGACGCGCGCGAGGACTATCACCGGCCACGGCCGCGGCTGTCGGCGTTCTCGCTGTCTGCTGTCACCGGTGCTGGCAAGACCGTCATGGCGGCCGCGGTCATCGAAGCGCTGTTCGCCGGCAACGACGACTTCAACTTCGCACCCGACCCGGGCGCCGTGGTGCTGTGGTTCACCAGCGACCCGTCACTGAACGAGCAGACCCGTCATCGCATCCTGCAGGCTACCGAGGAGATCCCGTACTCACGACTCGTCGCGATCGGCAACACGTTCGCCGGAGATCGCCTCGAACCCGGGCACGTCTACTTCCTCAATTCTCAGAAGCTTGCTGCCCGATCACTCCTTGTGCGCGGAGGCACGCTCGCCGACGCCGAGAACATGTTGATCGCTCCAGACCGCCGGGCCAACACTTTCTGGGATGTCCTGCGCAACACGATCGAAGATCCCGCCCTCACGCTGTACGTGATCCTCGACGAGGCACACCGGGGGATGAAGCGCCCCAATCGCAATGAACGGGCAGAGAAGTCAACGATCGTTCGTCAGCTCGTCAACGGCGAAGCTGGCGCCCCTCCGGTACCGGTCGTGCTCGGCATCAGCGCAACGGTCGAGCGGTTCAACCAGGCGATGGCCGACTCGTCCGGACGAACTCTGCTTCCAAACGTCGTGGTCGACCCCGCCCGAGTGCAGGAGTCTGGACTCCTCAAGGACGACATCCGTCTCGACTTCCCCGCAGAGACCGGCACCTTCGACACCGTGCTGCTTCGCCGCGGCGTACGCAGAGTGAAGGAATCCACCCAGCACTGGGCCGACTACCACCGCGCACAGGAGACCATGGAGGATCCCGTCATTCCCCTCCTGGTGGTGCAGGTGCCCAACACCCCCAGCGACCAGATGCTGCTCGATGCGCTCCAGGCGATCGCCGACGAGTGGCCGGAGCTCGGCGATGCGAACATCGCACACGTCTTCGGCGAGCACACCGACCTGGTCATCGGTGGTCGCGTCATTGGCTACATCAGCCCCGAGCACGTGCAACAGCGCACCGCCATCCGCGTCCTGCTCGCGAAGGACGCGATCTCGACGGGCTGGGACTGCCCGCGCGCCGAGGTGCTCGTCTCCTACCGCCCAGCCCAGGACGACACGCACATCACCCAGCTGCTCGGCCGGATGGTGCGAACACCGCTGGCCCGACGCATCCCCGGAGACGATCGCCTCAACTCGGTGGAGTGCATCCTCCCATTCTTCGAACGGTCCACCGCCCGAAAGGTCGTCGAGCTGCTCCTCGGCGTCGCCTCCTCCGACGGCGATGACGACGACCTCGACGCCGGCGGTGGCTCCGGCGGCGGTGACGGTCGACGAGTGCTCCTGGGACCGATCGACATGCACGTCAACGCCACCATCCCGGTAGAGGTTTGGAACGCGTTCGATCAGCTCCCGTCCGAGACGCTCCCTCGGAAGGGCGCTCGACCCACCTCACGGCTCTCGGGACTGGCCCAGGCTCTCGCATACGACCGCCTTGTGCCGAATGCCACCAAGCTCGCCCACACCGAGCTGCTGGCGGTGCTCGACGGTCTCGCGGCCCGCTACGCCGACATCGTCGACGAGGCACGCCAAGATGTTCGCACCGTCGACGGAGAAACCATCATCGCGTCCATCGCAAACCGGACGTTCATCGTCGACTCGACCTTCACCGAACTCGCCGACGACCGCACGGTCGACGCCGAATATCGCGCCGCCGGCCGAGTCCTCGGCAAAGACATCGCAGCCCGATACGCCGAGCGCATCGCAGACCGTGACGGCAACGACGACGCCTTCTTCGCAGCACATCTCCAAGTCGCCGCGCTCGCCAAAGTGCCGACCGTGGCGGACGAGCTCAACCGCGCTGCGACTGCACTCGCGGAACGATGGCTTGCCGAGTACCGGATCCCCATCAAGGGCCTCTCCGACGAGAGACAGGCCGTTTACGCCGAGCTCATCGCAATGACGGGCACGCCGCAGCCGATCTCCGTCCTCCGGCCCAAGGTACGTACGGAGTCGACTATCACCGAAGACGGCAATCCAGTTGCCACGCGCACCCACCACCTCATGTCGGACGAGCACGGCGCGTTCCCCATCGGTTCGCTCGGCAGCTGGGAGATCGACGTGCTCGATCGCGAGCTGCCCCACAGCGCCGCCTGGTACCGAAACCCGGGAAGAGCTGCCGACGACGCGCTCGCGATCGCCTACGTGGACGGCAAGGGTGCGTGGCGCCGGTTGTTCCCAGACTTCATCTTCTTCGCCGACGTCGGTGGGAGCGTTCGGCCCTCTATCGTCGATCCGCACGGGTTCCATCTCGCCGACGCGTTGCCGAAGCTTCGTGGTCTGGCACGGTTCGCCGTCGAGCATGGCGCCGCGTTCCACCGCATCGAAGCGGTCGCGAAGGTCGACGACACGCTGCGGGTGCTTGACCTCACGCAGCAGAACGTTCGAGATGCGATCGGAGCGGCAAGCGACGCCGAGGCTCTCTACCGGAGCGGGGCGGCCAGCAACTACTGATCACCGCCGAATAGAAGAAGACGCCCGGTGGGTGAAGCGGGAGATGGGAAGGAGCACTTGTCAGAGATACTGCTTCTCAACCGCCGCACCGCAACCGGGCGTCTCAGAGGAGATTACTCCACCCTGGCGACACGCGTACAGGCGGCCCGCGATTCGTGGCAGACAGGGGGCCACATTCGCCTGCGGATCTGCGCGTGTGCGCCCTCGAGGGGGAACCGATAGTCCACTCCTCGTGAGCGCCTGAAGAACAGTCAGGGACCCCGATGCTCTTCAGATAGCGTGGGGCCGTGCCGAAGACTGTCGCCTTGTCCGCGCCCATCGCGGCTAACGAGTCCTGACCGCTCCATGCCCGATTTTCAGCCAGACGCTATTGCCGCGTCGATAGAGCAACTTTCGCCATCTACGCTCGAGCGATCCGGCGCGCTCTTCTATTCGGGGTCGAGCGCTTTTCAAGGTCACCGTGACCTATACATCTTGGGCTTGAATCCCGGTGGGTCGCCCGTTTCCCAAGCGAGTGAGACGGTCGCACGCAGCGTTCACGATTGGAAGCGGCGTGCGGCGCCCTGGTCCGCGTATCTCGACGATTCCTGGCAGGGCAAACCCCCTGGGACGCACGGGCTGCAACCACGCATGCGGCACGTGTTCGACCGACTGGGGCTTGACCTCCGCGATGTGCCGGCCAGCAACGTCGTGTTCGTCCGGTCGACGAGCGAGGAGGCGCTTGGTCGTGAAAAGGAGGCGCTGCTGAAGCAGTGCTGGGTGGTTCATGACGCGGTTCTTCAATCGCTGGGGATTGGCACTGTTCTTTGCCTCGGTGGCACTGCTGGACGTTGGACTCGGGAGGCGATCGGCGCCGACCGATTGATCGACCGGTTTCGGGAACAGAACGCCCGAGCATGGACCAGCGAGGCGCACGTCGCGGCCGACGGCCGTGCTGTCGTAACCGTGACCCATCCCGGCCGCGCTGACTGGCGAAATCCTGCCGCCGACCCCACGCCACTGATCCGCGCGGTACTTGCCCGAGCGTGACATCGCTTCCGCCATGTCTGCGGACTTGCATTCGCCCGGCCTCATGACGGAGATCTATATCAGGCGCAGCTGGCGAGCGTCGTAGTGAGCGCGCGCCGGTCTTCGAGGGTCAGCTCCAGCTGGTAGTTGGTGGCGACGAGAACCATCCGTGCGACGTAGACGCAGCGGTAGCTGACGTTCGGAGGCATCCATTCGGGCCCGCTGTCACCGGGTGAGTCCCATAGCGTGGTGTCACTTCCCGCGGGGTCCTCGTCGTCGTAGACGATGACGGGCCACCGTGGGATACCCAGTTGTTTCCGCCAAGAAGCAAAGAAGTGGATCCCACGATGACCCAGAACCAGTCTGCCTTGACGACCCTGATCGGCGAAGTCCTCGCCGACCCCGACCTCGCCCACTCGGACGTGTTCCGCCGGATGCTGCAGGCCGGCCTGCAAGACCTGATCAACGCGGAAGCGACCGTGAAGATCGGCGCGGCCCCGCACGAGCGGTCTCCTGAGCGGACGACCCGCCGCAACGGAGTGCGCCCGAAGACGCTCGCGACCCCGGCCGGGGAGGTGGACCTTCAGATCCCGAAGCTGCGGGAGGGGTCGTTCTTCCCGTCGTTGCTGCACCCGCGTCGCCGGGTCGACAAAGCCCTCTACGCGGTCATCTGCCAGGCCTGGATCGACGGAGTCTCGACCAGGAAGGTCGACCAGCTGGTCCGTGCGCTCGGCAACGACACCGGCATCTCGAGGTCGACCGTGTCGCGGATCTGCGGGGAGATCGACGAGGCGGTGCAGGAGTTCCTGCACCGCCGGATCGATCACACCTGGTTCCCTTACCTGTTCCTCGACGCCACCTACCTCGACGTCCGCCACCGCGGCCGGGTCGTCTCCCAAGCCCTCGTCGTGGCCACCGGAGTCTCCGGCGACGGCAGGAGGGAGATCCTCGGGATGGCGCTCGGGGACGCGGAGACCACCGACTTCTGGACCGAGTTCCTCCGCTCCCTCCGCGACCGGGGACTCAAGGTCGCCACCGACGCCGACCCGCTCGGGGTGACCCTGGTCACCAGCGACGCGCACGCCGGCCTGAAAGCCGCGGTCAAAGCGATCCTGCCCGGATCCGGGTGGCAAAGATGCCGGGTCCATTTCGCTCGCAACGTCACCCAGAAGATCGGCTCGGCCCGCTCCAAGCCCGTCAACGCACTGATCTCCACGATCTTCGCGCAAACCACGACCGAAGCCGTCACCGCGCAATACCAGGCCGTCACCGACAGCCTCCGCGGCTCATTCCCGGAGATCGCGACCATGCTCGAGGCCGCCGAACCCGACCTCACCGCGTTCGCACCGCTGCCCCGCGAGCACTGGCAGAAGGTGTGGTCGAACAACCCCATCGAGCGCCTCAACCGCGAGATCAAACGCCGCGCCGACGTCGTCCAGATCTTCCCTGACCGCGACTCCGTCACCCGCCTCATCGGGGCCGTCCTCCAAGAACAGCACGAGGAATGGTCCTACGGCGAACGCCGCTACTTCTCCGACATCTCCATGCGCAAACTCGTCCATACCCTGCACGATCACACCGAGCAGCCCCGCCCCGAGCGCTACCTCACCGCCTGACCCTCCACCCACCACAGGGAACAACCGGAGTGACACCACACCACGGGACTTGACCCTGTCACCTTTGGACTGGTTGAGCGGGCCGTCGACGGGCGTGAGGTTGAGTGGGTCGTTTGCGAACTGCTGTCTCTTCACCTCGGTCCAGGCGTCCGCTCCGCGTTGCCAGGCTGCTGACAGCGGCCAGAGGTGGTCGATCTGCACCGCTTCGCTCGTGCCTTGACCGCGGGTGAACGCGATTGCGGTGCCGCTGAAGGGATCGGCGAGCGTGCCCGTGAGAACGACACAGTCGTGTGTTCCGGGCTTGAATGTCACCTCCGTCAACCAGATTCGGAGCATGTCGTTGCGGGTGTCACAGCCGTTTCGGTCCACATCCGCCCAGCGCTGGCCGAAGGTGTCACGTTCATACGCGCGGATGAGCACCTCATCGGCGGGCGGCAGTTGGTCGATCTGCTGCTCGATGAGCGAATGGTTGAAGGCGTAGGAGCCGCTCTCACTTTGTGTGGTGTAGCCGGCGTTCACGAGGGGCTGCAGGTCGGGGTCGGGGACGATGCTCTCTGCAGGGGACGCGAACGAGCCGGACGTCAGCCAGATCGCCGCCGTGGCGGCGCAGACGGCGCTGATGGCGGCGATGGCGGTTACGATCCGGCGAGCCATGTCAGGCGGCGAGCTGGCGACCGTTGGGGATGTCGTCGATGAGTTCCTGGAACCCGGTGGCAGCGTCGAGGAGTACCTGTGCATCGTCGGTCATCGCCTGGATGGTCGTGGCGGACTCGGTGACGGCTGCGCGGTTGAGTTTGCTGAGCATGGCGGTGGCGTTGGCCAGCGCGAGCCTGCGGGACTTGTTCAGACGCTTCGCTTCCTGGGCCGGAGTGCCTCGCGTGGTTGCGGTCGGGTTCGCCTGGCGGTGCAGAACCTTCATCACCTGCATTGCTGTCTTGTTCGCCATTTCCCTCAACTCCCTTCGGTATGTATCTCTCTCAGTTACTATTCTACAGGATTGCGGAGGCTGTGGAAAGTTGAGCTTCCCGGCCACGACGAGCGAGTAGCGTGCCGAGATGATCGCGGATGACGGCTTGGTGTCCTCGGACCCGGATTGTCCTGGGTGTGGAACGCGGACGCGTTCATACGGTCGCTGGTGGAGGTGCTGGTGCGGGTTGGTCATCCTGCCGGTCGGGGATGCCGTCCCGGAGCCGCGCGTCGAGATCGGGGCGATTCGCCGCGATCCAGCTACAAACGTCGCTCCATTCGACGCCGGATGGGTATGAGTGGTGAGGGGGCATGGGCGCCGATTTTAGGTGCGGATACCGACGTAAGCGCTGCTCGTCTCTATACCGATCGGCGCTCAGGCCTGGGTGAGTAGCGCTTGCAACCGCGCGCGGAACTCGGCACAAGCCTGGTCGAGAATTGCTGCCCGATGCCGGTCAGCCTCCGGACGGGTCTGGAGCTCGGCGAAGTGCTCACTCAAGACCCGACGGCGTGCGTAGCTGATCGTGTTCGCAGCGGCGTGGGTGGCATCGGTGGCGATCGACGAGATGAATCGCTTGAGTCGTTCGTCAACGTTCAGAGGCGGTAGGTGGAACTCGACACCGGCCAGGTCGTCGAGGATGAGTTGCCGCTGCCGGTCGGTCAACGGCGCGCTGTAGTTCCGTGCAGCGGGAAACGCGGAGATCTCGCCACCGGCGTAGACGGTCAGGTCGACGTGGACCATCTCCCGTTCGGCGCGTCCGATGCGCACGATCGTGAGACGATCACCGGTCTCCGTATCGATGGGGCGCAAACGCCCGCGGGTCTCCCTCGAGGCTGGGGGAGCTTCAATCGAGCGCACGTCACACACTTCCCAGAGGATGCCGGCGGCACGGATGTGGGCGCCGTAGGAGACCGTCCCTGCAGACGCGTGGGCGCCGGTCTCCAGGGGTCCGGTGTCCTGCATCATGGTCAGGCGGCGAGCTCGTGAGCGATCGCGGGCGCTGGTGTCAGGATCTCGGAGATGCGCTGCGCTGCGTCCAGGACGCGTTTGGCTGTCTCGCGCATGACGTCGGCCTCGGCGCGCTCTGCCCACCCCGTGATGTAGCCGGCCGAATAGTCGGCCGAGTCGAGGCCGAGGATGCCCAGTGCGACGTAGGCGGCGGACTCCGCTTCGACCTCGCATGTGCCGCGATGCGCCACGTAGTCGCAATCCTCATCCGTGTGCCCGAGGAGGAAGTGGCAGACCTCGTGGATCATCGTCTTTGCCGACTGGGCGGGAGAGATCGAGTCGGACAGGGCGACGTGCTTGCGTGTGCCTGACGCGTAGCCATTCATCCCTTCGGGCATGCGCTCGCGGCCGACAGTCCACCCCAGACCCGTCATGTAGTCGCTGAGGTCATCGACGATCCCGAGATCGTCGTCCCCGGTGAGCTGCTTCACGGGGTTGTCCGGGGCGCCTGGGTGCCCGGGGATGGGATCGGTCTGAGAGATGTCGAAGACGCTCAACACGGGAAACCAGGTCACGGTTCGTGCTTCGCTGTCAGTGCTCTCATCCTCGGCCGCATCGATGCGCTTCTGGGCGTACCCGAAGATTCGGATTGCCTTGGTGCCGCGGCGCACCTGGCGGCCAAGCTCCTGCCACTTCCGGAAGCCGGCGACCTGGGTGAAGGAGTCGGCGCTGCCCGTGAGACCGGCAGCCTTGAGCGCCTCGAACTGGGCCCAGATGAGGCAGAGGTTGTTGAGCGAGTAGCGGTGGAAACTGCGTGCGTATCGCAGGAACTCGGTCCACTGCTCGGAGTCGCGAAGCTTCTCGACCTGCGCAGTGATCGTCTCGTGCAGTGCTTCAGCGCGAGCCTTGCGCTCTTCGGGGCTGAGCGTCTTTCGAGTAGCCATCGTGCACCATCCTTCTGTATGTATCTCTGACAGTTACTAATATACACCCGACGAGGGACACGCGGAAGATCTCTCCCTAACCCCATTCGCTCCGGCGGCAGGATCCCGACGCGAGTGTCTGCGGGTGGGTGTATTTTGTAACTGACAGAGATACGAAAGGGAGGTAAGCGCGATGCGAGACGTGAAGAACGCTCCTTCAGCCGGCGCGAGCTCGTACCAAGATCCCTACCCCGGTCGAAAGGGCGCCGACCGGATCACCGAAGCATGTGGCGCGTGTGGGGGTACGGGCATCTACAGCGCACCCAGCCGGATCACCTTCTACACCTCGAGCGTCGGTGACGTCACGACCGGATGCTTCGCCTGTGGGGGAGCCGGCACGCGTTCATTCCTCATCTCGTCTGCCCGATCCACCGCACGTCGCCGCGCACGCCTCGCTGACGAAGCCCGAGACGCGCTTGCGCGAATTGTCTCCGCGCAAGCGCGCTTCATGGAGGAGAACGCATCCGCCCACGGCGCGCTCACCCACGCGTACGGTGAACTGCGCGAGGGCGATCCGCTGCGCCGCAGGGCGGGGGATCTCTTGGATGCTGCCGAGACTGCCGGCATCGAAGAGCTCGACTTCGATGTCTGGGGCCTCGAAGCTGAAGCTGTCATCGCCGAGTTGCGTAAGCAGGAGGCTGCCAAGCGCCCCGTTCCCACCGGTCGTGTGCGCCTCGAAGGGGAGATCACCGCTACGAAGTGGGTGGAGAACGCCTACGGCGGCTCGCTCAAGATGCTCGTCACAGGTCCGGGCTGGAAAGTATGGGGCAGCGTGCCGCGTGGGCTTGAGTTCGATGGTCGACCCGCCCGCGGCCACCGCGTGGCGTTTACAGCGACCGTCGAGCGTGGTGACGATGACGAGTCCTTCGGCTTCTTCTCTCGGCCCGCCAAGCCGCAACTGCTCGCTCACCCTGTCGAGGCGTCTGCTGCTGATGCGGAATGACGCTATCTCGCAAGACGCGAGCTCACAATCGCCACCTTGACACATCACCCTAGGAGAGTACCGTTAGTAACGAACCAAGATACTAACAAGGGGAAAGCAACTATGGCGCTGACACTCACGATCACCAGAGAGATCCCGCCGTCTCAGGTGGTCGACCTCTGTGACCTTCTTCGCGGTCCAAGCTCATCCTGGCTAGTTGCCACCGAGTCCGATCTCGACGCGGCGACCGTCTCCATCACTCACTACACCGACGTCGACGAGCCCGAAGGAGAGGTCACTACGACCGTCACCTTCCAAGGAATCCTCGACGCGCTCGCCGCGGCCTATGCGGAGGGACAGCTCTGCTGTGCAGCCGTCATGATCGACGATCTCGGCGCCGGCTGCGCTGACGACGCCGACCACATCTTCCATCGCGTCACGTTCGACGCGCCCATCTACAGCTAGATCTGGAGCAAAGTCATGCACACCACCAAGATCGCCTCGTCGCCGAAGACTGCGGTCATCGCAACAGGCATCGTCCGATCACCCCTCATGCTGACCCGCAGCCTTCCCGGACGAGTAGCTCGGGTGAGCTTCCGCATAGACGGTGAGCACGGCCCGTATAACGTCCACGCGACTGGGCCTCGCGCTGAGATGATCCGTGCTGCCGTCAGCAAGGGTGATCGCGTCACCATCACCGCTCTGTGCGCGACGGTGAGCCATGCGGCCCAGACCGTTCCCGACATCGAGGTGGAGACCATCGAGGTCGTGCACCGCGACCGCTGACCCCTCGACCAGGAGTAAGCGGCGCGCGTGGTGTCAGGGCAGCGGCTCGTCGAAGGCGTGGATATCGTCGAGCAGGCTCACGTAGCTGAATGCATCGGTGGGGGAGTCGCCCCATGAGAGTCCTCCTGTGGCGATGTACTCACGGCCGCCGATCCGAACATGTGCCACGTCTCGGGACTCGAGCCCTCCGTTCCTGATCCAGCTTGTGAGCGCGTCAGCAGCCAGATCGGCCGCCCTGCCGGATCTGTCCTCGAACAGCTCCGGGTAGAGCTCTGTTTCCAGATCCCCTTCCGAGGCCGCCGCTGCCGCTCGCTCCTCCACGCGGGTGCACAGCACGTCGACCGACGCATCGGAACCCCTGCTGGTCATTCGGGGAGAGGCGGCGATCGCCAACAGCATGTCCGCACCCATCTCAGGCCTCCCCGCGCAGCATCATCGCCAGCTGCTCCACCAGCGCGGCTCGAGTCTCGGACAGCCCACGAGTCTCGCCCGCCTCGTCGATACCCCCCGTGAAGATCACCGGACCCACGATCGGGTTGGCGGCACCGAGGCAGCCGAGTTGGACTGCCTCCGCGAGGGGGTTGCGCTCGAGCGGCGAGAACTCGGCCCAGCCGTTCTCGTTGGCGTAGAACTCGAAATCCTCAGCTAAGGTGACGGGCTCGATGTCCCCCTGGACCGCCTCCGAGATCACCGGATAGGCGTTCGCCCCCAGGTCCACGCGCTCCGTGCGCGCATCGGGCGAGACCTTCACTGCCAGTCGCATCGTTCCGCTCATATCATGCTCCTTTGTTTGTATCTCTGACAGTTACACTTTAGCGCGGACCACTGACATTGCTGAAGAAGAAACTGTAGGTTCCGCGTGAAGATGGCACTTTCCACGACGAGATGGCATGCAGTTGGCATTCGTGCCAGGTACCCGGGATCCGCTCCTTGTGCCATTCGCCGGTGCTTGCCGTGGTGACGTCGAATGTGGGGCGGCGCTGGGAGCCGGATTGGCGCTGGGTGGCTCAATGATCCGCTTGCGTTTCCCAGTGTTGGTGTCGGTGGTCGTAGCTACCTTGAGCAGTGCACACCCGAAGTGTGGCGGATTGGCGCGCACCGGTTTTGGTCGACAGGAAGGTGCGTGATGTATTCAGAGGGGCTTCCCGCGAGAGGCGCGGTGTTCTGGCCGGTTGGCACCGGAGATAGTACGACAGTCGTCGTTGATGATGGCGTGGTGATGCAGGTCGATCTTCATGACCTTGCGAAGGCGGACAGCGATGAGAACCCAGAAGTCGCGGTTGTTGATCGCCTCGTTGATGCCCTCCCGATCGTTGATGGGGAGCCGTATCTTGCCACCTTCGTGTTGACGCATGCCGATAAGGACCATTGCCTGGGTTTTGCGGATCTGCTGGCGAAGGTCCGTATTGGTGAGCTGTGGTCGACGCCGCGCCTGTGGCGTGAATACAACGATCCGGAGGCACCGGAGCTGTGCGCGGACGCGATCGCGTTTCGTGAAGAGTCGGAGCGTCGTATTGAGGTCACGCGTGCAGCGGTGAGCGTCGGTGGGGCTCCAGGGAGTGGCGATCGGATCCGAGTAGTTGGATACGACACCGATCACAGCTCCCATGCGTACGACGATCTCCCGAAGGAGTACTTGGCGTATCCGGGGACGTCGCTGACAGTGCTGGACGGTCATGATCGTGCCGGTGTTTTCGAGGCGTTCATCCATGCACCCTTCAAGGAGGATGCTGCGGCTGCCCGGAACGAGACATCGTTGTCGATGCAGGTGACCCTCACCGACGAGTCGGGTGTTGACGGCAAGGTTCTGCTCTTCGGAGATCTGGCGCACGACACGATCATGAAGATCTTCAAGTACAGCGAGGCGAAGGATCGCGAGCAGTATCTCGAGTGGGATCTGTTGCTTGCGCCGCATCACTGCTCGAAGCGGGTGATGTACAAGAAGGATGTGGACGGCGCGGAGGTCTTGCAGCAGGACATCCTTGACGCTTTCGAGCGCAACGCCCGGCTGGGTGCCTCGATTGTGGCCAGTAGCGCGGTGTTTCCTGACGTGGACGTGGACGGCCACAACCCGCCGCACCTTATGGCGGCGGATCGGTACGCCGAGATAGCTGATGAGCTGATTTGCACCATGTCGTGGGTTGATGAACTGGCACCCAGTCCGGTGGTGTTCGGCGTCGACGCGTACGGTGCGCGCGTGATCCGCGGCGAGCTGCTTGAGAAGTCGGCGCAGGAAGCGGCGCTGGAGTTGTCGATGTCCTCCGTCGGCCGCCGGTTTGCCGCCGTCACTGCTGCCGCGGTGAGCTTGGCGCACGCACTTCCTGCGACAGCGGTGGCCTCTGAGTTCTCGGGCGTGGATCGGGTTCAGGACGCGATCGCCGCTGATCGTGGTGGGCAGAGCGCACCGGAGAACCCCATCGGGTTCGGTCGTTGAGCGAACTCGCCGCCCGCCAGCTCGCGGATCTCGCCGACATGAGTGGCGGCGCTATCCAGCTTCTCGGATCGACGGCGGACGAGACGATCTCCACCTACAGCATCTCCTTGGACACGGCCGGTGTCGTTACCGCTGGCTCCGGTATCTCAGTGCGGCGCAGGGAACGATTCGAGATCCTGGTCGAGCCGTCATACCCTCACGCGTACCCGTCAGTGATGGTTCGACACCGGCGGTGGGCGGGCACACCGCACGTGCAGTGGGGTTCGGTGTTGTGTCTCTATGCGGCGCCGTCCGTTGAGTGGAATCCAGCAGATGGCATGCGGGGTTTGATTTCCCGCCTGATGTCGTGGGTGCAGCGCGCAGCTGCGGGAGAGCTCGATCCAGCGGGTCAGCCGCTGCACCCACCTATCGCGTACGGCTCCTATAAGAACGGGTGGATTGTGCTGCGCCCGGATCTGGGAGATCTGGTGCCGTGGCGCGATCTCGGCGGTGACGGGGTCAGGCTGGTCTACGCGTGGTGTGTGCAACGCGGGTCTCGCGTTGATGTGCTCGAGTGGCTCACTCCGCTTCAGACCTATGAGCGCGTTCTCGAGGACGGTGTCGCGAGCCATGACGATCAGGGTCGCGCGCTCTTCGTGGCGCCCTCGATAGTGATCAGCGACACACTCGATATGGAGTACCCGGCAACTGCCGCTGCCCTCGCCGACGCGCTGGATGGGTACGGGGTTCCGCGGGACATGCTTCTCTCGGCTCTCGTTCGGGCATCGACGATCAACAAGGTGCTCGGGCACTCGGTAAGCGGTGGCAGTGCAGTGCCAGCGATGATGCTTCTGGCTACACCTGCGCGGCGCCTCGACCCTGGGAAGCCGCTTGCGCACGTGACGTGCTGGCACCTCGATGACCTCGGCTCCAAGATCACCGATCTCTTGCAGATGATCCGACCGGAGAACGAGCAGCTCGCCACGGACGTTCGCGAGCTGGCCGAGGCCTGGTTGGGTTTCGCGAAGGTTCAATGGATGATCGTCCATGAGGCGCGCGCCGAGGTGACACGACGCCGTGACACGGGATCAGCGTCGACATGGCTGGCCGGAAAGCGTGTGCTGCTGCTCGGCGCCGGGGCGCTCGGCGCACCGATCGCAGAGCAATGCGTTCGCGCAGGCGTGGCGGCTCTTCACGTGATCGACAAAGGGAATGTCGGCCCGGGGATCCTCGTGCGCCAGCCTTACGACGATGATGACATCGGTTACAACAAGGCGGAGCGTCTGGCAGCTCGGTTGTCCCGTGTCCGCGAAGACTTGATCGTGACGGCCTCCCGATCCCACATCGTCACGGGAATCCTGAGCGAACCCGACGCCGTCCTGGGATACGACCTCGTCATCGATGCGACGGCGGACGTGGGCGTGCGGACCGCCCTCGAGGATGCCCGCTCTTCGCGCAGAGATCAGTGGCCGCCCACTGTCGGTGCCGTGTTCGGACACACCGCGGAGCGCGGCGTCGTCACCGTGTCCTTGACGGGAGCAACCGGGGCAACACACGATGTCCTGCGACGAACTGCGATCGACATCGCCACCAACCCGCCCCTCGGATGGGCTGAGATCGCTGAAGATTTCTTCCCAGCCACCCCGCGGACGGACATGTTCTTCCCCGAGCCGGGTTGTTCTGCACCCACGTTCACGGGGTCCTCCACCCAGACAGTGGCTCTCGCTTCCCAACTGTTGTGGTCGGCTCTTCGTGTGCTGACTGATCGTGAGGCAGCACCGATGACGGCGGTGGCGATTCACCTCACCCCGCCCGCGGCCGGCCACGTGCCGCGGCCATTGACGTGGCCGAACGACGTGACGATGGCGGATCATTCCGGTGAGTATGAGGTCCAGGTGAGTTCGCGTGCACTGGCTGAGATCCGGAGCGAAGCCCGTCGGGGTGCGCGCATCCGAGGGGCAAAGGTCGAGACGGGCGGGATGCTCCTGGGCATGATCGACGATGCGACGGGAACTGTGCACGTGGACGCCGCCACGGGCCCGTCCCCGGACAGCCACCTCTCCTCGATCTATTTCGATCACGGCGTCGAGGGCACTCAGCAGATCGTGGAGGCAAGCTTGCGTAACACCGGTGACCGGGTTGGCTTCGTGGGCATGTGGCACACGCACCCGCACGGCCCCGCCAGACCGAGCGACATTGACGATGCGGGAATGTCGCAGATCGTCGCGCCTCAGGGTGCTGGGCGGCGGGCGCTGATGCTGATCCTCGGCGGACCGTCACACGCCTGGTCGACCTGGTTACGCGATGGGACCCCACCCCACCTATATGCGCGCGTTGTCCGACGGGATGAAGGACGCACCCGGACACCTGCAAGCTCACCGTTTTACATGACGATCGGCAGCACCCACTGGTTCCCGGGAGGATTCGCCTACCCGACGGCGGGCGCGATCGAGGCGGACGGATGACCACTCCGCGTATTGGCTTAGCCCTTTCGGGAGGCGGGTTTCGCGCTACAGCCTTCGGACTTGGCTGTCTCCGGGCACTGCAGGATCGCGACCTTCTCCAGCACGTGTCTGTCGTATCCGGAATTAGCGGCGGAAGCCTACTCACGGCCATGTGGGCGTACGGGCCGGCCGAGTTCGCTGAGTTCGACGACTCGGTAGTCCAACTCCTTCGCTGCGGGCTGCAGGCCGAGCTCGCCCGACGCGCATTCGCGCCCACCGCGATGGTGAAGAGCGCGAGCAGCGCACTTCGCGCCACAGTCCCGGGTCAGCGCCGCGGGTACTCGCGTACCGATGCCCTCGTCGCTGCACTTGCCTCACGAGCGTTCGGCAGCCGCGACGTGGCCGACGTTACGCACCCGGATCGCAGCGTGATTTTCTCCGCGACGGATATGACTACCGGCAACGCCGTGAGATTCGGTAGCAGGGTGAGTTCCTGCTCCGCGTACGGAAAGATCCTGGATCCGGTCACCGTCGCAGAGGCGGTGGCGGCTTCGGCTGCGTTCCCGATACTCCTGCCCGCGATGACCAGGGAGTATGAATTCGAGAACCGCGATGGTCATCGAACGCATGAGACGGTGGTCATGACCGACGGCGGCGTATACGACAACCTTGGACTGAGTCCCTTGCTGCCCAATCGATCCACTGCTCACACAAGCCACACTTACGAGCTCGATTTCCTGATCGCGGCTGATGCCGGCCGAGGGCGCGCCCACCGCCGCGCTGCACGCTTCCTCCCCGGCCGGCTGTCGCAGAGCTTCGATATCACGTACGGCAAGACCCAAGATGCGAGCCGCGGCCGCATCCACGACGCAGCCGCGGCCGGCCAGATTGATGGATTCGTGCACGCATACCTCGGGATGCGCGATCACAAGCTCCCGGTGCCACTCCATGATCTGATCCCGCGTGAGCGTGTCGAGCGATACCCCACCAACTTCGCCGCAATGACCACGGAGGACCTCACGGCCGTCGCGGTACGGGGTGAACAGCTCACCCGGCTGCTCCTGGGCCACTACCACGCTGACCTCGGCAACTGAAGCGACGGCTCACGGCACCCTTCCGGTGAAGCTTCTCCTGCTTCCCCACGTTCGGCTTATCGGTCTACCACGTAGGTGCCCGCAGACAACTCTCAGCTGGCGAGTTGGCCGACTTCGTCGTCGACGCCGTCTGCGTATTTCTTCATTGCATCCCAGATGTGGGTGCGGCGTATGCGGTAGAGCTTCGCCTTGCCGTCTGGCCCACGGCCGAGGTATTCGATCTGTCCGGCGTCGGTGAGGCGGTGGATCAGTGGGTGAACGACACTGCCCAGCAAGCCGGTGCGCTCCACGATCTGCTTGGGCGAGAAGGTGTCGTCGTCGAGCGAGGCGATTTCGAGCATGACCGTGGACATGTGGCTGTTGCCGAAGAGCGCCTTCGACTTCTCCGGGGTGTACGGGTCGGCCATGGTCATGACCTGAGTTTCCCACACGTCGGCACGATGATCTCTCCTTACTCGCGGACGGCGTGATCGCCGCCTGCTGGTGCGCCCCATCGGACGTGGAGCCAGTCCTGTCTCGGACATCTCAATCTTTGTAGGAACCGGTGCGACTTGTCCACCGCGCGCACGTCACAGCGGGCTTTCGACTCGAGAAATGTCCACGAGCTGCAGCGTCATCGTTGCGCGAAGATGTCCACTTCCCCCTAGGGCGAGCGCCCGCAAGCGGATCCGCTTGCGGGTGCAGAGATTCCCATTGATGCTGAAGACGACGACACACAGCATCTGGGATCAACGACAGGCAGGCAGCCGATGACCAGCACGGAACCTCTACTGGCCACCGCTGAACCGCGATCGACGAGAACGGTGGCGGCGGTAACCGTGCTTTACGTCATCGTCACCATGACATCACTGGTGGTGGCCTCCCTGACTTCGTTCACCGATATCCGTCTCCTCGGGACGGTGCTCGCACTTCTCGGTCAGCTTGTCTTCCTCGTTCCATACCTGCGCCGACACCTCCAGGCTGTCGCCGTCTGGATCACGTCCGGTCTGTGCATGGCCGCGAGCGGACTGTTCTTCGCCTACCTCGGTTCGTACTTCCTTGCGGGGCTCGTCTCGCAGCAGATCACGAGCGACACAGAGAACCTGTGGGCGATCGCGGCGTTCATCGCGACATGCTCCGCCCTCCTCGCGCTGAGCGTGGGAACGATCGTGGTCGGCCTGGCGGCGTCCACCTCCGCGCGCTGGACGACTTTGGCTGTCATGGGCATCGTGGTGACCGCTATCGTGGCCGTTTCCGAACCCGTCGCGTACTTGCTCGCGCCCTAAGCCGAAATTCCGCACGCGCCCAGGGGGACGACCGTAGAAGGATGGGTCCACAGAATTGTCGACGATGGTCTCGCTGAGGGCACCTCAGTAGCGGATCTCCGCACGATGTCGGGCGCCCACTGATCAGAGCGTCCTACCTGAGATGACGCGGGCTTGGAGATTTACAAGGGTCCGCTCGCCACGGCCAGCCGATCTCGCTCGAGCGGGATCGTGGGGGTCCCCGCGACAACTATGCATGCCCGTTCCCACGGCCTCTGCTCCGATAAGAACAGCAGTTCCTCATCCATCCATTCGTGCCAGAAAGCGACGGTCTCTTCGGCGCTTCCATTCACGCCCTGAGCAATGTCTCGGGCAATACCTCGTGTTTCCGCTGCAGCGAAGTCGGACTGTACCCAGACGGTGGCATCAACGAGGTCGCTCAATTCGCGCTGGCTGGCCCCAACGCCCTCGATGATCACGAGATCCAAACCAGCGCGAACCTCGATGGCCCCGTCCCTCCCATGCTTAGCCCAGGCGGGCGGTGAGAACATCACGCTCTCACCGCGGCGCAACGGACTCAGGATGTGATCGCCGAGGAGATGGCCCCACGTGAAGAAGGGTTCATTCCAAGCGATGTCATCGGTATGGACGATGGCTGAGCGATCCACCTGTCGAGCCAACCGTTCGGCGAGAGTTGTCTTCCCGGATGCACCGCGACCGTCTACCGCCACGATTAAGGGCTTGCGGGGCGAAACGCTGCCCGCATTGAACAGCACCCGGACGAGGTCCTCTTCTCGAATCGCCCGCCAAGGGCCGGCAGCCGGCTCGCCGGGCGGCAAGGTCATCGGAGCAACGAGGCCGGGCATTCCGCGATCGTACTTTGTCGGGGTGAGTCCCATAGCGTGGTGTCACTTCCCGCGGGGTCCTCGTCGTCGTAGACGATGACGGGCCACCGTGGGATACCCAGTTGTTTCCGCCAAGAAGCAAAGAAGTGGATCCCACGATGACCCAGAACCAGTCTGCCTTGACGACCCTGATCGGCGAAGTCCTCGCCGACCCCGACCTCGCCCACTCGGACGTGTTCCGCCGGATGCTGCAGGCCGGCCTGCAAGACCTGATCAACGCGGAAGCGACCGTGAAGATCGGCGCGGCCCCGCACGAGCGGTCTCCTGAGCGGACGACCCGCCGCAACGGAGTGCGCCCGAAGACGCTCGCGACCCCGGCCGGGGAGGTGGACCTTCAGATCCCGAAGCTGCGGGAGGGGTCGTTCTTCCCGTCGTTGCTGCACCCGCGTCGCCGGGTCGACAAAGCCCTCTACGCGGTCATCTGCCAGGCCTGGATCGACGGAGTCTCGACCAGGAAGGTCGACCAGCTGGTCCGTGCGCTCGGCAACGACACCGGCATCTCGAGGTCGACCGTGTCGCGGATCTGCGGGGAGATCGACGAGGCGGTGCAGGAGTTCCTGCACCGCCGGATCGATCACACCTGGTTCCCTTACCTGTTCCTCGACGCCACCTACCTCGACGTCCGCCACCGCGGCCGGGTCGTCTCCCAAGCCCTCGTCGTGGCCACCGGAGTCTCCGGCGACGGCAGGAGGGAGATCCTCGGGATGGCGCTCGGGGACGCGGAGACCACCGACTTCTGGACCGAGTTCCTCCGCTCCCTCCGCGACCGGGGACTCAAGGTCGCCACCGACGCCGACCCGCTCGGGGTGACCCTGGTCACCAGCGACGCGCACGCCGGCCTGAAAGCCGCGGTCAAAGCGATCCTGCCCGGATCCGGGTGGCAAAGATGCCGGGTCCATTTCGCTCGCAACGTCACCCAGAAGATCGGCTCGGCCCGCTCCAAGCCCGTCAACGCACTGATCTCCACGATCTTCGCGCAAACCACGACCGAAGCCGTCACCGCGCAATACCAGGCCGTCACCGACAGCCTCCGCGGCTCATTCCCGGAGATCGCGACCATGCTCGAGGCCGCCGAACCCGACCTCACCGCGTTCGCACCGCTGCCCCGCGAGCACTGGCAGAAGGTGTGGTCGAACAACCCCATCGAGCGCCTCAACCGCGAGATCAAACGCCGCGCCGACGTCGTCCAGATCTTCCCTGACCGCGACTCCGTCACCCGCCTCATCGGGGCCGTCCTCCAAGAACAGCACGAGGAATGGTCCTACGGCGAACGCCGCTACTTCTCCGACATCTCCATGCGCAAACTCGTCCATACCCTGCACGATCACACCGAGCAGCCCCGCCCCGAGCGCTACCTCACCGCCTGACCCTCCACCCACCACAGGGAACAACCGGAGTGACACCACACCACGGGACTTGACCGAGACACGATGCGGGGGTCGCCCCGCAGCCACCGGGGTCGCCGCCATTCCGTTGCCCCTCCAAGACCGCCGCGTCGAAATTGACAGGAGCATTGACCCATGACCGTGGTTGCTTTGACTGATCAGAGTTTCGTAAGCGTGGTTGCGACGACCGAACTCGTCGTCGTCGACTTCTGGGCGAGCTGGTGCTCTCCCTGCCGTGCCTTCGGTGCGATCTACGAGAGGTCATCCGTCGAACAGTCACACGTCCTGCACGCACGCGTCGACATCACCAGCGAGCTCCAGGCTGCGCACGTCGCACGCGTGGCCGCCGTCCCGGCCCTACTGGGGTACCGAGACGGCGCACGAGTCTTCAGCCATACCGGCACGCTTTCTGAACCAGCGCTTGCTCGCATCGTCCAGGCACTCAACGAGAGTCGTCGCTCGGGTGCCGGCGTCGAGGCCGTGTCGGACGCCACCGAGATGGAAGTCGATCCTCTGGAGCAAGAGCACACTCATCCGGTGATACCCCCCCGGTGGTGAATGACCGTCACAACGATCGGGTCCGACAGCAGCACGTAGTCAGCCGTACGCGGGTGGCGACGTTGACGACGCCGGGAACCTTCGCGGCGCCCGAAAGCCGACCGCTACCGAGGCTCGCCTCGCGAGCCCGACAAGCCTGATCTTGGACGGAAAATCCGGCGATCGCGTGTAGCGACGTGTCGACTCGCATCTCCGCCCCGCTGCTGACGGTTATCGCTACGCCGCCAACAGGTAGCCGCGACCTTGCGCAGTCCCGCGCGACCGAGGACTATGTAACAGGACCACGAAGTCCAATAAGGTTGTTCACGAGAGGACCAGAGATGGCGACGATAGAGGTAACAGACGAGAACTTTCAGGAGGTCACGGGCCGCGATGGGATCGTGATCCTCGACTTCTGGGCGACCTGGTGTGGTGCGTGCCGAGCGTTTGCCCCGGTGTATGAGGCCGCCTCCGAAGAGCACCCGGACATTGTGTTCGGCAAGGTCGATACAGAGGCTGCGGCTCAGCTGTCGTCGGAGATCGGCATCCGTGCATTGCCTACCGTGGCGGTCTACCGCGACTCGATCAGGGTGTTCATCCAGGCTGGCGCACTGCCGAAGCCGGCGTTGGAGGACCTCATCGCTCAGGTGCGAGGGCTGGACATGGAGCAGGTCCGTGCCGAGCTCGACAACCACCAGCACGAGCCGGGTCACGTTCACGCCTAGCCGCCGCGGCGCGAAGCGAATTGGTGACGGGCGGTCCTCCTCGCCCGTCGCCGAGGGGCAGTGGCACACGAAGGCGCAACTATCTCGACGGGAGCCTCAACGATGGACGTAGATGGGCACGCAAGCCTGTGCGGCATGCCCCCGATCAGTTGGCGCGATGTCTGACATACGTTCGCCAGTCCGTATTGGCGACGACGCGGCCGTTCTGGATCTCGTCCCGCTGGCCTCCGATATGCCCACGGTCGAGGACCTGCGGATGGTGCTGGCCGCATATCGGATCAGAGGAATGCTCGGTTTCCGCTCAAGGAGAGCAGAAGTGGCGCGCATACGCCGGGAGGTCACTGGCGCGGTGCACGCTGTGCAGCCGCGGACGGTGGTGATGGTGTTCGAGGGTGCTGACGGCGCCTCACGGCGACGTGTGGACCGCATCGCACGGCACGTCACCCGCGACATCAGAGTGGCAGCGACCAACGCGGTCGGGTCCGACACCACGGTGATCGGGCTCGTTGTCATGACGGGACAAGAGCGAGATCTCGCCGCGACTTGCGTGCGGCATGTCGCCGTGGAACCGCCCGAGCGCGGCGACGGTCTCGTCTTTCACGCCGCCGACCTCCGGCGCGCGAACATCTACGAGCTCATCGAGGAGGCCGTTGTTTGATGGAGACCGCGTCTAGCACGAAGACGAGGGCCGAGGCTCCGTACGCTGGGAGAAGCCGATCATGAAGCATGGCGACGTCGTCCTCGCCGAAGACATTGCTTACGCGGTGACAAGAGGACCTCTCCGATACGCAGACGGGGCGACACAGACGTTCGACCCCGCCGGCGGCACTGTGTATGTCGAGTATGGGCGGTCCACTCGCGGCGAATGGTACCTCGACGCGACGGGGCGTTTCTGCTCCTTCTGGCCTCCGAGCTACCGGGCCTGCTATGACGTTCGATGGATCGTTGAAGACCATCTTGTTGCTGGGCTCAGCTTCCGGAATGGGTCCTACACCGCCGAAGGGCGATACGAGACGCCCATGCTCGACGAGCTTGTGATGAACGAGCTGCAGGTCTGGGCCGACGACGGCGGAGCTCACTAACTGCTTCCCTATCGACCGGGAGGGTGTGTTCACCCTGGTGAGCACACCCTCCTCCTTTGATCAGATCGCCGCATGCGCCGCGCGAGGCGGAAGCACCCAACCTGCACGAGGGAAGTGACACGTGTAGCCGTTCGGATACCGCTCCAGGTAGTCCTGGTGCTCAGGCTCTGCCTCCCAGAACGGGCCTGCCGGCTCGATTGTGGTCGCGACGCTGCCCGGCCACAGGCCGGAGGCGTCCACGTCTGCGATGGTGTCGCGGGCGATCTTCTCCTGCTCCGGGGTGACGGGGAAGATCGCTGAGCGGTAGCTGGAGCCGATGTCGTTGCCCTGGCGGTTGACGGTGGTCGGGTCGTGGATCTGGAAGAAGAATGCCAGGAGATCACGGTAGGTGGTCTTGGCGGGGTCGAAGACTACCTCCAGCGCCTCTGCGTGACCGGGATGACGATGGTAGGTGGCGTGGCTGTTGCGACCGCCGGTGTAGCCGACTCGTGTCTGCAGCACGCCTGGCTGGCGGCGGACCAGGTCCTCCATGCCCCAGAAGCAGCCGCCGGCGAGAACCGCCGTCTCGGTGCCGGGTGTGCGGGTGATCTGGCCGGCGTCGTGGATGCCACTGGTCATGATGCGTTCTCCTCTGTGGTGTCGGTGGTGTCGAACAGGGAGCGGTACTCGCCGTATCCCTGTGCCTCGAGCTCCGCTGCGGGGATGAAACGGAGTGCGGCCGAGTTCATGCAGTAGCGCAATCCCCCGGCATCGGCAGGTCCGTCGTCGAAGACGTGCCCGAGATGGCTGTCGGCTCCTGTGGATCGGACCTCTGTGCGCTCCATCCAGAGCTTCCGGTCGGTCTTGGTGTGGACGGCGTCCGACTGGATCGGTCGGGTGAAGCTCGGCCATCCGGTGCCGCTCTCGTACTTGTCGGTGGATGAGAACAGGGGCTGGCCCGAGACCACGTCGACGTAGATGCCGGGCTCGTGGTTGCTCCAGTACTCGTTGCAGAACGACGGCTCGGTGCCGTCCTCCTGGGTCACGCGGTACTGGATCGGGGTGAGACGGCTGAGCGCCTCGGACGTCTTGGGGTAGTTACTGCTGGGCACGATTCCTCCGTTTCTGCCGCCGCTGGCTTGCGGCGTCACTGGAGATAACGTCAGAAGTGGACCTTTTGGTCCCGCTTTCCTGAGAGAATGCTGTCCTTTTCGCGGCGTTGCGGGGCGTCCGTTCTCGACTCTAGGAGAGCTTCCCTTCAGCATCTCGCGCTCGCACGGGGTGCTCGCTGAGGATGGAGATCCTGTTGAAGATGTTGATGGTAGTGGCCACCCATTCGGCGCTGACGAAAGCTTCCTGACCGAGGGCGCTTCGGGCGGCGAGGAGGTCGGCCTTGCTGTCTTCGCTCAGCGGGAGCGTGGTCGCTGTCTCGGCGACTGCGAGCAGCGCTGCCTCCCGGTCACTGAAGAGCGTGGACTCTCGCCATGCTGGGAGCAGGTCGAGCTTCTGCTGCGGCACACCCAGCTTCCGGGCTTGCCGGGAGTGGAGGTCTAGGCAGAAGACACATCCATTGAGCTGCGAGACGCGGATCTTGATGATCTCGCCTTCGGCGAGTGACAGCCCGTGCTGAGCGGCTTCTCTAGAAATCGCGCTAGCGAAGGTTGTCGCTGCTTTCCATGCATCGGGGAGGGCTTTGTCCATGTACGGGAGCGAGTGTTCTTCGAGGTGGGTCATGGCTGCCTCTCTTGCGGCTCAGTGCCGTCGTCCGTGCCTGCGTGAGTGCGCGTTGCCAGGGAAGGTGGGGTCGACGACATCCGCGTACTCGGGATGGGAGTGGACGAATGCGGTGGCGAATGGGCACGTCAGGGTCACGGTCCGGCCCTCGGTGCGAAGCTTGTCGAGGACGCCGCCGAGGAGCTTGCCGGCAAGCCCTTTTCCGCGGAACTCAGGAAACACGGATGTCGCGAGCAGAGTCACCCGGTTGCCGGTCTCGGCGTACACAAGTCCCGCAACGGTGCGGTCCTCGACGCGGAGTTCATAGACCGATGCGCTCTCGTCGTTCGTGATGTTCGTGACTTCGGCGAGCGAGTCGGCGGTCCGGGACGAGTCCAGTTCTCCGAGCACCTGATCGGTACCTCTCAGCGTGACCATGCCGTCCTGGCTGCTGTCCATGTGTGTCCTGTTTCCGGCGCGATCGTCCGAGGTTCGCTGAGATCCGCCGTCGCTATGCCGGCGCGTCCGCCTCGGTTCGGCTCGGCAGCACCCAATCGGGGCGTTCGAAGTGACATGTGTAGCCGTTGGGGTATGTAATCAGGTAATCCTGATGCTCGGGCTCGGCTTCCCAGAAAGAGCCCGCGGGCTCGATGGTGGTGACAGGCTTCCCCGGCCACAGACCGGATGCGTCGACGTCGGCGATCGTCTCGCGGGCGATCTGCTCCTGTTGCATGGAGGTGGGGAAGATCGCGGAGCGGTAGCTCGTGCCGTAGTCGTTGCCCTGGCTGTTGAGGGTCGTGGGGTCGTGGACCTGGAAGAAATAGGCGAGGATGTCGCGGTACGTCGTCTGGGTCGGGTCAAAGACGATCTCGATCGCCTCGGCATGCCCGGGGTGGTTACGGTAAGTCGGGTGATCGTTCTCGCCTCCCGTGTAGCCGACACGGGTGTCAACCACGCCCGGCTGGCGACGGAACAGATCCTCCATGCCCCAAAAGCAGCCGCCCGCGAGGACGGCGGTCTCGGTGTCGGGGTTGCGGGTGATCTTTCCGGTGTCATCGATGCCGGCGGTCATGCGACGACTCCTGTCGAGCCGGCATCCGCGTCGAACAGCGAGCGGTACTGCCCGTATCCCTCTTCCTCGAGGGATGAGGCCGGGACGAAGCGAAGGGCGGCGGAGTTCATGCAATACCGGAGCCCCCCAGCATCCTGCGGTCCGTCGGGGAAGACGTGGCCGAGGTGGCTGTCCGCACCGGTCGAACGCACCTCGATGCGAGGCGTGACCAGCTGATGATCGGTCCTGGTGTCCAGGGCGTCGTCATCGATCGGCCTGGTAAAGCTCGGCCAACCGGTGCCGCTGTCGTACTTGTCGGTCGAGGAGAACAGCGGCTGCCCGGAGACGATGTCGACGTAGATGCCGGGCTCGTCGTTCGCCCAATACTCGTTGTCATAAGCAGGTTCGGTGCCCTCTTCCTGCGTGACGTAACGCTGGTCCTCGGTGAGGCTGCGTAGCGCCTCCTCGGTCTTCACGTAATCCTTCGCGCTCATGGTCTCCTCCTGGGTGAGATGGTCCGCTCTTCAAGATTACTGATACGGAATGACACCACACCACGGGACTTGACCACGATTTCTCCGTTCCGGCCGCGTCTGGTCCGCGGCGTCATCAGGTGAAACGCAGGAAGTAGACCTTTTGGTCCTGAGTTCCTGGGAGCTGACTGTGACTTCAGTCTCGGCCCGGCCGGCAACCGGGCACGCCGATCTCACAGCGCGGCAGATGGTGATGGCGAGTGCGCTGCTCCCGACGAGAGGACCGTCAAACGACGAGTCGGGCTCGGTTCGTGCCCCGACACAGGGGCCGAGTCCCGGCGTCAGCGTCAGGAGAGATGTCCGTCAGCATCGCGTGTACGTACCGGGTGCTCGCTGAGGATGGAGATCCGGTTGAAGATGTTGATGGTGGTGGCTACCCATTCAGCGCGTACGAAGGTCTCGTCGCCGAGGGCGATACGTGGCAATGAGGTCTGCCTTGCTGCGTTCTGTTAGTGGCAACTCGGTGGCTGTCTCGGCGACAGCGAGCAAGGCAGCTTCCCGCGCGCTGAACAATGCGGTTTCCCGCCATGCGGGCAGGAGATCCAGCTGTTGCTGCGGCACGCCAAGTTTTCTGGCCTGCCGTGAGTGCAGGTCCAGGCAGAAGACGCATTCATTGAGCTGGGAGACGCGCACCTTGATGAGCTCGATTTCCGCGAGCGTGAGGCCGTGCCGGGTGGTCTCCCGGGAGATGGCAGCCGCGAAGGTCGTCGCTGCCGTCCACGCGTCGGGTAGAGCTTTGTCCATGAAAGGGAGCAGACCATCTTCGTTGCGCATCATCGCTCCGCGGGCGCGTCGTCCAGGCGCACCCTGACCCCGTGATCCCGAGTCGATGGTGTGATGTTGTTGGCCGCGCGGTGTGTTGGCTCCATCGCTTGCTCCCTCGACATGACTCAGTGCTGGCGCAAGACTCCGTGCATGCCGTGGTGCCCAAGAGAGTGCGCACTGCCAGGAAAAGCGACGTCGACGAGGTCCGCGTACTCGGGGCGAGATCGGACAAAGGCCATCGCGAACGGGCAGCTGAGTGTGACCGTTCGACCCTCTCTGCGAAGCGTGTCGAGGACTCCGCCGAGAAGCCTGCCCGCGATACCCCTGCCGCGGAACTCGGGGAACACAGACGTCGCGAGAAGAGTGACGCGCGTCCCCGTTTCCGTATAGAGAAGGCCAGCTACCGTCTGCCCGGCGACCCTGAGCTCGTAGGCGCCAGCGTCTTTGTTGTCGCTGATGCCAAGATCGTCCTCATCGGTCGCCCCGGTCTCGGACACCGTCAGCTCCGCGATCACTTGGTCAGTGCCCATCAGCGTGACCATGCTGTCTTCACTGCGTTCCATGTCGTCCTGACTGTCTGGTAGTGGGCGACCTGCGAAAGCCTCTCCGCGTGCTCTGCGACCACGGCGTCCGAAAGGAAGGGGCGAAGCTGGTCACTGGCAACCGCTGGGTGGCTCAGTGACTCGCCGGCACTTCTGACACGATTCGCCTCGGGAGAACCCAGTCCGGACGCACAAAGTGGCACGTGTAACCATTCGGGTAAGTGATGAGATAGCCCTGGTGCTCAGGCTCCGCTTCCCAGAACGACTCGGCCGCCTCGATGGTCGTTACCGCGTTGCCCGGCCACAGGCCGGACGCATCCACGTCCGCGATCGTGTCCCGCGCGATCTGCTCCTGCTGCATGGAGGTTGGGAAGATCGCAGATCGGTAACTTGTGCCGTAATCGTTGCCCTGACTGTTCAGTGTTGTCGGATCATGCACCTGGAAATAGAAGGCCAGGATGTCGCGGTAGGTCGTCTGGGTTGGGTCGAACACGACCTCGATCGCCTCGGCGTGACCCGGGTGGTTGCGGTAGGTCGCATGATCGTTCTCGCCCCCGGTGTAGCCCACACGGGTGTCGACCACGCCTGGCTGGTGTCGGAACAGATCTTCCATGCCCCAGAAGCAGCCGCCAGCAAGGATAGCGGTCTCCGTGTCGGTGTTGCGGGTGATCTTCCCGGTGTTGTTGATGGCGCTGGTCATGATCCGTGTCCTGTCGATTCTGTTGTCGAGTCGAATAAGGAGCGGTATTGGCCGTAACCCTCCTCCTCGAGCGATGTGGCGGGGATAAAACGGAAGGCGGCGGAGTTCATGCAGTATCGAAGACCACCAGCTTCCTGCGGTCCGTCCGGGAAGACGTGGCCGAGGTGGCTATCCGCACCCACCGAACGCACTTCGACGCGGGGCCGGGTCAGACGGTAGTCGGTTCTGGTGTCGACAGCATTGTCTTCGATTGGTTTGGTGAAACTCGGCCAGCCAGTTCCACTGTCGTACTTGTCAGTAGAGGAAAACAGGGGCTGCCCGGAAACCACATCGACATAGATGCCGGGCTCGTCGTTCGCCCAGAATTCATTGTTGAACGCGGGCTCAGTGCCCTCGTTCTGGGTGACATAGCGCTGCCGTTCAGTAAGGCGACTGAGCGCCTCCTCGGTCTTGAGATAGTCCTTCGAAGTCATGGCTTCCTCCTCGGTACCGCCGCCATTCCTCACCATAGATGGGCTTGGACCTTGGCGTCCATAAACTTTCGCCTGGGAGTATGCTCAGCCTCACGGAGGCGTTCGACATCGAAGTCCCCTGAGCGCCTGGCGGCCCGCTTTTCGGGCTCCGCTAACGCCCTGATCCCATATCTCCGCAGTGGACTCGAGAGGCTGACATGACCGATTCGCGTCTTCCGGCTTTGTCGTCGTCGGATGCTTTGGACCGGGCGGACCACAGCTCGCCCGCTGTCTCCGCAGACCAGCAGGCTCTGATGGACGAGATGCCGGCGACTGGTCCAGAGGAGGAGCCCTCGTTTTCGATCTCCCTAGACGAGGCCGCCGACGTGTTCATAGCCACAAAGGATGGCATCGAGTTCGGCGGAGTGGTGTTCGCCGAAAAAGACGACAGAGTTCTGCTTCTGGCAACGTCGATCCTGCCGGAGTTTCGCGGGAAGGGTTTGGCCGCGGCACTCACGCGAAGGGTGCTCGACATGCTCCATGCCGAGGGCAAGAGCGTGACGGTGAAGTGCCCCGTTTTCCGCTCGTTCGTCCAGCATCACCCAGAGTACGCGGCACGCCTCGACCACCAACCGGGCCGGGATCCGGATGACGATGTCTGAGCAAGAGACCAATCGCTTCGGTAAGGTCCTCGAGAACGTCAGCTTCCGCAACACCCGGTTTAACCCGGAACAGACTGGACTCGACCGCTTGGCGGCAGAGATGGCCGCAGCATTCGGGTACTCGGCCGAACTGGCCGTTGATCCGCAACTGCTGCAACTGCTGAGACTTCGAGTCGCGCAGCTCAATCCATGCTCCTACTGCCTGATCCTGCATTCCGAAGTCGCAATCAAGATCGGGATCTCGTCGATCGACGTGGCGCATCTCCCCTCGTGGCGGGAGAGCACGATGTTCTCCGTGAAGGAGCGAGCAGCACTGGAATACTGCGAAGCCCTAACCGTCTTCAACCAGGAGCGGTTTGCCACCGCACACGACGAACTGCGCACCCACTTCACCGAACGCGATGTCGCAGAGATCGCCGCTGTCGTCATAAACATGAATGTGTGGACTCGCCTCAAGCTCGCGCAAGGGGCTGTGCCCGTTGAGTCGGAGGCGATGGGGCCGGACGAAACGCAGATCGTCGGTCAGGTGGACCCCGGGTGAGTCCGCGCCATCGGGACAAGGATGTGTGGCTTCGCTACGTGAGGCCTGCGATTGGGGCCTTCGCCTTCACACTCGTGCTGACCCTTGCTGGCTGCGCCTCGTCGCCTGATCCTCCACTCACGGACTCAGTAAACGCAGTGGTAGGGGTCACGGACGCGGACATGTGCGCTGCCATCGGCGACGTTGTCGCGATCACGTTCAACGCTGACTCGGCAGCGCAGGAGGGTCGCCTGACTGTGCAGGAGCAGCGGAGCTGGAATCGGCTCGCGACACGTGCACTCGATCGAGTGGCTACCTCCGGCCAGGGTGCGGTAAGTGAGGCGGTCGCCGACCTCCAGGCCGCAGTTCCGCCGATTGCAGCGGGTTCCGCGGCCACGGCGCGAATCGAGTCGGAAGCCGCCTACCGTGCAGTCCTCGGATCCTGCGCGAGCGCGGGATCCGAGGTCGAGACCTGGAGCTTCACCGGAGTTGGTCAGATTGTCTGCGTGCGGGGGTGGTGCCTCAGGAGTTAAGAAAGGAGGCGATGCGGTCGAGATTCGATCGCGGATCGTTCAACTATGGCAAGGCGAGTCTGCGTGGAGCACCGTACTTCATGGGATGCAAACGGAAACCCTCCCTGGTTACCGAGAAACCCTATGATCCGCACCACACTGAGCCTTGAGGGTCGCTCACACACGATGGCCAGCGGGCGACTGCCAAAACAAACTCAGATTGTGAGAGGTCCGACGATGCGCATCAACTTGAATGAATTTCTGCTGGGCGTTGCGGGAGTCTCGTCGACGCTCCTCGGCACCTTCATTGTCGGGGTGTTCTTCTACATCGACACCGACATGCACCGTGTTGTGATGGCGTCAGACGCGGCCGATCGATACCTCCGTTCCAACGTGCGCTGGGTCTTCCTTGTCTACGCCCTACCGCTTTTCGCCTCCTTAGCTCTCGCGGTCTTCGACCCGGTCTGGGGCGCCGCTATATTCATCCTCTTGAGCGCGATTCTGATCGTCTGCACCGGGGACACGGTGCGACGGATGCTCGTGCGTGGTGGATCGGGTGACTCGACTGCCACGGTGATCAATCAATGGGTGTCTACAGCAGCCGTTGTTGTCCTGGTCGCGCTTCCTTGGGTCATCGGAGGATGGGTGCCTCCGGCGACCGCATTCATCCCGTCCATCCTCCTCGCCCTCGCCGCCGGCTTCACAAGCACTCTCGGTCTGATCATGGGCCAATTCGATGCGACCGCAGCAATGGCCGATCTGAGCCTTGCGGACGACGAACCGGATTCTGCTCAGCGGTAGGCGAGATTCACTATTCACTTCAACAGTTAGGGATACCACTATGAAATCAATCAGCTACAACCGGCCCGGCGCATCCTCAGTACTGACCCTCGACGAGGTCCAGGCCGCTGATCCGGGCCCAGGAGAAGTCCGCGTGCGGATCGTCGTGTCCGGCGTTAACCCCACGGATTGGAAGGCACGCGCCGGCAGCTCGTCGAGCAGCTTCGAGCGACGAGTGCCGAATCAAGACGGTGCGGGTATCGTCGACGCGCTCGGCAGCGGAGTGTCTGGGCTGTCGGTGGGCGACCGCGTCTGGGTGTGGGATGCCGCATACGAGCGAACCGCGGGTACCGCCCAGGAACTCGCTGTCGTGCCCGTCCGGCAGGTCGTTCCGTTGCCGTCCAACGCTTCCTTCGACGTGGGCGCATCGCTCGGCATCCCGGCGTTAACCGCGCACCGCACCCTCACCGCCAACGAACACGGCCCCGCGCGGCTCGCTCCCGGTGCACTCGGCGGCCAGGTCATCCTCGTGACCGGCGGCGCCGGCGCCGTGGGGCACGCAGCCATACAGCTCGCGCGCTGGGCAGGGGCAACGGTCATCACCACGGTCAGCGGCCCCGAGAAAGCGGAACTCGCCCGAGCGGCCGGCGCCCACCACGTCATCAACTACCGCAACGAGGATGTAGCCGCCGCCGTACTCTCCATCGCGGAAGAGGGCGTCGACACCATCGTCGACGTGAACGTGCAGGCCAACGGTGCCACAGACTTGGCGGTGCTGAAGTTCGGCGGAACGATCGCCATCTACGCCTCGGACTCGTCCGCGCCGCTCGCCGTTCCCATCGGTAGCGCAATGCGTCGAAACGCTCGATACCAGTTCGTGCTCACTTACACCGTGACCGAGGACCAGAAGACCAACGCGGTCACCGCCGTCACCTCCGCTCTTGCTGACGGTGCACTGCCCGTCGGCGCCGAGCACGGGCTTCCCCTCACCAGGTTCGACCTCGCTGACACCGCGGCAGCTCACGATGCCGTTGAGGCGGACACCGTCGGCAAAGTGCTCATCGACGTCACCGACGCATGAGCGCCTCGAGTCGAATGATGGCTACATTGACATGCGCCCGGGTCGTATCGATGGCCTCGGACTATCTCGACGGCGTACTCGAGCCGCAGGAGCGCTCAGAGGTTGACGCACACCTGGAAGGCTGCGACGCGTGCCCGCGGCACCTCGCCCAACTTCGGACCACCATCAGGATCCTGGGCGAACGGCCAGATGTCGTCGTGCCCGACGAACTACGGAATGTACTCGCCGCCGCTTCCGCAACCGCATCTTTGGCCGACGTGGCGGCTCAGGCTGCCATGGACCACACCGGATACCTGCTCGGACTCGCTCGGGCCTTCCGGCCCGAGAGCGCGCAAGATGCCGTCCAGTCTGCCTGGCTGCGCGCTCTTCGCGAGGGTTCGGAGGCGTTCACCCGCGAACGACTCACCGAGCTGCTTCTGGTCGAGGACGACGGTGACCCCGAGGTGCGGTCATGGGATGATCACGACGGCGGCGCAGACGCCATCGTCGACCAGCTGGACGCGGACGCGGATGAAGCCGAGTTGTTTTACCCCGCGTTCTATGGCGAGGGCCCCGACGCTGGCGCGTGGATCGACCAGCCCAACGCGTGGCCCGGACACAACGAAATCCTGGGGCCGCAAGCGGATCTTTCGACCACGGAGTTGTACGGCGTCGTCGACGATGCCTTCGACGACCTTAGCTCTCTGCAAGCTACGGCGGTCAACCTGGTGGATTTTGAAGGTGAAACGAGCGAGCGCGCGGCGACGATCCTCGGCGTCGCGGTCGGCGATCTCCGCCGTGCGCTGAACGAGGCCCGCCATCATCTTCGTGGTTCTCTGGACGGCTATTTCGTCACCAGCAGCTGAGCAAGCACTGGGATCCGGCGTGGCTGCGCTCCCTCTCGAGCGAGCTTGTCGCGCGGCCGTTCCGGCGTCCTCTTTCGCATGCTCGAGCGGGCTTTTCGGGGTGCCGGCAGACGTCGTCGATGGTCGCAGCTCGATCAATTCACTCTCGGTCATGTGTTTCGACCACAGTCACCAATTACGCTCAGTGTGAATCGGCCTGACTTTCGTTCCTATCGGGAGCCTTGTCTGGCGGGGGCCGGTTGGGCTGATTCTTGGTCAGCGTAGTACGCCTGCTCGACCTCGAGTGGGGTGCGCATGTCGAGCTCGCCGTGGAGGCGGGAGTTGTTCCACCACCACACCCATTCGAGGGTCGCGAGCTCGACCTGCTCGACGGTCCGCCAGGGACCGCGTTGGCGGATCAGCTCGGTCTTGTAGAGGTTGTTGACCGCCTCTGCCATCGCGTTGTCGAAGCTGTCGCCGACCGTCCCGGTCGAGGGAACAGCGCCGAGTTCGACGATCCTGTCGGTGTAGACCATCGCCATGTAGTTCGAGCCGTGGTCCGAGTGGTGCGTCAGCCCGGTGAGGTCATCGCCGGCGTCCCACGCCGCCATATCCAGCGCCTGCATCGGCAGAATCTCCGCCCGAAGCGTGGCCGCGACGTTCCAACCCACGATGCGACGTGAGTAGACGTCGGTGACGAACGCGACGTAAGCGAACCCGGACCACGTCGCGACATAGGTCACGTCGCAGACCCAGAGCCGGCGGGGACCGTCGGCGGTGAATCGGCGGTTGACGAGATCCGTCGGACGCTGCAGGGCGGGATCAGACTTCGTCGTGAACACTCGCTTGGACTTGCGCACCCCGCGAACACCGGCGAGACGCATCAGCCGTTCGGTCTGGTCGCGCCCGATGTCCCACCCCTGTCGTCGCATCAGCGCGTGCATCTTCCGGCGCCCATAGACCCCGTAGTTCTCTGCGTGCAGCCGGACGATCTCGGGCACTAGCAGGTCATCCTGCAGCTGCCTGGCGGATGGAGTGCGGTTCACCGCAGCGCGGTAGCCGCGTGACGTGAGGAATCCTCTCACTGCCGGTCGGAGGACCTGGCAGATGAGCTCGACCCCGAAACGATCCCGGTGTTCGTTGATGAACCGGATCATCTCGTCGAGGGGTGGTCGAGCTCCTTCGCGAAAAAGATGCTCGCAGCCTTGAGGATCTCGTTCGCTTTCCGTAACTCCGAGACCTCCTTCTGCAGACGCTTGATCTCCGCGGCCGCCTCGGTCGTTACGCCGGGCTTCACGCCGGCGTCTACCTCGTAGCGGCGTTGCCACAATCGCAACGTCTCCGGGCTCATCCCTAGCAATCCGGCCACGTGCCGGACGGCGCTCATCATCGTCGGGTGCGACGGCCGCGTCTCCGCGAGCATCCGCAGCGCCCGCTCACGCATCTCCGGCGAATACTTCCTGTTCATCGTGTTCCATCCTTACTTGAAGAACGGAACGAAAGTCAGGCCGATTCACCCCGCAGATAGCCAATACCTTGTCGAGTTGCACAACGCGGGTCTCGAGGGCAGCGGCAGGTAACGCTCGGTGCGCGATCTGACGGTCCGCGTGCCGGCGGGAGCCGTCGGGTCGGTGAAACGAGCAAGCGTGCAGCGGTGACCCTCGGCATCGATGTCGGGACCTCTCAGCCGTGCGCTGGACGCGGCCCGCGAGCACTTAGATGATTCCTCGACGGCTATCTGATCACCGCTAGCTGAACACGCACTTGAGCCCGGCGTTGCTGCGCTCCTTTTCGAGGTCTAGCGTGCGGGCGAGCTGATTGCGGCATTCCGGCGTACTCGTTCGCATGCTCGTGCTCGGTAAGGGTCTACGGCGGCAAAGCTCATGAAGCTGACACCCTCGTCGTCGCCCTCAGGTTGGCGTCTATCCGAGCCGGGTTGATACGACGAGTCCGGCGTGAAGCGTGCGATGCACCGGGCACTTGTCGGCGATCACCAGGAGAGCGGACCGCTGATCGTCAGTCAGGTTGCCCGTCAGAGTGATCGTGCGGTCGATGTGCTCAAGCTGCGCGGTGGTCTCGTCGCAGGTTTCGCAGTCGTTTGGGTGGGAGCGCGCGTGGGAGAGCTCAACCTCCACGTGCTCGAGCGGCCACTTCTTGCGATTCGCGTAGATCCGTAGGGTCATCGAGGTGCATGTTCCCAGGGCGGCGAGAAGAAGCTCGTAGGGATTCGGGCCTGCGTCAGTGCCGCGCGGGAAGGGTTCATCGGCGACGGACAGGTGTTGGGCCGTGGTGACCGTCTGGACGAAGCCGTCGGCTGATCGTTCAGAGACGCGCACGTGCCCCGGGGCGAGGTCTGGCCCACGACCGATGGCCTCGGCCGGTGGGTCGGTGAGGGCGTAGCGGCTCGCCCAGTGACCGATGATGGCAGCGACGTAGGTAGCGTCCTGCTTGTGGGAGAGCAGATGGTTGGCACCGTCGATCGCGATGAACGACTTGGGGTGTCGCGCCGCGTCGAAGATTATGCGTGCGTTGTCGATGCCGACGGTCTCATCCACCGGTGAGTGCAGCACGAGCAGCGCCGCGCCGAGGCTCGCGATCCGCTCCTGCTGGGGCTGCATCTCGATGTCGCGCAGGAACTGTGTCTGGATACGGAACGGTCGGCCGCCGAGATTCACCTCTGCGACTCCGTCGCGCTCGATTGTGGAGAGGTCATCGCCGATCAACCGCACGATGTGTTCCGTCTCTGCGGGAGCGCCGATCGTCACCACAGCCGCCGTTTCGGGGATACTCCCCGCAGCGGCGAGCACGGCTGAGCCGCCGAGCGAGTGACCGATCAGAATGCGGGGCGCGTCGTAGTTCTCGCGCAGATAGTCCGCAGCGGCGATCAGGTCTCCGATGTTTGAGCTGAAGTTCGAGTTCTCGAAGTCACCGCCGGACTGGCCGAGGCCGGTGAAGTCGAAGCGCAACACTGCGATCCCTGAGCTGGTGAGTGCGCGAGAGATGCGACTTGCGGCGACGGAGTCCTTATTGCAGGTGAAGCAGTGGGCGAAGAGGGCGTACCCGCGCGGCTCGCCGAGCGGCAGTTCGAGTCGGGCGGCAAGTGAGTCACCCTGCGAGCCTGAGAATTCAATGCGTTCGGTCGCGGCGGGATTCATGTGAGATCTCACCGGTACTCGGGGTGGGAGCCGTAGTGCTCGTCAGCATCCCTCTGCCGGCGAAGGTCGCCCAAACCGCCGCAGCCGCGTGCTTCCTTAAGTGGTCGAGCCATGAGTATCAAATCCCTCGTCCTTTGGGTTGTGTTGCGGTGTGTGAGGTCGTTCTTGGGCCGATGTCGACCATCCTTTTGATGCGATGCCACGTTGCCGCTAAGCGACGATCGCGGTGACGCGGATTTCAACCCTCATCCCGGCCAGTCCGAGTGCTGTCACGCCGGTCTGGGTCCAGATCGGAGCACGTTGCCCTGTCCAGCGCCGGAGCTGTGCCACCATCACGTCATTGTGTGCGTGACCGATCGCGTCTGTCTCGGTTGGCACGTGGTAGGAGTTCACATGAACGACGTCCCGCCAGCTCGCGCCGGCCGTCGCCAGAGTGCGCTCGACGTTCTCGAACGCACGTACGATCTCCGCCTCCAGCGATTCAGGGAGCACCCAGTGGTCGTCCCAGCCGCCTTGGCCGGAGGTCTCGATTCGATTTCCGATCCGCAACGCTTGCGAGTAGTGAAGGTGCTCACGTGCCCATTCCCCATATCCAGGGGTCGCAAAGAACTCGGGCGTGGACTTCGGTGCGTGTTCCATGGGACTCCTCAGTGGATGTGGACTTGAAAGTGTGTCCCAGGCGCAGATGCACCTGAGGTCTAGATCAGTTCGGGGTTGATGCCGCTTCAGTCGGACCAAGCCATGGGGTCCTCTTCTCCCGTCAGAGGAGGAACTCCGACTCCCGGATGTCACCAGGACACGCTCGCCCACGCTGACTGCCGGAGGATTGTTGATGTGCTTACGGGGGAGTCGTCATGGTCCTCCAGGTGCTGGTTGAGGGGGTGTCTTCGAGGACTATTCCGGCGCGTGCGAGATCGTCGCGAATGCGGTCAGCTGAGGCGTAGTCGCCTGCCGCTCGTGCCTGCTCGCGACGGGCCACCAGGACATCGAGGAGGTCCGCAAGCGTGTCACGGTTGTCATGCTTCGTCGGACGGGTCTTGTCATCAAGGTGCATGCCGAGCGCCGTGAGCATTGCCGATACTGCTCGATACTCCGCGGATGCGATGGCTCTCTCGCCGCGATCGAGTGCCATGTTTCCGGTGCGGACATGCTCGTGAAGGACGGCTAGAGCCGCTGGCACGTTCAGGTCATCATCCAAGGCATCAGCGAATTGGCGAGGAAGGGCATCGACTGTGTGTGCTGCGGCGACAGCTTGTTGCTGATGCCGCTTCAGGAAGGTCAAAACTCGAGCGAAGGCCGCTTGGGCGTCGGCGAGAGCGTGCGGGTGATAGTCGAGCGTCGACCGGTAGTGAGCACTCAGCAGGTAGTAGCGCAGGGAGTCCGGGCCGACAGTTTGGAGGAGCTCGTCAGCGGAGACCCAGTTGCTGAGCGACTTGGCCATTTTCTGCCCGCCGACGGTGACCAAGCCGTTGTGGACCCAGTTCCGGGCGAATGCGTCGCCGGCAGCCGCCGATTGGGCGAGCTCGTTTTCGTGGTGTGGGAACCGAAGGTCAAGACCGCCACCGTGGATATCAAAAACGGGCCCGAGATAACGGTGCGACATGGCCGAGCACTGGATGTGCCAACCAGGTCGGCCAGCCCCCCATGGGGAGGGCCATGAGGCCGACGCCGGTTCGTTGGGCTTCGTTCCCTTCCAGAGAGCAAAATCTCGTGCATCGCGCTTCGCGGCGCTGGGGGCCTCATCGGAATCGGGGATGCTATCCGGCTTCTGCCTCGTCAGCGCACCGTAGTCGCCCCAGCTGCTGACGTCGAAGTAGACGTCTCCAGATGCGTCGCTAGCAGCGTAGGCGTGACCGCGCTGTATCAGCCTCTCGATGAATGCTTGCGTGTCAATGATGTGGCCCGAGGTGCGCGGCTCATACGTGGGCGCCAGGATTCGCATCGACGCGTACAGCCGCGTGAATTCTGTTTCGACACGGTATGCGCGGGCCCACCATGGTTCGTCTTCGGTGGCCAAGGCGAGGACTTTGTCATCGATGTCCGTCACGTTTCGTACGAGGGTGACGGTGTATCCGCGGTGGGTGAGCCAGCGGTTCAAGAGATCGTAGGTGAGGGCACTTCGCAGGTGCCCGATATGTGGCGCGGACTGAACCGTGGGCCCGCAGAGGTAGATGCTGACCTTTCCTGGTTGGACGGGGATGAATGCGCGCACTGCGCGGGTGCGACTGTCGTAGATATGGAACATCTGTGCTCGCACCCTTTCTGATCTCTTCCGTGCACGCGGTCACGACCGCGGGGCTGCCACGAACGATAGGCCAGTGGGGCTGAAGAGGGTCTCGTGGGGCTTGTTCACGATCACGGCGAGCGTCGACTGGCAGTGTGCACACCGCATCACTGACCCCATGGCGGTGATGAACACGTGTGCCACGGCGAGCTCGAAGATGCGTTGACAGTGGCGACACCGTGCAATGGCCGCAGTCATTTCGACGCCGAATACGTCAGCAAGCACTCCCGCAAGAGCGTTTCCGTCTACGTAACTCATCCGATTCCTCCAAATCGTTCCGTGCGGATTCTTGCGGGGTCGTGGCCAAGCTGAACAAGCCAACCAGCAACCGCCTCGACGAACGGCGTGGGCCCACAGACGAAGATCCGCGGTGCTGCTGAGGAAGGGAAAGTGAGGGCACCAAGCGATTCCCTTGTTAGCCGTCCCGCCGGGCGGTCGGCCCCGGGAGGTGGCTCCCTGGTGTGTACGAGGTCCACGGTGGTCCTCGCGAATGCGGCGATCTCCTCGGAGAAGAACACGTCCTGAGGTGTGCGGACGGAGTACAGCAAGCGAAAAGCGACGCTGTCTGCCTCCAGCTCCCGAGCGACCGCCATCGCGAACAGCGGGACTATACCCGACCCTCCCGCTATGAGCTGCACGGGTGTTAGATCGGGTGTCGAAGGATCCCATACGAAGTAGCGGCCAAGTGGGCCGTGCACCTCTACTTCTTCACCCTTGCTGAGATGGTGGACGAGAAAGGGCGATACCTCGCCGCCATCAACCTCTTCGACAGCCAAGACCACTCGCGTCGTCTCGCCAGAGCTGGCGACGGAATACGACCTCGCAGCCTGGTAGCCATCAGGGGCGGTGAGACGGATATCCAGGTGCGCACCGGGGTGATTACCAGGCCAAGTAGGTACATCGAGTTCAATACGCACCGCCGATCTTGTCTCGCGGCGAATGTCCACTACTCGCCCGATGTGCCATTTCGCACGGGTCAGTAGCGTCACGAGTAGCGCTCCTCCAACCAGGGATCGCCTCGGAGGTGATATCCGTTCTGCTCCCAGAAACCGGGCTCATCAAGCGACATCATTCGCATCCCGCGGACCCACTTGGCGCTCTTCCAGAAGTAGAGATGGGGTACGAGAAGACGCGCCGGTCCACCGTGCTCTGGCGTAAGCGGTTCCCCCTCTGCTTCCGTGGCGATCCAGGCCTGCCCATCGAGCAGGTCCTCGACTGCAAGGTTGGTGGTGTAGCCGCCATAGCTCTGCACCATCACGTAGTCGTGCAGCGACTCCACGTTCTCGAAAATCTTGTCAAGCGACACCCCGCGCCACGCCATGTCCAACTTGGACCAGTGCGTGACGCAATGAATGTCGGTGACGATCTCCTCCACGCCGAGCTCGTGGAGTGCGTTCCAATCCCAGCTGTGCTCGGCGCCCGTCTCTGTCCTGATCGTGAAAGACCACTGGTCATCCCCGATCTCGGGCGTTGGACCTGCCGTGAGCACCGGCCAGTCATCGGCCAATGTTTGTCCCGGAGGCAACCGTGGGTCGCTAGAGGCGTGTCGGCGACCGAAACCGCTGTTAATGACTGACATGGGACTCCTTCACTCGGGACTGCCACGTTCAATCCGAGCAGCATCACAGCGAACGGGTCCACGCGATCGAGCTCGGCAAGATGAAGCTGGCACCATCCAATGGCTTACGCAAGACGCGTACGATAACGCGCCCAAACGCAGTTACCAGGTGCCGTTCAGGGATGTGAAGACGGATGCTCCACTCCGATCGTGAGGCGAACACTTCGTCCTGGATTGTTCGATCATCATACGCCGGTCATGTAGGACCAACAGGTCCATTTTTACAACTGGGTGCCACGTGACCGGGAAGCTGAGGACGGAGCGAAAACTCCGGCAAACGCTGGTCTGCTGGCCCCCTTGTGTGGGATCAACAGCGCCCGCTCATCCAGTAGGCTTTTCGCAGACGAGGACCCGAGGGTCCAAACGAAGAACTAAGTAGACCAGTGGGATTGAAATGAAGCCGCACGACGACACGCGATAGCGCCGGCCAACTCATTCGGCGCGCCTCGATCCACGCACCTCCACACACGAAGCCTCCCGGATTCAAAGCCTGGGGGAGGGCTAACCTGGGGGTGTGACTACTAGCAGCGCCGACGCGAGTGTGCGCCGTTTGACGTCGCGTGGGAAGGCCACGAAGCTGCGCATCGTCGAGGTCGCTGATCAACTGATGTACGAGCGGGGCGTTTCGGCTACCACGCTTGCTGATGTTCGGATTGCTAGTGGGACGTCCAAGTCCCAGCTTTATCAACATTTCGCCAGCAAGGCCGCACTAGTGGGGGAAGTCATCGAGGTTCGGGCCGAGAAGGTGCTTGCGCAGCAGCGTCGTCGGCTGGAGAAGGTTGACTCCATTCGCGGGCTCGAGCTTTGGCGTGATGAGCTCGTGGAGCGCAACGCGATCCGTGATGGGGCGTTCGGGTGTCCCCTTGGGTCAATGGCTAACGAGATCGCCGACCAAGACGATGAGGGCCGACGCAGGATCGCCGCGCACTTCGATGAGTGGCTTCAGCTACTGACCGCCGCGCTTGACAGGCTGAAAAGTCATGGAGTGATCAGCGCGGACGCTGATTCGCGGGCGCTAGACGATATGGGTCTTCGGTCCTCTTGAGGCTGGGGCCTCGATTCGCGTAAGCGTGGGTTACCAGTCCGGTGGGGACTGGTCTATCCGACAGGCGAATGGAGGCCCCAGTTGATTACTCAGCGTACGAGCGTCGGACTGGATGTGCACGCACGGAGTGTGGTGGCGGCGGCGATCGATGAGCAGACCGGCGAGGTCCTCCGGCGACGATTCGGGTATGACCCCGCCGAGGTCGTCGCCTGGGTGCGGTCTTTGCCGCAGCCCGCGGCGGTGACGTACGAGGCCGGTCCGACAGGTTTCGCGTTGGCGCGACTGTTCGCGGTGTCGGGGATCTCGTGTCTTGTCGCGGCGCCGTCGAAGCTTCAGCGACCGTCAGGGGATCGAGTCAAAACGGACGCGCGGGATGCGTTGCATCTGGCCAGGCTGTTGCGGTTGGACGAGATCGTCGCGGTCCGGGTGCCGACGATCGAGCAGGAGACCGCACGGGATCTTGTCCGCACGCGGGAAGACAACCGGGCCGCGCTGATGGCGGCGCGGCATCGGCTGTCGAAGCTGCTGTTGCGGCACGGGATCCTCTACGACGGCAAGTCTGCGTGGACGGGCGCGCACGATGCCTGGCTGCGACGGCACCGCTTCGAGCATCCGGGCCTGCAGGCCGCGTTCGACGCGGACTACGAGACCGTGCAGCAGATCGGTGCCCGCAAGGACCGCCTCGACAAGCTGATCGAGGAGCTGGCGGAGACCAGTCAGTACGCGGCCACGGTGCGCCGGCTCGGCTGCCTGCGGGGTGTCTCGACGCTGACCGGGTTCGCGTTGGCCGTCGAGATCGGCGACTGGGACAGGTTCACCGGATCGACCATCGGTGCGTTCCTCGGGCTGGTGCCCTCAGAGTTCTCCTCAGGCCAGTCCAGGGTTCAGGGATCGATCACGAAGACCGGCAACACGCACGCCAGGCGCCTGCTGGTCGAATCAGCCTGGCATCACCGCAAGCCGTACCGACCCGGCGCGGTCATGCAAGCGCGGTGGGCTCAAGCTTCGGGGATGGCCGTCGCGCGGGGCGACGCCGGCAACCACCGCCTTCACCACAAGTGGCAGCAGTTCACCACCCGCAAGAAGCGTCCCGTGATCGCGAACGTCGCTGTCGCCCGCGAGCTCGCGGGCTGGTGCTGGTCCCTGGCCGTCATGCCCGACTGACAGCCCCCGACCGGTCGACGGCGCCGCGGACAACGGTGACGGCAACGCGAGGAGCGACCCGCGATTTAGCTATGAGCAGCCTGCCCACGGCGGGCGACGCTCGATCCTAGACAAGCGGTTCCGCTCCAGCCGAACAGCCCGTCCTGCGGTAACCAACCCGCGCATATCAGTCTGACCACGCGTCGCCACGACACGCTCGTCAACCGAGACCACGACGCCGTCGACCCCACGAAAGAGCGCCCGGAGCTCGATCACTCCGGGCGCTCTTTCCCCTGCCACTTGACAGGAACCAGTCACATATCAGCTAACGGCCTCCTCGCTGCAGTGCAGGGAGGGTACTTGCTGGCAAAAACTTTCCGTGATGTGCAGCCCATGCGAGTGGCGCTGGACATGGCAATCGCGCAAGTTCGGATGTTTTCAACCTAGTCCGACCCCTCGTCTGGTCATTTGGCCTCCCCGCTGTAGACCGTGCGCGCGACCGAAGTTAATTATGCGGGCGTCCATTCGCGCAGGAACGCCAGCACCTTCGCATCTGGCATCTCGCATGATCGAAGAACGTCGTCTCGACGGGTGCGATACACGTTCGCGCTGATGAGGTCCTGTCCGCCCAGCTCCGCCGCAGTGACACTAATACTTCGACCTCCAACCCGAGTCGTCCGGGACAAGCCGTAGGCGCGCCCTCGATAGCTGGCACGTGTCCAGCCCTCAGGAATTCTCTCCACCAAATCTGCCAGACGCGGGGACCCGAGGCTTGCTGATGTGCCACCGTCGTGGACGGATGGGATCTCCTGAGGGCTCGATTCGCTGTCACCCATCACCGCTCGTCTCCGGCAGCGGCAGTCATGCCCTTTCGGGCGATGTCGATACGGTGAGATGCATCCTCGCGTCGAATCTGATGAGCAGTTTCAAGCACGTTGTCGATGTCCGCTTCCGGGATGAACACGGCTCCAGACGAGTCGCAGAATACGTACTGGTGCGGGTATGCGCCGACGCCGCCGATGACTACCGGCACGTTCGATTGGAAGGGGGTCACGTCGCCACCGCCCCACGCGACCGCTTCGCCTGAACACCACGCCGCGTACGGTTCGTTGACCAGCTCGTCAAAATCACGCAGGCGCCCGTCGGTTAGCACCCCCGCCAGGCCTGCGGTGGTGACGCGTGACAGCTTTGTTCCGCCAGCGAGCGACGTCGACGTGTACCCGTTACTCGCCATGACGAGAACCGTGTGCGCGGGATCGCTTCCTCCGCCGTGCACGGCCTCGTGAAATAGTCGGTCAAAGTTGAAATCGTCCGGATTCAGTCTTGATCTGCATGCGGGGAAGAATGAGATCGTCACAACTCTGCCAAAGAGCGTGCGACTCGGTACTGGACTTACAAGGCCGGTGAGGTGCGCCCGGTGACGGTGCTTCCGGCCGACGGCGTCCGTCACGTCAGCACAGCTCAATCCCGCAGCCAACTCCGCTCGTCGGATGTCGACATTCTGGTCGCGGGCGTCAACTGCATTGTCCTCCACGGCAACACTCTTCTCAGGCGACCCGCGACGGAGGTGATGACGTTAACGCTCCAGCTTCAGACTTTGCCGGACCGCTGAGATCACACGCAGTCCATCCGTGACAGCGGCATCGCACATTGTCGGGCGCCAGTCCTCGATCATCGCGTGAGGCGCCGCCGCCCGGACGAACGTGCTGGACGGCGCACGTTGGCTTGTCGCGGCTGAGTGGGTGTGGGGAAGTCGTCGTAACGGCTGTTTTCACCTTTTCTGAGGCTCGCTGCCCGCGTGAGAGGGCCGGATGGGCCGGATGCTGCAAGGTCAGCACGAGTCAGCCCATACTCGAGCGGGCGCATCAGTCTTCGTGACATCGAAGATGGCGTCTGCGGCGGCCCTGGGTGCACTGTCCCGGCTGTAGCGAATCTGTGCTTCGAGTGATTCGTCGCTGAGACGGGTGTCGCCCTCTAGCCACACCCCGAAATGCCAAACTCCCCGCAGTTCTGGTCGCAGGAGGAATCGGCCGTCGACGATCAGCACCGCGTCGCTAGGAATCACCGTCTCTGAGGTATCTGTGGACAGGTCGCCGTCACGGAAATGCGAGACGATGTCGCGCAGCCGACTGTAGTCGTCGTCGGCGAGATAGCCCTCATGCCGAGGAAACGAGAGATTACACCCTTGCGCGGGATCGGAGGTCGCCGTACTTGTCGACCGGACAACTACCCGCGACCTGGCTCTGATCGCCTCCGCCAGCGAGAGAGCAAACCCACCGGATACTTGTGCATCAACTCCGTCGATCGCGATGAGAACGCGCCCCCGTGGGTGGTGCTGGATGATCTCGCCGACGAGATCATCAAAGATGGTTGCACTTTCGGCCGTTGTCATGAGGGTCAGTATCCGGCACGCACAGTTGCTGTCGCAACGGCTATTGGCCCAGCAGGACCAGTTTAGCGATGTAGCTTCAGCGCGCCCCGCGTCAAGATGAGCCTTGGCCCGTAGGCCGGTGTCCGGCAGCACGCCTCCGATGGCAGCGTATGTTGGTCCTGTTGGGCCAGTTCTGGGGATGGTGTTATCCAAACTCCTGGAACCTTCTCATCCCAGAAATGGACCGAGAAGTTGCTTCACCGGCCCATCCCACCGCGATTCTCGTGTCCGGGCTGCAACTAATGGACTTTCCCAGGGTGCCGGAGGGCAACATGACGGCGACCATAGACTGGCCCGGTCATGAATCCTGACGCTCTCGCCGAAGCCCTGCTCGCCGTGATCATTCCGCTTGCGGAGGCACGGCGCTCCGGATCGACAGAGAATCTAAGCGTCGCTGACCTCCTGCTGGGCCGGCCGAAGAACCGCGACCACGGTGACTGGGCCTCCAACGCTGCGCTCAAGCTCGGCAAAACGGTCGGAGCGAATCCGCGGGAGTTCGCGGCCGAGATCGCAGAGGCCCTGACGGCGACTCCCGGTGTCGCGACCGTCGAAGTGGCCGGCCCCGGCTTCATCAACATACGACTGGAGACCGCGGCAGCTGGGTCGGTGGCGCGGGTGATCGTCGAGGCCGGCGCGGCCTTCGGCACCAACGACTCGCAGCGTGGCAACTCGATCAACGTCGAGTTCGTCAGCGCGAATCCGACCGGTCCGTTGCATATCGGCCACACCCGCTGGGCGGCGCTCGGTGACTGCATCGCGCGACTGCTTCGTGCCAGCGGTGCGACGGTCGTCCGGGAGTTTTACATCAACGACGCTGGTGTGCAGATGGATCGTTTCGGCCGCTCGGTGATCGCGGCGGCGAAGGGCGAGCCCGCACCGGAAGGCGGCTATTCCGGGGCGTACGTTGACGAGTTGGCGCGGCGGGTCATCGCGGCGCGGCCCGACTTGCTCGGCTTCGACGACGCTGAGCAGATGACCACTGCGCGTGATCTCGCGTACGGCTTCCAGCTCGCCGAGCTGCAGGCCTCACTCGCAGCCTTCCATGTGGCCTTCGACGTCTGGTTCTCCGAGCGAGACCTGCACGCGGCCGGCACCGGCGGGGCTCCCAGCCTCGTCGAACAGGCGGTGGGCCGATTGCGGGCGCAGGGCCACGTCTTCGATGCTGATGATGCGGTGTGGGTGCGCACCACCGAGTTCGGCGATGACAAGGACCGAGTGATCCGTCGATCCAATGGCGAGTACACGTACTTCGCTGCTGACGCCGCGTACTACCTCAATAAGGGCGACCGCGGCTTTGCGCACAAGATCTATCTCCTCGGAGCTGATCATCACGGCTACGTTCATCGGCTAAAGGCACTCGCCGGTGCCGCCGGGGACGACCCGGAGAAGGACATCGAGGTGCTGATCGGCCAGCTGGTGTCGGTCAATGGTGCAAGGCTCTCCAAGCGCGCCGGGAACATTATTGAGATGGACGACCTTCGTGAGTGGCTTGGGACCGATGCATTGCGATACTCGCTGGCACGCTACCCGGCCGACTCGCCGCTCACGCTTGACCCCGAGTTGCTGCGCAAGCGGACGAACGACAACCCCGTCTTTTACGTGCAGTATGCGCACGCCCGTACGCATAACGTCGGACGTAACGCGGCCGCATCAGGTGTCGACCGCTCGGAGTTCGCGCCCGAACTGCTCGACCACCAGACGGAGGCCGCACTTCTGGGCGCCCTGCAGGAGTTCCCGCGCATCGTCGGCTTTGCTGCGGAGTTGCGCGAGCCGCACCGCGTCGCGCGCTATCTGGAGGAGCTGGCCGGACTGTACCACCGCTGGTACGACATGTGCCGCGTGATCCCACTCGGCGACGGACCCATCGAAGCCGTGCACCGAACGCGGTTGTGGCTGAATGACGCGAGCGGTCAGGTTCTGCGCAACGGACTCGACCTTCTCGGCGTCGACGCGCCTGAACGGATGTAGCGCGAAGGACCACGACGGCCGCCGAGGCGGAGGCCGGGCATCACTGCATGCGGGACGATCACGATTTCCGACGCCGGGACTTCGATCGCGTGTGTGGCGGTAACTGGCGGCGACATCACGGCCGATGAGCTTCGCGACTGATTCGGCCGACTGGCCGATCTCGTCGCCGAGGACTCGCCGCGGGGCCGACGCTGAGACAGCTGACGTTCTCGGGGGGATTAGGTCGTCGCGGACCTCGACGAGAACTGCACGACTATCACCGATCCCGTGGGGGAGGGGACGGCTGCCCGAAGGCCCAGCACATGAGGGCTCAGGCCGGTCAACTCCACGTGCGTGCGGCTCGCTCCGCCCAATATCTGTCCGTGGGGATCAACAGTCGGTCGAGTTCTGCGGCGTCCATGATCAACGGTTGGGCACTCGTATTGCTTATCAATTGAGTGGGGGTTACCGCACCGCTGAGGATGATGTGAGCCCAGCTTTGCGCGAGGGCCACGCCGATTGCGAGCGCGTCGCTGGTGGTGCCAGCCGCAGCCGCGAGGCGGTCCACCTCGGGTGTCCCACCTGGCGCGAGGCGACCGTTGGCCATGGCTTCCTTCACGATGACCGTCCACCCGTGGTCGGCAGCGGTCTCGAGAGATCGCTGTGCCGATCGTTCGAGCAGGTTCCATGTGGTCTGCACAGCGGAAAACGGCGATGATGGAAGGCTCAGCGCTGTGTCGATGGCCTGTGCTTGATACGGGCCGCTGGTGGTGAGCCCGACTTGCGTGCCCTCGTCCGTCACAGCTCTCAGCCGCGCGAGCAGAGCGGGATCGCTGAGCGCCGGGCTGTCAGGAGTTACGGAGTGGACCAGATAGAAATTTGGAGTGCTCCCAAGGGCGGCACGGCTCTGGGGCCACTGCTTCTCGAGCATCTCAAGACTGTGTTCTTTGCGTTCGTGGACTGTCGCTTTGGGGTCCCATCCGGCAACGTACTCGTACCCCCATTTTGAGCTGACCAAGAGTTGACCGCGGCGAGTCGGGTGCAAGGTGAGCCATGCTCCCAGGAAGTCTTCCGCGTGCCCGTACGAGGGGGCGCCGTCAAGGAACCGGATGCCGAGTCGCCACGCAGCATCCAACACCTCGAACGTCCGGGCACGCATGGCGTCGACGCTTCGGTCGCCAGGAGCGCCGAAGGCATCGGTTCTGCCCGCCGTGAGGTAGACCGGTCGTCCGAGAGCCGCGAGTCCAAGCCCAATCCTGCCTATCTCCTGGCTGTGATCTGCCTCGCTCTTCGCGTGTGCGCGAGGTTCTTCGCGGCCGGCATGGTCAGCGACTTCGTTGTGCGCGGTCATGTTCTCCTCCGTTTCGTGCCTCACGACGCTGAGCTCCAACACAGCTGGCGACCCGTCCTGCCCGTATGGGTCACGAGTAGCGCTCCTCCTGCCACGGATCACCGCGGAGGTGGTATCCGTTCCGTTCCCAGAACCCGGGCTCGTCGCTGGGAATCATCCGAATCTCGCGGACCCACTTGGCGCTCTTCCAGAAGTAGAGATGGGGCACGAGAAGACGCGCGGGTCCGCCGTGCTCATCAAACAAGGGCTCACCTTCTGCCTCGGTGGCGATCCAGGCCTGGCCGTTGAGCAGATCCTTGAGGGGCAGATTGGTGGTGTAGCCGCCATGGCTTCGGACCATGGCGTAGTCATAGGACGTCTTGACGTCCTTGAATAGCCGGTCCAGGGAGACTCCGCGCCACGCCATGTCGAGTTTCGACCAGTGGGTGACGCAGTGTATGTCGGCGACGATGTCTTCCACGCCCACGTCTTGGAGCGCGTTCCAGTCCCATCGGTGCTCGTTGCCCGTCTCGGTCGTGATGGTGAACGTCCACTCGTGCGCTCCGATATCGGGCGTCAGGCCAGCGGTCAGGACCGGCCAGTCGTCGACGACTGTCTGGCCCGGTGGCACCCGTGAATCGTCGTCGCCGCGACGCCCACCGAATCTGCTGTTGATCACTCCCATCGGATAGCTCCTTCGTTTGTCACCTGGGTCTTGGGTGTGCTCGTGCGACGCCGACAGCCACGGGGATATCCGACGCTGTGCAGGGCTCAGCCGTGACCATCGTTTTGGTCAGAGAATTCGGCTCGATCACAGTGCGGATCCCGGCCCATGACACGAGAGCGCCCGCACCGAGAAGTGCTGCCGTGACGACAGCGGCGCGGTGAAACCCTGAGAGGTCGATTTGCCCTCCGACGATCACGGCGAGCAAAGCAACAATGACGAGACTGGAAAGTCGGGCAACCGCGTTGTTGATCGCCGACGCGGTTCCGGAGCGTTCGATGGGCACCGAGCCGAGCACGGCGCTCGTCAGCGGCGAGACGGTCACCGTGAGGCCGGCTCCGAACACGATGACGCCAGGCAGCACTTGCAGCCAGTAGTTGAAGTCGACTGACACGGTGAGAAGCATTAGCGAGCCAAGGGCCATCATGATCGGCCCGACGGTCATGAACAGTCGTGGTCCGAAGCGACCACTGAGCGAACCGATGGCGGAACTTCCAAGGATCATGATGATCGTCATGGGCAGCGATGCCAGCCCGGCAGCGGTCGCAGAGAGGCCAACCGACTGCTGCAGGAAGATGGCCAGGGCGAACCCGTTTAGTGACAGGGCTGCGTAAACGAAAATCGTGGCCAGATTTCCGCTCGAGAAGTTTCGCTTCTTGAACAGCTCCAGCGGCACGATCGGGTGTGAACCATATCGCTGCCGGGCGATGAAGGCGAGGAAAAGCGCGGCACCCCCGATCAGGCATCCGAGCACGAGAGGCTCGGCCCAGCCTTGGCTCGGTCCCTCGATCAGCGCAGTCACGAGACCGCCCAGGCCCAAAGCGCATAGCGCCGCCCCGAGAATGTCGACTCGCCCGCCCGTCGGTACGTCGCGCAGTTTCACCACGGCGACGAGGACCAGGACGATCACGATCGGTAGCAGGTTGATCACGAAAAGCCAACCGCCACGACAGGAAGTCCGAGAGCAGTCCGCCGACTATGGGGCCGACAATGGAGGCCATGCTTGTGGCGGCAGTCCAAATGCCGATCGCCCGAGCCTGGGCAGCACCGCGGAACGTGGACGTGATCAATGCGAGCGAGCTCGGTACCAGGAACGCGCCCGCGGCGCCCTGCACGGCCCGGAAACCAACGACCAGTTCCACGGTTGGTGCGAGGGCGATGGCCGTGGAGGCAACCGCAAACCCGACTAGACCTACGCGAAGCACCAGAGCGCGACCCAGCGAGTCGCTGACAGAGCCAGCGACGAGGATCAGCGAACCGAGCGTGACCAGGTAGGCGTTGATCATCCACTGCTGCCCCACGAGACCCCCACCGAGGTCGTCGGTGATTCTGGGCAGCGCGACCGTGAGGACCGTTCCGCTCATGAAGACGACGAACGATGCTCCCACTGCGATCGAGAGCACGAGCCGTTCGTGGCGGGACACACCCGTCACCTTACGCCCAGCCTTCCGGACCAACCAGTCCAACGACAACATTTCCACGTCCTGAGTCACCCCGGTGTGTCCGGAGGGCAGATTCCTTGGAAGGATCTGTCTTATGGGACGTCCCAGTAAGTACCCGCGTGAGCTTCGTGAGCGCGCTGTCCGTATGGTCGCCGAGGTGCGGCCCGATTATCCGAGCGAGTATGCCGCGATGACGGCGGTGGCGGGGATGCTCGGTATCGGTTCGCCGGAGACGATCCGGACGTGGATTCGCCGGCGTGAGGTCGATGCCGGCGACCGGGCGGGTGTCACGACCGACGCGCAGGCCGAGATCAAGAAGCTGAAGCGGGAGAACGCCGAGTTGCGGCGGGCGAACGAGATCTTGAAGGCGGCTTCGACTTTCTTCGCGGCCGAACTCGACCGGCCACACCTGCGTTAGTCGCCTTCATCGAGGCGCACAAGGACCGCCGGGATGGTGGGCTGCGATGGGGTGTCGAGTCGATCTGCGCCGTGCTGAGCCAGCATGACGTGAAGATCGCCCCATCGACCTACTACGACGCGAGGCGCCGCGGCCCCTCACCCCGGGGGGTGTCGGACGAACGGTGGAAGTCGATCGTCCTGGCGACGTGGCAGAAGCAGCGAAAGCTCCTCGGCGCCCGGAAACTCTGGCTGAGGCTCCGTCGTGATGGGCACGATATCGCCCGCTGCACGGTCGAACGCCTCATGCGAGAACTGGGCATCGCCGGTGTGATCCGCGGGCGCCGGAAGCGTCCGGTCGATGCGGACCCGCGGGAGACCAGACCAGCTGATCTCGTCGACCGGCATTTCGCGAGATTCCGCACGAACCAGCTCTGGGTCGCCGACTTCACGTATGTCTGGACATGGTCCGGGTGGGTCTACGTCGCGTTCGTGTTCGACGCGCACTCCCGCCGCATCCTCGGCTGGCGCGCCGCCACTTCGATGACGACACCGTTGGTTCTGGACTGTCTCGAAATGGCGCTCTGGACGCGTCGTCGTGAGGGCATCGCTGGGTTCGCCGGCCTCACCCATCACACGGATGCGGGCAGCGTTTACACGTCGATTTCCTTCACGGATCGGCTCGTGGATGAGGGCATCGACGCGTCCGTCGGCAGCGTCGGCGATGCGTATGACAATGCCCTCGCGGAGTCGCAGATCGGGCTCTACAAGTCCGAGCTCATCCACCACGAAGGCCCCTGGCGCGACGTCGACCAGGTCGAGGTTGCCACCGCGAGCTGGGTGCAGTGGTTCAACACCGAACGCACCCACAGCTCGATCGATGACCTCACCCCCGTAGAGGCCGAGCAGCTCGACTACGCTCACACCGAACCCCTCGAACGAACGGGCTGACACCAGCAAAACGCTCTCCGAACATGCCGGGGTGACTCATTCCGCCTCCTCGAACGACTCTTCCCTCAGATCAACCGGGTCCTCAAGATCAACCAGCTGGACACCATCACGGACGACGTCATCGAGGCCGCCGCCAGCACCCTCGTCATTGGCAACCAGCGACACTAAGCGATCACAGAACACCGCCAAAAAGCGCCAACTCCACAGGGAACCGTGGCGGAGCGTGCACTCGGCCGTTTGGCACTCCGGCGATTTCTTCATCGTTCAGAATGAGCGCGCCAACGGACCCTTCGACACGATGAGCTTCCTCGGATGGGACGCCGACCGTTCGACCTACTTTTCATGGAGCATCGAGAATCACGGATTCGCGCGTGAGTATCTCGTCACCGTCGACGGAGACGTCTGGACCCTCACCGGCGACGAGGAGCGCGCCACCATCACGTTCAACGATGACGGACGCACTCAAACCCATCACTGGGAGTTCAGGCCGGAAGGCGAGTGGATCACGCTCTGCAATCGCGTTGCAACCCGCATCACCTGAGGATCCGCCGCCCGAGTGTCATGACAGCATGAGTGCGTGACAGAGTCCACACCACACGAAAGAGGGGTTTGACCGACCATGCGCATCAACGTGGATGAACTTCTCTTGGGCGTCGCCGGGGTCTCAGCGACCTTGCTCGGAACATTCATTGTGGGAGTGTTCTTCTATATCGACACCGATATGCACCGCCGACTCATGGCGTCGGATACGGCCGATCGCTATCTGCGTTCGGGTGTGCGTTGGGTCTTCGTCGTCTACGCGTTGGCACTCTTCGCATCATTGGCTCTCGCGGCGTTGGACACGATCTGGGGTGCCGCGGCGTTCATCGCCCTGAGTGCGATATTGGCGGTCTCCACGGTCGACACGGGGCGGCGAATGTTGATGAAGGGCGGATCCGGCGATTCGTCGGCACTCCTGGTCAATCAATGGACGAGCACGGCGGCCGTCGTCGTGTTGATCGTTCTTCCCTGGATCATCGGAGGATGGGCGCCTCCCACGTCCGCTTTCGTCCCGTCGATCCTCATCGCCCTTGCCGCTGGCTTCACAAGCACAGCGGCCTTGATCATGTCGCAATTCGATGCAACCGCAGCGATGGTCGATTCGAGTGGCCCAGACCACGAACCGGAGATTGCCGAGTCGTAGACGAGCTCGGTCTTCCCCGGTGCTATTTCCCGGGACGACCTCGCCGTAGACTCCGGTGATCCGCCGCCTGGGTGGGGTCGATCGAGTAATCGGAGGAAGCATGCGGCTGGGAATGGTCGGCCTCGGCCGGATGGGTGCGAATCTCGCGCGGAGGCTGATGCGGGACGGTCACGACACCGTGGTCTTCGACGTCGCCGAAGCGGCGGTCACAACTCTCGAAAGTGAGGGGGCGGAGGGCAGCCGCAACATCGAGGAGATGGTTGCGAAGCTGCCGGCGCCACGTGTCGTGTGGCTGATGATCCCCGCAGGACTCACGGGAAAGGTAGTCGACCAGGTCGCCGATGTACTCGAGCCCGGCGACATCATCATCGACGGCGGCAACTCCAACTACAGAGATGACGTCCGCCGGGCCGCGAAGCTGAAGGAGCGTGGCATCCACTACGTCGACGTCGGCACGAGCGGCGGCGTGTTCGGACTGGAGAGGGGCTACTGCCTCATGGTGGGCGGCCCCGACGAGGCGGTATCGGTGATCGAGCCGATCCTCAAGACGATCGCACCCGGGCCGGGCGAGATCCCTCGAACTCCCGGTCGGGAAGGCGACTACGCGCCGGAGGAGCAGGGCTACCTGCACTGCGGGCCGTCGGGCGCGGGGCACTACGTGAAGATGGTGCACAACGGCATCGAGTACGGAATCATGGCGGCGCTGGCGGAGGGGCTGAACATCCTCGACAACGCGGATGCCGGCATCCGAGAGTCCGAGCATTCCGCCGAGGTCGCACCACTGGAGGAGCCGGAGTTCTACCAGTTCACGGTCGACACTCCGAAGGTCACCGAGCTGTGGCGTCGCGGATCGGTCATCTCCTCATGGCTGCTCGACCTGACGGCTGCGGCGCTGGAGGAGAATCCGACGCTGGACGGTCTCGCGGGTCGCGTGTCGGACTCGGGCGAGGGGCGATGGACGATCAAGGCCGCTGTCGACACCGGAGTGCCTGTCCCGGTGCTCGCGGCGGCACTGTTCGAGCGCTTCGCCTCCCGCGGTGAGGATCACTACGCGAACCAGCTGCTCTCGGCGATGCGCCTGCAGTTCGGCGGGCACGCCGAGCTTCCCGCCGGTGACGTGCTGGAGGCCGGCAGCCGGAAGGCGGACTCCGCCAGCGCGTGACCTCGAGCGTGTACCGGGATCCAACCGGCAGCACCGGAGGGGCTCGCGCACGAGGGGCCCTCGCGCCGGACGACCACGACCTAGCATTGGGGCTGTGACCAAGCGTCGAGCACCCAAGAGCGTGAGCCTGTTGATTCTCGGAGCCGGGGGCGACCTGACTAAGCGCCTGCTGCTCCCGGGGCTGGCGAGCCTGCTGTCGTCGCACGACTACGACGTGCAGGTGATCGGCGCGGCTCGGGAAGAGCGCACGGACGCGGAATGGCGGCAGCTGATCCGCGACAGCTTCGCGCTGGTCACCGATCCCAAGAACGCCGACCGCTACCTCGAATCCGCCCGGTATATCACGGGAGACGTGACGGATGCCGAGCAGCTTCGCAGTCTGATCGCGGCGTGCGACCACACGCCGATCATCTACTTCGCCCTGCCGCCCGCCGTCACCACCAAGGTGTGTGCCTCGCTGCGTTCGCTTGACCTCCCCGATGGCACTCGCCTCGCGCTCGAGAAGCCGTTCGGCACCGATTTGAAGTCTGCGCGCGCGCTGAACCGACAGATCGCGCAGCTTGTGCCCGAAGAGCAGGTGTTCCGCATCGATCACTTCCTGGGGATGTCGATGGTGCTGAATATCCTCGGCCTGCGCTTCGCGAATCAGTTTCTCGAGCCGGTGTGGAACAGCCGCCGCATCGAACGCGTCGAGATCGTGTACGACGAACTGCTCGGACTCGAGGGGCGCGGCGGCTACTACGACCACGCGGGTGCCCTCGTCGACATGCTGCAGAGCCATCTGCTCGAGGTCCTCGCGCTCGTCGCGATGGAGCGGCCGCCGCGGCTGAACGAGGTCGAGCTCCGATCGAATGCCTCCCAGGTTCTGCGCGCCACCCACGTGTGGGACGACGATCCGGCTACTTCCAGCCGCCGGGCCCGCTACACGGCCGGCAAGGTGGGCGAGCGATCGATGCCTTCGTACACGGATGAACCGGGGGTGGATCCGGCGCTAGAGACCGAGACGTTCGCGCAGGTCACCCTCGAGGTGGACACCGCGCGGTGGCATGGCGTGCCGTTCGTGCTGCGGTCGGGCAAGGCTCTCGGCAAGTACGTGACTCGGGTGCGCGTGCACATGCGGCCGGTGCCGGCAATCCCCGGGTTCGGCGGCGCTCCGGCGCCCGACTGCATCACGCTTGATCTCAAGTCGGGCTCAGTCGAACTCGATCTGACGATGAACGGAAGTGGCGACGCGTTCACATTGGAACGCAGCACCCTGGTTGCGAAGAAAGAGCTGGGCGACCTGCTCCCCTATGGTCAGGTGCTGCAGGGCATCGTCGAGGGTGACCCGCTGCTGTCGGTGCGGGCCGACATGGCGGAGGAGAGCTGGCGCATCTTCGAACCGGTGCTGCGCGCCTGGCGGAATGGCGAGGTCCCGCTCGAGGAGTACACGGCCGGCTCCCTCGGCCCGAAGGGCCGGTAGCTCGGATCCGCGCGGGCAGTTCTTCCGATCCGAACCGCCTACAGCTCCACTGCTAGTTGGCGGAATGTAGGAATCCGCCACTTCGCGTGGATTCCTTGTCCGTAAGTCGCTGTCAAATACCGTGGAATAGCGGAAACCTTCGCCATTTCGGGCGGGAACCTACAGAAACATCTTGGGTTGAAGAAGTGCTATCTTCGAAACGAGTGACAAAGAAGACCCATCTTCACCGGATGAAGGAAGAACAATGATCGTCGTGAATCTGCGCAAGTCCTACCGAGAGGTGCTCGCCGGCCTCAGGGATATGGAGGACGCCACTCTGGGCTGGTGGGCCGGGGTGACCGATGAGGCTGTGGAACGCTACGGCGATGTGGTCGTCGGGGTTTACAACGACCAGGTGGTCTCCGTCTATGACGTGAAGTCGCATGAGCGCCAAGAGGACGGCCGCGTCTACTTCGACGCCGAGGAGTCGGTGGAGTTCGCCTCGTTGGTGGGGCAGAAGAGCCCCGTCAAGCCGTGGGTCCGTGGCCAGGCGCGTCCGATCCAGTACGTCGACACCGACGTGGTTCGTCACGGTGACGCGCCGATCGAGGAGATCCAGGATCACCGTCGCGCTGTCGTCAGCGGATACGTCCTGACAGTCGACGCCGACGGGATCGCGACGGTGGAGCCGCCCGAGGGTGGCGTGGTCATCGTTACGGCTGCTGGTTCGAGCGGCAAGCTGCTCTCGGTGCCGGTTCGTGGTTGAGCTGATGCGAGCGTCCGTGCATCCTCGGGGGATTGCGCTCGCCGTTGCGGAAGTGGACGGCGAATGAGCTCGCTTCAATTGCCGGCTTCGTGGGATCGAGCTGGACTCGAGGAGGTGGGCTTCGCTGGCTTCGTCGCCTTCGCCGAGCTCAACACAGCCAATGTCCCCCGTTCCCCCGGCATCTACCTCGTGCTGCGAACAGCGAGCACACCGCCTCACCTACTCGAGGTGACCAGAGCACGCGCCGGAGCGGCTTACCCCCTCGAGGACTTGTCCGCTCGATGGATTGAGGGCACGCCGGTGGTCTACATCGGGAAGGCCGAGGCAAAGGCCGGCGGGCTGCGCAAGCGACTGGGCCAGTTCGCGCGAAAGGGTGCCAGTCATCAGGGTGGACGGTCCATCTGGCAGCTGGCTGATCAGGACGAGCTGCTGGTCTGTTGGGCCACAACTCCTGACGAGTCGGCAGAGGCTGTCGAGATCCACTACCGCGCAGTGTTCGCGGAGCGGTATGGGCGCTGGCCCTTCGCCAACAGGAAGCGGTAACCGGTGCGTGATTGACTCACGCAGTCTGTGAGGATGCTCCGCGGTGGGGCTTGAGCTGCATGATCCGATCAGCCTTGCCCTGTTCGATCGCCGCGGGCACCTCGCCCTTGCGGGCACCCGACCGCCCATAGAGCAAGATCTTGATCCCTGTCTTGGAGACCTGCGCGTCGGCGGCGATCGAGAGGATGGTCATGCCCGATGCCATGAGTTCTCGAACGCGTTCGCGCACGGGCTCAGCGGGGACACGGGGAGCTTGTGCGGGAATGCCCGCTTGCCGTGCTCGTCGTCGTTCCTCGTTCAGCGACGCATCCGCGCAGGAAATCTCGGCAGGGCAGTTCGAACGGTCTTTGCAACCGAGCTGGTAGCCATAGGCCGTGCCGTGATGTTTCGTCTCGATGTTCTGACCCTGCCGCCCGGCCACCCATGCGCGGTGGTACTGACGGCCTGCCTCGATGCATTCCGGGCGATCACACCCTCGAGCCCGGCAAGCGTTCGTCCCATGGGGCTTCAGCTCGCGCGGCGCCGCCGGCGTCCGCTTCACGAGGCGGTGTTGCGGCCGGCGCGGACGGGCAGGCGGTTCTGGCCTCGCGGACGCCGCATGCTCCTCCCACGCCGCCAGGGCACAGTCATACTCCGTTCGTGCGGCATCCGCTGCAGCGGAGATCGCTCCGTCCAGGGAGATCCCTGTGCTCAGGGCGATCCGGGTTTGCTCGAGCATCAGCTTGGCGCTGCGCAGAGTTGCACGGCCCCGCCGGCGATCGGCCGCCCATCCGGCCAGGTCTGCGACGTGCGCGTCAAGCGCGGAGCGATACTCCTCGAGCGCTCGCCGCCAGTCGGCCGCCTGCTCAACGGGGAGTTCGGCAGCGAGGGTCTCAGCGTTGGAAAGCCAGGCATATCCGGGGTGCACCCTTGGTGCCGCGGATTCGGGAGCTACTGGGGGTGACACCGCTGGGGTGGCGCGTGTCGGAAGTGCCACCGCGGGCGAAGCGCCGCGGCCGCGGGTGGACGATGGCTTCCGGTTGGCGGCGCGCGCTCGTGTGGTTCGCGCCTCAGCGTGACGGTCCGCGTGGGTCGCGGCTCGGTCGCGTTCTCGGACGCTGTCTCGTTCTGCTGTCTCGCGGGCGATGATCTCCTCGAGCGGGGTGCCGACGTCGATGAGGCGTTTGAAGCTCCAGTCGCCCGCGTATCTGGTGTGGATGTCGCGACAGCTGATCAGCGCGGGGCAGGCGGCTCCGCGGCATCCTTCGGTGAATCCTCGAGGTGTGCCGTGGGGGAACTGGTCGCCGATGATGTCGATCGTGTGCATTGTGCTGCTCGCTATCCGCGCAGAAGCTTCGTCTGCACGAGGAAGAGCAGTGCTGCGCGCTGGCTGTGGTTGAGGCGGGAGAAGTGTGCGGCGAGGGTGTCGAGGGCGGCGATGAACTCGTCCGGGACGCCGGCGAGCTCTTTGCGCGCGCGTGACTCGTTGGCGTCGCGTTGGTACTCGGCACGGTCGGTTGTGCGCCACTCGTTGATAGCCGCTTCGTCGTGCCATGCGCCGGAGATCTCGGGGGCGTACTGGCCCGCAGTGTAGATGTGGTCCGGTTGGCCTGCGGGTCGGTGGACGGTGACGATCGCGCCAATAGGGCTGGACGCGTAGCGCTTGAGTGTCCCGACCTGCCGCCCGGAATCGAGGATGTTGCCCACGATGGGGCGGTACCAGTGTGCGAGCTTTCCTGAGGCTGCTCGCGCTCGGCCGATGTAGACGAGCTGCTCGGTGCTTGTGGCGGGGTTGGTGTCATCCATGGTGGCTCCCTGTCAGGAGAAGCGCCGGCGGCGTGTGCTCGAGTGCGGGCTCGTCCACGTGCGGGAGGGAGAGGAGGATCGCAGTGGGGATGAGAGGGATCGCCGTGACCGGCGGTGCGGGCAGCTCTCGCGCGCACTCCATCTCGAATCCGCAGTTGCCGCAGCTGTAGGTGCCGTAGTCGTCGACGACGTCGTCCGGGATGTACATCGGGTTCGGCTCGTCGCACATGATGCAGCGCCGCATGATCAGTCCTCGACGATCCGCTGCATGGTGTCGACTATGGTGACGCGGTCCGCGGCGGGCACCGAGATCGTGCTGGTGAGCACGTATCCCGAGCGCCCGTAGTCGTCCAGCTCCTCCTGTCGCCGAGCAAGCGCCTGGTTCGTCTGAAACTCGGTGTTCGCCTCGGTGCTGAGGGCTGTTCGGATGCATCCGAAGAATGCTCTGCTCATCACTCACTCCATCTTCTTTGTATCTCTGACAGTTACAAAGTATCACGGGCCACAGACATGCGGCGAGCGGAAAGCCGAGGGCATGCCAGTGCTCACCTATAAGGGGTGGAAGCGGGCCGGAAAAGTCGACAGGTTGCTACAAGTGGTCGTGGTCGTGGTCGTGGTCGCGGTGGTGGCGGCGCAGCCCGCGATGTCGGAGCTCCTCGATAGGCTGACACTGTCAGAGATACAAAGGGAGCAAAAATGACGAAGTATCAGGAGCAGCTCGCCGATGATGTGAGCCGGCTGCGCACGGTCGTATCCGACGGCGTCACGAAGCGCACCGTCGTCACGCTGTCGGAAGGTGCCGCCGTCGAGGTGAGCGATGCGACGGAACACTTTTACGGCGTCTTTCCGTTGGTCGGGACAGTCACCGTCGGCAACGGTGTCGGGATTCACCGTGATCCGCACACGGGAAAGCCATGGTCGGCGGAAGAGGAGCACAAGCTCGAGGTCGTCGTGAAGCGCGCGTATCGCGTCGCTCGTGGCGCTCGAGCTCGAGAGGCCGCCCGGTCGCTCTAGTCCAACCCGGGATGTCGGTACCGCCCGGTAACGTGTCTAGTTATTCCGGCATAAGGGTGGTGCGAGACGATGGGCGATGTCCAACGCGAGATGGGGCGCACGCAGGAGGCCGCGTGGACGACGTTCCTCGACGAGCTCGACTGGTGGATTGGGCAGCACGGTGAAGCTCGTGTCCCACAAGCGGCCACGAGCCGTATCATCGCGGGCGTCCCGTACCCGCTCGGGCAGCGCGTGAAGAATCAGAGGATCCGGTACCGCCAGGGCACGCTGGACGCTGTCCGGACACGCGAGCTCGAGGAGCGTGCCGGCTGGTCCTGGAGCGGATATGCGTCCCGATCCGCGATGATCTGGGAACGGCGCATCGCCGCACTCCATGATTACGTGTCGGAGCACGGCAGCCTGGACGGGCTCGAGGCGGTCGACTCGCTCCTCTCCCGATGGCTCCGCGCTCAGCGCGAGGCAGCACTGACGAACTCCCAACGCCGCGAGCTCGGGAAGATCCCCGGTGCGCTCGAGCAGCGCAAAGCGAGGCTCGAGGAGTTCCTCACCGCGCTGCGCGGATGGATCGCGGCCGAGCCAGATCGCGACGCCGGCGACGTGCGATTCAGCACCGTCTTCCAGATCGGACGCCAAGTCATTCCGATCGGCCGGCGTGTGGCCTACTGGCGATCACGCTACAAGGCCGGCCAGCTCGATGAAGTCACCACTGCAGCGATCGCCTCGCTGCCCGGATGGGATTGGACACACCCGACACAGCGCCTTGCTCCCGCCGTCGTCGAGCAATGATCACGCCGCAGTGAGTTGGCCCAGCAGATCGGCGTGCGCGCGCAGGATGCGTGCGTCCGGGCGCTCTCGGAGCGCGTCGCTGAGCAGATCGCCAGATCGCTCGTCGATGATCACCGTCACGTGCGCGCGGTGCCGGGAGAGGGCGACACACAGGCGGCCGAGGTCGAGGGCGAACGGCTCGTCAACGTGATGCCCGAGAAGCGGATGGATCGCCACGACCGCCTCTCTCTGTAGACCTTGCGCCTGATTGATCGTGCCCACGAACACATCGGGCAGGTCGGCCAAACCTGCCGCGGCGAGCGCGGCCTGCTCGACATGGGGAGCGATGACGGCGACGTCGGCGGGAGTCAGCGGTCGGGACTCCCCGGGGGTGTTGACGGTTGCCGTCGCGATGAGGTCGCGGACGGTCTGAGTGGCGGTGAGGATCACGCGTGGATCGGCGGTGCCGCCCGTGGCGGGGAGCGGAGTGGCGCGGTATTCGGGGATCGGCTGGCGGTCGATTGTGAGGTTGCGTGGGGGCCGTGCGGACGTGAACGGCAGTGACGGGTAGAGCGGTGCGAGCAGGCTGGCGGTGTCGGGGCCGAATCGCCAGGTCTGGGGGAGTCGGAGGCGGGCGACGTCGGGGCCGTGCGCGGCGATGAGTGCCTGCGGTGCGGGAGTCTGAGGGCCTGTAGGGGATGCGTCCCAGCGGCGGGTGGCTCCGGTGACGACAGGAGCGATCTGACCAGGGTCGCCCACGAGGACGAACTGGTCGGCGAGGGAGCCGAGCGCGCCGAGGTCGGCGAAGGTGAGTTGGTAGGCCTCATCGATCAGGAGCACGTCGAAGTGGGTGCTGCGGTTGAGGGGCATCCACAGCCAGCGTGCCGTCGTGGCGACGATGACGCCCGCTCCGGGTTGCAGGTGACGGGCATTGGTGACGGCGACATTCGCATTCAGGGTGCGGGGTCGTTCTTTCTCGGCATCCACTTGGAGGACAGTTCGCGCTCCGGTGACGGCGGTGCGGTTGGCGACGTCGATGCTCTGCGCGCGAGTCTGCGCGGCTATCGCGACGGTCATCCCGGCGCGGGTGTGGAGTTGGTGTGCGAGCCGGGTGATCAGGTGGGTCTTTCCGGCTCCGGGAGGAGAGTCGATGACCACTGCGGCGTCGCCGCTCCACACAGCGAACAGGGCTTGCGCGAGCGTGGGATTTCTGAGGTGCTCGGTTGCGTGGGGCGGCTGCGGTGCCGGGGCAGGCGTGGGGGCTGTCGTGGTGGTCGCGGCCGGTGCTTTCCTCATACCTTCACGCTACTAGTAGCCTCCGACACCGGCAGAAGTAGACAGCAGTGTCATCCCTCTGCGGCGGCGACGATCACGTCTAGCGGAACGTCACCACGGCGAGGGACCGGGTTGCCGCGACCGGCGATCCAGTTGGTGCCGCGCCGATAGCCCGCGGCGGCGAGTCGCCGGGCGTTGGCTTGCATGTTCGGATCGACGCGGCCAGGTCGAAGCGTCAGCCGGTCGCCCGCTTTCAGATCGCCTCCCCGGCGAGGCAACCCGCTGATCGTGATGGTCAGGCGTGCGGTGGTGTCGATGCTCGCCGCGCTCACGCTCCCAGTGAGGCAGGAGACTGCCCCCGCGTTCACCGGCTCTCCAAGCCAGGCAGTGACCTTGCTGTCCACCCGCAGACGGCTGAGAGGTCGATCAGCGGCGACCACGACCGACGCCTCAGATCGGTCGATGATCGTGCCAGGAACAACGGTGCCGTCATGGGCCGCGGCGAGCGCGACGAGGGGGTCGTCGAGCCGGATGGATTCGTACCATTCGGCGGCGTGGGAGCGTCCGATCAGGCCGAGTGCGGCGTCGATGCGGGTGTCCTTGACCCACCAGGGGCGACCGGCGCTCAGGCGGTGGGTGTAGCGCTGCCAGGAGGCGGTGTCGAGGATGCTGGCGTGGAGGATGCCTGGTAGGAGCGGGCCGGAGCTTGTGCGGCGTGCGAGGTCGAGGAGCCGTTGCGGGCCGGTGGTCGTGACGCCGAGCCACTGTCCCCAGGTGTCGATCTCGCGCTCGCGGTCGGGGTGGACGCCGAGAGTCCAGCGCAGCCGTGCGGTGTCGGTGACGATGTGTACGGCGTCGGTGCCGGGGTAGTCGCGGCGCTCGTCCCACCAGCCGATCACGGGTGATGCGTCGGCGTCCGGGTACGCACGGGCAAGCGCGGTGAGGGTGGCGAGGTCGCGAGAGGTTCCGACCACGACCGGGCGACGGGGAGCGGTGACGGTTGCTCCGAGGGAGGAGAGCGCATCCAGGCCTGCCCGGTCGGTTCCGGTGATCGTGCGGCCGGTGGTGTCGTCAGCGGCGGCGAGGTAGACGTGCTCACCGTCGGTGTCCACGGTGACGGCGATGCCCCCTGTGGGCGGGATCGCGGGCGCGTAGGCGGCGATGGGGACGGGGGTGGCGGCGAGCGCTGCGCGAAGCCGAGCCCCGAGGTCGAACTGAGCGCGGCTCACGCGGTCACCGTCCCATCAGGGGCGGGGAGGGTGGTGTCTGCCACGTGCCAACCGGAGCGGATCGCGGCGGGGGTTCGAGGGTCGCCTGCGGTGGCGGTCAGGTCGTTCAGGACCGCGCCGAGGTCGGTGCCCGCGGCGACGCAGATGCGTTCCGCCAGTTGCGCGAGTGTGTGATCCAGGGTCCGTCTCGATCCGGTCATGGTGCCCTCCTCTTGCCTACTTCCAACCTACAAGGAGCCACCGACACCGGGAAAAGTAGACAACACCGGGCCGAGTCTGTCGACTCGATCAGACAGATCCACCCCTTGTAGGTGGAGCACCTGTACGGAGGGAAACGAGATGAGCCATCACCAGGGCGACGGAGTCGTGAGATCGCCGCGGCATCGAGGTCACCACAACGATGGGTACTACTCGCCCACCAGCCTCATCGGACTGGTGCGCGCCTCTGCGGTCGTCATCGGCGGGAGGCTTTTCTTGTGGGGTGGGGTCTTGCGGATCGTGTACTGCAGGAGGCCGAAGACGCAACCGATACCTGAGGATGGGTCAGAGGGCGGCGGGGACGTGGATGCCGCGCGCCCAGGCGGGGAGCCTTCGCATCCCGTGCTCGCGAGTGATCACAGCGATGAGGCGGGCGCGGGTGGGGCGGGGAGGCCAGGGGGTATCGCCGTCGGTGATGACGATGATCACGTCCGGGCTGGGGGTCAGTGACTCCGCGGCAGTGATCCCGACCGTCATGTCTGTTCCGCCGCCGCCGATCAGTTGAACGTCGCGTGCATGTCGCACGTTGCGGGCGCGGTCAGCGTGAGCGTCGCAGGCGATCACTTGGACCGTGCCGCCCACCGCTTTGATGACGCCGCCGACCTCGCTGAGCGCCGTGTCGAGGTCAGCGCGCGTCATGCTTCCCGACGTATCGATGACCACTGCCGCCGTCACCCGCGGTGCGCGCATGGCGGGAGTGACGATCCGGGGGAGGCGTCGTCGTCCAGGTCGGGTGTAGGTGTAGGTGATCCGGCCCGCGGTGAGGGCGGCGGCGCGGCGCACCATTCCGGCGAGCACCTTGCGCCAGGGAACGGTGGCCGGTGCCAGTTCCTTGCTCGCCCATCGCGCCATGCCAGCGGGGACGGTGCCGCGCCCGGAGGCTACGGTGTCGCGAATGTCGTGGGCGACCTTTCGGCGGGTGATCGTCACCTGTCCCTCGTCCAGGCCGGGCATCTGCGCGTCGCCTGGGGACGGCTCCCAGGGCTGTCGTGGGTCACCTGCGCCCGATCCGCAGCCGACGTCGGTCTGAGGCGGCTGAGGCGCGATAGCGGCGTAGTAGGACTCCTCGATGCCCGCATCCGGCAGACCGAGGCTGGCGGGGGTGACGACCCATTCCGGGAGGGGCAGGCCCGCGCGCATCAGGTCGTCGTTGATTGCGGCGTCCGCGGCGAGATTCCAGCGATCGTGATCGACGGGACCGGGGAGGGAATCGGCGCGGCCCGCGTGGTCGCGGATCAGGTGGCAGACCTCGTGTACGAGCACGGCACCGCTCATCTGCGGACCCCATTCGGCGAGCGTGGCCGGATCGGCGTACAGCCGCCAGAACCTGTCCACGGCGAAGGTCGCGAGGCCGACCGCGGCCAGCGGTCGAACGGAGAACAGCGCGTGCGCGAGGTAGGGCGCGGATTCGACGGCGGCCAGGCGGGCGGCGGCGAGCATCCGCCGCTCGTCGGCGGTCAGGGGGCGGATCGTCGGGTTCATGCTGCGACCTCCTGCGGGATCAGACCGGCGTCGCTCAGGATCGCGAGGAACGCTTTCGCGCTCGCCGGGGGACGGGTGCCGGTTGGGCGGGACTTGAGCAGCGCCCTGGCGTTCGCCGCGGCCACGTCCTGCAACCCGGCTGCCGCGGCGACCGCGAGCGGGGACCAGGCCGACAGCCAGCCTTTCTTCGTGCCGTCTGCGGTGGCATAGGCGGTGACAGCGGTGAGTGTCGCCCACGCGCGGGACGGTTCGAGACTCTCCCAGGGCACGGATGCCGGGTCGGCCAGCACGTCGGCAGGATCGGGCAGATCGTTCAGCGCACGCCAGGCGATGTACTCCGTGGCCGCGCCCTCTCCGACCAGGCCCGTCGTGGCCAGGAGTGTCGCGGGCGTGTCGCCGGGATCAAGGAACGCCAGCACGTCGGCAGTCATCGTCCAGGTGCGGTGTGAGGGCCACGCACGACCGCTCGCGGCATCCTCGCTCGGAAGCATGTGGAGCATGTCGGGGCGGGTGCGGATGAAGGACGCGACCTCAGCGCGGCTCGCGGCTCGCAGGACCGGAGAGTAGTCGAGCACACGCCCGGACGCGGGGAGTTGGAAGCCGGCCACCATGCCGTCGATCCAGTCATTCGTGGACGGCTCGTGATCGATGTGCAGGAACCGGTTGGCCATGGGCGCGGCCAAGTCCCAGCCGTCCGCGGCCTGCTCGGGCGGGTTCGCCGCCGCGACGATGCGGACTCCTCGGGAGAGGGTGAGATCGCCCACAACACGATCCAGCACGACCCGGAGTGCCGCGGCCTGTACTGCGGGCGGTGCGGTGGTCAGCTCGTCGAGGAACAGGTAGCCCTCGTCGGCCATGGCAAGCCGTGTCGCCCAGGCGGGCGCGGCCAGTTCGACGCCAGTGTCCTGCACGACGGGGAGGCCCGCGAAATCGGCTGGCTCACGAAGCGAGGCGATCACCGTCTCCATCGGCAGCCCTTCTGCCTCCGCCAGCCCCGCCAGCAGGGACGACTTGCCGACACCGGGCTTGCCCCACAGCAGCACGGCGACGCCCGCGCGGCCCGCGGCTCGCATAACGGTCAGGAGCGGGTTGCTCTCGCGGTTCAGGGTTGGCAGGTGATTGGTCATGGTGCCTGTCCTCTCAGCAGTCGTGGTCGGCGTCGTAGCCGTAGGTGATGCCCGCGGCGAAGTCGGGACCGTAGGTGACCGCGTAGTAGTCAGCGACCTTTTGGATTGCTTCTGTTTCGGTCATGGTGTGTCCCTTCCTGGGGTTTGTATCTCTGACAGTTACAGACTACGAGGGGGGTCAGACATTGGGGACCATGGGCGGCTGGTTGGGGT
>NZ_JBSHLF010000006.1:0-162596 GCF_053644215.1 Microbacterium sp. NPDC055442 | reverse complement strand
GGCCGGTCCGCCGTCCCGCCCTGCGCGCCCCGCCGCGCCCGCCCCGCCTCGCCGCGCCCGCCGCGCCCCGTCCGCTGTGCCGCCGTCCCGCAGCGCCCCGTCCGCCGCGCCGCTGTCCCGCAGCGCCGCTGTGCCGCCGTCCCGCAGCGCCCCGTGCCGCCGTCCCGCCGCGCCCGCCGCGCCGCTGTGCCGCCGCGCCGCTGTGCCGCCGTGCGCCCGCCCTGCCCTGCCCGCCCCGTCCCGCCGCTTGTATCGACTTGCGGCTTTTGCGTGAACCGCCCCGCGCGTCGTCGACAAAGGACGCAAGTCAACGGACGGGGTCGACGGGCGTCAGCGGCCCGAGGCGACGATGCGCGAGGTCAGCTGATGAGCGTGGGCGAGGAGCGTGCGGCCGAGCGTCGCGAGGCGGTCGGGGCCGAAACGGAAGTGCACGCCCGTCAGGCTCAGCGCCCACTGCGGATGCCCCTCGCGCGTGAACACCGCCGCGCCGATGCCGTAGCTGCCTTCGACGATGAGGCCGGGGTTCACGGCGTAGCCGCGCTCCTGCGTCTCGCGAAGTCGCGCCCGCAGGCGCGGCTCGCCGTGCGCTACGCCCCACTGACCATCGAGTTCAGGATGCCGCTCCAGATACTCGTCCACATCGTGAGGCGGCAGGAACGACAGAATCGCGAGCCCCGCCGACGCGACGCCGAGCGGAAACCGCACGCCCTCGGACAGCACGAACGACCGGATGGGGAAGCTGCCCTCTTCGCGCAGCAGGCACACCGTCTCATCGCCGCGGCGCACGGAGAGGAAGGCGCTCTCCTCGGTGCGCACGGCGAGCGAGCGGACGATGTCGCGCGCGATCCCCGTGATGTCGTAGCGGGATGCTGCGACCTGGCCCATGAGATAGAGCTCGGGGCCCGGAGTCCAGCGCCCCGTCTGCTCGTCCTGGTCGACGAGCCCCTCGTTCCGGAGCGCCTGCAGCAGTCGGTGCGCCGTCGGCCGGGTGAGCTCAGCGCGGCGGGCGAGGTCGGACACCGCCACCCCCTCACCGCCGCCCTGCGTCACGAGGCGGAGCAGGCGCGCCGCGCGGGCGACCGACTGCGCGCCGGGAATGGTCGCGGGAGTGTCCACGATATGGACGGTACGCCGATCCCGGTCCACATGGCAACCGTGGCCTGGCCTTCGCGCGTCCGGCTGGCGGAGGATGTGTGCACAACTCCTCAGGAATCACCACGCGTCCGTGGGCGACCCGCGGAAATCCGCTGGTCTCCGCGCCGGCACCAAAAGGACTTCTGGAGTTGTGCACAAGCACTCGCGCGAAGGAGCACATGTGATCGACAAGACGTGGGAATCGGCCGCAGCCGCGGTCGCAGACATCCCGGACGGCGCCTCACTCGCCGTCGGCGGATTCGGCCTCTCGGGCAACCCGATCGCCCTCATCGAGGCCCTGCTCGCGCAGGGCACGGGCGATCTCAGCATCGTGAGCAACAACTGCGGCGTCGATGACTGGGGGCTCGGGGTGCTGCTCAACGCCAAGCGCATCCGCAAGATGACCTCGTCGTACGTCGGCGAGAACAAGGAGTTCGAGCGGCAGTTCCTCTCGGGCGAGCTCGAACTCGAGCTCACTCCCCAGGGCACGCTCGCCGAGAAGCTCCGCGCGGGCGGCTCGGGCATCGCCGCCTTCTACACGCAGACCGGCGTCGGCACACAGGTCGCCGAGGGCGGACTCCCCCGCCGCTACGACGGCGACGGCGGCATCGCCGTGGCATCCCCCGCGAAGGACGTCCGCACGTTCGAGACCTCGGGTGAGCCGCGCGAGTACGTGCTCGAAGAGGCGATCGTGACCGACTACGCGCTCGTGCACGCACTCAAGGGCGACCGGCACGGAAACCTCGTCTTCAACAAGGCGGCACGCAACTTCAACCCGCTGGCCGCGATGGCCGGCCGCGTCTGCATCGCACAGGTCGAGGAGCTCGTCGAGCCCGGCGAACTCGACCCCGACAGCATCCACCTGCCCGGCATCTATGTGCACCGCATCATCGAGGTGGGCACCGACATCGAGAAGCGCATCGAGCGCCGCACCGTTCGAGAAGGGAACTGACATGGCACTGACTCGTCAAGAGATGGCCGCCCGCGCGGCGCTCGAGCTCGCTGACGGCGCATACGTCAACCTCGGGATTGGACTGCCGACGCTCGTGCCGAACTACGTCCCCGACGGCGTCACGGTCGTGCTGCAGTCCGAGAACGGGATCCTCGGGGTCGGGCCGTATCCGACGGAGGACAACGTCGATCCCGACCTCATCAACGCCGGCAAGGAGACCGTGACGACGCTGCCGGGCACGGCGTTCTTCGACTCGGCGATGAGCTTCGGCATGATCCGCGGCGGCAAGATCGACGCCGCGATCCTCGGCGCCATGCAGGTCTCGGCGAAGGGCGACCTCGCGAACTGGATGATCCCCGGCAAGATGGTCAAGGGCCCGGGCGGCGCGATGGATCTCGTGCACGGCGCGGGCAAGGTCATCGTGCTCATGGAGCACGTCGCGCGGGACGGCTCCGCCAAGATCGTCGACGACTGCTCGCTGCCCCTCACGGGCCGCGGCGTAGTCGACCGCATCATCACGGACCTCGCCGTCATCGACGTGACCGATGATGGTCTCGTGCTCATCGAGACCGCCCCGGGCGTCACGGTCGACGAGGTCGTCGCCGCGACCGAGCCGGAGCTCACCATCGCGATCGAAAGGACACCCGCATGAACACCGACGACATCGTCATCGTCGCCGCCGCGCGCACGCCGCAGGGGCGCCTCAAGGGCCAGCTCGCCTCGCTGACCGCACCGCAGCTGGGCTCGCTCGCGATCAAGGGCGCGCTCGACAAGAGCGGCATCCCGGCCGGGGCCGTCGACGCCGTGATCGTCGGGCAGGTGCTGGCCGCCGGGTCGGGGCAGAATGCCGCGCGCCAGGCCGCCGTCGGCGCCGGTATCGGCTGGGACGTGCACGCCGGCAGCGTCAACAAGGTCTGCCTCTCGGGGCTCACGGCCATCATCGACGCGGCGCGGATGCTGCGCGTCGGCGACGCGACGGTCGTCGTCGCCGCGGGCATGGAGTCGATGACCCGCTCGCCGCACCTGCTCATGGGGTCGCGCGACGGCTGGACCTACGGCTCGGTCGAGGTGCTCGACCACATGGCGCACGACGGCCTCACCGACGCGTACGACAACGAGAGCATGGGCACGTCGACCGAGCGCCACAACGAGCGGTTCGAGATCACGCGCGAAGCACAGGATGCCGTCGCGGCACGCTCGCACCAGCGCGCGGCCGCCGCATACGACGAGGGCGTCTTCGAGGCCGAGATCGTGCCGGTCGAGATCCCCCAGCGGCGCGGCGAGCCCGTCGTCGTGACGCGCGACGAAGGCATCCGGCCCGACACGACGGTCGAGTCCCTCGCCGGGCTTCGCCCCGCGTTCGCGAGGGACGGGTCGATCACGGCCGGCAACGCGTCGCAGATCTCCGACGGCGCCTCCGCCGTCGTGCTCACGACCCGTGCGCACGCCGACGCGAACGGCTGGGATGTGCTCGCGGTCGTCGGCGCCTCCGGCCAGGTCGCGGGGCCGGACAACTCGCTGCACGCGCAGCCGGCGCGCGCGATCGAGAAGGCGCTGGCCAAGCAGGGCATGAGCGCGTCCGACCTCGACCTCGTCGAGATCAACGAGGCCTTCGGCGCCGTCGTGGCCCGGTCGCAGACCGAGCTCGGTCTGTCGGATGACGTCGTCAACCCGCACGGCGGCGGCATCGCGATCGGCCACCCGATCGGCGCCTCCGGCAACCGCCTCGTCGTGCACGCCGTGCACGAACTCGTCCGCCGCGGCAGCGGTACGGCGGCGGTCGCCCTGTGCGGTGGCGGCGGTCAGGGCGACGCCCTCATCCTCACCCGCTGACCGGCACCCGGCACCTATACCGCGAGACTGCAACGGCAGGTCGAGACGGCGGGGTTCACCCGCTGGCTCGACCTGCCGTTGCAGTCTCGCGGGCTTTTTCGTCGCGCAGGATCGCCCGCACGGCGGCGTGACCGGCACGGTTCGCGCCGATCGTGGACTGCGACGGTCCGTAGCCGATGAGGAAGAGGCGCGGCTCATCCAGCGCACGTGAGTCCGCGACGCGGATGCCGCCCTCCGGCGTGCGCAGCCGCAGCGGCGCGAGGTGGTCGATCGCCGCGCGGAAGCCGGTCGCCCACAGGATCGTGTCGAGCGCAATGAACGAGCCGTCCGGCATGCGGACGCCGTCCTCCTCGATCGAGACGAACATCGGATGCCGCACCAGAACTCCGCGCGCCTGTGCGGCGCGCGCCCACGGCGTCCAATGCATGCCGGTGACCGAGATGACGCTCCCGGGCGGCAGGCCCCGGCGCACCCGATCCTCCACGCCGGCGATCGCGGCGATCCTCGCCGGGATGTCGAACGCCTCCTCGGCCCACTGCGGCTCGCGGCGCGTGAACCAGACCGTCTCCGCGACGTGCGAGATCTCCTCGAGCAGCTGCACGGCCGAGATCCCCGCACCCACGATTCCGACGCGCTGACCGGCGAAGTCCGTCGCGTCCGTGTAGTCGGACACGTGCAGCTGGCGTCCGCGGAACCTCTCCCGCCCGCGATAGTGCGGCCAGAACGGGCGGGTCCATGTTCCCGTCGCGTTGATGACGTAACGCGCGGCCCACGCGCCGCGATCCGAGTCGACGAGCAGCCTCTCGCCCGCGTCGCGCACTGCGGTGACCCGCACGGGACGGAGCACCTCGAGGGCGAACCGTTCTTCGTACTCGGAGAAGTACGGCGGCAGCGCGGAGCGACTGGACTCGTGATCCCCGAGCGCGGGAACCGGGAATCCGGGCAGTTCGTGGATGCCGTTGACCGTGCCCATCCGCAAGGATTCCCAGCGGTGCTGCCAGGCTCCGCCGGGACGTTCGTTCGCGTCGAGCACGACGAAGCTCGGAGCATCGCCCTGCACCGAGAACCCGCGGCGTCGCAGGTGATAGGCGGCCGAGAGTCCCGCCTGGCCGGCGCCGATCACGACGACGTCGACTTCACGGGCTTCCATACCGGCTCCCAACGCCCGCCCCCGCACCCCCATTCCGCCCGCGCCCATCGACCGCGAGACTGCGTCGGCAGGTCGAGACAGCGGGTAGACCCCGCAGTCTCGCCGTCCCGATGCAGTCTCGCGGATATCCGCGGCGCGGTGGGGGCGCCCGCCGCCATCACCCCTGCGCTCGCGCTACCGATACGCGCTCGCGCTACCGACACGCGCACGAGCTACCGATACGCGCTCGCGCTACCGATACGTGCACGAGCTACCGATCGAAAGGGGGCGCGCGCAGGTTTCGGTAGCGCGACGCACACCGAACACCGCGCGTATGCGCGATCACCTCGGCGGCGGACCTCGGCGGCGGGCCTCAGCGTCCTTCGAACCGGGGCTTGCGCTTCTCCTGGAAGGCCGCGAACCCCTCGCGATAGTCGTCGGTGTCGCACAGCGCCGCTTGTGCGGCGTTCTCGACGTCGACCGACTCCCACAGGGCGAGCCGCTCATCGCGCAGGCGCGCGACGAGCTTCTTGCTGGCGACGAAGGCCGCGGTCGCTCCGGATGCCGCATGCTCGGCGGCCTCGATGGTCGCCGCCCGTACGTCCTCGGCCGGCAGGACTCGTGAGAACAGGCCCGACTCGACCGCCTCCGTCCCGGACATCAGGCGCCCCGTGTAGATGAGGTCGAGCGTCTTGTGGGCCCCGAGCCGCTCATAGAAGAGGGCGTGCCCGCCCGAGTCGAGCGTCGCGCCGAGCCCCGCGAACGGCGAGCCGATCTTGGCCGAGTCAGCCACGTAGACGACGTCGGTCGCGATGAGCAGACCGAGGCCGACACCGAGGCACGCGCCGTGGGCCGCGGCGAACGTCGGCGCCGGAAACTCCGCCATGCGGCGCAGCAGCGGCGTCACGAGCCCGCCGAGGTAGCCCATGACGTCGTCGTCGCGGGGGTCGACGCCCGAGATGTCGCGCCCCGCGCAGAAGGCGCGGCCCTCGCCGCGCAGCACGAGGGCACGCACGCCCGCGGCGGCCGCCTCGGCATACGCGCGGTCGAGGTCTCGGATCGCCGCTTCATCCAGCGCGTTGAGCTTGTCGGGGTTGTCGAGCACGACGTGCGCGACCGTGCCGTCGATGGTGAGCTCGATCATGGTTCTCCTCTCGCGGATGCTGCGAGCCGCGGCATCCGTTCACACGTCGTAGTCGACGACGACCCGATCGCTCGTCGGGTGCGATTGGCAGGTGAGCACGTAGCCGCGTTCCAGCTCGTCGGGTTCGAGCGCGTAGTTCTCGGTCATCGTGACGGAACCGTCGACGAGAAGCGCGCGGCAGGTGCCGCACACTCCGCCTGAGCACGCGAACGGCACGTCTCCGCGCACGCGCAGCGCCGCGTTGAGGATCGACTCGTTGGCGCTGACCGGGCTGTCAACGCTCTGCGACTGCCCGTCGAGCGAGAACTCGATGCGCCGCACCGGCTCGTCGTCACGCACGAGGACCGGCCGGCCGGCATCGGGCAGCTCGGCACCGGGCTCTCCCGTCGTGAACAGCTCGAATCTCACGTGGGCGGGGTCGACGCCGACGTCCTCGAGCGTGTCTCGGCACAGCTGCACGAGATCGAACGGCCCGCACAGGAACCATTCGTCGACCGTCTCGGGGAGGACGAGCGAATCCAGGATGCGCCGCAGCCGATCTTCGTCGATGCGGCCCGACAGCAGCGGCGCCGACCGCTGCTCTCGCGAGAGCACGTGGTGCAGCGCGAGCCGCGTCGGGTAGCGGTCCTTGAGGTCGGCGAGCTCTTCGAGGAACATGACGTCGGTCGTCGAGCGGTTGGTGAAGACGAGCGTGAACCGCGACGTGTCCGACCGGCCCAGCACGGTCGCGGCGAGGGCCATGAGCGGCGTGATGCCCGATCCGGCGGCGATGCCGGCGACGTGCGCGCCGTCGAGATCGGCCAGACCCGACGTGAACGTGCCCTGCGGGCTCATGACGTCGATCTTGTCGCCGGGCTTGAGCTCGGTCTGCGCCCAGCTCGAAAACCGGCCGCCCTGGTCGCGCTTGATCGCGACGCTGATCGTGCGGGGACCGTCGCCTCCGCCGCCCGCGTCGACCGCCCGGCACAGCGAGTACGAGCGTCGCACCTCGTGGCCGTCGATGCGCGTGCGCAGGGCGACGTGCTGGCCGGCGAAGTAGTCGAAATCGCCGCGCAGCTGCTCGGGGACCGCGAAGGTCACCTCGACGGCGTTGTCGGTGAGGGGGCGCACGGCGCCCACCCGCAGTGTGTGGAAGCGGCCGCGCCGGCGCGTCGTCGTCATCAGTGCACCCGGAAGTGGTCGAAGGGCTCGAGACACGCGCGGCATTCCCACAGCGCCTTGCACGAGGTGGAGCCGAAGCGCGAGATCTCGCGGGTGTCCAGCGATCCGCAGCGCGGGCACTTCACGCCCAGCTGCAGACGCACGACACCGACGGCAGCCCGGCCGGTCGGCGGTGCGATGCCGAACTCCTCGAGCTTGCGCTTGCCGGCATCGGTCATCCAGTCCGTCGTCCACGCGGGCGAGAGCACGAGTCTGACGTCGACGTCGTCGTAACCGGCGGCACCGAGCGTGAGCTCGAGGTCTTCGCGGATCGTGTCCATCGCGGGGCAGCCCGAGTAGGTCGGCGTGATCGTCACGGTGACCCGGGCGCCGTCGACGCGGACGTCACGCAGCACACCGAGGTCTTCGATCGTGAGCGCCGGGACCTCGGGGTCGAGCACGCCCGCCGCGACGGACCAGGCGTCGGGAAGTGCGGTCACCATGTCGCCCCCGGATGCTGTCGCGCGAGCACCTGCATCTCGGCGAGCAGGTAGCCGAGCGTCGAGAAATGCCGGCCGTGGCGACCGCCCGCCGACGAGCCGGGGACCTGCGGCACCTCGAGCTCTGCTTCGGCGAACACAGCCGCGATGACGGCGTCGAAGGCGGGTCGAAGCGTCGACGGACGCACGGCGACGCCGTCCTCGGCGAGCGCATCCGTGAGCGGTTCGTCACGGAACAGCTCGTCGACGTAGGGCCACACGTCGCCGACGGCGCGGATCATGCGACGCCGCGACTCGTCGGTACCTCCGGCGAGGCGCAGCGTCCACTGCACGGCATGGTCGCGGTGGTACTCGACCTCCTTCACGGACTTCGCGGCGATCGCGGCGAGCGTCACGTCGGTCGAACGCTGCAGCGCCGTGTAGAGCTCGAAAAGATAGACGGATGCCACGAGCTGACGCGCGATCGTCTGCGCGAAGTCGCCGTTGGGCTGCTCGAAGAGCCATGCGCTGCGGAAGTCGGGCTCGTCGCGCCAGTAGGCGAGGTCGTCTTCGGTGCGTCCGCTCGCCGTTCCCGCGTAGCGCAGGAGCGATCGGGCGTGGCCCAGCAGGTCGAGCGCGATGTTGGCGAGCGCGACGTCTTCCTCGAGCTCGGGAGCTTTCGCGATCCAAGCGCTCAGCTGCTGCGCGAGGATGAGCGCGTCGTCGCCGAGCCACAGGGCGTACTCCCCCGCCTCGGGCGAGGCGACGGCGTCGCCCCCCGACAGCTCGGCGGACAGCTCGATCTGCTCGACCGTGACCTCGCCGTGGCCGCCGGATGCCTCCGGCCCGTGACCGTGTTCCGGCCCCTGTCCCTGAGCCTGCCCTGGCCCCTGCCCCGGTCCCTGAGCCTGCCCCGCTCCCTGAGCCTGCCCCGGTCCCTGAGCTTGCCGAAGGGTCGACGGTTCGACACGCTCACCGACCAGCGGGTTGGACGTCGGCCCGTTCACAGGTGCGGCACCCCCTCGGACGCCGTGTAGTACACGGCGTGCCGGTAGTTCTTTCCCGCGGGACTCTCGAAGAACGCGCCCTTCGAGTCCGGGTCGCTCGTCGTGATCGCCTCTGCGGGCACGACCCACACCGAGGTGCCCTCGCCGCGGCGCGTATACAGGTCGCGCGCGTTGCGCAGCGCCATGTCGGCGTCGGGCGCGTGCAGCGATCCCGCATGCACGTGCGACAAGCCGCGGTTCGCGCGGACGAAGACCTCCCACAGGGGCCAGGTCTCGCGGTCGGAGACTCCGGGCGCCGCCATCAGGCTGCCCGCCCCTCTGCCTTCGCGGCCTGCTTGCGCGCATACTCGGCCGCTGCCTCGCGCACCCACGCACCCTCGTCGTGGGCGTTGCGACGGTTCCGGATGCGCTCGGCGTTCATGGGTCCGCGGCCGGAGAGCACCTCGTTGAACTCGGTCCAGTCGATCTCGCTCGTGTGCCAGCGCTGCGCGTCCTCATCCCACCGGAGTTCGGGATCGGGCAGCGTGACACCCAGGATCTCGGCCTGGGGCACCAGCATCCCGATGAATCGCTGCCGCAGTTCGTCGTTCGAGAAGCGCTTGATCTTCCAGGCCATCGACTGCGCCGAGTTCGGCGAGGCATCGTCGGGCGGACCGAACATCATGAGCGAGGGCCAGTACCAGCGGTTGACCGAGTCCTGCGCCATCTCGCGCTGCGCTTCGCTGCCGCGCATGAGCGTCAGCAGGATCTCGAAGCCCTGCCGCTGGTGGAACGACTCCTCTTTGCAGATGCGCACCATCGCGCGACCGTACGGTCCGTACGATGCGCGGCACAGCGGCACCTGGTTGCAGATCGCGGCGCCGTCGACGAGCCATCCGATCGCGCCCATGTCGGCCCAGGTCGGCGTCGGATAGTTGAAGATCGACGAGTACCTCGCCCTGCCCTCGATGAGCTGGTCGGTCATCTCGTCGCGCGTGATCCCGAGGGTCTGCGCGGCCGAATAGAGGTAGAGCCCGTGGCCCGCCTCGTCCTGCACCTTGGCCATCAGGATCGCCTTGCGCTTGAGGCTCGGCGCGCGGGTGATCCAGTTGCCCTCGGGCTGCATGCCGATGATCTCGGAGTGCGCGTGCTGCGAGATCTGTCGGATGAGCGTGCGCCGATAGGCGTCGGGCATCCAGTCGCGCGGCTCGATGCGCTGCTCGGCGGCGATGAGCGCGTCGAAGGTCGCGAGCTCGTCCGCGTCATCCACTGCGGCCAGTTCTGGTGATGTCATCGTCGACTCCGGGTTCGGGGTGCTCTCGAATAACAGAACACTCGTTAAGTAAGTGTAGCGCGGGTCGTGACCGAGCGCCCGCGGAACTCCGCGACGACGCTTCCGTCCTCGTCCCTGACCGTCACGTCGTACACGCCCGTGCGCGCCGTTCCCGCGCGGCGTCGCGCCTCGGCCCGCAGCGTCTGCCCGGCCTTCGTCTGCGCGAGGAACGAGATATCGGCGCCGGCGGCGACCGTCACCTGCTCGTCGTCGTTGCACGCGAGGGCGAACGCCGTGTCGGCGAGCGCGAACACCATGCCGCCGTGGGTCATGCCGAATCCGTTGGTCATGTCGTCGCGGACGAGCATCGACACGGCGCAGTATTCGGGACCATCGTGCTCGATGACCATCCCGAGGGCGGCCGACGCGCGATCTGCCCTGAGCATCGCGCGCTGGCCGGCGAACCACTCGGCCGGGTCGGTCACGCCGGCTCCTTCGCGACGAGCGTGAGCACGTCGTAGGTCGCGACGATCTCGTCGCGCTGGTTGTGGATGACCGCATCCCAGCGCACTTCGCCGTACTCGTCGGTCTCGCGGGGCGTGATCTGCTTCGCCGTGAGGGTCACGCGGATCTCGTCGTCGGGCGAGACGGGCGTGATGAACCGCAGGTTCTCGAGCCCGTAGTTGGCGAGCACCGGGCCCGGCTCGGGGTCGACGAAGAGCCCGGCCGCCCACGACACGAGCAGGTAGCCGTGCGCGACGCGCCCCGGGAAGAACGGGTTCGCCGCGGCGGACTCCTCGTCCATGTGCGCGTAGAAGGTGTCGCCCGTGAAGTGCGCGAACGTCTCGATGTCCTCGAGCGTCACGGTCCGCGATTCCGATGCGATCTGGTCGCCGAGCGAGAGCTCGGACACGGATTTGCGGAACGGATGCCGCCCCTCGGCCCGCGCCGGAGCGCCCTCGTGCCACACGCCGGTGAGCGCCGTGAGCATCTCGGGCGAGCCCTGCACGGCGGTGCGCTGCATGTGGTGCAGCACCGCGCGGATGCCACCGAGCTCCTCGCCGCCGCCGGCGCGGCCGGGACCGCCGTGCACGAGGTGCGGCACGGGAGCGCCGTGGCCCGTCGACGTGCGCGCGTTGTCGCGGCTGAGGAACAGCACGCGACCGTTGAACGCCGCGATGCGGGTCATGAGCTCGACCGCGACATCGGGGTCGTTCGTCGCGACGCTCGTCACGAGCGACCCGCCGCCGAGGTCGACCAGGTGCGCTGCCTCCTCGAGCGTGTCGTAGGCGAGCACGCTCGCGACGGGCCCGAACGCCTCGATGTCGTGGACGGCCGGGGTGGTGGCATCCGAGAACCCGATCAGCACGGGGGCGACGAAGCCGCCGTCGGGGGCGGGGCCCGTCGTGCCGTCGGCGCGCACGACATCGGGTGCATCGGTCGACCCGAGCAGCAGGCGGCCGCCGGCGTCTTCGAGCGCGGCGATCTGGCGCAGCACCTCGTCGCGCTGCTGCGTCGACACGAGCGGCCCCATCGTGACGCCTTCGGCGTGCGGGTCGCCGATGACGACGCGCTCGGCGATCTTCTCGCGCACCGCCTCGACGAACGCGTCGACGGATGCCGCGGGCACGATGGCGCGACGGATCGCCGTGCATTTCTGCCCGGCCTTGGTCGTCATCTCGACCAGGAGCTGCTTTACGTATGCGTCGAACTCGGGGGTTCCCGGCGTCGCGTCCGGGCCCAGCACGGAGGCGTTGATCGAGTCGGTCTCGCTTGTGAAGCGCACGTCGCGGTCGGCCTTGTCGCGCAGCCGCTCGGCCGTCGAGGCGCTGCCGGTGAAGCCGACGAGGTCGCCGAGTCGCACGTGGTCGAACAGGTCCGGCACGGCACCGCTGACCAGCTGCAGCGATCCGTCGGGGAGCAGCCCCGACTCGACGAGGATGCGCACCCACGCTTCGGCGATGTACGCCGTGGGTGTGGCGGGCTTGACGACGGTCGGCACGCCCGCCAGGAAGGCGGGGGCGAATTTCTCGAGGGCTCCCCACATGGGGAAGTTGAAGGCGTTGATCTGCACCGCGACGCCGGGGAGACGCGTGTACACGTGCCGGCCGAGGAACGAGCCGTCCTTCGAGAGCGGCTCGGCGGGCCCGTCGACGTACACGGTCGAGTTGGGCAGCTCGCGCCGACCCTTCGACGAGTAGGTGAAGAGCACCCCGATGCCGCCGTCGATGTCGTTCAGTGAGTCGCGCTTGGTCGATCCGGCGCGCAACGACAGGTCGTAGAGCTCTTCACGACGCCCGTTGAGGATCGTCGCGAACTGCTTGAGCAGCACCGCCCGTTCGTGGAACGTGAGGGCGCCGAGGGTGCGCTGTCCCGTCGTGCGCGCGTGGTCCAGCACACCCGCGAGGTCGAGCCCCGCGGTGCTGATCGTCGCGACGACCTCCCCCGTCGACGCGTCCCGCACCTCGGTCCCAGAGCCTGCCCCGACCCCTGAGCCTGCCCCGGCCCCTGAGCTTGCCCCGGCCCCTGAGCTTGCCCCGGCCCCTGAGCTTGCCCCGGTCCCTGAGCTTACCGAAGGGTCGATCGTCGAAGGGTCGGGAGTCCACCACGCGTCGCGCACGTAGCTCGGCAGGATCCGGGTCATGTCTCACTCCATTCGTAGAAGCCTCGACCGCTCTTGCGTCCGAGGTGACCGTCGGCGACCATCCGGCGCAGGAGCGCGGGTGGTGCGAAGCGGTCTCCGAGCTTGTCGTGCAGCTCTTCGGCGATGCCCAGCCGCACGTCGAGGCCGACGATGTCGGTCGTGCGCAGCGGACCGACCGGATGCCGGTAGCCGAGCTCCATCGCACGATCGATGTCCTCGGCCGAGGCGACGCCCTCTTCGAGCATGCGCATCGCCTCGAGCGCGAGGGCGACTCCCAGCCGGCTCGAGGCGAAGCCGGGCGCGTCGCGCACGACGACGGGGGTCTTGCCGAGCGCGGCGACCCACGCGCGGGCGCTGTCGGCGAGCTCGGGGGCGGTCGCGTCGCCGATCACGACCTCGACGAGCGCCGAGGCAGGGACGGGGTTGAAGAAGTGCAGCCCCAGGAACCGCTGCGGGCGCTCGAGGTCGGCGGCGAGGTCGTCGATCGAGATCGACGACGTGTTCGAGGCGAGCACGGCGTCGCCGGGGAGCACCGCCTCCACACGGGCGAGGGCGTCGCGCTTGAGCCCGCGGTCCTCGGGGACGGCTTCGACGACGAGCTCGCACGACGCGAACGCGCGCACGTCGCTGGCGACGGCCAGTGCGGAGGCGAGGGTGTCGAGCGGCAGCGCGGTCGCGCCGCGATCGACCGAGCGAGTGAGCGACTCGAGCACGCGGACGCGGGCCGACTCGGCGGCATCCGGATCCACTTCGACGACCGTGACGTGCGCTCCCGCGAGCACGAAGGCGTGCGCGATCCCGGCGCCCATGCGTCCTCCGCCGAGGACGCCGACGCGGAGGGGTGCGGGTGACTTCCCTTCGGCGGGCTCAGGGACCGGAGACGAGGGGAGCGCGGGGGTCATCGCGACCTCCGGTCGAGGAAGGCGGTCATGCGGCGCTCCTTCTCGGGGCTCTCGAAGAGCTCCGCCTGCAGGTCGAGCTCGATCGCGGGGTGCGCGTCGGCGGGAGCGAGCAGGGCGCGCTTGGTGTGCATCGTCGCGAGCGCGTCGTTGCGCCCGATCCGATCGGCGATCGCGCGCGCCGCGCCGATGAGGTCGCCGGCGGGGTGGATCGCCGAGACGAGCCCCCACGCGAGAGCCTCGTCGGCGTCGAGGATCCGTCCCGTCAGCAGCAGCTCGGCCGCGCGCGCCTCTCCGACGATCTGGGGCAGACGCCAGGTCGCGCCCGCCGCCGCGATGATCCCGAGCCCCGTCTCGGGGTTGCCGATCTTGAGCGCGGGCGAGGCGATGCGGATGTCGGCCGCGTACGCGAGCTCGGCGCCGCCGCCGAGCGCATAGCCGTCGACGGCCGCGATGACCGGCATCGGCAGAGCGCGCACACGGCGGAACGCCGTCGTGTTGATGCCGCGGCGCGCGTCGTCGGCACGGCGGTCGCGCAGCTGGGCGATGTCGGCCCCCGACGCGAAGACGCCACCCGCGCCCGCGAGGATCAGCACGCGCGGCGACGCTTCGAGCTCCGCACAGAGCGCGTGCAGGGCGTCGATCGTCGCCTGGTCGATCGCGTTTCGCGTGCCCGGACGATCGAGTGTCGCGAGCACGTGGGACTCCACGTGCTCGACGCGCAACGCGGTCGGTTCGCCTGACATCCTCGTCCTCTCGCCCCGGTGCGCGGTGATCCGGACCGGCAATTTCTCACCGATCGTTCAGTAATCATGCCAGAATCGAACGCGAGCCCCAAGCGCGCCGATGGGAGACTGAAGCGTGGCATCCGTTCCGGCAACCGAGCAGGCGACTCCCGCGCGCCGCGGTCGCCCGGGCTACTCGCGTGAGCGCATCCTGGCCGTCGCCGTCGATCTGTTCAACGAACGCGGCTACGACGCGACGTCGGTCGCCGACCTCGCGTCCCGGCTCGGGGTGACCAAGTCCGCGCTCTACCACCACTTCGCCTCTCGCGAAGAGCTGCTCGAAGTCGCGGTCGACGACGCCCTGACGGGCCTCGAGACGCTGCTCGACGCGCCCGGCGCCACCTCGGGCACGCCGATCGATCGCCTGCGCTTCGTGCTGCACGGCGCTGTGCTCGTGCTCGTCGAACGACTGCCGTCGGTCACGCTGCTGTTGCGCGTCCGCGGCAACAGCGACGTCGAGCGACGTGCCCTCGATCGCCGACGCACGTTCGATCACCGCGTGACCGCGCTCGTCACCGCCGCACAGCGCGCGGGCGAAGTGCGCTCCGACGTCGACGGTGCGGTCGCGACGCGACTCATGTTCGGGATGGTCAACTCGGTCACCGAGTGGTACCGGCCGGGAGGCGGCCTCGATGCCGACACACTCGCGACCGACACCCTGAGGGTCGCACTCGACGGTCTGGGCATCCGGAATGTGTCGAATGCGTGACATCGCGGTGTCCACCATTTGGTGGACACGACCGCAGGGAGTATTGTCGACTCAGCAACTGGGGCCGACCGCGTTCTTGGGGAAAGCGGTCGCGGAGCGCGCCGAGGACTACTCGTAACCCCTGGCGAGGTCACGACGCGCTCAACACGCAGTCTTCGAGACTGTGTGGCGGCCCCCTCGAGTGGTGCAGTTGGCGCTGACCGCTCGAGGGGGCCCTTTCGATCTGTCAGCCGGTTGTCGACCGCTGGGGGACGGTCTGTGCATTACGTGCTGGGGACACGCGACAACAGGCCCTCTGAGACAGATTCAGGATCGATCTTATGCCGTCCCGGCGCGCCCTCGCGCACGCAGCGCGTTCCTGTTGCGCGTTCCGGCCTGCCGCCACCTTCTTCCGAAGGTGCTTCAGCGCTCGAGGACGACGGCCAGACCCTGCCCTACGCCGATGCAGATGGCGGCAACGGCGACACCTCGTCCACGGCGGCGCAGTTCGTGCGCCGCGTGCCCGATGATGCGACCGCCCGACGCACCGAGCGGATGCCCGATCGCGATCGCTCCGCCGTGCAGGTTGACCTTCTCGGGGTCGAGGTCGGGCCAGCCGCGCAGGCACGCGAGACTCTGCGACGCGAACGCCTCGTTGAGCTCGACGACGTCGACGTCGGCCCACGTGCGTCCCGCACGCGCGAGAGCCCGATTCGCCGCCTCGACAGGGGCGACGCCGAAGACGTCGGGGTCGTTGCCGAACGCCGCGCGACCGGCGATCCGGGCGAGCGGCTCGGCGTCGATCGCGCCGGCACCGCCGACCAGCACGGCCGATGCGCCGTCGTTGAGCGATGACGAGTTGCCCGCCGTGACGGTCCCGTCGGCGGCGAAGAGCGGCGTGAGGCTCCCGAGCTTGTCGAGGGTCGTGTCGTCGCGGATCCCCTCGTCGCGCAGGAGCGACGCGCCGGGCACCTGCACGATCTCGTCGTCGTAGACGCCCTCGGACCACGCGGCGGCGGCGCGGCGGTGGCTGCGCAGCGCGAAGGCGTCCTGCTCCTCGCGCGGGATCGTGTGGATGCCGGCGAGCTTCTCGGCGGACTCGCCGTTCGAGATCGTCCACTCCCGGGGCAGCCGGGGATTGGTCATGCGCCAGCCGATCGCGGTGTTCCACATCGTCTGATTGCCCAGCGACGGCCACGCCCGCGGCGACTTCTCGACGACGTACGGCGCGCGGCTCATGGATTCGACACCGCCCGCGAGAACGATGTCGGCGTCGCCGGCCTCGATCGCCCGGGACGCCTGGATGACCGCTTCGACGGACGATCCGCACAGGCGGTTGACGGTCACGCCCGGGACGGTCGTGGGAAATCCCGCGAGCAGGGCGCTCATGCGCGCGACGTTGCGCGTGTCTTCGCCGGCCTGATTGGCGTCGCCGAACACGATGTCGTCGATCCGCGCCGGGTCGATGCCCGTGCGTTCGACGGTCGCGCGCATGACGACCGCGGCCAGATCATCGGGCCGGACGCCCGCCAGAGCGCCGCCCGCGCGACCGAAAGGAGTGCGTACAGCGTCGTACACGAAAGATTCCCGCATGGAGAAGATTCTGTCAGGTCGCGGGGCGCCGCTCGCGCCTCGGGCCGTGTGCCGCGTCGTGTCGGTTTCGTGCCAGGATGTCAGCGGCGGACGCTGGGGCGGCCATAACTGGAGACCCAGAAGACATGGCAGAAGTCTTGCGTGTGCAAAGCCGCGGAGCCCGATCCGCCGAGGAGATGTGGCAGCGGCACGTGCCATCGGCCCGACTCGAGCACGCCGACCCCGTGCGATTCCCGTTCGAATGGGCCTCGGCCGAGATCGAGGGCCTCTCGGTCGTCTCCTACTCGCTCACGGCACGCGTCAGCTCGTCGATAGATCCTCAGGGCCAGCTCATGGCGTGCCGCGTCGTGGCGAAGAACGGCTGGGTCGGCAGCGGGCAGCGCACGCTCGATGCGTCACTCCCCTGGCTCGCGGCGGACGCCCCGACACGGGCGAAATGGGACGGCGCCGCCCACGTGCGTGCATTCGTCTTCGACCGGACGAGAGCCGAGGAGTTCGCCCGCCAGGCGTGCGGCGACGACCGTCTCGTGCTCGACGTGACGGACCCCGCTCCGCGCACGGCGCAGGCCGGTCGCGCGTGGGAATCGACGTTCCGCCACGTCATGAACGGTCTCGGCGCCATCGGCGAGGACCACCCCGTCCTCGAATCGGAGATTCGCCGGCACGCCCTCGTCGTGACGCTGTCGGCCTTTCCCACGAGCTACCTGCACGCACTGGAGCGCCCCCACCAGACCGCCGCCGCGCCCGCGAGCGTGCGCCGCGCCATGGCGTACATGGACGACCACGCGCGCGAGCCCGTCACGGTCGATGACGTCGCCGCCGCAGTGCGGATGTCGACCCGGGGCATGCAGTACGCATTCCGTCGTGCGACCGGGCGCACACCGAGCGAGTATCTGCGGTCGGCGCGGCTCGCGGGAGCCCACGCCGAGCTGCTCGAGGGAACCGCCGGCACGATCGCCGCGCTCGCGCGACGCTGGGGCTTCTCGAACCCCTCGCGCTTCGCGCAGCACTATCGCGCCGCGTACGGCTGCTACCCGAGCGACAACGCGCGGTGATCGTCGGGGTCCTCCGGCACGACGGCGGGCGCCTGATGCCGGAGCGAGGCGGCGACCGAATCCTCGACGTCGGCCGAACCCGCATCGATCTCGCCGAGCACGACGAGCGCCCGGGCCTCGACCCGGACCGTCGAGCCCGGTGAGACGGGATCTTCGGGAGGGAGTCGGCCGGCGGTGTCGACGCGCACGGCCCACTGCGGGCTGAAGGCGACACTCGGAATGGTGAAATCGACCGGCTCGGCGGCGGCGTTGAACAGCACGATGAAATGCAGGTCGTTCACGGGCTCGCCCCGCTGGTCGCGCTCGCGGATGCCCCTGCCGTTGAGGAACACCCCGATCGCGTGCCCGAAGCCGGAGTCCCAGTCCTCTGGCCGCATGGCGGTGCCGTCGGGGCGCAGCCAGACGACGTCGGGAATCGGCGCGCCTTCGGCCATCTCGACGGGGTGACCGTCGAAGAAGCGGCTGCGCCGGAAGGTGGGGTGCTCGCGCCGCAGGCGCGCGAGGGCGGCCGTGAACTCCACGAGCGGCAGGTCTGCGGCATCCCAATCCACCCAGGCGGTCGGATTGTCCTGCGCGTAGGCATTGTTGTTGCCGCCCTGCGTGCGGCCGAGCTCGTCGCCGTGCGAGATCATCGGCACCCCCTGCGACAGCAGCAGCGTCGCGAGGAAGTTGCGCTGCTGACGCGCGCGCAGCGTGAGCACGTCGGAATCGTCGGTCGGACCTTCGACGCCGCCGTTCCACGAGCGGTTGTGCGATTCGCCGTCGCGATCGTCTTCGCCGTTGGCCTCGTTGTGCTTCTCGTCGTACGACACGAGGTCGCGCAGCGTGAAGCCGTCGTGGGCGGTGACGAAGTTGATGGATGCCACGGGCCGGCGTCCGGAGTGCTCGTAGAGGTCGGCGGAGCCGGTGAGCCGTGATGCGAACTCGCCCAGGGCCTGAGGCTCTCCGCGCCAGAAGTCGCGCACCGTGTCGCGGTACTTGCCGTTCCACTCGGTCCACTGCGGTGGGAAGTTGCCGACCTGGTATCCGCCCGGGCCGACATCCCACGGTTCGGCGATGAGCTTCACCTGCGACACGACGGGGTCCTGCTGCACGAGTTCGAAGAACGTCGCGAGGCGGTCGACATCGTAGAACTCGCGCGCGAGCGTCGAGGCGAGATCGAAGCGGAAGCCGTCGACGTGCATGTCGATGACCCAGTGGCGCAGCGAGTCCATGATGAGCTGCAGCGCGTGCGGATCGCCGGCGTTGAGACTGTTGCCCGTGCCCGTGTAGTCGGTGTAGAACCGCGGGTCGTCGCCGTCGAGGCGGTAGTAGGCGCGGTTGTCGATGCCGCGCATGGACAGCGTCGGGCCCAGATGATTGCCCTCGGCGGTGTGGTTGTAGACGACGTCGAGGATGACCTCGATCCCCACGTTGTGCAGGGCGCGCACCATCGCCTTGAACTCCTGCACCTGCTCCCCCGCTTCACCCGACGACGAGTAGGCGTTGTGCGGCGCGAAGAAGCCGATCGTGTTGTAGCCCCAGTAGTTCGACAGCCCCTTCTCCTGCAGCGTCGAATCGTCGACGAACTGGTGCACGGGCATGAGCTCGAGCGCCGTCACGCCGAGCTTCGTCAGGTGGTCGATGACGGCGGGGTGCGCCATGCCGGCGTACGTGCCGCGCAGCTCTTCGGGTACGAGGGGGTGCAGCCGCGTGAGCCCCTTGACGTGAGCTTCGTAGATGAGCGTCTGCGCGTAGGGCGTCTTCGGGTGGCGGTCGCCCGTCCAGTCGAAATACGGATTGACCACGACGCCCTTCATCATGTGCGCGGCCGAATCGGCGTCGTTGCGCGAGTCGGGGTCGTCGAAGTCGTATCCGAACACGTCCGGCGACCATCGGATCCGCCCGTCGACCGCCTTGGCGTACGGGTCGAGGAGCAGTTTGTTCGCGTTGAAGCGCACACCGTTGGCGGGGTCGTACGGGCCGTGCACGCGGTATCCGTATCGCTGTCCCGGTTGCACTCCGGGAAGGTAGGCGTGCCAGACGAACGCGTCGACATCGACGAGGTCGACGCGTGCCTCGTCCTCACCGTCGAACAGGCACAGCTCGACCCGCTCGGCACCGCCGCTGAAGATCGCGAAGTTGGTGCCGTTGCCGTCGTAGGTGGCCCCGAGCGGGTAGGCCGAACCCGGCCACGCCGCGATCCCCGCGGCATCCGTCGGTGTCACGGAGTCAGGACGACCTTGATGCACCCGTCCTCCTTCTTCTGGAAGGTGTCGTACATGCGCGGCGCCTCGCTGAGCGGGACGCGGTGGGTCGCGAGGTCCATGACGCCCAGCGGGTCGGCGGGGTCCTCGACGAGCGGCATGACGTCGTCGATCCAGCGCTTGACGTTGCACTGCCCCATCCGCAGCGACAGCTGCTTGTCGAACATGGTCTTCATGGGAAGGATGTCGGCGTCGCCGGCGTAGACCCCGCTCAACGAGACCGTGCCCCCGCGGCGGACGAGGTCGATCGCGCCGTAGACAGCGGCGAGCCGGTCCACGCCGGCCTTGTCCATGAGGCGCTGAGCGACCGGATCCGGCAGCAGGCCGACGGCCTTCTGCGCGAAGCCGGCGATACCGCTGCCGTGGGCTTCGAGGCCGACCGCGTCGACGACGGAATCGGCACCGCGGCCCTCGGTCAGATCTCGCAGCTCGTCGACGACCGTATCGGTCAGGTCGTAGGTGAGCGCGCCGTGCCGCTCGGCCATGGCGCGACGCTCGGGCTCGGGGTCGATCGCGAGCACGCGGAAGCCGTGGTGCACACCGATGCGCGCGACGAACTGTCCCACCGGCCCGAGTCCCAGCACCGCCAGTGTGCCCCCGGCCGGCACGTCGGCGTACGACACCGCCTGCCATGCCGTCGGCAGGATGTCGCTCAGATAGAGGTAGCGGTCATCGGGCAGGTCGGCCCCGACGCGCACGTGGTTGTAGTCGGCGAGCGGCACCCGCAGGTATTCGGCCTGCCCTCCGGGCACCTGGCCGTACAGCTTCGTGTAGCCGAAGAGGGCCGCCCCGCTGCCGTATTCGCGCACCTGGGTCGTCTCGCACTGCGACTGCAGGCCGCGCCGGCACATGAAGCAGTGCCCGCACGAGATGTTGAACGGCACGACGACACGGTCGCCCACCGCGAGGCTCGTGATGTCGTCGCCGATCTCGACGACGACGCCCATCGGCTCGTGGCCCAGGATGTCGCCGCGGTCGATGAACGGTCCGAACAGCTCGTACAGGTGCAGATCCGACCCGCAGATGGCGGTCGAGGTGATCTGCACGATCGCGTCGGTGGGCTCGATGATGACGGGATCGGGCACCTCCTCGACCGCCACGGTGCGCGTGCCTTGCCACGTGAGTGCCTTCATAGCGCGTCTCCTTGCGTTCGGGGTGTCGTTCTACCGTGGCCGCTCACGCCGCCATCGGGCAGACCCTTGATCGGATGCCGCTGACCCGAGAGAATCCGGCTCGATCTCACCGACGTGCGTCGGTGTCAACCCCGTGGTCAGGAACGCGGCATCCGTCTGGAATAGAGCAAAGACGACCAACAGAGAGGACCCATCGTGGTGCAGATCATCGAGACCATCGACGTCGACGTCCCCGTCAGCACGGCCTACAACCAGTGGACGCAGTTCGAGAGCTTTCCGCAGTTCCTGGACGAGGTCGACGAGATCACGCAGGTCGACGACACGCACACGCGGTGGACGGTCACCGTGGCCGGGGCGACGCGCGAGTTCGCCGCCGAGATCACCGAGCAGCACCCCGATGAGCGCGTGGCCTGGACGAGCGTGGGAGGCGACACCGCCCACGCGGGCGTCGTGACCTTCCACAAGCTGACCGACACGTCCACGCGCGTGACCGTCCAGCTCGATTGGGAGCCCGAGGGCTTCGCCGAGAAGCTCGGGTCGCTCGTCGGCGCGGGCGGCCACGCCGTGCGCAAGGACCTGCAGAACTTCAAGGAGTTCATCGAGTCCCGCGGCGTCGAGACCGGCGGCTGGCGCGGCGACGTCGAAGCCTGACCCCTGACCGCGAGACCTCTGGCCGCTGACCCCTGGCCCCATGCCTCGGGCCCCTGACCGCGAGACCGCAACGGCGCGCCGAGACTGCGGGGTTCACCCGCTGTTTCGGCGGTCCGTTGCAGTCTCGGGGAGGGGAGAGAGAGGATGCCGCGCTCTGGCCGGAGGCCTGCTCGGACTCCGTGCTGGTCTCGCCATGAGGCACGCCGACGCACGCCCGCGGCGGCCTCGGGCCCCGTCTACGCGGGGTGCCGGCCGAGCCAGGCGACCGCGCGGGCCGCGAGTGCGGACGGGCTCTCGGCGACGTCGAGCGTCACGCCCGGCTCGTCCGGTGCGAGCGGCTCCAATGCCTCGATCTGCGAGGCGAGGAGCGCCGCCGGCATGAAATGCTCGCGGCGATCCCCCGCGCGCTGCGCGAGCAGTTCGGCATCCCCGTGCAGGTGCACGAACACGACACCGGGGGCGGCGCTGCGGATGCGGTCGCGATAGCGGCGCGCGAGCGCGCTGCAGGCGATCACGAGGTCACGGCCGTGAGCCGCGGCATCCGCGAATCGGGCACCGACCGCGTCGAGCCACACCCACCGATCGTCATCGGTCAGCGACCGACCCGCCGCCATCTTCGTCGTGTTCTCGACGGGATGCAGGTCATCGGCGTCGATGAACGCGGCATCCAGCCGCTGAGTGAGCAGCAGGCCGACCGTCGATTTGCCGGCGGCCGACACCCCCATGACGCACACCTGCACGTGCTGCGCGTCCATGTGGGCTCCGTTCCCGACCTCGCGTCCAGTGAAGCACGCCCCCTCCACGGCGAGACTGCAACGGCGCGCCGAGACTGCGGGGTCCACCCGCTGTCTCGGCCGGCCGTTGCAGTCTCGCGGTCATGGAGCAGTCGCGCGGTCACGAACAGGCGGCGACCGCGCGCCGCGCTGTACTCCCGGCGCGGAGTGCGATGTCATGGACACATGAGCCTGCTCGATCGTTACGCCACGCTGGAGACCTCCGCGGTCAGTGATGCCCTGGACTCGCTGAGTCTGCTGTCGGGAGTAGGCGGGCTCCTTCCCCTCACGGTCGACGCACCGGTCATCGGGTACGCGCGCACCGCGCAACTCGAACCCCGTCATCAGGACGTGCTGCACACGCACATCCTCACCGAAGTGGTGGATGCCGCGGGCGAAGACGACGTCCTCGTCGTCGACAACGACGGGCGCACCGACGTCGCGGCGTGGGGCGGCATCCTCGGGCTGGGCGCGAGCCTTCGGGGCGTGCGCGGCATCATCATCGACGGCGCCATGCGCGACGTGCAGGAGAACCGCCGGCTCGACCTCGCCGTCTACGCCCGCGGCACGGTCCCCGCCTCGGCGCGCGGTCGGCTGCAGCAGCGCACGGCCGGCGAGCCTGTGCACATCGCCGGTCGTGTCGTGCACGAGGGCGACCTCGTGTTCGCCGACCCGACCGGATTCGTCGTCGTGCCGCGCGCCCACATCGACACGGTGCTGCGCCAGGCCGAGACGGTCGTCGCGCGGCGGCGAGCGATCAGCGACGACGTCCGCAACGGACTCGGTCTGCGCGACACGATGACCGATGCCCGCCTGGCCGGCACCGAACGCCCCGCGAACCCGGTGTCCTGACGCGCGGTGGGTTCGCCCGCGTCTGGATCAGGGCATCCGCCGCAGCTGGATTATGGTTCCAGGAACGACGTATCCGCTGCGACGATGGGCTTCCCGATGACTGACCGACGCGACCGAAACCCCGTTCGAGGTGCGACGGTGCTCATCACCGGCGCCGCCCGCGGCATGGGTGAGATCTATGCCCGCCGCGCCGTCGCGGCCGGTGCTCGCGCGATCGCCCTGTGGGACATCGACGAAGAGCTCGCGCAGCAGGTCGCCACCGATCTGTCACGATCCGGTGTCGATGCGCGGGCCTATCGGGTCGACATCTCACAGCTCGATGACATCCGCCGCGGCATCGCGCGGGTGCGCGAAGACCTCGGGGCACCGGACGTCGTCATCAACAACGCCGGCATCGTGCGCGGCGCACCTTTCTGGGAGCACGACCCCGAACGCGACATCGAGGCGACGATGCGCATCAACGTCCTCGCCGCGATGTGGCTCACGCGCGAAGTGCTGCCCGACATGATCGCGGATGCCGGCAAGCCCAAGCGCGTCCTCAACATCGCCTCGGCCGCGGGAACCCTCGCCAACCCGAACATGAGCGTCTACGCGGCATCCAAGTGGGCGATGATCGGCTGGAGCGATTCGGTGCGACTCGAGCTCGAGAAGGCCGGGCATCGCCACGTCGCCGTCACGACGTTCTGCCCGAGCTACGTCTCGACAGGTATGTTCGCGGGCGCCCGCGGTCCGCTGATGACCCCCATCATGACGCCGAAGCAGGCGACGGCCGCCGCCTGGAACGGGATGCTGCGGGGCACCGCCGTCGTCCTGCGGCCGTGGACGGTCAAACTCGCGATGGCGCTGCGCGGCGTCCTGCCGACGAGAGTGTGGGACACGGTAGCGGCGCGCGTCTTCAAGGTCTACTCGTCGATGGACGAGTTCACGGGGCGCCCCGGCGCCTGACGGGCGCGGGCGTGTCGACACCGCCCGTGCCCGGTCGCGATTGTCACGACCGGGCACGTCTGATCTTCTTCGCTCAGTCGGCGGCCACACGCGAGACGTCGTCGGCGGGCACCGTCTCGATGTCTTCCTTGTTGGTCTCCGGACCGAACGCCAGAGCAACCAGGGTGATTGCCGTGAGGAATGCCAGATAGACGATGATGATCCACCAGTGCCCGAACGAAGCGATGAGCGCCGTCGCGATGAGAGGCAGGAACCCTCCTGCGAGTACGGAGCCGATCTCTCGCGCGAATGCGAACCCCGAGAGGCGTGTGCGCGTGTCGAACAGCTCAGCGAAGTAGGCCGCCTGCGGTGCGAGCATCGCGGGGTAGAAGATGCCGAGGCCGACGACGAATCCGATGACGAGCAACGGCGGGTCCATCGACTCGAGCAAGAGGAAGAACGGCACGAGCCACACCACAGAGGCGATCGCCCCACCGGCATACACAGGCCGGCGTCCCACTTTGTCGCTGAGCGCGGCCCAGAGGGGGATCGCAATGATCTGCACCGCCGATGCGATGACGACCGCCGTCAAGGTGACGCTGCTACTCACGCCGAGCGTGTTGACCGCGAAGCCGACGGCGAATACGGGGAACAAATAGGCGAACCCGTTCTCGGCGAAGCGCGCGCCCACGACGACGAAGAAGTTTCGCGGGTGCCGGCGGATCGCTTCCAAGACCGGGACCTTCGTCTGCTTCGCGAGCCCCTCGTCCTCCGCGCGGATCGCATCTTCGTAGGCGGGGGTCTCGTCAATGTTGCGGCGGATGAAGTAGCCGACGATCAGGAGCACACCGCCGAGGAGGAAGGGCACGCGCCAGCCCCAGTTCTCGAAGTCCTCGGGGCTGAGGATCGATGTCATCAACTGGAAGACACCCGTGGACAGCAGCGTCGCCAGCGCGAACCCGATGGGCGCCCACGAACCGGCAAGTCCACGGCGCTTCTGATTGCCGTGCTCGACTGACAGCACGACCGCGCCGGCGTATTCGCCTCCGGCTCCGAAGCCCTGCACAAGCCGCAGTGCGATGAGAAGGATGGGAGCGCCGATTCCGATCGCGGCGTAGGTCGGCAGCAGTCCGATGAGCATCGTGGCGATCCCCATGAGGACGATCGTGAACACGAGCATCTTCTTGCGACCGACCTTGTCACCCATGTTTCCGAGGATGAGCCCGCCGAACGGACGCGCCAAGAAGCCCACGGCGTAGGTGGCGAATGCGGCGAGGGTCCCGACGACGGGATCCACGCTGGGGAAGAACTGAGAGTTCAGCACGAGAGCTGCGGCCGTGCCGTAGATGAGGAAGTCGTACCACTCGAGCGTGGTCCCGACGAGCGCGGCGATGCCCGCCTTTCTGGCTTGCTTGCGCTGAGCGTCGGTTCTCGTGGCACCGGTGCCGGTGTGTGTCATTGCCATCTCCTTTGTCGGCGGATTGTCTTTCGCGGTCACGGCGCCACCGGTCGGCGAAGGACCGCTCCCTGCTGAATAGGGCTGACAAGCGCGGCATACTGCCCGAGCCAGCCTCGCTCTGCGGATGGATCGCCGGCTGTTACAGGAGCGCCGTTACGAACGGGGGTCGCGTCGATTCGCCGCCGATCCAGGTCGATGCTGATGTCGTCGCCTTGCTCGATTCCGGCGAGCGGACCTCCGTCGGCCGCTTCGGGCATAACCTGGCCGACCACGAGTCCGTGGTTCAGCCCGGAGAGCTCACCATCCGTCACGACCGCGACTTCTCCGCCCAGTCCCGCGCCGTTGAGCGCCGCAACGAAGCTCGCCGCGAACACCGTGCCGGGGCCACCGCGCGGGCCCATGCCGCGGAGGACGATGACATCGCCTCGGTTGATTCGTCCGTCACCGAGCGCGGCGATCGCGTCGTCCTCACCCACGAAGACGTTGGCCGGACCCGAGAAGTCGCGGCGCGCTGCCCCGACACCGGCGACCTTCACGATGGCGCCGTCTGGCGCGAGGGAGCCGCGGAGGATGATGAGGCCGGGCTCATGCTTGATCGGGTCGTCGAGGGTGTGGAGGACATCGCCGTCTGCGGCACGTGCAACCGCCGCTCGCGCGGCAACGGTCGAGCCATCGACCGTGATCGCATCGCCGTGAAGCCGAGGAAGCAGCGTGCGCATCACCGTCTGGACGCCTCCGATGTCATCAAGGTCCCACACCTGGTGAGCACCGTTGGGTCGGATCGCCGCAAGCTGGACGGCGTCATGACCCTTCGACTCGAAGAGCGCGACGACATCCTGATTGAGGTCGGCCTCAGCCGAGATCGCCGTGAGGTGCCGGATGCAGTTGACGGAGCCGCCGAGAGCCAAGGCGACCTCGATGGCGTTTTCGATCGCATCCTCTGTGAGGATTTGGCGCGCTGTCAGATCCTCGGCAACCATCTCGACGATCCGATGGCCAGCCGCGCTGGCATTGGCGAGCATGGACTCGGAGTTGGCACGGGTCGGGGCCGAGCCTGCCACCGTCATGCCCAGGGCCTCTGCGAGGCAGTGCATCGTGTTGGCGGTGGCCAATCCCGCGCACACCCCCGGGCCTTGGATGGCCGAGTCCGCCAATTCACCGAGCTGGCACACGGTCATCTCACCGGACGCGATTGCGCCCACAGACTCGTAAACGGTGTCGATGTCGACCGAGCATCCGCTCCACGTGCCGCCCCGCTGGTAACCGCCGATCACGATGATGGACGGCAGATCGAGTCGTGCTGCGGCCATCAGGTGTGCCGGGGTGGTCTTGTCACAAGACGAGAGGAAGACGATCCCATCGAGCACGGCACCCTCCACAGCCGATTCGACATCGTTGACGATCAGATCTCGGGTAGGCATGAGATAGCGACCCTTGCGACCGGCGCTGGTCACGAAATCGCTCGGTGCGGTCGTGCGGATCTCGAACGGGAGACCGCCTGCCTCGCGGACGGCGTCGGCCACTCGAAGTGCGACATCATCGATGTGCGAGAAGCAGACGGACAGCCGCGACGACGTGTTGACGATTGCGATCTTCGGCTTGTCCTGGTCCTCGACACTGATCCCCATCGCGCTCCATTGCGCCCGACGAACAGCCCATCGCGTGGACCCGGGTTCGAAGTTACTGCGAAGGCGACCCGGCACGGTGCTTCGCTCGAGTGGTCCGGTCATTCTGTCCTCCTTGTACTGCCGGCGAAGGAATCCTCGACCGGGGTATCACCTGCAGGCACGCCGAGATCGCTGCCGTTTCGCACCATCCGCGCGCGCACCTCTCGGCCGTCGATGCGCCGATAGGCCGTCCCACTTTCCAGCGACATGATCGTCGCGACGGCGGCGGCATGACCGTATTCGAAGCACTGCGCAGTGACCCGCGCCGATGCGAGCGCCTCGTGCTCAGCGCTCAAGCATCGTCCCGCGACAATGATGTTCTCACCGGCCAACGGCACCAAAGTGCCGAACGGGACTTCGTAATAGTCATCGATGATCCAGTGCAGCTTCGGCCGCTCGCCGTCGTGCAACTCGATGGGCCAGGGAGAGCGACAGATAGCGTCGTCGAATCTCGCCGCCCCGACCACATCATCGTTGGTGAGCGTGGCGATTCCCGCAACCGTTCTAGTCTGCCGGACGCCTGCTTCCACCCCGGTATCCACGACGTATGCGTCCTCACATCCGGGAATGCTGTCCGCGAGAAAGCGCGCATATTCCCGCACCTGGCGACGCCCGTCGACCTCGGCGATCGTGAAGTCGGCCGGATCGATCACGTTCAGCATCCGAGCTTCAGGGCCCACGAGGCGCGTCGCGTTGACCAGGAGTTCACCCGGCCGTCCCGTGTCGAAGATCCAGATCTTCTCGCGCGGAAGGTCGAGTCCCCGCTCACGTGCATCTCGGATCTCGGCAGACACCCACTCGGGCGAGATCGTGTCTGGCCCCCACGCGTTCCAGAACGCTTCGGTATCGACGTTAGCGATCCTGAAGAACATCGTCGGGTTCTGGATCCGTCCGTTCTGGCCAAAACTGTATTCTCCGCCAGCGCGTGAGACGACCGCGGCATCCCCGGACGCGTCCACGATCCGTTGGGCGCCGATCTTGGACAATCCCGCATTCGACGCCACGACGACACCGCGGAAGTCGTCGCCTTCCATGATCACCCCGACGAGCGTCGTGTGGAAGAGCACCTCAACGCCCGCCTGTAAGAGCAGCTGATCGGCGGACTCGCGCCACTTGAGCGGGTCGTGTGCTCGTGTGAAGGTCTTGCCGTAGACCTGAGGTGGAGTCAGTCCGCCGCGCGATTCCAGCTCATCGATGAAGCGCTGGGTGAAACCGCGTACGACCTGTGCAGGTTCGTGTGCCCTGTCGCTGGCTAGATAGAGGCCGCAGATCGTCCCTGAAAGTCCGGCGACGGCGGCCCCTCCGGCGAAGCCGTATTTCTCGATGATCATGACCTCGAGGCCACTCTCTGCGGTAACGGTAGCGGCTGCCACTCCCGCAGCCCCCGCCCCGACGACAAGAACGTCCACCGAGGCGAGCAGAGGGAGGGAGTCGATGTCGGCGACAACGCCATCCAGCGCCCAATCGGACACTGATATATGAGTCATGTATGGAGAGTACATATGTTCACGCGGTATTGTCTACCCCAATGCGAAGGGATGCGATGACGGGGAAGAATCTGGCCGACCGCGCATTCGAGGAGATCGAACGACTCATCGTGCTGCAGCAAATCGCGCCCGGCAGTTTGGTTTCCGAAAAGCAGCTCATGGAGCTCACGGGCATCGGACGCACCCCGGTCCGTGAGGCGTTGCAGCGGCTCGCTCGAGATCGCATGGTGGAGATCCACCCGCAGCGGGGAGTTCTCGTTCCCTCCAGCTCGGTTGAAGCGCAGCTCAAGCTTCTGGAGCTCCGCCGGCAGCTCGAACCCTTCTCCGCCCGACTCGCTGCCGCTCGCGCGACGAAAGCTCAGCGCCAACGCGCCGAGGAACTGGCTCGTCGCGCCACCGTGATGGCGCCGACGGAGTTGGAGTCGTTTCCGGGGTTCCTTCGCGAGGCCCACGAACTGATCGTGTCGGCCGCGCACAATGAATTTCTGAGTGTCGCAATGGCGCCACTCCAGGGCCTATCCCGGCGATTCTGGTTCTCTCATGTCAAAGACCCCGATGCCGAGCTCGCCCGCGCCGGCGCCCTCCACGCGGCGATTCTCGCCGCGATCGCCGCGCACGACGAGGACGCAGCAGTCGCTGCTTCGATCGATCTGAATGATTACCTGATCGCGTTCACCTACGCCACTCTTCCGACGCGGAGCATCTGAAGCCCCGAATCAGCCCCGCACGAGTGGCACGGACGACGAATCGCGCTACTCGCTGTCTGCACAGCTCAGCGGCGGGTTCGACCGGCCGCCACCATCGCCGCTTCCTCGAGCCAGCGACCGGGATCGCGCATCGCCGCGGTCTCACCGCCGGCGAGTTCGCACAGAGACAGCGTCGTGGCGCCGGGGGCAACCGAGCGGACGCTTCCGGCGACGACGATCGCTCTGACGTCCTTCCGCCCGGCCGAGGCCAGCACCGCGCCGACGACCTTGCCCGTCAGGCTCGTCGCGTCGAAGCGGCCCTCTCCCGTGACCACGACGTCGGCATCCGTGAGCGCGTCGTCCAGCCCCGTCAAGCGCGAGATCGTCGCGGCTCCGGGCTCGATGGTCGCGCCCCAGAACTCCGTGAAGCCGAACGCCGTGCCGCCGGCGGCACCGGCGCCCGGCAGCGACCTGGCGGCATCCGACGCGCCCGCGGCATCGGCAAGTCGCAGCAGCGCACGCTCCAGTCCGGCGATCTGATCCTGCGTCGCACCCTTCTGCGGACCGAACGTCGCCGCCGCCCCACGCGGACCGAGCAGGGGTGCCGTCACATCGCACAGCAACCGGATGCCACCGGGCGGAGGTGCGATCAGATGCGTACGGTCGATCGAGCGCACGGCGAGCAGCCCACCGGCTCCGTCCACGACGGGGCGCCCGCGCTCGTCGAGCAGGCGCAGTCCGAGCGCGGCGAGCGCGCCGGCCCCTCCGTCGGTCGACGCCGATCCGCCCAGACCGAGGAGCACACTCCGGGCACCGTCGGCGAGCACCTGAGCGATGACCTCGCCGACACCGCGCGTCGTCGCGCCGACCGGGTCGAGCGCACGCATGAGCGGAAGCCCCGACGTGAGCGCGAGCTCGACGCATGCCGTGCCGTCGGCGAGAAGCAGATACCGCCCGCGCGCGGGCGACCCGTCGGGACCGGTCACCGCCCCCGTCTCCACCCACCGCGCGGCGGGCATCGAGGCGGCGAGCGCGTCGAGCGTGCCCTCTCCCCCGTCGGCCTGCGGCACCAGGAGGACCGCGTCGTCTGGACGGACCGACCGCCACCCCCGCGCGATGCTGTCGGCTGCCGCCCTCGCGTCGAACGTGCCCTTGAACGAATCCGTCGCGACGACGACGTTCAGAACGTCACGGGAAGGCGCAGCGTCGTTCATCGCACCACCATTCATCCGCGTCGTCGGATCCGAACCGAGCTCACGGATTCGGCGGACCCGGGTCCTTCGTCGCCCGTCGTTCGAGCGCCGCCCGCGCGGCGTCGACAGCCTCCGGACGGGAGCGGTACGTGTGTTCGGCGGCGGGGAACAGCCCGGTGCGCACCTCGTCGGTGTACGCGGCGACCCCTGCGGTCATCGCGTCGCCGACGTCGGCGAAACGCTTCACGAAGGTCGGGAGCCTTCCCGGCGTGATGCCGAGCAGATCGTGCAGCACGAGCACCTGTCCGTCGGCCGGCCCCGCGCCGATGCCGATCACCGGGATGCGCAGCGCCGGAAGCACGACGGCGAGAAGCTCGGCCGGCACGGCTTCGACGACGAGCGCGAACGCTCCGGCATCCTGCACGGCGAGCGCCTCGTCGATGAGGCGAGCCGCCGATTCCTCGGTGCGCCCCTGCGCGCGCAGACCACCCAGCGCGACGGCGGTCTGAGGCGTCAGGCCGACATGACCGACGACGGGGATGCCGGCATCCACGATCGCGCGGATGCGCGACAACCGCGACGTGGTCGCGCCCTCGAGCTTGACGGCGTCGGCGCCGGCCTCCTTCACGAAGCGCACGGCGGTCGCCACCGACTGCTCGTCCGAGGTCTCGGTCGACCCGAAAGGCAGGTCGCAGACGACGAAGGCCGTGCGCACGGCGCGCCGCACGGCGCCGGCCAGCACGAGCATCTCGTCGACCGTGATCGACACCGTCGAATCGTGACCCAGCACGACCTGCGCGCCCGAGTCGCCCACGAGCACCATGTCGACCCCGGCCTCGTCGGCGATGCGCCCCGAGGGGTGGTCGTAGGCCGTCACCATGACGATCTGCTCGCCGCCGGCCTTCATCTGGGCCAGGCGCGTGATCGTGATGGGAGCGCGGTGCGTCATGACGGCTCTCCTCCCGGCGCGAGCACGACGTTGTCGATCAGCCGGGTCGCTCCGACCCGGACCGCGACGGCGACGAGCGCCGGGCGGTCGACTGCCCGCACTTCCTCGAGAGTATCGGGGTCGACGATCGCGACGTACTCGGCGGTCAGGCCGCTCGCGCCGAGCACCTCGATCGCCCGCGCCCGCAGGACCTGCGCGTCGCGCTCGCCCGCGGCCGCGGCATCCCGGATCGCGCGAAGCGCACGGGGGATCGCGAGCGCCCGCTCCCGCTCGGACCGCGACAGCAGTGCGTTGCGGCTGGAGCGCGCGAGGCCGTCGGGATCGCGTGACGTCGGGCATACGGCGATGCGCACGGGAATGCCCAGATCGGCCACGGCGCGACGGACCACGACGACCTGCTGCGCATCCTTCGCGCCGAAGTACGCGACGTCGGGACGCACGGCGAGCAGCAGCTTGACCACGACCGTGGCGACGCCGTCGAAGTGCCCGCGGCCGCGATGCGCGCCCTCGAGCGTCTCGGCGATGTGGCCGGTCACGCTGACGGTCGTGGCAGAGCCCGCCGGGTACATCTCGGCGGGCGCCGGGGCGAACAGGATGTCCGTGCCGACGGATGCCGCAATCTCCGCGTCGCGCTGCTCGGTGCGCGGGTACGCGTCGAGGTCGGCGGCGTCGTTGAACTGCGTCGGATTGACGAAGATCGACAGCACGACGGTGTCCTCGGCTTCGCGGGCGGCCCGCAGCAGCGTCAGGTGGCCCTCGTGCAGCGCACCCATCGTCGGGACGAAGCCGATGCGGCCCTCGCCGCGCCGGGCGAGCGCTTCGCGCAGTTCGGCGACGGTGCGCACGGTGATCATGACGGCCTTCCCTGCGGCTCGGCGGCCGCCAGGTCGCGCGTCGCCGACACCAGGGCGTCGAACAGTTCGAGGCGGCCGGGCAGACGTTCGGCGACGGCGGCGCGCTGCTGCCGCACGGTCTCGTCGTCTCCGCGCGCGATCGGTCCCGTGAGTGCGACGTAGGCGCCGTGGTCCGCCCAGTTCTCCACGGCCGCCCGCACGAGCGGCACGAGCGCCGACCGCTCGATGCCGGCGGTCGCCGCGAGCTCCGCGGCGAACCCCTCGACGGTGATGAGGAAGTTCGAGGCGACACTCGCCGCGGCGTGGTACGCGACGCGGTCGGCGTCGTCGACCTCGAAGGCATCGAGCCCGAGGGCCGTGGCGAGGGCGTGCGCCGCCCGCTCGGCCCGCGGAGTCGAGGCGGCGAGGGCGGCGGGCACGCCGGCGAACCGGGCGCCGGCGCCCGTGACGGTCATGAGCGGATGGATGCTGAAGGCCTCGTGCGCGGCGAGCGGGTCGAGCGTCGTCGATCCCGACAGATGCCCCACCAGGCGCCCGGGGGCGATGTGCGCCGCGGCCGCGGCGATCGCGGTGTCCGGGACGGCGAGCAGCACGATGTCGGCGTCGTCGCCCGTCGCTCCGCGCCCGGCGGGCCCGCGCACGGCGACGCCCGCGTCGGCGAGCGCCGCGGTGAGCGCGGTGCCCATCCGTCCGGCGCCGACGACGAGTACGGTCTCGCCGAACGGCGCACGGGGCGTCGAGGTCGGGGCTTCGGGATCCACTGTGGGGATGCTACCGCGCACGCGCGGCACGGGTGAACGCCCCTGCCCGCCGTCCTCGCTAGGGTCGTGCGTGTGCCCGCCCTGAACCCCGATGACGCGCCGCTCCTCGATGCCTGGCAGCGCTTCACGGCGGCCGCCGAAGCCGGCGCCGTCACGCCGTTCAGCATCCCGGGCCACAAGCACCGCCGCGACCTCGTCGGCGAGGTGATCCGCGGCGATGTGCCGCTGTTCGCGGGGCTGGACACCATGAAGCAGTCGCACGGTCTCCTCGCCGACGCCGAGGCGCGCACGGCCGCAGCGTGGGGCGTCGACTGGGCGCGACTGTCGACGGGCGGATCGACGCACGCGAACCAGGCGGCGGTCCTCGCGCTCGGCCGGCCCGGCCAGTCCGTCGTCGTGTCGCGCACGCTGCACCGCTCGGTGCTGCTCGGCATCGTGTTCGCGGGGCTGCGACCGGTGTGGGTGCGCCCCGAGGTCGACGCCGCGACGGGGCTTCCGGGTGCCGTGCCGGCCGAGGTCGTGGCATCCGCCCTCGCCGAGAACCCCGACGCGTGCGGCGTGCTGATCGGCGACCCCTCGTATACGGGCACGCTGTCGGACACCGGCGGGATCGCGGATGCGGCGCACGCCGCCGGAGTCCCGCTGGTCGTGGATGCCGCGTGGGCGGCCTACTTCGGCTTCTCGCCGCTCGTCCCCGCTCACGCTCTCGCTCGCGGTGCGGATGCGCTCGTGACCAGTGCCCACAAGACGCTGCCGGCCTGGAGCCAGGGGGCTCTGCTCGTCGCCCGTACGACCCGGGCCGGAGGCCTGCTCGACCCCGACCGGCTCGAGCGCGGCTTCGAGGCGTCGAACTCGACGAGCCCCGCCGGCGCGATCCTCGCGAGCATCGACGCGTCACGCGCACTGCTGCAGCGCGACGGCGAGCATCTCATCGGACGACTCGTCGCGCTCGTGTCGCGCGCCCGGGCGCGGCTGTCGGCGGTCGACGGCATCGAGGTGCTCGAGAGCCGGCCCGGCCTCGCGGTCGATCCGGCCAAGCTCGTCGTGCTCGTCGCCGGCACCGGCGCCCACGGGCACTCCCTCGAGGCCGACCTTCTCGCCGAGGGGATCAGTCTCGAGATGGCCGACCGCGACGTGCTCGTGCCGATGGTCACACTCGCCGACGACGAGCGCTCGGTCGATCGCCTCGTCGACGCCCTCATCGCGGCCGTCGACCGGCACCGGGGCAGCCCGCGCAAGGTCGCGCCCTCATCGGCCTGGGCGGTCGAACCGCATCAGGCGCTCACCCCGCGCGACGCGTTCTTCGCCCCGCACGAGAGCGTCCCGGCCGACGCCGCCGTGGGCCGCGTGTGCGCCGAGCTGATCGCGCCCTACCCGCCGGGGGTACCCGTGCTCGCACCGGGCGAGATCGTCACGCGGGAAGCGCTGGACGCGCTGCGCGAGACGCGCGCCGACGGCGGTCGCATCGCCTACGCCGCCGACCCCACCCTGGCCACGATCCAGGTCGTCGCGACCGCCTGAGCGGGAAAAGACGAAGGGAGAACAGAATGTCCTCCCACTTTCAGAGTATCGCCGGAGGGGGGCCTTGCCGCAAGACCCCCCTCCTGGGGCAGAATCGATCCCCGCTCGCGCGGTGTGCGCCCGAGCGGGAGAGGCCGCATGACGAACGACCCGAAGGACCCGTTCTCGGATCTTCCGCCCGCGAAGGCGGATCCGTCGCTCATCGACGCCGACCGCAGGCACTTCGCGCGCATCGCCGATGCGCTGCGACACCAGCACGACGAGGCCGAGGCCCGACTCGCCGCCGCACGACGGATTCCGGCGCGCTCGGGTGAGGCCGCCGTCGAACGGGACCTCGAGATCCGCCGGCTCAGCAGTCGTCTTCGACTGCTCGGTCGGTTCGGGATCGACCTCTGCCTGGGCAGGATGACCCGGGCGAGCGGCGAGTGCGTGTACATCGGACGCACCGGACTCGCAGCGCCCGACGGCACGCGGCTGGTCATCGACTGGCGCACGCCCGCCGCGGAGCCCTACTTCGCCGCGACGCTCGAGGATCCCCGCGGGCTCGTCTCACGCCGTCGCTACCGCTGGGCGCACGGCCGCGTCGTCGACTACTGGGACGAAGCGCTCGCCGCCGCGGGATTCGACGATCGCGCGTCGCTCGACGACCAGTCCGCGTTCATCGCGAGCCTCGGCTCGCACCGGACGTCGAAGATGCGCGATGTGCTCGCGACCATCCATTCCGATCAGGACGCGATCATCCGCGCACCCTCCCCCGGCGCCCTGGTCGTCGACGGCGGCCCGGGCACGGGCAAGACGGTCGTCGCGCTCCATCGCGCGGCGCATCTGCTGTATGCCGAGCCGCGGCTCACGCAGAGCGGCGGCGGGATGCTGCTGGTCGGCCCCCACCCGCACTACCTCTCGTACGTCGAAGATGTCCTGCCGAGTCTCGGCGAGGACACGGTGCGGCTGTGCACGCTGCGCGACCTGGTGCCCGAGGGTCGTGACGCCGGCGACGAGAGCGACGCGCGGGTCGCGGGCCTCAAGGCCGCTCTGGATCCGATCGCGGTGATCGACGCCGCCGCGGCCGAGCACGAGCGGCCGCCTCGGCGTGCACTCCCGATCGATTCGCCGTGGGGCGAGCTGTGGGTGACCCGCGACGAGTGGGCGGATGTGTTCCGCAACGCCGACCGCGGTGTCGCGCACAACGAGGCACGCGACGGTGTGTGGGAGGAGCTCATGGAGCTCCTCGTCGACCAGATCGACGACCCGGATGCCGCGCCGCAGGTCGTGCGCCGCTGGCTGCGCCAGGACGAGGAGCTGACCGGCACGTTCCTGCGCTCCTGGCCCCTGCTCTCTCCGACGGAGATCGTCGCCCGGCTGTGGAGCGACGCGGATCTCCTGCAGCGCTGCGCACCGCATCTCTCCCCCGCCGACGCCGTGGCGTTGCAGCGATCCCAGCCGCGGGCATGGACGGCAGCCGACCTTCCGCTGCTGGATGCCGCGCATCGACGCATCGGCGACCCCGAGGCGGCGCGACGCGAGCATCGCCGTCAGGCCGTGATCGCCGCGACGCAGGACCGGATGTCCCACGTCATCGACCACCTCATCGAGAACGACGACAGCGAGATGAAGGTCATGTCCATCCTGCACGGTGAGGACGCACGGAACGTGCTCGCCGGCGCCGATGCGCCTCCGGTCGCCGATCCGGACGAGCTCGCCGGCCCCTTCGCCCACATCGTGGTCGACGAGGCGCAGGAGCTCACCGACGCCGAATGGCGGATGCTGTTGGCGCGATGCCCGTCGAAGAGCCTGACGATCGTCGGCGACCGCGCCCAGGCCCGGCACGGCTTCGTGGAGACGTGGACCGAGCGCCTCGAACGCGTCGGCGCCCGCGGCGTGCACCTCGCCCACCTCGGTGTGAACTACCGCACGCCGTCCGAAGCGATGGCGGCCGCGGCGCCGGTGATCCTCGCCGCGATCCCCGATGCGAACGTGCCGACCTCCGTCCGCGACAGCGGCATCGCCGTCCAGGAGGGCTCGGTCCATGAGCGGGACCGCATCATCGGCGAATGGCTCGCCGAGAACCCCGACGGCATCGCGTGCGTCATCGGAGACCCGGGCTTCGCGCCGAGGCCGCGGGTCCGCTCGCTCAGCCCCGCCGCCGCCAAGGGGCTGGAGTTCGATCTCGTGGTGATCGTCCGCCCCGACGACTTCGGGGACGATGTCACCGGCGCGGTGGACCGTTACGTCGCGATGACGAGGACGACGAGCCGGCTCGTCCTCCTGCGGCCCGCCCCGGTGCATCCCGTGTCACGCTGATCGGTCCGATCGCCCATGATTCACGACGGCGCTGCGCCGGCGATCTTGCTCGGGCACCGCGATGACAGGGCGTACCGCAGCAGCACGACATCGCCGATGGGCCGCGTGTCGAGCAGCCGCGCGCGGTGCTCGTCGTCCCACGGGAACCGTCCCGGATGCACGAAGCGCGGCGCGCCGGCTTCTCCCACGAAGAACGGCGCGATCACGAGCTGCAGCTCGTCGGCGAGCCGCTGCACGAGGAACTGCGTGTGCACGCGGCCTCCGCCCTCGACCATGAGCCGCCCGATCCCTCGCGCGCCGAGGTCGGTGATCGCGTCCGCCATCGGCGTCTCGCCGTCCAAGCCGACGATCGTCGCGCGATCGCCGAGCGCGCGCGTCAGGCGCCCGGCCTCACCGCGCGGGCAGTACACGATCTTCTCGACGTCGCCGAGCGTGAAGAACGCCGAGTCGGCGGGCAGGTCGCCCGTCGCCGTGATCGTGACTTTCGCGGGCGAGGCCGGCAGCCCCCGCGCGACCCGCGCGCGACGTCGCTCCTCGCTGCGCACGAGCAGCCGCGGATTGTCGCGCCGCACGGTCGAGGCGCCGACCATGATGGCGTCGTTGTCGGCCCGCAGCTGGTCGACGCGGTCGAAGTCGGCCTCGTTCGACATCGCGAGCCGGTGCGGCGCGGCACTGTCCAGGCAGCCGTCGAGCGACATCGCTGCGCTGAGCGTCACGTACGGCCGCGTCATGGCACACCCGCCAGGGCGTCCGAGACCCGCGCCACGGTCGTGTCCCACCCGCGTCGCAGCGGGCGCGCACGCCGGGCCGCCGTCGTCAGGCGGCCGCGCAGATCCGGGTCGGTCATCCACTGCCGCAGCGCGTCGGCGAGCGCTCCCGCATCGCCGGGCGGCACGAGGAGCGCGGCGTCGTCGGCCACCGCCTCGGGTACACCGCCGACCCCGCTCGCGAGGACGGGGATGCCGCGCGCCTGCGCCTCGGCGACGACCATGCCGTACGCCTCGACGCGCGTGGGCGCGACGAGCAGATCGGTGCCGTCGTACCGGCGGTCGAGCTCGTCCGCCGTGCACACGCCCGCGAGCTCGACGCGCTCGCGCAGACCGGCATCCTGCAGCCGATCGCGCAGGTCGTCGACGAAGGCGGGATCCGCGTCGGTCGCGCCGGCGAGGGTGCAGTGCCAGTCCGGGATGCCGGTGAGTTCGGCGAGCGCCGTGACGAGGACGTCCTGTCCCTTGTGCGGGGCGAGCACGCCGACGCACAGCAGCGCTCCGCCATCTTGCGTCCCGGACGCGACGGTGGCGGGGGCGACCCCCGGCGCGGCCACCGCGACGTCGTCCCGATCGAGCTGCGCCGCCGTCCATTCGCTCGTCGCGATGACGGCGCGTGCGGCGCGCACCGCACGCCGCTCCCCCTCGGCCGCGGCGGGATCGGGCTGCGGGAACGCCGACGACACCATGTGCGCGAGCACGACGATCCGAAGGCGCGCGGAGGCGTCTTCGATCGCTGCCGCCGAGGCACCCGCGACGAGACCGTCGACGAGCACGAGGGCGCCGTCGGGTTCGGCCTCGAGCGCGCCCCGGGCCTGGGCGGGATCGACCTCGACCGTGCGCACGCGCCATCCCGTGCGAAGGAGCCCGTCGCGCACCTGCCGGTCGTACACGTTCCCCCCGCTCACCCGCGCGGGATCATCGAGCCCGCGCGGCACGACGAAGCTCACGGCATCCGTCACAACGCGACCTCGTAGGTCGCCCACGCGATGTGCGATTCGTGCAGCGTCACCGCGATGGCGTCGATCCTGCCGGCATCCGCTCCGAGATCGCCGTTCCGCGCGGCCGTCACGAGCTGCTGTGCGACGTACTCGCACAGGCGCTCCGTCGTCGTGTTGACGCCCGTGAAGCGGGGGTCGTCGTCGAGATTGCGGTAGGTCAGCGACGACAGGATGCCGCTCAGCACCTCGGAGGCGAGGCCGATGTCGACGACGACGCCGTTCTCGTCGAGCTCGGCGACGCGGAAGGCCGCGTCGACGACGAAGGTCGCCCCGTGCAGCCGCTGCGCGGGGCCGAACATCTCGCCGGTGAAGCTGTGCGCGATCATCATGTGGTCGCGCACCGTGAGCGTGTAGGTCATTCGTCGTCCTTCCAGTCGATGACGTGGCAGAGTCCGGGCAGGTCGCCGGCAGCGATCGCCGCCATCGTCTCGGGCAGTCGGGTCCACGACGACTCGCCCGTGAGGAGTGCGTCGTAGGCGGGGTCGCGCAGCAGCCGCAGCGCGATCTCGAGCCGGTCGCCTGTCGTGCGCGTGCCGCGTCTGCGCGCGGGCACGACACCGACCTGACTCGAGCGGATCGTGAGTCTTCGCGAGTGGAAGTCCTCGCCCAGCGGCAGGCTGACCTCGCGGCTGCCGAACCAGCTCGCCTCGATGATCTCGCCCTCGGTCGCCGCGGTGCGCAGAGCGGTTCGCAGGCCGTCTTCCGAGCCGCTCGTGTCGATCACGATCTCCCGGCCGTGCGGAGCGTCCGCGGGCACGTGGAAGGCGACGTCGAGGGCGGCGCACACCTCGGCCTTCGTCTCGTCGACATCGACGACGGCGATCTGCACGCCCGGGATGCCGCGGGCCAGACGCGCGACGGCACAGCCGATCATGCCCGCACCGATCACGGTGATGCGGTCGCCGACGAGGGGTGCGGCATCCCACAGGATGTTGACCGCGGTCTCGACGGCTCCCGCGAGCACCGCTCGGCGGGCGGGCACACCGTGGGGCACGAGGACGAGCGCCGACTCCGGCACGACGAAGGCGGACTGGTGCGGCGCGAGCGTGAAGACGGTGCGGCCTTCGAGGGTCGACGGTCCCGTCTCGACGACCCCGACGTTGAGATAGCCGTACTTGACGGGTGCGGGAAAGTCGCCCTCTTGGAGAGGCGCCCGCATGCGGGCGTGTTCGCGCTCGGGAACCTCGCCGCGGAAGACCGTCGACTCGGTGCCGCGACTGATGCCCGTGTAGACGGTGCGCACGCGGACGTCGCCGAACTCGGGGTCGCGGATCCGTTCTCGGCGCAACGCCCCTCGGCCCGGCTCCTCGATCCAGAACGACGTCGCCTGCACCGCCATCCCCTCCGTTCGTCATCACCTCGGTCGCGGCCACAGGCCGGTCAGCGCCCACGTCTCGCGGGTGATCGGCCGACGTCCCCACCTTCCCGCATCCTGCGCGAGGTCGCGAGGGCTTGCTTTGCCGCGCGGCTCGGCTACAGCGGTCGCTTCCGCGGAGCGCTGTTGCTCACAGCGCCCGCCTATGCCCGGCGGCTAACGTTTCGGTCATGCGCGCGAGGCCGGAATCCGTGACCGTCATGACCGAGGACGGGCCCAGCGTGTTCTCGCCCGATCAGCTGCGGACGATGCGCGACGAGTTCCAGCGCTTTCTGCTCGACTACCAGTTCGGACTGCGCGAAGTCGAGACGAAGCTCGGCATCCTGCGCGACGAGTTCCTCCTCGTTCACGACTACAACCCGATCGAGCACGTGTCCAGTCGTGTCAAGACCAGCGACAGCCTCATCGACAAACTCGTGCGCAAGGGCATCGACCCCTCACTCGACACGATCCGCCGGGAGGTCACCGACATCGCCGGCGTGCGCGTGACGACGAGCTTCGCCCCGGACGCCTACCGCCTGTTCGACCTTCTCGCCGGACAGGACGACATCACCGTACGCACGGTCAAGGACTACATCGCCGAGCCCAAGCCCAACGGGTACAAGAGCCTGCACGCGGTCGTCGACGTGCCTGTCTTCCTGTCCACGGGTCGCGTCAGCGTGCCGGTCGAAGTGCAGTTCCGCACGATCGCCATGGACTTCTGGGCCAGTCTCGAGCACAAGATCTATTACAAGTACGACGGTGTCGTCCCCGACGGGCTGCTGGCCGAGCTGAAGGATGCGGCGGACTCCGCCGCGGAACTCGACGCCCGGATGGAGCGACTCCACGGCGAACTGCGCGCCCCGGATCGCCGCGGACTCATGGCGGTCTAGACGAGACGGGTCATTCGCCGCCGTCGAAGACACCGCCGTCGAGGAGCCAGTTGTAGCGCAGCCGCAGCGCGCGCTCCGTGCTCGCCACGAGCGTCGCGATCAGGAGCGAGATATTCGCCCAGGCGGGGAGGTGGATCGGGCTGATGAACGTGCCGACGCTTTCGGCGACGGGCGGAATCCGCGTGATCTGCTCGATGATCTGCGGCACGCCGATAACGAGGGCGACGAGGAGCACCGCGACCGAGGCGATCCCGATGCCACGACTGAGCGCGGGGCGCGTCGTGTTCAGTCGTGAGCGCCGGCCCTCCGCAGACGCCGAATCGGGGCTGAGCTGCCGTTCGGTCCCGTCGTCGGCGATGTAGTGGCAGCGCTTGAGCCCGAAGCTGCTGGCGACGACCTCGATCGTGCCGCCGGGCACGGCGAAGGCTGCGGGAAGCTTCGACCGCGCGAGGTTGCGGCCGTCACGGTACAGCTGGGCGATCACTTCACCGTTCGAGTCGCCCCACAGGCGCACGTCGACGGACCAGACCTGGGGTCTTCCGTGCTCGTCGGCCAGTCGCAGGTGGAACAGCGACCGAGACAGGGGCTGCCACCACCGGTATCCCGGCAGCACATGGCCGTCTCCGGGCTTGGCCCGCCGTGCAGCTCGCTTCCTCTTCCCGGAACCCATCGTTCGAGCCTAACGCGGGCGATTCCGCGTCGCAGAGATCAGGCGATCTCGCCGTTCGCGACCGTTTCGGCGAGCGCGTGCACGCGCGGCAGGTGGTGGCTGCCGTAGAAGTCAGCGGCCGTCAGGCGCGCGGCATCCGTCTCGGTCTCGGTCGGGTGCGCGAGCACAGCGGCGACCGCCTGCGCGTGCATCCATCCGCCGGCGAGTGTGCCGAGGAGCATCAGGTACGGCACGCTCACGGCGTACGCGTCGCGCGATCCCTCGAACGCGAGCAGATCGGTCGTCGCCCGGCGGGCCGCATCGACGGCGCGCGCGAGCTGGTCGGCGGTGCGTGCGGCCGTCGGCGCATCCCGCGCGCGCAGTCCGGCGACCGTCTCGTCGATCAGGTCGAACAGGTGCTCTGCCGTCACCCCGTTGTCGCGCAGCACCTTGCGGCCGACGAGGTCGTTGGACTGGACCGCCGTCGTGCCCTCGTAGATCGTCGTGATGCGCACGTCGCGATAGTGCTGTGCGACCCCCGTCTCTTCGACGAAGCCCATCCCGCCGAAGACCTGGATCGCGTCGCTCGTGACGCCGATGGCGTCTTCGGTCGTCCAGCCCTTGAGGATCGGCACGAAGAACTCGGCGAGGGTCGCGACAGCGGGGTCGGTCTCGCCGCGATCGAGCAGGTCGCCGACGTAGACGCCCAGCGCGCGCATCGCGAAGATCTTGCTCGACATCGACAGCAGCAGACGGCGCACATCGGGGTGCTCGGCGATCGGCGTGCCGGCGGGCCGGTCGAGGACGCGTCCTTGCAGGCGCTGCGCGGCGTAGTCGGCGGCTTCCTGGTAGGCGCGGTCGGCGATGCCGGTCGCCTGGAAGCCCATGCCGGCGCGCGCCGAGTTCATCATGACGAACATGCCGGCAAGGCCGCCGTGCAGCTCGCCGACGAGGTAGCCGGTCGCGTCGGCGTAGTCGAGCACGCAGGTCGGGCTGCCGTGGATGCCGAGCTTGTGCTCGATCCCGACCGTCGTGATGGCGTTGCGCTCCCCCAGCGAGCCGTCGCCGCCGACGAGGAACTTCGGCGCGACGAACAGCGACAGGCCCTTCGCCCCCTCGGGCGCTCCGGGCGTGCGCGCCAGCACGAGGTGCACGATGTTCTCGGCGATGTCGTGATCGCCCCACGTGATGAAGATCTTCTGCCCGCGGATCGCCCAGCTGCCGTCATCGCGCGGCGTCGCGAGCGTGCGGATCGCGCCGAGATCGGTGCCGGCGGCGGGCTCTGTGAGGTTCATCGTGCCCGTCCAGCGCCCGGACACCAGCTGTGTCAGGTAGGTCTCGCGCAGATCCTCGGATGCCGCGGCGTCGAGGGCGTGGATCTGTCCCGCCGTCAGCAGCCAGCACAGCGCGAACGCGGCGTTCGAGGCGTTCCACATCTCGCCGAGGCCCGCGCGGATGCCGCCGGGCAGCCCGTCGCCGCCGGCCGAGACGGGAGCCTCGGCGGTGACCCATCCGGCCTCCACGAAGGCCTGATACGCCTCGGCGAAGCCGTCGGGCAGGCGCACGTCGCCGTCTTCGAGGCGTGCGCCGACCTCGTCGCCGATCCGCTCGAGGGGAGCGATGACGGATGCCGCGAACTCTCCGGCTGCCGCGAGGATCTCGGTCGCGTCGTCGGCCGTGAGCTCTCCCGCCGTCGCGCGCGAGACGAGGTCGGTGCCGAACACCTCGCTCAGCAGGAACGTGTAGTCCTCGATCGGGGGACGGTACGAATCGACCATGAGAGCCTCTTTCACACGACGACGGCAGTGGGACTGCGGTTCAGTCTACGTGAGACTAGGTGTCACGCGGCGGCGTAGTCCTCGGTGTGCACGCGGACGGTGGCAGCGCCGGCGAGCAGCTTCGAGACGGGGCAGCGCGCGTGCGCGGCGGCGAGCACGCGCTCCACCTCGGCGACCCCGGCACCCTCGGCGGACAGGTAGGCGTCGACATGGAACTCCAGTCCGGGGCCGGGCCGCGCATCGTGCAGCGCCACCTCGACACGCACGGCGGTGCGCCGAGCACCGCCGACGATGACCTGCGCCGTCGCGTTGAGGCACGTCGCCCAGGCCAGGGCGAGCAGCTGCTCCGGATTGGTCGCGTCTGAGTCCGCGGCATCCGACAGCGGCGACGCGACGGCCACCTCGAGCCCTCCGGGCACGCGGCTCACGCCGTCACCGCCGTCTGTGTTGAAGGCCGCCGTCCGGTACCGTGCACGCATCCGGCCAGTATAATTGGACGCTGTACATCAATTCGCCGGAATGCGCGGCGCAAGCAGGAAGCGACCCGACGCGATGGGCACAGCCGAGCCGGCGATCGTGACGTTCGACGCCGTCACGAAGCACTTCGGCGCACCCGCCGAGGGACGGCCCGCGCTGCGCGACATCGATCTCACGATCGAGCGCGGCGAGATCTTCGGCGTCATCGGAGAAAGCGGCGCCGGCAAGTCGACACTGCTGCAGCTCGTCAACGGGCTCACCACCGCGACCTCGGGAACCGTCACGGTCGACGGTTCCGACGTCGCGACGCTCGGTCGGCGAGCGCTCCGGATGCTGCGTCGCGACATCGGCGTCGTGTTCCAGGGCATCCACCTCCTCAGCAGCCGGACCGTGCGCGACAACGTCGCCCTGCCCCTCACGCTCGCGAAGCGGACGAACGGCCGGGCGCAGCGGGAAGCCGTCGACGAGATCCTCGCGTTCGTCGGGCTCTCGCATCGGGCCGACCACTACCCCGCTCAGCTCAGCGGCGGCGAACAGCAGCGCGTCGGTCTCGCGCGGGCGCTCGTGGCCAGACCCGCCCTGCTGCTGTGCGACGAGCCGACCTCGTCACTGGACGCCGCGACGACCTCCGACGTGCTGCGTGTGCTGCGCAACGCTCGCGACGAGCTCGGCACGACCGTCGTCGTCATCACGCACGACCTCGACGTCGTCAAGGCGCTCTGCGACCGTGCGGCACTGCTCGAGCGCGGCGTGCTGCAGGAGCTCTTCCGCGTCGCGCGCACGGAGTATCCGACCCTTCCCAGCTACCGCGAACAGGTGCGACGGGAGCTGATGAGATGACCTGGCTCACCGAGCTGTTCGACGAGTACGGCGACGCGATCGTCGAGTCGCTCGCCGAGACCGGCTACATGCTCGTCGTGTCTCTTGCCGCCGCCGTGCTCATCGGTCTGCCGCTGGGCGTCATCGTCTTCCTGACCCAGCGCGGCGGACTGGCCGAGCACCGCGTGTTCTGGTCGGCGGCGAACATGTTCATCAACATCGTGCGCTCCTTCCCGTTCCTGCTGCTCGTGGTGTTCCTCATCCCATTCACGCGCCTGGTGATGGGCACGAGCTTCGGCACGCAGGCGGCGACCCTCCCCCTGTGCTTCGTCGCCGTCGCGATCTACGCCCGCCTGGTCGAGCAGATCCTGCGCGAGATCCCCGCGGGCATATCGCGTGTCGCCGATGCGATGGGCGCGACCCTTCCCCAGGCGGTGTTCCGCGTGCTCCTCCCCGAAGCGCGGTCCGGTCTCGTCTACGCGCTGACCTCGGCCGCGATCAGCCTGCTGTCGTACTCGACCGTGCTCGGTGTCGTGGGCGGCGGCGGCATCGGCGACTTCGCGATGCGCTACGGCTACCAGGAATACAACGACGCCCTCATGTACATCACGATCCTCATCATCATCGTGTGCGTCCTGGCCATCCAGGCCGTCGGCTACCGCACGTCGCAGCGCCTCGACCACCGCTGATCTTCAGCGCACAGAACCCCCACCACAGAAAAGAGAAGTACCACCATGGCAAAAGCCCGCTTCGGCATCCTCGCCGGCCTCGTCGCCTCCGCGCTGCTCATCGGAGGCTGCGCGTCGGGCGGCGACGACGCGCAGCCCGAGCCCGGCGGCGATGAGACGGTGACGATCCAGGTCGCCGCGGTCACCTCTCCCATGACGGATGTCGTCACGGCGGCCGCCGAGGCCATCGAGGACGGCTACGAGATCGAGCTCGTGGAGGTGTCGGACTATGTGACGGCCAACGTGATCGTGAACGCCGGAGACGTGTTCGCGAACTTCTCGCAGCACGAGCCGTACATGGAATCGTTCAACGCCGGCAACGACGGCACCCTCGTCGCGGTGCAGCCCGTCTACAACTTCGTCATCGCGTTCTATTCGAAGACGATCGACGACATCGCCGATCTTCCCGAGGGCGGCACGGTCGCGGTGCCCGACGACTCGTCCAACCGGGGCCGCGCGCTGAAGCTGCTCGCCGATGAGGGGGTCATCACCCTCGACGCCTCCGTCGATCCCTACGACGCGACCGTCGCCGACATCGCCGAGAACCCGAAGAACCTCGAGTTCCTCGAGGTCGGCATCAGTGCCCTCAACGCCGCATACGACGAGGCCGATCTCGTCTTCCAGTGGCCGTCGCACATCGCCGCACTCGGCCTCACGCCCGAGCAGGACGGCCTCATCACCGAGCTCGACGACCGCTTCGTGCTGCACCTGGTCGTGCGCGACGAAGACGCCGACTCCGCCGCCACGGCCGCCCTCAAGACAGCGTTCGCGAGCGACGAAGTGCGCGAGGTCATCGAATCGAACGGCACGATCCAGCCCGCCTTCTGACCGGAAGCCGGATGCACCGGGGGCGGCGCCGGGTCGATCCACGCGATGGGCCGGACGTCAACCCCGGTGCTGCGGTGCGCGGGCTCGCCTAGCGTCGCGTGCAGGAGAGAAAGGAGTCATCCCATGACTGCTGCACGCGACATCATGACCCTCGACCCGACGTGCGTGCGAGAGAACGACACCCTCGTCGACGCGGCCCGGCTGCTGCGGGACCTCGACGTCGGCGCGCTCCCGATCTGCGGCGAAGACGACCGACTGAAGGGCATGCTCACCGACCGCGACATCGTCGTGCGCTGCATCGCCGACGGCGGCGACCCCGTCACGACGACGGCCGGCAGCCTCGCGCAGGGCAAGCCCGTCACGATCGGCGCCGACGACGACATCCGCGAGGCGCTGACGGTGATGCAGGACCACCAGGTGCGGCGTCTTCCCGTCATCGACGGCCATGACCTGGTCGGGATCATCAGTCAGGCCGACATCGCCCGCGAGTTGTCCGCCACTCAGACGGGTGAGACGGTCGCCGAGATCTCGGAGGACTGACGCTAACGGTCCTGTGGGGCATCGGTGGCACCCTCGGTCGCTCCGCTCGCGGCGTCGGCCTGCTGCTCCCCCTCGTGCATCTGCTCGGTGAAGTCGTCGCCCGCGAGGTCGGATCCTGGGCCGGTACGGTTCGGGTCGTCTCTGTCCATACCCACCATCGTGCGTCGCGCCCTGCGAGAGGGGAACGCCCTTGACACGGCGTGACGATCCACCGCCGCTGCGGCGTGCCGCGGGGTGGATGGCGCGCGTGGCGGGACAGCCTCGCCTGCTGCTGGCGGCGAAGACGGCCCTCGCCGCGACGCTGGCCTGGTACCTGGCGCCTCTCATCCCCTTCGCCGAGGACCAGTACTCCTATTACGGACCCCTCGGCGTGCTCGTCACGATGCACCCCACGGTCGCGCGATCGCTGCGGGTCGGCGCGCAGGCCCTGCTCGGCCTCGCGCTCGGCATCGCGCTCGGACTCGGCGGCATGGCGCTCGCGCGCCTGGATATGCCGGCGGGTCTCGTGCTGGCCGGTATCGTGCTGATCGCGATCCTGATCGGCGGGTTCCGTCGTCTGGGCGCGGGCCGCGACTGGATCGCGCTCGCCGCGCTGTTCGTCCTCGTCGCCGGCAACAACGCCGAGGACTTCTCGGTGTCGTACCTCGTCACGATGGGGTTCGGCGTCGTCGTGGGGGTCGTCGTGAACCTCGTGGTCGTGCCGCCGCTGTATCTGCGGCGCGCGAGCGAGAAGCTGACCGAGCTGCGCGCCACGGTCGTGCGGGTCCTCGACGAGCTGAGCGACGCGGTCGCGCACGCGCGACTCGACGACGAGCGCCTTCACGCGGCGGTCGACGAGCTGGGCGCCGTGATCGCAGCCGTCACCGACGACGTCGCCCAGGGCGACGAGAGTCAGCGCATCAATCCGCGCGGCCGTCGGCACACGGGCGAGCAGGATGAGAACGCCCGGCGCCTCGCGGCGCTCGAGCGCACGTCGTTCCTCACGCGCGACCTCATCGATGTGATCCTGCACATGGATGCCGCCGAGGATCCGACGCTGACGAGCACCCTGCGCGACGACCTCGCGCGCGCGATCCGGCGCACCGGCGAGCTCGTCGACGCCCCGCTCGGCTCGAAACGGGCGCCGGACCTGCTGCACGCGGCATCCGATGCCCTGGAGTCCTATGAGCGCGCGCTCACCGATCAGACGGCGGCGGCCATGCCGCAGGTAGCGAACGAGGCGGGGGCGGTGCTCGCCCTGCGCCGCATCATCGACGTGTCGCGCGACTTCGTGTAGCCGCGCGATTCAGAAATTGCGCTCGGTCTGACGCTCGGACGGACCGCCGACCTCTTCGGGCAGCTTCTCGACGGGGATCAGGACGATGTCCTGGATCTTCCAGTCGAGGTTGATGCACTCCTCGCGCGTTTCGCGCAGCTTGCGCACCGACACCTTGCCCGTCGTCGCCGGCACGACGAACGCCTCGACGTGCAGGACGTGGCCCTGATCCCGCGTCCGCGATCCGGCCGCCCGCACCCAGGGCTGCCGCAGGAGCACTTCGTCGATCTGCCGCGTGAGGGGGTGCGGCTCGCTGTCGTCGAAGGTGGTCGCGGCGGTGTCCATCAGGTCGGTGATGGCCGACTTCATGTTCCTGAAACCGTCCCACAGGATGCTCGCGGCGATGAACAGCGCGGCGGCCGAGTCCATCCACCACAGCCCCAGCCCGATGCCGCCCACGCCGATGATCGACCCCACGGCGGTCATCCAGTCCGCCTTGTTCATGTCGGCATCGGCATACAGCACTTTGTCGTGCAGCTGCTCGGCGATCTTCATCTTGACCCGGCCGAAATAGACCGGCAGCGGGATCGTCAGCGCCATGACGAACATCATGAGCCAGCCGAGCCAGACGGTGTTTCCGAAGAGCTCGACCGAGCCGATGGGGGGATGCTCGGCCGTGAGCAGGCCCGTCGCGGAATCGACGACGAGGAACAGCCCCATCGCGAGGAGCGCCACGCCCGCGACGAGATGCGCGACGCCGACCGCGCGGTGGAAGCCGTAGGGATACTTCGCCGAGGGCGGCCGGTTGACGATGCGCACGGCCAGAAGGAAGGCGATCGGCGGGGCGAGCGAGAGGATGTCTTCGATCCACGCGGCCTTCATGGCCTGCGAATTGCCCATCACGAGGTAGATGAGCGCGATCATGACGATGAGGAACGCGATCGTGAACCATTCGATCCGGATCGCGCGGCGAAGGGCCTGCTCCTGGTCGGGCGGAAGCTCGTTCCTTCCGAAACGCACCGCCATGGCTCAGCCCTCCGAGTTCCGCAGGAAGTGCTCGACGCTCACGAGGAACGCGTTGTCCCCCATCGGGGCGAGCATCACGTGGCGCCGGGTCTTGCCGTCGGCGTCGGTCGATTCCGCGTACGGCGCCGTCACCGCAGCCATCTCGGTCCACGGGGTGTCGTCGTGGAACCCGGCGATGACGAGGTCCAGCTCACCTCGCTCGAGAGCCTCGACGAGCGGGGCCTCGCTCCCCTCGGTCCACTCGGTCTCCGCCCCGAGCTGCTCGGCATACTGCCGGACGAGCTCGACCTCCGACCCCGACGGGTCGGAGGTCTGACTCAGCTGCGTCCAGGGCGGATTGTGCGAGACGCCGACGCGCAGAGTCCCCCCGGTCACCCTCTCGAGGGTGCCCTCGGGGTCGGCGGGGATTCCGCCCGAGCACCCCGTGAGCGAGGCGATCGCGACGATCGCGCCGACGGCGATCGCCCGGAGCCTTCTCGACATGCCCTGAGCATAGATCCGCCGATGCCACCGACCCGGGCCGTATCCGCCGGCGCGGGCCCGGACTATGATTCGTCCGCGCCTACGCCCTGCGCGGTCGCGGCTCGGGAGCCGGCGGCACTTCCTTCGCCGCGATGATGTCCGCCCGCGCGATGCGCTCGACGCCCCGCTTGCCGTCGACCACGAGGGTGTTCTCGTCGGCGCTGAGCAGCTCGCCCAGAGCATCCGTCGCCTGACCGGACGCGAGCAGGTAGCGCACCACCACGCGGTGACCGGGCGCGGGGAGCGCGATGCGTCCGCGCCCGGCTGCACGATCGTCGGTGGTCACCAGGCACCCGGGGCGTAGTCCTTCAGGAAGACGCCGAACAGCTCTTCCCCGGCTTCGCCGCGCACGATCGGGTCGTAGACCCGCGCGGCACCGTCGACGAGGTCGAGCGGAGCGTGGAAGCCCTCCTCGGCGAGGCGCACCTTCGTGTAGTGCGGGCGCTCATCGGTGATCCAGCCCGTGTCGACGCTCGTCATGAGGATGCCGTCGCTCTCGAACATCTCGCGCGCGCTCGTGCGTGTCAGCATGTTGACGGCCGCCTTCGCCATGTTGGTGTGCGGATGCCCGGGGCCCTTGTAGCCGCGACCGAACACGCCCTCCATCGCACTGACGTTGACGACATAGGTGCGACGGGCCGGGCTGGCCGCGAGCGACGGGCGCAGCTTCGAGACGAGCAGGAACGGCGCCGTCGTGTTCGCGAGCTGCACCTCGAGCATCTCGAGCGGATCGACGTCCTGCACGTGCTGGGTCCACGAGTTGACGTGGTCGAGGTCGGGCAGAAGGCCGCCCGCATCGATCGCCGTCCCGGCGGCCAGTCGCTCGAGCGAGCTGGACCCCGCCGTCATGGCCTGCTCCGTGAGTTCATCCGCGCGCTCGGCCGCCGCGGCCAGGATCGGGTGCGCCGTCACCGAACGCTCGAGGGCCTGGGGATGCCGGTCATTGGTGTGGCCGAACGTGACGAGTTCGGGCAGGGGTCCGTCGGGGAGCGGTGCGAGCTCGGCGTCCACGAGCGGCTGATACGCGCCCGGCGAGCGCCGCACCGTCTGGGTCGCGTTGTTGATGAGGATGTCGAGGGTTCCCGCCGCCGCGACGTCGTCGGCGAGGCCGATGACCTGTGCCGGATCGCGCAGGTCGATGCCGACGACCTTCAGCCGATCGATCCACTCCGGAGCATCCGGCAGGCTGCTGAACCGCCGCACGGCATCGCGGGGGAATCGGGTCGTGATGGTCGTGTGCGCGCCGTCGCGCAGCAGCCGCAGCGCGATATACATGCCGATCTTGGCGCGCCCGCCCGTCAGCAGGGCCCGCTTGCCGGTGAGGTCGGTGCGCGCATTGCGCTTGGCGTGACTCATCGCGGCGCAGTCCGGGCACAGCTGGTGATAGAACGCATCGACGAGCGTGTACAGCTGCTTGCAGATGTAGCAGGCGCGCGCCTTGATGAGCGTGCCCGCGGTGGGCGCCGTCGTCGACGTCGAGATCGGGATGCCGCGCGTCTCGTCGTCGATGCGGTCGGGGGCTCCCGTGGCGGTCGCCGCGACGACCTCGCGGTCGGCCTGCGCGATCGCCTCGCGGATCTCACGGCGTCGCACCTTCTTGACCGCCTTGAACATCGCCGCCGTCGCGCGCCGCACGGCGACGAAATCAGGATGCGTCTCATCGAGCCCCGCCATCCCGTCCAGCACCCGCAGGGTGACCTCGAGATCCGAAGGGTCGATGCCGCTGGGCGGCAGGTCGGTCGCGGCAGAAGTCTCGGGAGGCACACGAGATTCTACGACGCGCGGGCTGTTAGCGTTCCGGGGTGACCTCTCTCGCCGAACCCGACGCGCGCAGCATTCGCGTGTCGGCCGCCGTCATCGCCGACGACGACGGTCGCCTGCTGCTCGTCCGCAAGACCGGCACATCGGCCTTCATGCAGCCCGGCGGAAAGCCGGAGCCGGGTGAGTCTGCGGATGAGACCCTCAGCCGCGAGCTGCAGGAGGAGCTCGGCCTGCGCGTGGATCCGGGCGACCTGCGGCCGCTCGGCGAGTTCACCGCCGCGGCCGCGAACGAGCCGGGATTCGTCGTCGTCGCCGATGTCTTCGTCGCCGACATCGGCGCCCAGACTCCGGTGATCGCGGCCGAGATCGCCGAATTGCGATGGGTCACGCGCGCCGACGCCGAACACCTCGAGGTCGCGCCGCTCGCGCGAGAGAACTTCTTGCCGCACTGATCTTCACCGCGAGCGCGAATAGCCGACGGCACGGCTCGCGCGCAAGGACCCTCGCGCGATGGATTCACGCGGAGTCACAGGCGCACACACTTCGCAACGGAAGTTGAGCGGCGCCGGGTGCGGGTGTGTCCTGGGCCCATGACGACAACCGTTCTGATCGACGCGGCGCCATCGCCGGGCGACGTCGCCCCCGCCGACGACGGGGCGGCGCCCGCGACCCCGGTTCGGCGGCGCCGCGTGAGACGCTCGAGCCTCACGCCCGTCGCGGTGTCGCTGCTGCTTCCTGCCGCCGCCGTCGTCCTGTGGTTCGTCGCGACGTCGAACGAGTGGGTCAGCGAGCTGCTCCTGGCGTCTCCGCAGCGGGTCTGGGAGCAGTTCACGACGCGTCTGGCCGACGGCACGCTCGTGCGCGACGTCGCCGTGTCGCTGCGGCGCGTCCTCGTCGGTCTCGGGCTCAGCATCGTGATCGGGGTCACGCTCGGTCTGCTCTCGGGCCTGTCGCGATGGGGTCACCGCGTGCTGGACGGCACGCTCCACGCGATCAAGGCGATCCCGTTCCCGGCACTGATCCCCCTGCTGCTCATCTGGCTCGGCGTCGGCGAGACGCTGCGGATCGGCATCCTGGTGCTGGCCGCGACATTCGCGATCTACCTCAACACGGTTGCCGGTGTCGTCGGGATCGACCCGCGCTTGCGCGAACTCGCTCTCACCCGTGGTGTGCGCGGATGGAGGCTGCTGCGCACGATCGTCTTCCCCGGCGCACTGCCGCAGTTCCTCGTGGGCCTGCGCCTCGCCCTCGTGATCAGCTTCCTCGCGCTCGTCTTCGCCGAGGAGATCGCACCGCAAGAGGGGCTGGGCTACATCCTGTGGCGTGCGTCGCAGCTGAGTCAGACCGACGCGATGATCCTCGTCGCCGTGCTCTACGCCCTCATCGGCCTGCTGATCAGCGGTCTCGTGTCGCTGCTCGAACGCGTGCTGCTGCCGTGGCGGAAGGGGTTCACCCCATGACCGCCCTCCTCGACACCCGACCCGCCGCGGCGGTCCACCACCTCACGAAGGCGTTCGACGACAACATCGTGCTGCGAGAGGTCGACCTCACCGTCGACGCGGGCGAGTTCCTCGCGATCGTCGGACACAGCGGATGCGGCAAGAGCACGCTCCTTCGCGTGCTCGCCGGCATCGAGCGACCGACCGCGGGAAGCGTCTCGACGGCGGCACCGGTCGCCGTCGGCTTCCAGGATTCGCGTCTCATCCCGTGGCAGCGTGTGTGGCAGAACGTCGTCTTCGGCCTCCGCGACGACAGGCGCGAGCTGAAGCGGCGCGCGGTGGCAGCGCTGCACGAAGTGGGCCTCGACGCCTTCGCCGATGCCTGGCCGCACACCCTGTCGGGCGGGCAGGCCCAGCGGGTCTCACTCGCCCGGGCGCTCACCCTCGAGCCTCGGCTGCTGCTGCTCGACGAGCCCTTCGGCGCCCTCGATGCGCTGACCCGGCTCCAGGCGCAAGCGCTCGTGTCGCGCGTGTGGCGTCAGCACGGCTTCGCCGTCGCGCTGGTCACACACGACGTCGAGGAGGCCATCGTGCTCGCCGACCGCGTCGTGATCGTCGACGAGGGGCGCATCGTCGCCGACATCCGGGTCGATCTGCCGCGCCCGCGCTCGCACGCCGATCACCGTGTCACCGACCTCAAAGGCGTCGTGCTGGCACTTCTGGGCGTGGACGCCGACGAAGACTTCTCACCCGCCGATCAGCACCAAGGAGCGAACACCCCATGACCAGACAGCCCCTGCGCGCCGCCCTCCCCGTCGCCGCCCTCGCACTCATGCTGGCCGTCGCGGGATGCGCCGCCGGCGGCTCGTCGGCCGCCGAGAACACCGCAGCCGACGGCGACGGGCCGCTGCAGCTCACCGTGCAGTACTCGATCTTCAACGGACCGCTCAATCGTGCCGCTGCCGCCGACCTGCAGCCCGAAGGGCTCGAGGTCACCTACGTCGACGGCGCCGGCATCGACGTGGCGCAGGGTCTGACGACAGGTGCGTTCGATCTCGCGCAGTGGGGCGAGGTCGGGCCCGTGACGTCGTACGTCAACGGCGGCACCGGCATCCGCGTCATCGGATCGACCGATGCCAACGGCTCGGCCCACACGATCCTGGTCGGCCCCGACAGCACCGCCCGGTCACTCGCCGACCTCAAGGGCGGCACGACCGTGTTCTCGCGCAGCACGAACTCCTACATCCAGTTCTTGAAGGCCGCCGAAGAGGTGGGCCTCGGCGAGGACGACTTCACGATCCTCGAGCAGGTGCCCGACGCGACGTCGGCTCTGCTGTCGGGACAGGTCGACTTCATCATCTCGATCGAGCCGGTCTCGAGCTCGCTCGTCGAGACGAAGGGCCTGCGCGAACTGTCCGACGGCGAAGGAAGGATCGACAACTACTATCCCCTCGTCACCGATCAGGGCCGTCTCGACGATCCTGCGAAGCGAGCGGCGCTGGAGAGCTATCTGGCCGCGCTCAACGACTTCTTCGCGACGTCGGCCGACGACCCCGAGAAAGAGGCGGCGGACGTCGCCGCACTCAACGGGATCTCGGTGGATGCCGCGCGGATCGCCGGCGAGAAGGTGAGCAGCACGTGGATCCCGATCGACGACGCCTTCATCGAGACCGAGCGCGCCCTCATCGAATTCTTCGTCGGCACCGGCGCCTTCCAGACGTTCCCCGAGGGCTTCGAGGAGATCTACGTGTCCGACTTCAACGACATCCTCGTGGACTGAGGCGAGCACATGTCGACACTCGCCATCGCGCCCGCCCGCGCCGCCGTGTACCGGCTGCTGCGCGAGCGATTCGCACCGCTGTTCGCCGCCATCGCACGCGACGCGGCTCACCGTGACGACACTCGCGAGCTTCCGTTCGACGAGATCGCCGCGCTCAAGGTCGCCGGGTTCGGCACGCTGCTCGTGCCGGAGGACGACGGCGGCCTCGGCGGGAGCATCGAAGACCTCACGCGTCTGCTCATCGACCTCGCCGCCGCCGATCCGAACATCGCGCAGGCGTTCCGCGGCCATTTCCACGCCGTGCACGGCGTGGTGCGCTCTCCCGACAGCGAGTACCGGCGACGGCTGCTCGCCGCGGTGACGGCGGGCGATCTCATCGCGAACGGCGTCACCGACACGCCGGGCACCCCGCTCGGCGGGTCCTCGGTCACGCTGCGGCGGTCTGCGGACGGCACGGCACGACTGAGCGGACGCAAGGAGTACTCGACGGGCAACCTCTACGCCGACTGGATCCTCGTGATCGTCGCGAAGGGCGACGCGTCCCCCGAGGTCGTCATCGTTCCCGCCGACGCCGCGGGGGTGTCGCGAGAAGACACGTGGAACGGTTTCGGGCAGAAGCTCACGGCGACCGGGGCGACGAACTTCCACGACGTGCTCATCGAGGCGTGGCAGATCGCGCCGGTGGCATCCGATGCCCGTGACGGAGATCTGCTGCAGCTCGTCCTGCTCGCCGTGACGGCGGGCATCGCCCGGCGCACGAGCGACGATCTCGCCGGCGAAGTGCGGCGTCGCCGGCGCGTCTATGCGCACGGCGCCGCCGACACCGTGCAGGCCGATCCGCAGATCCTGCAGATCGTGGGCGAGGTCGCCGCGGCGGCCGCAGCGGCCGAGGCGATCGTCGTCGATGTGGCTCGCCGGCACGACGCGCTCTTCGCGGACGACCCCGACGGGGAGCCGCACGATGACCGCGCCGTCACCGCCGCCACCTACCAGGCGCAGACCGTCGTCCCCCGACTCGTCACCGACGCCGCCGGGCGCGCCTTCGATGCGCTGGGCGCGTCGGCACTGGATCGGACGCTGGCGCTGGACCGGCACTGGCGCAACGCTCGCACGATCGCGAGCCACAATCCCATCGTCTACCGCTCCCGACTCGTCGGGGACTGGCTCGTCAACGGCGAGCTCGACAGCCGCTGGTCGGTCGGTGCGGTGCCCCCACCGAAAGGAACGACACCGTGAGCAGCACGATCATCGAGAAGGCGCCCGAGCGCGCCGCCGTCGCGCCGGGCTTCCGGCTCGGGTTCTTCACGCAGGTGCCGGGGGTGCCCGGGCAGTCGGATGCCGACGTGCTCGCGCAGCTCATCGACACGATCGTCGCCGCGGAGGAACTCGGCTACGAGAGCGTGTGGGTGGGGCAGCACCACTTCGGGCTCGGGTCGGGTCGGCTCTCGTCCCCCCTCGTGCTGCTCGCGGCGGTTGCTGCCCAGACGAAGCGGATCACGCTCGGCACGGCCATCACGGTGCTGCCGCTCGAAGACCCCGTGCGACTCGCCGAGGATGCCGCCGTGCTCGACCTCGTCAGCGGCGGCCGCCTCAACCTCGGGCTGGGGTCGGGCGGGGGCGATCGCGCGGCGTTCACGGCGTTCGGGCTCGACTACGCCGCGCGCCGCGAGCTGTTCGACCGCAACCTGCGCACGCTCCATGCGCTGCTGGAAGGACGATCGCTCACCGGTGACGACGAGCCGCGCCGGCTGAGTCCGGTCGCACCCGGCCTGCGCGACCGCCTGTGGCAGTCGGTCGGCACCCCCGAACGTGCCGCCGAAGCCGCCGCGGCGGGCAACGGACTGCTGATCGGCACGTTCGCAGACCACCCCGTGCACGATCAGCGCGCCAAGATCGACGCCTATCTCGCGGCGTGGAAGGCGACGCAGCCGGCCGACCGGGCGCCGCGGATCGGCGCGTTGCGCTTCACCTATGTCGGAGAGAGCCGGGAGAGCATCGAGCGCACGGTCGAAGACGGGCTGAACACCTTCCGACGCACCTTCGCCGACGCCTACAAGCCCGACCTCGCCGACCTGTCGACCGAGGGATACCTGAGACGCGTCACGCGGTACGGCACGGTCGACGACGTCATCGACGACCTGCGCGACGATCCGGCACTGCTCGGGTACGTCACCGACCTGCTGCCGACCGTCGGCCTCTACCCCGCCGCCGGCGACAGCACGCCCGGCGCCGACCTCAGCATCGCGCGGCTCGAGCAGTTCGCCACGACGATCGCGCCCGCCCTGGGGTGGACCCCCGCCGTCACGTCGTAGCGAAGGAGCCGACCATGAATTTGACGATCGACGCCGCGACGGCGGACCGGTTCCGGCATGCGCTGCGCAACCACCCGGCCGGCGTGGCCCTCGTGACGGCCACCCACGCGGGGCGGCACGTCGCGATGACGGTCAGCTCGCTGGCATCGGTCAGCGCGGAACCGCCGCTGCTGGTCTTCTCGGTGTCGGACGAGTCCTCGAGCGCACCCGTGCTGCTGCGCGCCGAGACGCTCATCGTGCATCTGCTCGACGCCGGCAGCGCATGGCTGGCCAGACTCGGCGCACGGCACGATGCCGACCGCTTCGGTGATCCGCGGACGTGGGCGGTGACGCCCGAGGGCGAACCGTACTTCGTGGGTGCGCCCGTCCTCGTCCGGGCGCGCGTCGTCGAACGGGTGCGCGCCGGCACGTCGACGCTGTGCATCATCGAGGCGCTCGCCATCACGGAGCAGGCCGACGCGGCCGCGCGCTCCCGACCGCTGATCTATCACGACCGCACGTGGTACGCGCTGCCCGCCGACACCGCTCTGGCGTGACCGCGCGCCTCAGGCGACCTGACGCTCCGGCACGTCCTCCGGCTGGGACGCGATCTTCAGTGACGGCGCCGTCGACGAATGCTCCTCACGCCAGTCGATGACGAGGCCCTTCGACGAATGCGCCTGCTCGGCGTACGAACGCAGCATCTGCTCATCGAGGCGCTCGGCCTCGGGGGTGTCGAACACGAAGCGCAGCGGGATGGACGGCTGAAGCCAGATCGACGTGCGGCCCGCGGCGCCGTCGGGGTGCGGCCAGGTCAGTGTGAAGCTCTCATTGCGGCGCAGCTTGGTCGTGACGACCACTTTGATATGAGCGAGGACGCGGTCGGGGATCTCGGCAGGCGTGCGTTCAGCGCCGTAGTACAGGTAGCCCATCGGGGTTCCTCTCTGGGGGAAGGGGAAACGAGCTTTATTACAACCTAGCTAGTAATTCACCTGAAGTGTCTTTTCCTTTCTTACACTCACATCCGATGTGATTCCTCGATATTGTGCAATTCCCTGGCGATGGCCGCTGCCGTGTGGCTACGCTGGGGATGCGCCACGAGGAGCGCAGAGGAGCAGCAGTGCCGCGAAGCATCATGCGCCGCGAAGGCGAACACCTCTATGCGGCCCCGCCCGAGACCCCCGAGGGGCAGCGGCTCAGCGACGCCATCCTCCGGCTGCGACGTGCGGAACGGCTGCAGTCGCAGCGAGCTCTCCGGTCCTCCGGACTGCTGCATCTCGATCTCACGGCCCTGCGATACCTCGTCCAGGCTCGTCGCGACGACCGCGCCATCGGGCCGAAAGACCTCATCGTCATGCTCTCGACCTCCAGCGCGAACGTCACGAACATCGTCGAACGTCTCGTCAGGCGCTCACTCGTCACGCGAGAACAGCACCCGACCGACAGGCGCGCGCGCTACCTCATTCCGACCGACGAGGCCGTGCGACGGGTCGACGAGGCGTTCTCGGGTCACCACGAGACGATCGTCGAGGTGATCGACGGGCTCTCCGAGGATGAAGCGGCCGCCGCCGCGACGGTCATCTCACGGCTCGCCGACGCATTGGACCGCTCCGTCGCCGACGGCGGCGCCGCGTATCACGGGACCGGTGCGGGCGCTCCCGAATCGGATGCACCCGACCGCACGACGGCGGACTTCGGCGTCGTGTCGACGGTGAGCGAGAACACATCCGGCCGCGCGTAGTGACCCACGACATCGAGGTCGTACTTTCCGCGCAGCTGATCTTCGAGATCGATGTCGGCGACCAGCAGCGTCTCTTCCCCGTAGACGGGGCCGGCGAGCACGTCACCGAAGGGTGAGACGATGACGCTGCCGCCGCGGATCAGGTCGCCGCGGGCGTCGCCGGAACGCTGCAGATCGTAGCCGTCGGGCAGCGAGTCGACGTTGAGGTACTGACACGCGCTGAGCACGAAGCACCGGCCCTCGTAGGCGATGTGACGCATGGTCGCCTGCCAGATGTCGCGGTCATCCACGGTCGGAGCGCACCACAGCTGCACGCCCTGCTGATAGGTCGCGAGCCGGAACTGGGGCATGTAGTTCTCCCAGCAGATCGTGGCGGCGAAACGGCCGGCCGGAGAATCGACGACGCTGATCGTGGAGCCGTCGCCCTGACCCCAGACGAGACGTTCGGTGCCGGTCGGCATGAGCTTGCGGTGCTTCCCGAGGAACTCCCCCTCCGGCCCGACATACACGGCGGTGCAGTACAGGGTGCCGCCGTCCCGTTCGATCACCCCCACCACGATCGTCATCCGAGCCTCGCGGGCGAGCTGCCCGATCTCATCGATCTCCGGCCCCGGGATCGAGATCGCGGCCCGCGTGTAACGGAGGAATTCGTCCCTCCCGGCATCGTTTCGCGAGCCGAGCACGGCGCCGAACGACAGCCCCTTCGGATAGCCGCCGATGAACGCCTCCGGGAAGACGAGGAACTCGACCCCGCGCTCACGGGCGTCATCGACGTAGGCGCGCAGTTTGCGCATCGTGCCGTCGGTGTCGAACAGCACCGAGCCCACCTGAGCAACCGCTACACGCGTCATCACGTCTCCGTCCGTTCCTGCTTGCACCTTACCGATCGTGCCGGTGCGCGACGCTCGCGGAATCATCCCGGCTCCTCACCCGCGGAATCACCCGGTTCTCACTCTGCCGTGCCCGGCTCGCCCGGTGGTACGGTCACCACGTGATCCCCGACACAGGCGATGCCGCGGACGATGCGCGGCTCGCCGTCACGCTCAGCGGTGGCGGCGCGTTCGGTGCGGCACACGTCGGGGTTCTGCAGGTGCTGGAGGAGCGCGGCATCCGTCCTGGCATCGTGACCGGCACGAGTTCGGGCGCCCTCGTGGGCGCTGCCTTCGCCGCGGGACTCGACGGCGACGCCATCGAGCGGATCGCGCGGACCTTCCGCTGGAGTCGGGTCGCCCGGTGGACCTTCCGGCCCCGCTGGGGGCTGCTGGACTCGCACGTCGTGACCGATGCCATCCAGCGGCTCCTCCAGGAGGACCCGCGCATCGAGGACCTGCCGCGTCACTTCGGAGCCGTCGCCACCGATCTGCGCACTCGCCGTGCCGTCACGATCGACACCGGACCGCTGAGCACGGCATTGCGCGCGACGATCGCCGTGCCGGGGCTGCTCCCGCCCGTGCGCCTCGGCGGCCAGCTGCTCGCCGACGGCGGAATGGTCGACAACGTGCCGCACGCGGCGGCGCGACAGCTCGGTGCGGAGCGTGTCATCGTCGTGCACCTCCACGCGAAGTGGGAGAACGTGCGCATGATGCGCACCGCCACCCGGACGGCCGATCTCGCGCGCGATCCGAGTGTCGTGCTCGTTCAACCCGAGATGGAGCGGATGGCGCAGTGGACGATGCGCGACGTCGGGCGCCTCATCGCCGAGGGACGACGTGCCGCGGCCGCCGCGCTCGATGCGGCAGCGCCCGTGCGATAGACACCCTCCGGCTACCGCCCTGCGGGCGTATCGCCCCGCATGAGTGCGGTTCGCAGGGATCTGAGCACCAGTAGCATGCCGCCGAGACCGAGAACGGCACCGAGGAACGGGAAGAGAGAGACGTCGGGAGTCAACAGCGGCCCGCCGCCGAACACCACGAGAACGACCGCCGCGATGACGAGGACGACGCCCACGAGCGCCGTCGTGAGCTGACCGACGAGCGAGGCGATCCAGCTGCGCTCGTTGGGGTCGCGGAACATCCGCAGGCTCATGCCGAAGGTGCCGTTCTCGAACTGCGCGCCGATCGCTTCGATCCGTCGCGGCAGCCGTCGCAGCTGTTCGCCGACCACCTGCAGCTGCACACGGGCATCCGCCAGCATGTCCCGCGGATCGAACGCGAGCCGCGCGAAATACGTCGTCCGAGTCAGCGCCTGATCGACCATGTCGTAGTCGGGCACGAGCCGGCGCAATGAGCCCTCCATCGAGGCGATCGTGCGGAACACGAGGATGAGAGCGGGCGGAAGCGCGAGCTGGTGCCGGCGCAGGACGTCGATCACCTCGGTGAAGATGCTCGCATCGGTGCGCCCGTTGTGCACGCGCGTGAGGATGACGCCGATCTCATGCTGCAGTGCCCGCCGATCCAGTTCCGATCCATCCGCGGGCTCGCCGGCGATCATCAGCAGCAGATCGGTGAGGGCGATGTCGTCCTCGGCGCCCATCGCGGACATCATCGCGAGCAGCATTCGTCGCATGCTCCGCTCCAGGATGCCGACGGAGCCGAAGTCGATGAGGGCGATCTGCCCGTCGGCGCGCAGGATGATGTTCCCCGGGTGCAGGTCGGCGTGGAAGACCCCGCGGACCGCGATCTGCTCGAACACGGTGTCGACCAGGACGTCGGCGATCTCGTGCGCCGTGGGAAGCGGGTCGGGTCGCGTCCACGAGACGGTCCCGGCCACGTCGCCGACCTCGAACCGCTCCTCCTCGGTTCGCTCGCGCGGCTCGGCGTCGGCCATGGCGGCCGGAAGGCCGCCGTCCAGGTTCGAGAACGGGATGCCCTCGATCCGCTCCTGCACCATCATCCGCTCGGTGCACAGCGCCGGGTACACCTCGGGCACGTGCACCGCACGGACGCTCGAGCGCGCGAGCGTGTCGCGCAGCAGCTCGGTGTTGGCCAGCTCGATGCGGTAGTCGAGTTCTTCTTTGAGGGAACGCACGAATTCGCCCGCGAGCGCGTTCAGCCCGTAGGCCCGCGCCCACGCCGCCCGGCGCTCGGCCTGCTGTGCCAGACGCACGATGATGTCCGAGTCGATCTGCACCGAGGCGCGGGCGTCCGGGCGCTGGATCTTGATGACGACATTCGCCCCCTCGGTCTCGCCCTCCGCGGGATGCAGCCGCGCGGCGTGCACCTGAGCGAGCGAGGCCGCCGCCATCGGGACTTCATCCACCCACGCGAACACCTCGTCGATGGTGCCCGGCAGCTCCGCCTCGATCGCCGCCTTCGCGTCGTCCCAGGGAAGGGGAGTGGTCTGCATCTGCAGCGTCGCGAATGCATCCGTGAACTCGCTCGGAAGCACGTCGTCGCGCGTGGAGAGCACCTGCCCGATCTTCACGAACGTGACCCCGGCCTCGTTCATCGCGGCCACGACGGCCGCCGGGACGTCCTGGTCCTCTCCCTTGCGGTGGCTGCCGAAGAGGCTGAGACCGTGCTTGGACGCGATCCGCAATGTCTGCGCGTAACGCAGCATGCGCTTGCGGCGGTGAAGGAGCTCCTTCACCCCGCGGATCGGATGCCACCCTCGCCCGGACGGCCAGAAGAGCTCGGAGATCATGATGACGGTCACCGCGAGGGCGAACTGCCAGCCCAGTGCCACCGCGATGAACACGACGCCGATCGGACTGGAGACCACGAACTGTCCGTCGACCATGACATCGCCGGCTTCGAGCGCAGCGCGCACGATCGGGACCGTGGCCGTATAGATGATCGCGACGAAGATGATCGCCCGCACCCAGCCGATCGGCGTGCCGAGCACGTGCTGCGCGACCCAGGCGGCACCCACGGCGAAGACGGCACCGAGCACGATCGTGATGACGACCTCGAACATCGAACCTCCCGGTGACCCCCAGACTCTAACTTCGCGCCGGGGCGCATCCCGGTGACTCCGTCAGGTTTCACCCGCCGCGCACTCCCCCGATCACCCCGTCATCACCCTGCCGCACCGGCTCGTCGGCGAGGGTGATGGCCGGGGTACGGTGCGGGCGAAATCGGCTGGCGAGACGGCGGCGGTTCCCGGTGCCGTGCTTAGGCTGGCGGCAGCCGGAGCGGGGTCGATTCGCTCCGACCGCCCCTGAGGAGAGACGAATGGACTCGATCACGCTCCCCCGAGCATCCGACTCCCGGGCCGCCGCCGAGATGATCGTCCGCCGCTCCCACATCCTCGCGTTCACCGATGAGCTCAGACTCGTCGCCGACGAGGTGGAGTCGGTGACGACCGACTTCACCGACGAGCTCATGCACCAGCTGTTCGAAAGCGGCGTGCTGCAGGTCTGTGTCGTGGGCGCATCGGATGAGGTGTTCCGGCTCCTCGAGACCTCGTCACGCTTCGGCACGCACGTGGTGCGTGCGCTGCCGGACGCGCAATGACAGCGCGCCCCTCGCCGACCTGATCTCGTCGCCCACATCGGCGAGCGCGCCGGAAGAGGGGACGTCGTCCGCGCCGGGCGCACGGTCGTCGGCGATCGCGGCGGCGAGGTCTGTCAGCGCCCCGTGCACGCGGTCGACATCGCGCGACTCGAGCTCGGCGCCCGAGACGACGGTCGTCGTCGCGGCGGCCGTGACCGCGTCGGCCACGCGTTCCAGCGCCGTGATCTCGGGTGTCCACGACGCTGCTGCGGCGCTGATCGCCGGGGGCTCGGCGAGCGACCTCACGATGCGCGTGCGCAGATCGGAGATGCGGCGGTACGTCTGGCGCCGTGCGGTCGTCTGGGCGCGACCGGGAATCGACGGGTCTGCCGGACCGTCGCCGTTCGGCGGGCGAACGGCGGAGGAATCCGCGAGGGCGACGGTCGCATAGTCGGCCATGCCGCGGGCGAGGTCGGCGACCTGCTGCGCGAGGAGCTGAGGCGCGCGCCACGTCGACGGCCAGGGCAGATATCCGATCGCCAGCACGACGACGCACCCGAGGACGGTGTCGAACAGGCGGGATTCGATGAGCGACGCGCTCGCTCCCGCGTGCAGTTCGACGAGGAGGACGGCGAGACAGACGCTGACGCCGGAATAGAGGCCGTAGTTCCGCGGCATGGTGATCGGGATGAGGGCCGCCAGTGCCAGGACGGCGAGCACCTGCCATCCGTCGTGCGGGATCAGCGCGGTCGCGATCGTGGCCAGGATGACGCCGATGATCGTGCCGGCTCCGCGCTGCATCGCCCGTGCGAAAACGGATCCCAGGTCGGGCTTCATGATCTGCGCCACGGTGAGCATGACGACATAGGGGTGCTCGAGGTGCAGGACGAGGGAGATCCCCTGCGCGACGGCCATGCACAGCACGAGCCGCAGGATCGCGAGCCACGTCTCGCTGCCCGCCGCCAGTGTGCGGCCGGCCTCGCGCAGCCGTTCCAGGACGGACGGCCCGACGGGCAGTCCTGCCCGGGATGCCGCGACGAACCGCCGCCGTTCGTCACTGCCGACCCGTTCGACCACGCGGGCGAGGAAGCGCACGGACGACGCGAGCGCCGCGCGTTCGGCGTCCGGCCCGCCCGCTCCCGCCGGCGACGGCGGGGCGGGCGGGGTCGCTCTCGGATCCTTGATCCACGCTGCCACCGCTCGCACGTAGGTCACGACATCGGGATCGGTCGCGAGCCCCTTCGTCGTCGTGGCGATCGTGGCATCCACCACCGGGGCAGAGGCGTTCAGCACCGTCTCGAGGTTCTGCCATCGCACGTCCCGCGCGGCGACGGCGGTGCGCGCCGCGATCATGACGTCGTACGCGTTGTTGAGCGCGTTCGTCAGCCTCGACCCCGCCGCGTCCGCGGCGGGGGTGCCCGACGCCGCGAGCTGATTCGCGATCGCGTCGTACACGGCGGCGACGGCGCGCTTCTCGGGTGCCAGATTGGCGCCGATCACGGCGGCGACGACCGTGGTCAGACTCAGCCGCCACACCGCGCCGAGGAAGAACACCACCGGCGCCTCCCACGGATTCGCGAGCCCGAAGTCCGCGTTGGCCGCCGTGACGGCGAAGACGAGGAAGTACAGTCCCGACCTCGACGCGGTCGCGCTGACCGTGCCGGCGAGCCCGGACACCAGCGTCGCGGCGACCACGGCGACGAGGGTCGCGACGGTGTTCCCGTACACGAGCGTCCCCAGGGCGAATCCGAGCGCAGCGGTGACCGACACGAGGGCCATGCGGTGGATGCGTTCGGCTCCGGCCGAGCCGAGGTCCATCACCGAGGTGGCCATCGCCCCCATCGAGGCCAGCGAGCCCAGCCCGATTGCCGCCGGATGCTGGGGCGCGAGCAGCACGCCCAGTCCGACCGGTGCGGCGACACCGATCGAGGTGAGCACGACGCGATCCCACTGCAGAGGCGCGGGCGTCGTGCGCGCGAGCGCCCGGAACCACCCGGGTGCTCCCCGGGCGGCGTCGGGCGTCACGGGCATCGGTCGTCGGTGACGCGGCAGGCCGACGACCTCACGAAGGGGCCCCCTCGCCGATGTCGCTGCGGCGTTCGGCGCGGGACAGGGCGAACACCCCCGTGACCGCGACGAGCCCGGCGCCGATGAACGCGAAGACCGCCCACAGCGGTGCGTCGCTCGCCTCGCCGAGGATCGTGATCCCCAGGACCACCGCGACCGTCGGGTCGATGACGGTCAGGCCCGCGACGACGACCTCGGGCCGGTTGGACACGTGCGCCCGCTGCACGAAGTAGATCGACAGGGCCCCCGCGACCGCGATCCCCACGAGGCAGCCGATCGTGAGCAGGTTCGTGGCGTCGATCGCGAAGTCACGGTGACGCCACGCCGTCTGGACCCGCAGGATGACGGTCTTGCCGAGCGTCGCGACGAACGCCGAGTACACCCCGCCGAGAAGCACCCACAGGATCGGCGGAGCGGTCCGGGCGCGGCCGACGATCAGGAGGGCACCCGTCGCGACGAGCACTCCCGCGAGCACGACGAGGACCGCGATGAGCTGGACGTCGGTGATCGCGTGCTGCGTGCTCACGAGGGCTGCCACCGTGACGAAGGCCGCGACCCCGACGACGCACACGACGATCGCCCGCACGACGGCCGGCGGCGGCCGTCGCCCCACGGCGATCGCGGTGATGAGCACGGTGAAGACGAGGGCTGCCACGCCGATGGGCTGCACGACGATGAGCGGCGCGAACGCGAGGCTGCCCATCTGCAGGAGGATCGCGATGCCGAGGAGGACGCCGCCCAGCAGCCACAGGCGCGTGCGGATCAGGTGGATCGTGCGCGAGCCGCCGGCGCCGCGGTCCATCCGCTCCTCCATGGCGTGCACGCCGCGCGCCTGCAGGAGGTTGCCGACCGAGAGCACCGCGGCCGAGGCGACGGCCAGTCCGATGCCCGCCAACGGCAGGGAAGTGAGGTCCATCCGTCTGTCACCCTTCGCTCTCGAGTCGCAGCCGCACACTGATCTCGTACGCGTCGAGCTCGTCGAACACGTATCGCACGACGCTCGTGCTGTGCGCACCGGATGCCGCGATCTGACGCAGTCGCACCCTCATGACGCCGATGAGGGCCAGCTCGAACTCCAGCCTCTCGGGACCCTCGGCCTCGGCGTCGGACCCGAGGCCCGCGAGGAAGCGCGACGGAGGATGCGCGTAGAGCTTCTCCGGGAAGGCGCCCTTCTCGCGATGCAGCGCGCGGTTCGCGATCGCCGACTGCGCGGCATCCTGAAGCTCGTGGTTGACCGAGGTGAGCGCGCGACGGGGCAACCCCGTCTGCGGCGACGAGCCCAGTCCCACGATCCGCGCCACCGCGGGCAGCGACATGCCCTGCAGGAGCAGGCTTCCCGCCGCGACGACGAAGGCGATGAACACGAGCAGCTCGCGCTCGGGCGTGTCTCTGGGCAGCGTCTGCGCCGCCGCGAGCGTGACCACGCCGCGCATGCCCGCCCACGTCACGATGACGCTGTGACGCCAGGTGAGCGGTGACGCATCGAAGTAGTCGATGTCGGCACGGATCCGCCCGGCGCGCTTCACGCTCGCGCGCCGGCTCGTGCCGCTCGCCGTGCTCAGCCGCCTTCGCGTGGCGCGCCTGATGCGCGAGGAGTGGAAGGCGAGCATCGGGAAGACATAGGCGGCGCGCACCAGGATCAGGATCAGGAACGCCGCGCCCGCGATCATCGCCCCGTGCAGCAGACCCTCGTGCGCCGCGATGTTCTTCTCGACGATGCCGTAGAGCTCGAGCCCCATCACGAGGAAGACGGCGCCCTCGAGGATGAACTCGACGGTGCGCCAGGTGACCTTGTCCGCGATCCGCTGTTCCGGTGTGAGCCGGCGCACAGCACCCTGACCGCACACGACACCGGCGACGACGGCCGCCACGAGCCCCGAGCCGTTGACCGCGTCGGTCGGCAGATAGGCGAGGTACGGCACGATCAGGCCCACCGCCGTGCTCGCCGTCGCGTTGCGCGTCCACGCCCTCAGTCGCAGCGCGATCACCCCGGCGACGGCGCCGATCGCGACGGCCGACAGCACCGCCCAGGCGAAGGCGCCGAGTGTCGCCGCGAACGAGAAGCCCGCCGCGGCCGCGGCGATCGCCGTGCGCAGGAGCACGAGCGCCGTCGCGTCGTTGAGCAGGCTCTCCCCCTCGAGCAGTGTCACGACCCGGCGCGGCGCCCCCTGCTTGCGGACGATCGATGTGGCGACGGCATCCGTGGGGCTGAGGATCGCACCCAGCGCGATCGCGAGAGGAAGGCCCAGTCCCGGGATCGCCCAGGCGAAGAAGAGTCCGAGCACGAGGGAGCTGATGATGACGAGCAGGATCGCGAGGCCGCTGATCGCGCGCAGATCACGCCGCAGTTCGATCGCGGGAGCCGACACCGCCGACGAGTACAGCAGCGGCGGGAGCACACCGACCAGGATCAGCTCGGGCTGGACGCTGAGCGCCGGGATCGCGGGCACGAGACTGACGACGACGCCGAGGGCGACGAGGACGAGCGGCCCCGCGACCCCGATGCGATCGGCCAGTGTCGAGGTCAGGGTGATCGCGATGATCGCGATCACCGCGACGACGAGCAGTTCGATGGACATTCCGGCGATCACCCGACCAGGTCGGCGACGCCCGAGCCCACCAGCTTGAACCCGAGGATGATGAACAGCACGGTCACGATGACGGCGTGGTTCGCGACCAGCCAGTCGCGCGGCTTGGCGAGCGTCGCTTCGGCGCGGTGCGGGGCCACGATGCTCACGACCCAGGGGATCGCGACCGCGGTGATGCCGATCGCGGCGAAGATCAGGATGACCGAGGCGATCTGCTCGACGGGGAGGTCGGCCTGGGAGATCCGCCCTCCCGCGGCGATGAGCAGCGGCAGGTCCTTGGGCGAGAGCGGACCGGACAGCAGGACGCCGACGATGAACGCCTTGCCGACCGTGAGTCCGTCGAGCTTGTCCATCCAGCCGGGGGTGTCCTTCGTCCCTCTCTTGCGCCACTGCAGCACGGCCATCGTCAGCAGCGCGATGCCGAGCAGGATCTCGACACCGTCGACGAGCAGCCGTGGGACGGAATGCGCATCCTCGGTTCCCGCGGCGCGACCGATGAGCACGAGAACCCCGACGAACACGACCATGAACACGTAGCAGCCGAGCACGAAGGCCGTGCCGTTGGAGCGGCCCTTCCCCGCCGTCGCCATGAGGATCACGGCGACGATCGCCAGCGGGCTGATGGCGACCGCGACCGCGATGGTCAGCAGGTCTGCCAGGACGACGAGCATCGTCAGGTTCTCGTCTGCACGTTGCGCAGGAACAGGATGATCCACGCGAAGATCAGCACGGCGGCGATGAGCTCGACCGCCGTGAGGTTGTAGATGCCGACCGCGAAGAGCAGGGCCAGCCCCGCCACGGCGGCGACGAAGACGTACCCGAGCACGATGAAGGTCTTCGGCACCGTGGGCAGCAGCCACGGCGCACCGATGACGAGCACGCCGAAGGCGACCGCCATCCCCGTCGCGACGGTGTTGTGCAGCAGGAAGAAGCGGTCCACGGGAAAGACCCCGACGCACGCGAGCATGACGCCGATGAGTACGAACAGCGCGCGGACGACGGCACGGCGACGACGCTCCGCCACGGTCTCGGCCGGCAGCGACGCCGTGCCGAAGCGCGCGATCGTCGTGACGATGACGCCCGAGATGATGAGGGTCAGGTTGAACGTCAGCGAGGAGATGTCGTGCGTGATCCCGAGCGCCGACAGGTTCATCTGCCACCACTGCGGATCGTTCGAGCTCAGCATCGCGGTGATCATCCCGACCGCGAGGAACAGCGCGAGCACGAGCGACAGCTGGCGCGGCGTCAGGCTCAGCCCCGACAGATACGCCGCGTATCCGCTCAGCGCCGTCGCGGCTGCGGCCATCACGACGGCGGGAGTGGTGAAGACCGTGGCGCCGATGAAGCTGTGCTCGAGGACCGTCGCGATGCCGGTCCAGCCCAGGAGCGCGATCGCGGCGTGCGCGACCGAGAGCGCCACGAGATCGAACCACAGATAGCGCGCGCGGGTCTGCCCGGGGATCCCCCCGATCTTGAGGACGGATGCCACCCACCGGCCGCCCGCGAAGGCGAGGGCTGCCGCCACCGCTCCCGCTATCGCGACGAATTCGCCGAGCGACCCGCGACCGGCGATCGGGAGCTCACGACCCCAGAACACCACCGCGGCCACGATGGCGGAGACGACGAAGACGGAGGCGGCGATGATGATCGCCGCGGACTCGTCGTCGATGAGCGCGCGACGCGGCTTCGGATCGGTCGCAAGGCCCTCGGAGATCACTGGATGACCGGGGGAATGCCGTCCGCCCCGCGGGGTGCGGCCGCCCGGTTCGCCGAGCGGTTCCACTGGGGCAGCACGATGAGCGACGCGAGGAAGAAGCAGATCGCGCCGACGAACGTCCCGCCGTTGGCGAGAGCGTTGTTGATCGTGTCGCCGCCGGGGAGGATGTAGGACCCCACCGCCGACAGGCCGAACGCGACGCAGCCGATGAAGTTGACCAGCACCGACCACCACGCGCGTTTGCCCAGGTCGAGCAGGCGCGCGTGGTGCGCGTACGCGACGAAGGCGAGGACGCCGCTCACGAGGAAGGCGACCGAGCCGCCGGCATCCGGATTCCACACGAGATGCTCTTGAGAGGTGACCGTCTTCGCATGCAGGGCGGCCGTCGTGCTCACATTGAACATGAGCGTCCCGAACGTCTGCGTCGCGGCGGCGAGCCACTCGGCACGCACCATCCGTCCGGGCGCGTACGACACCGGGACGGCGATGGCGCCGCTCAGGAAGAGCTGGATGAGTCCCGCCGTCGTGAAGAACCAGGCGCCGACGAAATAGCAGAGGTTCGATGCGCTCGCGCCCATCAGATCGCTGAGTCCGGGTGCGGACCCCACAGCGAACAGTGACGAGCCGATCATGAAGATCCAGCACTGCTTCGTCACGGTCGGCACGAAGAAGCGCCGGGGAACGTCCACCGTCATGGCCGCCGTCGTCATGGTCTCTCCATCCGTGTTTCGGTCGGTGAATCGCGTGTGCGGGGAGGACGCAGCCGAGCGTCCTCCCCGCACACGGTCGAATCAGTGGTGGAAGTGGGACCCGCTGGCCACTTCGCGAGGAAGCGGCGCGGTGAGCGACTGCAGGAACTCCACCTCGCCCTTGATGTCGGCCAGAAGCGCCGAGGCGAGGTCACGGCTGAGCCCGACCTTGACCACGATGCGCTGGAGCACCATGTCCGACATGTTGTCGGCCATGGGGTAGGCCGGCACGAGCCAGCCCTTCATGCGCAGGCGGTCCGCGAGGTCGTAGAGGCTCCACTTGTCGGTGTAGCCGTCCTTGAGGACCCAGGCGAACACGGGGATCGTGTCGCCCTTGCTGATGAGTTCGAAGGGACCGATCTTCGCGATCTCGCTCGACAGGTACGTCGCGACGTCGATCGAGTTCTGCTGGACGGCGCGGTAGCCCTCACGTCCGAGACGCAGGAACTGGTAGTACTGCAGCAGCACCTGAGCACCGGGCCGCGAGAAGTTCAGGGCGAGCGTGGGCATGTCGCCGCCGAGGTAGCTGACGTGGAAGATCATGCTCTCGGGGAGCACCGCCTGGCTGCGCCACACGACCCAGCCGACGCCGGGGTAGACCAGTCCGTACTTGTGACCCGACGTGCTGATCGAATTGACCCGGTCGATCTGGAAGTCCCACACCAGGTCGGGCTGGCAGAACGGCGCGACCATGGCGCCCGAAGCACCGTCGACGTGGATCTTCACGTCGAGTCCCGTGTCGGCCTGGATCTGGTCGAGCTTCTTCGCGATCGCCTCGACGGGCTCGTAGGCCCCCGTGAACGTCTGGCCGAGGATCGCCACGACGCCGATGGTGTTCTCGTCGACGTACTTCTCGAGCTCGAAGCCGTCCAGCACCATGTGGTCGGGCGTGACGGGGACGTACCGCGGCTCGATGTCCCAGTAGTTGCAGAACTTCTCCCACACGACCTGGACCGCCGCCGACATGATGAGGTTCGGCTTCTCGGTCGATTTGCCCTCGGCCTTGCGCTTCTCCTGCCACAGGCGCTTCAGGGCGAGACCGCCGAGCATGCACGCTTCGGACGAGCCGATCGTGGAGGTGCCGATCGTGTCGGCCGTGTCGGGGACGTGCCACAGCTCGGCGAGCATGCGCCAGCAGCGGTCCTCGATCGCCGCCGTCGCGGGGTACTCGTCCTTGTCGATCATGTTCTTGTCGGCTGCCTCGGTGTACAGTTTCAGCGCGTGGTCGTCCATCCAGGTGGAGACGAAGGTCGCGAGATTGAGGCGTGAGTTGCCGTCGAGGATCGCCTCGTCGTGCACGATCTGATAGGCGGTCTCGGGAAGGCTCGGGCCGTCCGGCATGACGAACTTGTCGAACTCGGTCGCTTCGCCGGGCCGGACGAAGACGGGGTTGATGGCGAGCGTCGGGTCGATGTTGGTCGACTGACGCGCCTTGCTGGTGTTGGAAGTCACTTTCACTCCTGACATTGCGGGGATATCGAGAATCGGTCGGCGTCGAGCAGGCCGATCAGAGGGTGTTCTTGACGACCTGACCGTTCTTGACGATGAGGCGGAAGTTGGTGTCCGGGTCCGCGATGAGCGAGAGGTCGGTGAGCGGGTCGCCGTCGACGAGGATCATGTCGGCCCAGCCGTTCTCGGCGATGACGCCGAGCTTGCCGCCTTGGTAGGTGTTGCGTTCACCGGCCATCTCGAAGAGCTGGGCGTTGCCCGACGTGAGCATCTTGAGCGCTTCGGCGTTCGTGTAGAACTCGCTCAGACGGGCCGCCATGACGCTCTGCCGCGGAGCCGACTGCGGCTCGAGCAGCAGGTCGGTGCCCCACGCGGTCTTGACGCCGTACTTCTTCGCCCACTCGTACACCTGCTCGGTGCCGTGGCAGATCTCGGTGTTCTTCGCCGCTCGCGACGGGTCGGGGTAGTGGTGGTCGTCTTCGGCGAACGGCTGCGTCGAGAGCCAGATGTCCGCGTCAGCGATGCGCTTGATGGTCTCTTCGTCGGCCAGGTGACCGTGTTCGATCGAGGCCACACCGGCGTCGATCGCACGCGCGATTCCGGCCGGCGTGTAGACGTGCGTCGCGACATACGTTCCGTAGTCGGTCGCCGCCTGGACGGCGGCGCGGATCTCGTCCGGCGTGTACTGCAGCGTGTTGAGCGGGTCGTACATCGACGCCGCACCGCCGCCGAGGGTGAGCTTGATCTGGCTGGCGCCGTGCTTGAGCTGCTCGCGCACGGCGGCCAGCACGCGGGGAACACCATCGGCGATGCGCGTGAAGTGGATGTCCTCGGTGCGGCTGGGCTTGCCGCCGAACTCCTCCGGAACGTCGTACACGAACGAGAAGTCGGCGTGACCGGAGGTCTGGGAGATCATCGCCTGGCTCGGGAAGATGCGAGGCCCCTCGAACACGCCGCGGTCGATGAGCGACTTCACGGGCGCGGTGTCGCCGCCCATGTCGCGGACCGTCGTGAACCCGCGCAGCAGCATGCGCTTGGCCTCGGCGATCGTGTTGCCGTAAAGGGCTCCGGTCGGGCCCTGCAGGAACTCCATCATGCTGTTGGCGTTGCCCATCAGGTGGACGTGGGCATCGCTCAGCCCCGGCATCAGGAATCGCCCGCCGCCATCGATCTCGAGCACGCCGTCGGACGCGTCGCCGGCGACGGGTGACGACGAGACGGCGACCACGTGTGCGCCCTCGATCAGGACGTCGACGTTGTCCTGGGTCGTGTCGCTCACGCCGTCGAACACGCGGACGTTGCGGATGATCATTCTCTGCGGTGCCTTGGTGCCTGGGGTCATGCCGGCGAGACTATTCCGCGTCGTTCATATCGCGAGCCGGATCCCAGAGGATTTCGCCCGGCCCGTCATCTCGCCTCTCACCCACTGATCACCCGCATCTCACCCCATCGTGCGCGAGGTGCGTTTGCGGATAGGGTCCGTTGCGAGACGCTCATCGCAGGGCGAGAAGGAGAACGTATGCCTGACAAGGAAACTACCGCGGCGGAGAAGGAGACTCGCGCCGCGAACGGCAAAGTGATCCTCGCGATCCTCCTGTCGATCGCTGCGCTGACCTTCGTCTTCTCGAACGTCGGACCGGCGACGCTGCGGTTCCTGTTCCTGCAGTTCACGATGCCCGCCTGGGGATGGTTCCTCGCGGTCCTCATCGCCGGCGTCGTGATCGGTTCCCTCTTCCCCTGGTTCCGCCCGCGCAAGAAGTAGCGCCCGCCCGCATGTGCACAACAGTGGTGCGGCCGGATGCCTCCTGATGAACCTCCACGACGATGTCAGAGCCGAAGCCGAGTTGCGACGCGCCATCGCGTCCGGAAAGCCGGAGACGATCGCGCGGGCGGCGATGTCCAACGTGTGGCCGCTCTACAGCGCGCACTTCGAGCTGCTGACCGCCGCGACCGAGGCCCTGCCGAACTCGGTCCTGGCCCGGTATCCCGTCCTGCGGATCGTGCACCGCATGACACCGGTGCTCGCCCGGACGACGCGTCCCTTCAAGCCGCTGATCTATCCCGACGACGCCCGATCGATGTCCCCCGACGAACTGGACATCCTCACTCTCGTGCAGATGATCGCGTTCCGGTTCAGCGGTGATGTCACCGCGGCCCTCATCTATGCGCGTCGTCTCGAGGAGCGCATCCAGCAGGTGCGGGTCGAATCGCGCGAGCGCATCGACGGACCGCTGTGGTACTACCACCAGCAGATCGGGTCGACCCTGCTCGCCGCGGGCGACTCCTCACGCGCGCTGCTCGAGTTCGCCACCGCGCGACAGCTCGGACGGCTCTCGCCTCAGGCGGATGCCGAACGACTGGCGCTCGGGCGCACGGCCCTCGCGCACGCCGTGCGCGGGTCGCTCGATGATGCCGAACTCGCGCTGGCCGAGCTCGTGCACCAGCCGCCGCCGACCGGTGCGCACGTCAACTCGAGCACGATGACCGAGCGCACCGCGGCAGCGCTCGTGGGCGTCGAGCGGATGGTGGACGACGTCGACGATTTGCTCGCGGATCTGGAGTCCTACGACAGCATCGAGCTGAGCTGGCCGTTCGCGCTCCTCGCTCGCACGCGCTCGCTGCTGGCGCGTCATCGCGCCGACGACGCCTTGGAAGCCCTTCATCTGGCGAGCGATGCGCACCCCACTCAGCACGGATCCTTCGCGTCCGATGTCATCCACTCGGCGACCATCGAGGCGCTGTGGGCCGCGGGAGACGCGGCCGGAGCACGGCGCGTGGCGGGAACGAACGCCAAGGCCGGCACCCTCACGACGATCGCGTCCGTTCGACTCGCGCTGCAGGATTCGCGTCTCGACCTCGCCGCGCGGGGTGTGCGGCAGATCTCGGCCGATCTCACCCTGGGGCCCGGGCAGCGGGTCGAGGCGCTCCTGCTGTCGACGTGGGTCGAGATGATGCGCACCGACGCGGTCGATCCCGAGACCGCACGGCAGATCGCGCGCCTCACCGCGAAGAGGAATGTCCGCCGGCTCCTCGCAACGATGCCGCAGCAGCTGATCTCGCTCGTCCGTGCGGACCTTCCGGAGCCGGAGGCCGCCGCCTTCGATGACGCGACGGCGGGGCTCACGCACACCGAGAGCCATCGCACACCCGCGCTCACCCCCGGTGAGCTCCGCGTCCTGAACGCGCTCCCCCTGCACCCGACCACGGCTGCCATCGCGGCGTCATTCCACGTCTCCCCCAACACGGTGAAGTCGCAGCTGAAGTCCATCTACCGCAAGCTCGGCTGCTCGACGCGCGAAGAGGCGCTCAAGGTCGCGATCCGCCACCGCCTCATCGCCGTCCCGGTCGGCTGAGGAGTCGACGATGTCGCGTGGCGGACAGCGAGAACCCGGGTTCCTCGCCCGGGCCCGCGGTGCGCTGCTCGCGCTGCGTCCCGCCGACCCCGACGCGGGCGCCGACGCGACCGCGGAGCGAGACGCCGGAGTGTCGGGGATGCTCGGGCAGCTCGGCGCGACGCTGCTCGCCTCTTCTCAGGCCACGAGCGATGTCCAGGTGACGCTGCAGGAGCTCGCCGTGCGCTACGAACGACCCGAGCTGCGCATCTTCGTCCTCCCGACGCTCGTGCTCCTCGAAGATCCCTCGACGTCTCCGGCGCAGATGGCATTCGTCGCCGCCGACCAGGAGCCCCTCCGGCTGGATCAGGCGGGCGCGGTCGAGCGTGTCGTCCAGCGCGCGTTCGCGCAGGCGCCCGAGCCGGCAGAGGTCGTCGCGGCGCTCGCCGAGATCAAAGCCGCACCGCCGCGATTCGGTTCGATCCTGACGGTCATCGGCTATGCGCTCCTGACCGTCGGCTTCGGCCTGGTGCTCAATCCCACCGTCACCGCTCTGCCCGTCTATGTCGTGCTCGGCGTGATCGTCGGCGCCATCGTGTTCATCGGCGCCCGCATCCCCACGCTCTCGCTGCTCCTGCCCGTCGCGACCGCTTTCACGGTCACCCTCCTGATCTCGCTGCTGGTGCGTCCGCTCGTCCACGACGACGTGTTGCGGCTCGTCGCACCGTCGCTCGTCTCGTTCCTCCCGGGACTCACCCTCACCATCGCCGCGGTCGAACTCACCTCCGGCCAGGTGATGGCCGGAGCGAGCCGGCTCGTCTTCGGGCTCGCGCGGCTGGGCCTTCTCGCCTTCGGGGTCTTCGCGGGCATCTCGGTCGCCGGCGAGCCTCCCGCCATCACCACGGCTCCCGCTCAACTGGGTGCCTGGGCACCGTGGGTCGGCCTCCTCCTCGTGAGCCTGGGCTACTACCTCTTCTCCTCGGCGCCGTCCGGGTCTCTGATCTGGATCGTGTACGCCCTCGTCGTCGCGCACTCGGCGCAGCTGCTGGGCAACCTGCTCGTCGGGGCCGAGCTGTCGGGACTCATCGGCGCGCTCATCGTGATCCCGGCCGTGTACCTCGCCCGCCGTCTCACACCCGCAGCGTCGACGGCGATCATGCTGACGTGCGCGTATTGGGTGCTCGTGCCAGGGTCGATGGGCTTCATCGGGCTGAGTGAGGCGGCATCCGGTACGGCGGGAGCAACCAGCACGATCCTGCGGACCTTCGGGTCCCTCATCGCCATCGCGATCGGGATGCTGCTGGGTGGCGGCCTCAGTCGCGATGCCACTGTGCTGGCGAAGGGCTGGCGGCGACCGCAGGCGTGACCGCCCGGGCCGAGATCACGCCGCGAGCGGGTCGTCGATCTCGGGCGTCCCCGGCCGGCGCGCGAGCTCGCAGAACCACCAGGCGACCAGTGCGACGACGATCACCACCACGATGTCGCCTATCCCGAGCGGTCGCAGCGCGGCGAGCCAGAGCACGGCCCCGGCCCCGATGATCGTCCGGACGAGCACCCGGCGACGGTCCATCCACGCTCCGAACGCACCCGAGCCGATCGAGCGCTGTGCGAGCACCTGCCGGACGGACGCGTTCACGGCGGCGACGAGACGGCGAAGCGAGGTCGCGGCCCGCCAGCGGCCCTGGCTCCAGGCGAGGGTCGCCGCGGCGATTCCCACGACGGCGACGACGACGGCGGTCTGACGCATCGCGGCGATGACCTGTTCGTAGATCGCCAGGAGCGCGTCGGTACTCACTCCGGCCTCCAAGGGCGCGAGCTCGAGTGCGAGCTGGCCGACGCCGAGCGCGACGGCGAGCGTCGCGCCTCCGAAAGCCGACGCGACGCCGACGCCGAGGATCGCCGTCGTGCGTCGGCGCGCGACGAGCACCCCGACGGCGAAGAGAGCCAGAGCGATGACCGGCAGCCACCATCCCGCGGTCACGGCCAGGCCGTAGACGAGCCGGAGCGTGACGAGGGCGTCACTCTGCGCGACGACGATCGTTCGGTCCACCTGCGGGATGACGCTCGCGAAGGTCACACCCCGATCGATCAGCTGGGCTTTGACCTCGCCGATGATCGGACCGAGTTGGATGCCGATGACGCCCGCGCCGTCGATCGTGACCGGGCCACCGTCGGCTCCCCCGGTCGCCGCGATGACGAGCGCACGGTGGCTCGCGCCGAGCGCGGTGCGCCAGACGTCCGCGAAGGTCTCGGATTCCACGACTCGCGTGACCGTGCTGTCGACGATGCCGCGCGCCCCGGCGGCGGCCGGCACGCGCAGCAGCTCCAGGGCAGCGAGCGCCCGGGGCGGCAGGTCCAGAGTCGCCACGCCATCGAAGAGGTCGTCGGTCAGCTGAGCGACGTCGACGTGGTCATCGATGACTCCGGAGATCTCGGCGACGAGCATCGCCTGGACGGCGGGGTCCTCCGCGAGCGGGCCGAACGTCGCGACGAACCGGTCGGAGTCGACGAGTTCCGCCCGCACCCAGCCGCCCACGATCGACACGGGCACGAGCAATCCCGCCAGCACGATGCACATCGCGGACAGGAAGGCCCGCCACGATCGGCCTCGGCGCGGACCGGGCGCCGAGCGCGCGGCATCCGCTTCGATCAGGCGTCTGTTCTCCGCCTCGAGCTGCGCGATCCGCGCCTGCAAGACGCTGTCGTCCTCCTCGCGAGCAGACACCGGTGCCGCCGCCTAGACGCGCGCGCCGGTCGTCGCGCGCGCGGCGGTGCGCCCGTAGGACACGGCGCGGATCCCCCCGGTGGCGAGAGCGATGCGGATGCCGGTGACGGCGCGGTCGGGTGTGGCGGACATGTATGGCCTTCCGGTGCTCGTGGGGGATCTCGTCCGGCGAGGGACGCGACTGCTGTCAGCCGGAGACTATCCCGCGTCCGGGGCACCGTCCCCGGGCTCCGTGGGAGATTTCGCCCGGTGGGTCATCCGCGGCATCACCCTCCGTTCACCTCGGTGCGCGCTCGGGCGCCGCCTATGCCCGCGCCGAGATGGCCGGCGCGGGCGTGACTTCCAGGATGTTCAGTCGCTGCGCCACGCTGATCGCCTCGGCACGCGTGGAACATCCGAGCTTGCGGTAGAGCGAACGCAGCTGCGACTTGATCGTGTTCGGCGACACATGGAAGCTCGACGCCATCGCCGCGACCGAATCGTTCATCGGGAGCGCGTTCAGCACGCGCAGTTCACCCCGGGTCAGCGCTGGACGAGCCCGCATCTCGAAGTTCGCCAGACCCGCGGTCACCGCGGTGAAATCCGCCGCGGACTCGCTCGACAACCGCTGCCGCACGTGATCGACGAGCTGGCGCGGCATCATCGCGAGCAGTCGTCGGTTGTCGGCCCGCCGGGCGATCCGGCAAATCTGCAGTGCCGTGTCGCGACCGAGATCATGAGTGCTCGCCAGCTCCAGCCATCCCGACAGCAGCACGGACTCCGCGCGTTGAGCGGGTCCGAGTCGGCGGTCGCGGGCGAGGAACTGGAGGGCCTGCGAGGCGTCGTCGAACCGGCCTTCGTGCAACGACACGCGCACGGTCGCCAATCGGGTGAGAACCCCTGCGTCGGGGCGCTCGTTCGCCATGCTGCGAGCGCGGGGGATGTCCCCGATCGCCAGGAGAGCCTTGATCGACATGGCCGCGATCACCTCCGCTGCGAAAGAGCCGGGATCGGTGCGGTGCGATCCCGCTGCCAGCTGGATCGCCTCGAGCGCGTCTTCCGGCTGCTGCCGAGCGAGGAAGGCGCGAGCGCGCGCAAGGAGCGCGAAGGGCCACGTCATCTGGATGCTGTCATACGATTCGAGCTCCATCAGCCGGTCGTCCATGTCGTCCGACATGCGTTCGACGGCGATGAGCGCTGCCGCGGTCCGCTCCGATGTCGCGCTCAACGCCCTGAAAGCGGCCGAGGGTGCCGGCATCCGCGCAGCATCCGAAAGGACGCGTTCCGCTTCGGCGAGCGCGCCGCGCACGGCGTGCGCCACCGCCGCTTGGCCGAGGGCCACGCGTTCCGCATAGGGCTGCATCGAGAACGACCCGAGCTGGCGGGACGTCGCGAATTCGAGCAGGGCCCGTCCGGTGTCCCCGGCGACGAGAAGGGTCGTGCCGATCTGGTGGTGGTAGAACCAGAGCGGACCGTCCATCCGGTCGCGAGCCTCGACGCGGGTGCGCATCATGCGATCCTCGAGACGACGCGCGTAGCCCAGGGCAGCGGTGACGTTCCCGCTCATCCGGCACGCCATCATGTGCGCGACGACGAGCGCATCGACCTCGGCGGGGGGCATCGCGCGCGAATCGTCGGGAGGCGCGACGGGCAGGAACGGACGCGTCGTCTGTGCGAGCACGGCAGTCATCGGATGCAGCACCCTGAGTACGGGATGGCGCTCGAGCGTCGCGCTCGGAAGCGCGACGATGGCGGCGACGAGCATGTCGTGGTGCGCGGAGAACAGCGGCCAGATGTTCGACGTCGCCGCCTGCGCGATCGAGTCCGCGTTCCCGGAATCGATCGCCCGGCGCAGTTCGGCTTCGGCCCGCTGGGGGTCGTTGAAGTTCACGACCTGGCCTCTCGGAGACCCCCCGGCTCGACAGGCGGTTTCGCTGAATGCGCGGTCGATAGGTCACACGAGCGGTGCACAGTAGCTTCCACTGATCTGTTCCTCTGAATCTGCGAATCTGACTCGTAGGTCCCCCCCTTGGACCTGTTCGTTCCAGAACGTCGAATCACCCCTGACTCGTCGCTGTGACTCTTGTCTAGCGCATGGTGGGAGCGGGGTGATGAACGCGTGCAGCCACATCACCCTCCGCGTCACCCTCGGATCACCCGAGGCGAGTCGCCGACGCGCCGGCTCGTCTGAAATCGCGGACCACCGGGGTGGGATGCCAGAGCATCCCCACCCCGGTGGTGTCGCGAGATCAGCGTCCGGGCGGATACGCCCCGTACGGAGCAGTCTCCGTCACGGCCACCCGCTCACCGTCCACGAACGTGCTCGCCCTCACCGACGCCTCCCCCGCGGGCACGGACGCCATACGGGAGTTGACCGACACCGCAACCGTCTTTCCGGGCGCAACGGCCGAGAACGTCTTGTTGCCGTATGCCGTGGTGATCACGATGTCCGCCGGCACCGCTGCCGTGTTGGTCGCCTCGACCGAGAGGTAGACCTTGCCCGCGAGCGTCCGCGGCGTCACGTCGACATCGACGCCGACGAGCTCGCCCTCGACGATGTAGATCTCCCGCACCTGGGTGTTGCCCTTCGTGTCGACATACACCTTGTACTCACCGACCGTGTACGTGCCCGCGGCGTTGTTGTCGATCGTGAACGTCTCGGTGACAGAGGACTCACTGCCGTCGACGCGCGTCTCGTTCACCGTGATGGTCAACTCGTTCGTGTCGCCCGTCAGCTTCTTCACGACCGCCGTCGGCTCGGCGTCGACGACGGCGTTGTCGACTGTCACGTACACGGCGCCGGGCGACGAGAACTCCGCGTTCTTCGCTCCGTCACCGAGCAGGAAGAATCCCCGCTGCTCGATGGCGCCGCGTTCGGGGAACGGGTCGGCGTTCGTCTCGAGGAACGTCGGGTTGACCGTGTACAGGTCGGTCTTGGAATCCGCGAGAACAGCCTGCACCCCGGAGTACGGGGCATCCGTGATCGCGAGGTTGACCGACAGGTAGACGGCGTCGGGGTTGGTGGCCGAGGTGCGCGACGAGAAGTAGGTGTCCGCGCTCTGCCCGTCGGGAACCGACAGCGGCACGACCTCGTCGCCGACGAGGACGTTGAACTCGAAGGCGCCGTACCCGCCGTCCACGAAGGTCGCCCACGCGGCATCCGACAGGTGATCGGGGCGCTCCACCTTGAACTCGAGCCGCATCGGTGCGACATAGGTCGAGCTGAGGTACTCGGGGTTGTCGAGCGGGAGGTAGACCCCGCCCGGAGCGTGTCCGAGTTCGAACGCCGCCGCGGGCCGCGTGTTGTTGCCGCGCCCCTCCCACATCGGGATGTTGAACGAGGTGGCGCCGAGCAGTGCCCGGCCGTCCAGCCGGCTCGCACCGACCTCAGCCGATGCGTCCTGGAAGGTCCCGATGGTGACGTCGAGCAGGTCGAGGTCGGAGCGGTCCGCGTTCAGTCCGGGAATGTCCGCCCACATGAACTTCGCACCGGCCGGCCCGGTGTACCGGGCCATCTCGAGCATGCCGTCGGCCATCATCTTGGTCATCTGCACGGCCGAATCCAGCGACATCCGCTCGTTGGCGGTGTGCCACCAGCGCTCGTTGCCCGGGATCACCGCGCCGAACGCGGTCATCTTGTTGCGGAAGTTGCTCGCCAGAGTGCCACCGGTCGTGCCCTGCGGATAGACGATGTCCCGGAGGGCGTACGGGTCCGCGAACGCCGCGGGATCGTGGTCGATCGAGGCCTTGTAGCTGCCGTACTGAAGAGCCGTCAGCGGGTTGTCGTGGGTAACGTACAGCCCGGCGCCGATGGGTGCTCCGAGAGCGCCGATCGTGAAGCCCTTCGACTCGAACGCCGCCGCGACCGCCGTCATCGCCTGAGTGGAGTCCTCGGCCGTGACGTGCATGCTGCGCACGTACATCGGCATGCTGAGGCTGCTCGTCTCGGCCGTGTAGAAGCTCCGCGGCACCTCGGAGTTGATGTTGGCCATGAGGGCGAAAGTCAGGTTCGGGGTGCCGTTGCTCGGATTGCGCAGCAGCGCCTCGGGAATCCCCATGTACCGGCCGATGTAGGCCTCCCCCTCGACGCCGTCACGGAAGAACAGGTCGGCGATGCCCTCGGCGGCCTTCTTGAGCTGCATGTCCGCCGCGGTGACGCCGCGGGACCCGAGCGCCTCGGAGATGAGGAACATGCCCCACACGACGGCGTTCTTGCCGTACTGCGGGGTCGGCATCTCCATCGCGACGTCGGTGTTGACCTCGAGCGTCAGCGAGTCGCCCGTGATCGTGGTCTGCACCTTCGGGGTGGTGCCGGCGGCTGCCGGAAGCCAGCCCTTCGCCGTCGCGGCCGCGGTGACCGCCGCGACGAATCCCTCACGCTCGGCGGCGCTTGCGCCGGCCACGTCGAGGGTGAAGGTGGCTCGCGAAGCGATCTGCGTCGTGCTTCCGTAGGCGATGTCCTTGAGCGTCGGGTCGCCGGCGCGCAGGGTCACCCCCGCGGTGGCATCCGTCAGCCGGAACGCCTTGGCGCTGTCAGCGGACAGATCCATCGACACCGGGGGCGTGACCGAGCCGGAGTTGCCGACGATGACCGGGAACCGCGAGTCGGAGGTGTATGCCGCGATCGGCATCTCCTCGCGGTTGAGGTTCTTGTAGGCCCAGTTGTCGTAGAAGCTCGGGTTGGCGTTGTACGGGATGGACTGGAAGGTGGCGGTGTTCGCCGCCGTGGGAGTTCCCGGGCCGCCGTCTTCGTAGATGCCCATCACGATGCGGATGCGGCGATCCAGCGGAAGCCCGGCCTCCATGAGCGCCTTGGCCGCGAGCAGCGTGGCCAGCGTCGGGCCGCTGTCGTCCTGGATGCCCGCTCCGTAGATCCAGCCGTCCTGGATGTAGGGCGAATGGTAGGCGCCGTCCATCCCGAGGTTGCCGTCGGCATCGCGCCACCGCTCCAGTTGCGCGGCCGTCACGGATGAGGTCGGCGAGTCGAGGTGGCTCAGCGCCATGATCATCTCCGGTGCATCCGGATCGCCGATCTCCATGTAGACGTACTTGTCGGCCTGTCGCTGGACGACCACCGGGAAGCCGAGGTCGTTGGCCAGTTTGACGACCCAGGCGAGCTTGGCGACCTTCCGGTCGTACTCGTACTGGTTGGCCTCGGTGTTGCTGACGGGGAAGGGGTACGCCGTCGCGGCCGTGCCGCCTCGCGAGATCGAGTCGTAGCTTGAGCCGTCGAGCATCGCGCCCACGAGGGTGAGAGGGTCGTAGGTGCCGTCGCCCACGCGGGCGCGTTCCACGAGACCGGCGAGCGCCTCTACTTCGGCGTGGATCTTGTCGCGCTCATCGCCTGACACCGACAGGTCGTAGGTGACGTTCGGCTCGAAGCGGTCGTCTGCGCCGACACCGCTCGTGCCTTCCTGGGCCGCGGCGCCTCCGCCGGCGATACCCATGGACAGAAGCAGAGACACGCCGAGTGTCAGTGCAAGTGGCTTCTTCCGCATTATCGTGATCTCCCTGGCTGGATCTGGATGAACGTGGGGGCGAACATCCTTGCTCGCCAAACGCTCCCAGTGTTTTCCCAGCGTGTCAACGGTCTCGCATCGGACGCGAGCGGGACCAGAAGAACGGATGCCGCGACCCGGCCATCGTCCACGCACGCGAGCGAACAGCCGCAGCGTCGCTCCGTCGGCGGTCGCGAAGACGTCGATGGGCGACACCCCGGCACCGTCGTCCTGCCGTGAGCGTTTCGGCCCTGGAACTCATAGCGTGGCGAGCCCTGCCACAGGGACACCCGATCGAATCTTTCTCCGGCAAACCCTTCCTCCTGTCGTAGCTTTGTACTATACTCGAGGGTATGGCGGAGGACCCGTATCCCGAAGAAATGACACCGGCACGCCTGCCCGCCGAAGAGATCTTGGGTCATCTTTTGGATGCTGCGCTGGCCGACCATATGGACGCGAATCGTCGTCTGGCTCTTCGTGCGGGTCGTATCGTCGAGGCGATCGATACCGCGGTGCGCCACCCGTACGTGTACACGTCGGTCGAGGGCCGGGCGGGGTCGAATCTGGCCGAGCGTGCGGTGATCGTCGATATCGCGTTGCGGTTGCAGTTGTCCGAGCGGGCGGTGCAGGATGTGGCCCGGCTGGTCCGTGACGCGCGTACCCGGTTGCCGATGCTGTGGCAGCGTGCCGAAGAGGGCTTCCTCTCGCTCTCGCTCGTGGAGTCCGCCGTCACCGGCGCCGCCCGACTGCTCCCCCCGTTCGGAGCCTCCGATGACGAACGCGCCGTCTCCGCTGCGGCGCTGCGCGAACTGGACTCCCGGGCCGAGGAATGGGCGGTCGCCGTCACACCGGCCGGGTTCCGGTCCCGCCTGGCCCGCCTGCTGGACACCCTCGATGCCCGCACCGCTGACACCCGGCACACCGCGGCGCTGCGGGATCGCAAGGTCCTGGTCGAACACGTCGGCGACGGCATGGCATGGGTGTCAGCCCTGGTGCCCTCGATCGATGCGGTCGCGATCAAACGCCGCCTGACAGCGACCGCGAAGCACCTGGCCACACACCCCCACGAAACCCGATCCCGCGACCAGATCCGCGCCGACCTGCTCTCCGCCTGGGCCCGCGGCATCGGCACCCCCACCGCCGTGAAAACGAAAGTGTTCGTCACCATCCCCGCCACCCTCCTCGCCAGCAGCAGCAAGCCCGGCCGCGGCAGCGCCGGCGGCGTCGACCAGGCCGGTGCCAGCACGGGAGCCGGCGCGGATGTCCGCGCGGGCCTCGGTGAGAGCGCCACCATCGTCGGACACGGGCCCCTGTCACCCCTCGCGGCGAAACAGATCTTCCTCGACACCAACGCCTTCCACCGGATCATCACCGACCCGATCTCCGGCGTCATCCTCGACATGGACCGCCGCACCTACCGACCCACCACCGCCCAACGCGACTGGCTCACCCTCCAACACGGCACCTGCGCCCGCGACGGCTGCACCCGCCTCGCCCTCGACGCCGACATCGACCACACCACCCCCTGGGCACACGGCGGACCCACCAACATCCGCCAACTCCGCCCCCTCTGCCCACCCGACCACACCCATCGACATCGCACCAAGCTCGCCTACCGCACCCGCGACAACGGCACCGTCGAAGTCACCACACCCACCGGATTCACCTCCACCGAACCCCCACCCTTCTAACGGCGACGAACCGCGACACGCATACAGCCGCGAGGTATCCGCTCGGACACCCACCCGGCCGCAACAGCGAACCCGCGCAGTCGCACACCCTGGCGACGGAGTCGTTCAGCGTTCCGCGACCGCCCCGAGGAGTCCCTGCCTGCGTGCGTGAATCACCGCCTGGTGACGGCTGTTCGTACCGAGCTTGGCGATCGTGCTCTTCATGTAGGTCTTCACCGTCGCCGGCTGAAGGCTCAGCTGCCGCGCCACGTCGGCATACGTCAGACCCAAGCTGACGAGCTCGAGCACTTCGGTTTCGCGACGGGTGAGGATCGTCGTGCTCGACGCGGGCTGTACACCCGCGAGTCGACGCGACGCCGCAATAACGCGTGACGCGACGGACTCGTCCGTGATGAGCTGCGCCAACTCGTCCAGTTCGGCCGACACCTCCTGGGCCGCGTGAGCGAGCTCGACATCACGCTCGGCCGCGGCCGCTTCGAGCAGAGTGATGCGGCGGTCCGCCTCGTCACGGATCTCGATCTCTCGGGCGAGTGCGTCCGCAGCGACGGCGAAGTCGTCTCGCGCACGAGTCCCCCACGTCACCGGGTGGTGCGTCGCCGCGTACGCGACCATCCTCGTCGCGCCGTTCACGACGATCGGCGCCGCCATGACCGACCGGATGCCCTCGGCGAGGACAGGCTCGTCATAGTCGTGGCTGATCGATGTCGCACGACGGTAGTCGGTGACAACGACGATGCTCTTGCCCGCGAGCGCCCGTCCGCCCGCACCGCTGCCCGGCTCGACGACCAGTTCACGCAGGCTGTCGGTGGTCGTTCCGGAGAACTCCGTCAGCCGCAGCCCGCCACCCCGTACGACGCCTCCGAAGACGATCGGAAACCGGGAGGCGACGCGAATGCCGCGCAGCATTCGTCGCAGTGCGTCCATATCTTCGCGTCTGCGCATCCGACCGCCCTCCTTGCCGTGTCGCGCCGATTGTATCCTCGCCCCGGCACGCACCCCCTTTGGGGGATGGTGCGCGGGTGCACGGATCGCGAAGCTTGTCTCAGCATGTCTTCGATGGGGAGGAATCCGATGGCCACGACCGTCAACAGCGAGCGCTTCCGGCAGGCTCGAGATCAGCTCGTCGCGCTCCGAGAGGATTACGCCCGCGCGCGTTCGGAGTTCTCGTGGCCCACGATCGACGGTGAGTTCAACTGGGCGATCGAGTGGTTCGACGCGATCGCACGGGGTAACGACGCACCTGCGCTCGTGATCGTCGAAGAGGACGGCCAGCGCACGACGCGCACCTTCGACGAGATGGCGTCACGCTCTGATCAGCTCGCGCATTGGCTGATGGGCCTCGGGGTCTCCCGCAGCGACGCGGTTCTGCTGATGCTCGGCAACCAGGTCGAGTTGTGGGAATCGATGCTGGCGCTCATGAAGATCGGCGCCGTGATCCTGCCCACGACACTCGCCATCGGCGGCAGCGACCTCGAAGACCGTCTCGTGCGCGGCTCGGTCACGCACGTCATCGCCGCGGCCGAGCACGCGTCGAAGTTCGACGGCATGGCGACCGCGGTCACCGGCATCCGGATCGGCGAGGGCCCCGCGACGTGGGCAGCCTATGAAGATGCCTTCCGCGCGCCGGCTGCTCCCGTCTCGCACCCTGGTACGCGGGCGACCGACCCCCTGCTGCACTACTTCACGTCGGGCACGACCAGCCGGCCGAAACTCGTGGAGCACACGCACAGTTCCTACCCGGTCGGTCATCTCACGACGATGTACTGGCTCGGGTTGCGACCGGGCGACGTGCACCTGGCCATCAGCTCGCCCGGATGGGCCAAGCACGCCTGGAGCTGTTTCTTCGCCCCGTGGATCGCGCAGGCGACGATCTTCGTCTACAACTACGGGCGGTTCGACGCCGAGCGGCTGCTCGAGACGATGCGCGTCGAGGGCGTCACGTCGTTCTGCGCTCCACCGACGGTGTGGCGGATGCTGATCCAGGCCGATCTCTCGGCGGGTCCGGGCGTTCTCCGCGAGACGGTGTCCGCCGGCGAGCCCCTCAACCCGGAGGTGATCGCGCAGGTCCGCACGCAGTGGGGACTCACGATCCGGGATGGATTCGGCCAGACCGAGATGACGGCGGTGATCGCCAACTCCCCCGGCCAGCAGATCCGCGACGGCGCGATGGGCCGGCCGCTTCCGGGATGCCCGATCGTGCTGATCGATCCGGTGACCGGCGAACCCGCCGACGAGGGCGAGATCTGTGTCGACACGGGTGAAGCGCCGACCAACCTGATGACCGAGTACGTCGGGGATGCCGCCCGGAACAGCGACGCGTTCGCGGGCGGGTACTTCCACACCGGCGACATCGCCGTGCGCGACGAGAACGGCTACCTCACCTATGTCGGGCGGACCGACGACATCTTCAAGTCGTCGGACTACAAGATCAGTCCGTTCGAGCTGGAAAGCGTGCTCGTTGAGCACCCCTCCGTCGTCGAGGCGGCGATCGTCCCTGCTCCCGACGAACTGCGGCTCGCGGTGCCGAAGGCCTACGTCGTGCTGGCCGACGGCGTCGAACCCACCGCCGAAACGGCCGACGCGATCCTCGTCTACGCGCGAGACCACCTCTCGGCGTACCAGCGCATCCGACGCATCGAGTTCTTCGAGCTGCCCAAGACGATCTCGGGCAAGATCCGCCGCGTCGACCTGCGCCAGCGCGAAGAGCGGATCGCGCGCGGTGAGGAGGTCGCACACGAGTGGCGTGACGACCACATTCGCGCGGCATCCGCGAAGAAGACTCCGCTCGCGGCCCGCCGTTCGTGAGGCGCGGGCGTCAGGGCAGACCCACGGTCATCTGAACGAGCTCGTCGAGCGTCAGGGCTGCGCCGCGCGTAGCGCTGTCCCGGCTCGGACCGATCGCGCACCTGCGGCACGCCGTGCACGACGCCCGACTGACGAAGGTGAATCAGCGCAACGCCGCGATGACGGGCGTCGCTCCCCCCGCTCCCGCACGGACCGTGACGTCTTTCATCATCAACTGAACGGATGCCGCACACCACCTGTCGCGCGTCCGGGCGCCGGCCCTTCTCGCGATGGCGAGTGGTCACCTGAGGTCATGGCGGCAGCGGCCGGCGGCATCCCCGATGCGCGCACCGCGGTCGTCACGGGCGCTCGACACTCTGGGAGTCGCTCTGACACCGGGGTGTCCGACTAACCTGAACGCAAGTCTGCGCGAGTGGGCGCGCTGAATCCTTCGGGAGGCGGCATGTTCGACTGGGAAGCGATGTTCTTGCCGAGCCTGCCGCTCGTCGAACTGGTGCTGCGCGGTACCGTCACCTTCCTCGTGCTGCTCGCGTTGGAGCGATTCCTCGGCCAGCGCGAGTCCGGCGGGCTGGGCGTCACCGATCTGCTGGTCATCGTCCTGATCGCCCAAGCGGCCGCACCCGGTCTCATCGGGACGCGTCCTCGATCACCGATGGGATCATCCTGGTCGCGACGATCATGGGCTGGAGCATCGCTCTCGACGCCGTCGCCTACCGATGGCCGCGGGCGGCGATCATCATCAAGGGCAAACCGCACCTTCTGATCGAGAACGGGCGACCCAATCGCCGAGCGATGCGGCGGGAGTTCTTATCGCTGGAAGAGCTGAGGAGCCAGCTGCGACTGCACGGCATCGAGGATATGAACGACGTGCGCCGGGCCTTCATCGAACCGAACGGCGAGATCAGCATCATCCGTCGCGACGGGGCGGAGCCCGATCAGCCGATCGAGCCGCAGGCTCCGTGATTCACACGCGCGGGCGAGCTCAAACGCTCGCACTACTGGCCGTCACCGCGCGCGGCGGCAGCCTCGCTCGTCGACTGCTGAGTAGTGCGCCAACGGCCCGGCCACGATCATTTCGCCGAGTACTCGGCCGAGAGCAAGTGAGCGAAAGCACCCCGGCGCCAGTCGGTCGGGAGGCGAAAGACCCCCACGGTGCGCGGCACGGTCAGTCACTCATGCAACCAGAATGCCGCGACGAAAGCGGTGCGCGCCGACCGGGAGTGTGGTTGTATGCTAACCAATCGGTCCGAGAGGATCGCGGAGGGAACGACGATGTCAACGCTGACGATGATGCCAGATGAGGTACGCGAGGCGATCGCGGAACTCAACGCCAAGGTGAATGCGGACCCAGAGCTTGCCCGCATGTTCAAGGAGGAGCCGACGTCGGTTCTCACGGGGGTGGGGATTCCGCCGGCCTCGGTCGACGCCGTACTCAACTACGACGCAAGTCTGCAGGAAACGGAAGCTCGGCGGCACCAGTGCTGCGACGGGACCTGCTGGTTCACCATCAGCATGTGTCCCGGCACGTGCTTCGTCTCCATCCACTAGGTGCCAGGCGCCCCCGCACCGTCGGACGAAATCGAGGTGGCTCCTCGGCCGTCCGTGATAACGACGCTCGAGGCCGCCGTCCGACGTGCGTCGGATCGGTGGTCTCTCGCGCATGCTGACGACTGGATCCGTGTCTCCTCGAACACCTCGGTGCCGGAGCAAGGTTGGAAGATCCACCTGTCGGCCTCGCCGCTGACAGCCGACGCCGTGCTCGAATCAGCACTGCCCGTCTTGCTCTCTCACGACTGCGCCTTCAAGGTGCTGCGCTCACACGAGCTTCTCGGAATACTCAATCAGGGTCACGGCGAGAACTTCAGCCAGGTCGGAAAATTCATCACGGTGTATCCGCCGAGCGACGATGGTTTCGTCACGCTGGCGCGGGAGGTGGATGCTGCGACGTCGCATCTTCACGGCCCGGTCATCTCCTCCGATCGCCCGGTACGACCCGGCAGCATCGTCTATTACCGCTACGGTTCGTTTCGCGCACGGTGGCTGCAAACCCCGCTCGGCGAGTACCTGCCCGCTCTCCTCGGGCCCGACGGCGTTCCCGTCCCGGACGAGCGAGGGTCGCGCTTCTCGCGTCCCGATTGGGTCTCCGATCCGCTCGCCACGCTCGAGGGCGACGACGACGACGTATCAGGCGACCGCGACTCCGGCGATTCCCCCGCACTCGTCGCTGGACGCTTCGTCGTCGTGGGGGCGCCGCTGCACACGAGTGCGCGGGGTGCCGTGCATCTCGCGCTCGATCTGCACACGCGGCAGACAGTCGTGCTGAAACACGCCCGACGCGGCGGGGTGATCGAGTCGAGCGGTCTCGACGCGCGCGATCGGCTACGCCACGAATCGAACATCCTCACTCAGCTCGCCGACGACTCGCGGATCCCACGGCAGTACGGTCTGTTCGAGTTCAAGGACGATCTCTTCCTGGCCTTGGAGGACATCCCCGGCTCCACCATCACGCGCGCTGTGAGCGACCGGTATGAAACAGGCGCCGAATATGACGAGGACTGGGTGGTCGGCATCGCGTCCGAACTCGCCTCGCTGGTCGCCGGAATTCATGAGCGCGGCTTGGTCTTGCACGATCTCAAGTCGTCCAATGTGATCCTGGGCAACGATGACCGCCCGCGTCTGATCGACTTCGAGCTCGCCGCACCCGTCGGCTACGCGGCTCCCGACCGTCGAGGTTACGGCACGCCCGGGTACATGGCGCCCCAGCAAAGAGACGGCGAATCGTCGAGCGTCGCGGACGACGTCTTCTCCTTCGGTGCGCTCCTCTACTTCCTCACCACGGGCGCCGAACCCTCTCAGGCGCCCGATGTGAACGACCTTCTGGCACGCCGACCGTTACTGATGAACCCGCGCATGCATCCACTGTTGGCTCAGCTGATCGAGCGCTGTCTGCGGTCGGATCGGGCAAGCCGTCCGGCCACGATGCACGATATCTCCAAAGCTCTGGACTCCCTTCGGCATGACGTGGCGAACGCCACCGCGGCACACCGAGACACTGCGAACGATGGGCAGACGGCCCAACAACACGCCATGCGCCGTGCACGAGAACTCTTCTCCGCCATGGACGCAACGGTTCACCGCGACGGCGATCGGACCTTCTGGCGAACACGTCATCCGCAGGCTCGCGGGTTCGATGCCGGCGACATCAACATAGGTGGTGCCGGCGCAGTGCTCGCCTACGCCGAACTCGTTGACGCATGCGACGGTGATGAGGAGGCACGCGACGTGCTCCGCCGAACTGCGCTCTCGCTGCGGTATGCGCCGGTCGCCGACGGTGCTCCGCTGGCCGGGCTCTACGTTGGCCTTGCGGGCCGGGGCGCAGCCATCCTGCGAGCCGGACAGGTGCTCGATGACCTCGGACTGATCGCAATCGCGGAAGAAATCAGCGATGATGTCGCGCGCATGCCCGGAACAGCACCCGACCTTTTCAACGGCTTAGCCGGACGCGTCAGGTTCCACCTGCTCGTTCACCAGGTCGTGGGTGGCAGCCGCCACCTGCAACACGCTGAATTCGCGGGCACGAGACTCCTCGACGATGCGAAACCCGATGAACACGGACGACTCAGTTGGTCCCTGGCAGATGGCTTCGGCAAACTCGCCGGCCCCATCGGCACCGGCTACGCACACGGCTACGCCGGGATCGGCGACGTTCTCATCGACCTCCACAATGCGACAGGCGGAGAGCGGTGGCGTGAAACGGCCAGTCAGATCGCTGAACGGCTGGAGTCTCTCGCGGTGACCACCCCGTCACAGGGGACGCGCTGGCCCGACCACGCGGACGGTTCGGGTGTAATGACCGGGTCGTGGTGCCACGGTGGTGCAGGGATCGCGATCTTCTTCCGATCGGCGGGGAAAGCAGGGATCGGAGCACGGTCTTTGGAACTGCTCGGACGCGCGGCGCGCACAGTTGCAAGCTCAGGACGACACCTCGGTCCCGCCCAGTGCCACGGGCACGCGGCGACTATCGAATTGCTGTTGGACGCTTACCAGTCGACCAAGAACGAAAACTACCTGACCGAGGCCGCTGCGGTCGGACGCCTGCTGGATGCGTACGCCTCCGCGACCGAGCACGGCGTGCTGTACTTCGGTGACACCCCGAATGTGACGAGCCCCGACTACATGCTCGGATACGCGGGCATCGCGATGACTCTGCTACGTCTCGCCGAACCCGACACTCGCCCGAGGCAGCTGAGCCTCAACGGTTTCTCCCACCGCGCACCGGCACACTGAGCCTCGACGGTTTCTCCCACCGCGCACCGGCATACTGAGCCGCACCGAGCTTCGCCTCCGATGATCACCAGCGTCCGCGCCTAAACGAGATGCTGTCGTCTACCGGTGGCCGCGAGCAGCGTCGTCAAGGGCGACCGCACCTTCTGATCGAGAATGGGAGGCCAAACAGCCGCCCGAGCGATCTCGTCGAAGCTCGCTTCGGCGCTGCAGGCAAACGCAGTCTTGCCTGGAAATGTCGCCGGCGTCAGCGCCGTCGGCGCCGCCGTTGATGACCTCAGTCGAATGCGCGCCAGGGTCAGGCGCACGGTTCGTACGGCGGTGTCTGCAGTGACGTGGCCGTGAGAGCCCAGATCACGTCGCCGCCATCCGAGTACGAGAGGAAGAGCGCCGCACCCGCATCGCCGGGAACCTTCAGGTAGAGACGGTCGCCGACGCCTGGGATCTCGACCGCGTCCGGGTACGCCGCGCGCGCATCCTCGACGCTCGAGCCGATTCCGATCCCCTCAGGCGTGATCGGGCCCGCGGCCGCGGCTTCATCGGAGGGGGCGGACACCGCGACCAGAACGACCGGCGCGTCATCGTCGCCATCGGTTTCGCGCTGGACCACCAGGCTGTATCCGTCGCGGGGCGCCGAGCCGACCCATTCACACCCGGGTGTCGTCGCAAATTCGGGGATCGCCGCAGTCGCCGAGGAGAACGGCTCGCCGACGCGAATTCCTTCGATCTCATCGGGGCCTGCCGTTGCGGCCGGCGAGGATGCCGTCGGCGTCGCGCTGATGCCCACCGGATCGGTCGGCCCTGTCGTGGCCGGTGTCGCGCACGCGGTGAGCGAGACGGCAAGAATTACGGCGACGAATGCTGCGGCGGATCGAGTGCGAATGGACATGGCCTGCTCCTTCATCTCGGTCCGAGCGACGCTACGCCCGCGTCCCGCCGTCTCCCGCGCATACCCACGGAATTCCCAGGGCGACCGCGCTCGGAACGTATGGACGGTGGCCGTTATCGGTGTGTTAGCGAAGCACCGACGTTCTAGATAGACGCCCGGCCCGCCCCGTCAGCGATCGGTGCGCCACCGCCGTGCACGAACGGCGATGGCGCACTCCCTCAGAGTCGGATCGTCAGTGACGGATCGTCATCTTATTCGCGAACTCGTCGATACCGTAGGGGCCGAGCTCGCGGCCGAAGCCGCTTCGCTTAATTCCACCGAACGGCAGATCTGCTTGAGATCCGCCGGCTTGGTTGACGTACACCATTCCCGCGTCGATGCGCGAGCCCACTTCGCGCGCACGGTCACGGTCGTTGCTGAACACGCTCGAGCCGAGTCCGAAGCCGGTGTCGTTGGCGAGGTCGATGGCTTCCTCGACGTTCACGGCCGAGAACAGAACGAAGACGGGCCCGAAGATCTCCTCGGCGTACGCAGCGGTGCCAGGCTCAACGCCGGTAAGCACTGCTGGTGTCATCATCGCGCTCGCACCGTCAATCAGATCACCACCGGTGTGCAGTGTGGCGCCGTCTTCTACGGCCTGCCGCACCTGAGCGACGACGTCCTCCGCTGCTTTCCGCGAGGATAGCGGCGCGAGCATCGTGGCGGGATCGTCGGGGTCACCGACCGTGTACCGCTCGACCTGGGCGACGACCGAAGTGAGCATCTCGTCGTAGAGCTCGTCGAGCACGATGACGCGCTTGGGCGCGTTGCACGCCTGGCCGGCGTTGCTCAGACGCGACTCGACGATCGTGGCCGCCGTGTCAGCGACGCTGTCGGTATCGAGCACGACGAGGGGATCCGAGCCGCCCAGCTCGAGTACGACCTTTTTGAGGTGTCGCCCCGCGGCCTCGGCGACGGCCCTGCCCGCGCGCTCGCTTCCGGTCAGCGAGACACCCTGCACCGCCGGGTGGGCGATGACCCGCTCCACCTGTGACGTATCGATGAAGACGTTCCGATAAGCGCCCTCAGGAACGCCCGCCTCACGCAGGACGTCCGCGATCGCGAGCGCCGTCTCGGGGCAGTTGGATGCGTGCTTGAGCACCATCGTGTTTCCCAGCACGAGGTTGGGCGCGACGAAACGGGCGACCTGGTAGGCGGGGTAGTTCCACGGCATGATGCCGAGGATGACGCCCGTCGGGAGGCGTCGGATCGTCGCCTTCCCGCCGACGATCTCCAACTCCTCGTCGGCAAGGAGATCGTCGGCCCTGTCGGCGTAATAGGTAAAGATCGACACGACGGTCTCGATCTCGCCGCGGCCTTCCGTAGGACGCTTGCCCATCTCCCGCGTCATGGTTCGCACGAGCTCGTCGCTGCGCGCGGCGAACACCTCGGCCACGCGCCGCGTGATAGCGGCGCGTTCGGCGACTGTGAGTTCGCGCCAGGAGCGGAACGCGTCCGCTGCCGTCTCGATCTCGTTGTCGAGCTCTGCGTCACTCAAGGTGGGGTACTCGCTCAGCGTCTCCCCGGTCGCGGGGTTCACAACTCTATACATGTCAGTCTCCTTGGTCGATGTGGTTTCGGCGGTGCGGGCGCGACTACAGCAACTCGCGCTTGCGCAGATTGGACACGAACTCCCAGATGCCGATCTCCCATCGCGGAGCGTTCTGGGCATGCATGACGGTGTTCACCAGAGTTCCAAGCGACGGGTTCGAGATACTGACGACGTCGCCCAGCTCGTGCGTGAACCCGGCACCGGGCGCGTGTCGATCCTGTGTGGGGGCGAACAGCGTTCCCGTGAACAGCACGAAGCCGTCAGGGTACTGGTGATGGTCGCCCCATGCGTGCTGGATCAGACTCTCCGGGTCACGGCTAATGTTGCGCATCGAGCTGTATCCGTCGAGCACGAACCCGTCAGGTCCGTCGACTCTCAGTCGGACGTCGAGACCGCGCACGGTATCCATGTCGAACTGTTCATCGAAGACGCGGACGAAGGGACCGATCGCGCACGAAGCGTTGTTGTCCTTCGCCTCGGTGAGTAGAAGCGCGCTGCGACCCTCGAAATCGCGCAGGTTTACGTCGTTGCCCAGGGCCGCACCGATCGCCACACCGTCACCGCGCACGACGAGCACGACTTCGGGCTCCGGGTTGTTCCACGTCGATTCGGCGTGGACCCCGACGGCATGGCCGGAGCCGATCGCCGATAGGACGGGCGCTTTCGTGAAGATTTCCGGGTCGGGGCCGATGCCGACCTCGAGGTACTGCGACCACAGCCCCTCCGCCTGCAACAGCTGCTTCACCTTCGCAGCCTCAGCGGATCCCGGCCGGATCGTCGAGATGGCACCACCGATGGTTTCAACGAGCTGGTCACGGATGCTGTCGGCACGGGCAGCATCACCGCCCGCGCGCTCCTCGATGACGCGCTCGAGCATCGACTCGACAAAGGTGACCCCCGCAGCCTTCACGACCTGCAGGTCGATGGGAGCGAGGAGCCGCACGTCGGCTGCGGTCGGATGCTGCGGGTCGAAGTCGAGCGCTGAGTCGAGACTCCATCGCTTACGGCGGGCGTCGGAACGCGCACTGCGCAGCAGCGTGGGAAGATCGGGTTCCGCGAACAGGACAGTCGTCGTCGGCCCGAGGTCGGTGATATCGACGAGCTGGTCGCCATCCACGACGACCAGACTCGCGCCCGCTGCTTCGGCAGAATGGACGCGCCCGACAAGGAGGGCGTCCGCGTCGGCGGGCAGCACGTCATGTGCGCGCAGTCGAGTGCTCATTTCGCACCTCGCTGCTCTTGGACGGCCGACCCGGCGTCAACGATGCCGGGCTCACCGCCCTCATACCACGCGAAGAACTCCCAGAACTCTCCGTTGGGGCCGTCAAAGTAGATGCACCGGGCGTTCCATGGATAGTCGCGGGGCTCGGCCGAGAAGTGCACGCCCCGACCGCGGTACTCCTCGTAGATGCGGTCGATCTCGGCTGGCGATTCCACCTCGCAGGCCAGCATGACTGTGCGTCCGGGCCCGGCGGCAGCGTGCCCTGGGACACCCGTGGTCTTCTCGAGCTGGCCACTTTCCCACAGGGCGAGAATCACACCGGGTCCCTGGAAGTCGGCGAAGCCGGGCATGCGGCTACGCAGCGTGAACCCGAGCGTCTCGACATAGAAGGCGATGCTTCCGTCAAGATCGGGGGTGATCAGGCAGATGTCGGTGATGGTCGGGCGGCGGTGCGCGCCACCGCTATTGGCCAGCAGGCTCATGGGGGGTCCAATCGTTCTCGTGGGGGAACATCCAGCGGGTCGGCATCAGGGCATCCGCACCGACCATCACGACGTCACCGCGGTCATCGACCATGACGTCGGCGTTCGGCGCGTAGGTGCCCATCAGCTCACGGCACACGCCGCACGGGTTGGTGACGACGATGTCGCCGGCGTCGTTCTTGCAGACCGCCACCATGGTGCGCAGGTCACCCGCGCCCGCCATCTCGGCGTTCGCGATCGCCGATGATTCGGCGCACACGTTGACACGCCGGGACCCGATGTGCAGACCGAGGTAGACGTTGCCGTCGTCGGCGCGCACAGCGGCAGCGACCTGGTGGATGTCGGGGTCGTGCCGGGCAATGAGCAACTGTTTGGCCGCGTCGTACAATTCGACCTCAGATGCGTCTGGGACACGGGTCATCATGCCTCCTCGAGCTTGGGGGTGGCGATGCGCATGCCACCCGACTTGGACGTCCTGGCGAGCACGACGAGTCCGATGAACGCCACCACGTAGGGCAGCATCTGTGCGAACTGCGGAGGCATGATCGATTCGTCAACGAGAATCGAGGTGGCCGTGGCCATCCCGAAGAGCACGCACATGAGCGTGAGCAGGCCGACCCGGCCGCGGCAGAAGATCACCGCCGCCAGCGCGACGAAGCCCAGCCCACTCGTCATCCCCTCGGTGAATAGCGACAGCTGGCCCATGCTCAGCTGCACCCCCGCGAGCGCGCACAGCATGAAGCACCAGACCTGTGCGAGGACGCGCATGAGGGTGACGTTGCCTCCCGCAGACTCAAGCGCCTCCGGGTGCTCGCCCGCGGCCTTGAGATGGCGCGCGATGATCGTATAGCGGGCCGCCAGGGCGAGGCCGATCACGATGACCCAGCTGATATAGGTCAGCACCGTGTGCCCGGACAGGATGGCACCCACGATCGGCACGCCGTCGAGACCGGGAACCGTGATCTTCGCCAGCGACGGGATGGCCGTGTCACTCAGCGTCCCCTTCACTCCATAGAAGCTGCGCAGCATGTAGACGGTCGCGCCCGCGGCGAAGATGTTCAGCACGATGCCGGCCACGAACACATTGACCTTGAAGACCGACACGAGGATTCCGAACAAAGCTCCGGCAACCGCGCCGAGCAGCACCGTGAGCGTCACGGCGAGGAGGGCATCGCCTGTCGCCAAACCGATCACGACACCGAAGAACGCGCCGAAGAGCATGGCGCCTTCGAGCCCGACGTTCAGGTCCTTCGTCCATGAGGTCAGAAGGCACCCGAGTGCTGCGAGCAGGATCGGCGTGACGAACCGGACACCGGAGGACAGGAACGCGTCCAGGATCTCCATGCTCAACGCTCCTTTCGCGTCGTCAGACGCGTGAACAGGTCGGAGACCCGGGCGAACAGCCCCGCACGCGCCGCGACGACGATGATGATGATGGCGATCAGCACACTGGAGAGCTCGGACGGAACGAGCGAGACCTGCTCTATCCCGCGTGCCGTCGAACGCATGATGCTGTAGATGCCGACCCAGATGATCGTCGGGATCGGGCGAGCTCGGGCGACGAGGGCGATGAGTACGGCATCCCATCCGATGCCAGCGCCGATCTCGGTCCAGTAGCGTCCCTGAGACGCGGTGACCAGCATGGAGCCAGCGACGGCGGCGAGCGCGCCGCTCATCACCATGGAGCGGATCTGCGATCGGACCGTACTCACTCCCGACGCTGCGGCGAAGCCGGGGGCGTTTCCCGTCATGCGCCAGCGGTAGCCGGTCACGCTGCGTTCGCTCAGCCACCAGGCGAAAACAGCGATGGCGAGCACGACGATCACGCCCCATGTCAGCCCCGTGCGCGGGATCAGCTCGGAGAACATCGCCGTGTCGTGCACGCGCTCGGTCGTGCCGCTCTGGCGCGAGGGATCGCGCAAAGGACCGGTTACGAGGTACGCACAGAACAGGATCACGATGTAGTTGGACAGCAGGCTCGAGACGACCTCGTCCACGTTCCACTTCGCCCGCAGCCAGCCGAGTCCGCCGGCGATGAGACCGCCGGCGACTGCCGCGGCGAGGGTGGTGAGGGCGAGGTGGAGCGGGGAGAACATCGGCCCGATGTAGGCGCCCACGAGGGCTGCGGCCATAGCACCGGCGAACACCTGACCTTCGGCACCCAGGTTGAACATGCCCGACCGGAAGGCCAGCGAGACACCGAGGGCCGCGACCACGAGAGGAAGCCCCCACGCGAATGTGCGCGCCACGGCGTTCAGCGAGCCGAGCGAGTAGTCGAAGCCCGCCGCGATCGTCGGCAGAGCGGCGTACCCCTGGGCTTGGATAAGCACGACAGCTGCGACGACAGCGATGACGAGCACGAATGCTCCGTTGCGCACCGAGCGGAGCGTGTGAGCCGTGGCGCGCTTGGACTGCGCGATGATGATGGACGTCGTCGTGGCCGTCATGATTCACCCCTGATTCCGAGTCCGACCATGTGCACCCCGAGTTGTTCACGGGAAGTGGTGGTCGCCTCTTCCTCGGCGGCGATGCGTCCGTCGTACATCACGAGGATGCGATCGCTCAGCCGAAGCAGTTCGTCGAGGTCCGCTGAGATGAGCAGAACGGCGCATCCATTGGCCGCGGCCTCGACGATGCGGGAGTAGATGAAATCGATCGCCCCGAGGTCGACCCCGCGCGTCGGCTGAGCAAGAACGAGCAGCTTCGGACTCTCTTCCAGCTCGCGCGCGATCACGATCTTCTGTTGGTTTCCGCCCGAGAGATACGCGCATCGCGTGTCGATCGACGCAGTGCGGATCCGGTGGCGATCCACCATCTCCTTGGCCCATTCGCGGGTGCTCTTGGGCAATGCGTTCACGAGCCACGGCCCGCGCAGGACACGGCGGATCTTGCCCGCTGCGAGCCCTTCGAGGACGGATCCATTCATCGGGATCCCCTCACGCTGGCGGTCTTCGGGCACGAAGGCGATCCCTCGATCGCGTCGACGCGCGAGGGAGAGTCCGGTGAGCTCGGTCCCGTCGAGCAGGATGTGTCCACCGGCGGGCTGGATCGCACCGACGAGCGCCTCGGCGAGCGCGGTCTGGCCGTTGCCTTCGACACCGGCGATGCCCACGATTTCACCCGGACGGACCGTGAAGCTCACGTCTTCAAGGGCCGCGTCGTGCGTGGCCTTCTCGGTCGTGAGCCCGCTGACATCGAGCACGGGGGTCTCTGCGATGTGGTGCACGCGTTGAACGCGACCGAGGTTCACATCGCTGCGTCCCGTCATCGCCGCCACGACCTGTTCCGTGTCGGTCTCGGCCGCGAGGAAGGACTCGACGGTCCGGCCCTGCCGCAGCACGGTGATCCGATCGGCGACCTCGAACACCTCGCGCAGCTTGTGTGAGATGAAGACGATCGCCGCATTCTCTTCGGATGCCAGCCGCCGCAGCAGCGCGAACAGTTCGGTCGTCTCGGCGGGGGTGAGGACGGCGGTCGGCTCATCGAGGACGATGATCTGTGCTCCGCGGTAGAGCACCTTCATGATCTCGAGCTTCTGCTGCGTCGCCACACTCAGGTCTCCGACGATTGCCTGCGGATCGACGGTGACCCCCAGACGCTTCGCGACGGGGGCGATCGCCTCGGCCGCCGCTCGGGCGCTGTATCCGCCACCGCGCGATGGCTCCGCGCCGAGGACCACGTTCTCGGCGACCGTGAACGACGGCACGAGCATGAAGTGCTGGTGCACCATGCCGACCCCGGCACGGATCGCGTCGCTCGGGCGATGGAAGGCAACCTCTTTGCCCTTGAGTCGCACAGCGCCCGTGTCAGCGCGATACATCCCGAAGAGGATGCGCATGAGCGTCGTCTTTCCGGCACCGTTCTCTCCGACGAGCGCGTGGATCTCGCCGGCATAGAGCGTGAGGTCGACCCGATCGTTGGCGAGCACGTCGCCGAAGCGCTTGGAGATGTTGCGCAGCTCCAGGACCGGGGCTGCCACGGGGGCTTTGTCAGTCATTGATCGTCACATCGCCCGCGATGATCGACTCCTGCAACGTCTCGAGCGCAGCGATGTTGTCAGCTCCGAGGATCGCCTCGTCGTAGGCCATGTCCCAGCCGCCCTCGGCGAAACCGAACTCGACAACGTCTCCGCCGTTCAGCGCACCATCGATGTACTGCTGGGTCAGGTCGAGGATGACACTGTCGACGCCCATGATGAGGCTTCCCGGAACCTTGCCGGGTGCCAGCGACGACTTGTCTGCCACCACGCCGATGGGTGCGATGTCGACACCCGACTTGGCGGCGTCGAAAACGCCCGAGCCGGACAGTCCGGCGTAGGCGAACATGCCGAACGCCCCGCGCGTCGACGCCAGCGACGAGGCGATCTCGGATCCCTTCGACGGGTCGACGAAGCTGCCGACATACTGCGACGCGACCGACTGCGCGGAGTCGACGTGCGTGACGCCCTGCGTGTAGCCCGACTCACAGTTCTCGACCACGGGCGCATTGACGCCCCCGATGAAGCCGGCAACCGTCGAGCCGTTGTCGGCGTTGACTGTCGCGGCGAGCGCACCCGCCATGAAACAGCCTTCCTGAGTGTGGAACACTGCCGACACGACATCCTCGCTTCCCGCGTCGCCGTCGATGAAGACGAACTGGGTCTCGGGATTTGCCGTAGCCGCGTCGATCATTGCGTCGATGGCCTCGAAGCCGAGCACGTAGACGATGTCGTTTCGGTCCGCGGCATCCTGGAGCAGGGGTGCGAAATTCTGTGCCTGCAGCTGCCCTTCATACGTCGTGACCCGCGCATCGAAGTCGCTCTCGAGGGAAGACTGCGCCAGCGCCGCCTGGTCGAAGAAGTCACCGTCACCGAAGGCGTTGTCGACGAAGATCCCGACGTTGAGCGCATCCTCTGCGCCACCCTGTCCGGACGTATTGGGCGCCTGGCCCCCACAGCCGGCGAGGACGAGCGTCGCAGCACCGACGAGTGTGAGCGTGGCGAGCGATCGGGTTCCGATGCGCGAAGCGTTGGTGATCACAGGATTTCCCTCCATTGGGTTGTGAAGAACGGGTTCTCGAAACCGAGCAGCCTAGGCTTCTTCACTCGATCAGCATTCATATTATGATACTATTCTTGTCAGATCAACCAGTGCTTTCACCGCTGCGACGACGCACCCATGCTTCTCACCGAGAAGCACCGTTCGCAGACACGAGCTGCAAGCGGAAGGGGCGCGCATGAGTCAGCGCATCGTCGTCACCGATCACGCGTTCGCGGATACGCATCACGAGCAGGCAGCGGCACGCATCGCCGGTGCGTCGTTCTGCGAGTACGCCGCCAAGACCGAGGAATCTGCGGGGGAGGCAGTCGTCGACGCGGATGTCGCGCTCGTCAACTTCGCACCGATGACCCGGGGCGTGCTGGAGACGATGCGCCCGGGCAGCACTGTCATCCGCTACGGCGTCGGCGTCGACAACGTCGATCTGGTCGCCGCCGCGGAGTTAGGCATCCGCGTCGCCAACGTGCCGGACTACGGCGTCGAGACCGTGGCCGACCACGCGGCGGCATCGCTGGTGGCGCTCGCCCGTCGACTGCCTCTCTACGATCGTGCCCTGCGCTCGGACGGATGGGTGACGCCCACCGGGCTCGGTCCTGTGCGGAGCCTTCGCCAGCACACCATCGGTTATCTCGGGTTCGGTCGCATCGCTCAGGCGGTACATCGCCGCCTGCAGGCGTTCGGCGTCCGCTCCGTCGCCTACGACCCCTTCTGCCCCGACGAGGTGCTCGCCGCCGCCAGTGTCGAGCGCGTCGATCTCGACGAGTTGTCGCACCGAGCAACCGCGCTCACGCTGCACGCGCCACTGACGCCCGAGACGTCGAATGTCATCGACGCCGCGTTTCTGTCCCGGATGCCGGAGGGCGCGCTCCTCGTCAACACGGCCCGCGGCGGGCTCGTCGACGAAGAGGCACTGGGTGCCGCTCTCGAATCCGGCCACCTCGCGGGTGCGCTGCTCGATGTCACACGTGCCGAGCCGCTGCCTGCAGATTCGCCGCTGCGCGACGTGCCACGATTGGTCATCACGCCGCACGCCGCGTTCTACGACGAGGAGTCGCTCGATAATCTTCAGCGTCTGGCGAGTGAAGAGGCCCTCCGGGCTCTCAACGGCGATGCCCTGCGCTGCCAGGTCGCTTGACCTAACGAGGAGACGACGACGATGATGCCTGCGCCCGCAACCGCGCTGTCCGATGCGACCACCGAGCGGCGTCCGCTGTCCGAGCAGGTCGCCGATGCGGTGACGGCGCACATCCTCGAGAAGAACCTCCGGCCGGGCGACCAACTGCCCACCGAGCCGGAGCTGACCGAGGCATTCGGTGTGAGTCGCACCGTCATCCGCGAAGCCGGGCGCACTCTCGTGGCACGCGGTGTCGTCAGCATCCGCCCGCGCCGAGGCATGCAGGTCGCCCAGTTCGATCAGCGCAATCTCTCCCGTCAAGTAGCGCTCATGCTGCGCCTCGGCGGTGGCACGTTCCCGCAACTCATGGAGATGCGGCGAGCACTCGAACCTGAGATGGCTGCGCACGCCGCGCTGCGCCGCACCGACGCAGAACTCGATGAACTGTTCGAGCTCGTCGAGTTCATCGAGGTGGTGCACGAGGGCGAGAGCGCGAATACCGCGGCGCACGTCGCCGCCGACCTGGGCTTCCATTCCGTCATCGCCCGGGCGACGGGCAACCCGTTCTTCGCGCACATGTCGCTGCCGATCAACGAGATCCTCGCCGCGACCTATCTGCGCAGTCCGGGGTACTCGCCGGAGCGATCGAAGACCCACGAAGAGCACAGACTCATCGCCGAGGCCATCGCCGCAAGCGATGCCCCGACAGCGCGCGAACTGACGATCGCGCACATCAACCGCGTCACGGCCGCGGCCGAGGCGCTCGCCCCGCACATCGACTTCTCAGGAGCGCAATGAGTATCGACGCCCATCCCTTCGACCTCGGCAACGCGCACGTGCTGGTCACCGGCGGAAGCCGCGGCCTCGGGAGTGCCATCGCGCACGCGGTCGCACGCGCCGGAGGTCGTGTGACGATCGTCGCGCGCAATTCCGAGCAGGCAGCCGGAACGGTCAACGCGATCACGGCCGAAGGCGGTGCGGCGCAGGCGGTCCCCGCCGACGTCGGCGAGCTCGACCGCATCGACGCACTCGTTGAGGAGATCTCACGAATCGCGCCGATCGACGCCGTGGTGCACGCCGCTGGCATCCAGCTGCGGAAGCCTGCTGTGGACGTCACCCCGGCCGAATTCCTGCGGATCCAGGCGGTGAACCTGCACGCGCCGTACTTCCTGAGCACGGCGATCGCCCGGCAGCAGATCGCGGGAGCGCGGGGCGGTTCCCACATCTTCATCGGCTCGCTGAACTCGAGCATCGGTCTGCCGAACATCTCGCCGTACGTGGTGTCCAAGACCGGCCTGGTGGGCATGGCCCGCGCGTTCTCGACGGAATGGTCGGTACACGGCATCCGATCCAACGTCATCGGCCCGGGGTACTTCGCCACGGAGATGACCGAGGGGCTGCTCCAGAACCCCGCAGACCATGACCGCATCATGGGCAGGATCCCCATGCGCCGACTGGGAGATCCCACCGACATAGGACACGCGTGTGTGTTCCTCCTCTCCCCCGCGTCGCAGTACATCTCGGGCACAGTTCTCAACGTTGACGGCGGATGGCTGGCATCATGACGACAGGCGACAGCTCTCTCGAGCAGAATGTCGACGAGGCAGTGTCCCGCGTCGCCGCAGCATCCGACCGGTGGACACTGTATGGGTACGTCGAGCGTGCGCGCGTGATCCGCGCCATCGCCGACGAGCTCGATGCTGCAGCCGCGAACCTCACCGCGATCGCCCAGGAGGAGACTCGCCTGGCCCTGCCTCGGCTGGCCGGCGAACTCACACGGACAACCTTCCAGCTGCGTCTGTTCGCGGACGTGGCCGAGGAGGGTGGTTTCCTCGACGCGCGTATCGACCGCGCGGATCCGCAGTGGCAGATGGGTGCACCTCGACCGGACCTGCGACGCATGCTCGTGCCGATTGGACCGGTGCTTGTGTTTGCCGGCAGCAACTTCCCGTTCGCGTTCTCGGTGGCCGGCGGCGACACCGCCGCAGCCCTCGCGGCGGGCAATGCCGTGCTCGTCAAGGCGCACTCGGGGCATCCCCGACTCTCCGACGCGACCGCTGCGGCGATCGCGCGAGCCGTGGAGCGCGTCGGAGCGCCCGCGGATCTGGTCACCGTCATCCACGGCACCCAGCGCGGCGTCGAAGCGCTACGTCATCCACTCATCAAGGCGGCATCCTTCACGGGCTCGATCGCGGGCGGACGGGCACTGTTCGACATCGCCAACGCGCGCCCTGTACCGATCCCCTTCTATGGAGAGCTCGGGAGCGTGAACCCGGCCTTCGTCGCACCCGCAGCGGCGCGCAGCCGGACAGCTGAGATCGCCGAGGGCTATGTCGCGTCCGTCACCGGCAGCCAAGGACAGCTATGCACCAAGCCGGGGATGCTCGTGGTGCCCACTGGCTCCGACATCATCGATGCACTGCGCGAAGCCACCGCTCCTGTGGGTGGACCCTTGCTCAACGACCGGATTCTGAAGGGATACGTCGAGGGCCTCCACGAGCTCCAGGCGCGCGACGGGGTGAACCCCCTGCGCGAGGCTGACACGAGCCTGACGGAGCCGAGACTCACCTTGCTGCACGCGGATATCGAAGACGTGCTCAAGAACCCCGACGGGACGGTGACCGAGGTTTTCGGCCCGTTCGGCTTGATCGTCAGCTACTCCGATCCGGCACGATTGCGAGACCTCACGATGGCTCTCGAAGGCCAGCTGACAGCGACGCTGGTAGCCGACGACGACGCCGAAGACCTCGCGATCGCCCGTGAGCTCGTCCCCCTCCTGACGCAGAAGGCCGGCCGCGTGCTGTGGAACCAGTGGCCGACCGGAGTGTCCGTCACCCATGCACAGCAGCACGGCGGACCATACCCGGCCACGACGGCCTCGACCACGACGGCCGTCGGGACCGCCTCGATCAGCCGCTTTCTGCGCCCCGTGGCGTTCCAGAACTTCCCCGCCGTGCTCTTGCCCGAGCCACTGCAGGACGCCAATCCGCTAGGAATTCCGCAGGACGTCAACGGTTGATGACGATGACTTCGCACGCAGACCCCTAGCGTGAAATCGGCATGCACGACCCACGCGCCATCTCGACGACGGTGCTGTCACCCATGGCCGAAGCCCAAGTGATCCTCAACTCCACCTGAGGCGATTCGACGATAATGTGAAAGTCAGGCCGCTTCAAGAAGGTGCGTGTTCAGTGCCGGGCCCACAGTGTTTGCGGCAGTCGACACCGACTTCGGCGGGCCCAGCACGTTCGGTTCTGCTGCGTGTGTTTCAGAACGCAGTCACTGGCGTTCCAACGACTCGACGGCCTCGACACGGCGTGGCTCCGCTCCGAAACCGGTCTGCCTCAAGTGACCGCCACGCTCGAATTGGGTTGCCGGGACCGCGAGCATTCGGGTGAGGAGACCGTAGACGATCGCCCCCTCAGGCCACTGGGTTACAACGCGGCCGGATTTCGAGCGGAAGTAGCTCTGGCCTTGCGTGAAGCTGGTCTTGGCCATCCGCCTCTGGAGCGCGTCGTTGAACACGTCGTGATATCGCGCTTTCACTGTGGCTGAGGTGAAGCCCTTTCTCGCCATCCGCTGAAGAATTCGGGCGATGTAATCGGCTTGGCGTTCAAGGTTGTAGACGATGGCATAGAAGTTCGTGTTGGGCCCGTACATCATGAAGAAGTTCGGAAAGCCCGGAACCGCGATACCCAAGAAGGCCTGCGGGTCGTCGCCCCACACCTCGTGGATATCCCGACCGCTTTCGCCGAGTACCGTCATCCCCAGCAAGAACTCGGCCGGGCGGAATCCGGTCGCGGTGACGACGATGTCGACGGGGTGACGCTCGCCGCCAGAGTCGATTACGCCGTCCTCGTACAGTCCGGCGACCGCTCGCGGGACTACTCGGACGTTGTCCCGCTGGAGTGCGGGAAGATACTCGTTGCTTCGGACCGGTCGCTTGGCAAGGTAGGCCCCCGTCGGAGTAAGGAGCGCGCGCAGCTCCGCGTCTGCCACCGAGCGCTCGAGGTGCAGGGTGCATCGCTCGACGGCTATGCGGTCGGCGCGCGAACCCGGCCGCACGACTCTGCCGCCGAACCAGTTCTTCTCCTGGTTCCAGAAGAGTCGCGCGCGCTCCCGCCGATAACCTCGCCCGGAGTTGAGCCGGCGGCGCTGCTCCGGGGTGAACGTGCTTCGTTCCTTCATGTCTACCCACGCTGGCTGTCGCTGAAAGAGCGTGAGCGTGCCGGCAGCCGGCGCGAGCGCGGGAACGACCTGGGCGGCAGAGGATCCGGTGCCGATCACGGCGATCCGCTTGCCCTGCCAACGCACGCCGTGGTCCCACCGCGCGGTGTGGATGACCGGCCCCGCGAAGAGGTCTCGCCCCGACAGGCGAGGTTCGGACGGCACGTTGAGCAGCCCCACCGACGAAACGACCGCGGCGAACCGCCATTCGCGCCCGTCCTCCGCGCGGACGTGCTGGCTCTGGGATGCTTCATCCCACTCCACCCGCACGATGCGGGTGCGAAGCGTCAAGTGCTCCCGCAGCCTCCAATCGTCGGCGGTCTCCTCGAGATAACCGAGCAACTCCGTTTGCGTCGCGAAGGGTCGGGACCAGTCGTGCTGCTTGAACGAGTACGAGTACATGTGGGACGGAGTGTCCACCTCGGCCCCAGGGTAGGTGTTGTGGAACCACGTACCGCCGATGCCGTCACCGGCCTCGAAGATCGTGAAGTCCGTGATCCCGCTGCGAAGCAGCCGAACCCCCATAGCGATCCCGGCGAAACCCGCTCCGATGATCGCGACCGACGGCTTGCCGGGTGCTCTGTTGGTGCGTTTGGGCATCCGAATCCCCTTACAGGACCTTGGCGAGAAAGGCTCTGGTGCGAGCGTGGGCGGCATCCTGGTTGAGGGCCGATGCGGGGCCGTCCTCCACGAGAAGGCCGTCTTCCATAAAAAGGAAGCGATCGCACACCTCGCGCGCGAATCCCACCTCGTGGGTGACGATGATGCTGGTCATCCCATCGCGCACGAGCTCACGAATCACCTGCAGGACCTCGTTCACCATCTCGGGATCGAGCGCGCTCGTAGGCTCATCGAAGAGAAGCGCCTCCGGCCGCATGGCCAGCGCCCGTGCGATGGCGACACGCTGTTGCTGGCCGCCCGAGAGCTGGGCAGGGAAGCTCCGGGCTTTCTCCGCCAGGCCGACACGATCGAGAAGGGCGAGAGCCTCGGCCTTCGCGATCGAGCGGGCTCGCTTCTGAACCTGAACAGGCCCCTCCGTGAGGTTCTCGAGAACCGTCATGTGGGGAAAGAGATTGAACTGCTGGAACACCATGCCCAGACGTTGCCGCTGCCGCGCCTCGGTCTTGTCGTGGAGTTCTCTGATTCCATTCCCGTGCATGCGGTAGCCCATGAGATCGCCTCCGAGGAAGACTGCTCCTTCATCGGGACGCTCGAGCATGTTGAGGCATCTGAGCAGAGTGCTCTTCCCACTTCCAGATGGGCCAAGGATGCAGAGAGCCTCTCCCTGAGCTACCTCAAAGCTGACTGATCGAAGGACCTGATGGGAGCCGAAAGACTTGGAGATGTTCAACGCGGCGATGAGGGGAACGGTCATCACCTCACCGCCCTTCGGTCGCGGCTGAGCGCTCGCTCCAGGTGGTATTGCCCATAGGAGAGCACGCTGACGAAGACCGCGTACCAGATCGTCGCCACCAAGAGCAGCGGAACGATGTCGTAGGTGCGGTTGTAAATCGTCTGCACCGAGTACAGCAGGTCGGGCACCGAGATGAATGCCGCGAGCGACGTTGCCTTCAGGAGATTGATCGTGTCATTACTGATCGGCGGGATCGCGATGCGCATCGCCTGAGGCAGCACGATGCGGAAGAACATGAGGGGCTTGGTCATGCCAATGGCAGCCGCCGCCTCACGCTGGCCGGCTGGGACAGCGAGGAGCGATGCCCGGATCACCTCCGACGTGTACGCAGCCTGCTGGAAGCCGAATGCGAAGACCGCCGCCCAGAATCCGCTGACCACCGTCGAGGTGTCGATCGCCCACCACTCCGGCCCGAACGGAACTCCGATCGCGATGCGGGGGTAAATGATCGCGATGTTGAACCAGAGGATGAGCAGCACGAGCAGCGGGATCGACCGAAAGAACCAGACATAGATGCCTGATATCGCGCGCAGGACGGGGTTAGCCGACAGACGCATGTTCGCCAGGATCACCGATGCGACGAGTGCCAAGCTCATCGACAGCACAGTCAGCAGAAGAGTGTTGCCGATGCCCTGCATCACGCTCGGCGCGAACAGGTACTCCCACACGACGGGCCAACCGAGAGCTGGGCGCATGACGAAATCGATGATCGCTACGACGGCGACGAGAAGCACAAGGCCAGCCATCGAGTTGCGCACGATATGGCTGTGCTGCTCGTGCGGGGCAGCACCCAGGCTGTTGGCCCGCACGCGCCACACGGCTTCGGAGTCGGGGGCGGTCATGAGCGAACTACTCATTGCGTCACCAGGTGCGACTCTTCGATCATCATGCCGGAAGTGCCGTATACGTCGAAGATCGCGGCATAGGCTCCGTCGGCGATCATCTCGTTGAACGCGTCGACGAGCTTCGGGCCCCAGGCGCTGCCCTTGGGCACCGCGAAGCCGATCTCCAGCTCCAGGTAGCGTGGGCCTGTGATGGTCCACTTATCCGGGTTCTCAGCAGTCTGATAGGCCATCGAGCTCAGCGTTGCCGTCGCCGTGTCGACCTGCCCACTCTGCGTGGCGAGGTCGGCGCTTGCCCAATCAGGAAAAGTCTTGATCTCGATCGCCTCCTCGCCCGCTTTGACGCACTTCGCCGACTGCTCCTCCAGAGACTGGATGGGGCTCGACGATGCCGGGAGCCCGATGCTCAGCCCGCACAGCGCCATCATGTCGTCAGCGATTTCAGGGTTGCCGGCCTTGACCTGAAATCCGTAGGCGTCCTGCAACGCAATAGCGAAGTCGAACTTCTCGAGCCGCTCCGGTGTCGCGTCAGCGCCGGGGACGAAGATGTACTTTTCGCTCTCGAGGCCGAGCAGCGAGTTCTCCCACGTCGTGCGCTCGTTCTCGATCGTCACCCCGAGATACGGCGCGAGAGCCGACGAAAGGTCAGGCAGCATGCCGATCAGTGCGTCAGTGTCGTCCGTGTAGGCCCACGGCGGCACACCGGTCTGCTGCGGGATGACGAACGTCTCCCCTTCGACCGTCGAATCGGTCGATGCCGCCGGGTCTGTAGCGGACGAGCACCCGGCCAGGCTGAGGACGACGGCACCGACAACGGCGCCCGTAACAAGTGCGTGCTGTATGCGATGAGTAGGACGCATGCGGACTCCTGCGGGTGATGGTGAGTATTGGTTGTGAGCGATGTTACGGAAGGCGGGCCACCAAAGTACCGTGCAAGCGCACACAATGTTTACGAGAATGGTGGGTACATGCAACGATTTACCACGATCGAAACAGGCTAGAAAAATCGGCGAAACGGGAGTGGCGTGGAGACGCTGGACCGACTGGTGACCAACCTTCGCGGCATGGTGACGCTCTTGGGCGAGTCGAGGGCGCCGGCTCTCGCAATCAGGGCATGCAGCATCGTCGAGGCGCATGACGAAGGCGTGCCCCGGCTGGATCGTTCCGATGAGGTCGTCCTGCTCATCGGGCAGACCTCCGAGCACCTCGCGAGCGGATTAGAAGACCTCGCGGCGTCTCGCCCCGCGCTCGTGATGGCGAAGTCTTCGGATGCTGCGGACCTCGAGCACTTCGCCGAAGCAGCCGGTATTGCTCACGTAGCACGGGTGAACGCCGATGTCCCCTGGGGTCAACTTCACGGGCTGGTAGAGAGGATGATCGCGTCGGCTCCTGAAGCCGACACGGCCCCGCCCGACGGCACGCCAGAGCGGCCGCAGGCCGGTGATCTCTTCGCGATAGCGAACTCGCTCGCTGATCAGGTTAACGGGTACGTCTCCATCGACGACATGCAGAGCCGAGTCCTGGCGTTCTCGCCGCTCGACGAGCATGCCGACCAGCTGCGTCGTGATTCCATCCTCGGACGCGGCGCTCCACCTGGGCATCGCGAGCAGCTGCGGGCCCAGGGCGTGTGGGATCAGTTGAGCCGGCCGGGACGGGTCTTGGAGTTCGGGCGAGACGGTGAGATCCAGCCCCGGCTGGCCGCGGGCATCATCGACGAGCGCACGCAGAGGCATCTCGGCACCATATGGGTGCAACAGGGAGCGACGCAGTTCGCGCCGCGGGCCCGTCAGATCCTCGCAGCAGGTGCTGCTCTCGCCGCCAGGGCAATCGCACGCGCCGACCGCGTCGAGTCTCGCGATTCGGAGACCCTTCTGCAGTTGCTCGGACTGCGGCGGAGCACAGAGTCCCGTCGAACGCTCGCCGCCATCCTCGGCCTCGAGGAGTCGCGAACATGGATGCTGGTCGCGTTCGCGCTCGCATCGGACGAGATACCCGCCGAGCCCTTCGCCGCCTCGACCGCCGCGGTGATCGCTCTCCATGCGGCCGTGATCCGACAGAAGGCCCAGGTGGCCATCGCACAGTCCATCGCGTACGTACTCATCCCCGATCCTCCCCCCGCGTCCACGATCCTCCCATGGGCTGAGCGCACCTCCGGTGCCCTGAGTTCACAGCTGAAGGTGAGCATGCGGTGCGCAATGGGACCCTCGGTCGAGAGCCCGCGCGAGTTGCCCGTCGCACGCGAAACCGTCGAAGCGATGCTGAAGAACTCCTCCGTCGAGGGAACGAGCGGGGTAACGACTTATGAATCCAAGAGAGCGCATCTACAGGTGTCGCGAGCTGTGCGAACCCTCTGGGAACGGGGCGTGCTCACCGGAGCGGCGGTCGAGGCTATCCTCGCCAGTCCGTACGTAGATGGCCGCGAGTTGCTTCGCACGATCGACGTGTACTTCCGTGAGGGCAAGAGCCCGCAACGCGCATCGCGTGCTCTGCATCTGCATCCGAACACGCTGCGGCAGCGACTCAAGCGCGTCGAGCGAGTCACCGGGATGAGCCTCGAAGACGATCAGGAACGCCTCCTGCTCGAGCTCGAAGTACGTGCTCATGCGGAGGGCCTAACGAGAGACGCGCCGTAGCGCGTCTCTCGAGGCAGGCACGCCGGTCAGCTGCGGGTTCCGGCCGGTTCAGCGAGGCGGGTGCGCGGTCTCATCGACGGGGCAATGCGCGACGGTCTATGGCATGAAACAAGACGGATGCTGTGGGCCCGGAGCGGGCGGGCGCCAAGCACGAATTGGGCGGCCTTGCCTGCACCGCAGGCGTGCGATCTGAGCCTACTCGGTTGCAACTTCGACCATCATCTCGACGGCTTGGATCATGCTGTATCGGTCCCGCAGAGTATCGAGGATCTCCTCAACAGTGAGTGCCGCACCGTAGCGGCCGTAACGGCTCGCGATCTCCTGCACCGCGGCGAGCGCGTGCCGCGGGTTGAGGGCGACCGTGTTCTTCGCGAACTCGCGCGCACTGAGCACTTGGATGGTCGGTGGAATCTTGTCTGCGGGGAAGTCTCTGAGGTTCTCCGTGACGATCGCGCCGGCTCCTGCAATGACGGCCGCGGCGACCACGTGCTCGTCGTCCGGGTCGGGAAGCCCGAACGTGCCCTCCAGCGGTTCCCAGCCTTCGACCTCGGCGTCGATGAACTCGCGGCGCATCGCGGCAATGAGGGTCGCCGCGCGTTCAGCAGCCTCGACTGTGGGGATCCCCCGCTTCGTGAGCTTGGCCGCTTCGTGATACTCGAGCTCTTCGAGGATCACCGCACTCCAGGTTGGCCGATACGCACCCTCAACCGCGAGGGAGAGCAGGAAGTCACGTTGCAGGCTCGGCCACAGCACGTTGGTGTCGAGGGTCGCCGTGAACACGACCCCCATCCTGTCAGGCTGCGAAGCTAGAGCAGTGCAGCCCGCCTCGCCGCGACCGCCTTCCTCGCCGCCTTGAGGTCCTCGAGCGTCTGTTCGACGTTGTCTTCGTGAACAGCGTCACGCGTAGCGGCGAGCATGTCGTACTGACGCTCACGCCGGCGCTCCCGGTAGTCGAGGAGATCCGCGAGGAGAACGCGCCGGTGCGTTCCAGCCCTCTCGAACGGGATCTCACCCTCGTCGAGGAGCTTCACAACGGTCGGGCGACTCACGTTCAGGAGATCCGCTGCCTGCTGAGTGGTCAGCCTCGTTGTTTGCGGCACAACCGAGACAGCCAGTCCGCTCTGCATCGCATGAACAATCTTGCGGAGAGCGAGGTAGATCTCTTCCGGAAGCTCTACCTGATCACCTGGGTGCGCTCCCGCAAGAAAGTACCGCGGCTCGGGAACGACCCGACCGGCAGCCTCATGGGCGGTAAGGAAGTCCAGAACAGGGGCTAGCTCGTCGCCCTTGCTGGGAAGATACGTCTCTTCAACGACTGCAGCGCGAGACACGGGAATCACCTCAATACACGTGAACGCAGGAGGTTGCGTTTGTTGCGATTACCGTACCACGCGTCCCTGGCAGATCAGTAGATGGACCTGCTCGACACTGTCAGAAGACGCGGATGCCGCCATCCGCGAGCGCGTCACGGGCTCTGCCCCATCGGCGGTCGTCGGAGTAGATCTGCCATTGCTCGGCGAGCCCCTCGTCATGGACGAGGTCACGGAAGCGGCGGAACGCGCCCGCGCCCTCGATTGCGCGGATCAGTCGGTCTCGCAGCGCGCTATCGCGCTGACGGAGCACGAACGCTTCCATGTCCTCCCACCGGTCCCGTGATCCAGCCCGTTCGAGCCGGACCCACCGATCAGGTTCCGCCTCGACGTTCATCGCTGCGTCCTCCCCGACAATGGCCGGGTCGGTGAAGTCTCCGCTGAAGGCCTCACCGGTCAGGACGTCGACGTAGACCGTGCTCGACTCTCCGAAGTCGCCCTCCAGGAACGAACTGAGCTCGTCGAGGTCGACCGGGGAAGTGTGTGCTGCGGGCGATTCACGTCGCAGCAGTGCCAGCAGATCGTCGGCGAGCACCTGGTCCCCAGGGCCGCTCCGCCCGGTGAGCCGGTGGATCAGGGAGAGCGCCACCGGTTCGGCCTGGCGACGCCGGCTGCGCAATGCCATCGCCATTCCGGAGCCGACCTGCTGGAGCGCGTCATCGATCTCCCGCCCCGTCAGCGCATCGAGGAAGCCCACCGCATCGGCTGCCGCGACTGCGGCGCGGACAGCCCGGATGTCGAGTTCCGCCACAGCACCCACAGTTGGCCACTCATGAGTCTGCATCGGATCGAGCGCCCGCGGTCGCTGCGGCATCCGCGACTCACCGTCGTCGCCATCCCAGTTCCTGCCGTACTGGTCGGGGATGCTCCCCCACCCCCAGTAGGGAAGCGGCTTATTAGGCACAATCCCGACCTCATCGAGCGGATCGATCTTGCGCTCGCCGACCACGCAGCGGTGAACCCAGTTGTCGCCGAGATCGAACGTGTACTGGAACGTGGCGCCGAGCGTCAGCATCCGTCCCACTTTCGCCGACTCGATGTCCACCGCAGCGACGACCGGCCCGAACGAACTGGACGCCAGCGCCTGCCCGGTCTCGTCGTCGGTGATGACACGACCATCGGCGAGGGTGAAGACGGAGAGGTGCGAGCGATCCCATCGCGCGAACGCGTCATCGATCGCCTCAGCCAGGTCAAGGAACGTGTGCGACGGCGCCACGGCGAATATCCGGCCCGGCCACGGCCACAGGTCCTCGCCCCGCCCGCCCAAGAGCTCCACCCTCACCGACAGCCACGTCCGCGCCATACAGCGAGCATGCCACGCCGGCCGGAGTTGATACACGAGCGCGATGGACTTCACGATCGCGAGACGAGCCGTTCGGAGCTGGATTGACATCCGGCCGAATCTTCTTCTTCCATCAGCCGAAACGGTGAGACCGGGGCCTGCGGCCTTGGCACCGGTCGGCCGCGGAGCCTCGGGCAGTGGCATCCTGGACGGATGCCTTTGGCCCTCGACATCCCGAACGTCCTCGCCTCGTTCCGCACGACCAGACGCGACATGTGGGACTGGCGGTCGGTGCAGACCTACGCCTTCGAAGCCGAACAAGGGGTGTCACTCCTGGCGGACATGGCCGACGACTACGGCGCCGAAGGCGTGATCCCGGTCGTGCAGAAGGCGATCGGGAGCACCTTCCGTGTCCTCATGCGCGCCGACGATTCCGGCGGACTCATCCAGCTCGTCATCCAGGAGCTGCTGAACCTGCATGCCGATTTGTGCGATCAGAGCCCGCCTCCGCCGGCCACGCTGACCGGGTGGATCCAGAAGCAGCAGTTCGGCGAACTCGGCGAGTACTTCTCGGTGGACGTCGTCGACTACGCGGACGCTCTCGGCGAAGCCGGCATCGTGAGGTTCGAAGCTCACCTCGACAAGCGACGACGGACGCTGACCACACCCTTCGACGGGCGGCCCGACCCGGAGTTCACACACGACGACGAGTGGCATGCCCGCCATGCCGTGCTCTACAACCTGCAGCGCCTCGCCGTCCTGCGTGGTGACGAGGACGCGATCGTCCGCACCCACGGCGGAGACATGCCGCGCGCCCACATGCACGCCGCCGCTGCCAAAGCGCTCCATGAGGCCGGACTGCTCGACCGCGCGACCGTCATCGCGCACGAGGGCATGACTCTGCCCGGCGGGCCGCACCAGCAGCAGGAGTGCGGCGAGCTCTGGGTCGCCTTGGCAATCGCAACGGGCAAGAGTGCCGCGGACGCGGCCTCAGAGGTATTCCGACGATGGCCGACCACGGCCAATGCGCAGGCGTGGGAGTCAGCTTCAGGACCAGACTGGCCAGCGATCCGGGAGCACGCGATCGATCGGATGCGCGAACGCCCGTGGGAGCTGATCGCATACCTGATCGACGCGGATGACATCGCCCGCGCATGGGCAGAGGGACTCCGCGCGGCCGAGAACGGCACGTCGATTCTCTCCCAACAGTGGGATGACCTCGTCGACCGGTACAGCAAGATCGATCCCGTTGCCGTACTCCCCGTGATGGCGCAGCTCATCGACGACCGTCTGATCGAGGCGAACACCCGCGTCTACCCCGGCGCGGTACGCAGGATGACGAAACTCCGCGCCGCCGCACGAGCAGCCGGACACCCCGAGATCGCCGACGACTACCTCGCCGAGGTGCGCCGAAAGAACGCCCGGCGCCCGTCCCTGATCCAGAGAATGGATGCCGCCGGGCTCTGACACCATGAGCCGTCGCGGCGACAACTGCCGGAGAAGACGGAGGGATTTGTTCGGTCCGCACCCGCCCGCATTGGCATACCCGTAGGTCCCGAACTCCGCTGGCGAGTACATGCGGCGCACCCGGGCCAGCAGCGGATCCAAGTCCTGGTTCAAGACAGCGCTCCGAGACGCAGACCTCCAGGCCACGACCATGCACGACCCGCGTCACACCGCCACGAGCCGTCGGGCGCCTCGAGCCCGGCACCGGCTTCTCGCTCGGATAGGCACGACGTCACCTCGCTCGAGCCGGCGCTAACGCCGCCATGCCGTCAGCACCATGCCGACGTCGGCGGTCGCATGCCCCGCCTACACCCGCTGTCATGACACAGTCACCGACAGTTCGACGACGAAGTCGTCAGCGCTCTGTCCAGTCACCGTCTGACGGATCTCCACCGCCCCCATTTCGAAGCCGAGCTCATCGACGGCATCAAAAAGACCGACTACCGCCGGATGCAGGATCCCATCAGGGAGCTCCTCGCCACCGGCAGGACGCCATGTCGCCACGAGTTCCGTACGAGCCGGAAGCACGGCAGCGAAGCTCTCGGACCCGAGCATATCCTCGGGCACATCCTCCGGCGTGGGCCAGCAGCATGCGATCTCGATGGTTCCCTGGTCACCAGCGCGCAGCGCGGTCCAGAATGGCCCGCTGGGACCGAGACCTGCCCGCTGCAGTCGGACGAACAGTGCGCCGAAGATCTCGTTCGCGTCCTCGTCCGACACGGCGTCAACATCATCGACCGGAACAGCGAGGACTTGCCCCACGAAAGGCTGAGCGGGCATCGTCCGCTCAGTGACGTCGACCACCACGGCAAGCGCGCGGAGCACACCCTCAGCATCGCGGAACGCGAGGTCCTCCCGCTCGCGTTCCTTGAGGACACGAAGCCGGTGTTGCTCGAGCACTTCGAGCGCTTTCCCGCCACCGACCACATCTGCCACCTCGGGCAACGGCACTCCCGCGTCCCGAAGCGCACGGATCACCACGCCCGCGCGCACCTGCCCCTCCGCGTACAGCCGGTATCCCGTACGACCGTCCACCTCGGCGGGCACGAGCGCCCCGGCCTCGTCGTAGTGGCGAAGCGCCTTCACGCTCAGCCCCGTCAAACCTGCGAACTCGCCGATCTTCAACATGAATCCAGCTTGCAGCCTCCCCTAAGAGGAGAGTCAATCGGCACGTCTTCAACACCTCAGGGACTGCAGTCAGTCCACGACGGCAGCCGCCCGAGCACAACTTCAGGCACAGTCAGCCGAGCTCTCGCGGATTGGGCGGTCCGTCGGTTTACGCATGCTTCACGCACGCCGCAGAGACCAACTCCCGCAGACTTTACGCAGTTCAAACGCAAGCCCGGAAAACTAGAACCCGAGATGGTCCGCGATCCCGGTGTTTACAAGGGAACCGAGCCAGAAAAAATGGCGGAGACGGAGGGATTTGAACCCTCGGTCCCCTTGCGAGGACTCCACCTTAGCAGGGTGGTGCACTAGGCCTGACTATGCGACGTCTCCAGGCGAGCGCTCGAAGAGCACGCGCAGAGCAATCATAACCGGTCGAGTCGAGCCCGGCGAAACATCAGCGCTCGGGCAGGGTGCAGGTGACCTGGGCCGCCGTCTGACCCGCGATGCTCGAGGGCAGATCGACGCGATCCTCGGGCACCGCGGGGGTCTCCGGCGACGGCGCCGCCGACTCGACGGGCTCGGCGTCGCCCTCGGGCTTCGCTGCCTCACCGGTCACCTCGACACCGTCGCCCTGGCTCGCGTCGCCGGTCAGGTTGAGCGCCTTGTTCTCACGCAGCGCGGCGAACAGCTGGTCCGCGGCATCCCGAACCGGCAGCACACGCGAGAAGTTGTCGCCGTACTCGGTCGGGTACTGCACGAAGACGATGTCCTCGTAGGGCACGTCCTTCACTGCCATCGCGATCTGCGCCATGAGCGTCGGGTTCGCGAGCGACTGACTGAGCACCAGCTGCCCCTCGTTCACCTGCGAGATCGCGGTCGTCGCGAGAGAGAACAGCGTGCCGGGGTTGCCGAGCACGCCGTCACCCTGCAGCGTGCGCACCATCGACGACATGAACTGCTGCTGATTCGAGATGCGACCGAGGTCGGATCCGTCGCCGATTCCATGACGGATGCGCAGGAACTGCAGCGCCTCGACACCCTGCAGCGTGTGCGGGCCCGCGGCCAGGTTCAGACCCGTGTGCCCGTCGCTGATGTCACCCGCGACGCACACCTCGACGCCGCCGATCGCGTCGGACATGTTGATGACGCCGGTCCAGCGAATGGATGCCGCGAAATGGATGCTCTCGCCGGTGAGCTCCTCGACGGTCTTGACGGTGCACGGCAGGCCGCCGTACATGTACGACGCGTTGATCATCTGCGCGCTCATCGCCGAGTGATCGCCGTTGCCGTCTTCGCGGGGGCATGCGGGGATCGGCACGATCATGTCGCGCGGGAACGACACGACGGTCACACGCCGCGGTGCATCCGAGATGTGCACGAGCATCGTGACGTCGTTGCGCTCACCCTCGGCATCCTCGTTGGCGCAGCGCGGGAAGAGCGCGACGTCCTGCCCCTCGCACGAGTCCGATCCGACGAGCAGCAGGTTGACGCCGCCCTCGATCGCTCCGAGCGACGGCGGGATCGACTCTTCGTCGCCGATCGCGACCGAGCTGTCGGCGACGGCCTGCGCCGCATTCCACAGTGCGAACGCGCCCACTCCCCCGGCACTCAGTCCGACGACGGCGAGGACGACGCCGAGCACCGCGAGCAGCCGAGTGATCGGATGCAGCATCCCGAACCGGCCATGCCGCGCGAACGGGCGTCGGCCTTCCGGCCGGACCTGCACCGACATCAACCGTTCGACCTCAGGTTGCCCGCCGAGCAGGTCTCGTCGGCAGCGGAGGTGCCGGGGATGGAGTTGGGCAACGCGACAGCCGTCTCGGTCGGCTCAGGCGTCGTGGCGTCGGCCGGATCGGCGGGCTCGACGGGGGCCTCGCCCGCGTCGATCGGGTCTTCCGACGGCTCGACCGTGACGACGCCGCCGCCGCGGTTCGGGTCGTTCGTGACCTGGATCGGCTCGTTCGCGGCGAGCGCGGCCCACAGCTGCTCGGCCGCGGCATAGTTCGGAACGACGCGGTTCGGGTCGGCGGGATCGGTGTTGACCGGGTACTGCACGAACACGATCTGGTCGAACGGCACATCCTTCACGGCGAGACCGATCTGGGCGAGCGTGACGGGGTTGGCGAGGCTCTTGCTGAGAGTGATGTTGTCGACGGCGGTCGTGGCGAGCCGGTACAGGGTGCCGAAGTCGGACAGCACCTCTTCGCTGACGAGCTTGCGCGCGAGTCGCGACATGTACTGCTGCTGGTTCGAGATGCGGGCGAGGTCGCTGCCGTTCTCGAGGCCGTGACGCGTGCGCAGGAACTGCAGGGCCTCCACGCCCTGCACGTTGCGCATGCCGGCAGGCCAGTCGATGCTCGTGTACCGGTCGCGGATGCCGCCGTTGCCGATGCACACGTCGACTCCGCCGATCGCGTCGGTGATGTTGATGACGTTCCCGAAGCTGACCTTCGCCGCCATGGGGATGCTCTGCTCGCTCAGCGCCGAGATCGTCTTGGCGACGCACGACAGCCCGCCGTACGACCATGCCGTATTGATCTGCTGCTTGCTCATCGCCGACGTCGTCGAGCCGTCCTCGCGCGTGCACGAGGGGATCGGGACCATGAGATCGCGCGGGAACGAAACGACCGTGACACGGCGCGGATTGTTCGAGATGTGCACGAGCATGTTGACGTCGTTGAGCTGACCTTCGGCATCCGGACCCGTGCAGCGGTCGCCGAAGAGGTACGCGTACTCGGGCTCGCATTCGTCAGTGCCGACGACCAGCAGATCGACGCCCGTCTCGATCGCACCGATGTCGGGCGGCACGGGAGCCTGTCCTTCGAGATCGACGGCGTCCTCGGTGGCGCTCGCCGCGAGATCGTAGGTCGCATAGGCGGCCACACCCGCCCCCGAGACGAGAACGACCCCGAGCATGACGCCGATCACCTTGAGCAGCAGCGAAACCGGATGCGGCGAAGTCAGCGCCCCGTGACGCGCGACGGTGCGACGGCCACGCTTGGCGGGCTTGGTCGTCTGGCTCACGGGGGTCCTTTCACGGCGTCTTCAGGTTCGCCCCCAGCACACATCAAGCGGAGGGTGTGGGATTCGAACCCACGGGACATTTCTGCCCACTGGTTTTCAAGACCAGGTCCATCGGCCGCTCGGACAACCCTCCCGGCGGATGCCACCGGCATCCGTCGAACAGGCGTCGAGTCTAGTCGACGGAACTGCTGACATATTGTTCCAGCGGCGGCTGTGGGACTTCTGAAAGGCGCGCGGGGCTTTGTCGCTCGAACCGTACCGTTTCCGCCGAACGGGACGTCGACGAGGTCGGGTTCGACGGGAATGGTCGGGTTCGACGAAAGGCGACGCGAGAAAGGTCGGGTTCGACGGGAAAGGTCGGGTTCGACGAAAGGCGACGCGAGCGAGGCTCAGAGCGCCCGGAGGATCGCGGCGACGCCGCCGGCCTCGACCGACGTCGTCGTCTCACCGGCGGCATCCCGCACCTCTTGCGGGCCCTGCTCCATCGCGACAGCGCGACCGCCGTGCTCGAGCGCCCAGGCGAACATGCCGACGTCGTTGCGTCCGTCGCCGATGACGAGCACGTTCTCGGGCTGGATGCCGAGCGTCGTGCGCACCCGTTCGAGCCCCGTGCTCTTGTCGACGCCGTGCGGCGCGATGTCGAGCCACGCAGACCAGCCCACCGAGTACGAGACCTGGGTGAGTCCGATGTCCGAGACGAGCTCCAGGAAGGCGTCGGAGGCGTGCTCGGGCGCGACGACGACGACGCGGCACACGCGCTGCGCCCCCAGCTCCTCGAAGGGCACACGGCGCGCGGCGACGAGGTTCCAGTCGTCGAGGTACTCGGTATAGAGGCGGTTTCCGTCGGGCAGCTCCACGAGGTACCGGGCGTCGGGCAGGTGCTCGCGCAGCAGCGTCAGCACATCGCGCGGGTCGAACGTCTCGAGGTGCCACCGCTCGTACTCGAGGTCGTCGGCGTCGATCCGGCGCAGCACGACGGCACCGTTCGAGCACACGACGTATTCGGGAGCGATACCCAGCACACGGAGGATGCCGCGGGTTCCCTCCCAGCTGCGTCCCGTCGCGATCATCACCTCATGCCCCGCACGCTGCGCGTGCTCGACGGCGTCGACGACACCCGGGCTGAGCGATTCGTCCTCGAGGATGACGGTGCCGTCGATGTCGAGCGCGATGAGCATGTGCTCGACGACGATGCCCGGCGCCTCGGTCTCGCGGGCGAGCTCGTCGACGATCTCGACGGCCTCGCCCCGACCGACGACGTCGATCTCACCCGTCGCGGGCAGGTGGGACAGGTCGTCGTCGGTCATGCCGGCGGCTCCATGATCTCGAGCCCGCCCAGGTAGGGCCGCAGCACCTCGGGCACGACGACCGAACCGTCGGCGCGCTGGTGCGTCTCGAGGAGGGCGACGATCCACCGCGTCGTGGCGAGGGTGCCGTTGAGGGTCGCGACGGGCTGCGTCTTGCCGCCCTGGTCGGCGGGCAGACGATGACGGATGTCAAGGCGCCGCGCCTGATAGGTCGTGCAGTTCGAGGTGCTGGTCAGCTCGCGGTACGCGCCCTGCGTGGGCACCCACGCCTCGACGTCGTACTTGCGTGCGGCGCTGGACCCGAGATCCCCGGCCGCGACGTCGATGACGCGGTAGCTCAGGCCCAGGTCCTGCAGCATCCGCTCCTGCATCGCGACGAGTCGCAGGTGCTCGGCCTCGGCGTCCTCGGGCACCGTGTAGACGAACATCTCGAGCTTGTTGAACTGGTGCACGCGGATGATGCCGCGCGTGTCCTTGCCGTACGAGCCGGCTTCGCGCCGGTAGCACGTCGACCAGCCGGCGTAGCGCTTCGCGCCCGTGGTCAGGTCGAGGATCTCGTCCATGTGGTATCCGGCCAGCGGCACTTCGCTCGTGCCGACGAGATAGAGGTCGTCCTCTTCGAGGTGGTACACCTCGGCGGCGTGCTGACCGAGGAATCCGGTGCCCCGCATGACCTCGGGCCGCACGAGGGTCGGCGGGATGAGCGGGATGAAACCGTCCTGCAGGGCACGGTCGAGTGCGAGCGACATGAGGGCGATCTCGAGCCGCGCGCCGATGCCCGTGAGGAAGTAGAAGCGGCTGCCCGACACCTTCGTGCCGCGCTCCATGTCGATCGCGCCGAGCTTCTCGCCGAGCGCGAGGTGGTCGAGGGGCTCGAAGTCGAACGTCGGCACGTCGCCGTGGGTGCGCAGCGTGACGAAGTCCGCCTCGCCGCCGGGCGGGACGCCGTCGATCACGATGTTCTCGATCTGCGCGAGCGCCGCGTCGGAGGCCTCCTCGGCGGCGGTGACGGCGTGCTGGGCCTCTTTGACACGTTCGCTGAGCTGCTTGGCCTCGGCGACGAGGGCAGCCTTCTCGTCCTTCGGCGCCCGCGCGACGGTCTTGCCGTGCGCGTTCTGCGCCGCGCGCAGCTCTTCGAAGGTCGTGATGGCGGAGCGACGCGCACGGTCGGCCTCGAGCGCCGCATCGACAGTGTCGGAGGAGTGCCCACGCGCCTCCTGCGAGCGCTTGACCAGCTCGGGATTTTCACGGAGAAGCACGGGATCGATCACCCGACAATCCTCGCATGCGGGCTCCCCCGCGGCATCCTGCGCATAATGGTCGAATGGCGACCCCTGATGGGAACGGTTCTCGAAACGCAGACGCGCCGGATCCGGTGCAGGCTGCGGCCCCCGACGACGTCATCCGCGAGCCCGAGGACATCGCCCCCGATCGCACCGACGGCGCGAGCGGGCAAGCGCGACGCGTCGACGCCGAGGGCGACACCGCCACCATGTCGGGCGGCGAGGAGCGGCCGAGCCCCAAGGCTGCGCTCGTCTACAACCCGATCAAGGTCGACGGCGACGAGCTGCGCGACACCGTGACCCGGATCTCGACGGATGCCGGATGGTCCGAGCCGCTGTTCTACGAGACCACCGTGTCCGATCTCGGCGACGACATCACGCGACAGGCCCTCGAGGCGGGCGCCGACGTCGTGCTCGTCGCGGGAGGCGACGGCACGGTGCGCGCCGTCTCGGAGGCGATGGCGGGGTCGGGCGTGCCGCTCGCGATCGTGCCCAGCGGCACGGGCAATCTGCTCGCCCGCAACCTGCGCCTGCCCCTCACCGAGCCCGCCGCGATGATCCGCGCCGCGTTCGACGGCGACCGGCACGCCATCGACGTCGGCTGGGCGCGGCTGCGCCGCGCCGACGGCGAGCGCGTCGAGCACGCCTTCGTGGTCATGGGCGGCATCGGCCTCGACGCGGCGATGATCGCGAACACGAGCCCGCAGCTGAAGAAGACGGTCGGGTGGGTCGCGTACGTCGACGGCGCCGCGCGGTCGCTCGCCGGCGCGAAGCCGTTCCGCGTCATGTACCAGCTCGCGGGCCGGCGCCTGCACGCCGCCCGTGTGCAGAGCATCCTCTTCGCGAACTGCGGGTCGCTCCCGGCGGGCCTCGAGCTCGTGCCCGACGCGTCGATCCTCGACGGGGCGCTGGACATCGTCATCGTGCAGCCGAAGGGCGCGTTCGGCTGGCTCTTCGTGTGGCGGCGGGTCGCGTGGGACAACAGCGTCCTGCGCCGCTTCCGGGCGGGGCGGCGCGTGCTGTCGTTCCGCACGAAGGACAACTCGGTCATCTATTCGCGCGGCACCGGGATCGAGATCGGCACGAGCGAGCCGCACCCCGTGCAACTCGACGGCGACGAGTTCGGCGAGGCCGTCGAGGTCGACACCCGCATCGATGCCGGGGCTCTGCTCCTCGCCGTGCCCGAGGGGCACGACCTCAGCGGGCTCTGAGCGATGACCGCTCCGTCGATCGTCTGGTTCCGCGACGACCTGCGCCTGGCGGACAACCCCGCGCTGCGCGCCGCGATCGACCGGGGCGGACCCATTGTCGCGCTCTACGTGCTCGACGAGGAGTCGCCCGGCATCCGCGCCCTCGGTGCGGCGGCACGCTGGTGGCTGCACCACTCGCTCGCCTCCCTCGATGCGCGCCTGCGCGAGCGCGGTTCGGCCCTCGTGCTGCGCCGGGGGCCCGCGAGCGCAGTCCTGCGCGAGATCGTCGCCGACACGGCACCGGCCGCGGTCTTCTGGAACCGCCGCTACAGCGAGCCCGAACGCGAGATCGACGCCGGGGTGAAGTCGTCGCTGCGCGAGGCGGGCATCGAGGTCGCCTCGTTCGCGGCCTCCCTGCTGCACGAACCGTGGGAGGTGCGCACGGGATCGGGGACCCACTACTCGGTCTTCTCTCCGTTCTGGCGCGCCTGCCTCGCCCGGCCCGCTCCGCGGGCCCCGCTGCCCGAGCCGCGCGAGATCCCGGGCCCTGCCCGTGCACCGGCGTCGGACGACCTCGACGATTGGGCGCTGCTGCCCACCGCCCCGGACTGGGCGGGCGGGCTGCGCGACACCTGGGAGCCGGGCGAACCGGCGGCCCGCCGGCGCCTGAGGGAGTTTCTGCGCGACGACCTGGCCTCGTACGAACGGGCGCGCGACGAACCCGCGGCGGGGGCGACGTCGCTGCTGTCGCCGCGCCTGCGCTGGGGCGAAGTGAGCCCGCACACCGTGTGGCACGAAGCCGTCGCGGCGGGCCGATCCGGCAGCTTCCTTTCCGAACTCGGCTGGCGCGAGTTCGCCTGGCACACCCTGTTCCACAAGCCCGATCTGGCAGAGCGCAACCTGCGGAGCGAGTTCGACGCGTTCCCGTGGCCGCCGCTGGACCGCGCGCACCTGCGCGCCTGGCAACGGGGCGAGACGGGCGTCCCGCTCGTCGACGCGGGCATGCGGGAGCTGTGGCACACGGGCTTCATGCACAACCGCGTGCGGATGGTGGCGGCATCCTTCCTCATCAAGAACCTGCTCATCGACTGGCGGCGCGGCGAGGAGTGGTTCTGGGACACCCTCGTCGACGCGGATGCCGCCAACAACCCCTTCAACTGGCAGTGGGTCGCCGGGTCAGGCGCCGATGCGGCACCCTATTTCCGGGTGTTCAACCCCGAACTGCAGGCGAAGAAGTTCGACGCCGAGGGCCACTACATCTCGCAGTGGGCCCGCGACGCACCGACGGAGCCCATGGTCGACCTCGGTGAGACGCGCAGGGCCGCCCTCGCGGCATACGAGGTCGTCAAGCGGGGCTGAGGATCAGCGGCCGAGCGAAGCGAAGACCCCGGCGACGACGCGGGCGACGAGCTCACTGAGCCACTCGAGCGACGGCGGCTCGTGCTCGGTCACGTCGAAGCCCGACGTGACGGTGCGCGCACTGCCGGCGGCGTCGGTGACCGTGGCGCTGATCGTGTACGAGCCCGCGGCGAGATCGGCGGGCAGCGCGTAGGAGCCGATCCACGTGTGCGCACCGATCGACGCGGTGGCCGACGTGGATCCGACGGCCCCGATGAAGGTGCCGTTGACGTCGTAGAGGTCGATCGTGAGCCGATCCAGCGGGGCGGCGTGCGCCGCCGACAGCGTGACGTCGCCGAGACTGCCCCGCACGAGCGAGGCGCCCGCGGCGGGCGACTCGATCGCGAGCGCCGGCGAGGCGGCGCCCACCGAGTCCGAGACGGCGATGGCGGTGGATGCGACGGCGGTCGCCGGAACGGCGACGATCAGGGCCTGCGCGACGATGACGGCAGCGATGCCGCCCACGACAGCGCGCCCACGGCGGTGCGTAAGCAAACGGACAACTCCCCAGTTGTGATCTTGCGATCAGTTCCCCAAACGGAAGCCCCACGCTTCCGCAAGAAACGTATCAAGAACAGGGCGAATCCGAAAGGATGCGCTGACGCAGCCCCGCCCCTCCGGCTGTCCGGAATGATCCCCGACGCCGCCGGGTTGTGCCAGAGGATGACTGCCACCGCCGCTCCCGCCCTGTCCGTCCTCGATCTCGTGCCCGTGCGCACGGGGCAGACCAGCCCCGAGGCCGTCGCGGCGTCACTGGATCTCGCGCAGCACGCCGACCGGCTCGGCTACCGGCGGTACTGGTTCGCCGAGCACCACAACATGCCGGCGGTCGCCTCGACGTCACCGCCCGTCCTGATCGCGACGGCGGCGGCGCGCACGACCACGATCCGCGTCGGCTCGGGCGGCGTCATGCTGCCCAACCACTCGCCGCTCGTCGTCGCCGAGCAGTTCGCGGCGCTCGAGGCGATCGCGCCCGGCCGCATCGACCTCGGGATCGGCCGCGCACCCGGCAGCGACCCGGTCATCAGCCAGTTGCTGCGCATGTCGGGCACGACGAGCGACGTCGAGCGGTTCCCCGAGCACATCCGCGACATCCTCGGTCTCGTCTCGGCCGACGGTGCGACGGTGCGGTTCGCTTCGGGCGGCACGTACGACGTGCACGCAACCCCCGCGGCGAGCACCGTTCCCGAGGTGTGGCTGCTCGGCTCGAGCGACTACTCGGCGCAGCTCGCCGCGAGCTTCGGGCTGCCGTACGTCTTCGCGAACCACTTCTCGGGCGACGGCCTCGAACGCGCCCTCGATCTGTACCGCTCGCGCTTCCAGCCCTCCGAGCTGCTCGCGGCCCCGCGGACCTTCCTCACGGCGAACGCGATCGCCGCACCGACGTCGGGCGAAGCCGAGGAGCGCGCCCTGCCGCAGCTGCGCATGATGGCGCGGCTGCGCACGAACCGGCCGCTCACGGCGCTCGAATCCGTCGAGCAGTCGATCGCGGGGGTTGCCGACTTCGACGCCCTCGCCCAGTCGATCATGGCGTCGTCGCGGGCGAGCTGGTTCATCGGCACGGGCGCCGAGGTCGCGGCATCCGTCACGGCGTTCGCCGCGAAGCACGAGGTCGACGAAGTGATGATCTCGCCCATCGCCGGCGCGTATGAGACCGAGCCGATGGATGCCGCACCCGGCCGCGTGCAGACGCTCGAGCTGCTCGCCACCGCGCTGACCGCGGCGTGAGCCTCAGGCCTCGGGTTCTCCGCTGACGAGGGCCCGCAGCCAGTCCCGCGCTTCGACGAAGACGTCGTCGGCGTACCGCTCGGGATAGCGCACGACCTGACGGTCGGCCCGCGGGTAGGACCCGAGGAAGATCACGCGGGGGCTGAACCGGCGCAGGCCCATCAGGGCGTCGGCCACGCGCTCGTCGTGGATGTGCCCGTCCGCGTCGATGACGAAGCGGTATCGTCCCATCGCGTCGCCAATGGGACGCGATGCGAGCAGCGACAGGTTGATGCCACGCGTCGCGAACTGCTCGAGCATCTCGAGCAGCGCACCGGGGTACTCCTCGGGAAGCTCGACGATGAGCGAGGTCTTGTCGGCGCCCGTCGGCGCCGGCGGCTGCACCGTGCGACTCACGAGAACGAAGCGCGTCACGGCGTTCGGGTTGTCGCCGATGTTCGAGGCCAGCAGGTCGAGGTCGTGGTGCTCGAGGATGCCGGGCGGCGCGATCGCCGCGTCGGCGTCGCTCGTCCCGTCGAGGATGCCGACGGCGCTCGCGACGTTGCTCGCAGCGGGCAGGTGCGCGTGGGCGGGGAGGTTCTTCGTGAGCCACTGCAGGCACTGCGCATAGGCGACGGGGTGCCCCGCGACGAGCGAGACGTCGTCGAGGCGCGTGCCGCGGGGCGCGACCAGCACGAACTCGACCGGCACGAGGTACTCCCCCACGATCCGCAGTCCTGGCACGGTCGCCAGGGCATCCTGCGCCGTCGAGACCCCGCCGTCGATCGAGTTCTCGATCGCGATCATGGCGGCATCCGAACGTCCCGCGACGACATCGTCGAGCGCTTCGCCGACGTTGCGCACGGGACGCCAGCGCTGTCCGCGCGCTTCGGGCACCTGGGCGAGGGCGGCTTCGGTGAAGGTGCCCGCGGGCCCGAGGTAGCTGTAGGTGCGGGGTCCGGGCTCGGCAGTCACCCGCTCAGCCTACGCCGCGCCCGTCGCCGGTCATCCGCCGGTTGCGGAGGGCGAGCCCCACGGATTCTCGCTCTGGGCTCTTCGAATGCGCGGCGTTGTGCACACGGCCCGTGCGCCAGCGTCCGCGCCGGGGCAGACTGGGACGATGAGCCGAGCTGGACAGCCCGCCGAAGCATCCGACCTGATCGACGTCGACGAGGCGATCGCGGCGTACTACGACCGCAAGCCCGACCCGGACGAACCCGCGCAGCGCGTGGTCTTCGGCACGAGCGGCCACCGCGGCTCGTCGCTGTCGTCGAGCTTCAACGAGGACCACATCCTCGCCACGACCCAGGCGATCGTGGACTACCGTCGCGACCAGGGCATCCAGGGTCCGCTCTTCCTGGGGCGGGACACGCACGCCCTCTCCCGCCCCGCCGAACGCACCGCGATCGAGGTGCTCGTGGCCAACGGGGTCGACGTGCGCGTGGACAGCCGCGATTCGTGGGTGCCCACCCCGGCCCTCTCGCACGCGATCCTGACCCACAACCGCGGCATGGGCACCGAGGACCCGGGTCGCTCCGACGGCATCGTCGTGACCCCGTCGCACAACCCGCCGCGCGACGGCGGCTTCAAATACAACCCGCCCCATGGCGGCCCGGCCGACACGGACGCGACCGGGTGGATCGCGGCGCGCGCCAACGAGCTGATCGCCGCGGGGCTGGCCGGGGTCACCCGCACCCGCTACGCCGATATCGAGGCGGAGCGGATCGGCGTGTATGACTTCCGTGACGCCTATGTGCGCGACCTCGTCACGATCATCGACCTCGAGGCGATCCGCCGGGCGGGTGTGCGGATCGGCGCCGATCCGCTCGGTGGCGCTTCGGTCGACTACTGGGCGCTCATCGCCGAGGTGCACGGTCTCGACCTCACGGTCGTCAACCCCGACGTCGACCCGACGTGGCGGTTCATGACGCTGGACTGGGACGAGAAGATCCGCATGGATCCGTCCTCACCCTCGGCCATGGCCTCGCTGGTCGCACGGCGCGACGAGTACGACATCCTGACGGGCAACGACGCCGACGCCGATCGCCACGGCATCGTCACGCCCGACGGGGGGCTCATGAACCCCAACCACTTCCTCGCTGTCGCGATCGACTACCTCTATGCGCATCGGCCCGGCTGGCCGGCCGATGCCGCGGTCGGCAAGACGCTCGTGTCGTCGATGATCATCGACCGGGTCACCGCTGCGCTCGGCCGGCGGCTCTACGAGGTTCCGGTCGGATTCAAGTGGTTCGTGCCGGGACTCCTCGACGGATCGATCGCGTTCGGCGGCGAAGAGTCCGCCGGCGCGTCCTTCCTGCGCATGGACGGCTCGGTCTGGACGACCGACAAGGACGGCATACTGCTGTGTCTGCTCGCCGCCGAGATCCTCGCCGTCACGGGCAAGACCCCGTCAGAGCGCTATGCCGAGCTCGAGGCCGAATACGGTGCATCCGCCTACCAGCGGGTCGACGCGCCCGCGACGGCGGAGCAGAAGGCGGAGCTGGCGAAGCTCTCACCCGCAGCAGTCTCGGCGACCGAGCTCGCGGGCGAGCCGATCACCGGCAAGCTGTCGCACGCGCCGGGCAACGGCGCCGCGATCGGCGGACTCAAGGTGCAGACCGCCGACGCGTGGTTCGCCGCACGCCCGTCGGGCACCGAGGACGTCTACAAGCTGTACGCTGAATCGCTGCGCGGACCCGAGCACCTCGCCCAGGTGCAGGCCGAGGCGCGCGCCGTCGTCGCGGAGGCGCTCGGCGCCTGATCCTCAGGGCGCGCTGTCGCGCACGATGAGTGTCGTCGGGGTGACGTCCGCCGAGACGGGCGCACCGTCGATCGCCGCGATGAGAGCGAGCACGGCGCGCTCGCTCCCACGGCGTCGCGAGTAGCGTGTTGACGTGAACATTCCGGAGATCGAGCCCCCCGCACCCGGTGAAGTGCTCGGCGCCGGTGTCGTCAAGCGGTCCACGGTCCTCGCTGACGGCCGCGAGCTCATCTACTTCGACGACCCGGACACGACCCTCGGTCCCGATCGGGGCATCGACGCGCGCGCGAGCACCCCGCGCCCGCCGACGGCGTCGATGCGCCGCGACGTGCTGACCGGGGACTGGATCTCGATCGCCGCGGCACGGCAGAACCGCGCGTTCCTGCCGCCGGCCGAACTCGACCCGCTGGCCCCGCAGACTCCGGCCAACCCCTCCGAGATCCCCTCGCGCTACGACGTCGCCGTGTTCGAGAACAAGTCGCCGTCGTTCGGCCCCGCCCTGACCGAAGCGCACGGCGAGCTGCCGGCGGCGGCCGATCCTCCCCACGGCACCCCCGACCTGACGGCGCCGGGCCTGGGCCGCACCCGAACGTCGGTCGGTCGCTGCGAGGTCGTGTGCTTCAGCCCCGAGCACGAGGGGTCGTTCGGCACCCAGACCCGCACCCGCGCCCGCACCGTGATCGAGGCGTGGGCGGATCGCACCGCGGCCCTGTCAGCCCTTCCCGGCGTCGAGCAGGTGTTCCCGTTCGAGAACCGCGGCGAGGCGATCGGGGTCACCCTCCCCCACCCGCACGGGCAGATCTACGCCTACCCGTACGTCACCCCGCGCACCACGACGCTCCTGGCCTCGATCCGGCGCGAGGGCGAGGACCTGTTCGAGCGGGTCCTCGAGTTCGAGCGCGCCTCCGAGCGCGTCGTGCTGGCGGGCGAGCACTGGACGGCCTTCGTCCCGTTCGCCGCGCGCTGGCCGCTCGAGGTGCACCTGCTGCCCCATCGCCACGTCGCCGACTTCGCCGAGACGAACGAGGCCGAGCGCGACGAGCTCGCCCCCCTGTATCTGCGCCTCCTGCGCGGCGTCGACGCCCTCTATGCCACCCCGACGCCGTACATCGCCGCCTGGCATCAGGCACCGGTGCGCGAGGGCCGTGACACGGTGCGCCTCCACCTGCAGCTGACGAGCCCGCGCCGCGCGGCCGACAAGCTCAAGTACCTCGCCGGCTCCGAGGCCGCCATGGGCGCGTGGATCGGCGATATCCCCCCAGAGACCGCCGCCGAGCGTCTGCGCGAAGCCGTCGCGACGATCCCCGAGGTGCGGGCATGAGCGCCGCGCGCGACCTGTTCAGGGCCGTCTACGGAAGCGAGCCCGAGGGCACGTGGTCGGCGCCGGGGAGGGTCAACCTGATCGGCGAGCACACCGACTACAACGACGGGTTCGTGCTGCCGTTCGCGATCCAGCAGCGCACGACCGTCGCCGTCGGCACGCGGCAAGACGGCCGCATCCGCATCGTCTCGCAGTTCCCCGGCGGCTCATCGGACGACAGCGCGCCCGTCGAGGTCTCCCTGACCGACCTCGACACCTTCTTCCCCGCCCGCCGCGATGAGGTCCGCGAGTGGGCCCGCTACCCGCTCGGCGTCGCGTGGGCGCTCCTGCGCGCCACGGGCGCGGACTCCCCGACCGGAGTCGACCTCGCCTTCACGACCGAGGTCCCCGTCGGCGCGGGACTGTCCTCGTCGGCGGCGATCGAGGGTGCGACCGCCGCCGCCCTTAACGACATCTGGCACCTGCGCCTCGACGACGATGCCCTCGCGCAAGCGGGCCGGACCGCCGAGAACGAAGCCGTGGGCGCGCCCACCGGAATCATGGACCAGATGGCCTCGATCAAGGGCCGAGCGGATGCCGCCATCTTCCTGGACTGCCGCACACTCGAGGCGACCGTGGTCGACCTCGGCTTCGCCGCTGCCGGCCTGCAGCTCGTCGTCATCGACACGGGCGTCCGGCACGCGCACGCGAGCGGCGGCTACGGCGAGCGCCGCGCAGCCTGCGAGCGCGGCGCCGAGATCGTGGGCGTCCCGGCACTGCGTGATCTGCGGGCCGGCGACCTCGCCCGCGCGCGCGACCTCCTGGACGACGTCACGTTCCGCCGCGTCCGCCACGTCGTGACCGAGAACCAGCGGGTGCAGGACACCGTGCGCACGCTGCGCGAGCACGGTCCCGCCGCGATCGGAGACCTGCTCGTCGCCTCGCACGCCTCGATGCGCGACGACTTCGAGATCTCGGTGCCCGAACTCGACACCGCGGTCGACGCGACGCTCGCCGCGGGAGCCCTCGGCGCGCGGATGACCGGCGGCGGGTTCGGCGGCGCGGCCATCGCCCTTGTGCCGCACGACCGCGTCGACGCCGTCGCGGATGCCGCGCGGTCGGCCTTCGCGGCATCCGGGTTCGCCGCCCCCACGGTGTTCCCGGTGACACCGTCCGCCGGAGCGGACCGCGACGCGTAGCCCGCGCGGCTCGTCACCCCGCTCACTTGCCCCAATCTGCTGAGCCCGCCCACGACGAAGATCAGAGTCGGGCAAACGAACCCCGAGCTCGATCGACCAGCTCGACCGGCCGACCGACCCACCGACCGACCGCCGCCCGACCGCCGCCCGACCGCTCACTTGCCCCGATCTGCTGAGCCCGCCCACGACGAACAACAGAGTCAGGCAAACGAACCCCGAGCTCGATCGACCAGCTCGACCGACCGACCGACCGGCCGCCGCCGAACCGCCGCCCAACCGCCGCCCGACCGCTCACTTGCCCCAATCTGCTGAGCCCACCCACGACGCACAACAGAGTCAGGCAAACGAACCCCCAGCTTGCCTGCCCGCCCATCCAGCTCGACCACCCGCCCGCTCGACCACCCGCCCGCTCGCCCGACCGACCGCCACACGGATCTCCCGGGGCCGGCACCGCTTGGCACGAGGCGCGGTACCGCTCTAGCGTCGGAGGTGCGCCGGGATCCCGCCCGGCCGGAAGGAGCGACCGTGGCGTACATCACCGTCGGCACCGAGAACTCGGCCGACATCGACCTCTTCTACACCGACCAGGGCACGGGGCAGCCGGTCGTGCTGATCCATGGCTTTCCGCTCGACGGCGAGTCGTGGGGCAAGCAGCAGACGGCGCTGCTCGAGGCCGGCTACCGCGTCATCGCCTACGACCGCCGCGGCTTCGGCTGCTCGACGAAGGCCGGTTCGGGCTACGACTACGACACCTTCGCGGCCGACCTGCACGCGCTGATCGAAGACCTGGATCTCACCGACGCCGTGCTCGTGGGCTTCTCGATGGGCACGGGCGAGATCGCCCGCTACCTCTCCCGGTACGGCGCGGAGCGCGTCGCGAAGGTCGCCTTCCTCGGCTCGCTCGAGCCCTATCTACTCAGGACCGACGACAACCCCGACGGTGCGGGCCCCCAGGAGTTCTTCGACGGCATCGCGCAGTCGGTGCGCGAGGACCGCTACGCCTTCGCGCGCGGGTTCTTCGACGACTTCTACAACCTCGACGAGAACCTCGGCTCGCGCATCTCTCAGGAGGCCGTCGACGCGAGCGTGCAGACGGCCAACGCGGCCGGCAACACAGCGATCGCGGCGGCGCCCCTGACGTGGCCGACCGACTTCCGCGACGACATCCCGGCGGTCACGGTGCCCGCGCTCATCCTGCACGGCACGGCCGATCGCATCCTCCCCGCCGATGTGACGGCGCGGCGCTTCCGCGACCTGCTGCCCACCGCGACCTACGTCGAACTCGAGGGCGCGCCGCACGGACTGCTGTGGACCCACGGCGCCGAGGTCAACGAGGCGCTGCTGGACTTCCTTTCCGCCTGACTCGACGGCCAGAAGAGAGGGGGATGCCGCGGCTTGCAGCATCCCCCTTTTCTTCTACTTCACCCTGATCTTGGTCTGCTCGGCAGGCGTGGCCCGCAGCACGTCGGACTGCAGCGTCGCGAAGGTCGACCACGTGCCCCACAGGAGACCCTTGATGGTGTAGTCGAACGTCACCGTGCCACCCGCCGACGGCGGCGCGGTCGTGACCCGCACCTCATCGCCTGCGGCGGGGAGCGTCGCGAGGGTCGCACCGCTCGTGCCGTCGCGGTTCTCAGCGCCGACGGCGACCGCCGACCCGGCGTCGCCGACGGCGGCACTGCCGTACGTGAACGAGATCCCTTCGGTCGCGCCGAGCTCGATCCAGGCCTGGAACGAGTTCCTCGCGTTGCCGGTGTAGGTCGGCACGTTCTGCCAGTCCAGCACGAGCCACGACGTGACACCGTCGGTCAAGGATCCGACCCGCACGCCGTCGCCGGGGGCAGCCGCGGCGGGGTTGAGATCGGTCCACAGCGGCGCGAGCACGTTGTTGGGCGCGATGGGATCGGGGATGCCGTTGGGCTCGAAGCTGTGGTCGGCCGCCGTTCCGCCGCCCACGACGGCGTAGCCGTTCGAGTCAACCCCGATCCGCGTGTAGGTCTCACCCCCGTACTGGAAGGCGGGCACGTTGTAGTTGACCATCTCCTCGTCGCCGATCGCCGTGAGACCGATGCCGAATGCGCTCAGCGGGACGTAGCCCGCCGGCGACGAATCGGGCACGACCTCGACGGAAGCGATCGTCGGCGGGATAGCCGGCGCCAGGGTGCCGCTCCACTTCGCGCCGAGGAGCGTCTTCTTCGCCGGCGCGGTGACCGATCGCACCTGCAGGAGCGGGTTCGCCGCGACGTCGATCTTCGCGGCCACTTCGACCGGCAGGTAGTTCGACGCCGTCACGGTGCACGTCGACGTCGAGCCGCGGGCGATCGTCGTCGGGTCGCACGTCTGCGAGAACGTGATCTCGGCCTCACCGACGTTGGCAGCCACCGGCAGCACGACCGGGTTCCCCGAGCGGGGCGTGATCGTGATCTGCCCCTCGTGCCACCCCTCGTTCGCCTTGAGGGCGTCGAGGACGATCGTGAGATCGCGCGACTTCTTCGGCGCGAGCGAGAAGCTCGACGGAATGACCGTGATCCGCACGCCCGCGTCACTCGTGGCTTTCACGGTGAACTGCTGCGTCTTGCCGCTGACGTTCGTCACGGTGCGCTTCGTCGCGACGGCGCCGGGCAGCGGGTCGACGTAGACGCTCGGGATGTTGAGGTCCACGCGGTGCAGCGGATCGGTCGCGCTCGCGGCGAAGTCGGCGGCCGACTCGCTGATCGTGAGCACGGGCGCGATCGCACGGTCGGCGCGGATCGATCCGGCCCCGCGGTCGAACACCCCGGCGGGCGAGCCGTCGACGTTCACGACCGCCTGCAGCGACGAGGTCATGAGCGCCGATTTGATCTGCCCCGGCGTCCACGACGGGTAGGCCGCCTTCACGAGCGCCGAGACCCCCGCCGCGTGGGGCGCCGACATCGACGTGCCCGCGATGGCCTGGTAGAGCTCACCCGGAGGGCCACTGGAGATCTCGGACGGCGTCGGCGTGTGCCCCGCGATGACCTGCACGCCGGGTGCCGTGACATCGGGCTTCAGGAAGTCGCCGACGGGACCGCGCGAGCTGAACGACGCCATGACGTCACCCGGCGCAACCGTGGCGGTGCCCGCCGCCCACGTCGCCGTCGTTCCCGGGTTCGCGTCGAGGAACGCGACGAGGTCGTCGTTCGGGCCCTCGAGCTGGATGGTCGGAAGGAAGTGGTTGTCGGTCTGCAGATCCTGCGGCTGGGGGTTGGCGAGGATCATGCCCGCCGCCCCGCCCTGCAGCGCGTAGTAGCCCTTCTCGACGCGTCCGCCGCTGTTCGCGCCGCCGCGGATGCAGAGCACGACCTGCCCCGCGACCGAGCCGGGCGCGAACGGCTCGTCGCAGTACTCCGTGCCGGGGTAGCCGGCGACGTCCTTCGTCTGCACGACCGGAGCGTCGGTGACGCCCGCCGTGATCGTCGTGCCGGGTTTGACGAACGTCGCGTCACCGGCACCGGCGAGCACGAGGGTCGACGTGAATGCGCGATCCGACGTCGAGGCGGCGACGGTCGTCGTCCACGGGCTCGCGTGGTCGAGCGTCGACGCGCCCGGTCCGGAGTTGCCCGCCGAGGAGTTGACCGTGACTCCCGCCGCGAACGCGTCGAGGAACGCGAGCTCGACGGCGTCATACGGATTCTGGCTGCCGCTGATCGAGTAGTTGATCACGTCGACGCCGTCGAGCACGGCCTGACCGATCGAGGCGAGCAGGTCGCCGTCGTATCCGCCGAGCTCCGCGAGCGCCCGATAGGCGATGACGGATGCACCGGGGGCGACGCCGCTGATCGCACCGCGATCGACGCCGAAGATCTCGGCGGACTCGACGTGACTGCCGGCGGCCGTCGTCGCCGTGTGGGTGCCGTGGCCGTTGGCATCGCGGGCCGAGCACACGTCGACGGTGCAGTACTCGCCCTCGAGGACGGGACCCTGCAGCGCGACGTAGGTGTCGAGGAAGGCGTGTGCTCCGATCAGCTTGTCGTTGCACTCGAACGCGTCGCCGACGCTGCCGTCGCCGAACTCGCAGGCCCACGGTCCACCATCGGGCCGGTCGATGCCGTTGTCGCGCAGCATCGGGTGCTCGGGCCAGATGCCGGTGTCGATGACGCCGACGATGACGCCCTCACCGGCCTTGTCGCGTCCGCCGAGCTTGGGCCACACGGCATCCGCGCCGATGAAGGTCGTCGCGTCGGCGTCGGGTGCGGGGGTCATCGGCGGCAGGGTGACAGCGGCGCGCGGTGCGACGGGGGCGGCCGGGGTGGTCGTGGCGGGCGCCTTCTCGGGCGTCGCCGCGGCCTTCTCGGGCGTCGCCGGGGCCGACGGGTCGGGCGTCGGGGCTGACGGGTCGGGCGTCAGAGCCGGGTCGACGGCCGGGGTCGCGGCATCCGATTGGCGCAGCGCGTTCTCTTGCACGGCGGCGACCGATCCCAGAGCGAGGACGTCCTTCGCGCGGTTCGCGGGGATCGTCATGGCGAACCCGCCGTAGACCGTCGCGTACGTCGCGATCATGCGGGCGCTCGGCACGAGCGCGAGCGCTTCGGCCTGTGCCGCCGCGATCTGTGCGTCGACGTACTCGGTGTACCGCGCGACGGCGGCGCCGCCGTCGGCGAGGGAGCGTCCCGTCGTCTCGGGACTCGTCGCGGCGTAGCCCTCCACGCCGCCCACGTAGGAGGCGACGGGGTCGACGTCGACCTTGACGAGCACCGGCACGACCGCGGCATCGGCGCGCGCCAGCAGGTCGTCATCGCTCTGCGCGAGGTTGCCCGACGCGGATTTCGCGCCGGCCTGCGGGGGTCCGTCCGGTGCGATCGGCGATGCGGTGAAGTCCGACGGCGGCGGCGCTGCCGAGGCGGGTACGGCGATCGCGCTGACCAGCAGCCCCGCCACGGACACACCGACGATGACGGCGCGAGCGTGACGGAAACGGGAATTGCTCATGGCACTCCTCAGAGGTGATCTGCGGAACGCACCGAGCTTGGGGAACAACATCGCATCCCGCTGTGCAACGGAGAATAAGCCCATTCCGTCGCGGGCACCAGAGGCCGGGGCCAGTCCACGCCCCCGCCGCCCCGAACCGACCGTGTCAGCTGAGCGCGGGGATGACCTCGCGCTCGAACATCTCCATGCCGGAGAGGTCGTAGGCCGCCTCGGGGAAATAGTGGATCGCGTAGCCCAGGCCGTGGGCGGCGCGCTCGGCCAGGCGCTCGGCGATCTTCTCGGGCGTGCCGAACGCGGGCGACGAGAGATAGTCGCGCTCGATCGTGTCGGTGCGCTCGTCGCCGAGGTGCGGGCGCAGCCGGTCGATGACCGCGGCCAGCCGATCGCGGGCTTCGGCCTCGGTCGCACCGACGATCGTGTTGAAGTTGGCGCTGCGGGTGATCTCGCCCGGGTCGCGGCCGATGCGCTCGCAGTGGCCGCGCAGCACGGCGCTCTTGTGCTCGAAGACGTCGAGGTCGTTCGCCGAGAAGTTCGTGTAATCGGCGTAGGTCGCCGCGATCTTGAGCGTCACCTTCTCGCCGCCGCCCGCGATCCACATCGGGATGCCGCCATCCTGCACGGGGAGCGGCTGCACGATCGCGCCGTCGACCTGGTAGTGCGTGCCGTCGAGCGTGGCGCTGCCGGTGGTCCAGGCCTGGCGCATGATGTCGACGCCTTCGCGCAGCATCCCCAGCCGATCGCCGATGGCGGGGAACCCGTAGCCGTAGGCGCGCCACTCATGCTCGTACCAGCCGCCGCCGATGCCCATCTCGACGCGTCCTCTCGAGACGTGGTCGACCGTGGCGGCGACCTTCGCGAGGTAGGCCGGGTTGCGGTGGCCCATGCACGTGCACATCTGCCCCAGGCGGACGCGGCTGGTCGACGCCGCGAACGCGGCCATGAGCGTCCACGCCTCGTGCGTGGCCTCTTCGCTCGGCACGGGCGTCGTGTGGAAGTGGTCGTACACCCACAGCGACTCCCACGGGCCTTCGTCGGCGCGACGCGCGAGCGAGTCCATCACGGTCCACTGCTCGGTGGGCGCGATGCCCACGAGATCGAAGCGCCAGCCCTGGGGAATGAAGGTTCCGAATCGCATGGGCCCGAGCCTATCGAGGCGAGGGCGTCGACAACTCCGGACCGATCGCCGATTCGGGTCGCGCTCCAGCCCGGATCCGCGCGCTCATCCGGAGTTGTCGACGACCTCGGCGTGCGCCATGCGCTTGCGCATGACGGCGATCGCGGCGGGGTTGTCGTCGACGAGCACGGCGTGCCGACCGAGGGCGGCAGCCACGGCCCCCGTCGTGCCGGAGCCGGCGAAGAAGTCGAGCACGCGATCGCCGGGCCGGCTCGAGGCCTGCACGATGCGGCGGAGGATCCCCTCGGGCTTCTGCGTGGGGTAGCCCGTCTTCTCGCGTCCGCTCGTCGGCACGATCGTGTGCCACCACACGTCGGTCGGCAGCTTGCCGCGCGCGACCTTCTCGGGAGTGACCAGGCCCGGCGCCATGTACGGCTCGCGGTCGACCGTCTCGGAGTCGAACCAGTACGCATCGGGGTTCTTGACGTAGACGAGGATCGTGTCGTGCTTTGTCGGCCAGCGGCGGCGCGTCTTGGCTCCGTAGTCGTAGGCCCAGACGAGCTCGTTGAGGAACCGGTCCCGCCCGAAGAGCGCGTCGAGCAGCACCTTGGCGTAGTGCGCCTCGCGGTAGTCCAGGTGCAGGTAGAGCGTGCCGTCGTCGGCGAGGAGCCGCCAGGCCTCTTCGAGCCGCGGCTCGAGGAACCCCCAGTAGTCGTCGAACCGGTCGTCGTAGGCACGCAGGTCTCCGCGCAGCCGCTCGTACTCCCGCCCGTGGAACCCCCGCCGTACGACCCCCCGCTGCTCGCCGCCCGCGTGCCCGTCCCCTTGACCGCGAGACTGCATTGGGCTGCCGAGACCGTGGGTATCACCCGCAGTCTCGCCGTGCGGTTGCAGTCTCGCGGGGATGGGCTCTGCGATCGCTGCGGGGAGAGGGGCGGATGCCGCGGGCCGAGGCACGCGCGCCGTCTCGAGTGCGCGCTCGCGTGGGCGGCCCGTGTTGAAGGGCGGATCGAGATAGATGAGGGTGAACGAGCCGTCGTTGAACCCGCGGATCACCTCGAGGTTGTCGCCGTGGTGGACGGTCACCGACCCTTCGGCAAGCTCAGGGACCGGGGCGGGGTCAGAGCACGACCCTTCGGCAAGCTCAGGGACCGGGGCCGGGGCAGGGACCGAGGCGGGGTCGGAGCGCGACCCTTCGGGAAGCTCAGGGACCGAGGCAAGCTCAGGGACCGGGACCGAGGCCGGGGGCGGACCGGGGTCGGGATCCGAGGTCACGGCACGCGGTGCAGCCACGCGTCGGTCGCGAACTTCGACTCGACGAGGGCTTCTGCCGCGGCGTACTCGTCGTCCGAGATCGACCCCGGCACGGCGCCGTAGAGGTTCGCGAACGTGTCGGTGAACCGCTCGATGATCGCCTCGCGCGACAGGCCCGTCTGCCGGCGGAGCGGGTCGACCCGCTTGGCCGCCGACGTCGTGCCCTTGTCGCTCAGCTTCTCGCGGCCGATCCGCAGCACCTCGGTCATGACCTCGCCGTCCATGTCGTAGCTGAGCGTCGCGTGGTGCAGCACTCCCCCGTTGGCGAGCCGCTTCTGCGCCGCGCCGCCGATCTTGCCCTGCGGCGAGGCGATGTCGTTGAGCGGCTGATAGGTCGCCTCGACCCCGACCGAGCGCAGCGCCTGCAGGACCCAGTCGTCGAGGAACGCGTACGAGTCCGCGAACGTCATCCCCGCGACGAGGGATGCCGGCACGTACAGCGAATACGTCACGATCGAGTTCGCCCCCATGAGCATCGCGCCGCCCCCCGAGATCCGGCGGACGACATCGAAGCCGTGGCGCGCAGCACCCTCGGGGTCGACCTCGTTGCGCAGCGACTGGAACGACCCGATCACGACGGCCGACTCGTCCCACTCCCAGATCCGCAGCGTCGGGCGACGACGCCCGTCGCCCACGCGCGTCGTGAGCACTTCGTCCAGCGCGAGGTTCATCCGCGGCGACACGGGGCGCTCGTGCACGATCTCCCAGTCGAAGTCGCGCCATCCCGGAGCCGTCACGAGCGCGCGGCGCACAGCCGTACCGACGGACTCGGGCGTGAAGCCCAGCAGTTGCGCCCCCTCGGGGAGCGCCGCCCGCACCGCCGCGGCGATCGCCGTCACGTCGGACTCGACGGGCATCCCGTTGACGGCCGCGTCGATATCGGCCAGGGCATCGTCGGGCTCGAGGAAGAAGTCGCCCGCGAGGTGGAAGTCGACGATCCGCCCGTCGCGCTCCTCGAGGTCGACGACGACGAGCTTGCCGCCCGGAACCTTGTACTCACCGTGCATGGCCCTCAGCCTACGGGCGCCGACGCGCCGCGCGGGTGGCTCGCAGGTTCGGGTCCGGCCGGACTGCTATCGTTGTGGCGCGGCCTGTGTGCCGCTGCGTCGTCGTCACGCTCCCCGGCATCCGAAGCCGTGGCTCATTACGAACGGCGAACCGATGCGCGATCCCGCGCCGTCGCCACCTCCGCACTGCTGCGTTTCCGCACGCGTGCACCACCGAAAGCACTCATGTCTTCTTTCCTCTCTCTCGGCGTGCCCGAGAACCTCTCCTCCGTCCTCGCCGCCGACGGCAAGACCGAAGCGTTCGCGATTCAGCGCGACACGCTCCCGGACTCGCTCGCCGGTCGCGACGTGCTCGGCCGCGGCCGCACCGGCAGCGGCAAGACCATCGCGTTCGCGCTGCCCCTCGTCGCGCGCCTGTCCGGCGCCGGTGCCGCCAAGCGCCGCCCCGGTCGCCCCCGCGGCCTCGTCCTCGCCCCGACTCGCGAGCTCGCGACGCAGATCGCCGCGACCATCAAGCCGTTGGCGGATGCCGCGGGCCTGACCGTCACGACCGTTTTCGGCGGTGTCAGCCAGAGGCCCCAGGAGCAGGCCCTCGGGCGCGGCGTCGACATCGTCGTCGCGTGCCCCGGCCGGCTCGAAGACCTCATGAAGCAGGGCGTCGCCAAGCTCGACGCCATCGAGATCGCCGTGCTCGACGAGGCCGACCACATGGCCGACCTCGGGTTCCTGCCGGGCGTCACCCGCATCCTCGCGGCCACGCCGTCGGGCGGACAGCGCATGCTCTTCAGCGCCACGCTGGACCGCGGCGTCGACAGCCTGGTGAAGCGCTTCCTCTCGAACGAGGTCCTGCACGAGGTCGACGAGTCCAGCGTCCCGCAGGGCGTCATGACCCACCGCGTGTTCGTGACGAGCTCCGACGACAAGCTCGCACTGGTCCGTCACCTCGCGTCCGGCCGTGGCCGCCGCATCCTGTTCACCCGCACGAAGCACCAGGCCAAGAAGCTCGCGAAGCAGCTCACGGCAGCGGGCATCCCGTCGGTCGACCTGCACGGCAACCTCGGCCAGAACGCGCGCGAGCGCAACCTCGCGGCGTTCGGCGCCCCCGTCGACAAGGGCGGCGTGCGCGTGCTCGTCGCGACCGATGTCGCCGCGCGCGGCGTGCACGTCGACGAGGTCGAGCTCGTCGTGCACGTCGACCCGCCCGTCGAGCACAAGGCGTACCTGCACCGTTCGGGCCGCACGGCTCGCGCCGGCGCCGAGGGCGTCGTCGTGACCGTCGCCACCGATTCGCAGCGCGGCGAGGTCAAGGACCTGCTGCGCAAGGCCAAGGTCACCGCGCCGCTCGAGCCCGTCCACGCCGCGCACGCTGCGGTCGCCGAGCTCGTCGGCGAGCCTGCCCCGCACGTCACGCCGGCTCCCGTCCAGCAGCAGCAGCGCCCCGCGGCGAAGAAGAAGCCCGCGGCATCCGGCGAGGGCCAGGGCCGTCCGGCGCGTGGCCGTTCCGGCGGACGCGGCAAGAGCACGACGGATGCCGCACGCCAGCCCGCTGCGGATCAGGCACGCTCGGGCGCGGGTCGCTCCGGCCAGGGTCGCGCCCGTTCGTCCGAGCAGCCCCGCAGCGGGGCTCCGGCCGCGCGCACGGGAACTTCGTCGAGCCAGCGCTTCACGACGGGTGCGACCGTCGCGGACATCCGCCGCAGCGCGCGCACGCCGAACCGCCGCGCCCGCGGCTGAGCACCAGCATCCCGGCTCGCCCGCGGCTGAGCACCAGCATCCCGGCTCGCCCGCGGCTGAGCACCAGTATCCCGGCTCGCCCGCGGCTGAGCACCCGCATCCCGGCTCGCCCGGTTCGGGGCGTCTTTCCACCGCGACACGCCGGCGGCCCCGGCGCGTCGCCACGGTTCTGCGCCCCGAACCCGGCTGTCACGACGGCCGGCGCGGGTGCGGGGTCAGCCCCGCACGGGCAGGCGCGCGTCGAGCCACGCGATCAGGTCGGCGCGCACGTCGGCCTGGACCGCTTCGTTGAAGATCTCGTGACGTGCGTCCGGGTACACGAGGGTCGTGACGTCGGTCAGCCCCGACCTCGTGCGGTACGCCTCGGCGAGCCGGTGCACGCTGCGGGGTCCGCCGACCGTGTCGTCGCGGCCCACCATGAGCAGCACCGGCACATCGTGTCCGAGCTCGCGCCGCGGCAGTCCGTACAGGCGCGACGCATCGAGCACGCCGAACAGCTTGAGCAGCGGAGTCGTCGTCGTGAGCGGGTCGTCGCGGAACGCCCTGCCCACGGAAAGATCTGACGACAGCCACTCGGTGCCCCAGGCATCCTTCGTCTTCCACGGCGCGTTCAGGTCGCCCGCGTTGAGCGCACCCGGCCACCGCAGCGCCGACCCCGACAGCACGACGGCGTCGTACGCGTCCGGGTGCGCGTTCACCAGCATCTGGGCGAGGAACGATCCCCACGAGTGGCCGAGCAGCACGAACGGCAGGCCGGGATTCTCGTCGCGGATGAGCTGCGTGAACTGCCACACGGCGGCGAGCGCAGCGGGCATGCCGCCCGGACCGAGCCGACCGAGCTTCGACGCGTCGCCGGCCCACTGCGTCATGCCCGTGCGGCCGTGACCGCGATGGTCGTCGGCGTACACCGTGTATCCGGCGTCCGTGAGCGCATCGATGAGCGCCGCGTAGCGGCCGGCGTGCTCGCCCACGCCGTGCAGCAACTGGACGACGGCCCGAGGCTCGCGCTTCGCGGGATGGACGTCGTAGACGATCGCGATGCCGTGTGCATCGATGAACTCGGGCATGCGATCGAGTCTAGGCATGCGGCATCCGCGAATTTACTTAACAACGATAATGACCTAAGCTAATGATCTATGCCTGATCCGGATGCCCCCATCGACGCCTCCGACCTGCGCAACGCCGTCTTCCGGCTCGCGCGACGCATGCGCACGCAGCGTGCCGTCGACACGATGAGCGACGGACAGTACGCCGTACTCGCCGCGCTGTGGGTGCACGGCGCGCACACTCTCGGAGAGCTCGCCGACCGCGAGCACGTGTCCTCGCCCGCCATGAACCGCACCGTCAACTGCCTGCAGGAGGCGGGCTACCTCGACCGCGCGCCCGACGAGAGCGACGGCCGCAAGGTCGTCATCGCCCTGACCGACGAAGGCCGGTCCGTCGTCGAAGAGACATCGCGACGCCGCGACGCCTGGGTCGACGCGGCGCTGGCCGATCTGACCGACGACGAGCGCGAGACCATGGCCCGTGCGGCCGGGATCATGCAGCGGATGGTGACGCGATGAGCCGCGGCACGTCGGCGATGTTCCGCTCCTTCTCGGTCTTCAACTACCGCGTGTGGTTCATCGGCGCCCTCGTGTCCAACACCGGCGCGTGGATGCAGTCGACGGCGCTCAGCTGGGTTGTCCTGACCGAGCTGACCCCGAACGACGCCAGCGCGATGGGCATCACGATGGCGCTCCAGTTCGCCCCGCCCCTGCTCCTGGTGGGCGTCACCGGCTGGGTCGCCGACCGGTTCGACCGGCGGCACCTGCTCATGCTGACGCAGAGCCTGCTCCTTCTGCTGGGTCTCGTGATCGGGATGCTGCTGCTCATGGGCGTCATGACGCTCTGGCTCATGTACGCGTTCGCCCTCGTGCTCGGTGTCGTCGCGGCATTCGACAATCCCGCGCGCCAGGCGTTCGTGTCCGACCTCGTCACGCGCGAAAATGCCTCGAACGCCGTGGCGCTGAACGCCGCGTCCTTCAACGGCGCCCGCATGATCGGACCCGCCGTCGCGGGCATCGTGATCGTCGCGGTGGGTACGGGCTGGGTGTTCGTCGTGAACGCCGTGACGTTCATCGCCATGATCGTCGCACTGCTGCTCATCCGGCCCGCTGAGCTCATTCCGCGCGTGCGGGCGCCGGGAGCCTCCCGTCTCGCCGACGGGTTCCGCTACGTCGCGCGTCGCCCCGACCTCGTCGTCGCGTTCGCGATGGTCTTCCTCATCGGCGCCTTCGGCATGAACTTCCCCATCTTCGCCTCGACCATGGCGCTCGAGTTCGGGCAGGAGGCCGACGGCTACGGCCTGTTGAGCTCGATCCTGGCGATCGGCTCCCTCGCCGGGGCCCTGCTCGCGGCGCGGCGCGACCGGGCACGGATCCGCGTCGTCATCGCGGGCACGCTGCTGTTCGCGACGGCCGCGGCCGTGTCGGCCTTCATGCCGACCTACTGGACATATGCCGTCACGCTCATGTTCACCGGCTTCGCCGTCGTGACGATGCTGACGACGGCGAACGGCTACGTGCAGACCACGACCGACCCCGCACTGCGCGGACGCGTGCTCGCCCTGTACATGGCGATCCTGATGGGCGGGATGCCGGTGGGCGCACCCATCGTCGGATGGGTCGCGGCCGAGTTCGGCCCGCGCGTCGCGATCGGCCTCGGCGCCCTCGCCGGCTTCGCCGCGTTCTCGATCGGGGCGATCTGGCTGCTCGCCTCGGGGCGGCTCAAGCGTCGCGAGGACAGCCGCTTCCGCCTGACGATCGACGAGACGCGACCGCTGATGGTCGTGCAGCCTGCGCCCGAGGAGTTCAGCGACGAGGTCGCCCAGACGACGCCGATCCGGGTCCCGGCAGCGGAACACAGCACCCCCCGACGCCCCTGACCCGATACCCGCGAGACTGCAACGGGCGCTCGAGACTGCGGGGTCAGCCCGCTGTCTCGGCGCCCCGATGAAGTGTCGCGGTCAGAGCGGGCGCGGTCAGGGCAGGCGCGGTCAGAGCGGGAGGTTCCGGGGCGGGCCGGGCCGCGGCATCCGGGTCAGCCGGTCGACGCGCGTCCGGTGGACTCGCGCACGATGAGCTCGGGCTGGAACACGATCTGCGCCCGGGCATCGCGGTCGTCGACCTCTTCGAGGAGCAGCTCCACGGCGCGGAACCCGATGAGCTCACTCGGCTGGCGGATCGAGGACAGCGGCACGACGGCGGCGGCCGCGAAATCGATGTCGTCGTAGCCGATGATCGCGATGTCGTCGGGCACCGAGGCGCCGCCCAGCATGACGAGCGCCTGCAGCACCCCCATCGCGAGCAGGTCGTTGGCGGCGAAGACGGCGTCCGGGCGATCCGCCGGGGCGCGGTCATGCACGCGCTCCCCCGCGGCACGCCCCGCGAGGACGCTCAGGGCGGGAGTCTCGATGATCTCGAGCGTCGCGCCGCCGTGTGCATCGACGGCACGCTGCGCACCCTCGAGGCGGTCGGCCACCTGGCGCACAGACGAGGGACCCCCGACGAACGCGATCCGCCGGCGTCCCGTCTCGAGCAGATGCTCGACGGCCAGTCGGCCCCCCGCCACGTCGTCGACCGACACGGAGGAGACATCCTGCTCATCGCTCGGCCGGTCGACGAGCACCGTCGCGATTCCGCGCTTGCGCAGCCGCTCGAGGCGGTCCGAGATGTCGTCGACGGGAGTGATGAGCACGCCGTGCACGCGCTGCTCCTCGAACAGATCGAGGTAGCCGGCCTCGCGCGCGGCATCGTCGTCGCTGTTGCCCAGCAGGACGGTGAGGTCGCTGCGAACGGCCCGCGCTTCGGCGCCGCGCGCGACGTCGGTGAAGAAGGGGTTGCGCACATCGAGCACGATCAGGCCGATGCTGCGGCTGCGTCCCGCGCGAAGCTGTCGTGCGGCGTCGTTGCGCACGAACCCGAGCTCCGCGATCGCGGCGTGCACGCGCTCGACGGTCGCGGGCGCCACCCGGTCGGGGCGGTTCAACACGTTCGAGACCGTGCCGACCGAGACGGATGCCGCGGCGGCGACATCCTTGATACTCACCGTCATGTGGGGCTCCTGCTCGACGCTGCGCTGCCGGGAGTTTATGGCACGCCAGGGACCATCCTCGCGCAGTGCACGACGCACGCGCACTCCGGGTTGCGCGCGTCGACTCCGAGGTCTAATCTTGAAACGATTCATGTCCTGTCATCCATCTCGGAAGGAGCCGGCTCGATGTCGAATGACCCCACCCCGCACCGTGTGTGCTTCGAACTGCGGATCCGGCCGGAGCTGATCGACGAGTACACGGCCCGCCACAGTCCGGTCTCCCCCGAGATGCTCGCCGAGATCGCCGCCGCCGGCCGCCGCAACTACTCCCTCTTCCTGGGCGAGCGCGGGCGACTCATCGGCTACTACGAGACCGATGACGACGCTGCCGCCCAGGCGTATCTCGCCGCATCGCCGATCGCCGCGGAATGGGAGGCCGAGATGGCCCGCTTCTTCGTCGACCTCGACGGTCGCCCCGACCAGGCGGCGACGACGCTCACCGAGATCTTCCACCTTCACGACCAGTTGGCTGCGGCCTCCGACAACGAAAGCTCCGCATCATGACGACGCTGTCCTCCGAGATCCTTTCGAACCTCGAACGGCAAGGCGTCGAGCTCCCCTCGTGGGCGTTCGGCAACTCCGGCACGCGCTTCAAGGTGTTCACGACCCCGGGAACCCCGCGCGACCCGTTCGAGAAGATCGCGGATGCTGCGCAGGTCAACCGCGTGACCGCTCTCGCCCCGGCGGTGGCGCTGCACATCCCGTGGGACAGGGTCGACGACTATGCCGCGCTGCGCCGCCATGCCGAAGATCTGGGCGTGGAACTCGGCACCGTCAACTCCAACACCTTCCAGGACGACGACTACAAGTTCGGCGCCCTGACCCACGAAGACGCCGCGGTCCGCCGCAAGGCGATCGATCACCATCTCGAATGCATCGACGTCATGGATGCCACGGGCTCGCGCGATCTGAAGATCTGGCTCGCAGAGGGCTCGAACTATCCCGGCCAGGCCGACCTGCGCGGGCGCCAGGACCGCCTGCAGGAGTCCCTCCAGGAGATCTACGCGCGCCTTTCCGGCGAGCAGCGTCTCGTGCTGGAGTACAAGTTCTTCGAGCCGGCGTTCTACCACACCGACGTTCCGGACTGGGGAACGTCGTACGCGCAGGTGGCGGCGCTCGGCGAGCGCGCGATGGTCTGCCTCGACACGGGCCACCACGCCCCGGGCACGAACATCGAGTTCATCGTGATGCAGCTCCTGCGCCTCGGAAAGCTCGGCTCGTTCGACTTCAACTCGCGGTTCTATGCCGACGACGACCTCATCGTCGGTGCCGCCGACCCGTTCCAGCTGTTCCGCATCCTCTTCGAGGTGATCCGCGGCGGCGCGCTCAACAACCCCGATGTGACCTTCATGCTCGACCAGTGCCACAACATCGAGCAGAAGATCCCCGGACAGATCCGCTCGGTGCTGAACGTGCAGGAGATGACCGCCCGGGCGCTCCTCGTCGACGGCGACGCCCTCCGCGACGCTCAGGTTTCGGGCGATGTGCTGGCCGCCAACGCGGTCTTCATGGATGCGTTCTACACCGACGTCCGGCCGGCACTCGCCGAGTGGCGCGAGACGCGCGGTCTTCCCGCCGACCCGATGGCCGCCTATGCGGCATCCGGCTATCAGGAACGGATCGAGGCCGAGCGCGTCGGCGGCGTGCAGGCCAGCTGGGGCGCCTGACCCCTACGGACCGGGCGGACGAGCGATACGATCGTTCAATGAACCTGTCCCACCGCGCCGCTCGGGCCCGCTGATGGCTACGATCCGCGATGTCGCGCGGCTTGCCGGAGTTTCCGCGGGGACGGTCAGCAACGTCCTGAATCGACCGTCGTACGTGCGCGCAGAGACGCGCGAGAAGGTCATCCGGGCGATCGACGAGCTCGACTTCGTGCCGGACCAGAGCTCGCGGCAGTTCCGCGCCGGCCGCACGCGCACGATCGGCATCGCCGTGGCCAACCTCGACAACCCGTTCTTCGTCGACGTCGCGCTCGGCGCCGAGCAGCTCAGCCGCGAACTCGGACTCGGCGTCGTGCTGTGCAACAGCGCCTACGACGCCGTGCGGGAGTCGCAGAATCTCGACCTGCTCGTGCAGCAGCGCGTGCAGGGCATCATCATCTCCCCCGTCGACGAGAACAGCTCCCGCCTGGAGATGCTGCGCGATCGCGGCGTGCCCATGGTCTTCGTCGACCGGGTCGGCGACGATCGCGACTGTTGGTCGGTCGTCGTCGACGACGGACACGGCGGACGCGCGGGGGCCCAGCATCTCATCGACCGTGGACACCGGCGCATCGCCTATCTCGGGCATCCGCATCGGTCGCCGAAGGTGCGGATGCGCTACGAGGGCGCGCGCGAGGTCATCGACCGGACGGCCGGCGACATCACGCTCGAACTCATCTCGACCGAGTCCTGGACGGTCGAGGAAGGACGCGCGGCCGGCGAGGCGCTGCTGGCACGGCAACCCGACAAGCGTCCCACGGCGGTCCTCTGCGCCAACGACGTGGTGGCCCTGGGCCTGCTCCAGCGGGTGACGCACGGCGGGCTGCGGGTGCCCGAGGATCTCGCGATCGTCGGCTACGACAACGTCGTGTGGTCCGAAGTGGGCGCCGTTCCCCTGACGACCGTCGCGCAGCCGCGCGCGCAGCTGGGTCGCACGGCCGTCGAGATGATCATGCACCTCATCGACAGCCCGCAGCGAAGCCCCCGAACCAACCACGTCGTTCTCGAGCCCGAGCTGGTCGTGCGCGAATCGACGTGAGGACGGCGAAGGGGCGGATGCCGCTCACGCGCGCATCCGCCCCTTCGTCTACCCGATTTAGAACGCGGGCTCGATGTCGTCCACGTTGTCGATCGTGACGACCGTCAGCGGGATCGGCAGACGTGCGTCGACCGTCTCGCCGTCGGCGACCTTGAGGATCGTCTCGAGGGCCAGCGCACCGTCTTCCACCGGCGACTGCAGGATCGTCGCGTAGAAGTGACCGGCCTTGATGGACGCGAACGCGTCCGCCTGGCCGTTGATGCCGACGATCACGGGGATCTCGGCAAGGTCACGGCCCGACTCGGTCCACGCGTCGATGAAGCCGCGGGCCATCGTGTCGTCGCTCGCGTAGACGCCGTCCATGTCGTCGCCGAAGCGCGTGATGAGGTCGCGGCTGGCCACGAGCGCCTTCTGCTGGTCGAAGTCGGCGTTCACCGACTGCAGGATCTCGATGCCCGATCCGAGCTCGTCGAGACGCTCGGTGAAGCCGTCGCTGCGACCGATGCTCGTGCCGTTGCCGGCCTGACCGGCGATGATGACGACGTTTCCTTCGCCGCCGAGCGCGTCGTTCATCGCGTCGGCCGACAGCACGCCCTCTTCGTAGACGTCGGGGCCGGTGAAGCTCGCGACGAGCTTGAGCGCCTCGTCATCCATCGGGGAGTTGATCAGCACGACCGGGATCTGTGCCGACTGCGCCTGGATGAGGCCCGGGATGTAGGCCTGCGGGTCGAGCGGCCACAGCACGATGCCGTCGGGGTTGCGCCCGATGCACGTCGAGAGCTGCTCGGTGCCGGTCTGGACGTCGAAGTCCTGGCTGAGCATCGTGACCTTGGCGCCTGCCTCATCGGCGGCGGCGAGGAACGCCTCGTTGGCGGGCGTGGCGTAGGCGTGCGACTCGGCTGCCGTGATGTAGCAGATCTCCTTGCCGGAGCCTGCGGCCTCGCCATCGGTCGAGCCGGAGTCGGTGTCTGCCGCGCCGGCGCATCCGGCGAGCAGCATCGCCGCTGACAGCACGGCTCCGCCGAACAGGAACTTCTTCTTCATGCGATCGTCCTTTCGATCTCTTGTGTGGTGTCTTTCTGTGCGCCCGGCCCCCGTCGTCGGAGGCGTCGCGCGAGTGCCGACAGGGAGAGGTCGACACCCTGCTTCGCGAAGGTGAAGCGGTCGAGCAGGATCAGAAGCAGCAGGATGCAGCCGGTCACGATGTCCTGCACGTAGGCGGGTACGCTCTGGTACTCCATCGCCGTCGTCAGAGCCGCGAGGGTCAGCAGACCGCCCAGGGTTCCCAGCGCCGAGCCGACGCCGCCCTCGAGCCGCGTGCCACCGATCACGACGGCCGCGATCGCGGTCAGCACGATCGTGTCGCCGAAGACGGGTGAGCCGGTGTTCGAGGCGATGCTGAACGTGACGCCCGCGACGCCGGCCATCGTGCCGCTGAAGACGAACGCGCCGAACAGGTAGGCATTGGAGCGCACGCCGCTCGCCGTCGCGCTGGCGGCGTTGCTGCCGACGGCGAACAGGTTGCGTCCGCCGACGCTGCGCGTCAGCCAGAAGTGCAGCAGGAGGATGAGCGCGAGGAACAGCAGCACACGCACGGACACCGTCCCCGCGACCGGCTGGGTGAGCGGAATGCCGAAGAACGGGTCCGTGCCGCTGACGGGCCGGGAATCGGTGATGAGGTGGCACACGGCGCGGAAGAACACCATCGTCGCGAGGGTCGCCACGAGCGAGTTGATCTTGAGCACGACCACGAGGACGCCGTTGATGGCTCCTGCCGCCATGGCGACCGCGATGCCCACGAGAGCCGCCGGGATCTGGCCGAGTGCAGGCTGCAATCCGATGGCCGCGATACCCGACAGTGCGAGGATCGCACCGCCCGAGAGGTCGAGTTGGCCGGCGATCAGCACGACGGTCAGACCGATCGCGAGCAGCCCCATCGTGGCGACGCGATCGACGCCGAGGCTGAGCGTGCGCCCTTCGAAGAACCCCGGCACGAACGAAGCCGACAGCACGAGGGTCGCGACGAGGATGACGATGACGCGGTAGCGCACGAGGCTCAGGAACACGACACTGTCGGTGATCCGATTCGACGAGGTGCGGATCATGATCGGCCTCCCTTCCGACGGAGGTACACATCGAGCGAGACGGCGGCCACGATGAGCGCGCCCTTGGCGATGCCCTGCACTGCGGTGGGCACGCCCTGCAGCACGAGGATGTTGTTGAGCAGCGCGACGAAGAGCAGTCCGCCGATCGCGCGCGGGATGCTGCCGGATCCGCCCAGGAGGCTGACACCGCCCACGACGACGGCCGTGATCGCGTCGAACTCGTAGCCGATCCCGATGCCGGGGCGTGCGGTCTGCAGCGTCACTCCGAGCAGCACGCCGGCCATGCCCGCGAGCCCCGCCGTCAGCACGAAGGCAGCGCCCCGAGTGAAGAAGAGCGGCACGGCACTCGCCCGCGTGGCATCCGGGTTTCCACCGGCCGCGTACACCCAGCGCCCCAGCACGGTGCGCGAGAGCACGAGGTGCCCGATGATCGCGACCACGAGGAACACCAGCACGATGACGGGGATCCCGAAGATGCGCCCGTTGAGGAAGGCCTGCGCTTCGGGGTCGCTGCCGTAGACGATGACGCCGCCGACGCTCCACTGCGCGATGCCGAGCACGATCGTGCCGACGGCGAGCGTCGTGATGACCGGGTTGATGCCGGCGTAGCCGATCAGGAGGCCGTTGACGACTCCGGCGGCGAGGGCGGCGAGGATCGCGACGAGAGCTGCCGGGATCGTGCCCATGATCGGCTGCAGGCCGAGCACGAGGATCGCTCCGACGGCGACGGTGGCCGGCACCGAGAGGTCGGCGAGGCCTCGCGTGATGAAGACGAAGGTCATCCCGACGACGATGACGCCGAGGATCGAGATGTTGATGAGGACGTTGGTCAGGTTGCCGATGCTCAGGAACCGGTCCGACAGCACCGACCCCACGATGAGCAGCAGCACGATGCCGACGGGCATGCCGATCCAGGGACCGATGCGCGAGAGCGCGCTGCCCTTCGTCAGGCGGTCGCCCGATCGGGTCGTTTCGGTCTGCGCCCGCGTGGGCGCGTTCGATGAGGTCATTGCGTTACCTCTCCGGTCGCGGCGTGCATGACAGATCGCTCGTCGGCGTCGGCGCGGTCGAACTCCGCCGATACGCGGCCTTCGTGCAGGACGTAGATGCGATCGCTGACGGCGAGCACCTCGGGAAGCTCCGACGAGATGAGCAGGATGGCCACGCCCTGGGCGGCGAGCTCGCCGATGATCGTGTGGATGTCGGCCTTGGCACCGACGTCGACTCCGCGCGTCGGTTCGTCCAGCAGCAGCACGTCGGGCTGCGTCGCGAGCCACTTCGCGATGACGACCTTCTGCTGGTTGCCGCCGCTGAGGGTGCTCACGGCGCGCTCGATGACCGGCGGGGAGACCCCCAGGGCGTCGACCTCTTTCCGCGCGAGGGCGCGCTCGCGCCGCGACGAGATCCAGCTGGCCGAGCTCACCTTGGCAAGCACGGGCAGCGCGATGTTGTCCTTGATGGATGCCTCGGGGATGATGCCGTCGCGCTTGCGATCCTCGGGCACGTAGGCGATGCCGGCGTTGACCGCTTTGCGCGGACTGCGGACGCGCGCGTCGGAGCCGTTGACACGGACCGTGCCGGCGTCGGCGGTGTCCAGGCCGAAGACGGCGCGGGCGACCTCGGTCCGACCGGCGCCGACGAGGCCCGCGAGACCGACGATCTCGCCCGCGCGGACCGTGAGCGAGACGTCTTCGAAGGCGCCCGAGCGGCTGAGTCCCTCGAGCTCGAGCACGACGTCTCCGATCGGCACGTCGCGCTTGGGGAAGACATCGGTCAGGTCGCGCCCGACCATGAGGGTGATCATCTCGGTGGCGGTCAGCCCCGACGCGGGCCGCGTCTCGATCTGACGGCCGTCGCGCAGCACCGTGACCTGGTCTGCCAAGTCCAGCACTTCGCGCAGGCGGTGGCTGATGTAGATGATGGCGATGCCATCGGCACGCATCGTGCGGATGACACGGAAGAGCGCCTGCGCCTCGTGCTCGCTCAGCGACGACGTCGGTTCGTCGAGCACCATGATCTGAGGGCGAGCGGCGTACGCCTTGGCGATCTCGACCAGCTGCTGCTGACTCACCGTCAACGACCCGAGACGAGCCCGCGGGTCGATCCGCGCATCGAGCGCGTCGAGCACGGCACGGGCGGACTCGAGCAGCGCGCGACGACGCACGATGCCGAATCTCGACGGCGTGGCCCCCAGGGCGATGTTCTCGGCCACGGACAGGTCGGGCACCAGATTGAGTTCTTGGTAGACCATGCCGATGCCGCGTCGCCGGGCATCCAGCTGACCGGAGATCCGCACGCGTTCGCCCGACAGGGCGACCGAGCCGGCGTCGGGCTGGTAGACCCCGGCGAGGATCTTCATCAGGGTGGATTTTCCTGCGCCGTTCTCACCGACGATCGCGTGGACTTCGCCGGGTTCGACGACGAGATCGACATCGGACAGCGCCTTGACGCCGGGGAACGACTTCGAGATCCCCCGCATCTCCAGTGCGGGCACACTCATGCCGACTCCTTCCTCTTCGCGCCGCGCGCGCGGCTGGGTCCGGCGTCGATCTCGATGGCGTACGACACCGACTCGCCCGGCTGCAGCTCGGGCAGGACGCCTTCGCTGCGGGCCGTGGCGCGGCCCCTGCTCCAATCGACGTTCACGGGTTCGAGCCCGAGCACGTAGTGACCTTCGCCGAGCATCTTCCACTGGTGAAGGCCCGGCAGCGTCTTCGTGTCGAACCTGATCGCCAGACGCACGTCGCGTTCCGGGTTGTCCACCGAGACCTCGGCGAAACCCTGATCGCGGAAGTCGTGGCGGAACACCTGCTCGGCATAGCCCCGCGTGGGCGCTGAGAGCTCGTGCCAGCTCGCGACTCCGGCTTCTGCGGTCGCGTCTCGCGGGGTGACGGCTGCGGACGGGATCCGCAGCACGGCATCCTCCGAAAGCAGCGGCCAGCCAAGATTGCAATGGTAGAGCACCATGTGACCGGCCGGACGCGAGTCCTCGTTCGTCACGGTGTCGTCGATCCGGATGACGGAGCCCCCCAGGTGCGCTTGGATGCGGCGGCGGAGGACGAGGTTCTCCCCGAACACCGAGGCCTGCCGCACCTCTCCCTCGATGACGATCCCGTCGTCGCCGACCTGCGCACGCGTGAGGGTCGCCGGTGTCGAGCTGATCCGGCCGTGCATGGGGTAGTCCACGCCGTCCTCGCTCGTCGGCGGCCCGAACGAGTCCAGGCCGCACGTCGTCAGCAGGCCGCCGCCGAACGCGCGGAGCCAGTCCATGCCCACGTCGTGGGTGTGGGCGGGCGCGCCGATGCCGACCGGCGACATCCAACTCAGCGGAGTCCCTCGGAAGGTGACCTGGCCGAGGTCCATCGCCCGGTCAGGATGCACCTCGAAGGACAGTCCGCCGCCGGTGTCGACGCGGATGCGGCGAGCGCCGCGCGCCGGACCCTGCGTCTCGGTGAACTCGTCGATCCGAGCGATCTGAGCGAGTGAGCCGATCCGCCGTCGCGCCTCGCCGAGGTCGACGCCGAACAGCTCTGCCGTGCCGGTCATCTACAGTCCCAGTTCCCCGCGCTCGGCGCTCAGCTGGGCGCTGCCGGGACCGAAGTGCTTGAGGATGACGAGATCCTCGGTCGAAGATTCGTTGACGACTGTGACACCGGCCGAGGCCGCGGATGCCGTCACGAAGAACTCGTCGGATGAGAACTGGCCGTACCGGATCGAGCTGATCGCGGCGAGGGGCTGGCCGTTGATCGTGCCGCGGCCGCCGACGGCCACGAGGCCGTACGCGTCGGTCTCACCGACCGTCACGGCGCCACCGGGGCGGACCGTCAGCTCCTTCGCGCTGAACGCGGGCGAGCGATACGTGATCCACTTCTCGACGTAGTCGGGCGTCGCGGCGCGGACGCTCGCGACGGTCTCGACGGGCGGAGTGAAACGGTGGCTCCAGAACTCCGGGTCGACGTTGCGCTCCCAGTCGACGAGCTCGACGATGAAGTCCAGGTCGCCGACGCGATCGTCGGGTACGTCCTTCCAGAGCAGTTCGTCGCCGACCTCGCGGTTGTTGGACCAGGACTCGGTCATGGCGAAGACGTCGCACGCCGCCTGCGGCTCGTACGTGCACATGCTGGCGGGAGCGTGCAGGATGCCGGCGGGCACGTCCCATCCCGTGCCGGGGGTGATGCGGTACGCCTTCGACAGGTCGGTGATGCGGTTGTCGCCGCCGCGCAGGAAGCCGGCGAGCTTCTCGCGCAGCTGATCCTTCGTGACCTCGGGGTGCAGGCCGAAGAAGGTGTACGGGAACTGACCGCCGTGGTTGTTCATCTGCGTCGGGAAGTAATAGGCCTCGGGCTTGCCGGGCTTGCCCACGAGGGCCGCGTGCTCGTCGCGGTGGTGGATGTGGAAGGGCAGCGGGAACTCGTTGTCGAAGAACTTGGAGTACATCGGCCACAGGCCGTGCGAATCCCACAGCCCGCCAATCGCGTCGCCACGGAAGTGCGCGATGAACTCGTCGAACGGGATGACGTTGCCGTCGGGGTCGCGCACGAGGCTGAGACCCTCGAACGGGTCGGTGCGCGGACCGTTCTCAGCGCGGATGGCGCTCGCGAGCCAACGCTCGTCGATTCCGCCGCGGTCCTTGCCGAGCGGGAAGTAGTCGTCGGGGTGGAGGCGGATGCGGCGACCCGGCGTGCAGAACGAGCGGGGCACCCAAGCGGGGGCCAGTGACAGAACGCCGCCCGAGGCATCCATCGCGCGCTCGATGGCGGTTTCTGTGCTCGTGACGTTCTCGTAGGGCCCGGCGTTCGCCATTTCTCACTCCTTCGTGACGTCATATCTCGACGTCGATGTCCATCCGGCTCACTTGGGTTCAATGAACCTTTTGTGATTCAGTGAATCTAACAAAGGGTCCTCGAGAGCGCAACAAGATCGCGAATCGGCCTTGCGCGAGTTGTGCAGGGGCGGCCGATGCAGCAATGTCGTCGTCATGTCGACCACGAGTTCCCTGGACAGCGAGCGCCGGCGACAGGCCCTCGCGCGCCTCGTCGAAGAGCACGGGTCGGTCAGTCTCGCCGATGCGGCATCCGCGTTCGAGGTCTCGCAGATGACGGTCCGTCGCGACCTGCTCGAGCTCGAGGCGGCAGGCCTCGTGCGCCGCGTGCGCGGCGGCGCGATTCCCACTCCGGGACCGCAGCGCTTCGGCGTGCGAAGCAATCTGCAGCGTGACGCCAAGACGGTCATCGCGCGGAAGGCGGCTGGGCTCGTTCCGCGCGGCGGCGCGATCGCGATGGATGCGTCGACGACGGTCGGCGCGCTGATCGCGAGCCTCTCGGGCGACGACGGCGTGACGGTCGTGACCAACTCGTGGGAGAACTTCTCCGCCGCGCGCCGCGCCGGTTTCATGAACAGCCTGCTCACCGGCGGGGAGGCCGAGGCCTCGACGGACAGCTTCGTCGGCCCGCTCGCGTGTCGCGCGGCGGCGTCGATGAGCTACTCGACGCTCTTCACGAGTGCGAGCGGGGTGCAGTCCGACCTCGGATCGATGGACGTCTCACTCTCCGAGGCGCAAGTGAAGCAGGAGTTCGCCCGCAGCGCCGAGCGCATCGTGCTCCTGCTGGATTCCTCCAAGCTCGGCGAGCGCGACGTCGCCCGCAGCTTCGAGTGGGAGCAGATCGACCTGCTCGTGACCGAGCTCGATCCGACCGATGCGCGCCTGCGCGCCTACCGCGACGTCGTCGACGTGCGCTGACACCGTTGCACATGTGATCATTTCTTGAGATACTTCACACGAACGAACATCGTCCACGTACAGAGAGTTCCGTGATGACCGATTCCACCCCCGCTCAGCTGATCGCCCGCAGCAACCGTCTCGGCGCCGATCCCCAGAACACCAACTACGCGGGCGGCAACACGTCGGCCAAGGGCACCGCGACCGATCCCGTCACGGGTGAGCCGGTCGAGCTGCTGTGGGTGAAGGGATCCGGCGGCGACCTCGGCACGCTGAAGGAGCAGGGCCTCGCGGTGCTGCGGCTCGACCGTTTCCGGTCGCTCGTAGACGTGTATCCCGGCGTCGACCGCGAGGACGAGATGGTCGCGGCGTTCGACTACTGCCTGCACGGCAAGGGCGGTGCCGCCCCCTCGATCGACACGGCGATGCACGGCCTCGTCGATGCGGCGCACGTCGACCACCTGCATCCCGACTCGGGCATCGCGATCGCGACCGCCGCCGACGGCGAGGAGCTCACGGCGACCATCTTCGGCGACAAGGTCGTGTGGGTGCCGTGGCGCCGCCCCGGTTTCCAGCTGGGCCTGGACATCGCCGAGATCAAGGCGAAGAACCCGCAGGCGATCGGCACGATCCTCGGCGGCCACGGCATCACGGCGTGGGGCGACACGTCGGACGAAGCCGAGCAGAACTCGCTCTGGATCATCGAGACCGCGCAGCGCTACATCGACGAGCACGGCAAGGACGCCCCCTTCGGCGCACCCCGGGCCGGCTTCGCGGCCCTCTCCGAGGCCGAGCGCCACGCGAAGGCCGCCGCGCTGGCACCCACGATCCGTGGTCTCGCCTCAACCGACAAGCCGATGGTCGGCCACTTCACCGACTCCGACGTCGTGCTCGACTTCCTCGAGTCGGCGCGTGCCCCCGAGCTCGCCGAGCTGGGCACGAGCTGCCCCGACCACTTCCTGCGCACCAAGGTCAAGCCCATGCTGCTCGACCTTCCCGCGGACGCGTCGGTCGAGGATTCCATCGCGCGCCTCAAGGAGCTGCACGAGCAGTACCGCAAGGACTACCAGGCCTACTACGACGCCCATGCGTCGGCAGACTCCCCCGCGATCCGTGGTGCGGACCCGCTCATCGTGCTCGTGCCGGGTGTCGGCATGTTCTCGTACGGCGCGAACAAGCAGACGGCGCGCGTCGCGGGCGAGTTCTACGTCAACGCGATCAACGTCATGCGCGGCGCCGAGTCGCTGTCGACGTACGCTCCCATCTCGGATGCCGAGAAGTTCCGCATCGAGTACTGGGCTCTCGAAGAGGCCAAGCTGCAGCGCCTGCCCAAGCCCAAGACGCACCAGGGCCGTATCGCGTTCGTCACGGGTGCGGCATCCGGAATCGGCAAGGCGATCGCCACCCGCCTCGCCGCCGAGGGCGCGTGCGTCGTCGTCGCCGACCTCGACCTCGAGAAGGCGCAGGCCGTGGCCGCCGAGCTCGGCAACACCGATGTCGCGATCGGCGTCGCGGCGAACGTCGCCGACGCCGACGGCGTGCAGGCGGCGATCGACGCGACCGTGCTGGCGTTCGGCGGCATCGACCTCGTCGTCAACAATGCCGGCCTGTCGCTGTCGAAGCCGCTGCTGGAGACCACCGAGAAGGACTGGGACCTGCAGCACGACGTCATGGCGAAGGGCTCGTTCCTCGTCTCGAAGGCCGCCGCGAAGGCGCTCATCGACCAGGGCATGGGCGGCGACGTCATCTACATCTCGTCGAAGAACTCCGTCTTCGCCGGCCCCAACAACATCGCCTACTCCGCGACGAAGGCCGATCAGGCCCACCAGGTGCGCCTGCTCGCGGTCGAGCTCGGTGAGCACGGTGTGCGCGTCAACGGGATCAACCCCGACGGCGTCGTGCGCGGCTCGGGCATCTTCGCCAGCGGCTGGGGCGCCAACCGCGCCGCGACCTACGGCGTCGACGAGCAGGACCTCGGCCAGTTCTACGCCAACCGCACGATCCTCAAGCGCGAGGTCGTGCCCGACAACGTCGCCGACGCCGTGTACGTCCTGACCGGTCCCGAGCTCTCACGCACGACGGGCCTGCACATCCCGGTCGACTCCGGCGTCGCTGCGGCGTTCCTGCGATGAGCAGCGGAGTCCCGGTGCACGAGGTCGTCGACGGGTCGGCGAACGATCACGGACGACGCTTCGACGAGCTCAGCGACCGTTGGGAGACCTCGTGAGCGCCGGCGCTGTCGCGGCGGTCGATCTCGGGGCGACGAGCGGCCGGGTCGTGGTCGGTCGTGTCGGCAGCGACACGCTCGAGCTCACCCAGGTCGCACGGTTCCCGAACGACCCGGTGCAGACGTCCGACGGGCTGCACTGGAACATCCTCGGTCTGTACGGCAGCGCCCTGGGCGGACTGAGCGAGGCGTTCCGTCGGGATTCCGGCATCCGCAGCATCGGCGTGGACTCCTGGGCCGTCGACTACGCGCTCCTGCGCGACGGACGTCTGCTGGGCGAGCCGTTCCACTACCGCGACGGGCGTACCGGACGCGGTGTGGCGACGGTTCACGAGCGGATGCCGCACGCCGATCTCTTCGCCCGCAACGGCCTGCAGTTCCTGCCGTTCAACACGCTCTATCAGTTCGCGGCCGAGTCACGGGACGTGCTCGAGTTCGCCGACACGGCGCTGCTCGTGCCCGATCTCATCGGGTACTGGCTCACCGGCGTCGCCCGCGCCGAACTGACGAACGCCTCGACGACGGGGCTGTTGCACGACCAGCGGTGGGACGACCGGCTGCGTGCGGCAGCCGGCGTGCCGCGCGGCATCCTGCCCCCGCTCATCGCGCCCGGCGAGCACCTCGGCGCGCTCACGACCGCCGTCGCGGCGGCGGTGGGGGCACCCGAAGGCGTGCCCGTGACCGCCGTCGGCTCGCATGACACGGCCTCGGCCGTCGTCGCGGTGCCGATGCAGGCGGATGCCGCGGCCTACATCTCGTGCGGCACGTGGGGCCTCGTCGGCGTCGAGGTGGAACGGCCCGTGCTGTCGACAGAGGCGCTCGCGGCGAACTTCACGAACGAGGGTGGCGTCGACGGACGCGTGCGTCTGCTGCACAACGTCATGGGCCTGTGGGTTCTGAGCGAGACGGTGCGCACGTGGGAGCGCTCGGGCGAGCGCATCGATCTTCCGTCGCTGCTCGACGCGGCCGAAGAGGTCTCGGGCAACGTGCCCGTCTTCGACGTCAACGATCCGCGCTTCATGCCGCCCGGTGACATGCCTGCGCGGATCGACGCATGGTTCGACGAGCACGGCCTCACTCCTCCGCGCTCGCGCGCGGAGTACGCGCGGTCGATCGTCGAGTCGCTCGCGCAGGCGTTCGCCGACGCGTCGCGTGAGGCGGGTCGCATCGGCGGCGTCGACGTGCGCACGATCCACATCGTCGGGGGCGGCGCGCTCAACGAACTGCTGTGCCAGCGCACGGCCGATCGGGCGGGTCTGCCGGTGCTCGCGGGGCCCGTCGAGGCGACAGCGCTCGGCAACGTCCTCGTGCAGGCGCGTGCCGTCGGGCTCGTCTCGGGCTCGCTCGAGGCGCTGCGCGACCTCGTGGCGCGCACGCACGCGCCGCGTCGGTACGAGCCGACGCGCTGACTACTGCCCGGGATACGCCGGGTAGGGCGCTGTCCGCGTGATCGAGTTGCCGCCGGCGACGGCGGTCGCCGTCATGGTGGCCTCCCCAGCCGGGACCGCGGCGAGGCGCGAGTTCACGCTGACCGAGACGGAGGCGCCGGGCGCGACGCCGCGGAAGGTCTTGCCCCCGTATGCCGTCGTGACGACGACGTCGGCGGGCACGGCGAGCGGGTTCGTCGCCGTCACCGACAGGTGCACGCGGCCGGCGAGCGTGCGCGGCACGACCTCGATGGGGTAGCCGCCGTACGGCACGGTCGTCGTCTCGGTGGTGGTTCCACTCGTCGCGGTGATCGTGGCGACCCCGGACGGAATGGTCGCCAGGCGCGTGTTGACCGACGTCGCCACGGTCCGGCCGGGTGCCACAGCAGTGAAGGTCTGGCCGCCGTAGACGGTCGAGATGGCGATGTCGACGGGCGCCGATGAGTTATTCGTGGCCGAGATCGACAGGAACACGCTGCCCGCGAGGATCCGCGGTGTCAGCTCGACGCTCACGAGGTCCTGCGCGGCGATCTGGGCCACGACCACGTGAGATGGAGCCGCCGTCGCCGCGGCCGTGCCGGTGAGCAGCAGCGCGCAGCTCGCGGCGCCGATCGCCCCCACCATCATCGTCCGGCGCCATCGTGAAATCATCGACATCGTCTCTCCTTTGAGCGTTCGACAAGCGCTGCTTCGGTGCATCCCCAGAAGCACCCTCGGTCTCCTGCAGCTGGAGCCGAGTCAGGCAAAGCTATTGGCCGTCGCCGCCCGCTGTCAACGCCCAACGCCGACGGAAAGACAGAAACGGGTGCCGAGATCGCGGGTTCACGCGCGTGGCAGGCGGGATCGAACGCTGAAGTCGGCCGCTTGCGCTCGCCGAAGCGCTGTGACGAATTTGTCTGAGGCGCCCCTGGAAGAGCGGGGTCGAGCAGCGTGACCCGCGCGCACCGGACCGGAATGTGGCGAGGACTGGGGCAGGGACGGGACGGGACGGGATGCGGACGAGCTCGCGCACGAGAGGCCGGGGAAGACCCAAGACGAGGACGTCGGCGAAGACGCGAACGAAAACGAGGACGGTCACGCGGAGGCCGAGGAAGGCCAAAGAAGGACGCCGACGAAGACGCGAACGAAAGCTGAGGACGTGCACGAGGATGCCGACAACGGCGAACACGAGCACGAGGACACCGCCACCGCCACCGCCACCGTCACCGTCACCGTCACCGTCACCGAGGGTTATCGAGGGTTATCGAGCGCGCCGCGCCGGTCCTGATCGGCGCAGTTCCGCCCAGCGGGCACGGTTCAGCTGTTCGTCGATAGCCTGTCGAGGAGTCTTGTGGGTGAGGATGTGACGGGTCGCCATTTCAGGTGGGGGTCCCACCAGGCGGGTCCGCGGATTTCGGGGACGCCGCGTCTCATCCGGATGTGCCATCCGCTGGTGTCGAGGGTGCGGTGGTGCCACCAGCACAGGGGCACCCCGTTGCTGGTGTGTGTGGGCCCGCCCTGGGCGTGCTCGACGACATGGTGCAGTTCGCACCATTCGAAGGGGACGTGGCATCCGGGGATGACGCAGCCCCCGTCGCGGAGCCCGATCGCGCGGCGTTGGCGGCGGTTGAACACGCGTTCCTGGGTGTGGATCGACACGATCCGGTCGTTGACGCCGAGCACGACCCGCTGCACCGCCCCGGAACACGCGATGTGCCGGGCGACGGACAGGGATACCGGGTCGTTCAGGCCGCTGAGGAACGCGGCACCCCGCCCGGTGGCGAGGTCCTTTTCCCGCACGGACACCACGAGCGTGGGGGCGGCACCACCCAGGGTGGGAAGGGCGGCGGATTCGGCGGCGGCGGTCAGCATGATCGCCAACGCGTCGTGCTGCTTCTGCGTGCGGGTGCGGTCATCGGCGGTGCCCGGCAACGGTTCGTCACGATCATCCTCGTCGTGGCCGTCGAACCGTGGCCCGGTGACCGGCACCCCGTTCACTTTCGGGTTCAGCAGGGCATCGAACCCGCGCTGCAACTGCGCGGCCACCTCGGGGAGCAGGTTCCCCCGCACCGGGACGAGCCCGTCACGGCTGACCCCGAGGGTCAGCCCGCGTTTGCGCATCGCCCGCGCCTGGCCGGGTTCGGTACCGTCTTGATCCAGGAA
>NZ_JBSHLF010000005.1:0-314441 GCF_053644215.1 Microbacterium sp. NPDC055442 | reverse complement strand
ACGTTCCTCGCGCTCCGGGCTAACAGCATTCATAGTCATCAGTGTCTCCTTCAGGGTGAAGCCTCACCCCTTACACAGACCATTTGACAGGCTCGCGCAGTTGCAGCGCGGGTTCGATGCCCTGCTGAACCCGAAAGTGAACGGGGTGCCGGTCACCGGGCCACGGTTCGACGGCCACGACGACGGTGATCGTGACGAACCGTTGCCGGGCACCGCCGATGACCGCACCCGCACGCAGAAGCAGCACGACGCGTTGGCGATCATGCTGACCACCGCCGCCGAGTCCGCTGCCCTTCCCACCCTGGGTGGTGCCGCACCCACGCTCGTGGTGTCCGTGCGGGAAAAGGACCTCGCCACCGGGCAGGGTGCCGCGTTCCTCAGCGGCCTGAACGACCCGGTATCCCTGTCCGTCGCCCGGCACATCGCCTGTTCCGGGGCGGTGCAGCGGGTCGTGCTCGGCGAGAACGACCGGATCGTGTCGATCCACACCCAGGAACGCGTGTTCAACCGCCGCCAACGCCGCGCGATCGGGCTCCGCGACGGGGGCTGCATCATCCCCGGATGCCACGTCCCCTTCGAATGGTGCGAACTGCACCATGTCGTCGAACACGCCCAGGGCGGACCCACACACACCAGCAACGGGGTGCCCCTGTGCTGGTGGCACCACCGCACCCTCGACACCAGCGGATGGCACATCCGGATGAGACGCGGCGTCCCCGAAATCCGCGGACCCGCCTGGTGGGACCCCCACCTGAAATGGCGACCCGTCACATCCTCACCCACAACACTCCTCGACCGACTCACCTCGGACGTCTGAACCGCGTCGCAACGACGCGACGATGGGTGACGATCGGTGACGACCGCGACGATCCGGGAGGACCGGCGACGACCGATTCCTCTTCGACTGAACGCCAGCGCTCGACCGAACGCGAGTGCGCGACCGACTCACCCCGGACGCCTGAGCACGTCGCAACGACGCAACGACCGGCGCCGGATATGACGCCGCCGTCGGCGAGCGTGAATGCCGCGTCGAGGCCTGTGCCGACGGCGCGCACCGCTCAGCAGCATCCGACCCCATGTGCGCGCAGGCTCGACGATCCGTCCCGCCTCACACGCCGACCCCGTCGAGGAACGTCACGAGCTCGATGAGACCGAGGTAGGCGATGGTGCCGTGTGTGGCGATCGAGATCGTGCGGTAGGTGACGTCCATGCCGAGCGATTCGGCATGCGCGACGTAGCCTTCCGTGTCGGCGGGTCGCACCAGCTCATCCTCGAGCCCCTGAACCACGAGCAGCGGCGCCGAGAACGCGGATGCTCCGACTGAGTTCTCCTCGAGCAGCGTCGCCCACGGTTCGACGGTGGTGGGATCGGCCGAGACGAAGTTGCCGACGACGGGACCGGCGATCTCGTGCAACTCGGAGATGTGGCTGAGCAAGCACAGGTCGTTCATCTGCGGCTGGATCGCCAGGGCCTCCGGCGTGAGGATGTCGCCGAGTTCCGCTCCGCGGTCGGCGTAGATCTCGGCGAAGGCCGAGAACGCGTACGACCCGATGGTGACGCCGGACACATCGTCGAGGTGCGTCTTCATGAGCGCCGTGAGGTCTGCGGCAGGAGCGGCAGCGGCGACGGCACGCACGGTGAGCTCCGGCGCATAGTCCGCGGCGAGTTCGGCGGCGAACAGCACGGCTTGCCTGCCCTGAGAGTGACCCCACAGCACGACGTCCGAGCCGGCCTGGGCGGCGGGGATCGCCTGCGCGGCTCGCACCGCATCCAGGACGCTATGCCCCTCGGTCACGCCGATGAGGTACGAGTCGGGACCGTCCGCGCCCATCCCCGTGTAGTCGGTCGCGACCACGGTGTATCCGCGATCCAGCAGAACCCGCATCCCCTCGACGCCGATGTACGGGTCCACCCCGAGCGAGGGAGCGCAGGATCGCGCAGACCCCGTCGTCGGATGCCCCCACGACACGACCGTCCGTCCACCGGCCGGCGCGGGACCCAGCGGCGTGACGACGACCCCCGTCGCGATGACGGGGTCTCCGTTCAGATCGGTCGAGCGGTACATCACGCGCCACGCCCGCGCATCCAGGGGCACCCCCAACAGCGGCTCGCTTCTCACGAGCGAGCCCGGATCTCCGTCGAGCGCGTCGACCGGCTGGTGGTAGAACGCCTCGAGACCGTCTTGCTCGATCAGGTCGCCGATCAGGCGCACCTCGATCAGCGCGACGACACCGCCCATCATGGTGAGCAGAGCCGCGAAGAGGGCGGCGACCCACCGATGCCGTGGCGATGTGCGTCCGGTCGTCCCCCGCACTCTTTCCACGAGTCCCGGTCCTTTCCTGAGAACGACGGCTGGGGTTCGGTCGACGAAAGACCTGACCCGAGTCTGGACGTCATGACGCCTGTCCGGTAGGCCCCGTCAACGGGAGTCGTTCCGGACCGTACGACCACCCGCATCCTCAGGGAAGAACGGTGCACAACGCCCGAACCTCAGGAATTGCCAAAGACTCTCAGATCCGCTTGTCCCCCTTGTGGCGGACACGTTAGCTTTTTCTCAGACGGGGAAGAAGGCACTGGGGGATCTTGGCGGATCTGCCTTTCGCCTCGTCTCATGGGGAGTCCTGGGGACTGGGGGTCACTGAACTTCCCGCCTTACGGCGGACGTCCCGGACGAGTCAGTTGGCGCTGATCGTCCGGGACGACCTGTACCGGCCCGGAGCCGTCGCGCGCCCGCTGGGGACGGGCATCGGTGCTGGGGGCACCGTGCGACGTAACCGTCGCGGGCCGGTACGGGTCACGTTAGGCAGTCATCCTCCCCCGATCCAGGGGTCGACACGTCGCTCTCTGGCGTGTAAAGGGTGATCAGGCGGTCTTTCGCCGGCGCACCAGGACGATCGCGACGACCACTCCGGCGATCACGACGAGCGCTGCGATGCCCACGAGGATCCAGGGGAACCCGGAGGCATCCGCCTCGGTGTCCGTCGACGTGGGCGAAGCGCTGGGTGTGCTCGACGGCGTCGTGAGGGCCTCGTCGACGGTCACGGTGGTCATCGCGAGCACCGTCTCACCGTCCGCCACCGTGATCGTGAAGATCCCGGGCTCCGTCGCGGTGAACTCGGCAACCGCACCGCCGTCGGCCACGGGCACCGGAACGATGGTGGCGGTCGTCGACTCGTGCGAGAGCATTCCGCCCGGCGTCCCGTCGAGACCGAAGGTCGCCTCGGCGAGATCGCCCAAGCCCTCGGCGGTCACGGTCGCGCTGTCTCCGACACCGATCGACTCGGGCGTCGCGGTGAGCGTGGCAGCGCCCGGACCGGACTCGATCGGCGCCGACACGACGACAGCGGTCGCAGCCAGAGTCGTGCCGCCTTCGACGACCATGATCTCGAACGTCCCCGGCTCGGTCGCGCTGAACTCGACCTGCGCGGTCCCGCCACTGGCGGCGACCTCGAGTGTCGCACCGGATGAACCGCCCGACGACAGCAGACCGCCCGGTGTCGCATCGAGCTCGAAGACCACCGAGTCGATGCCGCCGAGGTCGGTCGCGGTGATCGTCGAGGTCTGCCCGACCGTGATCGTCTCGGGGCTCGCCGCCACGTCGACGAGGATCGTCGCCGCGGCGCTGACGGGAGTGAACGCCGCAAGAACCGCGACCGCCGCGATCGTCAGGATCGATGTGACTCTTCTGAACATGGACGACTCCCCGGTGAACTGCGCGATGGCCGTCCTCCAGTCTGCCCGGATTCCCGCTTCCTGCCCAGTCGAGCCGAGCACTGTCGCAACAGCTCGTGACTGTCAAGCCTCGTGCGCGGCCTGGCCCGCTGGTGTTCGCTGTCCCGAAGGACGCCGAACGAGGGGAGCCCCGATGGCCGCGACGTTCGGCATCGAAGAGGAGTACGTGCTGCTCGACCCGATCACTCTTCGTCCGGTGCCGCTCGGCCTCGACGCGATCCGCGATCTGGGTGCCGCGACCGACGGCGGCCTCGTCGACAAGGAGTTCTTCCCGTCGCAGGTCGAGTTCTCCACGCCGATCTGCCGCACGTCCGCGGATGCCCTCGACGCCGTCTGCGGCTTTCGGCGCCGCCTCGCCGGCTGGGCCACGGATGCCGGAGTCCTGGCGGCCGCGTCGGGCACGCCCTTCGACCTCGCCGCTGACGCCGCGCTCACTCCCGACGACCGCTACGCGCGCATCGGCGCCGACATCGGCGCGCTCGTCCAGGACCACCAGATCAACGGACTGCACGTGCACATCGGGATCGCGGACCGCGAGGATCGCGTGCGTGCGTCCAACGCCCTGCGGCCCTGGATCCCCGTCCTGCTCGCTCTCTCTGCCAACTCTCCGTTCTGGCGCGGTCGCGACACGGGCTTCGCCAGCTGGCGCGCCGTGCACAGCCGGCGCTGGACGACCTACGGCGTTCCGCCGCGCTTCCGCGACGCCGCGCACCACGACGAGACCGTCTCGGCTCTGCGGGGGATCGGCGCCACGAGCGACTCCGCCACGATCAACTGGAACGTGCGACTGCCGACCGCCTATCCCACGCTCGAAGTGCGTGTGTGCGACGCGCAGCTCGACGCGTGGTCGAGCATCGGCCTCGCCGTGCTCATCCGCGCCCTCACCGACGTCGCGACGAAGGAGCGCGTCGACGACGCCGAGCACACGCTGACCGACGCGGCTCTCTGGCACGCGTCCCGGCACGGCACGGAGGCGACACTGGTCGACCCGTCGAGCGGACGCCTCGCACCGGCGCCACAGGTCCTGCGAGGGCTCTATCGCCGCATCATCCCGCATATCCACGACCCGATCGACCGTGCGAGCGTCGCGGACCTGATCATCCAGGCCACGGCGGGCAGAACGGGCGCGGACGCGCAGCGGCGCGCGTTCGCCGCCGGCCCGGTGGCACTCGCCGAGCTCTATCGATCGCGGCTGGTCGAGCTCCCGGCATCCGCGCCCCCTGTCGCCGCGCCCGTCGGTGCGTGACCGCGCATGAGCCGCCGGGCGGCGAGCGCCGTCCGATGCGTGCCCGACTGAGGCGTGCGCCGTTCGCCCGCGAGAGCCGTCGCTAGGCTGACGTGCATGGCCATCGCCACTGTCGTCACCGCGTCCGCCGACGCCGACGAGTCGGTGCTCCGGCGCCTGCGCGAGCTCGGTTTCGACGCGACGGATGCCACGCCCCCGACTGCCGACGTCGCTGAAGCGCGCGAGTACGCGGCCGCCCTCGACGCGGTCGCAGCGCAGAGCGTCATCGCGGCCATCGCGCAACGCGGCGCCGAGAGCCGGCACACCGTCGCGGAGCGGCTCGGCGCAGCAGCCTCCGCAGCCGCTGCCGATGCAACGGAGTCCCCCCTCGCCCTCGTCGTGCTGCCGGCCGCCTCCGCCCCGCTCGCCGGACCGGTCGCCGTCGTGACCCCCGCCGAATCGGTGTCGGCCTACGAGCTCTACGTCGGCGCGGCCCTCGCCTCGACGTCACGCCGTCGCGTCGCGCACCTCAACGGACGCGGCACACAGGGCTCGGCGGTGCACTCCGGCATCGCGGGCCGCGTCATCGCGCGCGCGGCCGCACCCGAATGGCGCGAGTTCCCGCACGCACAGCCCGAACGCTCCCTGCACACCCTCACCTCGCGACCCGGGGCTATCGTCGCCGCCGTGCCGCCCGGCTCCATCGCCGCGGCCCAGCTCATCGCCGACCACCCCGACGCCGACATCGTGCTCGTGTTCGACCGCGCGCACGCGCGGCATGGAGCAGCGGTCGCCCAGCAGGTGTCTTCGATGGTCGAGTTGGCGTTCAGTCTGGGGGCGACGGCCGCGCCCGGCATCGTCGTCTCCGACGCGCCCGCACCGCCCGCCGAGACCGCCGACGCCCCCGGGGCCGCAGAGGCGCCCGAGGATCCGGCGTCGGATCTGCCCGCCATCCGCGCGTCGGACGTCGTGCACGTTCGTCTCACCGACGAGGCGCTCGAGCTGACCAACCGCACGAGTCAACGCCTGCGCGTACATGTCGCACTGGGCGACGGCGCTGCGCCCGACGTCGCGCGCGCCGAGTTCGCCTCGGTGCTCGAACCGCGTTCGGCACGCAGCGAGGCCACGGTCGGCGTGCCCGGCCTCGAGGACCTCCCGCCGCCCCAGGCGGTCATGCGGCACTGGAGCCACGAGTCCGAGGAGGTCTACGAGGGCGGGCGACGGCGCATCCTCGTGTTCCGGATCGAGGTTCTCGCAGCCGACGGCTCCGTGCGGGCGGAACGCTCGTACCGTCCGGGCAACGGCTTGGACTTCTTCGTGACCGCCCGGGATCTGACCGCCCTGATCGGACGGCCCGTCGCGCGCAGCATCCTGCCCGATCCGGCACCCGAGCCCGCTCCGGGGACGCCTCCGGCCGACCTGCTATCGGCTCTCGCGTCTGCGGTCGCCGTCGGCGCCCAGGTGCTGACGGCCCGCGCGGGATGAGCATGAGCGTGCAGGGGCACCAGCCGGGCCGCAAAGACTGGCTGCGGCTCGCCCTCGTCACGATCGCCGTCGGCGTCGGCGCGGGGCTCGCGGGCATCGCCATCGTGCTCGTGCTCAACGCGACGGCGTACCTCGCGTTCGGGCACAGTCCCGGCTCGGGCACGCTGCTCGAGTCGATCGAGCAGACGCCGCCGTGGCGTCGCTTCGCGGCGGTGACGTCGGCGGGCATCATCGGCGCGATCGGCTGGTACCTGCTGCGGCGCCGGCCGCCCCTGCCCATCTCGGACGACGATGCCGTGCAGGGGCAGAAGATGCCGACCTTCAAGACGATCGCCGACGGACTGCTGCAGATGGTGGTCGTGGGACTCGGCGGCTCGGCGGGCCGCGAGCTCGCCCCGCGTCAGATGGGCGCGCTCGTGGGCGCCTGGCTCAGCTCGAAGTCCGGGCTCTCGAGCGAAGAGCGAAAGGCCCTCGTCGCGTGCGGCGCGGGCGCGGGCCTCGCCGCGGTCTACGACATCCCGCTGGGCGGCGCGATCTTCGCCCTCGAGGTCGTCTACCTCGGCTTCCGCGTACCGGTGGTCATCATGGCGGTCACGACCTCGGCGATCGCGGCGACGGTGGGCGGCCTGCTCGTGCCCGAGACGCCGCTGTTCGCGCTCGAGCGCATGGAGGTGACACCGCAGCTGTACATCTGGGCGATCCTCGCGGGACCGATCTTCGGTCTGGGCGGCGCCTGGTTCGCGCGGGGGATCGGCTGGCTCATCGCACGCCGCCCGACGACGGCGCGCATCCTGTGGCTCATGCCCCTCACCTACGCGGCGGTGGGGCTCATCGCGTGGCCCCTGCCCGAGATCCTCGGCGACGGCGGCCCCCTCTCGACGACCGCGTTCAACGCCGACACGACGCTCATCGTGCTCGCGCTCGCGATCGCGGTGAAGGCCGCCGTGACCCTCGCGACCTACGGTGTGGGCACGGCCGGTGGAACTCTGACACCGTCGATCGCCTTCGGCGCCTCGCTCGGCGCGCTCCTCGGCGGCATCTGGAACATCTTCTGGCCCGGTACCCCCATCGCCGCGTTCGCCGTCGTCGGTGCCGCGGCGTTCCTCGCCAGCGCGATCCACGCCCCCATCAGCGCGCTCGTGATCGTGATCGAGTTCACGGGTCAGAGCTTCGACTTCTACGTGCCGATGATGTTCGCCGTCGCGGGGTCGGCCTTCGTCGGACGCTACATCATGCGCCGCAGCATCACGGGCGCGTTCTAGCGTCGGTCAGGGGTTCTCGACGCGCACGCGGATCTTCACCAGCGCCGTGTAGATGTGCTCGCGGTCGGCGAGGTAGGCGCTCAGCGCCTCACCATCGGCGTCGTCGGCGAGCGGTTGCGTGCCGACGACGAGAACGACGTATCGACGGCCGACGGCATTGGCCGTCCAGTCGTCGGTGACGGGCTGGTCGAGCCACACACCCGCCGGGGTGCACAGCTCGACGCGCAGGGCGCGCAGCGACGCGTAGAGGATCTCGGTGCCGATCGGCAGGATGTCGCCGTCGGCGTCGAGCCGCTTGAGCCCCATGCCCGTGACGGCCTCCGCGAGCGTGCCGTCGTCGGCCCGCGTGAGCGGATGCACGAGGACATATGCCGTGGCCTCTCCGAACGGGTTGGGCGAGGACCAGGTGGTCAACCCGACCTCGAGGCCGGTGGCGGGTGCAGGGGTCGTGTCTGTCACGTTTATGAGGCTAGCGGGATGGGCGGCCGCGGCCGCCGTGTTCGGCACGATCCGGATGCCGCCGCTCGAGCATCGGCCGCAGATTGGCCACTTCGTCCGCGAGCTCGCGCACGACGGCGTCGGCGGATTCCCCGCCGTGCGCGGGAGGAGCCGGCACGCGCACGGGACGCTCTTTCACGTCGGCGTCGGCAGCGAAGGACTCGAGCTCCGCCGCGATCGCCTTCAAGGCCGGGAGGTCCGCCGACACATCCTGCGGCGGACGCGAGGCCGAAGCATCCGTGATCCGGTCGGCGACGCGTTCGGCGGCTGTCACGACGGGGATCCACGCCCACGCCTCGCGGCCCGCCGGCGGCGGCTCGGCGAGAGTGCGCTGCACGCTCACGTTGGTGTCCGACAGCGTCCGGTACGCCCGGCGACGATCCGCGGTGATCGTCGCGGCATCCTTTCCGGCTGCGACGTCGCCGGCGTACTGCGTGAGCGCGGCGACCGACGATGCGAACGGGGCGGCGATGCGCGCGTGCCGGGCGGAGGGCCAGATGAGGTAGCCGAAGACGATGACGATCGCGCTTCCGATGACGGTCGTGAGGATGCGGGCCGTCGAGAGGTCCGACACGGACTCCCCCGACGCGATCATCGTCAGCAGCACCATGATGAGCGGCGTCAGCAGCAGTGCCTGCAGGGCGTACGAGCGTGCGGCCGCCCACGGCAGTACGGCGGCCAGGACGGCGACGGCGGCGCCGAGGAGCAGCGGCTCGTGGATGACCGCACCCACGCCGATGGCGATGACGGCGCCTCCGACGGTGCCGGCGCTGCGCAGCACGCCGCGCGCGAAGACCGAGCCCAGATCGGGTTTCATCACCAGCGCGACCGTCAGCGCGATCCAGTACGGGTGCGCGAGAGGCACGAGGTAGAAGGCGATGTAGGCCAGGGCCGTGCACAACGCGAGCCGCACAGCCGTCATGAGCAGCTCGGGGCTCGGCGCCGAGACGCGGCGCCCGGGCGGCGCATCGTCCGCGGGCGCTGAGCTCTTGCCCCAGATGGCATCCTCGAGCATCCCGACCCGCACGAGCGCGCCGTCGGGTGACGTGCGAGCGGCCGGGCGGTGTCCGCTCGCCACCGCGTCGGCCGCGGTCGTGAGCCGCGTCGCGGCCGACGCGCACAGCGCACGGTCCACGTCGTGCGCGAGCAGGCGCGCGAGCAGCTGATCGGCCGCTCGCGTGATGAGAGCCGAGCGGGCGTATTCGCGGGTCGGACCCTGCGCGCTCCCCCGCAGCGCGATCTCCATCTGCGCGTAGGTGTCGATCGCGGCGACCGTGCGGGCGCGCCCGGCCACGACGTCGTCCCCGCCCTCCGCCCGCGTGTGCGACAGATCCGCGAGCGCCCGCAGCACCGCGGCGAGTGCGTCGCGCTGGGGCCGATGACGGTTGAAGAGGGCTTCGATGCCGAGCAGCAGCGCATAGAGGGCAGCGCCCGCGAGAAAGAGGACCGCCGCCGGCCAATAGGGTGCGGCCGCGGGGACGCCGATCGCGATGGCTGCCGTGAGCATGCCCTGCATCGTCGCGACCGAGAGCGGTCCCGAGTAGCCGCTGAGGATCCCGCCGCCGAACGCGAGGAGCGTCATGACCAGGATCGTGACGACGGGCGGCGCCCCGGACAACCAGCCGAGAAGGTAGGAGGCCGACGCGATGGGGGCGCAGATCAGGATGCGGCGGAACCGGGACGGATACGCGTCGGCGTGCTCACCCATCGCCAGCAGCAGCGACCCCATGCTGATCCACATCCCGACCACCGCGTGGCCCAGGAGCGAAGCGACGATGAGCGGCGCGGCGACGGAGATGCTCGTCCGAATCGATCGACCCACGGGCCAGCGGGCCGGCGCGGTCGACGCGAGCGACCTCAGCCACAGCGAGGGCCGCCACGGACGAGCAGGGGTCGGAGTGTGCACGATGCGCCTGACCCTTCAGCCGGCGGGCGGCGGAGCATGCCGCACGGTCGGGACGGAGTGCGCCGGCGGGAGTGCCCCGGTTCGGGCGGGGAGGACGTTGATCACGAGGATGACGACGCCGACGACGATGAGGAGGATCCACACCGACGTCGCCGCTTCGGCGAAATGCGCCTTCATGTCGGCGCCGAGCCCCGCCGCCAGGAGCGCGCCGGCGACCGCGACGCCGAGCACCTGGCCGACCTGTCGGCCCATCGCGATGAGGCTCGCCGCGAAGCCTGCCTTCTCGTTCGGCAGCTCGGAGATGGCGGACACGTTGACGGGGTCGTTGAGCGCTCCGAAGCCGAGGCCCACGAGGAGGAACGGAATGAGCACGAGCCAGATCGCCGCATCGGCCGTGACCCAGAATGCGGCACCGGCGACGATGATGAGCACGGCCGCGAACACCAGGACGGCACGTGCACGGCCCGCCGCGACGACGCGTCCCGCCAGGGGTGCCGCGATCATCGATCCGACCGCCATGGGCAGCGTGAACAGCCCGGCCTCTGCCGGGGAGAGCCCGCGGTAGTTCTGCAAGAAGAGACTCAACGTGAACGCGACGGCGCCCAGGCCCAGCACACCGAACACGAGCGTCAGGATCGACGTCGTGAACGCGCGGCTGCGGAACAGCTCGAACGGGATGAGCGCCTCGGTCTTGCGTCGTTCGACGACGATCATGCTGACGAGCGCGACGACGCCGATCACGCACCCGCCGATGATGAAGGGCGAGCTCCACCCGAGGGTCGACAGCTCGATGATGACGAACACGACGCTGCCGAGGACGAGCACGAGCAGGATCTGTCCCACCGGGTCGAAGGGCTTCGTCTTGGCCGCACGCGAGACCGGCGCCCAGACGAGGAGCGCGATGACGGCGATCACGCCGGGGATGATGTTGACCCAGAACACCGCGCGCCACCCGAGCGACTGCACGAGCAGCCCGCCGAGCAGGGGACCGATCGCGATGCCGGCGCTGGCGATGACCGACCACCAGCCGAGAGCCTTGGCCCGCGCCGCCGGCTGAGTGAAGGTGTTCGTCACGATCGCGAGCGCGGAAGGCGAGATCATGGCGCCGCCGATCGCTTGGAAGCCGCGCGAGGCGATGAGCAGACCCTCGTCGGGCGCGAGACCGCACAGGAACGATCCGACCGTGAACACCGCGACGCCGATCGCGAGGATCCGGCGTCGACCGAAGCGATCCGCGAGCATTCCCGCCATGAGCACGAAGCTCGCGATGACGAGGATGTAGGCGCTCACGATCCACTGCAGCGACTGCAGCGAGGCGCCGAGGTCCTTAGCGATCGTCGGCAGGGCGACGTTCACGACCGTGCCGTCGATGGTCATCATGAGGAACGGCAGACCGCAGACGAGCAGGACGAGGTAGGGGCTGCGGGTCGTCGCTGCTCTCGTCATCATCGTCGGACGGTCCTCACTGGTGTCGCCGGCGGGCTTTCCCGCAGACGCGGAGGAGGCGGGCGGAGGCTCGTCGCCCCGCCCGCCTCCTCACGGGTCACGCGAAACTGCCGGCCGGCGTCGGGTCGACGTTCTTGCGCTTCATGACGAGCGCCGCGATCAGGATCAGGACCGCGATGAGCGCCGAGAGGAAGATCGATGCACCGTTGGCTATGAGCGCATCGGCGAGGAAGCCGATCGCACCGCCACCCGCGAACCCGAGGAGCGTCAGGAAGAAGATGCCTGCCCACTTGAGGTTCGGCGTGCCGTTGATGCCTTCCTTCTTGAAGGCGGCCTGCACGAGGAAGTTGAAGGCCATCTGCACGACGAAGGTGACCGCGACGGCTCCATAGAGCATGCCGTGGTTCTTATGGAACGCGTTGCCCTGTGCTCCGGCGACGAAGCTGATGCCGTACGCGATGTACTGCGCGTGCTCCTTCGGGAGCTTGCCGAGGTCCAGTCCGCTGTCCCACGGCACCGGCGACGAGCCGACGACGACCAGTGCGAAGATCCCCAGCACGATCAGAAGGACGACCTGGACGGTGAGGATGCCCACGGTGAAGGTGCGCCCGCTGCGCAGGAACGCCGTCATCAGGATGCCCGCGAGCGCGGACCCCACCCCGAAGGCGATGACCGAGATGAACGGGAACTGGAACTTCTCCCAGTCTCCCTGGATGAGCCAGTACCCGCTGGAGAGCACGTTGCCCGACTGGACAGTGGAGAACGTCGACGCGTTGGCGAGGGTCCAGGCGTTCAGTGTTCCGGCGATGAAGGCGAGGAGGAAGCCGACGAACGGCATCTCCATGAGGGGAAAGCGGATCTTCTCGGGATGCTCCTGGATGACCTGGACTCCGGTCGGTGCAGAGCTTGACATGGTGTCTCCTTTCGCCTCGGGCTCAGCCGAGGGCGTCTGCAGCAGTGGGCGGTCGGTTCCCGGCCGCGGGGGCGGCGGCGCCGGCACGCAGCGGCGCCACGGCGTCGGTGACGGCGACGAATCGTCCGAGATGCTCGGCGAGGACCTCTTTCGCCGTGTCGACGTCGGGGATCTTGCCGTGCGCGAGCACGAAGCTGAGCCCGTACGGGTTGCCGTCGAGCTTGTTGATCGTGTCGTTCGCGGTGCTCGGGGGCACGAGGATGCAGCCCCAGGCGGCGCCGACGGCGTTGAGGTCGTCGACGACGCGTTCCTGTCCCGCGTGCGCGAAGTTCGACGTCGCCATCGCCGTGAAGGTCTTGTTCACGAACGCGCCGGCCACGGCGGCGTCGTGATTCTCATCGATGAACGCCTTGATCGATGCGGACAAGAGGCCCGTGTGGGCTTGTGAGCTGACGACGAAGCCGTCGGCCCACGCGAGGTCGTCGGCCGATGCGATGTCTCCTTCAGCGGCGGCGGGCTGGACGTCGCGCGACAGCGCGACCTCCCGCACGTGCCGGACCCGCACCTCGGCGCCGAGCGCGCCGAGGGCGGAGTCGGTGAGGCCTGCCAGCTCCGCGTTCGCTCCGAAAAGACTCGAATAGACGACAAGGATGCGGGCCATGACGACTACTTCTGGATCTTCGACTGGTCGTACCAGATCACCGGTGCCGGGGTGTCGTCCGTGGGCAGCGACTCGACGAAGACGTCCGTCGACAGCAGGTGGTCCGCGACGATGTGCACGGGGTTGGATGCCAGCCACTTGCGCGCCGAGATGTCGGAGTACTCCGGGTGCTTGAAGACCTCGACGAAGATGAGCGGCTCGTCGCCGGTGTTCTGCACGTAGTGTCCCGCGACGAGCGGAACGACCCCGACATCGCCGGCCTGGAAGTCGAACGTGCGCGCGACGCCTCCCGAGAGGAACACGGTCATCTTCGCCTTGCCCTGGATGTAGTACTGCCACTCCGCGGCCTTCGGGTGCCAGTGCAGCTCGCGCATGCCGCCCGGTTCGACCTCGACGAAGGCGGCCGAGATCGTCTTGGCCGCGGGGAAGTTGTTGACGTCGACGATCCGCACACGGCCGGCCTCGGACTCGATCACCTCGGCATCCTTCATGTGGAAGGTGAACGGCGACGGCACCTTGCCTGCCGGAGTGGCACGCTCGACGTCGGCGATGGGGCCGGGGACGTCGGCCTTGAAGATGTAGAGCTCTTCCTTCGGGAACTGCGAGATCTCGCCCTCGGTCTTGCGGAAGTTCGCCGCGACGACGTCCTGCGGCGTGTGCATGAACCAGTCCGACAGGAGGAAGGTGTTGTTCTCGGAGAAGTCCGGCTCGCTGAAGACGAGCAGGAACTCGCAACCCTGGTCGAGACCCTGGATCGAGTGCGGCAGGCCAGCCTCGAAGTTCCAGAGGTCACCGGCGACGATGTCGTCGATGAAGTACCGGCCCTTCTCGTCGACCGACGTGACGCGAGCGTTGCCGACGAGCATGAGGCCCCACTCCGCCTCTTTGTGCCAGTGCAGTTCGCGGTAGGCGCCCGGCTCGAGAGCCATGTTGACGCCGGCGACATCCTGTGACGAGGGGAGGTCGCGGTTCGTGACCTCGCGCGCCCACCCGCCGGGCTGAAGCCGCTGGTGGGAGTCCGAGAAGCTGTACCTCATGTTCATCACGGTTCCGCCGTCGGTGGGCGGCGACACGAGGATGTCGGGGTTTTCGCGATCGCGCCAGATGTCGCGCGGTCCGAGGTCGAGCCAGCCCTTGCCATCGGTGGGGCGGATCGGCTGCGGCGTGTCGTCGGTCATGGTGATCTCCCGTTCATCGGCGTTGACTCCCTCGGGAGTCGGCAGCACTTTCACCTGTGAAGATACCGAGTATCCGGGCGGGACCAGGTTCTTGTCTCAACTCCGACCAGCAACTGGGCACGGAACAGTCGATGCCCGGCGACGCGCTGCCGCGCACGCACACGATCGGCGTGCGGACGCCAGGGGGGGTGATTGCCCGGGGTGATAACCCGGCCTCGACGCTCGATCCTCGAGAGAGGCCTCATACGCTGGCGCCGTCGCGATCGAAGGAAGGCTGATCAGAGGGTGAGGGTGACCGCACGGATCTCGCAACTCGCGGACTGTCTGATCGTCTCCGGCGCCGTCGCCGCCGTCGAACGCGCGGCGACGCCTCTCACCGCACGGCGTCCCTACGCCCTGCTCACGCACGTGCGCACGAGCCGCGGCCCGCACGCCGACGCCGTCACGGCGATGCTCCTGACGAGTCTCACCCCACGCATCCCCGCGCCGCCCCGCGCTCACATCGTGGCGCTGGCGGTTCCGCTCGTCTGCGTCACCGGATCATCACTGGCTCCCGTGACGCAGCTCTCGGAGACCGCGCTCGTGCGCGCATCCCGTGCTCTGCTCGAAAGCCTCGCCCGGGATCTTCCGAGCGGCGAGGCGGCGAGCTCGCGTTCGCTCGACGATGCGCTCGTCAGTCTGCTGCGCGGCATCCTGCAGGAACATCCCCGCACCGCCGCGGCGACGTCCCACGAGGCGACCTTCCGCGCACGGCTCGCCGCGGTCGTCGACGCACGGCACACCGACCCTCGCCTCGACGTCGTGCAGCTCGCGCACGAGCTGCACGTCAGCCGGCGCCAGCTCTACCGATACGCCGACAGCGGAGTCGCCGCGATGCTCGCGCTGCGGCGCGTGCACACGGCGCAGAAGCTTCTCGCCGCGCACCCTGATCTCAGCATCAGCGACATCGCGTTCCGTGCGGGCTTCGCGAGCCCTTCGCGCCTTCGTGCGCAGCTCCTGCGGATCACGGGCGAGACTCCGACAGAATATCGACGGAGGAGCGCTCTGCCCGCAGAGAGCGAGCTGTGACGACGGACGCCGACGAGATCGAGGACCCGTGCCCAAGGATGCCGAACGCGACGCGATCTGGAGACGCCTGGATCGGTCGCGCTTCCACGAGCTGTGGGAGCGCCTGCCCTCGCTGACGGTGCTCGCGGCGCTGCCGGGCTGGGGGCGCACGGAATGGATGCGCGCCTGCGACGAGCACCTCGTTCGTCGCGGCGACCCCCCGCGCATGTTCTGGCCGGACGGCCGCGAGGCCGCAGCGGCCGCACTCCTGATGCCCGCTTCGTCGCCCGTCGTGATCTTCCTCGACGACGTCGTGACGGGGCGGGACGACGCGCTGTGGGACAGGATCGTCGCGGCAGCGGGTCCGCGGACGCGCATCGTGCTGTCCACGCTCGACACCCCGGAACCCGAGGTCATCGCCGGGATCGACGCGCGCGTGCTGGATGAGCGCGACCTCCGCTTCACGGAGCACGAGGTGGCGGCACTGGTCGAGGCCTCCGGCGTTCCGCTCGCTTCCGAGATCCGCGATGAGCTCGTCATGCGACTTCGAGGGGTGCCCGTACTCGTGCGGCAGCAGCTCGCGCGCCTGCGCCGCCGACGCGGAGAGGGCGTCTGGGCGAGCCTCGCCTTCACGTTCGAGCGCACGCTCCTCGAGCACCTCGCCGCGCGGACGGCGATAGCGGAGAGCTCGTTCGCGGGACTGCTGCGCAGAGGATCGGGGTTCCGCAGATTCTCACCTCAGCTGCTGGCCGGGAGCGTCGACGATCGAGATGCGCGTTCCGACTCGGCGCAGATCGATCGGCTGGAGGCCATTCCGCTCGGCGAATTCGACATCGATGACGAGACGGGGCAGCGCGATTTCGTGTGGACGACGGGATCCTGGCGCGTGCTCGACGAGCAGATCGACCCTCACGAGCGCCGACGTCAGTGGGAGCTCGCCCTGCGGCGGACGCGCGAGGACGGGCGCATCACCGCACAGCTCTTCTACCTGTTGCAGCTGGGACGCCTCGCCGAGGCCGACGATCTCGTGTTCGATCAGCACCGCCGCTTCCTCGTGTTCACGAACGCCGAGACGCAGGATGCGCTGCTGGCCGCGTCGCGCGATCTCGACGGCCACCCGAGCCTGCTGCTGCTCGCCGGTGAGCTGCGGATCCGCACGATCGGGGCCAACCCGCAGACGATCCGGGATGCCGCGACCTGCCTCGACGCGTTCGTCCCTCCCCACGACATGGACGCGTTTCCCCGGTTCCGGCTCGACTGCCGGCGGGCCATGGCGGCCGCCTACGCCGGGCGACGTTCGGTCGCCATCCAGCATCTCGAGCGCGTGGCCGGGATGCTGGATGCCACGGAGGATTCGCGTGTCCGTCGGCGCGCCGACCAGGACCCCGGCGTGGCACAGCGCGTCGCAGCGGATCTCTTCCTCGCGTTCTGGGCCGCCGTGCAGACGGACCGCCACGACCTCGCGTTCGGCTTCATCGGCGTCATGCGGGAATACGGCGATCCCGCCGACACGGTGACGCAGATCGACCGGTTGACCGCGATGACCGAAGAAGACTTCGCCGGAACCCGATCGTGCGACCCCGGCGGTGCCCGTCCTGACGGGCTCGAGTTCAGTCATGCCGCGCCGCTCGTGCTCATCGAGGAGGGCGACGATCGTGACGCGATAGAGCGGGTGCGACCGCTGGCCGCGCGGGTACGGCCTGCGCCCACGCGCTCCGCCGCGGATGCGCTCCTGCTTCTCTCCCGCGCACTGGTCACCCCCGGTCAGGTGGATCACTCGTTCGTCGTGGCCACGGTGTCGCTGAGCACATCATTCTGGGATGACGCCAGACCCAGCACGTTCATCGCGTTCGCGGCGACCGTCGCGCATCTCGGTGCGGGCCGCGCTGACGAGGCTCGCGCCCTCGTCGCCGGTGCACCGCATCCCGATTGGTTCACCCTGACCGCGGAAGCCCTCATCGAGCTGTACTGCGCCGCGCCGGAGACCGCGCTGGCGCTGCTCGAGGCCGCCACCGCCACGACGGCATTCCCGCGGCTCATCGTCACGGGGGGCGTCCTGAGCGCCGCCGCCCTCGCATGCCGGGGACTGCACGAGGCGGCCGCGGCACGGCTCGACACGCTGTGGAGTGTCCACCCCGCGCCGCGACTGTTCCGATTCGCCCTGCGCTTCCTTCCTGCGGAGGTGTTCGCCGTCGTGGTGCAGGCCGCCGACGGGAACGTCTCCGACGGCGTGGCCGCCGTGCTGGATGCCGCATCCCATGACCGGCGCCCGACGCTCGACGATGCGGTGCCGGCCTTGACGCCGGTCGAGCGGGAGATTCTCGTGCTGCTGCGGCGCGGGCTCGGCAACGCCGAGATCGCCGAGACGCGCGGGGTGTCGCACAACACGATTCGCACGCAGCTGCGCCTGCTCTATCGCAAGCTCCGGGCCGCGAACCGCTCGGAGGCGATCGCGAATGCGCAGCGCGCCCATCTCTTCGACCCGGAGCCCGCCTGACGGCCCGCTCGCCCGACCCGTCAGACCGATCGGCCCAGGACGAGGCCCACGAACGCGGCCGTGCCGGTGATCGCGAGCATCCCGACGGCGTTGAGGACAGCGCCGCGCGCGGCCCGCCGCTGCAGCAGGACGACCGTGTCGAGCATCGCCGTACTGAACGTCGTGTAGCCGCCGAGTACCCCGGCACCGAGGACGAACAGCCACGGTGCGGCGAGCACCGACGAGTCCGCGAGCCCGGTTGCCAGGCCGAGCAGCAGGGATCCGCTCGTATTGACGACGAGGATCCCCCACGGGAACCGTCCGCTCGCTCGACGCATGACGAGGCCGTCGACGACGAACCGCAGCGCCGCGCCGAGCCCGCCGCCGACCGCCACGAGCAGGAACAGTCCAGGGGTCATGCTGCAGCATCCTTCGGCGGCCGACGCGTCGGGAACAGGCGCCCCGCGAGCGCGAGACCCGCGGCGGCACAAGCCAGACCCGCAGCGACGCTGCCAAGCGCGTACGCGAGCGCCACGGACGGCTGCGTCTCCAGCAGCACCACGGTGTCGGTCGCGAGCGCGCTGTACGTCGTGAAGCCGCCGATCGCACCCGTGCCCGCGAACAGGCGCACATCGCGCCGCGCGGCGGTCTCCCCTGCTCCCAGCGCCGCCACGAGGAAGCCGAGGGCGAAGGAGCCGACCAGGTTCACCAGGAGGATGCCCCACGGGACGCCGCCGCCCGGAAGCGCGAGGACGATGGCCTCGCGTGCGGCCGTGCCGATGACGCCACCCGCGAAGACGAGCAGGATCAGCCGCGGCCGCGCGTTCCCGCGCCCGTGGTCAGTCACGGGGCCGTACGGTCGATGCGTTGTCGCGGAAGAACCCGACGCCGAGATCGGGATGGTCCACGAAGACGCCGTCGACACCGGCATCCCGGATCACTTTCCACTCACCCATCCAGTCGCCGAACGCGGACCGGACACGACCGGAACGGAACTGGCCGATGAGAAAGGCGTTCTCAGGGCGGCATGTCCACGTGTAGACGCGCAGGCCGCGATCGTGCGCATCCGAGACGACGCGAGAGGGACCGGTCAGGCGTCCGAGCTTGTCGGGCACGAGGATCATGCGCTTGTCCACGCTGATGCCGTCGACGACGCCGACGAGCCCGTCGAGTCCGTCCGGAGCGGCGGTCTGCCGATAGGTCGGTGCGGCGCGGCCGTGCGCTGCGACGAGATCGGCGGGCCGGCCCGACGCCTCGAGAAGATAGATGTAGGTCGCGGGGATGCCGCGCTCGCGCAGTCCCACGAGCACGGTCGACTCGAACGACTCGATCGTGAGCGGCAGGTCGCCGCTCGCCCAGCCCGCTTCGGCGAGCTCGCTCGCGACGAGGGCCGCGACATCCCACCCGAGCGAGGCGAAGTAGGTCGCATGCTTGATCTCGAGCACCACGCCGATCTCGCGGCCCTGCTCGAGCGACCCGGCACTCACGAGGTCGAGGACGTCACGCAGCCGCAGCACGGGCTGCCCGCCGTCGAACGTCGCACTCGAGGGACGCAGGTCGGGCAGCCGCTCGCGGCACCGCAGCGTCGTGAGCTCCCCCCACGTGAAGTCCTCGGTGAACCATCCCGTGAGCTCGACGCCGTCGATCGTCTTCGACGTGCGGCGATCGGCGAACTCCGGCCGATCGGCGACGTCCGTCGTCGTCGAGATCTCGTTCTCGTGCCGCACGACCAGCACGCCGTCGCGCGACACGACGACGTCGGGTTCGACGGCGTCGACGCCCATCGCGAGAGCGAGGTCGTATGAAGAGCGCGAATGCTCGGGGCGGTATCCCGGCGCACCGCGATGGCCGATGACGAGCGGAAGACGGCGCGGCACGGCTCCAGGCTACTCGCCGCCTCTTGGCCGTCTCACAGGGTGGATCGATCGAAGCGCAGCATCCGTCCGATATCGTGGATCGACAGCACGATGTTGCAACCCATGACTTTGGAGTGTGAGAGCAATGGCCCTCAACAACCCCGCCTTCAACAATCCGGCCTTCCAGGATGAGCGGGCGGTGCGCACGTATCCCGGCGGTCGCCAGGCCGCGAACCTCTCTTCGGCCCAGCAGGCCGGCGTGAACGCTGCGACCCAGGCTCAGCTCGAGGGCATGTACGCCGCCCCCGCCGCGGGAGCCCTCGAAACCGACCGCATGTCGTATGAGGACACCATCTGGAAGACGGTCGGCCTCTTCGGCGTGCTGCTCGTCACCGCCGTGGTCGGCTGGGTCTGGACGATGGCGCCCGTGACGGCGACCAACCCGGCACCCTCGATCGCTCCGTGGCTCATCGGCGCGCTGGGCGGCTTCGTCCTCGCGATGGTCGTCATCTTCACGTCGCGCAAGAAGATCCGCCCGCCCCTCATCGTCGCCTACGCGGCCTTCCAGGGCCTGTTCGTCGGTGGGATCTCCGCATACTTCGAGATGATGTTCGAAGGCATCGTCCTGCAGGCGACCCTCGGCACCCTGTCGGTCGTCGGCGTCACGCTGGCCCTCTTCGCGAGCGGCAAGGTCCGCGCCTCCAAGCGCGCGACGAAGATCTTCATGATCGCGATGCTGGGCTACCTCGTCTTCTCGCTGCTCAACCTCGGCCTCATGGTCTTCAACGCCCCGATCGCCGGCGGAGCCTTCGGCCTGCGCAGCATGGAAGGGCCGTTCGGCATTCCGTGGGGTGTCATCATCGGCGTGTTCGTCGTGATCATGGCGGCGTACTCGCTCGTGCTCGACTTCGACTCGATCCAGCGCGGCGTGCGCAACGGCGCCCCCCGCAAGTTCGGCTGGCTCGGCGCCTTCGGCATCATGGTCACGGTCGTCTGGCTGTACGTCGAGATCCTGCGCATCATCGCGATCGTGCGCGGCAGCAACTAGACGCGGATCCATACCCGCTTCTCTGTACGGAGGGGTCGCCCATCGGGCGGCCCCTCCGCTCGTTCTCCAGCCGCCCGCGCACCTCGTTTCGAGCCGGGCCCCCTTATAGTGACGGCATGAGTGCGCCGCGGCATCCGTTCGGTCGGATGCGCGCGGCATTCGGCGTGCTGCTGTGCGCCCTCCTGGCGTCCCCCGCCGCACTCGTGCCCGATGTCGCGGTCGCGGCCCCGCAGACCGCGGCGACGTACGAAGCCGCGCCCTGCCCCGTGAACGTTCCGGCCGCACATCGCGACCGAGTGCGCTGCGGCTATCTGACCGTGCCCGAGCGCCGCAGCGCCGACGCCGATCCGGAACGGATGCTGCGCCTCGCGGTCGCGATCGTGCCGACGCCGCACGCATCGGCCGAGACGCCGCTCATCGTCTCCGGCGCGGCGCTGTCGTCGCTGTCGGACTTCGTCGACGTGCAGTGGGCCATGGGCGATGTCATCCTCGTCGAGCAGCGGGGCCAGGTGCACGCCGAGCCGACGCTCGACTGCCCCGAACTCGATCTCGAGCACTTCGTCGAGGATGGCGCGCTTCTTGCGGATGGTCCCGCCGACGAGCGACGCCTGCGCCAGCTCCAGCGGTGTCGCGATCGGCTCGTCGAGGACGGCGTCGACCTCTCCGCATACACGACCGCGGCGAGCGCCGCAGACCTCGCCGATCTGCGCACCGCTCTCGGCTACGACACGTGGGATCTCCACGGCGTCGGCGAGGGAACCCGGCTCGCCCTCACGGTGATGCGCGATCACCCCGACGGGCTGCGTGCCGTCGTGCTGGACGGCGCTCGCCCGCTCCAGGCGAATCGACTCGAAGCGCAGCCGGCGGGTGTCATCGCCGCCGTCGACGCGCTGATGACGCTGTGCGCGGCCGAGGCTGCGTGTCACGCCCGCTATCCCGACCTCGACGAGAGCCTGCGTTCGGTGCTCGAACGCGCCGCCGATACGCCGCTGCGTGTCACCGTCGACGATCCGCGGGCGGGCTCGCCGCTGCGCGTCGAACTGAGCGACGTCGACCTTCTCGCGACTCTGCTGGCCGCGCTCGCGGGCCCCGGCGCCGTGCGCACCGTGCCCTTCGTGATCGACCAGCTGCACCGGGGTTCCGACGCCGCGATCGTGCCGCTCGTCGAGCGAGGCCTCGTCCGCTTCGGAGCGGAGAGCGAGGGCCTCGCGCTCACGGTGGACTGCGCCGAGGAATGGGCGTTCCACGACGTCGGGAGGATCGCCGAGGCGCGCGCCGTCGACCCGCTGCTCGATCACCTCGCCGACGAGGCGCAGCGTGCGCGCGAGTGCGAGATGTGGGGTGTGCCCGCCGCCGGCGAGCGCGAGAACGCCGCCGTCACGAGCGGCATCCCGACCCTGCTGCTCGCGGGCGGGCTCGATCCTGAGGCGCCGGCCGCCGCGGCCGAGGCGACGGCGGCGGCACTCGCTGCCGCCCACGTCGTCGTCCTGCCGCAGCGTGGTGCGGGAGCGCTCACCGTCGCCTCCGACCGGTGCGCGGCGGCCGCCACGTCGCTGTTCCTGCAGGACCCCGCCGCGCTGCCCGACCCGACGTGCCTGCAGCGCCCCCTCGACATCGGGTTCCTCACGACAGCCGACATCCACCCCGCTCCCGCGGCGTACCGGCTGTCGAGCGACCTGCGGGATGCCCCGGCCCGACTCGCCCTCGGGATGCTGCTGCTCGTCGCGCTGCTCGCGGTCGTCGGCTACGGCGTCGCCTACGGACTCATCTGGCTCGCACGCCGGCGCGGGCGCGCGCCCGAAGGCGCCGTGCTCGCCGCGACCGTCTCCGCCGCCGCGAACGCCGCCTATGCCATCGCACTGCTCGTCCTGTTCACCCGCGTGGAGCCGCTCTCGCTCGACCTCGGCGTGCCCGCGGCGGCGTGGCCCCTCGTGATCCTGCCGTTCGTGGGCCTCGCGGCGGCCGTCGTGCTCATCGTCGTGCTCGTACGCGCCTGGCGTGCGGGCGAGGGGGCGACCGGCCATCGCCTCGCCCTGTCGTTCGCGGCCCTCGCCTCACTCGGGTTCACGGTGTGGCTCGTGGTCCGCGGCCTGCTCGTGTTCTGAGCATCGGCCGCGCTCGCACCCCCTGGCCGGAGGCGCCGGGCCTCGCTAACGTGACGAAGATGACGCCCGCAGCATCCGCCGCAGAGATCATCGAGGTCGCCGGACACGACGTGCGCATCTCGAGCCCGGACAAGATCGTCTTCCCCGAGGTCGGCCTCACGAAACTCGACCTCGTCCGCTATTACCTGTCGGTCGCCGAGGGTGCGCTGCGCGGAGCCGGCGGGCGGCCCATGGTGCTCAAGCGGTTCCCGAAGGGCATCGAGCAGGAGCCCTTCTTCCAGAAGCGCGTCCCCGAGAACCGCCCCGGCTTCATCGACACCGCCGTGCTGCACTACGCCTCGGGGAGGTCGGCCGAAGAGGCAGTGATCCGCGATGCGGCAGGCCTCGCGTGGGTCGTCAATCTCGGCTGCATCGACCTCAATCCGCACCCTGTGCGGTCGGAAGACCTCGACCACCCCGACGAGCTGCGCATCGACCTCGACCCGCCGTCGTCGTACTCCGGCGAGGAGACCATGCCCGGCGTGGGATGGTCGCAGATCGTCGACACCGCGTTCGTCGCCCGAGACGTCCTCGCCGACGTCGGTCTCACCGGCTGGCCCAAGACGAGCGGGTCGCGCGGCATGCACATCCTCGTGCGCATCGCGCCGGAGTGGGACTACGCGCACGTGCGTCTCGCCGCCGAGAGCCTCGCCCGCGAAGTCGAGCACCGCGCGCCGGGGCTCGCGACCGCGCGGTGGTGGAAGGAGGAGCGCGGCGAGAGCGTCTTCGTCGACTACAACCAGAACGCGAAGGACCGCACCGTCGCGTCGGCGTACTCGGTTCGCCCCCTGCCCGACGCGCGCGTGTCGACGCCGCTCGGGTGGGACGAAGTGCGCGACCGCCGCCCCGGCGAGTTCACGGTCCGAACGGTTCCCGAGCGCGTCGCGGAGCACGGCGACCCGCACGCCGGCATCGACGACGCCGTCGGATCCCTCGACGGGCTGCTGCGACTGGCCGAAGAGCTCGGCCCGGCCGAGAAGCCGCCGCGGCGCGGCGATGGCAGCGGCCGACGTCGCTCGACCATGCCGCTCATCGAGGTGGCCCGCACCAGGACGAAGCCCGACGCGCTGGACGCCCTCGACGAGTGGAAGCGGCGGCACCCCGGCGTCGCGGCCGCGCTGCACCCCGCGGATGTGCTCGTCGACGGCATGCGCGGTTCGAGCTCGCTGTGGTACCGCGTGCGGATCAATCTGCAGCACGTGCCCGAGGACGATCGCCCCGGCCAGGAGCAGCTCATCGCCGACTACGACCCGTGGGCGGGCCGGTCTCGCTGACCCGCTGTCGACAACTCCGGAGAAGCCGACATGCTACGCAACGAAAGCCGAGCATGGCGGCCCGGGGTCGACGGCTCCGGGGTTCCCCCAGAGGGCAGATCTCCGGATTACTCGACGCCTCCGCGGCGAGAAGGCACGGAGAGCACATCGCGAGCGGCTCGGGCGAGGGCTGCCATCGCGTGCTCGGGATCGACGGCGCGGGCGGACTGCGCGCCCTCGACGGCGAGGCGATGGTGAAGCTCGGGGTCGGCGAGGACCCGCACGATCGCGTCGGCGAGCGCGTCGATGTCGCCGTCGGGAACGAGCAGGCCCCCACCTCGCCCGAGCAGCTCGCGGGGACCGTACGGCGCATCGTAGGAGACGACCGGGCATCCGTCGGCGAGCGCTTCGACGATCGAGAGGCCCTGGCCCTCGTATGCCGATGTCGACAGGTACGCCGATGCTGCGCGCAGCGCACGCCCTGGGTCGTCGGTAGGCCCGCGCAGCACGACGTGCGCGACGAGCCCGAGCTCGTCGATGAGCGCCTGCAGCCGCTCGCGCTCCGGGCCGTCGCCGTAGACGTCGAGATGGGCGTCCGGCACGCGCTCGACGACGCGGGGGAATGCCCGCACGGCGTGGTCGACGCGCTTTCCGGCGGCCAGCCGGTTGAGCATGATGACCCGGCCGGGCACGCGCTCGCTGCCCGGGCGAACAGATGCCGCGGCCGGCACGCCGTGCGGGACGACGACGTGGACGCCCGAACCGCCGAAGCGCTCGGCCACGTCCGCACGCTGCGCGTGCGTCGGCCACAGCACGGCGTCGAACCGCTCGGCGAGGGTGAACCATCTCGCCCACAGGGCGTTGACCGGAGCGTCCGGCGTGTACGGAGGCTCGAGGTGCACGGTGTGGATCGTGTGCAGCAGGCGCACGTCCGGGTCATCCCACCCTGCGAGCAGCTCGCCGAGCTGCCGCGACTCGCAGATGACGACGACCGCGCGCGCGGGGCTGGCGGCGCGCAGGTTCGCGACCACGTGCGCGAGCCACGCGCGGTACAGGGCCCCGAAGCCGTCCAGCACGCCGACCTCGCCACCACTCGCGTCGTGCACGACGACCGGCGCCGTGCTGATGTGCCAGTCGGGGTCGCCCGATATCACCGGAAGACTCACGACGGCGCGACCCTCGCCGTCGGTCACCGTCCGATACTCCAGCGCGGGGTCGCGGGCACCCGCGCGGACCGCCTCCCTCAGCCAGCTCGCCGCTCCTCCGCCGGGCTCCGCGGCCTCGTCGAAGAGGTTGCGCATGCGCTCCGCAGCGACGATGAGATCGCGTCCGTCGAAAGCCGCCCGATGCCGGGCGTGATCGCGCGCCGAACCGGGGTCGACCGTCAGCAGGAGCGGCCCGCGTCCCTCGTGCACTCCCGCTGCCGCCATCTGGCGCGCACGGGCGAGGGTCGCGAGGGTGTAGCCGCCGTCCATGTCCGGGATGAGCCGGCTCGAGAGGATGACGTATTCGGCATCGGGGAACTCGGTCACACCCTCATCCTCCCGCAGCACCGCGTCGGAGTCATCGCCCGTCGAGTGTCGCGGTGGCCGGCAACCGGGTGATCCGGACCCGTCGGCCGTGGTCAATGGGCTGGTGGAACGGCTGAGTAATATGTTACACATTGCTTGGCGCCAACCGTGTATCCCCTCCCCTGTGGCGCCCACGCTTCAATGAAGAGGAAGGTACGCAATGACGCAGCACCCGCCCGCACCGCGGCGCAAGGGTCGTCAATGGTCGATCGTGGCAGTGTCCGGATTGCTCATCGCAGGCCTCGCGGTCACCGACACGGCGGTCATGGCCGCCGAGCGGCCGACCGACGACGCTTTCGCCGTCGAGCCGATCGACGCCCAGAACTGGCAGAACCAGTACGACATGACGTGGGATGACTGGAAGGACATCCCCGACACCAACTGGAACGATCCCGACGTCCCGCCGTCGCAGGGCGGTCTGAGCGTCGCGCTCATCGCGGTCGACTTCCCCGACCAGCCGTTCGTCATCACTCAGCCCAAGGGTTCGGATCTGTTCGGCAACCCCCAGATCGATCCGATCCCGCGTGATGACGTGCCCGCGTTCTACCGCGACCAGTACATGATCCCGAGTGAGACCAACGCGGGCCGCACGATCCACGAGTACTGGATGGAGCAGAGCCGCGGTACGTACGGCATCGACTTCATGGACGCCTACGGGCCCTACGAGATGCCGCGCAACCTCTTCGAGTACGGCCTCAACGAGTGGGGCCAGGGCACGGCGTGCCCCGAGGGCGAGACCTGCGACGGCCGCATGGACAACGACGTCGTGACCGCCTGGCAGGCGGGCATGGCAGCCGAAGCCGGCGTCACGCCGGCGCAGTGGTGCGCCGCGAAGACCGCCGAGCTCGGCGGCAACGCGCGCAACTGCGGCTACGACGTGATCCTGCGCACCTACGCCGGCTACGACGAGACCTCGATCTGGCAGGAGTTCGGCCAGATGATGTTCCCGACGAAGGAATCGATCCCCGACGAGTGGGGCCCGCCCGCCGAATTCAACAAGGACGGCAAGCTCGACAACTGGGCACCGACCCGTTACGTCGAGTGGACCTCATGGCGCGCGGCCGCCCAGCAGTGGGGCCTGTCCTCGATCCGCCAGGCGGAGAGCTCGGGCACGATCACGCACGAGATCGGGCACTTCTTCTTCCAGGTCGGCGATAACAACAACAACCCGTTCTCGCACCTGCAGAACCCGCCCACACCGCTTCACCGTGTCGGCTCGGCACCGTGGGACATGATGGACCGCGGCTCGTTCAACGGCCCCGGCGGACACCACATGCGATGGGTCGTCCCGGCGAACCAGGGCGGCTGGAGCCCCTCCGGTCTCATGGTCCGCAACAAGCGCCACATGGGCCTGCTCCCCGAGGAGAACCTGGTGCGCGTCCAGCGCGACTCGCTGGACGACACCGGCCTGATCCTCGACACCGTGACCGCCCGCGCGGTCGATCCCGGCGCCGACGGCACCTCGGGAATCTGGGTGGAATGGCCCCACGCCGACGACAAGACCCCGGCATGCGACGTGAACACCGACCCGCTGTGCGACGGCGGCTCGTGGGACAACTACACGCTCGAGGTCATCGACCGGATGGGCTTCGACTCGTTCAACCCCGACAACGGCGTGCTGCTGGCCAAGAACAAGTGGGGCAACGCGCAGGACCCTGAGGGCGGCGGCCACCTCGGTTACCGCAACGGCGAGGACTCCCTCTGCGGCTACAACTGCCTCAACTGGGTCATCGACGCCAACCCGCAGGACATCGAGATGGTCGACTACTACCAGCCGACCGAGCCGGGCAAGTGGGCCACCGGCGGCGAGCCGGTCATGGCGACCATCGCCGATCACCGCCAGCTCAACGACGCCCTGTTCAAGGCGGGCGAGAACTCCGGATCGCAGAAGGAATGGGTCGACGAGGCCAACGGGCTGCACTTCTACGTCGTCGACACCCAGCGCGACGCGGACGGAGTCCTCAGCTACACCCTCGCCGTGCGCTCCCTCGCCGGTGCCGGACCCCACGCCCGAGGAGTGAGCACGACCGACGTCGCCCCGAAGCTGTTCGAGCAGCACAAGGCCGCCACGTGCACCTTCCCGGTGACCAACACCGGCAGCACGGCGGCGATCGACGCGGCGCTGCACCCCAGCGACGTCTCGACGAAGGTCGACGGCGACGTCTACCGCCTGTCCGCGACAGCGAACGGTGAAGGATGGAACGCCGAACTGGCCAACACCCTCGCCGCCGCCCGCACGGGACAGTTCACCTCGGTGCCCGTCTACGTCTACCCCACCGGTGACGCAGCCGACTCCACCGTCGTGACACTGACCGCGACGAGCGAGTCCGACCCGTCCAAGACCGCCACCGCCGAATGCACCGTCGACACGGCCCTGCTCGAGAGCGACCCCGAGGTCGCCCTCGACGCGCAGGTCACCGCACGCTGCCTCGCCGGCAAGGTCTACACCTCGGTCACCGTCCGCAACGAGGACACCGTCCCCGCCGACATCGCCATCACCAGCGACCACGGCGGCAAGACGTTCACCTCGGTGCAGCCCGGTGCATCCGCATCCGTGTCGATCAACACCCGCACAGCGACACTCGCCGCGGGCGACGTCGACATCAGCGGCACCGCCGACGGACGAGCAGACCACCGCTCGACCGCCACCCACCCCGCACACACCTGCGGATAAAGCAGCGCACGTGGTGGCCCGTGATCGCATCGGTCACGGGCCACCACCCGTCCGCGCCACACCAGGAGCACCCGTGAGCAGAGTTCCCCTCGCCTTCGCCGCGACGCTGGTCGTCGTGGCGGTGGCACTGTCGGGATGCACCACCCCGGCGGATTCCGTCGAGACGGCCCGCCTCGTTCTCAGAGACGGCGAGAAGCGGGTCGCCGGCGAGCCGTGCAACGGCTCGGGACCGTACCGGGACATCCACGCGACGGCCTCGTTCGTCGTCCGCGACGCCGACGGCGACGTGCTCGCCGAAGGCGCCCTTCCCCAGGGCGTCGCCACCAAGATGATCGACATCGACTTCGATGGGATCGCCGAGCCGACAGCGTGCACGTTCACGCTCGATGCCGCCATCCCCGACGGCCTCGGCACGGTCTACCTCGATGCCGGCGAGCGAACGGAGGTCGTCATGATGCCGAACCAGGATGACGACGTGTGGGAGGCTATCCTCCCGTGAGACGTCTCTTCGCCCCCCTGATCCTCGTCGGCGCGCTCACCCTGAGCGCCTGCTCGCCGGCTCCCCCGCCGGGATCGACCCTGCCGGGTCCGGTTCCCGAAGGCGTCGAGTACCACCCGATCGATACGGATGCGTTCCCTCAGGCTCCCGACGCGCAGTTCGAGCTGCTCGACGGGACGGTCCTCTCCCTGTCGGATCTGTGGAGCGATCGTCCCGTGCTGCTGGCCTTCACCGAGAGCTGGTGCGAACTCTGCATCGACGCGCAGGCCGAGCTCAACTCGGTCGTGGAGAAGTACGGCGACGCCGTGACCGTCATCTCGGTCGCCGAGCGCAGCGATGTCGAGCAGATGACGACGTTCGCGCGAGACAACGACGTCGCTCACCTCATCGCGCGGGACCCGTCCAGCGCCGCGTGGAAGTCCTACGCCGTCGCCGAGCCGCCGTTCCTCGTCGTGATCGGCGCCGAAGGCACCCTGCTGCGCGGCTGGCGGGGCGTTGTGGAAGACCTCGACGGCGCGGTCGAGGAGATCCTCGTGAAGAGCGTTCCCCCGACCGGCTGACGACCGCGGAATGCGGCCGTTCGGCCTATTCGGGTTGCCCGGACCACCAGCCGAGGGTGTGGTGGATGTGCCGTCGCATGAGCTGGCGCGCACCCTTCGCGTCGCCCGCCTCGAGCAGCGTCAGCAATTCGAAGTGCTCGGCCGCCGACTCGTCGAGTTGGCGTGACTCCAACAGCGTGGACAGACCGACCAGGCGTGTACGCGACCGCAGTTCGGCGATCGTTTCGACGAGCAGGTCGTTTCCGAGGATGGCCGTCAGCTCCAGGTGGAATGCACGGTCGGCTTCGAGATACGCGCGCAGGTCTCCCGCGGCGGCGCCGGCGACGATCCCCTCGGCGAGCTGGACGAACTCGGGCTTGCGCTCGGCGGGGAAACGACGCGCAAGCTCCTCCATGGCGGGAGGCTCGAGCAGCTGGCGCACCTCGACGATCTGACGCAGCCCGTCCTGGCTGACCTCGGTCACGCGAAAGCCCTTGTTCTTGATGGCTTCGACGAACCCGCGGCGCTCCAGTTCGAGCATCGCTTCACGGACGGGAGTAGCCGAGACGTCGAACTGCGCGGCGAGGGTGGGCACGGACACGAGCGTCCCCTCGGCGAGCTCGCCCGACACGATGACCGAGGCGAGCGCGCGTTCGACGGATTCCCGGATGCTGCGCGGTGTCTCCAGTGGCGTGATCACGAACTCGGGTGCCGGCATCGGTCTCCTCATATGCTGCAGACGGCAAGCCACATGACCGTCGGTGGCGTCAAGTTTCGCACGTCGCGCGTGAGCGGAACGAGAATCCGTGGAGGCGCAGGCTATCGGTGGCCACGCTCCGCGACGCGCTCACTCCCACTCGATGGTGCCCGGGGGCTTGGAGGTGACGTCGAGGACGACGCGGTTGACGTCGCGCACCTCGTTCGTGATCCGGTTCGAGATACGGGAGAGCACGTCGTAGGGCAGACGCGTCCAGTCCGCCGTCATGGCGTCTTCGGACGAGACCGGGCGCAGGACGATGGGGTGGCCGTACGTCCGACCGTCGCCTTGCACGCCGACCGAGCGCACGTCGGCGAGGAGGACGACGGGGCACTGCCAGATCTCGCCGTCGAGCCCCGCGTTCGTGAGCTCTTCGCGGGCGATCGCGTCGGCCTCGCGCAGGATCTCGAGCCGGTCGGCGGTGACCTCGCCGACGATGCGGATCCCGAGCCCCGGACCGGGGAACGGCTGGCGGCCGACGATCGCTTCGGGCAGTCCGAGTTCGCGGCCGATCGCGCGCACTTCGTCTTTGAACAGGGTGCGCAGCGGCTCGACGAGCTCGAACTGCAGGTCTTCCGGCAGACCGCCGACGTTGTGATGGCTCTTGATGTTGGCCGTGCCGCTGCCGCCGCCGGACTCGACGACGTCGGGATAGAGGGTGCCCTGCACGAGGAAGCGCATGGGCTCGCCTTCGGCGGCGGCTTCGGCGATGAGATCGGCCTGCACCTTCTCGAACGAGCGGATGAACTCGCGGCCGATGATCTTCCGCTTCTGCTCGGGATCGCTCACACCGGCGAGCGCCGACAGGAACTGCTCGCGCGCGTCGACGGTGACCAGGCGCACGCCCGTCGATGCGACGTAGTCGTTCTCGACCTGTTCGCGCTCGCCCTTGCGCAGCAGCCCGTGGTCGACGAAGACCGCGACGAGCTGGTCGCCCACGGCCTCGTGCACGAGCGCCGTCGAGACGGCGGAGTCCACGCCGCCCGACAGCGCCGACAGCACGCGGCCCGCGCCCACCTGCGCGCGGATCCGCTCGACCTGCTCGGCGATGACGTTGCCGCTGTTCCAGTCGGCGGGCAGACCCGCCGCTCGGTGCAGGAAGTTCTCGATGACCCGCTGCCCGTGGTCGGAGTGCTTGACCTCGGGGTGCCACTGCACGCCGTAGAGTCGCTTTTCGTCGTTGCCGAACGCGGCGACGGGGGTCACGGCCGTCGAGGCGAGCACGTCGAAGCCCTCGGGCGCGCGCGAGACCTGGTCGCCGTGGCTCATCCAGACGTTCTGCTGCGCGGGCTGGTCGGCCAGCAGCACCCCGCCGTCGTTCGCGATCGCAGCATCCGTCGCACCGTACTCGCGCAGGCCCGTGTTCGCGACCTCGCCGCCGAGGGCCTTGGCCATGACCTGGAAGCCGTAGCAGATGCCGAGCGTCGGCACGCCGAGCTGGAACACGTCGGTGTCCAGCGCGGGGGCGCCGTCGGCGTACACCGACGACGGTCCACCCGAGAGGATGATGCCCACGGGGTTCTTCGCCGCGATCTCGGCGGCGGTCGCGGTGTGCGGCACGATCTCGCTGTAGACGCCCGCTTCGCGCACGCGGCGGGCGATCAGCTGCGCGTACTGCGCCCCGAAGTCGACGACCAGAACGGGTCGCTGCGAGGTCTCGGTCTGCTCGGTCAACGTGAGCCTTCCGTTGCGGGGGTGGTGAGGGGGGATGACTCGGCGGCTTCACGCGCCGCGAGGTACTGGCGCACTTCGCGGGACACGCGTGCCTCCATGAAGAACGACAGCAGGGGCACGACGCCGCCGAGCGCGAGGACGATGAAGCGCAGGAAGGGCCAGCGCATGAGGCTCCAGATGCGGAAGCACGAGAAGAGGTACACGACGTAGAACCAGCCGTGCACGACGAGGATCGCGAGCGAGACGTTGAAGCCGTCGCCGACCGAGGTCATCTCGCAGTCGTTCGTCATCGGCAGGAACAGCGACCACCACTCGCAGCCGGGGCCGACGATGACGGGCGCGAGCCACAGGAAGCCACCGGATCCGCCCACGAACAGCTCGAGGTGCAGCGGCGTGTACTTGAGGATCATCTCGGCCAGCAGCAGCAACAGGCCGATGCCGGTGATGACCGAGCAGATCTCGTAGAACTTCAGGGCTCCGCGGATCGCCGGGAAACTGGCGAGTTTGGGGGGGCGGGGCATGGCGTCCAGTTTACCCGGGCTGCGCAGGGCTTCTTTCCCCCTCGGATGCCGCATCCTCGAGGTCTTCGAGCTCCTTCTGCCACGCGTCCTTCGCGAGGCGATACCAGAGGTAGAACGCGAAGCCGGCGAAGATGGCCCACTCGGCGGCGTAGAAGATGTTCAGCCAGTTGACCGGCGAGCGCTCGGTCGGCGGCGGCGAATCGATGTCGACCAGACCCGCGGGGGCATCGGGTGAGGCGATGTACGCGCGGTAGACGTCGAGCCCCTCGGTGTCGTGCCAGCGACTCAGCAGCGCCGGCGTGGCCATGCGGGTCATCGTGAACGGGTCGGCTTGGCTGCGCGAAGAGGCGGGCCCCTCGTCGGAGATGAGACGCCCCTGGACGCTCACCGTCGCGCCGACGGCGGCATCGGCGTCGAGTTGTGCGGCCACCGTCTGCGCCTGCTCGAGTGTGGGCGCCCAGCCCACGGCGACAGCGATCGAGGTCGGCTCGAGGATGCCGGCGATGCGCAGCTGGCCGGTCACCCAGAAGCCTTCTTCGCCGCCGTTGAAGCGCGATGCGACGATCAGGAAGTCCCCGGGGACCCACGTGCCCTCGACCTCGACGCGCTGTCCGACGAGCGGCTCGGGAACGTACTCCCCCGGTCCGGCGACGTCGGCGAGCGGTCGCTGCACTTCGGTCGCACCCGGCGGCGGCGGATCGGTGTCGATCGCGTTGGAGAGCTGCCACTGACCGAGCCAGGCGAAGACGCCGGCCACGACGAGGCACAGCAGCAGCATGCCGATCCACTGCGGCCGCAGCATGACCTCACGCAGCGTCGGAGGAAAGACCTCCGGAATGTCCGACTCCAGCCCCGCCCCGGCCCCTGAGCCCACACCGGTCCCTGAGCTCGCCGAAGGGTCGCTCCCCGCGCTCGTACCCTCGGCCCCTGACCCGACCCCGGTCCCTGAGCTCGCCGAAGGGTCGGTCCCTGAGCTCGCCGAAGGGTCGCTCCCCGCCGGACTCATCATCCGCCCGTGTAGGGCGCGACGACGACCTCGACGCGCTGGAACTCCTTCAAGTCGGAGTACCCCGTCGTCGCCATCGACTTGCGCAGCGCGCCGATGAGGTTGGCGGTGCCGTCGGCGACGGGAGCGGGCCCGTAGAGGACCTCTTCGAGGCTCGCGACCTGGTCGACCCGCACGCGGCGACCGCGCGGGAGCTTCGAGTGGTGCGCCTCGGGGCCCCAGTGGTAGCCGCGCCCCGGTGCATCCGTCGCGCGCGCGAGCGCGACACCGAGCATGACGGCGTCGGCGCCCATCGCGAGCGCCTTGACGATGTCGCCGGACGTGCCGACCCCACCGTCGGCGATGACGTGCACGTAGCGCCCGCCCGACTCGTCGAGGTAGTCGCGGCGAGCGCCGGCCACATCAGCCACGGCCGTCGCCATGGGCGCGTGCAGTCCGAGCGTCGCGCGCGTCGTCGAGGCCGCTCCGCCGCCGAAGCCGACGAGCACACCCGCGGCGCCCGTGCGCATGAGGTGCAGGGCAGCGGTGTAGGTGGCCGCACCGCCGACGATGACGGGCACGTCGAGGTCGTAGATGAACTTCTTCAGGTTGAGCGGTTCGTCGACGCTCGAGACGTGTTCGGCAGAGACGGTCGTGCCGCGGATGACGAAGAGGTCGACGCCGGCCGCGACGACGGTCTCATAGAGATCCTGCGTGCGCTGCGGCGTGAGGGAGCCGGCCACGGTGACGCCGGCCTCGCGGATCTCGGCGAGGCGATCGCGCACCAGCTCGGGCTTGATGGGCTCGTCGTAGAGCTCTTGCATGCGCCGCGTCGCGGCGGCCTTCTCGAGCCCCGCGATCTCGGCGAGCAGCGGCTCCGGGTCGTCGTAGCGCGTCCACAGGCCCTCGAGGTCGAGCACGCCGAGTCCGCCGAGCTGACCGAGCATGATCGCCGTCTGCGGACTGACGACCGAATCCATCGGCGCCCCCAGCACGGGGATGTCGAAGCTGAAGGCGTCGATCGTCCACGCCGTCGAGACGTCTTCGGGGTTGCGCGTGCGACGCGAAGGGACGACCGCGATGTCGTCGAACGAATACGCGCGGCGCGCGCGCTTGGCCCGACCGAGTTCGATGTCCATGCTCACGCCCCCAGCCTACCCGCCGGGATCGACACTGCCGCGGGCGTTCAGGCTGCCGAGTAGCGGCCCGAGCTCTCGGCCCGCGCGCGCGCCTTCGCGGCCTCTTCTTCGCGGTTCTTCGGCGGCGCCGACGTCACGAGCTCGTCGAGCAGGTGCTGCGTCGCATGCTCGATCGCGTGCACGGCCCGATCGAAGGCGTCCTGATTGGCCCGCGACGGCTTCGTCGTCCCGGCGATCTTGCGCACGTACTGGAGCGCCGCTGCGTGCACTTCGTCTTCGCTCGCGGCCGGCTCGAAATTGTGGAGAGTGTGGATGCTGCGGCACATGCCGCCGACGATACGCCGGGGCGCGGCATCCGTCACCCCCTCATCTGCCGCGCAGCACCCTGGTCAGGGGAGCATCCAGCAGGAACAGCAGGAAGGCGATCGAGCCGATGAGGGGAGAGGCGACGGCGACCGCTGCGCCGAGCACGAGGGCGCTCAGCGCACCGCGGCCGTAGGCGCGGGCCTCGCCGTCGGTCAGGTCGGGCAGCATGACATCGCGGTGACGCACCGCCCAGACCCACTGGAGCCAGCCGAACAGGATCGCGAGGAAGAACGTCACCGGCATCGCGATGCGCGCCGGGAGGTAGCCCGAGTACTCGGTCGTGAGGTTGGTCGCGAACGGCACGAGCACGATGAACAGCAGTCGCGCGTTGTTGAGCCAGACGAGCATCCCGTCGACACGCGCGATGTGCTCGAACTGCCGCACGTGCGTCATCCACAGCAGGCAGAGCAGCACGAAGCTGAGGGCGAAGTTGAGGAACAGCTCGCCCATGCCGCCCAGCGCCGCCCACATCTCGGCGTCGGAGCCGACGGTCCCCAGGGAGTGCGTCGTGAGATCCAGCACGAGCAGGGTTGCCGCGATCGCGAAGACGCCGTCGGTGAACGCCTCGAGACGCGTCGTGGACTGCGTGGCCGCCGGGTGCCGCCGCTGCCGGATCATGCGCTCAGGGTAGCGCCACGCACCCGCGCGCGTCAGCGCTCACGTCATGCGTCTGCGTGTGAGACCACGGCGGGGGCGTCCTGCGTCTGCGTGCCCGGCGCGAGCGCCGTCCTGCGTCTGCCCCGGGACCCGGGCGCCGTCCTGTGTCTACCCGGAGACCCCGGCGCGACCGCCGTTGCCCGTCTGCCCCCGGGACCGCGCGAGCGCACTTGCCCCGAGACCGGGCGCGAGCGCCGTCCTGCGTCTGCCCCCGGCGCGAACGCCGTCCTGCGCGTCTATCCCGAGACCCCGGCGCGACCGCCGTTGCCCCGAGACCCGGCGCGAGCGCCGTCCTCCGTCTGCCCCCGGCGCGGGGGCGCCCTGCCCCGAGACCCTGGCGCGAGCGCTCTTGCCCCGAGACCCCGGCCCGAGGTTCGGAGTCTCGCGCCGACTTCGGACCGCTGCGCACCCGGCATCCGAGGTCGGCGCTCATCTCCGAATCCGGCGCTGATCTCCGAAGTCCGCAAGGCGGAGTGTCACGCCGCGAGGTGAAGACCAGCCGCGACAGCGCGCCGGATCGTTCGCTCGACGAGCCGCCGATCGTGGACCACCTGTGCGTAGCTGAATCGAAGCACGGTGTACCCGCGCAGGCGCAGTTCCGCATCGTGGGCGATGTCGCTGGTGCGTTGGGCCGACGATGAGTGGTGAGCGTAGCCGTCGACCTGCACCACCAGGCGATCACCGACAAGCAGGTCGACCCGATGCCCAGCGATCAAGATCTGCTGACGCACCTCAAGGCCCCAACTGCGCAAGGACATGGCGAGGAGGGTCTCGAGACCGGAATCGGACAGCCCGGTCACGCTCTGGGCGCATTCGGATGCCGCGCGCGACGGCCATCGAATCTGTCGAAGCCCTTCGGCCGACAACCCTTCGACTCGGATCGCCGATTCCCACAGCACGAGCGCCTGGTCGCGGGGCAAGCAGGTCGCGATGTGCGCGAGTGCGTCTTCGGGTGACTCGCACAGACTTCGGGATGCCACGGGGGCAATGGACTTCGTCCAGTGGAGGACCCCGTTCCACTTCTTGCCGAGGCGCACCGGTCCGGCTTTCGGAGCCAATCGCAGGTGCACCCGCTCGTCGATGCCTACTGGGAGCCACCACTTCTGCCTGCGCGCGAAGGATACGCACGCGAGGCGGCCGCCGGCGCGTGCCGCCGTGAGAAGGTCGGGCGGCGCGGAACTCAGAGCCAGCCACGCCCGGCGGATCACGGTGACGCCGTCGCTCCGCATCTCGGCACGCAACGCCGCGACCGAATACCCGGCGCGCAGTATGTCTTCGCGGTGGACGATCCCGCCCTGCTGAGCGATCCAGTCAGTGAGCTGCATCGCGTCAGCGTCGCAGCATCCCGATCATGCGCGCAGAGGCGCGCGCCCATCTGTGTGCAACCGGTGCGGCTCGCAACTTGGGGAGGGTCCGCACGCCAACCTCGGCATGCGCGCGAATCTCGGAGATGCGCGCGAACCTCGGAGATGCGCGCCAACCTAGGAGATGCGCACGAACCTCGGACCCCTGTGGGTAAAAGCTCCGAAGTACGCGCCGCCCTCCGCGCTTCGCGGTACCCAACGCCGTCTGGGGAGGGTCAGGCGGCACGCCAACCTCGGAGATGCGCGCCAACCTAGGAGATGCGCACGAACCTCGGACCCCTGTGGCGAAAGGCTCCGAAGTACGCGCCGCCCTCCGAACCTCGCGCAGCGGCGTCCGTCGCGAGACGAACGCCGCCGAGTCACTTCTTGTAGTTGGGCGCCTCTACGACGATCTGCACGTCGTGCGGGTGGGACTCCTTGAGTCCCGCCGCCGTGATCCGGACGAACTTGCCCTTGGACTTGAGCTCATCGATCGTGCGTGCGCCGACGTAGAACATCGACTGACGCAGGCCTCCGATGAGCTGGTACGCGACGGCCGACACCGGTCCGCGGTAGGCGACCTGTCCCTCGATGCCCTCGGGGATGAGCTTGTCGTCGCTGGGGACGTCGGCCTGGAAGTACCGGTCCTTCGAGTACGAGGTCTTCTTGCCGCGCGTCTGCAGCGCTCCGAGCGAACCCATGCCGCGATAGAGCTTGAACTGCTTGCCGCCCTGGAAGACGATCTCGCCGGGCGACTCGTCGGTGCCCGCGAGGAGCGAGCCGAGCATGACCGTGTCGGCGCCGGCGACGAGGGCCTTCGCGATGTCGCCGGAGTACTGCAACCCACCGTCGGCGATGACCGGCACGCCCGCCTCGCGCGCCGCGAGGAACGCCTCGTAGATGGCGGTCACCTGCGGCACGCCGACGCCCGCGACGACGCGTGTCGTGCAGATCGACCCCGGCCCGACGCCCACCTTCACCGCGTCCACGCCCGCGTCGATGAGCGCCTGCGCGCCCTCGCGCGTCGCGACGTTGCCGCCGATGACGTCGACGTGATCGAAGGATGCGTCCGCCTTGAGCCGCTTGACGATGTCGATGACGCCGGCCGACTGGCCGTTGGCGGTGTCGACGACGAGCACGTCGACACCCGCGTCACGCAGCGCCTCGGCGCGCTGCCACGCGTCGCCGAAGAAGCCGATCGCCGCTCCGACGCGCAGTCGCCCGTGCTCGTCCTTCGTGGCGAGCGGGTACTTCTCGCTCTTGTCGAAGTCCTTGATCGTGATGAGGCCCGCGAGCTTGCCGTCGTCGTCGATGAGCGGCAGCTTCTCGACGCGGTGATGCGCGAAGAGGGCGATGACGTCGTTCGCACCGATGCCGACTTTGCCCGTCACGAGCCCTTCACGGGTCATGACGTCCTTCACGAGCGTCGTCTGACGTTCGAAGCCCGAGACGAACCGCATGTCGCGGTTGGTGATGATGCCGAGCAGGCGTCCTTCGTCATCGATGACGGGCAGCCCCGAGATGCGGTACTGCGCGCACAGCGCGTCGACCTCTTCGATGGTCGCGTCGGCGGTCGTCGTGATCGGGTCGGTGATCATGCCCGATTCGCTGCGCTTGACCCGGTCGACCATCGAGGCCTGCTCGTCGATGGACATGTTGCGATGGATGATGCCGAGCCCGCCCTCGCGCGCGATCGCGATCGCCATCCGTGACTCGGTCACGGTGTCCATGGCACTGGAGAGCAGCGGTGTCGCGACGGTGATGCGGCGGGTCACCCGCGAAGACGTGTCGGCTTCGCTGGGGATGACGTCGGTGTGACCGGGCAGCAGCAGGACGTCGTCGTAGGTCAGTCCGACGAAGCCGAAGGGGTCGTTGTGCTCCATGGGGTCTCCTGCGCGGTGCAGGTCCTGCACGGCGCGTGTTGCTCGGGGGTGAACGGCGACGGCCGGTGCACACGCGGAACCTGCCGTACCGAGTCTAAGTCTCGGGCTCGCGGGTTTGTTCCGCGCAGTGCGGCACTTGAGCAACCCTCCCGTGTTCCGATTCGATCACGTCCAAAAATGCGTTGTGTACGAATCGCCGACGACGCAATAAGGTCGAACCGTCGTTCATCACGGCCGATTGCGACCCGAGCCTTCGGTGTCCGTGGTGCCGTACGGGAGGTTCTGTGGGTTCTACGACTGTGGCCGCGACAAGATCGCGGCGATGGCTATTGGCAGTTATCGCGGCGACGTTCGCCGCCATGCTGCTCGTTTTCAACACGCCGCAAGGCGCCTGGGCTGATACGGGTGATCCACCCGAGGAGCAAGAGGTAACCGACTACTACTTCGGTGGAATCATCACGTTCGAAGGCGAACCGGTTCCCGATGTGACCATGACGATCGAAGGAAACGGGTTCGACGCCGAAACCGTGACCGACGCCGAAGGCAAGTGGCGTCTCTACGTTCCAGAGAAGGAATCGTACGTTCTCACGGTCGACGAGTCCTCGCTGCCCGACGGTGTCATCGTCGACCCGGCGCAGCTGGGCGAGGGCATCGCTCTGAAGGACGGATCTTCGGGTTCGTTCGACGTGGAATTCGGACTCACGGGGTCGAAGATCATCAACCTCTTCCTCGGTGAGGGTGAGCGGGTCACGACATCCTTCCTGGATCAGTTCGTCGAGCGCGTCATCAACGGACTGAACTTCGGTCTGCTGCTCGCACTCGCGGCGATCGGTGTGTCGCTCATCTTCGGAACGACAGGGCTGACGAACTTCGCGCACGCCGAACTGGTCACCTTCGGTGCCGTCATCGCGGTCGCGCTGGGCGTCGGATTCCAGATCCCGATGTGGCTGACGATCCCCATCACGATCATCGTGGGCGGGTTGTTCGGCTACGCCTTGGATGCGGGGCTGTGGAAACCGCTGCGCCGAAAAGGGATCGGGCTCGTACCGCTGATGATCGTCAGCATCGGCCTGTCGCTCGCGGTGCGCTACGTCTACCAGTTCTTCATGGGCGGGTCGACGTCGCAGCTGCCGGGCGCAGGATCGGCGAAGATCCAGATCCTCGGCCCGATCGCGCTGTCGCCCGTCGCCATGATGTCGATGGGGATCAGCATCGTCGTGCTCGTGCTGGTGGCCTTCTGGCTGCTGCGCACCCGCGTCGGCAAGGCCACGCGCGCCATTTCGGACAACCCCGGCCTGGCCGCGGCATCCGGAATCAACGTCGACCGCGTCATCCGGATCGTCTGGATCCTGTCGGCGGCCCTCGCGGCCCTCGGCGGAATCCTCTGGGGCTACTTCCGCCCCGGCGTGCGGTGGGACATGGGCGTGCACATCCTGCTGCTCATCTTCGCCGCCGTGACACTCGGCGGGCTGGGAACGGCGTTCGGCGCGCTCATCGGTGCGATCATCGTCGGTCTGCTCGTGGAGGTCTCGACCCTCTGGCTGCCGTCCGACCTGAAGTATGTGGGTGCGCTCGTCGTGCTCATCTTGATTCTGCTGGTCAGGCCACAGGGCATCCTGGGCCGTAAAGAGAGACTCGGATAGGAGGCGACCATGGACTGGGGAGGAATTCTCAATAACACCGCGGGTTGGCTGTTCAGCCCGACGACGATCGCCTACGCACTCGCTGCGACGGGCCTCGCTGTTCACTTCGGCTATGCCGGCCTGCTGAACTTCGGTATGGCGGGCTTCATGGCGATCGGCGCGTACAGCTACGCGATCTCGATCCTGACGTTCGGACTCCCGTGGTGGGTCGGCATCCTGATCGGAATGGTGGCGGCGACCGTGTTCGCCTTCATCCTGGGTATCCCGACGCTGCGACTGCGAGCCGACTATCTCGCCATCGTGACGATCGCGGCAGCCGAGATCGTACGACTGCTGTTCACGACGACGGCGTTCGACGCGGTCACCAACTCGGCCGACGGCCTCGGCGGATACCACGCGGGCTTCCGCGCGGCGAACCCGTTCCCGCCCGGGACGTACGGCTTCGGACCGTGGACCTACACGGCTGACGCCTTGTGGGTGCGCGTGTTCGGCGTCATCCTGCTGGCGATCGCGGTCTTCATCGTGTGGGCCGTCATGCGCAGCCCGTGGGGACGCGTCCTCAAGGGCATCCGTGAAGACGAAGACGCCGTGCGCTCGCTCGGCAAGAACGTCTTCGCCTACAAGATGCAGGCACTCGTGCTCGGTGGCATCTTCGGTGCTCTCGGCGGCGTGGTCTTCGCGCTTCCGTCGGCGGTCGTTCCTGCCACCTACACGACGAGCCTGACGTTCTTCATCTGGACGATCCTGCTGCTCGGCGGCGCAGCGACGGTCTTCGGACCGGCTCTGGGCGCCGTCATCTTCTGGGTGATCATGGCGTTCCTCGATGGGGTCCTTCCGGCGCTCGCGTCGATCGGGATCCTGCCGATCTCGCCGATCCAGGCCGGCACACTGCGCTTCGTCCTCGTGGGCATCGCGCTGATGCTGCTCGTTATATTCCGCCCGCAGGGCATCCTCGGCAACAAGAGGGAGCTGACCTTTGTCAAATAACATCACTCCCGAGGGCGGTGTCGCCCCCACAACGGGCAACATCCGTCGCCCCAAGGCGACCGGGCTCGCGAAGGGCGAGGCCGTTCCCGGCGTCGCCAAAACCGACCCGATCCTCGTCATCGACAACGTGACCCGCCGCTTCGGCGGTCTCACGGCCGTCGACGTGCAGCACCTGGAGGTTCCGCGCAACGCCATCACGGCGCTCATCGGCCCCAACGGTGCCGGCAAGACGACGCTGTTCAACCTGCTGTGCGGGTTCGACAAGCCCAACTCGGGCTCGTGGAGCTTCGACGGGACTCAGCTGGCCGGTGTGCCGTCCTTCAAGGTCGCGCGCATGGGTCAGGTGCGAACCTTCCAGCTCACCAAGGCGCTCTCGCTGCTGACGGTGCTCGAGAACATGAAGCTCGGCGCCTCGAAGCAGAAGGGCGAGCGCTTCTGGACGAGCATGATCCCGGCGATCTGGCGCAAGCAGGAGACCGAGATCGAAGAGAAGGCGCGCGGTCTGCTCAAGCGCTTCAAGCTCGACGCGAAGTCCTCGGACTACGCGGCGTCGCTGTCAGGCGGTCAGCGCAAGCTGCTCGAAATGGCACGGGCGCTCATGAACGACCCGACGCTCGTCATGCTCGACGAGCCGATGGCCGGTGTGAACCCCGCGCTGACCGAGTCGCTGCTCGAGCACATCCTCGACCTGAAGGAGCTCGGAATGACCGTGCTCTTCGTCGAGCACGACATGCACATGGTGCGGCACATCGCCGACTGGGTCGTCGTCATGGCCGAAGGCCGTGTCGTGGCCGAGGGGCCGCCGGACACCGTGATGCAGGATCAGGCGGTCATCGACGCGTACCTCGGCGCCCACCAGGATGTCGACCTCGGCATCGTGACCGGACGCATCGAAGGTGAGCTGAACACCTCCGCGATCGAGATGCTCGAGGACATCGAGCAGGCCGAGGCCGAGTCGATCGCCGAAGCCGAGGAGGAGAACAAGTGACCAAGGTGACGACGGCCGGAGCCCCCGCGGGCGAGGCCGCCAAGAGCGACCGCATCGTCGTGGAGGTCAAGGATCTCGACGCGGGCTACCTCCCCGGCATCAACATCATCAACGGTGCCAACCTGATCGCCCGCAAGGGTGAGCTGATCGGCATCATCGGACCCAACGGCGCCGGAAAGTCGACGCTGCTGAAGTCGATCTTCGGCATGGTCAAGGTTCGGGCCGGCGAGATCATGGTCAACGGCGAGAGCATCGTCGGGCTCAACTCCGACAAGCTCGTGTCGCGCGGTGTGGGCTTCGTGCCGCAGACGAACAACGTGTTCCCCTCGCTGTCCATCGAGGAGAACCTGCAGATGGGGCTCTACCAGAACCCCAAGGCGTATGCCGAGCGGCTCGAGTTCGTGACCGGGATCTTCGCGGAGCTGGGCAAGCGCCTCAAGCAGCGCGCGGGCTCGCTCTCGGGCGGTGAGCGCCAGATGGTGGCGATGTCGCGCGCACTCATGATGGACCCCGCCGTGCTGCTGCTCGACGAGCCGTCGGCCGGTCTGTCGCCCGTGCGCCAGGATGACGCGTTCATCCGCGTCTCGGACATCAACAAGGCGGGTGTCACGACGATCATGGTCGAGCAGAACGCCCGTCGGTGCCTGCAGATCTGCGACCGCGGCTACGTCCTGGACCAGGGCCGCGACGCGTATCACGGCACGGGCCGCGAGCTGCTGAACGACCCGAAGGTCATCGGCCTGTACCTGGGTTCGCTCGGGCAGGACTGATTCCTCGGTAAACAGAGAAGGGTGGATGCTGCGGCATCCGCCCTTCTCTGTTTCTGTGTGCGCCCACATCGTCCGGTCCGCGTCCCGTCGTTCGGTGCGGGGCCTCCCCCGAACGGCCCCCGGTGAGCGCAGAGGGTGGCCCGCGGCCGGCGTAGCCCCGCAGCCCGCCGCACGCCCCGCTGGCCGCGCTCTCCGCCGCAAGTCCCGCGTGCCCGCGAGTCCGCTGGCCCCGGCGTCCCGCAGCCCCGGCGTCCCGCTCCCCCGCAAGCCCGCAGCCCCGCCGCAAGCCCGCAGCCCCGGCGTCCCGCACCCGAGGCACCGACGCCGCTCTGGCTACCCGGCCTGTCCCCCGCGCTGCGCACCCGCCGAGGGCGCCCGGTGAGCACGGGACACCGCGCGCCCGAGGCCGCGCACAACACCAGAAGGGCCCCGGTTCCGTGAGGAACCGGGGCCCTGAGTGGCTGAAGAGCTCAGCGCATCAATCAGTTGATGCGGGTGTGCTCGTTGCCCTCCTGGTACTCGAAGACACCGATCGACGCCTCGGTCGGGTCGCCGGCCTCGTCGAACGCGACGCCACCGGAGTAGCCGTCGTAGTCGGCGACGCCACCCGCGAGGATGATGTCGGCGCAAGCGGCGAAGGTGTCGCACTTCTCGCCGTCGCCAGAGCCGCCCGAGACTTCCTGCAGCTTCGCAGCGATCTCACCGGCATCCGTCGAGTTCGCGGCGAGAGCAGCGAGCGCGAGGAGCACGACGGCGTCGTAGGACTCACCGGCGTAGTTGAAGTCGACGAGCTCTTCGCCCGACTGCTCCTGCCACTGCGCGATGAGGCGGTCCTGGAAGTCGTCCGACAGCACCGGGCCGGGCTGCGTGCCCTTGGAGCCGGTGATGTCCACGGGCATGTCCGCACCCCACTGCGAGGTGTTGCCGTCGACGAAGTAGAACTTCGAGCCGTCGAAGCCGCTGTTGACGAACGACGGAGCGATCGTCGCGGTCTCCTCGAAGCCGATGACCGAGATGGCCTCCGGGTTCTGCGCGAGGATCGACGAGACCTGTGCCGAGAAGTTCGTGTCGCCGGCGTTGTAGGACTCGGATGCCACGACCTGGCCACCCGTCGCCTCGAACGTCTCGGTCAGCGCGGCCTCTAGGCCCGTGCCGTACGCGTCGTTGAGGTAGATGATGCCGAGCGTCGATGCGCCATCTTCGGCGATCAGGTTGCCCAGCACCTCACCCTGCAGCAGGTCGCTGGGGGCGGTGCGGAAGTACAGGCCGTTGTCGTCCCACGTCGTGAAGTCCGGCGACGTGTTGGCGGGCGAGAACGTGATGACGCCGGCGCCGACTGCCTGGTCGAGGAAGAGCTTCGTGACGCCCGATGCCGCAGCACCGATGAGCGCCTGGACGCCATTGCCCAGGAGGCGCGGGACGGTGGTCTCGTAAGCCTTGTTGTCGGGGTCGCCCGAGTCGCCGTACTCGACATCGACAGTGATGCCCTTGGCTGCGTCGTTGATCTCCTTGACGGCGAGGCCGACGCCGGCCTCTTCCGGCGGGCCGAGGAACGCGAGTGCACCGGTCTGGGGCAGCACGGTTCCGATGCTGAGCGTGAGGTCACGCTCTTCCGACGTGGGGGGTGCTTCGGTGCCTTCGCCACCCGTTCCTCCGCCGGCACAGCCGGCGAGAACGAGTGCACTGGCACCGGCGAGCGCGATCCCGCCGAGAATGGCGGACTTGCGCGAGCGGGTGAAGACGCTCATGTTTCTCCTTGTTGTGGGTGACACGGGCTCGGCTCGGGTGCCGTCCCAGTGCTCATAACCTAACGGCGCGAGCGGCTTCGCAATGTTGCCATTCGTTAACGATCTATAACGGAGACGATTTCGGATGCCGCAACCCCCGGAATTCCGCGGGTTTCGCCCCGCGTGGCGGGGGCGCTGCGCGGGTCAGCGCACGCGCTGTCGCCGCGAACGACGCACGTGCAGGACCGAATCCGCCATGAGCACGGCCAGCGCGACCCACACGAGTCCGAACCCGATCCAGCGCTCGACGGGCATGGGCTCGCCGAGGATCCACGCCCCCGAGATGAACTGCAGGAAGGGGGTGACGAACTGCAGCAGGCCGATCACCGTGAGAGAGGTGCGGCGCGTGCCGGCGGCGAAGAGCAGCAGCGGCACAGCGGTGACGATCCCCGCGAGGCTCAGCAGCACGGTGTGCCAGGCGCCGTTCGCGCCGTAGGTGAGGCCCGTCGTCATCGCGACCACGATCAGGATGACCGTGGCGATCGGCATGAGCCAGAGGGTTTCGAGCGTCAGTCCGCTGACGGCGTCGACCGACGGGCCGACCTTCTTCTTCACGAGGCCGTAGAGGCTGAAGGATGCCGCGAGCGTCAGCGCGATCCACGGCACGGAGCCGTACGCCACGACGATGACGATGACCGCTGCCGCCGCGATGCCGATCGCGACCCACTGCGTGACGCGCAGCTTCTCTCGCAGCACGAGCACGCCGAGCAGGACGGTGGCGATCGGGTTGATGAAGTAGCCGAGGCTCGTCTCGATGACGTGGCCCGACAGGGCGCCGATGATGAAGACCTGCCAGTTGACGTAGATGAACACGGCAGCCAGCGCCGTGAGCCCGAGCACCTTGGGCTGCCGGAAGAGCCGCGCGAGCCGCCCCCACGTGCGGGTCACCGACAGCAGCAGCACGCAGAAGACCAGCGACAGCACGATGCGCCAGGCGACGATCTCCCAGGGCCCGGTCGGAACGAGCAAGACGAAGTACAGCGGCAGGAAGCCCCACCACAGGTACGCCGCGAAGCCGTAGATCCCGCCGAGCAGGCGTTCCCGCTCGGCCGCGCTGCGTCCGACGGGAATCGGCACGCCGCCCGTCACGACGGCGGCTTCGCCGAGGTCGCCACCCGTCGTGTCAGCGGGCTCGGCGGCGGGCACGTCTCGGGTCACCAGTCCACCCTAGGGCCGGACGAACACCGCGACGGTCGGGGTGTGAGCGACGTGTGCAGCTGTGCCCCGCGGCACCTCGAACATGACGAAGGACTCGGATGCCGCAGCATCCGAGTCCTTCGTATCGCCTGTGTGAGGCGGGGTTCTCAGCGAACGACGACCGCGAGGACGTCGCGTGCCGACAGGACGAGCAGCTCGTCCGCGCCGAACTTGACCTCGGTGCCGCCGTACTTGCTGTAGATCACACGGTCGCCGACAGCGACGTCGAGCGGAATACGGTTGCCGTTGTCGTCGATACGACCGGGGCCGACCGCCACGACCTCGCCCTCCTGGGGCTTCTCCTTGGCGGTGTCAGGGATGACCAGACCGCTGGACGTGGTCTGCTCGGCCTCGACCTGCTTGATGACGATGCGGTCCTCGAGCGGCTTGATGGAAACCGACACGGTCTACCTCTTCTTTCCTTGAGACTGAAGACTCGTTAGCACCCGCACAGTGAGAGTGCTAACGCAAGTCTAGGCAAAGCGCTGGCACTCGCGCAACGTGAGTGCCAGCTCGGTGTCTCAGCCTAGGCTGGCGGAGTGGACACGGCCGAGCTCACCGCGCTGCTCACCCCGGAGGGGATGCGCCTGCTCGACGAGCTTCCCGCCACGCATTCGACCGAGGACGTCGCCCGCACCGTCACGCGTCTGCGCCGTGCCGGGCACTCCCCCGACCTCGTCTCGGCGGTCGTGTCGCAGGCGCGTCTGCGCGACCGGGCGCGCGCCAAGTTCGGCGATCTCGCCGAGCGCATGCTGTTCACGCGAGCGGGGCTCGAGCAGGCGACGCGCCTGCCCGTCGCGGTGCGCCACGCCGCGCGCTTTCGCGATGCGGGCCTGACGAGCGTCGCCGACCTCGGCTGCGGAATCGGCGGCGACGCGCTCGGTCTCGCGGGCCTGGGGCTGCGGGTCTCGGCCGTCGACGCCGACGAGATCACCGCCGCGATCGCGGCATACAACCTCGCACCGTTCGGCGACGACGTCACGGTCGCGCACGGCACGGCCGAGGCGTTCGATCTCAGGGCGACGGATGCCGCGTGGCTCGACCCCGCGCGCCGCACGGCGGGCCGCACCGAGACGACCCGCACGCGCCCCGCCGACTGGTCGCCGTCCCTGGACTGGGTGTTCGATCTGGCCGAGCGCATGCCCGTCGGGGTCAAGCTCGGACCGGGGCTCGACCGCGACCTGATCCCGGAGGCGGTCGAGGCGCAGTGGGTCAGCGCCGACGGCTCGACGATCGAGCTCGTGCTGTGGTCGGGCGCGCTCGCGCGTCCTGGCATCCGGCGCGCGGCGCTGGTGATGCGCGGGGAATCCGTGCACGAGCTCACCGCCGACGCCGATGCGGCCGACGAGCCCGCACGGCCGCTCGGCGCCTGGCTGCACGAGCCCGACGGCGCCGTCATCCGGGCGCGGCTGATCGGCGACGTCGCCCGGTCGCTCGAGGCGGGCATGGTCGATGAGCACATCGCCTATCTCACGTCGGACTCTGCGCTCACCTCGCCGTTCGTCGCGACCTTCCGCGTGCGCGAAGTCCTTCCCGCCGATCCGAAGAAGCTCGGCGCTGCGCTGCGCGAACGCGGCATCGGGCGTCTGGAGATCAAGAAGCGCGGCGTCGACGTCGATCCCGCCGCGCTGCGCCGGTCGCTCAAGCTGCGCGGCGACGCCGAGGCGACGCTGTTCCTCACGCGCATCGGCTCCAAGCGCGTCGCCGTCCTCGCCGACCGGGTCTGACGCCGACCGCGCTCCCTTACCGCGAGACTGCAACGGGCGGCCGAGACTGCGGGGTTCACCCGCAGTCTCGGCCCGCCGTTGCAGTCTCGGCGTCTTCGTCGGCGACGCGAGGCGACGGCGACGAGCGGCGACGACGACGGCGACCGCGCGGTCAGCCGAAGAGGTTCAGCTCACCGGCCGCCCACAGCAGCCAGCCCGCACTGTAGAGGATCGAGACGGCGCCCAGCACGACCGCCCAGACCGCCGCGGTACGGTTCTCGACCGGGTTGCGCAGCGCCACGATGCCCACGATGACCCCGACGAGCCCGACCGGGAACGCCCAGCCGACCAGCAGCGAGCCGATGAGCCCGGCGATCGCGAAGCCGAGCGCCCAGGCCGCGACCCCGCGCGAGGCGGGCGGGGGCGGAAGGAGCCACTCCGCGCTCGCGCCCGGCTCGGCAGGATGCCACTCGGTCGTCGTCTCGACGGGAGCGGTGGGCAGCCGCGAGAATCCGCCGCGGTGCGCCCCGGGCAGGGGCACGGCGTCCTCCGCGAGTTCGACGTCGGGCGACGGCGGCTCGACGGCGGGAGTGAGGGGACGGGGCGGGCGGGCATCGGCGTCGGTCACGCGACCTCCTCGGCGACCTGGATCTCGGTGACGGGCAGGGTCGAGTCCGCGCCGAACGCGAGCGTCGACGGCGGGCGACCGGACATGATGAGCTCGGACGCGAGTGCGGCGATCATGGCGCCGTTGTCGGTGCACAGCGACAGCGGCGGGATGCGCACGTGCACGCCCGCGGCATCCGCTCTCTCGATCGCGACGTCGCGCAGTCGGCGGTTCGCGATGACTCCCCCACCGAGCAGCAGCCGGGGCACGCCGTGGTCGGCGCACGCCGCGAGCGCTTTCGTGACGAGCACGTCGACGACCGCTTCGCGGAAGGATGCCGCCACATCGGCGACCGGCACCGGTTCACCGGCCGCTTCGCGCTGTTCGATCCAGCGGGCGACGGCGGTCTTCAGCCCCGAGAACGAGAAGTCGTAGCGGTGGCGCGCCATGTCCGAGGCGCGCGAAAGACCGCGTGGAAATCGGATCGCGGTGGGGTCGCCGTCGGCGGCCGCCCGGTCGATCTCGGGCCCGCCCGGATAGGGCAGCCCGAGGATCCGCGCGATCTTGTCGAAGGCCTCGCCGGCCGCGTCGTCCACCGTCTCGCCGAGCAGCTCGACGTCGCTCGTGAGGTCGCGCACGAGCAGCAGCGACGTGTGGCCGCCGCTGACGAGCAGCGCGACCGTCGGATACTCGACCTCGTCGCCCGTCAGCAGGTCGGCGGCGATGTGCCCGACGAGGTGGTTGACGGCATAGAGGGGTGTGCCAAGCGCGACGGCGAGGGCCTTCGCGGCGCCGACGCCGACCATGAGCGCCCCCGCGAGGCCGGGCCCGCTCGTGACGGCGACCGCGTCGAGCTCATCGAGCGAAACCTGCGCCTCGGCGAGCGCCGCTTCGATCGAGGGCTGCAGGGCCTCGAGGTGCGCGCGGGCGGCGACCTCGGGCACGACGCCGCCGAAGCGGGCGTGCTCGTCCATCGAGCTCGCGATCGTGTTGCTCAGCAGGGTGCGTCCGCGCACGATCCCGATCCCGGTCTCGTCGCAGCTCGTCTCGATGCCGAGCACGAGTGGCTCGCGGCGGTTCACGCGCGTGCTCCCGCATCGATGGGCGCGGGCCCGTTCGCGGCGTGCCAGCCGGCGAGGTCGAGACGCATCACGACGGCGTCGACGTCGTCGGGCTGGTAGTAGCGCGGGCGGCGCCCCATCTCGAGGAAGCCCTCCGAGACGTACAGGGACTGCGCGACGGGGTTGTCGGCGCGCACCTCGAGGAAGACCTCGCGGACCCGCCGTCGCGCGGCCTCGTCCAAGAGGGCGCGCAGCAGCACGCGACCGCGGCCTCGACCCCTGGCATCCCCGGCGATCGTGATCGTCTGCACGTCGGCGTCCTTCGCTCCGGCGGCGGCTCGCAGCCCCGCGTACCCCGAGATGCGGCCGGCGGTCTCGTCCACGACGTAATAGCCGTGCGGCGACGCGAGCTCTTCGCGCATCATGCCTTCGCTCCACGCATCCGAAGGGAAAGACGCCCGCTCGAGCGCCATGATCGCTGCGAGGTCGTCGCTCGTCGCGCGTCGCAGGCTCATGTGCCCACTCGCTTTCGCGCGGCGGGCGGCGTCACGTCGGGTGCACGCAGGTACAGCGCGTCGTCGGGGCCGATCGTGCGTCCGGCGGCGAGCGCGCGCGCCGCCGCCAGGCCGACCATGGCGCCCGAGATGAGGGCGATGTCGCGGCGCTCGGCGCCCACGTCGGCCAGCACGGCGTCGATCGCATCGCGCGGAGTGAGGGCCGGCTGGGTCGCGCGGATCGGCAGACCGTCGTCGTCGAGACCGTCGTACACGGTGTAGGCGAACTCGCGCCGTCGCGCGTCGGTCACGACGGCGAAGCGCGGAAGCTCGGCGAACGGGTCGGCGAGCAGGATCGCGAGCGCGGCGGCGTCGTGACTCACGACGGGGATGACCGGCACCCCGCGGCCCTGAGCGAAGGTCCGTGCCGCCGCGACCCCCACGCGAAGTCCCGTGAACGGGCCCGGGCCCATCCCGACCGCGACGTGGCTGATCTCGACGGGCTCGGACGCGCTGGTCTGGCCGATCGGTCCTCGTGCCGCGTCGGCGAGCGCCGCGACGAGCAGGTCGCCGATCACTTCGGCGTGGCCGAGCGGATTCTCACTGGCCACGTCGGCGCGAACGACACCGTCGTGCTCGACGACAGCGACGGCCGTGCCGAGGGAGGTGTCGATGCCGAGGATCACGCATCCAGGGTAGACCGCGAGACTGCAACCGCGCGCCGAGACAGCGGGTGAACCCCACGGTCTCGGCCTCCCGTTGCAGTCTCGGCGTCAATGGGGGATGCCGCGGGGGCGGGGGCGACCACGGCGTCAGGGGCGCCGGCGTCAGCGGCGCAGGGAGATCGTCACGCGGCGGGGGGCGTCCGCGTCGAGTTCGGCCTCGGGGAGGGTCAGCCCATCGCGGTCGAGCTCGACCTCCCACCATTCGTCGGCGATCGACGCCGCGAACGGGGCGGCCCACTCGGCCACGACGACCGACCCGTCGTAGTCGATGTCGAGGTCGTCGAGCTCGGGCGCCGAGCCCAGGCGGTACGCATCGACGTGCACGAGCGGCGCGCCGCCGACGAGCGACGGGTGCGTGCGCGCGATCACGAACGTCGGGCTCTGGATCGGACCTCGCACGCCCAGGCCCGTCGCGATGCCGCGGGTCAGTGTCGTCTTGCCGGCTCCCAGCGGACCGGTCAGCACGACGAGCTGGCCGGGGCGCAGCATCCGCCCCATCCGCTCGCCGAGATCCTCCATGTCCGCCGGCGACAGGATCTCGTGCGTGCCGACGAGCGGGTCGAGACCGCTCACGAGGGGATCTGCCGTCGCGGCACGCGCGCGCCGATGCGCGTCACGATCTCGTAGTTGATCGTGCCCGCCGCCTCTCCCCAATCGGCCGCCGAGGGATGACCGAGCGTGGGGTCGCCGAAGAGCACGACCTCATCGCCGAGCGAGACGGGGTGGTCGCCGACGTCGACGACGAACTGGTCCATCGCGATGCGCCCCGACACGCGGAACTCCCGCCCGCCGATCGATACCGGCCCGCGATCGGATGCCTGGCGGGCGACGCCGTCCGCATAGCCCAGCGGCACGAGGGCGAGCGTCGTCTCGCGCTCGGCGCGATAGGCGTAGTCGTACGACACCCCCGTGCCCGCGGGCACGCGCCGGACGGCGCTGACGGCGCCGCGCAGCGTCATGGCGGGCTGCAGACCGAGATCGGCCGATGTGCGGTCGGCGAACGGCGAGAGGCCGTAGATGCCGATCCCGACCCGCACGCAGTCCAGGCGCGCGGCGGGCAGGGCGATGGCGGCGTGCGTCGCCGCGAGGTGGCGGACGGCCGGGCGCAGGCCGAGCCCCGCCGCCGCCCCGACTCCGTCGAGGAAGACCTGCAGAGCGGCACGGTCGTCGTCTTCCGACGCGTTCGAGAGGTGGCTGAACACGCCCTCGACGCGCAGCCGGCCGATCCGCTCGAGGCGGGCCGCCTCGGCGAAGACGACACCGTAGTCGGCGGGGGCGATGCCATTGCGCGACAGGCCCGTGTCGAGCTTGAGGTGCACGCGGACGGGGTGCTCCCCCGTCGCGGCGGCCGCGGCCTGCACGAGCTGGTCGTACGACGAGATCCCGAGCTCGATCCCCGCGCCCGCCGCCTCTCGGAAGTCGGTGCCCGGAGCGTGCAGCCACGCGATGAGGGGGGCCATGATCCCGCCCCGACGCAGGGCGAGCGCTTCGCCGATCTCGGCGACGCCGAGTCTGGCCGCACCGCCGTCGAGCGCCGCCTGCGCCGAGCGCACGGCGCCGTGCCCGTAGCCGTCGGCCTTCACGACGGCGATCACCTCGGTGCCCGTGAGCCGACGCAGGTGGCGCACATTCGCGGCGATCGCGCTGACGTCGATCGTCGCTTCGCGAGCGACCCCTGCCGGCAGAGCCGTCATGCGAGGCCCCCTGCGCCGGGCGTCGCCTCGGCGATGACGTAGGCGGTGGCGAGCCCGGCGTCGTGCGACATCGAAAGGTGCAGCGTCGTGATGCCGCGCTCCGCGACCGTCTCGGCGGTCGACCCGCTCAGCGCGAACCACGGGCGACCCGAGGGTTCGGGCGCGATCTCGATCTCGGTCCAGTAGACGCCGTCAGAGCCGCCGAGCGCCTTGATGAGCGCTTCCTTCGCGGCGTAGCGCGCGGCCAGCGAACGGGTCGCGAGCGGCCGCTCGGCCGGGGCGAACAGACGCGTGAGCAGGCGCGGCGTGCGCGAGATCGTGCGTTCGAACCGTTCGATGTCGACGAGGTCGACGCCGATCCCCACGATCATGTGCGCGCCGTCTATTCGACCGTGACGGACTTGGCGAGGTTGCGCGGCTGGTCGACATCGAGGCCCTTCGCCGTCGCCAGGCCCATCGCGAAGATGTGCAGCGGCACGACGGAGAGCAACGGCTCGAACAGGGCTCCGGCCAGCGGAATGCGCAGCACCTCGTCGGCCTTGGGCAGCACGGCGACGTCACCCTCCTCGGCGATCGCGATGACGCGGGCGCCGCGCGCCCGGATCTCCTCGATGCTCGAGACGACCTTCTTGTGCATCTCGGCCGAATCGCGCGGGGATGGGACGATGACGAAGACGGGCTGGCCGGGCTCAATGAGCGCGATCGGGCCGTGCTTGAGCTCGCCGGCGGCGAAGCCCTCGGCATGGATGTAGGCGAGCTCCTTGAGCTTGAGCGCGCCCTCGAGCGCGATGGGGTAGCCGACGTGGCGGCCGAGGAACAGCACCGAGCGGGTGTCGGCCATCCAGTGCGCGAACTGCTCGATGCGCGGCTGCTCGCGCTCGAGGATCTGCGCGATCTTGCCGGGAACGGCCTCGAGCTCGCGCACGTGGTCGGCCGCGTCCTCGGGCGTCAGCACACCGCGGATGCGACCGATGTGCAACCCCATGAGGTAGAGCGCCGTGATCTGCGCGACGAAGGCCTTCGTCGAGGCGACAGCGACCTCGGGGCCGGCGTGCGTGTAGACGATCGCATCCGACTCGCGGGGGATCGTCGCTCCCTGAGTGTTGCAGATCGACAGCGTCTTCGCGCCGTGCTCGCGCGCGTACTTGACCGCCATGAGCGTGTCCATCGTCTCGCCGGACTGGCTGATCGAGACGACGAGCGTGTCGGGTCCGATCACCGGATTGCGGTAGCGGAACTCGTGCGCGAGTTCGACGTCGACCGGGATGCGGGTCCACTGCTCGATCGCGTACTTGCCGGTCTGGCCGGCGTAGGCGGCCGTGCCGCACGCGACGATGATGATGCGCGAGATGCCCGCGAACAGGTCGTCGAGCCCGTCGAGCTCGGGAATCGCGACCTGGCCGTCGTGGATGCGGCCGCGCAGCGTGTTGGCGACGGCGTCGGGCTCTTCCGAGACCTCCTTGGCCATGAACGACGACCAGCCGCCCTTCTCGGCGGCCGCGGCATCCCACGTCACCTCGAACGGCTCGACCTCGACCGGCTGGCCGTCGAAGTCGGTCACCTCGACGCCCTCGGGCGTGATCGCGACGATCTGGTCCTGACCGATCGCGAGGGCGTTCCGGGTGTACTCGACGAAGGCGGCGACATCCGAGCCGAGGAAGTTCTCGCCCTCGCCGAGCCCGATGACCAGGGGCGAGTTGCGGCGAGCGCCGACGACGAGCCCCGGCTGGTCCTCGTGCATCGCCAGCAGCGTGAAGGCGCCCTCCAGGCGCGACACGACGTGGCGGAACGCCGCCGTCAGATCACCCGTGCGCTGGTACTCGCGGCCCAGCATCGCGGCGGCCACTTCGGTGTCGGTCTCGCTGCGGAACGTGAAGCCGTCGGCGAGCAGCTCGTCCTTCAGCTCGGAGAAGTTCTCGATGATGCCGTTGTGGATGACCGCGAGCTTGTCATCGTCGGCGAGGTGCGGGTGCGCGTTCTCGTCGGTCGGGGCACCATGGGTCGCCCAGCGGGTGTGTCCGATGCCGGTCGTGCCGTCAGGAAGCGGATGCGCCGCGAGGTCGTCGCGCAGCACCTTCAGCTTGCCGGCGCGCTTGCGCATGTCGAGGTCGCCGGCACCGTCGATGACGGCGATCCCCGCCGAGTCGTACCCGCGGTACTCCAGGCGCGACAGACCGGCGATGAGGATGGCCTGGCTCTGCCGCGGGCCCACGTATCCGACGATTCCACACATGGGGTCAATCGTACGGCGTGCGCGGGTGCGAACCTGCTGAGAGAGGCCGCGTCACAGTTTGCGCAGCAGCACGCGCTCGACGGCGTGGTCGGCGGCCTTCTGCAGCACGAGGGTCGCCCGGTGCTTGGTCGGCAGGACGTTCTCCTCGAGGTTCGGCAGGTTGATCGACCCCCACACGCCCCGCGCGAAATCGACGGCCTCGACGTCGCTGAGGTGCGCGAAGTTGTTGAAGTACGAGCTCGGGTTGGCGAACGCGCCGCGCTTGAGGGCGAGGAAGCGGTTGAGGAACCACTCCGTGATGTGCTCTGAGGCGGCGTCGACGTAGATCGAGAAGTCGAACAGATCGCTCACGGCGACATCGTTGGGCGCCGGCGGCGGCTGCAGCACGTTGAGCCCCTCGACGATGACCACATCGGGCCGGCGCACGGTGACGTGCGCATCGGGCACGATGTCGTAGCGCAGGTGCGAATAGAACGGCGCGCGCGCTTCGGGGGCTCCGCTCTTGACGTCGGTGAGGAACTCGACGAGCGCGCGCCGGTCGTACGACTCGGGAAACCCCTTGCGCTGCATCAGCCCGCGGCGCTCGAGCTCCTCGTTCGGATAGAGGAAACCGTCGGTCGTGACGAGCTCGACGCGCGGGGTTCCCGGCCACCGGCTCATGAGCTCGCGCAGCAGCCGGGCGATCGTCGACTTCCCGACCGCGACCGAGCCGGCGACCGCGACGACGAACGGCGTCGTGACGTCGGGTTCACCGAGGAAGTCGCTCGTGTCCGCCCCGAGGCGTTTCGTCGCCGAGGCGTAGAGCGAGAGCAGCCGGCTGAGCGGCAGGTACACCTCGCGCACCTCGGTCAGATCGAGCCGGTCTCCGAGACCGCGGATCTGCACGACTTCGGTCTCAGACAGCGGCTGCTCGACGCCCGCGGCCAGACGCGACCATTCGGCGCGCCCGATTTCGCGGTAGAGCGAGTCGGCGAGCGTCGTCGCCACGGCATCCTCGGCTTGCATCGCGCCATGCTAGCGCCTGCCGTCGCGCTCGCGTCACCACGCGACGCGCCGCTGGCCTGCGCTCGACCGGCAGCCGCACTACCCTGAACGGGTGCGCCTCGGAGTCCTCGACATCGGCTCGAACACCGTCCATCTGCTCGTCGCCGATGTCATCCCCGGTGGTCGGCCGCTCGCGACGACGAGCCAGCGAACCATCCTGCGGCTCATGCGCTACCTCGAGCCGGACGGATCGATCAGCGACGAAGGCGTCGAGGCGCTCGTCGCCGCCGTCGCGCAGGCGCGTGAGATCGCCGCCGGCGAGAACGTCGTCGAACTGCTCGCCACCGCCACGAGCGCCGTGCGGGATGCCACGAACGGAAAGGCCGTCATCGCGCGCATCGAGGACGCGCTCGGGCAGGATCTGCAGGTGCTCGGCGGCGAGACCGAGGCGCGGTTCACGTTCCTCGCCGTGCGGCGCTGGTTCGGATGGTCGGCGGGGCAGATCCTGCTGTTCGACATCGGCGGCGGTTCGCTCGAACTGGCGGCGGGAGCCGACGAGCTGCCCGAGGCAGCAGCATCCGTCCCCCTGGGTGCCGGACGCATGACGGTCGAGTTCTTCCCCGACGATCCGCCGGGCGACGAGGCCGTCGAGCGGCTGCGCGCACACGCGCGGGAGGTGCTCCGACCGGCCACGACGGCGCTCAGCACGATGCCCACACCGGATCACATCGTCGGCTCGTCCAAGGCGATCCGCTCCCTCGCCAAGCTCGTCGGCACGCCGATGCCCGCCTGGCCGGGGAACGAGCGGCTGCTGCTCCCCCGCGACGCCCTCGGATCGTGGATCCCGCGGCTCGCGAAGATCCCGGCCTCCGTGCGTCACGAGCTGCCCGGCATCACACCGGACCGCACGTTCCAGATCGTCGCGGCCGCCGTCGTGCTGCACACGGCGATGAAGATGCTCGACGTCGACGCGCTCGAGGTCTCGCCGTGGGCGCTGCGCGAAGGCGTGCTGCTGCGCTACATCGAGTCGCTGTCGTGGACCCCGCCCGGGCTCTGACCCGGCTCAGAGCGCGAGACGCTCCCGCACGACCTCCGCGAGGCGGTCGGCGATCTGCTGTGCGACGGCGGCTTCGGATGCCTCGACCATGACGCGCACGAGAGGCTCGGTTCCCGACGCGCGCAGCAGCACGCGTCCTGAGTCGCCCAGCTCGGCCTCGGCGGCGGCGACGGCGTCGGCCACCCCCGGGTCGCCCACGCGCGTGCGGTCGACGCCCTTGACGTTGACGAGCACCTGCGGATAGACCGTCATGATCGATGCCAGCTCCGACAGCGGCTTGCCCTGACGCGCCATCTCGGCCACGAGGTGCAGGCCCGTGAGCAGACCGTCGCCCGTCGTGGCGAAGTCGCTCATGATGACGTGTCCGGACTGCTCGCCGCCGAGCGAGTAGCCCCGTTCGTTCATGCGCTCGAGCACGTAGCGGTCGCCGACCGCCGTCTGCTCGACGGTGATGTCGTGATCGGCCATCGCGCGATGCAGCCCGAGGTTGCTCATGACGGTCGCCACGAGCGTGTCGTCTTTGAGTCGACCGCGCTGCTTCATCGCGACGGCGAGGATCGCCATGATCTGGTCGCCGTCGACGACGCGCCCGTCGGCATCCACGGCGAGGCAGCGGTCGGCGTCGCCGTCGTGCGCGATGCCGACGTCGGCGCCGTGCGCGAGGACGGCCTCGGCCAGCTGATCGAGGTGGGTCGAGCCCACGCCGTCGTTGATGTTGAGCCCGTCGGGATCGGCGCCGATGACCGTGACGCGCGCGCCCGAGTCGCGGAACGTCTCCGGGGACACACCGGATGCCGCGCCATGCGCGCAGTCCAGCACGACATGGAGCCCGTCCAAGCGGTGCGGGAGCGAGCCGAGCAGGTGCATGACGTAGCGGTCCTCGGCGTCCGAGAACCGGCTGATGCGTCCGACCTGGGCGCCCGTGGGCTGCAGCTTCGTGCCCTGCATGGCCGCTTCGATGCGCGCTTCGACGACGTCGGGCAGCTTGACGCCGCCGCGCGCGAAGATCTTGATGCCGTTGTCGGGGGCGTCATTGTGCGACGCCGAGATCATGACGCCGAAGTCGGCGTCGCGATCGGCGACGAGGAACGCCGCGGCGGGAGTCGGCAGGACGCCGGCGTCGAGCACGTCGACGCCGGACGAGGCGAGACCCGCTTCGACGGCGGCCGAGAGGAAGTGCCCCGAGACGCGGGGGTCACGCGCGACGACGGCCGTGAGCCGCTTGCCGGCGGCACGACGCGCTTCTGCGGTGCGGCCCTGGCCCAGGACGACGGCGGTCGCCTGGGCCAGGGTGAGAGCGAGGTCGGCGGTGAGGATCGGGCCGTTGGCCAGTCCCCGCACACCGTCCGTGCCGAACAGCGGCATCGGAGCGGTGCCGATCAGCGCTTCGAGTACTGAGGCGCCTTGCGGGCCTTCTTGAGACCGGCCTTCTTGCGCTCGATGACGCGGGCGTCGCGCGAGAGGAAGCCGGCCTTCTTGAGCACCGGGCGGTTGTTCTCGACGTCGATCTCGTTGAGCGCACGGGCGATGCCCAGGCGCAGTGCGCCGGCCTGTCCCGAGTCGCCGCCGCCCGAGATGCGGGCGATGACGTCGTATGCGCCGGTGAGGTTGAGGACCGTGAACGGGTCGGTGATCAGCTGCTGGTGCAGCTTGTTCGGGAAGTACTCCTCGAGCGCGCGGCCGTTGACGGTGATCGTGCCCGAGCCGGGGACGACGCGCACGCGGGCGATGGCCTGCTTGCGGCGGCCGACGGCTGCACCCGACACCGAGAGCACGGGGCGCTCGGCGGCGACGACGGTCTCGTCGACAGGGGTCTCGGTGGAGTAGTTGCTGGTGGTCTCTTCGATGTTCGCCACGAGTATGTCCTTAAATCTGGAAGCGGCGCTTACTGGGCGACCTGGTCGAGGGTGAAGGTCTTGGGCTGCTGGGCACCGTGGGGGTGCTCAGCGCCGCGGTAGACCTTGAGCTTGGAGAGCTGCTGCGCGCCGAGGCTGTTCTTCGGCAGCATGCCCCGGACAGCCTTCTCGACGGCGCGCTCGGGGTTCTTCGAGAGCAGCTCTTCGTAGGTGACCGACCGGAGACCGCCCGGGTAGCCCGAGTGGCGGTAGGCCTTCTTCTTCTGGAGCTTCTGACCCGTCAGCGCCACCTTGTCGGCGTTGATGATGATCACGAAGTCGCCCATGTCCATGTGGTTGGCGAAGGTGGCCTTGTGCTTGCCGCGCAGGAGCGCAGCGGCGTGGGAGGCGAGGCGGCCGAGAACGACGTCGGTGGCGTCGATGACAAGCCACTCGCGCTGGGCATCGCCAGCCTTGGGGGAGTATGTGCGCGTCACAATAGTGCTGCTTTCTGGATTCGAACGGAGATGTTCGTGAATCCCGCTCCGGGGTGGTTCCTCGGCCGATGGCCGCTGAACACGCCAGTGGAGGGCTCACGTTCGCGGTGCCGGGTCAGCTGAGCCGACACCAAGGGATCAGTCTACGGCATGCGGATGCCACGCCCAAACCAGCAGCTGAAGCTGCGGCCCCTATAGAAGCCCTATAGAAGAAGGAGCAGCATCCCGGATGCATTGAACACCACGTGCGTGACGATGCCCGCGGCGAGGCGGCGGGTGAGGACGAAGACCACCCCGCACGCGATGCCGAGCAGGAGCGGGGCGAGCATCGCCGGCCACAGCGCACCGCCGGGCGACCCGAGAGTCCCGAGAGGAACGATGTGGAGCCAGGCGAAGACGGCGGCCGAGACGGCGACGGCGCCGCCGGCGCTCAGCAGCCGACGTACTCCCCCGAACGCGTCGACCAGCGCCGCCAGGAGCAGCCCCCGGAAGAACAGCTCCTCCACGACAGGGGTGACCACGACGGCGCCGGCGATGACCACGCCGAGAGTGAGGGGCGAGGGCGCCTCGAAACCGACGAGGAGAGACCCGGTCGTGGGCGCGAGGACTTCCTGCACCCCTCGCAGCAGGAGCGCCACGGCGACACCGAGACCGAGGTCGCTCCAGCGCCAGGCGAAGACGCGCCGGACGAAGCCGCCCGATGCGCAGCATCCGATCGCCAGCGCCACCGCCGCGAGCGCTGGAGCCGAGACGACGGCCAGCTGCACGAGCTGACCCCACCATCCGGGCAGCGAAGCCGCGTAGGGCAACAGCATGACGATGGCCGTGGCCGCCACGCCGACCGCGGCGATGACGAGCGCCGTGACCGGCGTGCGATAGAACGACGCTGACCCCGAGGGTGCCCTCGGGGTCAGCGCTGCGAGCTGTTCGCTCAGCGGCTCTGCGTGCGGCGGCGTGCAGCCACCGCGGCAACGGCGATGCCGCCGAGGCCGATCGCCCCGACGCCGGCCCAGATGACCGTCGCGGGAACCGCGCCACCGGTCGGAGGAAGTTCTGATCCGCTGCCACCGCTGCCGCCGGCCCCGGCGGGATCGGCGACCGAGATCGAGCTCGTGCCGAGGATCGTGGCTCCGTCGCTGATCGTGACGGTGAAGTTGCCCGGCGTCGAGGCCGAGAAGGTCGCCGACGCCGTGCCGTCGACGACGGGCTTGTTGACACTCGCGTAGGACGATCCCGCGGCGACGACGAGCGAGGTGAGGGTGGCTCCCGGGCTGCCCGAGACGCTGAACGTGACCGATGTGCGGTCACCCAGGCCCGTCGCGGTGATGACGGTCGAGCCGCCGGGGGTGATGGTGGGGGCGGCGACGGTCACGTTCGCTGCGGGCGGGTAGTTGTCCGCGAATGCCGCCGAAGCGGAGCCGATCATGAGCGCGCCGGCGAGGCCGACAACGGCGAGTGTCTTCTTCAGCATGAGTTCAGTCCCTCGAGATGCAAGCGGTCGATTCTGAGGTAGCGCGCCAACGCCGGTGTGTATTTCTCGTTTCGCCCGACGTTACGTAAGGGGCGGGTATTCGCTCCACCCGATTGCGCGCAGGGTATCTGTGCGCTTTCTGTCCGAGCAGAGATAAAGCGGGCGGATTTCGCCACATTAGAAGGTGCTAATGTCCCCCGAATGGCCGACAGGGGGAAGCATTATGTCCACCGCATGGGGGACATAATTCCGCATAGTGTCCACCGTTCGGAGGACACGGCACGAACAGAATGCGCCACACGCGACGACCGAAAACGACCGAAGTCCGTGCGGATAGTGTCTGACCCGCTATCCCCAGACAGTGCCGACGGCGGCGAGCAAGACATACGACGCGTTGAAGCAGCTATGGGTGATCACGGCTGCCCACACACGTCCGGTGAGCACGACGAGCAGGCCACAGACCAGGCCGAGACCGGCGACGGCGATCATGCTGCTGGCGTCACTGCCGGCCACCACGACGTGAGCGATCACGAACACACCCGAGCTCGCAAGCACCGAGATGGCGCCCGCGGTTCCACGGCCGAAAGGGCGGCGGAGCAGGTTGTAGATCGTCACCAGGATGACGACGCGGAAGAAGAACTCCTCGACCGTGGGCCCGATCAGGATGGCACCCGCCACGTCGAGGAGCCAGGACTCCACGCCCACTCGCCCGTCCACGAGAGGGAACGACGGGAAGGATGCTCGACCGGAGAGCCCGACCTCGGCCCACCCCTGAGCCATTCGCAGCATGACACCGAGGACGACACCGTAGAGCACGTCGAGAGGATGGAACCGGAACAGACCCACCGGACGCGACCGCGTCAGCGCGTAGACGCACACGGCCACCATCCCCGCCCAGGGCAGGACGGTCGGGAGGAAGGCCATCGCAGGCCACACCCACTCGAGGATCGCCCCGGCGAGCAGCGTGAGCGCGAGGACTCCGAGCGCGAGAGCGAGGAGCGGCTCTCTCCACCGCCGCACCGTGCGCCCGCCGAGCCGCCAGTCCGTGCGCGCGGTCCGCGGCAGTCGAGCAAGCGCTTCGCTCGCCGTCACGGCAGAGCTGGGCCCGACACGATCGCTAGAGTGGTCAGCCACCCGTCCACGTTAGCCCCGCGCCCCGGAGGACCCGATGTTCGAGATCCTCACCGTCTGCACGGGCAACGTCTGCCGATCCCCTGTCGCTGAACAGTTGCTGCGTGACCATCTGAGAGACCTCGGCGCAACCGTCTCGAGTGCAGGAACGCACGGTCTGACGGCGTCCCCCATGACGCCCGAGGCGCAGCGGATCGCCGTTCAGCTGGGTGTGACCGAAACAGATGCCGCCGACCACCGCGGCCGCATCCTCACCGAGGACCTGCTGCACTCCCCCGACCTGATCCTCACCATGACGCGCGCTCATCGCAAAGCGGTCGCCGAGACCGCGCCTTCCCGAGTGCGCTCGACCTTCACGATCCGCGAGTTCGCGCGGCTGACGAGGGAAATCTCGCCTGACGACGTCCGTGAGACCGTGGCATCCGTCGGCGGTGCACCCTCTGCCCGGGTCCGCGCGCTCTCCCACCTCGTCTCGACCATGCGCGGCGTCGCGCCGCCCCCGGATGATCCCGCAGACGACGACGTGATCGATCCGTACCGACGAGCGTGGGAGATCTATGAGCAGTCGGCCGCCGAGTTGCAACCCGCCGTCCGAAGCGTCGTCAGCCTGATCCGGTCTGCCCTCTCCGCCTGACCGCCGCTCGGATCCATCTGCGCAAGGCTGTGTCAGTATTGGCCGCGGACCGCGCGACCTCGAAAGGCGTCATGGAGCTCACCGATTACATCCGGATCCTGCGCAAGAACTGGATCGTCATCGTCGTCGCCGCCCTCCTCGGCGTCGCCGTTGCAGCCGGCTACTCGTTCACCCGAACGCCACAGTACGAGGCGCAAAGCACGGTCTTCGTGTCGACTCAGACCGGCGGCACGATCGTCGAACTCCAGCAAGGGTCGAACTTCACCCAGTCTCGTGTGGCTACCTACGCCACGCTCGTCACGACGCCGATCGTGACGAACCCGGTGATCGCCGAGCTCGAACTGGGAATGACAGCCAACGAGCTCGCGTCAAAGATCGCGGCAACGAGCGCCATCAACACGACCCTCATCACGATCACCGTGACAGACTCGGATCCGATCGCCGCCGCAGACATCGCCAACGCCCTCGGCGCGAGCCTGACCTCTGCCGTGGAGTCGATCGAAGCGGTGGGCGAGGCGGAGAGCCCCGTACGCCTGACCAGAGTTCGTGACGCCCTTCCTCCGCTCGCCCCCTCCAGCCCGAACGTCTCGCTGAACCTCGCGCTGGGGGCCCTCCTCGGCCTCGCCGCAGGGATCGCGATCGCTGTCCTGCGCACGCTGCTGGACACGCGGATCCGCACTCCGCGCGACCTGGAGCAGATCACCGACCGTCCCCTCATCGGCACCATCGTCTTCGACCCGAAGGCGAAGGACCGCCCGCTGATCGTGCATGCCGATCCGCTCAGTCCGCGGGCCGAGTCCTTTCGCGCCCTTCGCACCAACCTGCAGTTCCTCGACATGGGCGGCAGGTCGTCCTTCGTGGTCACGTCGAGCCTGCCCAACGAAGGCAAGACGACCAGCACCATCAACCTCGCGATCGCGCTCGCGGATGCAGGCAAGCGCGTAGCGCTACTCGATGCCGACCTGCGCAAACCCAAGGTCGCCGAATACCTCGGCATCGAGGGGGGTGCGGGACTCACCGACGTCTTGATCGGGCGCGCGGATGTGACGGATGTCATCCAGAAGTGGGGCCGGCGGAGCCTGTATGTCCTGGCCGCAGGGAAGGTTCCGCCGAACCCCAGCGAGCTGCTCGGGTCCGCACAGATGCACAAGCTTCTGCACACACTGGAACGAGAGTTCGATGTCGTCCTGTGCGATGCCCCGCCGCTGCTCCCCGTCACCGACGCCGCCATCCTCGCCAAGGCGACCAGTGGAGCGATCGTCATCGTCGCTACCGGCAAGACGAACCGTCATCAGTTCTCCCAGGCCCTCGATGCGCTGACCACGATCGGGGCGAAGATCGCGGGCATCGTCCTGACGATGGTGCCGATGCGCGGCCCTGATTCTTACTACACGTACGGTTACGGCTACGGGTATGAGCCAGAGGGCGAGGCGAGCCCGTCCACGAAGCGCTCTCGCCGCCGCGCCAGTTCGAGCCCCGTCCCGCAGGTGTCCTCGCGATCCTCGGGGCAGCACTCCGGCGCCCCTTCGACGAGCCCAGACTCAACGACCCGTGTCCGAGGGCAATCCGATTCGGAATGGCTGGACGAAACTTTCGGTCCCCCGCAGCCGAGCCCCCCGCAAGACGGGCGTGGCCGCGGAACACGCCGCTAACGACACGAGCGCGCGCTCCATCGGGGATTCTTGATCGAGCGATAGAGCGCTAACCGATAACGGTACGTCGGTGTTTTACGAAGTCTCGAATGATCGCTTCCCGAATGTAGCCGAGCGGCACAATTCGCCTGCTAACGTTGGTTTCGCGATCGCGATTGTGAAATGCGCCCGAGATGTCCCTATCGCGCATCGCTCCGCACAATTTCGAGTCGGCGATGACTCCCGACGACGAAGGGCGCAGTTGTAACAGTGGAAATCACGGAGACGGGCGCGCATTCCGCGGCAGAATCGACGCGCTCGGGGCCCATCGTCGCGGCCGCTTCCTCCGTGCCGGCTCGACACCATGGCGGCTGGCGTCGAAGTTACGCACGGCGTCTACTTCTCAGCGATTTCCTTGTCCTCGTCTGGGTCGTCTTCGGCGTTCACGTTTTGTGGTTCGGAACCGAGTCGAACGGGGTGGAGGGCCTCCCCGTCGTTACCTACTGGGTGTTCTCGGCGGTGCTCGTGGCTGCCTGGATGTTGGCGCTTGCTCTCTCCGACACACGAAGCGATCGCGTGATCGGCGTCGGCACGACCGAGTACGTAAGGGTGGCCGACGCAAGTTTCCGGCTCTTCGGCGTCATCGCCATCCTCGCCTTCCTGTTCCGAGTGGATGTCGCGCGAGGCTACCTGCTCATCAGCCTCCCGCTCGGCGTCGCGGTTCTCATCGTGTCGCGGTGGCTGTGGCGTGGCTGGCTTGACGCTCAGCGCCGGGTAGGCAAGTACTCCGCTCGCGTTCTCCTCGTCGGTTCGATGGAGTCGGTTGCGCAAGTCGCGCATGAACTCGCTCGCACACCCGCGGCCGGATACCGGGTGATCGGTGCATGCGTTCCCTCGGGGCGGATCGCCGAGACGGTCCCGGGCAGTGACATTCCGATCATGGGTACCGTCGACGCCGTCGAGAGAGCAATCGCATCGACGGAGGCGGATACCGTCGCCGTGACCAGCACCGACGATTTACCACCCCACAAGGTCAAGGAGATCTCCTGGGCACTTGAGGCGGGGCGTCAGCATCTCGTGCTTGCCCCGAACATCGTCGACATCGCCGGCCCACGGATCCACACGCGACCGGTCGCCGGTCTGCCCCTGATCCATGTGGAGACGCCACGATTCTCTCGGGGACAACGCTTCGTGAAGAGAACGTTCGACGTCGTGACATCTGCCGTGCTCGTCGTCCTGCTTTCGCCCGTCCTACTCACGGTGATGATTGCAGTGAAGGGCACCAGCCGGGGCCCCCTGCTCTTCAGCCACGAACGGATCGGGATCAACGGCGAGCCGTTCCGCATGCACAAATTCCGTTCGATGCGTGTGGGCGCCGACGACGAACTCGCCGCCCTACTCAAGGCGCAGGGCACGTCGACGCGCCCGCTGTTCAAAATTCAGGACGACCCGCGCATCACCCGCGTGGGCCGGTTCATCCGCAAGTACTCCCTCGACGAACTGCCACAGCTTTTCGATGTCCTCGGCGGATCCATGAGCCTGGTTGGCCCGCGCCCCCAGGTTGCAGCCGAAGTGGCTCTGTACTCGGAAGCCGCGCGGCGGCGTCTCCTCGCCAGACCTGGAATCACAGGGCTGTGGCAGGTGAGCGGCCGCAGCACTCTCGATTGGGATCAGACCGTCCGCCTCGACTTGTACTACGTCGAGAACTGGTCATTGCTGGGCGACATCGCAATCCTCGTCAAGACGGTCCGTGCCGTCGTAAGCCCCGGAGAGAGCGCACACTGATGATCAACGAACCTGACGAACAGCCGGAGAGCAGGGCGCCCGAATGGGCGTTGATCACGGTCACCTACAACAGTGCTTCCAAGCTCGCAGAATTCTGGGGCGACCTGCCTCTCAACGACAACGTCGAGTGGATCGTCGTCGACAACGCGTCTCAGGATGACTCGGTCGAGGTCGCACGGTCTCTAGGCGCACGCGTCGTACCGCTTGACCGGAATCGTGGGTTCGGTGGAGCCAACAACGTCGGTTTCGAAGCGAGCGCGGCGCCCTTCGTCGCGTTCGTGAACCCGGACATCACCGTGAACTTGGGGTCGCTCGATCGACTTAGAGAACTGATCGAGCGCACAGGTGCGATCGTGAGCCCGCAGCTCCTCTATCCTGACGGACGACCGCAGCCGAACGGCCGTGGATACCCGTTCCTCGCGAACAAGGTGCTGAACCGCGTTGAAGCCGAGGACCGCCCCTCTGACTATCGCCGCTTTGCCCCACCGGGTGCCGACATCGACGTCGTATGGTTCATGGGCGCTGCGGTGCTGGGCAGCAGGACCACGTTCGACGCGCTGGGCCCATGGGACGAGCGGTTCTTCGTCTATTACGAAGATTCAGATCTCGGGCTGCGTGCAGCGCGGAGAGGCATCCGCCGTATCGTTTCGGGCCATGCGCGGTGGGTGCACGGTTGGGCGCGCGAAACAACGACCCTCGATCTCGCTGCGTGGAGACGAGAGCTGCCGTCGATGATGAAGTTCTACTCGCGATATCCACGACTTCTCTCGCCTTGGCCGACTCGCTCGGCACGAAACCTGTCGGAGAAGGGGTGGCCGCGCCGATGAGAATCGTCTTCGACATCCTCGGCGCCCCCGAACGGTCCGGCGGCATGCGCCTTCACGGCACGGAGATCATCACGACCTGGACCGAGATCTTCCCCGCAGATGAGCTTGTTGTAGTCGGCGGAGAATGGGCACGCACTGACTTCGAGCCGCTCGGGCTCGAAGTCACCGTCGTGAACAACGAACGCTCACTCCGCCGGGCCGCCGGTCAGATGCTGATCACCCCGTGGGTCGCTAGAAGACGACGCGCAGACCACGTGATCTCGCTGAGCCCGATCGTGTCCCCATTTGTACCTCGAGCTAGGTCTTCGTGCTTTCAGCACGATTGGCGTCACAAAAAGAACCCGAGCGAGTTTCCCCTCGCGCAGCGGATCTACCGAGTCCTCTGGCAGGCATCCGCGAGTTACGCCGGGATGAACTTCTGCATCTCAGCCAAAGCGGTCGCGGAGACACACGCCTACTCCCATCGGCCTCGCACGACGCTTGTCGAGAACGGAAGAGACCACGCCCGCCGCTGGGTGACCTCGCCGGTCGGGCGAGAGGGGAGCAACCACCTCGTGACGTTCGGCCACCACAACAACAAGCGACCGGAGCTCGTCCTCGATGCTTTGGCATCCGCGGGAAACGCATTGCGGGACTACGACCTCGTGATCTTGGGTGCACGTGGAGCATACGCGGATGAACTCGCGGCTCGCGCAGCAAGGTTGGGCCTCGAACACCGTCTGCAACTGCCGGGATTCGTCACCGAGGAGGAATACCAGTCGACCGTGGCCTCAGCCAGCGCGATCATCCTCGCTTCCAGCGACGAAGGCTTCGGCCTCCCCGTCGCTGAAGCCCAGTTCCTCGGAGTTCCTGCCGTCATCACCGCGGACAGCGGAATCACGGAGCTGTTCCCTGATCATTCGGTGGTCGCGTCACCGGAGCCGTCGTCACTCGGCGCTGCCATTCAGGAGGCGCTCGCCAGCCGTGTGCGCTTATCGGCAGGTGTCAAGGAGTCGCAGACATGGGCTCATGTCGTTTCCCAGGTGCGTTCCGAGCTGCAGGCACGCGAAACCAGCCGCAAACCACGGTGAACGTGAGGCTGTTCCACCTGGGGGCGCCTTTAGTCGCGTCTGTGGGCGTGCGACTCGCGCAGCTACTCGTGCTGGCCGCTGTCGCCCAGACAGCCCCGGTCAACGATCGAGCCGCGGTGCTGGCGTCCTTCGGCGTCGTGGCGGCCTTTGCGGTCTTCTCTGATGCCGGGGGTTCATCGTATCTTCTGACCCGAGACCAAGTCAGTCGAAGGATGATGATCGGCGCGGCTACCGTCCAGGGCACCATCGCGTTTGCGGGTGCAGTGCTGGCCACAGCTTTTTCGATGATCACCCTGCCGTGGGAAGACGCGGCGTTCGCACTGTTGTATGTGGGATGCTACGCACTGTCGCAGGCGCTCGACTCCGCCACCCGTGCCGTACGAGCCGTTCAACTTCAAGCTGGCCGCGACCTCGCATATGCGTTCGGCGATGGCGCGCTGGGCGCGACCAAGTTGATCCTCGCGCTAGTCGGTCTTCTGCTGGGGTCGATGGCATTCGTGTTGGCGCTGCCCGCCGCGTCCCTCGTGGTGTTGACCACGATGTTCTTTCTCGCCTGGCGCTCGACTTCGAGTGAAGGGCCGGGGGTATCCGTGGGAGCGCTGATCCAGTTCGGGATCTCCGGCGCCGTGAGCGGCATCTATACACAGGTCCCATTCCTGATCGCCACGGCGGTCGCACCAGTGGCTGCGGTTGCATCGCTGGCGATCGCGTTGCGAGTTATCCAGCCGCTCGAGATTTTGCCTGCCACTGCTAGCCAACAACTGATGCCCCGGATTCGGGCCAGGCCGCTGCGCGCTCGTCCGATTTGGATCGCGGCCGTTGCCACCGGTGGGCTACTGGCACCCATCGTGTGGGCGGCAACACCGTTGCTTCAGTTCGTCTTCGATACGCAGTTCGAACCCAGCTTCATAGTCGGTCTGCTCTGCTTGACCGTTCCTTTGAAGTTCGGGAACTACATGCTCACCGCGTTCCTCCTAGCGCGCGGCCAGGTGAATCACAAGACACTCGCGTCGCTGATCGTCGGTGTCCTCGCTGTCGTCGGTTCCCTACTCTCCGTTCCCCTCTGGGGAACGACAGCGGCCGTCCTCACCATGGTCGGGGCCGAAGTGATCCTGGGCATCATCCTTGCCACCCTCATCCGTCATCGGCAGCAGCATTAGAGGAGAATAATGACCGCTCTCAGAATCCTCGTCGTTTCAGCGGATCGTTCCGATGCGGGCGGCGCTCCGATCAACTTGGGCGACGCGTTCCTCACCGACGTTCTCCTGGCCGAATTAGTGGAGCGCGGACATCGTGCCGAGGCTGTGGACTTCGGAGGACCTAGACTTTTCGGCTCCGGACCGCGCCGACACCTCAGCGGTGTCAAGGAACTGTTCCGCGCCATTCGCCAATCAGACGCTGTCATCGTCGGAGGAGGAACACTCCTGCAGGATGACGGCGGTCGATCTTGGGGCGGTCTGCCACGGCTGTGCGCGGCCGTCTCGGCCCTCGCCTGGGCCGCGCGTCGGCCACTTGTGTTCTTTGCAGTTGGAAGCGACACAGTCACCCGCAAAATCCCACGGCTCCTCCTCCGACTTGCGGTTCGTGGCAGGACCGTTTGGGTGAGAGACACTGCCTCACTCGAGCGCGTTCGAGAGCAGCTGCGAGGCAACGCCGAACTCGCCGCGGATGCCGTTTTGCTCGCTGCCGCTGACAGCCTCATCAGTGGCGTCCCTTCGAGTGACGCAAAGACCCCACGCGACGTCGTCGCGCTGAGCTACAAACACACCGACCGCCTGAAAGAAAGCTACTTCGCCAGGCCGAACCCAGGCACCGCACCGTCACCGCTGTTCCTGGCGATGTCGCAATCAGAGAGCTTCGCGGACGCGACGCCGAAATTGCGCGAACGAGTCGGCGGGCGAGCGGATTTCACGCCCCACCCCATTGGGTGGCCAGCCGCCCTGGAGACGATCGCCCATGCCCGCGCAGTGCACGCCTCTCGTATGCACGCGTTGTACCTTGCGCTCCTCACATCGGTGCCGATGGTCGCGATCGGCGACAGCGAAAAGGTCACGGCCTTCGCTCACGAGTTCGGAGTCCCCCGGAGCTCAGACCTGGACGTCTCCGTGTCTGCCCGCGCAGCCCGCGCCGACGAAGAACGTATCCAGCGGGCACGCGAGCGCGTGAATCTTGGGTTGTCGTTTGCTCTGGAGTCTCTTGTCACTACGTGAGGCGAGCTTGGAGCGCCCAAGCAGCACTAACGTTGCGCCTAGCTTCCTTCTGCACGCGTCGCCAGAGGCAAGAGTTGGCATGCGGCGCGACGATCGCGCACGGCGAGGACCACGTGCACCGTACGACGCTTCGCGGTTTCGGTTCGGTGACGCGCCAGTGAGCGTCACCAACGCACGTTGTGAGAGAACGACGGCGATACCATGGCCGCGATGACGCGTCTAGCCAGAGGTGCACGCCTGAGCGAAGTGCGACAAGGAGGCGCCCCTCTTGTCGCGCTGTACCTGATTCTCCTGTGGATCGTCGCACCACTGCTCATCGTCGTCCTGGGCAGCCGAGCGTACTCTCCACTCGCAGTAAACCTCGGAGTCGCGCTAGCGGCCTTGGTCGTCTTCGAGATGCGTCGAGTTGGCCATCCTCTGACGGCGGCGGGCATAGCTGCACTGGGCGGAATCCTAATCTTCGCGTTCCGCCCCCTCACCATCGCCTCGAGCGGGACGACAACCCCTGGCGCGTTGCTCGACACCCGCGAGTTTGCTGGAGCAGCTATTGCCGCGGGATCGACCTCGCTTTGGCAAGTGACCGTGTTCTACGGGTGCTTCGGAGCGATGTACTTTGCCATGCTCGGCAGGCCAACCGCACCCGTACCCTCCCGCCTGATAGGCGTTGATGTCGTACGCAGGTCGGGGGTGCTCCTTGTATTCGTTGCTCTCTTCGCGGTCGCGTGCGCGCTACTCCTTATTCAGACGTCAGGGGGGTTCGAAGCCCATTTCAGCGGGGTTTCTGTTCGATCCAGCTTCCTCGCTGGCCGGTACTACCTCACGTTGAGCTATATCCCCTTCACGGTTGCCCTCGCGCTCTACATCCTTGCCCGACGTCACGCAGGTCTCAAAGAGTGGACCGGGAGCGGCATCTCAGCGGCCTTGCTTCTCTGCGCTGTCGGATTCGCCACTGGGGGACGCGGCCCCTTGCTCCTCGGTGTCATCATTCCGATCCTGATCTTGAAACAGACTGGGCCTTCACGGTTCTCCCCCCGTGCACTCGCACTGACCGGCCTGGCGCTACTGGTCGGCGCCATGGTGATGTCGCTATTTTTGCGAGAAGGCAACTATGACGAGGGCGCGTCAATCCGCGCTCTTCAAGACGACCCGGTCGGCACCCTCCTGCAACGCCTCACTTCGGGAGCAGAAACGAGACCTTTCGACAGCCTCATCCTTCTCAACGAACAAGATGCCGCAGGCCACGTCCCGTGGCTACTCGGTTCGACCTACGCGGCCGTCCCGTCATGGTTCATCCCGGGAGACATCGCCCCTTGGAAAGATGGGGGGGCCAACACGTGGTTCACTCGCACGTACGTCCCACGGTTCTATTACCCAGACCAGATCGAGACGAGCGTCTCGGCTATCGGAGAGGCCTTCGCCAACTTCCGGTGGGCGGGGATCGTCGTCGTCGGTGTGCTCGTGGCCATAGCCGCAGCGAGACTGGCTCTGCGCAGAGAAGGCAACGGGTACACGAAGACTCTGCTCGCCACGATTCTCACGCCGCTGTTCTTCTCATTTATCCGGGGAGATGCATTTCAGAATCTTTCGACCGTGATTCTCATGCTCTTGTGCGTCGCTCTGTTCTCTGGGCTGACGGGTGCGGGACGACCGAGCTCGACAAAGCCGTCCGGCCACCACCAACCGTGGTCGCTGTCGACGACGTATCGCTAGACCACCACCGTGAGTAATCGGTCCTGGCGGATCGCTACGTCGCGGGGCGACTGGAGCTTAAACCGTCCTCATGCCGCCTGGCTCCCGAGCGCGAAGATCTAGGGTGGACGGGTGACGGAGCCCACGACGACCCGACCCACGCGCATCGCAGGGGTCGCATTTCGCTGGACGCTCGCCGCGTTTCTCATCGCCCTTTGCGCTGCCGCCTTGTGGATCGTTGCTCGCGGGACGCTCGCGTACCAACACCTTCGCGCGGCGCAAGAATCGGCAAGCACGGCAGTCGGGCAGATAGGAGATCCCGAAGCCGCGGCTGCTGCCATCGAGGGCCTCTCTGTCGATGCATCAGCCGCCCGGTCGCTTACCGGCGACCCGATTTGGCGACTTGCTGAAGGACTACCGTGGGTTGGACCACAGCTGACGGCGTTCTCCACGATCTCCGCCGTGGCGGAGGACGTCGTTAACTCGACGCTCGTCCCCATTGCGGATGCCGCCGACGGACTCACGCTCACCGCTTTCCGGCCGAGCGACGGGCAGTTCGACTTCTCGGCGATCAGCGAGATTAGCGGTGCGGCGTCCGACGCAGCAGCAGTGCTCGATCGCTCCGCGATAGCCATCGATGACCTCGATCGCTCGGTGCTCGTCGGACCACTGCAGCAGGCGGTCGACCAGGTCGGCGAGATGCTCCGCGAGGCCCGAGGCTCAGCTGATGCGATCACGCGCGCCGCCACTCTCCTGCCTGCGATGCTGGGCACCGACGGACCGCGCAACTACCTCGTGCTCTTTCAGAACAACGCGGAGTGGCGTTCGCTCGGCGGCATCCCCGGAGCGATGGCCGTGATCCAGACCGAGGGTGGCGCCATCGCGTTGGCTGCACAAGAGACGACGAGCGGATTCCCTCGCTACGACGCACCGGTCCTCCCACTCGACGATGAGATCATCGCGATCTACGGCGAGCGCCCCGGTCGATGGATGCAGAACGTCACGCAGGTGCCAGACTTCAGCGTCGCCGGCGCACTCGCTCGGGAGATGTGGTCGCGACAGCACGGGCTTGAGGTCGATGGCGTCCTGTCGGTCGATCCGGTCGCGCTGTCCTATCTGCTCAAAGCCACCGGGCCCGTCACACTCGCCTCTGGCGATGTACTTAACTCCGCGAACGCCGTGAGCATCCTGCTCAACGAGGTCTATGTGCGCTTCGAAGACCCCGCTGCGCAGGATGCGTTTTTCGCCGAAGCCGCGGCTGCGGTCTTCACTGCTCTTTTGAGCGATACCGCCGACCCGCCAGCGCTCATGGCCGCGCTCACGCGCGCAGCGGACGAACGCCGGCTCATGCTGTGGAGCGCGCACGAAGAAGACCAAACGCTGCTCGAGGGCACCACGCTCGCGGGAGGCCTGCCGGTCAATGACGAACACACCGCTCGCTTCGGCGTCTACCTCAACGACGGCACCGGATCGAAAATGGACTACTACCTGACGTCGAGCACCGATGTCGTGTGGGAATCCTGCGCGATGAGCGCCGACGGTGCAAGCGGTGAAGCGGCGTTGACCATCCAGTTGTATAGCGAGGCACCCGCCGACGCGGCCTCACTTCCCGGCTACATCACCGGACGCGGCATTTACGGTGTGCCGCCGGGGACGGCGCGCACACTCGGCTATGCATACCTGCCCGAGGGTTTCGAGCTCATCGACGCGCAGTCCTCGACCGGTGGCGGGTTCGGCGGCGGAACCCACGAAGGGCGACGCGTCGTCAGCTTCACCGTCGACCTCGCCCCTGGCCAATCAGCGACCCTCACGGTGCGTGCGCGGTCCGCGACGCCGTCTGCCCCGAACCTCATGGTGCAGTCGACGCCGACCCTGAGCCCGCCATCGAAGGTGGTCGCTGCGTGCCTGGCACCATAGACTGCAGCGTGCAGGGGCCACCACAGTGCTGCCCTCTGCCACGGAGGGAGCACGATGAAGCACCGCGGCCTGCGGACGAGCTTGATCGCCGCTGCGGCGGGAGCGCTCGTCGTCGGCTTCCCCGTGAGCGCGTACGCCGGAACGATCTACCCACCTTCCGATTCCTGCACGGCATCGCCGGCGACAGCCCCAGCGGGATCCGAGGTCGAGATCAGTTGCGCGGCGGCGACGTTCTCGAGCGACGAGCGAGTCACGGTGACCGTGAGCGGCGCGAACGGAGGCGCAGCGCGAGTCGGTATGGTCCGTCTCGGTGTGTCGACGGCGAGCGGATCCGCTCAGTCCGACGCTGACGGGTCGCTGAAGCCCGTCACCATCACCCTGCCGACGAACGCGTCGGGCATCTACAGCGTCGCGGCGATCTCTGAATCCTCGGCGGGCGGCACCGCGGCCGTCTCGATCGCGTCGACGGCCGGAGGAGAACTGGCCGGCACCGGACCGAACAGCGGCGCTGTGGTGGGCCTCTGGGTCGGGGGTGGCGCGCTCGTCGCGGCCGGTGCGACGCTCGCGACCGCCGCCGTCGTGCGCCGGCGTCAGCTCGCCGACTGACGCGATCGCTGCATCACGCGACGTCGACGCGGCGCTGCTGCTCGGCGACGCGCGCCGTCACGAGGATGGGCAGATGGTCGCTGAGACCCTGCGGCAGTGTGCGCACGTGCTCGATCTCGAATCCGATCGACGTCGCGAAATCGTAGTGGCCGCGGAAGAAGCGATAGCGCGTGTAGGTGCGTGAGTCGCTCAGGCTCAGTTCGTACCCCTGCTCGCGCACCTGCTGGCCGAGGTTCTCCTTGAACACCGGGTAGTTGTAGTCGCCCACCATGAGTGCGGGAAGTCCCGCACCCAACTGCCCCAGCTCGGTCAGGGCCGTGCGGATCTGATGCCGGCGCAGCGAGTTGAGCGCCGTGAGCGGCGCCGCGTGGAACGACGCCACGATGATCTCGCGGCCGTCGTCGATGTCATGCAGCCTGACCCCCAGCATCCGCTCTTCGGCGGGCTTGAGCACGCGGTCGTGCAGCGACTTCTTCAGCGCCAGCGAGCGCACCTCGATCGCGCGATAGGTGTTCTCGCGGTAGTAGACGGCGAGCCCCAGGCGGTTGCGCGCCGTCGCGTCGGCCAGACGCAGGCCGCCGATCGCGTCGGGGATGTCGGTCGTGTCGGCTTCCTGCAGGCAGAGGACGTCGGCGCCGTGGTGCTCGACGAGCTGCACGAGCTCACTCGCGGCGCGATGCTTGCGCAGGTTGTACGAGATCACCTTCATGACTGCTCCACCCTAGGCCCGGCACCTGAACAGCACGTGAGCGACGAGGACTTCCGCGTCATTCGCGGTCACGGCGGGCCCGGGTCTGCGCGGCACGCGTCGCGAGCAGGTCATCGGCGGGGTATCCGACCTCGGTCAGGGTCAGCCCGCGCGCGGCGAGCACCTTCACCTCGGGCACGCGCTCTCGGGCGTCGCGGATGTCCGCCACGTCCTCGACATCGAGCCTGCCCTCGCCGACCGCGACGCACGCCCCCACGAGGGCGCGCACCATGCTGTGGCAGAAGGCGTCCGCGCGAACGTGCGCGATGAGCACGCCGCGGTCATCTCGATGCCATCCGAACTCGAGCAGCGTGCGGATCGTGGTGGCCTCGTCACGGGGCTTGCAGTAGGCGGCGAAGTCGTGCAGCCCCACGAGAGACCGGGCCGCGGCATCCATCTGCTGCTCGTCGAGCGCGGACCGCACGGTCGTCGTGCGCAATCGGTCGAGGGGGTCGTAGCCGGCCGTCCGATCGGCGATGCGGTACTCGTAGCGTCGCCACACGGCCGAGAAGCGGGCGTCGAAGCCCACGGGAGCGAGCGTCGAGCGGTGCACGGCGACGTCGGAGTAGGCCCCCGTGACACCGGTGATCCTCGCCGCGAGGGCGTCGACGGGTGTCGTCGACGCGCGTCTCGCCTCGAGTCGCGCGCGCTGTGCGTCGTCGAGATCGAGGTGCGCGACCTGGCCCGCGGCGTGGACGCCGGCGTCGGTGCGACCGGCGACGACGAGCCGCGGCTCGCCGCCCAGGATTCGGGCGAGGGCGTCTTCGAGCGTGCCCTGAACGGTACGCAGACCCGGCTGCCGCGCCCACCCGCGGAAGTGGGTGCCGTCGTAGGCGATGTCGAGACGTATCCGCACGGGAATCAGCCTACTGACGCCCGGCGTTCTCCCGGCCTGCTGTCGGAGGCCGGACGTAGACTGTCCGTCTCGCCCGGAAGAAGTCATGACGTTCACTGCGCCCGCAACCGCCACCACCCGCTATGCGGGACTGGATGGACTCCGTGCGATCGCGGTGGGGCTCGTCGTGGTGTACCACCTCTTCCCGCCACAGCTGCCCGGTGGATTCATCGGCGTCGACGTGTTCTTCGTCATCAGCGGCTTTCTCATCACGACGCTGCTGCTGCGCGAGCACGCGGCCGCCGGTCGCATCCGCCTGCGGGCCTTCTGGCGGCGTCGCGCCAGACGCCTGCTCCCCGCCCTCGCCCTCGTCGTGACGGTCTGCGCGACCGCCGCCTGGGTCATCGGCGGCGATGTGCTCGTGCGTCTGGGCGCCCAGGTCCTCGGAGCGTTCACCTTCAGCTACAACTGGCTGTCGATCGCGGGAGGCGACGGCTACTTCAGCGCCGCGGCGCCCGAACTCTTCCGCAACTTCTGGTCGCTCGCCGTCGAAGAGCAGTTCTACGTCCTGTGGCCGATCCTGCTGCCCCTGTTCCTGCTGATCCCGCGGGCGTGGGGGCGGATCGCCGCCGTCCTCGCCCTCGCCGCGGCCTCGGCCGTGTGGATGGGCGTCGTCGCATCGACCGGCGGCATCACCCGCGGCTACTTCGGGACCGACACGCACGCGTTCGGCATCCTGCTCGGCGTCGCCCTCGCCTTCGCGCTGTTCGGCGTCGTGCACCGAGCGAGGCCCACGCCGGCCGACGTGACGCTCGCGGACGGCTGGACCGTCGTGCAGCCCCGGATCGCCGGCCGTCGGATGCCGAGCCGCGCCGCCGTCGTCACCGCCGTCCTGGGCGGTGCGTCACTCATCGCAATCGCAGCGCTCGCGCTCGTGCCTCCGACCATGACCGCGGCAACCTTCCCCGGCGCCGTGCTGGCGGCGAGCCTGCTGAGCGTCATCGCCATCGCGGCGGGGATCTGGCCGGGCTCGGTCTTCGGTCCCGCGCTCGACCAGCCGGTGCTGCGCTGGATCGGCGACCGGTCGTACGGCATCTACCTCTGGCACTGGCCGCTGCTCGTCCTCGTCGTCGCCGGCGTGCAGGGCACGGCCCCCGACGCCGGCTTCTCGCCCTGGATCGGCGTGGGCGTGCTCGCCCTCACCCTGGCCTCAGCCGAATTGTCGTACCGCTTCGTCGAGACGCCGGTACGTCGCCACGGATTCCTCGGATCATTCCGGATGCTGCTCACCAGACTGCGCGGCACGCCCGCTGCCCGGCTCGGGGCACTCGCGACGATCGTCGCGGGGACGCTCGTGGTGGGCGGCACGTCGGCGGCGATCGCCATGTCGCCTCTGACCGCCACCGGCGAAGACGTCGTCGCGGCCGGAGCCGCGGCCCTCGAGCGAGCCAAGGAGACGCCCGCTCCTGCGGCCACAGACGCGCCGACCCCCACGCCCCCCGCCACTCCCCGACCCGTCGCCCCGCTCACCGCGGAGCCGCAGCCCACCGTCGCACCGGTCGTGGTGACCGGCGACCAGGTGACCGCCGTCGGCGACTCCGTCATGCTCGCCTCCGCACCCGCGCTGCTCGAGCGGCTGCCGGGCATCCACATCGACGCGGCCGTATCGCGCTCGGCGTGGGCGGGGCCCGGCATCCTCGAGACCCTCGCGGCGAGCGGCACGCTGCGGCCGTACGTCGTCATCGCGCTCGGCACCAACGGCCCCGTCGATCCGTCCTCGCTCGAGGGGATGGCCGCTGCCGCCGGCGACGACAGGCTCGTCGTGCTCGTGAACGCCTATGCTCCACGCGACTGGATCCCCGGCGTGAACGCCGACCTCGCCGCGTTCGCCCAGGGGCGGCCCAACGTCGTCGTCGCCGACTGGTCGGCCGCGATCGCCGACCGCACGGACCTGCTCGCGGGCGACCACGTGCACCCCGGAACCGAGGGCAGCCGGATCTTCGCCGACGTCGCCGCCGGCACGATCGAGCGGGTGCTGCAGGAGCGCGCCGAGCGCCGCTACTCGATGAAGCAGCGCCTGTATGACGACCTCACCCCTCCGCCGTCGCCCCGCGTCCGCACGGACTGACGACAGCGGATGCCGCGACCACCGGCATCCGCTGTAGAAACGCCGAGACCCGCACACCCCAGGGGGTGTGCGGGTCTCGTGATGCGACTCGGTCGCGTCAGGCCTTGTCGGCCTCGACGGCGTCTTCGGCAGCAGCTTCGGCGGCGGCGCCCTCTTCGGGCGACTCCGCTCCGGCGTCGGCCGCGGCGTCCTCGGCGGGAGCCTCCTCGGCGACCTCGGCCTCGGCGGCGGGCGCCTCAGCGGCGGGGGCCTCGGCGGCAGCGGACTTCTTCGCCGACTTCGGCTTCTTGGTCACGGGCTCGAGGACGAGCTCGATCACGGCCATGGGTGCGTTGTCGCCCTTGCGGTTGCCGACCTTCGTGATGCGGGTGTAGCCACCCTCACGATCGGCGACGAGCGGTGCGATCTCGGCGAAGAGGACGTGCACGACCTCTTTGTCGCCGATGACCGACAGCACACGACGGCGCGCGTGCAGGTCGCCGCGCTTGGCGAACGTGATGAGGCGCTCCGCGAGCGGACGCAGGCGCTTGGCCTTGGTCTCGGTCGTCTTGATCGACTTGTGCGTGAAGAGCGCGGCGGCGAGGTTCGCAAGCAGCAGACGCTCGTGTGCGGGGCCGCCTCCGAGGCGGGGACCCTTCGTGGGCTTAGGCATTCTCAGTTACTCCAGGGTGAGTGTCGATCGATCAGACGGTTTCGTCTTCGTAGCCGCCGTAGAAGTGCGCGCCGTCGAACCCGGGAACCGAGTCCTTGAGCGACAGTCCGAGCGAGACGAGCTTGTCGCGCACCTCGTCGACCGACTTCTGGCCGAAGTTGCGGATGTTCATGAGCTGGGTCTCCGACAGGGCGACCAGCTCGGACACCGTGTTGATTCCCTCGCGCTTGAGGCAGTTGTACGAGCGGACCGACAGATCCAGGTCCTCGATCGGCATGGACAGCTCGTTCGAGAGGACCGTCTCGACCGGCGCGGGGCCGATCTCGATGCCCTCGGCCTCGACGTTCAGCTCGCGGGCGAGCCCGAACAGCTCGGTCAGCGTGCGACCGGCCGATGCCACCGCGTCACGCGGAGCGATCGACGGCTTCGCCTCGACGTCCAGGACGAGCTTGTCGAAGTCGGTGCGCTCCCCGGCACGCGTCGCGTCGACGCGGTACGAGACCTTCAGCACGGGCGAGTAGATCGAGTCGACCGGGATCTGGCCGGCCTCGGCGTACTCGTTGCGGTTCTGGGTCGCCGAGACGTAGCCGCGACCGCGCTCGATCGTCAGCTCGAGCTCGAACTTCGCGGTGTCGTTCAGCGTCGCGATGACCAGCTCGGGGTTGTGCACCTCGACACCGGCGGGCGCGGAGATGTCGGCGGCCGTGACCTCACCGGCGCCGGTCTTGCGCAGGTAGGCGGTGATGGGCTCGTCGCGCTCGCTCGAGACGACGAGCTGCTTGATGTTGAGGATGATCTCGGTGACATCCTCCTTGACCCCGGGGATGGTGCTGAACTCGTGCAGCACTCCGTCGATGCGGATCGACGTGACGGCGGCGCCGGGGATCGACGAGAGAAGGCTGCGACGCAGCGCGTTGCCGATCGTGTAGCCGAAGCCGGGCTCCAGCGGCTCGATGATGAAGCGGCTGCGGAACTCCCCGATCTTCTCCTCGGTCAGGGTGGGACGCTGTGCAATGAGCACTATGTGTTCCTTTCGATCACGTGCCCGCTATATGACACGTGCGGTGTGTGAGGTGTTGAGTTCTACTCGGGGGATGCCTGGGCCCAGGCATCCGATGTCTCGAAGCGGCCGACGCGCGGCCTACTCGACAACCGGCACGGTGCGAGCAGGCCACGCGCGGCGCGTGAGTGGGATCAGACGCGGCGGCGCTTGGGCGGGCGGCACCCGTTGTGCGCCTGCGGAGTGACGTCCTGGATCGAACCGACCTCGAGACCAGCGGCGGTGAGCGAACGGATCGCCGTCTCGCGACCCGAGCCCGGGCCCTTCACGAAGACGTCGACCTTCTTGACGCCGTGCTCCTGCGCCTGACGGGCAGCAGCCTCGGCCGCCATGCCGGCGGCGTACGGCGTCGACTTGCGCGAGCCCTTGAAGCCCACGCCACCCGACGACGCCCAGCTGATGACGGCGCCCGACGGGTCGGTGATCGAGACGATCGTGTTGTTGAACGTCGACTTGATGTGGGCGTGGCCCAGCGCGATGTTCTTCTTCTCCTTGCGGCGCGGCTTGCGCGCGGCGGACTTGGCCTGTGCCATGTGCGTGTTCTCCTGAACCTTCGGGGCCGCGCTTAGCGCGCCTTCTTCTTGCCGGCGACCGTGCGCTTCGGACCCTTGCGGGTACGCGCGTTCGTCTTCGTGCGCTGCCCGCGCACCGGGAGGCCGCGGCGGTGACGCAGACCCTCGTAGGAGCCGATCTCGACCTTGCGGCGGATGTCGGCGGCCACCTCGCGGCGGAGGTCACCCTCGACCTTGTAGGTGCCCTCGATGTGGTCGCGGAGGGCGATGAGCTGGTCGTCGCTGAGGTCCTTGACGCGGACGTTCTCGTCGATGCCCGTCGCGGTGAGGATCTCGCTCGAGCGGGTACGGCCAACGCCGTAGATGTAGGTAAGGGCGATCACCACGCGCTTATCGCGCGGGATGTCGACGCCGGCAAGACGTGCCATGCGGCTCTCCTAAGGAGTAGGTGGAGGTATGGAGCAGGATCTGTGCTCGGGCCTCCGCCCGAGGTGTCCCCTGCGCCGAAGCGCCGGTTCCGAACCTGCCTGTGTGATGTGTTCAGTTGTGTGTCAGATCTCGATACGCGTCGCCTGCGGCGGCGCTACTCGATCTTGAGTCGAATCGCGTGAGTTCCGCTTCGCGAAAGTCACCCGACTCGACTCAGCCCTGGCGCTGCTTGTGACGTGCGTTCGACTTGCAGATCACCATGACGCGACCGTGGCGACGGATGACCTTGCAGTGGTCGCAGATGGGCTTGACGGAGGGATTGACCTTCATGATTTCCTGTTTCGCTGTCTTCGCCGCGCGCGACCCTTCGACGAGCTCAGGGACGAGCGGGCGTTACTTCTCGACCGGTCTAGCGGTAGCGGTAGACGATGCGGCCGCGCGTGAGGTCGTAGGGCGAAAGCTCTACGACGACGCGGTCCTCGGGGATGATGCGGATGTAGTTCTGTCGCATCTTGCCCGAGATCGTGGCGAGGACCTTGTGTCCGTTGCTGAGCTCGACGCGGAACATCGCGTTGGGCAGAGCCTCGGAGATCACGCCCTCGATCTCGATGACACCGTCTTTCTTCGCCATACGCTCGCTAACACTCGCGGCAGACCGGTCGGTCTGCGGATGGATGGGATTGCGGTTCCCGACACGCCAATAAAGGCGCAAGGCACCAACACTCAAGCATACGTGATAGTGGGGCCGGCGGCAAACCGCGGTGCCGCGGCCCCCGCGATCAGCGCAGCGGCGCGAGGAGGTCGGCCGCGGGGTCGCCCGTCAGGGTGACGAAATCGCCGTTGAGGACGATCGTCGGGGTGCCGGCGCCTCCGCCGGGGCCCTCGGGGATCGAGTTGGTCTGCTTCCGCACGAAGTCGACGTACTCGCGCTCTTCGACGCACGTGTCGATGCCCGTCGCTCCGGCCTTCTCGGCTTCGGAGATCAGCTGCTCGTCGGTGAGCCCTCCACCCGTGGGGCCTGCGCCGAAGACGGCCTGCATGAAGGGGTAGGACGCGTCCGGTGCGGCCTCGGCGACGCAGTACATGGCGTTCGCCGAACGCTCCGAGAAGTCCGTTCCCGATGCGGCGTTGAGGTTCGCGAGCGCGACCGGGAAGAGGTTCGCGGTGATCGTGCCCTCGTCGAGCAGATCGTCGACCGTCGGGCCGTACGTCTTCTCGAAGTTCTGGCAGTGCGAGCAGTAGAAGTCGAACCACACATCGAGCTCGTCGGATCCGGTGCCGACCTGGATGGCGCCGGTCTCGGAGTTGATGCCCGAGCTCTCCGGCCGGGGACCCGGGGCGTTCGCGGTGTTGTTCATCCAGACGACCAGCACCGTCACGAGGATGAGCGCCACGACGACGCCGATGCTGATCCAGATCGCGAACGGGTTGACCTTGCGTGCCTGTGCCATGACTTCCTCTCCGGCCTCAGCCGATGGGTCGGGGGGTGATGCCGAATGGCGCGAGTCCCTCCGCGCCGCCGTCGGGTGCCGTCAGCACCCAGATGCCGTCGTCGTGCACCGCGACGCTGTGCTCCCAGTGCGAACCGGCGGTTCCGTCGAGGGTCGACACCGTCCAGCCGTCATCTTCGATGAAGGTCTCCTGGTCGCCGATGACGACCATGGGCTCGATCGCGAGCACGAGTCCGGGGCGGACTTCGGGCCCGGGGTCGGAGACCCGGTAGTTGAACACCGACGGCGACTCGTGCATCTTCCGGCCGATGCCGTGCCCGACGTAATCGCGCAGGATGCCGTACCCGCCCTCGGGAGCGTTCGCCTCGATGTGGTCCTCGATCGCGGCGCCGATCTCACCGAGGTGCTTCGCTCCCGCGAGCGCGGCGATGCCGGCCCACAGCGACCCCTGCGTGACGTCGGACAGCCGCTGCCGCGCGGCGACGACGTCGGGTCGCGAGGGGTCGGGCAGCACGACGCTGAATGCGGAGTCGCCGTTCCAACCGCGGAACTGCGCGCCCGCGTCGACGGACAGGATGTCACCGGGCTGCAGAACGCGCTCGCCCGGGATGCCGTGCACGACCTCTTCGTTGACCGAGGCGCAGATCGTGTGGCGATAGCCCCGCACGAGCTGGAAGTTCGATTCCGCGCCGCGCTCGGTGATCGCAGCGGATGCCGCGGCATCCAGCTCGGCGGTCGTGACACCGGGTGCCACGAGCGCGCGAACGGCGTCGAGCGCAGCCGCCGTGATGCGACCGGGCTCGATCATCGCCCGCAGCTGGGCGGGCGTCTTGTAGATGGAGCGGCGCAGCACGTCAGGAAGCGGTCGGGACGATCCCGCGGGCGCGGAGCGCGCCGATGACGCGTGCCGTCACCTCGTCGAGCGAGCCGACGCCGTCGATCGAGTCGACGATGCCCCGGTCGCGGTAGACCTCGAGGATCGGTGCCGTCTCGCGCTCATAGATCGCCAGGCGGTTCTCGATGACCTCTTCCGTGTCATCCGTGCGGCCCTGTTCGAGCGCGCGACGGCGCAGGCGATCGACGCTCACGGCGCGCGCCACGCCCAGTTCGAGCACGGCGGTCAGCGGCTCGTCACGCGTGACGAGGTACTCGTCGAGCATGCCGAGCTGGCCGAGGTTGCGCGGAAATCCGTCGAGCAGGAAGCCGGTCGCCGCGTCGGGCTCACCCAGACGATCGCGCACGACCTCGAAGGTCAGCGCGTCGGACACCAGATCCCCCGCCTCGATGACGGCCTTCACCTGGCGACCGAGGTCGGTCTCGTCCTTGATGTTCTGACGGAAGACGTCACCGGTCGAGATCGCGGCGATGCCGAACAGCTCAGCGATGCGCGCGGCCTGCGTGCCCTTTCCCGAGCCCTGCGGACCCACCAGCACGAGTCGCGCCGGCTGAAGCGGCACCTCTTCGCCGCGGCGGTGCGCCGCGCCTTCGCGGTGCTGCTCGTGCTCGCCGAACGCGAGGTGTCCCTCGTGGCGGTCGTGGTGGGGGTGCTGAGGCGTGTTCGTCAACGGAGGAGCCCTTCGTAGTGACGCTGCTGGAGCTGAGCATCGATGTCCTTCACCGTCGCCAGTCCGACGCCGACGATGATGAGGATCGATGCGCCGCCGAACGGGAAGTTCTGGTTCGCGCCGACCGTCGACAGGGCGACAAGCGGAATGAGGGCGATGAGACCGAGGTACATCGAGCCGGGCGCGGTGATGCGCGTGAGCACGTAGTCCAGGTATTCGGCGGTCGGACGCCCGGCACGGATGCCGGGGATGAACCCGCCGTACTTCTTCATGTTGTCGGCGACCTCGACGGGGTTGAACGTGATCGCGACGTAGAAGTACGTGAAGCCGACGATGAGCAGGAAGTACAGCGCCATGTAGAGCGGGTGGTCGCCCGTGACGAGGTACTGCTGGATCCAGGTCACCCATGCCGGAACCTCTTCGCCCGGCTGCGGCTGGTTGAACTGCGCGATGAGCGCGGGGATGTACAGCAGCGACGAGGCGAAGATGACCGGCACGACGCCGGCCTGGTTGACCTTGATCGGGATGTACGTGTTCGTGCCGCCGTACGTGCGGCGCCCGACCATGCGCTTGGCGTACTGGACGGGGATGCGGCGCTGCGACTGCTCGACGTAGACGACGAGCGCCATGACGAGGATGCCGACGGCCAGCACGAGCAGGAAGACCTCGAAGCCACGCGCCTGTGCGATGGCCCACAGCGAACCGGGGAAGGTCGCCGCGATCGAGACGAAGATGAGCAGCGACATGCCGTTGCCGATGCCGCGCTCGGTGACGAGCTCGGCGAACCACATGATGAGGCCGGTGCCGGCGGTCATCGTGATGATCATGAGCAGCTGGGCCCACCACACGTCGTTCGTCAGCAGCTGCTCGCACTCGGGGATGCCGGTGAACCCGAACAGCTGACCGCTGCGAGCCACGGTGACGAGAGTCGTCGACTGCAGCAGCGCGAGGGCGATCGTGAGGTAGCGGGTGTACTGCGTGAGCTTCGCCTGGCCCGCCTGGCCCTCCTTGTGGAGCGCCTCGAAGTGCGGGATGACGACGCGCAGGAGCTGCGTGATGATCGTCGCGGTGATGTAGGGCATGACGCCCAGCGCGAAGATCGACAGCTGCAGCAGGGCGCCGCCCGAGAACAGGTTCACGAGCGAGAGGAGGCCCTCGGTCCCCGCCGAATCTCTCAGGCAGGACTGCACGTTCGGGAAGTCCACGAACGGAGTCGGCACGTGCGCGCCGAGCCGATAGATGGCGATGATCGCGAGCGTGAAGGCGATCTTCCGCCGCAGGTCGGGTGTACGGAAGATCCGCGCAATGGCGCTGAACAAGACGATGCCTCCAGGGGGGATGCCGGTGCGCTCGCAGCGCACACGAAACCCAGGTTAGCCCAGAGAGGGCCGGAGGATGTCCTCCGGCCCTCTCCGTGCGTGTTACTTGACGGTGCCGCCTGCCGCGACGATCTTCTGCTCGGCGGAACCCGAGACCTTGTCGACGGACACGGTGAGCTTGACCGAGATGTCGCCGGTGCCGAGCACCTTGACCTTCTCGTTCTTGCGGACGGCTCCCTTTGCGACGAGGTCGCTCACGGTGACGTCTCCACCGGACGGGTAGAGTTCGGCGAGCTTCTCGAGGTTCACGACCTGGTACTCGACGCGGAACGGGTTCTTGAACCCGCGCAGCTTCGGCGTACGCATGTGCAGCGGCATCTGGCCGCCCTCGAAGCCGACCCGCACGGTGTTGCGGGCCTTCGTGCCCTTGGTGCCGCGACCGGCCGTCTTGCCCTTCGAGCCCTCACCGCGACCGACACGGGTCTTGGCGGTGTGGGCGCCCGGGACGGGACGCAGGTGGTGCACCTTGAGGACGCCGGGCCGGGATGCCGGGGCATCCTTCTTCGGCGCGGCCTTGGTGGCGGCCGGCTTCTTGGCGGCAGCCTTCTTGGGCGCGGCCGTGACGGCCTCGTCCTTCTTCTCGGCCTTCTCAGCCATTAGTCGATCTCCTCAACCTTCACGAGGTGGGCGACGGTCTTGACGTAACCGCGCGTCTGCGCGTCGTCCGGACGGACGACCGAGTCGCCGATCCGCTTGAGACCGAGCGAACGCAGCGTGTCGCGCTGGTTCTGCTTCTCGCTCACCTTGGACTTGACCTGTGTGACCTTCAGACGTTCGGCCATCATGAACCTGCCTTCGCTGCCTCAGCGGCCTTGGCCTCGTTGCGGAGCAGGATCGCCGGTGCAACCTGGTCGTAGTCCAGGCCACGGCGCGCGGCGACCGCACGGGGCTCCTCGAGCATCTTCAGCGCCGTGACCGTCGCGTGCACGATGTTGATCGTGTTCGACGAGCCGAGCGACTTCGAGAGGACATCGTGGATGCCGGCGCACTCGAGCACGGCGCGGACGGGACCACCGGCGATGACACCGGTACCCGCGGCGGCGGGGCGAAGCAGCACGACGCCTGCGGCGGTCTCACCCTGCACGGGGTGCGGGATGGTCTTGCCGACGCGGGGCACGCGGAAGAAGTTGCGCTTGGCCTCTTCGACACCCTTCGAGATGGCCAGGGGCACTTCGCGGGCCTTGCCGTAGCCGACGCCCACGAGACCGTTGCCGTCACCCACGACGACGAGCGCCGTGAAGCTGAAGCGACGGCCGCCCTTGACGACCTTCGACACGCGGTTGATGGTGACGACGCGCTCGAGGAACTGGCTCTCGTTGCGGTCGCGACCACGGTCGCGCTGGTTCTGGTTGCGCTCACGTCCGCCGCGGCGCGGCTCGCGCTCGCGCTCGGCGGGCGCCTCCGTGGCGGGTGCCTCGGTGGCCGCAGCCGGCTCAGCGGTCGTGGTCACTTCGTTCTCCTTGTTCTCACTCACAGGTTCAGACCTCCCTCGCGGGCGCCGTCGGCGATCGCCGCGACCCGGCCCGCGTAGCGGTTGCCACCGCGGTCGAACACGACGTCTTCGACGCCGGCGGCCTTCGCACGCTCGGCGACGAGCTCGCCGACCTTGCGCGCCTTGGCGGTCTTGTCACCGTCGAACGAACGCAGATCGGTCTCCAGCGTCGACGCCGAGGCCACGGTGTGACCCTGGCTGTCGTCGACGAGCTGGACGAACACGTGACGCGAGGAACGCGTGACCACGAGGCGGGGACGCTCGGCAGTGCCGACGACCTTCTTGCGAAGGCGGGCGTGACGACGCGCGCGGGCGTCGGACTTCGACTTCACAGCCATGCTTACTTACCAGCCTTTCCGGCCTTGCGGCGGACGACCTCGCCCGCGTAACGCACACCCTTGCCCTTGTAGGGCTCGGGCTTGCGGATCTTGCGGATGTTCGCAGCCGCCTCACCGACGGCCTGCTTGTCGATGCCGGTCACGGTGACCTTGTTGTTGCCCTCGACCGAGAACGTGATCCCGGTGGGCGGGTCGACGAGCACGGGGTGCGAGAAGCCGAGTGCGAACTCGAGCGAGCTGCCCTTCTGCGCGACGCGGTAGCCCGTGCCGACGACTTCGAGGCCCTTCGAGTAGCCCTGCGTGACACCGATGATGTTGTTGTTGATCAGGGTGCGGGTCAGGCCGTGCAGCGAGCGCGATTCGCGCTCGTCGTCGGGCCGGGTCACGATGACCTGGTTCTCCTCGACCTTGACCTCGAGGGGGCGAGCCACGGCGAGCGTCAGCTCGCCCTTGGGGCCCTTGACGGTGACGTCCTGACCGGAGACCGAGACGGTCACGCCGGCGGGGATGTCGATGGGAAGGCGTCCGATACGCGACATGTCAGATCACCACACGTAGGCGAGAACTTCCCCGCCCACGCCCTTCTGCTCGGCCTGACGGTCCGTGAGAAGACCGGAGGAGGTGGACAGGATCGCGACGCCGAGACCACCGAGCACGGTGGGCAGCTCGGTCGAGCGTGCGTACACGCGCAGACCGGGCTTGGAGACGCGCTTGATGCCGGCGATCGACCGCTCGCGGTTGGGGCCGTACTTCAGCGAGATGGTGAGGGTCTGGCCGACGCGTGCGTCGCTGATCTCCCACCCCGCGATGTAGCCCTCTTTCGTGAGGATCTCGGCGATGTTCGTCTTGAGCTTCGAGTTGGGCATGGCCACGGAGTCGTGGTGTGCCGAGTTCGCGTTGCGCAGACGGGTCAGCATGTCTGCGACCGGGTCTGTCATCGTCATGGTTGTTTTCCTTTGTTCATGAGGTTTCGACACACCGTTACACGCCGGCCGACCTTCGATGATTCAGCAGTATTCAGTTGTGGGAACGGATGCCGCGGGCAGGCGCCGTGCGCCGTGCGCCGAACCCGCGGCATCCGAAGATCAGGCCTGTGCGTTCTCGGTGCGGAACGGGAAGCCGAGGTGGCGCAGGAGTGCGCGGCCCTCGTCGTCCGTCTTCGCATCGGTGACGATCGTGATGTCGAAGCCGCGCACGCGATCGATCCGGTCCTGGTCGATCTCGTGGAACACGGACTGCTCCTGGAGACCGAACGTGTAGTTGCCGTGACCGTCGAACTGCTGGGGCGAAAGCCCGCGGAAGTCGCGGATACGCGGCAGCGCGAGGTTCACGAGGCGGTCGAGGAACTCCCACGCACGGTCACCGCGGAGGGTGACGTGTGCGCCGATGGGCTGGCCCTCGCGCAGCTTGAACTGAGCGATCGACTTGCGTGCCTTCGTGACGATCGGCTTCTGGCCGGTGATCTGGACGAGGTCCGAGACCGCGCCGTCGATCACCTTGCTGTCGCGCGCGGCTTCGCCGACGCCCGTGTTCACGACGATCTTCACGAGACCGGGGATCTGCATGACGTTCGCGTAGCCGAACTCTTCCTGCAGCTGCTTCTTGATCTCGTTCCGGTACTTCTGCTTCAGGCGGGGCTGGATCTTGCCAGCCTCCACGGCAGTGGCGTTGCTCATGTTCAGAGGTCCTTGCCTGACTTCTTCGCGTAACGCACGCGGACGGTGCGCTTGACGCCGTCCTTCGTCTGCTCCTCGACGCGGTGACCGACGCGGGTCGGCTTCTTGCTCGAGGGGTCGACGAGTGCGACGTTGGAGATGTGGATCGGGGCTTCCATCGTCTCGATGCCGCCCGTCTTGGCTCCGCGCTGGGTCTGGCCCACGCGGGTGTGCTTGGTGACGTAGTTCACGCCCTCGACGATGACGCGGTTCTGCTCGGACAGGATCTCGAGGACCTTGCCCTGCTTGCCGCGGTCGCCGCCGCGTTCGGGCTTGGCGCCCGTGATGACCTGAACCAGGTCGCCCTTCTTGATCTTCGCCATGATCAAATGACCTCCGGGGCGAGCGAGACGATCTTCATGAACTTCTTGTCACGAAGCTCACGACCGACCGGTCCGAAGATGCGGGTGCCGCGAGGCTCCCCGTCGCTCTTCAGGATGACGGCGGCGTTCTCGTCGAACTTGATGTAGGAACCGTCGGGACGACGGGTGGACTTGACGGTGCGGACGACGACAGCCTTGACGATGTCGCCCTTCTTGACGTTTCCGCCGGGGATCGCGTCCTTGACCGTCGCGACGATGATGTCGCCCACGCCGGCGTAGCGACGTGCGGAGCCGCCGAGCACGCGGATGGTGAGCAGCTCCTTCGCGCCGGTGTTGTCGGCGACCTTGATGCGGGATTCGTTCTGAATCACTTGGCCTTCTCCAGAATCTCCACGAGGCGCCAGCGCTTGGTGGCGCTCAGCGGGCGGGTCTCGTTGATGACGACCAGGTCGCCGATGCCGGCGGTGTTGCCCTCATCGTGTGCCTTGACCTTGGACGTGCGACGGATGACCTTGCCGTAGAGGGGGTGCTTCACGCGGTCCTCGACCTCGACGACGATCGTCTTGTCCATCTTGTCGCTCACGACGTAGCCGCGGCGCGACTTGCGGTAACCGCGGGCGTCCACGTCGCGCACGTCGTGCTCAGCCGATTCGTGACCGGTCACGACGGCTTCTTCAGCCTTCTTGGTGGCCATCACTCAGCCTCTTCCTTCGTCGCCTCGTCAGCGGCATCCGCCTTCTTGGCCTTGGTCTTCTTCGCCTTCGTCGCCGTCTCCAGCGGTGCGGGCGTGGCACGGATGCCGAGCTCGCGCTCACGGATGACGGTGTAGAGCCGCGCGATGTCGCGCTTGACCGCACGGATGCGGCCGTGGCTCTCGAGCTGGCCGGTGGCCGACTGGAAGCGCAGGTTGAACAGCTCTTCCTTGGCCTTGCGCAGCTCTTCGACCAGGCGCTGGTCTTCGAACGTGTCGAGCTCGCTCGGGGCGAGCGTCTTGGTGCCGATCGCCATTACGCGTCGCCCTCCTCGCGCTTGATGATGCGTGCCTTGAGCGGCAGCTTGTGGATTGCCCGGGTGAGGGCTTCGCGAGCGAGTTCCTCGCTGACACCGGCGACCTCGAAGAGGACGCGGCCCGGCTTGACGTTCGCGACCCACCATTCCGGCGAGCCCTTACCCGAACCCATGCGGGTCTCGGCGGGCTTCTTGGTGAGCGGGCGGTCGGGGTAGATGTTGATCCACACCTTGCCGCCACGCTTGATGTGACGGGTCATCGCGATACGAGCGGACTCGATCTGACGGTTCGTCACGTACGCGGGCGTGAGCGCCTGGATGCCGAACTCACCGAACGACACCTTGGTGCCGCCGGAGGCCTGGCCGGAGCGACCCGGGTGGTGCTGCTTGCGGTACTTGACCTTGCGGGGAATAAGCATCAGGCAGACGCTCCTTCTGCGACGGGGGCCTCGTTGCGGGGGCCACGGCGACGGTCGCCGCCACGGTCGTCACGACCGCGGGGTGCCTTCGGCGCATTCGCCTGCTCGCGCGCGAGTTCCTTGTTGGTGAGGTCGCCCTTGTAGATCCAGACCTTCACGCCGATGCGGCCGAAGGTGGTCTTGGCCTCGTAGAAGCCGTAGTCGATGTTCGCGCGGAGCGTGTGCAGCGGCACACGGCCTTCGCGGTAGAACTCCGAACGGCTCATCTCGGCGCCGCCGAGGCGGCCCGACACCTGGATGCGGACACCCTTGGCGCCGGCGCGCTGCGCGCCCTGCAGACCCTTGCGCATCGCGCGGCGGAACGCCACGCGAGCGGAGAGCTGCTCGGCCACGCCCTGGGCGACCAGCTGCGCGTCGGCCTCGGGGTTCTTGACCTCGAGGATGTTGAGCTGGATCTGCTTGCCGGTGAGCTTCTCGAGGTCGGCGCGGATGCGCTCGGCCTCGGCGCCGCGGCGGCCGATCACGATGCCCGGGCGGGCGGTGTGGATGTCGACGCGAACGCGGTCACGCGTGCGCTCGATCTCGATGTTGCTGACGCCCGCGCGGTCGAGGTTCTTCTGCAGCAGCTTGCGGATCTTGATGTCCTCGGCCACGTAGTCCGCGTAGCGCTGGCCGGGCTTCGTCGAGTCGGAAAACCAGCGCGACACGTGGTCGGTGGTGATCCCGAGGCGGAAGCCGTACGGGTTGACTTTCTGGCCCATTACTTGCTCGCCTTCTTCTTACCGGTCGTTGAGCTTGTCGACGCTGCCGGAGCCGCGTCTGCGACCTCGGGCGTGGAGAGCACGACCGTGATGTGGCTCGTGCGCTTCTTGATCTGGAAAGCGCGACCCTGAGCGCGGGGCTGGAAACGCTTGAGCGTCGTGCCCTCGTCGACGTACGCGTTGGCCACGTACAGGTCCTGCTCGTCCAGGAACTCGCCGTCCTTGTCCGCCTTCACGCGAGCATTCGCGATGGCAGCGGCGACGAGCTTGTAGATCGGCTCACTGGCGCCCTGCGGAGCGAACTTCAGGATGGCCAAGGCCTCCTGAGCCTGCTTGCCCTTGATGAGAGCGACGACACGGCGAGCCTTCTGAGGGGTCACGCGGATGTGCTTCACGCGTGCGATGGAATCCACCATTGCTTCTCCTCCTAATCTCTGTCGAGAGCGCCCCGCGTCAGCGGCGGCGACCCTTCTTGTCGTCCTTCTCGTGGCCGCGGAAGGTGCGGGTAGGCGCGAATTCGCCCAGTTTGTGACCGACCATGGTCTCGCTCACGAACACAGGGATGTGCTTGCGACCGTCGTGCACGGCGATCGTGTGACCCAGCATGGCCGGGATGATCATCGAGCGACGGGACCAGGTCTTGATGACGTTCTTGGAACCGGCTTCGTTCTGGGAGACGACCTTGCGAAGCAGGTGCTCGTCGACGAAGGGGCCCTTCTTAAGGCTGCGAGGCATCCTCTACTCCTACTTGCGCTTCTTGCCGGCGTTGCGACGGCGGACGATGTACTTGTCGCTCTCCTTGTTGGGGTGGCGGGTGCGACCCTCTGCCTGACCCCAGGGGGAGACGGGGTGGCGTCCACCGGACGTCTTGCCCTCGCCACCACCGTGCGGGTGGTCGACCGGGTTCATCGCGACACCGCGGACGGTCGGGCGGATGCCCTTCCAGCGGTTGCGGCCGGCCTTGCCCCAGTTGATGTTCGACTGCTCGGCGTTGCCGACCTCGCCGATCGTCGCACGGCAGCGCGCGTCGACGTTGCGGATCTCGCCCGACGGCAGACGAAGCTGCGCGTAGGGGCCGTCCTTGGCGACGAGACGCACCGACACACCGGCCGAACGCGCCATCTTCGCGCCGCCGCCGGGGCGGAGCTCGATCGCGTGGATCACGGTACCGGTGGGGATGTTGCGCAGCGGCAGGTTGTTGCCGGGCTTGATGTCGGCGCCGGCACCCGACTCGACGATGTCGCCCTGCTTCAGCTTGTTCGGCGCGAGGATGTAGCGCTTCTCGCCGTCGAAGTAGTGCAGCAGCGCGATGCGCGCGGTGCGGTTGGGGTCGTACTCGATGTGAGCGACCTTGGCGTTGACGCCGTCCTTGTCGTTGCGACGGAAGTCGATCAGTCGGTACTGGCGCTTGTGGCCGCCACCGATGTGACGCGTCGTGATGCGGCCCTGGTTGTTGCGGCCACCGGTCTTGCTCAGCGGGCGAAGGAGCGACTTCTCAGGCGTCGATCGGGTGATCTCGGCGAAGTCAGCCACCGACGAGCCGCGGCGACCCGGGGTCGTGGGCTTGTACTTGCGAATAGCCATTGTTCTCTAGTCCTCTATCCCGACCGTCAGCCGACTGCCGTGAAGATGTCGATGGTGCCCGACTTGAGCGTCACGATGGCGCGCTTGGTGTCCTTGCGCTTGCCCGTGCCGAAGCGGGTGCGGCGGGACTTGCCGACGCGGTTGATCGTGTTGACCGCGACGACCTTGACGCCGAAGATCTTCTCGATGGCGAGCTTGATCTCGGTCTTCGTCGAGCGGGGGTCCACGAGGAACGTGTACTTGCCCTCGTCGATGAGCCCGTAGCTCTTCTCGGAGACGACCGGCTTCAGGATGATGTCGCGCGGGTCCTTGTTCACGGTGCTCATGCCGAGACCTCCTCGGTGCTCACGGTGGTGGCGCCGGACTTCGCAGCGGCACTTGTGTCGAGCTTGGTCGAGACAAACGCGTCGAAGGCGGCCTTGGTGAAGACGATGTCGTCCGAGACGATCACGTCGTAGGCGTTCAGCTGGTCGAAGGTCAGCACGTGCACGTATGCGAGGTTGCGCAGGCTGCGGATGCTGAGCTCGTCGTCACGGTCGATGACGATCAGGACGTTCTTGGCCGCGCCGAAGCCGGCGAGGACGGCGGCAGCGGCCTTCGTCGAGGGGGCGCCTTCGATGCCGAAGGACTCCACGACGTGAAGACGCTCGCCGCGGACGCGGTCGCTCAGCGCACCGAGGAGCGCGGCGGCGATCATCTTCTTGGGCGTGCGCTGCGAGTAGTCACGCGGCTGCGGGCCGTGGACGGTGCCACCGCCGCGGTGCTGCGGCATGCGCACCGAACCCTGACGGGCGTTACCGGTGCCCTTCTGCTTGAACGGCTTGCGGCCCGAGCCCGAGACGTCGCCTCGGGTCTTGGTCGCGTGCGTGCCCTGGCGAGCCGCCGCGCGCTGCGCGACGACGACCTGGTGGATCAGCGGGATGTTCGTCTTGACGTCGAAGATCGCGGCGGGCAGCTCCACGGAGCCGGCCTTCTTGCCGTCGGACTTGCGCACGTCGAGCGCGAGAGTCGAGTCAGCCATGAGTTCAGGCACCCTTCACTGCGTTGCGGACGTAGACGATGCGGCCACGCGCGCCGGGGACGGCGCCCTTGACGAGCAGCAGACCCTTCTCGGCGTCGACGGCGTGCACCGTGAGGTTGAGGACGGTCACGCGCTCGCCACCCATACGGCCGGCCATGCGCATGCCCTTGAAGACACGGCTCGGGGTCGACGAGGCGCCGATCGAACCGGGCTTGCGGTGGTTGCGGTGTGCACCGTGAGATGCCGAGACGCCCTTGAAGTTGTGGCGCTTCATGACACCCGCGGTGCCCTTGCCCTTGCTCGTGCCGACGACGTCGACGAGCTGACCGGCTTCGAAGACACCGTCGACCGTGAGCTCCTGACCGAGTGAGTAGTCAGCAGCATCCGCCGTGCGGATCTCGGTGAGGTGGCGACGCGGCGTCACGCCGGCGGCCTCGAAGTGGGCGGTCTGCGGCTTATTGACCTTGCGGGGGTCGATCTGGCCGTAGGCGATCTGGACGGCCTTGTAGCCGTCCTTCTCGGGCGTGCGCACCTGGGTGACGACGTTCGGTGCCACCTCGATGACGGTGACGGGAACGACCTTGCCGTTCTCGTCCCAAACCTGGGTCATGCCGAGCTTCGTGCCCAGCAGGCCCTTGGAAACCTTAGAGTTGATATCAGCCATGTCGACCTCAGAGCTTGATCTCGATGTTGACGTCGGCCGGGAGGTCGAGACGCATCAGCGAGTCGACGGCCTTGGGCGTCGGGTCGATGATGTCGATGAGGCGCTTGTGGGTGCGCATCTCGAAGTGCTCGCGGCTGTCCTTGTACTTGTGGGGCGACCGGATGACGCACACGACGTTCTTCTCGGTCGGAAGGGGCACGGGGCCCACGACGGTCGCGCCCGCACGGGTCACGGTGTCGACGATCTTGCGGGCCGACGAATCGAGGCCGGCGTGGTCGTACGACTTCAGGCGAATGCGGATCTTCTGTCCCGCCATTGTCTGCTCACTCTCTATCCGCGTCTTACCGGCCCGGGGACCCCGGGGGCATTGGACGCACTGCGGCGCTTGCACGCCCTGGCACTGGTGCACCACTGTTCTCGTGTCAAACCGGCGGCCTGCGCCTCCGGCTCCCTCCCCGACCGCACGCATACGTGCAGTTCGATCTCCGGGCATCCCGGTGCTCGAACCTGTCGAGGGAGTGGATTGGTGTTCTGCTGCCCGCGGCCTAGGACTCTGCGCTCTCGCGCCGCCTATGCACTGCCCTGGCAGTGATCCGACCTGCACAGCGAAGGCACGTCGGAATGTGGAACCTCACTAGTGTACGTGCAGCCCGGGCGTGTCGCAAACTCGGGCGTGTCGCGACAACAGGTGCCCGGCGCCCCGGTTCCCACGGCCCCCGAGTACCGTTCCGCGCGGGCGGGAAGTGGCATCCCTGCTCAGTGGAAGACCTCGTCCACGACAGCCGCCAGCATCTCATCGACGTCACCGAGACGGTGCCGCCCGTTCGCGACGACGGGCCGGCCCGCGACGACGACGTCGCGCACGTCGGATGCCGCGGCGCTCAGCCAGACCTGATCCGGCAGAGCCCCCGCGGTGCGCACGCTCCGCGTGTCGATCGTCACGAGATCGCACACCGCGCCGCGCTCGATCCGGCCGCCGTTCCAGCCCAGTGACGCGTAGCCGTTCGCGCCGCCGATGCGCTGCAGCTGCGACGGCGAGAAGTTGCTGCGTCTGCCCGAGGCGAGCCGCTCGTGGCCCTCGAGGGCGCGCAGCTCGTCGAAGGGATCGACGATGACGTGCTGGTCGCTGCCGATCGCGAGCCTGACCCCCGCCTCCACGAGCACGCGTGCGGGGCCGATGCCGTCGGCGAGGTCGCGCTCGGTGGTCGGACAGAAGCAGACCGTGCTCCCGCTCGACGCGAGCGCCTGCACATCCTCGTCGGTGAGGTGGGTCGCGTGGACGGCGGTGAAGGCGGGACCCAGGAGACCGGCTTCTTCGAGAGCCCGCACGGGCGTGCAGCCGTACGCCGCGCGCGCCTGCTGGTTCTCCCGGGGCTGCTCGGAGACATGCGCGTGCACGGGGCGCTGCTGCAACCGGGCGGCGATCCGTCCGAGTCCGCGCACATCCACGGCGCGGACGGAGTGGATCGCTGCGCCGATCTGCACGAGCGGACCCGCCGACAGCCCGTCATGTCGCGCGAACCATCCCTCGACGTCGCGGTCCGAGAACCGGCGCTGCGCCGGCTCCAGCGGCACGGAACGGCCGTCCTCGTCGAGTCCTCCGCGCAAGTACATGGTGTCCAGGAGCGTGAGGCGGATCCCGGCATCCCGCGCGGCCTCGATGAGGGCGTGCCCCATCGCGTTGACGACGTCGTGCGGGCGCCCGTCGGGCCGATGGTGCACGTAGTGGAACTCGCCCACCACGGTGTAGCCGGCGAGCACCATCTCCGCGTAGACGGCCGTCGCCGTCCGCCGGTAGAGGTCGACATCCAGTCGCGTGACGGCGTGGTACATGAGCGTCCGCCAGCTCCAGAAGTCGCCGGCGTCGTGACTGAGGCGCCCCCGCAGGACGCGGTGGAACGCATGGGAGTGCGCGTTGGCGAACCCCGGCACGGTCAGACCGCGCAGCTGCGCATCCCCCTCGCGGGGGGATTCCTCCACGACGTGGTCGACGATGATGCCGTCCCGCTCGATCAGTCGCACGCCGGCGACGACGTCGTCGCCGATGGCCGCGTGCTCGAGCCAGAAGGTGCCCATCGTCTCAGGCGGCGCGCGCGGTCATGAGCGAACGCAGAGCCTGCACCGCGATCGCCGCGTCGGAGTCGTCCACGTGTTCTTCGGGCGAATGGGAGACACCCGTGACATTGCGCACGAGGATCATCGCCGTGGGGATGCCGGCGAGCGCGAGGACCCCCGCGTCGTGGCCCGCACCGGACGGCAGCCGGGGCAGCGCCCGCCCCACCGCGGCGTCGATCGTCTCCGCCACCCCCGGATCGAAGAAGACGACGGGCGTCCAGCTCTCTTCCACGACGGGCTCCCCCATGCGGTGCTGGATGCTGCGGGTGAGGGCGCGCACGCGCTCCGCATCCGCGCCCCGGGCGTCGATCCACAGCCGCGCACGCGACGCGATGGCGTTGACCGCGCCGGGCTCGACGTCGACGCGCCCCACCGTGGCGAGCACGCCGAGCTCCTCTGCCGCCGACCGGACGGCCAGGATGCCCTGCGCCATCTTGAGCACCGGGTCGGTGCGCGCGTCGAGCGGTGTCGTTCCCGCGTGATTGGCCACACCCGCGAGATCCATGCGCCAGCGGCCGTGGGGCCAGATCGCCGTGGCGATGCCGAGCGGCTGTCCGAGCGATGCGAGACCGGCGCCCCGCTCCGACTCCACGGGCATATGACCCTGCTCGACATGGACCTCCACGAATTCGCCGATCCTGGCGAGGAGGGCGTGGTCGGCTCCGATGTGCTCCGGCGTGTGCCCGTTCCTGCCGAGCACCTCGGCGAGCGTCGTCCCGTCGGCGTCCGAAAGTCGCAGCGCACGGTCGGCCGTGAGCGATCCGGTCATCAGGCGCGAGCCGAGGCATGCCGTTCCGAACCGTGAGCCCTCTTCGTCCGAGAACGCGACGACGGCGATCGGACGCCGCGGACGGATGCCGGAGGCCATCAGCTCGCCGACGGCGGCGAACGCCGCCGCGACACCGAGGGGGCCGTCCCACAGGCCACCTTCGGGAACGCTGTCGAGATGCGACCCGCACACGAAGGCCTTTCCGGGGAGGTGCGCATCCCACCACGCCCAGAGGTTTCCGTTGCGGTCGACGTCGACGTCGAGCCCGAGATCGCCCGCACGGCCGACGAACCACTCGCGTGCCGCGAGCTCGGATGGACCCCACGCGAATCTGTTGTAGCCGCCGGTCGCGCCGTTGCGGCCGAGCGGTGAGAGGTCGGAGAGCAGCACGCTGGTCCTTTCGTTTGGATGGAGCACGTAGATGGACGTCGGCGACGACGACGTGGGACGCGTCACGGCCCCATGAACACCCGCCGGGCGACGACGGACTCCTCGAAGGACTCCAGGCGGTGCTGAGTCGACTCCGGGCTGACCTCGACGATCGCCTCGAGCAACGACATGCACAGCATCGTCGGCACGACGTGGGAGTCGAACACGAGCTGATTGCCCACGGGTGCGACAAGTCGATCGTCGGCCAACTCGGTGAGGGCCGTGTACGGCGAGTCGGTGATCGCGAGCACACGGAGCCCGATGGATTTCGCGAAGCGCGCGACCTCGACGATCTCAGCCGGATAGCGCGGCAGCGCCAGCAGGATCGCCCACGTGGCGCCGGACATGCGGGCCTGTTCCAGCGAGTCCTGCGTCGCACTGTCGAAATGCGTGAAGACGCGGACGTCCGCGAGGACGATCGCCGCGAAGTATCCGAGCGTCTGCGCGAGTCCCGAGGACGCGCGCAGACCCACGACGACGAGGGGTCCGGAATCCACGAGTCGACCGGCGATCGCGCGGAGCGGCTCGGGGTTCGCGAGATCGTCGCGCAGTTTCAGGAGGTTGCGGACTTCGGCGCTCGCCGCGCGCTGGTAGATGTTGAGGTCTTCGCCGGCACCGGAGGCGGGCTCGGACGATGCCGTGCCGGCGCTGCGGCGCAGGAACTGCGAGAACTCCTGGAAGCTGCCGAAGCCGAGCGTCCGCACGAATCTGCTCACCGACGGCTGGCTGACATCCGCGAGGGCGGCGAGTTCGCTCGCGCTGCGGTAGGCGGCGTCGGTCCGGTCCGACATGATCCGGTGCGCGATGCGCCGCTGGATGGGAGTGAGTCGCCTGTCCTCGATGAGCGCCGCGAGCGCGTCGGCCGGTTTCGTCATCTTCCTCCCCCTTGATCGAGGCGGACGTGCCCCGGCCGTTGCCGGGACACGTCCGCCTCACTTCCCACCGCGATCAGTCCGCCGGATAGGCCGCATAGGACGCCTTCGCGACATTGACGGTGATCTCGCCGTTCATCTCGACGGTCGAGACGACCGTCGCCTCCCCGGCCGGGACCGCGTTCAGGCGCGAGTTGACCGAGACGGCGACCGTCGTGCCGGGCGCGACGTTCGTGAACGTCTTGCTCCCGTATGCGGTGGTGACCTTGATGTCGGCAGGCACCCGCGCGAAGTTCGTCGCCGACACCGACAGGTAGACCTTGCCGCCGAGCGCACGCGCCGTGGTCTCCGCGGTCACGGGGTCGGGTGCGCACTCGGCCATCTCGACCTCGGCGATCTGGCCCAGGTCGACGTTCACCTCGACGGTCTGCGTCGCACCGTCCGGAGTGGTGCAGGTCAGCAGCCACGGCTCATCCGTGACGAAGGCCTCTTCGGCCGGAAGCTGCGAGACGTCGCGCACTCCTTCGGCCGTGTAGGCACCGGCCGGCCGCACCGACGGGTTGACCGCCCAGGTGAAGGAGCCGTCCGCGTTCGTGACGACCATCTCGCTCGTGAGCGACTGCTCGAAGCTCACGGGGGCGACCGTGCCGTCGGGCTGTGCGTGGGGTCGCGTGTACATGGGGAACGCCTTGCTCAACTCGAGCGTCGTCCCGGGTACCGCGACGCCGGTGATCCTCGAGTGCTGAGCCGGGTTGGCGGTCTCGCGCAGCGCGACGATCACGGCGTTCTTGAACGTCGGGTAGTAGTCGCCGACCTCGAGCTTGTAGTTGTGACGGCTGTTGTTCACGCCGGGGTGGCACGTCTCGGTCGTCACCGACAGGGCGCGGGTCGCGTAGTACGTCCAGTCGATCGCCTCGCCGTTGGTCTCGTAGTCCCATCCGGACGGAAGGGCCGTGTAGGTCGGGCCGAGGGCAGCGGCCATCTCGGCCGCGAGCGCGTGCAGACGGTCGTTGTCCTGGGTCAGGCCGGCGGCCTTGAGCAGGGGCGGGTAGAGCACGACCTGGATGCACGTGTGCTGCGTGTTGAACACCGTCGCCTGCCGCGTCGACATCAGCCACTGGATGTTGCGCGTCTCGGGCTCGGACCACGCCGCCGTGCCGTTGCCGGAGCCGCGGGCCGACGGGATCCAGCCGTAGCCGTAGTTGCGGTTCATGTCGATGCCGGTCTGCGTCGCGCGGGTGTGCGCTTCGAAGCCGTCCGGGTTCACGAGCGGAACGATGACGACGCGCGTCGAGTCCAGAAGGTCCGCGTACTCGGGAGAGTCGGCGTTGGTGAGCAGATCCCACGCGAACTCCCATGTGAGCTCCGTGCTCGTCCACTCGTTGCCGTGGTGGGTGCCGACCTGGACGAAGACCGGCTTGCCGTCGGGGACGTCGACGTCACGCGTGATCTCGAGTCCCCAGATCGGGGTGCCCTTCGACGATGGCTCCGGCAGCTCGACGACGCGAGCGAGATCCGGGTAGGTCGCCACGAGGTGGTCGCGCTCCGCGACGTACTCGGCGACAGTGGTCTTGTAGTCGTCGTTCCCGCTCGGAACGTCTGCGAGCGCAGGTGTGGCCCCGACGGCGAGAAGACTCACCGCGAGCGCGAACACCCCCGCGACACCAGCGCTCCGTCTGATGTGGTTCGGCATTGCTCTCCCATTGCATTCGTCACTTCGCTGTGCCGCGGGCCGAACGACGGAACGACGTCATTCAGTTCCATTCATTGACCTGGGGCTTGAATGGCGCCAATCTAGGGGAGGGCCACAGGACGCACAAGCCCCTCTCTCCGGCAGGCTTCGGGAAGCCGCACCGGGAGTCGAGTGCGCGTGGCGCTCTGCGTCAGACTCCGCCGGCGTCCTTGCCGTCGTTGCCGATCATGCCGTCGAGCTTGTCGCGAACGCCGTCGACGTGCTGGTCGACGCTGTCCGGTGCGACCTTCTTGACGAAGTCTGCGGCGGCGCCGAGGGCGTTGTCGCTGACTTCTTCGGCCTTGTCGCTCTTCAGCGCGTCGCCGATCTTGTCCTTGTTCTGGTCGAGGAACTGCTTGCCCTGGTTGACGAGGTCATCGATGCCCATGCGCGGTCTCCTTCGAAGTGCTCGACGGGCCGGTGCCCGTCGAACTCATTGTGACGCGGATCCCCCGCCGTCGGAAGGTGCGGCGACGCGCGCTTCGGTCGGTGTCGCAGCGGCGCGGCGCGGCCGTGACATGACCCAGACGTAGGTGGAACCGGCGATGACGACGCCGCCGAAGACGAGTGCCCACCACGGGAATCCCGGCACTGAGGGATGCTGCCCCGCAGCCTCGATGTCGGCCAAGGGCGTCGGCAGGATGCGTTCGGCGGTGAGAAGGATGCGGTGACTGTTGATGCCGAGCGGCGTGCACGTCACGAGCGTGACGAGGTCCTCGCCGCGCGTCGGATACAGGGTCTCGGTCTGGTCGGGCTGCACGACCTTCTTGTCGCGCACCTGATAGGTCAGGACCTCGCCGAAGACCTCGATCGTGAAGGTGTCGCCGAGTTCGACCTCGTCGAGCCTCGTGAAGAGCTCGGCACCGGCGAGACCACGATGCCCCGTCAGGATGGAGTGCGAGTCAGTCCCGCCGACGGGGAGTGCGGTGCCCGCGAGGTGCCCGATCCCCCGCTCCAGGGTGTCGTCGCTCGTGCCGTGATAGATCGGCAGATCGAGGTCGATGACGGGGATCTTGATGCGCGCCATGAGCCCTTCCGCGTCGGCGCGGAGGAGCCGGTCGTAGTCGTCGGCGGCGGTGCCGCCTTCGGCCTGCGGCTTGCGCTCACCGGCGGCGACGACGGACGTGCCGTCGACGAGGGCGCTGTTGTAGGCGAGAGCATCCTGGATCGCCTGGTGACGCGACTCGGCGTTGAGATCGCGGACGGTGTTCGAGTAGCCGTCGATCCGCTGCGTCTGCTGGTACTGCGTGAGCCAGGCCGCGGCGCTCGGGTAGAGGAAGACCGCGACACCCAGGATGAAGCCCAGGGCGATGATGGCCGGCACCCAGGGAAACCTCCGCCGGGATCGGCGGTTCGAGCGGTCGCGCAGCGCGGGCGGGCGCGGATCGGCGGTGAGAGTCATGGCTGCTTCCGGTCACGTGAGACGACAGCGGCGGGGGACGCGATATCCCCCGCCGCTGCCTGGGTTCATCGCCGGGCGACGAACCCGGCGTATCAGGCCTGGGCCTTCTGGCGACGTGCCACGAGGACGGCCGCACCGGCTGCGACCGCGACGAGCGCGATTCCGCCGACGCCGAACCACAGGGCGCCGTCACCACCGGTCAGCGGCAGCTCCCACGCGGGAACCTGCTCGTTCTCGACCTCGACGTAGTTGACCGTCGTGGTGGTCGCACCGGCCACGATCGTGACCTCGCGCGGCGTCGCGTCGAGCACGTAGCCCGCGGGCGCCGCCGTCTCGACGAGCCAGTAGGTGCCCGGGCGCAGAGCCGGGATGCTCAGCAGGCCCTCGGCGTCGCTCGTCCACTCCGACTCGCCGGCGACCGTGACCGGCTGGGTCAGGTCGGCGTCGCGGTAGAGCGCGAAGGTCGCGCCCTCGAGCGCCTGCTGGGCGCCGCCCGCGGTCACGGCGTACTTGAACACACCGAGCTGACCCACGGTCGTGGTCGTGCTGGTCTCGTTCTCACCGTCGTTGACGACGCTCACGGCGTCGTTCGTCAGGATGCCGTCGGCCGGCACGGAAAGGACACGCGTGAGGACCGTGAAGGTCACCTGGCCGCCCTGGGCGGACGTCTCGAGCGCAGCGCGGCCGGACTCGGTGAACGTGACCGTCAGCGTGTCGCCCGCTGCGGGGCTCGGAGTGATCGTGAAGTCCGTGCCCGCCGTCAGCGACACAGCGGCACCGGACGCGTCGGTCACGACGACCGTCGTGGGCTGGACACCCAGGTCGCCGGCCTCGGCGTCGGTGACGAACGCGAGCTGCGCGGAGTCGACGACGTCGCTCACCGTGAACGTGTCGAACGACTCGTCCGCGCCGAGGACGGGGACGTCGGCCTTGATCGCCCAGCGAACCAGGTCGCCGTGGGCGAGCTCACCCTCGGTCGGGGCGACGACGTCCTTCTCGAGGCCGGTGACGGCGTTCTTCGGGTAGACGTGGACGTCGTAGATCCACTCGTTCGGGTTCTGCGCGTCCGGGCCCGTCGGGAACGGGATCGTGACGAGGAACGGCGCGGCCACGCCGGTGATCGTCGACGGGGTGTTCGCGGTCGCGGTCTCGGTGACGAGGTAGAGCGCGTAGGGCAGAGTCGCGGTCGCGACGCCACCACCGGACGTCGTGACGCTTCCGGCCGCGGTGAGGCCCGCGGCGGTCGCAGCGGCGATGGGGTCGGCTGCGTCGGCGATCGCCTGGACGTCGTTCCACCCGGCCGCGGTCAGCAGCGAACCGGTCTGGACGCGCTGGATCGTGAAGGTCACGTCGTCGAGGCCCTCACCCGTGAAGCCGGGGATGGCCTGACCCGTGCCCGGGTCGAGCGGGCTGTCGACGGCGCGCTCGTACTTGTGGATCGTCAGCGTTCCCTGCGTGCCGGTGATGTTTCCGACGCCGTTGTCTGCAGCCGCCGGCGCCGAGATGGCGACCGCGCCGGTCAGACCGAGCGCAAGCGCGACCGCCCCTGCGGCGAGTCGTTTGGTGATGGATGTACTCATGTTTCCTTTTTCTCCCCCAGTTGTGTACTGCGTGGTGTGGCCGTTGATCCTGCTCGGCCGGGTCATGATGCGCTCTTCGCGCGTCGGGTCGCGTGCCAGACTCCGAGTCCCGCGAGGGCTGCCATGATGGCGGCGCCCAGCATCAGGAACATGTCGGCCGACGTGCCACCCGTGAGAGGAAGCACGACCGCCGGAATCCGGTCGTTGACGAAGCGGTAGGTGGCGTGCTCGCCGGGTGCGATCGTGATCGCGGCGGCGTCGACGTCGGTCCAGTCGGCGTCCACGGCCGGGTCGCCGCCCGGCGTGAGTCGCTGCAGCGCCAGGTTTCGGTAGGCGATCGTCGCGGAATCGGTCGACTCGGCGAGCGTGTACGCGTGATCGGGGCGGACCTCGAACGTGTCGGCATCCGCGATGGACGCTGTGCCGCGAGTGGCGACCGGCTCGAGCGCGGGGCCGGCGGCGGGTGTGGCGGTCAGCGTGAAGTCGGCCGGGTCGAGCTGCGATCCGTCGACGACGTGCTTGAGGATGGTGAGGCGCGCCGTGGCGTTCGTGATCGTGCAGGTGACCTGGTCGCCTGCCTCGCGGATCGTGACGGTGTCGCCGTCGACGGCGACGAGGACATCGTCCTGATCGAGACAGGTCCACTCCCCGTGTCGCACGTACGTCGCCACCGGGTCGTCCTCGGACAGCGCGTACGGGACGCCGGCCGTCACAGCGGCCGTCGCGGCGTCCGTTCCGGAGCTCCCGCTCGGCCCCGGGAGCGCACCCGACGGCGCGAGCGCCTGCGCCGTGAGCGTCCAGGTGGCGGGATCGGCGTCGCCCTCGACCTTCTTGACCAGTGTCAGCGAGGTCGGCTTGAGCTTGTTGACGTAGGCGCACTGGACCGTCGAGCCGGGTGCGACATCGCCGATCGCCTGGGCGGCTTCACTCGTCAGCGTGATGGTCGAGGATGCGCCCGACGGTGCAGTGACGGTGCACTGGCCGCTCACGAACTCGTGGCCGGCCTGCTGCGTCTCGGACACCGACAACGTCGCGCGCGCCGCGCTCGAGCCGTAGCGGAGGGTCCAGGATGCCGCGCCTGCGGCATTCGTCGTGCCTTCGGGGGTGTTGCCCGCGACCTTCGTCACGGTGCCGCCCGTCGCCGTCGCGGACAGACCCATCGTCCAGCCGGCACCCGGCCGCGGGTTCTCGCCGCGGTCGTCGAGGACCGTCTTGGTGATGGTCACGGGCGTCACCAGCGGAGCGTTGGTGAACACGCACGCCACGCTCGCGCCGTTGACGCTCGGGATCCTGATCGTGCCCGAGGCCCCCTGGCCGGATGCCACGACGGCGCCGTCGCGCGTGCAGGTCCAACTCGACGCGTAGTCGGTCGCCGAGCCCGAGGCCATCGTCTCGGCGATGCGGTACTCCGCCCCGGCGACGACCGGGATCGGACCAATCTGCTCGGATTGGATGCCCGTGCTGGTGCCGACGGTCGTCGCGGTCGCCACGACCGTGTTGCCGGAGCCGACCTCGAGCCGGAACTGGTCGGTGGGAGCGGCGCGGCCGACGACGTTCTTCTGCACCGTGAGGTTGGCGGGCGAGTTGCAGCCTGCGAGGTCCGTGCTGCTGCTCAGCGATGTCGTGACGCGCTGCAGACGCTGCCACGTGGTCGGGTTGTAGCGCTCGATCGTCGTGCCGTTACCGAGGTAGATCGTGCCGTCCGCCTCGAAGGCGATGCCGTTGACGGCCGAGATCCGGATGCCGTCCGATGCGTTCGTCTGCGACCGCGTGAGCAGTCCGCCCTGAGCAGCGGCGAGAGTCGCCGCCGTGACCGAGAAGATGTTCGTCGTGCCGGAGTCATCGCTGCGGACGACGTAGAGGTTGCCCGAGGAGTCGAAGGCCATGTCGCCGTTCTGCTGCCCGGTCGTGGCGCCGGTCCAGAAGTAGCCGAGCGTGCGATACGCCGTCGCGGGGTCCGCCGCATAGCGGACCGGGTCGAACTCGTAGAGCATGAAGCGGTACTCGTTGCGGAAGTACGGCATGCCGCGGTACTCCGAATCGAACCCGCCGATGAGGAAGCGGCCGTTGGCGAGGTTCACGGCACCGGCCACCAGCGACGTGCTGTTGCCGGTCGTGAGCCCCGTGTTCGGCAGCGTCTCCCAGACTCCGGTGGCCTGCGTGTAACGCAGGACGTTGAGGACGTCGGCGGCGTTGTTGTTCGCCGACCGGTTGATGGCGTACATGACGCTGCCGTTCGGGCCGATCGCGAGGCTGTTGACCCCCGTGAAGCTCCCCGGCCAGCTGCCGAAGGTGGTGACGGCGGCGGTGTTGTTCCCGCTGCCGTTGACGATCTGACGGACGGTGCCGGAGCTCGAGACCGAGTACACGTAGTTCGACTGGCACATCGGCATCGGTCCCGCAGCGAACGTGCTCACCGCGCCGGACGCGCCCGTCTTCGCGGCCGCGGCCTCGGGGGCGACCGCTTCGAGGTCGGTCTCGGGGACCACGGCGTCGTCCGTCGACTCGGCGATCGCCGCCTCGTCCGCCGCAATGGCGATGCCGGCGTCATCGGCGGGCGGCGCAGCCTCGGGCTGGGCCGCACCGGTGTCGGCGACCTCGAGGTCGGTGACAGTCGCGACCACCGGAGCCTGCTCGGGATCGAGCGTCGTCGCGATGGCCGGCGTGAAGCCGCCCGCGACCGTTCCCGCGACGACGACCGCCGCGAGGATCATGGCCGTCGTGTGGCGCGCGCGTCGATTGATCCGCGATCGCGTACGTCGCTGACGGCGCGTTGGAACCTCGTTGTGCATGCTGCTCCCCAAAAGCGCGTTGCACGGGAAGCAGGCCAAGACTCGATCCCACCCCCACGGTGGACGAGCTCTACTCCCCAGTGATGACCCTTCGACATCGTGCGGCGCCGGCCCCCCGGATCCGCGTCGACGAGACACTGACGATGACACTAGGACATCGAAGCGCAAACGCCAAATCGAGCGCCGGCGGGGATGCGAAAGGCCCCTCGGACCGGAGTCCGAGGGGCCTTTTACGGTGCTGCGACGTTACTTCAGGATCTTCGTGACCGTGCCGGCGCCGACGGTGCGGCCACCCTCACGGATCGCGAAGCCGAGGCCCTCTTCCATGGCGATCGGCTGGATCAGCTCGACCGACATGTCGGTGGTGTCGCCGGGCATGACCATCTCGGTGCCCTCGGGCAGCGTGATGACGCCGGTGACGTCCGTGGTGCGGAAGTAGAACTGGGGGCGGTAGTTCGTGAAGAACGGGTTGTGGCGGCCGCCCTCGTCCTTGGCGAGGATGTACGCCGTGCCCTCGAAGTTCGTGTGCGGGGTGACCGAACCGGGCTTCACGACGACCTGGCCGCGCTCGACGTCGTCACGCTTGGTGCCGCGCAGGAGCAGACCGCAGTTCTCGCCGGCCCAGGCCTCGTCGAGCTGCTTGTGGAACATCTCGATACCCGTGACGATCGTCTTCTGCGTCGGACGCAGACCGACGATCTCGACCTCGGAGTTGATCGCGAGCGTGCCACGCTCGGCGCGGCCGGTGACGACCGTTCCACGACCGGTGATCGTGAAGACGTCCTCGACGGGCATGAGGAAGGGCTTGTCGCGGTCACGCACCGGGTCGGGCACGTTCTCGTCGACGGCTTCCATGAGCTCGACGATCGACTGCGACCACTTCTCGTCGCCCTCGAGCGCCTTGAGCGCCGAGACGCGGATGACCGGCGCGTTGTCGCCGTCGAAGTCCTGGCTCGAGAGCAGCTCGCGGACCTCGAGCTCGACGAGCTCCAGGATCTCTTCGTCGTCGACGGCGTCGGACTTGTTCAGCGCGACGAGCAGGTACGGCACGCCGACCTGCTTGGCCAGCAGCACGTGCTCACGCGTCTGCGCCATGGGGCCGTCGGTCGCGGCGACCACGAGGATCGCGCCGTCCATCTGGGCGGCACCGGTGATCATGTTCTTGATGTAGTCGGCGTGACCGGGCGCATCGACGTGCGCGTAGTGACGCTTCGGGGTCTCGTACTCGATGTGCGAGATGTTGATCGTGATGCCACGCTGACGCTCTTCGGGAGCCGAGTCGATGGTGGCGAAGTCACGCTGCACGTTGGTGGCCGACGGGTACTTGTCAGCGAGCACCTTAGAGATCGCGGCCGACAGCGTGGTCTTGCCGTGGTCGACGTGCCCGATCGTTCCGATGTTGACGTGCGGCTTGGTCCGCTCGAACTTGGCCTTGGCCACTGGGTCCTCCTCAGGACGTTCATGTAGAGCGTCCGGGCACTGGTTTGCGACCGGTTCTCTACGGGGATGGTGATCAGTCTAATGACTGGTTCGATATGAAGTTGTGCGGATGCCGACCCGGCCCTTCGACGAGCTCAGGGACCGGGGCGGCATCCGTAGGGTTATTCGCCCTTGGTCTTCTGGACGATCTCGTCCATGACGTTGCGCGGAACCTCGGCGTAGCTGTCGAACTCCATCGAGTAGACGGCGCGGCCCGACGTCTTCGAACGCAGGTCGCCGATGTAGCCGAACATCTCGGACAGCGGCACCTGAGCGCGCACGACCTTGACGCCCGCGGCATCCTCCATCGACTGGATCTGGCCACGACGCGAGTTCAGGTCGCCGATGACGTCGCCCATGTACTCCTCGGGCGTGCGCACCTCGACGGCCATGATCGGCTCGAGGATGACGGGGTTCGCCTTGCGGATGGCCTCCTTGAAGCCCATCGACCCGGCGATCTTGAACGCCATCTCGGACGAGTCGACGTCGTGCGCGGCACCGTCCATGAGGGTCGCCTTGACGCCGACCATCGGGTAGCCCGCGAGCACGCCGACATTCATCGCGTCCTGGAAGCCCGCGTCGACCGAGGGGATGTACTCGCGCGGGATGCGGCCACCGGTGACCTTGTTCGCGAACTCGTACGTCTTCTCGGCCGTGACCTCGAGCGGCTCGATCGCGAACTGGATCTTGGCGAACTGGCCCGAGCCACCCGTCTGCTTCTTGTGGGTGTAGTCGTGACGCTCGACGGTCTTGCGGATCGTCTCGCGGTAGGCCACCTGCGGCTTGCCGACGTTGGCCTCGACCTTGAACTCCCGCTTCATGCGGTCGACCAGGATGTCCAGGTGCAGCTCGCCCATTCCCTTGATGACGGTCTGGCCGGTCTCGGCGTTCTGCTCGACGCGGAACGTCGGGTCCTCCTCAGCGAGCTTCTGGATCGCCAGACCCAGCTTCTCCTGGTCCGCCTTCGTCTTCGGCTCGATCGCGACCTCGAGCACGGGCTCGGGGAACGTCATCGACTCGAGGACGACCGGGTTCGCGGCATCCGAGAGCGTGTCACCGGTCGTCGTGTCCTTCAGACCGATGACGGCGTAGATGTGGCCTGCCGTGACGGAGTCGACCGGCATCTCCTTGTTGGCGTGCATCTGGAAGATCTTTCCGATGCGCTCCTTCTTGCCCTTGGTCGAGTTCACGACCGCGGCGCCGGAGTCGATCGCACCCGAGTACACGCGGATGTACGTGAGGCGGCCGAAGAAGGGGTGCACGGCGATCTTGAAGGCCAGCGCCGCGAACGGCTCGTCTTTGTTCGCGTGGCGCTCGATGACGATCTCTTCGTCCTTGGGGTCGTGCGCCTCGATGGCGGGCACGTCCAGGGGCGAGGGGAGGTAGTCCACGACGGCGTCGAGCATGGGCTGCACGCCGCGGTTCTTGAACGCCGAGCCGCACAGCACGGGGTAGATGTCGCCGGCGACGGTGAGCTTGCGGATCGCGCCCTTGATCTCGGCGAGCGTGAGCTCTTCGCCGCCGAAGTACTTCTCGAGCAGCGCGTCGTCGGTCTCGGCGACGGTCTCGAGCAGCTTCTGACGGTACTCGGCGGCCTTGTCAGCGAGGTCGGCGGGGATCTCCTGGACCTCGTACTTGGCGCCCATCGTCACGTCGCCCTTGGCGTCGCCGGGCCACACGAGCGCGCGCATCTCGACGAGGTCGACGACCCCGAGGAAGTCGCTCTCGGCGCCGATCGGCAGCTGCAGCACGAGGGGCTTCGCCTTGAGGCGGTTGATGATCGTGTCGACCGTGAAGTAGAAGTCGGCGCCCAGCTTGTCCATCTTGTTGACGAAGCAGATGCGCGGAACGTCGTACTTGTCGGCCTGACGCCACACGGTCTCGGACTGGGGCTCGACGCCCTCCTTGCCGTCGAAGACGGCGACGGCGCCGTCGAGCACGCGCAACGACCGCTCGACCTCGACCGTGAAGTCGACGTGGCCGGGGGTGTCGATGATGTTGATCTGGTTCTTGTTCCAGAAGCAGGTGACGGCGGCGGAGGTGATCGTGATGCCACGCTCCTGCTCCTGCTCCATCCAGTCGGTGGTCGCACCGCCGTCGTGCGTCTCACCCATCTTGTGGTTGACGCCCGTGTAGAACAGGATGCGCTCGGTCGTCGTCGTCTTGCCGGCATCGATGTGCGCCATGATGCCGATGTTGCGGACCTTGTTCAGGTCGGTGAGCACTTCTTGTGCCACGGGGTGTCCTTATCTTGTGGAGCGGTCGGGTTGTGTCGTGGAGTCCGACCCTTCGACGGGCTCGGAGCCGAACGGGTTGCGTCCGGCCCCGAGCCTGTCGAGGGTTTACCAGCGGTAGTGCGCGAACGCCCGGTTCGACTCGGCCATCTTGTGGGTGTCTTCGCGGCGCTTGACCGCGGCACCCAGGCCGTTCGAGGCGTCGAGAATCTCGTTCTGCAGACGCTCGGTCATCGTCTTCTCACGACGACCCTTCGCGTAGCTGACGAGCCAGCGCAGGGCGAGCGTGTTGGCACGGTGAGGCTTGACCTCGACCGGCACCTGGTAGGTCGAGCCGCCGACGCGACGCGACTTGACCTCGAGGGTCGGGCGGACGTTGTCGAGCGCCTTCTTGAGCGTCGCGACGGCGTCCTGGCTGTTCTTCGCCTCGACGCCGCGGAGGGCGTCGTAGACGATCGACTCGGCGAGCGACTTCTTGCCGTCGACGAGGATCTTGTTCACCAGCTGCGTGACGATCGGTGCACCGTAGACCGGATCGTTGACGACGGGGCGCTTCGGGGCGGGTCCCTTGCGAGGCATCTAACTCAACCCTTCTTCGCGCCGTAGCGGCTGCGAGCCTGCTTACGGTTCTTGACGGCCTGGGTGTCCAGGGCGCCGCGGACGATCTTGTAGCGCACGCCGGGAAGGTCCTTCACACGACCGCCGCGCACGAGCACGAGCGAGTGCTCCTGCAGGTTGTGGCCCTCGCCGGGGATGTAGGCGGTGACCTCGGTCCCGTTGCGGAGCTTGACACGGGCGACCTTGCGCATCGCCGAGTTCGGCTTCTTGGGGGTCGTGGTGTACACGCGGGTGCAGACACCCGCCTGCTGCGGGTTCGCCTTCAGCGCGGGAGCCTTGGTCTTCGAGACCTTCGGCGTCCGCCCCTTGCGAACCAACTGCTGAATGGTTGGCACGTTCTCTCCTTGTTGTGCTGCACGGTGACAGCGTCGTGGTCTCAACCCGCGGCATCCGGATCTTTCGATTCGTGACGCTGCGGACTCACGCGGACCCACCGCGCGCCAGAATGGTCTGACGCGAGTCGTTGGTGGATATGCCGTGGGGGCGACCTGTTCGCAGGTCGGTCCCTGAGATGCGGCACGTCACCCGCCGCCATCCGCGCCGAGGCACAGTGGACGGCGCGCAATGCGCACACCCGATCAATGATACGCGGGATGCCGGGGCTCGGCAAACACCGATCTCAGTCGGCGTCCACCTCGATGCGGAAGGACTCGACGAGGTCGCGCAGGCGTGCGTCGACGAGCCCCACGAGGGTGGTCGTGGTCGCCCGGCTGAGGATCCGCACCCCCACCGTCTCGCCGGCGACGAAGGCACCGATCCCGGCGCGGGGATTGCGGTCGTCGCCCGCCGCGATGAACCGCGCGATGACGCCCTCGCCGAGCTTCGGCGCCGAGACCGCATCGACCACGGGCGGCAGAGCGAGCGGCACGGCACCCACGAGCGTTTCGAGCTGCGCGTCGGGGTCGCTCAGGGGCGGCCCGACCTCGACCTCGAAGGTGACGGCCATCGGCGCCGGCATCGGCGCGAACTGCAGCCCGAACAGCGCCGTGCTCGACAGGGCACGCTGCGCATCCCGCGCGAGGCCCAGGACCGTGCGCACCTCCTCGGGTGCGGCATCCGGCTTCGACTCCGTGTAGCGCTCGGTGACGTCGGCTTCCCACTCCGCGATGCCCGCAAACCGGCTCGTGGGGAACCCCGTGGGGATGTGCAGCCAGAATCGCTGCTCGGCCTCGTAGACGAGCCTCACGTCGTGTGCCAGACGAGGGTCGAGACGATGGCGTCGGTGAGGTCGAACATCGACCGCACGAACGGCGTCTCGAGGTCGACCGTGTCATCGGCGGGCGCGGCGACGACGGCGGTGAACTGCAGCGCGACGGTGCGCTGCGCACCGGGGACGGGCGTGAGGTACGCCGTCGACAGCTGCTGGACGTACCCCGCACCGAGCCCCAGGGTCGAGCGGGACTGCCACCGGACGAAGCGCTTGTCGTCGTAGAGCGCCACCGCGCCCTTCGTGCGGATGAGGTCGGTCACGACGGCATCGAGCGTCGAACCGGCCGGAGGGCGCCGCAGACTCGCCGTGATCGACAGCGGCAGGACGACGTCGTCGCTCCAGGAATCGGTCTGGATGTAGAAGCGCAGCGTCTCGGCGGAGCGCATCCCCGCGAAGGCTCGCCCCGTATAGGCGCGCAGCTGTGCCGCGAGATCGGGGCGGTGCGCCTGCCGGGCACGCTCGATCGCCTTGTCGAGCAGCTCGGTCTGCGCGGCGTCGGTGGGCGCGAACTCGTCCCACCCGCTGGGCACCACGACGGCGAATTCGGGGATCGGCGGTGCCGGCTCACCGCGCAGTTCTGCGCGCAGATCGCTCACGATTGTGCTCCTTCGACGGTCGGTCGGTGCTCGCGCAGCGCGAAGGCGCGCGTGAGCAGCAGCGGCTGAGTGTGGGCGGCCAGCCGGGCATCTCGCGCATCGACGACACCCGCCCCTTCGAGCACGACGAGCGCCGCGGCGAGATCGCCTTTGACGGCCTCGCGCCGCTCGACGGGGAGGGCCCGATGGATGCGTCGAGCGCGCTCGAGCGCGCTCGGGGCGGGGTGCGGTCCGTGCCGGCGCCCGCGGATCGTCACGACGACGCCGGTCACGGCGCCGGCGAGAGCCATGAGCACGAAGATCGCGAACCAGATGCCGCTCGCGGGCACCCAGGGCGCGATGAACAGGAACAGCCCCGCCGTCACGGCGGCGAGCGCGGCGCCGGCGAATGAGAGCAGCGCCGCCGAGGCCGAGACGTCGGCTCCCGGGCGGAGCCACCAGAGCCACCGCGACACGATGTAGACGATGCCGCCGACACCGGCGACGATCGCGGCGGGTGCGGGATCACCATCGAGGCGGATGGGCACGACGACGAGCCCGAAAGCCACGATGGGCCAGAACTCGACGATCGCGCGGAGCGCGTCGAGCCAGGCTCGCGCGGGGTCACGCGGTGCACGCCGCCACTCCTCCTGCGACTGCGCGAGCAGCGCCTGCACATCGGCAGACCCCGCGTAGGCGGCGTTCTCGAGACCGGACCAGGAGAAGTCGGCGCGGCCGGCGACGACGTCTTCGGCGTAGGTGCGCGCAGTCATCGTCGGATCCTCTCCGTGACACCGAGCACGGCGCGCTCACGCGTCGACGAGCTCAGTCTCCCACGTCTCGATGTTGTCGGCGTGCCGCCGGCCATCCGTCCGGGCCTGCGACTGCTGCACGACGTCGACGCCCTGCAGCACGATCCCCGCCGGGGTGTTGATGACCCATCCGTAGTGGCCGAAGACGGTGCCCGCGATACCCCAGCCGCCGCCCTTGCCCGTCGCGAACAGTGCTTCGGCGGCGTCGCCGAACCCCATCAGTCGCGCAGCGATGTCATCGATCGCGTTCGCGCCGCCGAAGGCCGATGTCAGGCGGGGGAAGAACCCGGACGCACTGCTCCACCCCGTGCCGATGTTCCGGAAGGCCGTTCCGATCGCCGTGCGGCCCGCCGACGTGCCCCATCCGCCGATCATGTCGTCGAGGAAGGCGACGACCCCGGCTTTGCCGTTCGCGAACTTCGCGATCGACCCGAAGGGGATCACCCCGATGATGGCGAGAGCGAGGTCCCACCCGGTGGCGGTGCCTCGAGCGGCCTTGAAGATCGTCGCGGCGAGCGTGGCCAGTGCCACGAGCGTGCCGAGCAGCGCGATGATCGGCCCGCCGACGACGAACGCGAGCACGGCGAGCACGACGCCCGCCCATTGCAGCACGACGAGGATGCCGTCCACCGCCGCCGCGATGTTGTCGTGCCACGCATCGCTGATGCCGCCCTCGGTGGCGTCGCCGATCGAATCGGCGGCCTGATCGAAGGCCGCCTCCCACGTGTCGTACTCGGTGTCGAAAGCCTGCGCGTCGGTGACGAAGGCGTTGCGCGCACAGCCGACGGCCGTCCGCGCCGAGGCGATGTCCTCCTGCCGCTGCAGCTGCTCGGGCGTCGGATCCTCAGGCATCGGCAGGGGAAGCAGTCCCGGAAAGGGGTCGAGCCTGCTGAGCTCCTGCTCCTTCGCCTGCAGAGTGCTCCACGATGCGGTGCAGTTCGTGACCGCCGTGGAGATGCTCTGCTGGCTCGCGCGCAGCTGGATGGCGTACACGACCAGCGCATCGCCCGTGGGGGTGTACCGCTCCCCCGCCAGTCGCAGCTCCTGGTGGATGTCGCCGACGACCTCGCGGATCTTCTCGATCGAAAGGCCCTCCTGACCGTCGGCGCCGCCCGCGATCGCCTCGAGGACGCCCGCCGATCCGATCATCTGATCGCCCAGGCTCTTGACGTCCTTGCCGCGGGCCTCGATGCCGTCGGCGTCACCGGTGAGCACCTCGATGACCCGTCGTTTCGGAGTCAGATCCATGTCAGTTGACCCTCGGCATGGTGTCGACCTCGTTCACTTCGACCCCGCCGCTCTTCGACGCCTCGAGGTCCCAGTTCGCCCATTCCCGGCCCGTGCTCTCGACGCGGTCCTGGATCGTGAGCAGATCTTCCTTCAGCACGCGTCGGCGGTCGTTCCAGCCGCTTTCGAACTCGGCGGCCTCGTCGCGAAGCCGCGTCTTGCCGTACGGCGCGCCGATCTGGCCCTCGAGCGCATCGCCGCGCCCCTCGGCCTTCTCGAACTCGACGATGATCTGCTTGAGCGAATGATTGAGCTCGTTGAGCACGCTGTACTCGACGATGACCTTCGTCATGCGCAGCTCCCCCCGGATGCGACGGATGCGACGGCTTCACGCCGCCGCATCCGTCGAGGATTCTCAGTTGCCGGCGAGTGCCTGGTCGGTGTCCTTGATGGCCTGCATCATCTTGCGCAGCGACTCGCCCATGTCGCTGATGCCCTCGATGGCCTTCTCCAGACCCGTCGTCAGCTCGTTGTAGCCCTCGCCGAACTTGCCCGACGCGTGCTCGGTCTTGAAGTCATCGCCCAGGAGGCGATCGACATCGGCCTTCAGGCGACGCAGCACGTCCCCGATCTCCTCGCGACCGGTCTCGAGCTTGCCCGCCATCGAGTCCATCTCGCCATAAGAAGCCTTGAAATCAGCCATCATCCACCTTTTCGGTCACTGGGACCGAGCACCCCCCGGTCGACAATCAGGGTAACCGAGCTGCTCCCCCGTGCCCTATGGGGAGGAATCCCCATTGGGCTCAGTCGGTGACCAGCGGCAGCTGCACCGTGACGAAGCGTCCGTTCTCGACGAAGAGCCCCCGGCCGGGCGGGAACTCGTGACGCTGCACCTTCGGGAAGCCCACCTTGAACAGCGACTCGCCGTCGTAGGTGTCCGGACGCAGGGCGATGCCGTGGCGCCCGGCCTTGAGCTCGCCGATGAGGCCGTACCCGCTGCTGAGCTGCGAGACGTCGCCGTCGGCGACGAGGAAGTGGTCGCTGCGGTTGATCGCCTGGAAGAGCTCCTTGAGGGGCCGCTCGGCATCGGTGTCGCCGAACTCCGTGACGTTCTCGACGACGATCGCGATGCGCGTGGGGATCGTCTCGTCGGAGACGACCTCTTTGAGCTCCTTCGCGAGAGTGCGCACGTCGTCGATCCCCGTCGCCGCGCGCCGCCACGGGCGGAACGATCGCAGCGCGGCTCGCCGTCCGCCGATGTGGAAGAGCTCGACCGCCGGGTCGAAGCGTTCCAGCCCCGCGACGATCCCGCGCAGGGCCGTCGTCTTTCCGCTCTGCGGGGGCCCGGCGACGACGAACGTGCCGACGGGCTCGAAGCCGGTGGGCCCCAGGGTGTCGTCGCCGATGCCGAGGGTCGGCAGCTCGCCGACGCATTCGGGAAGCTCGGCCGCGTCGAGCTCGGTGGGCAGCGCCCCGATGTTCTTGGCCTCGGGCGCTCCCGCCTGCCGCAGCGCGGCCGCGAACGCCTCGGCCGCCGCGTTCTGCTCGGCGACGTTCGACGTGCCCCCGATGACGGCGACCTGCGTCTCGAGCCCGTCGACGATCGCGCGCCCGGGCGCGCTGCGCTCGTTGAGGACGTCCTTGGCGACGCCGAGGATGGCGTAGGCGCTCTCGTCGGACATGCGCAGGACGATGCGCTTGGTCACGTTCGCGCTCACCGCCGTCGGCACGGCGCCGTAGCGATCGGCCGTCGCGACCACGTGCACGCCGAGCGGGCGTCCTTCGCCGAGGAGCCGCATGAAGATCGCGTAGAACGGCGCACGGGCCGACGTCGTCTCCCAGTCCTGCTTGAACACGCCGAAGCCGTCCAGCAGCAGGAAGATGCGCGGCTCGGCCACGTCGCCCGTGATCTGGCGGTATTCGGTGATCGTCGCGGCGTTGACGGCGGAATAGCGCTTGGCACGGTCGTCGAGGATGCCGCGCAGCGTGCGGAACAGTCGCTGCACACGCTCGGCGTCGTCACCCGAGACGATCGAGCCGACGTGCGGCATGATCTCGAGCGAGCGCAGCGCGCCGGTTCCGAAATCGATGCCGTACACGGCCGTGCGGGCCAGATCAGGACGCGCGCCCGCCGCGATCCCGACGGTGCGCAGCGCGGCGCTCTTGCCCGCGCCGCTCGTGCCGTACACGAGCATGTGCCCGTCGGTGTCCGGTGCGAAGAACACGGCCTCCTGCAGCTGCCGCTGCGGGATGTCCGCGAGGCCGAGGGGAATGCGCTCGTCGCCGTCGAGCGGCAGGTCCCGCAGGTCGATCGTCGTCGTGAGGTCGTCGAGCCATGGCCGACGCGGAACCGGGATGCCCGCCTCGGCGGCGCCGCGGACGAGGTTCGCGACGAGCCGCTTCTGGTCGTTGGGGCCGAGGTCTTCGTCGTGCGTGTCGGATTCGCCCTCGGCATCGGACTCCCACAGGGTGACCGAGCCGAAGCGCAGGTCGGCCACGCGCACCTGCGCGCGATCGGGCTCGTCGGTGGTCCAGCCTCCCGCGTATCCCGACTGGAAGGGCACGAGCCGGCCGGGTCCGGTCTTGGCGATGCCGCGCCCGGGGATCGAGGGATCGAAGGTCGACGCGACGACATCGCCGACGACGTCGTTCGAGTCCGCAGCATCCGCCATGCGAAGCGCGACGCGCAGGTTGGTGTTGGCGCGCAGGTTGTCCTTGATGACGCCCGCGGGCCGCTGCGTCGCCATGATCAGGTGGATGCCGAGCGAGCGACCGCGCTGGGCGATGTCGACGACGCCGTCGACGAACTCGGGAACCTCGGTCGCGAGGGCGGCGAACTCGTCGATGACCAGGACGAGGGCGGGCGGCGTCTCGGGGTCCTGGCGCTTCTCGAGCTCGAGCAGGTCCTTCGCCTTCTTGCGGTTGAACAGGTGCTCGCGGTGATGCAGCTCGGCGCGCAGGCTCGTCAGCGCCCGCCGCACGAGGTGCGGGCTGAGGTCGGTCACGAGTCCCACCGTGTGGGGCAGCTCGACGCAGTCGGCGAACGCGGATCCGCCCTTGTAGTCCACGAACAGGAACGTGACGCGGTCGGGGCTGTATTCGGCCGCCATGCCGAGCACCCACGCCTGCAGGAACTCGGACTTCCCCGAGCCGGTCGTGCCGCCGACGAGGGCGTGCGGACCCTGCGTCCGCAGATCGAGCGTCATGGCGTCGGGGCTGCCCTGACCGACGTAGGCCTTCAGCGTGCCCGCGCGCTTCAGGCGCGGTCGCGGACCGCGCGTGCGGTCGATGATCGAGTTGTTCTGCCGCCAGCGCTCGACGACCGCCTGCGGCTCCTGTGCGAGGTCGCTCCCGATGAGCCGCAGCAGCGAGACGCTCGCCGGCAGGTCGGAGGAGTCCGCCGCGACGGAACTGGAGTCGACGACGGGCGCGAGCCGCTTGGCGAAGATCTCGGCGTAGTCGCGCGAGACGCCCTCGATCTCGACGTCGACGGCGCGCTCACCCGCGCGCACCCAGCCGACGTGCGCGCGCTCGAGACCCTCGGTCACGTCGATGAACGTGCGACAGGCCGCCGGCAGGGATTCCACCGTCGGGGCGACGAAGATCGTGTACACGCCGGCATCCGGTCCGCGCTCGATCACCTGCGTCAGTCGCGGACGGTCGACGGGTGCGTCGTGCGTGACGAAGAGCACGAGCGACACGTCGCCGATCTTGTCCGATCCGCCGCTCTGCTCGCCGACGTGCTGACCGAGCGCCATCGACGTGTCCTTCGCCGAGAGAGGTCCGCGTCGCGTCGCCGAGCCCGAGAGCCGCTCGAGGATCGCCTCTTCGAGACCGTTCAGCAGCGCCGTGCCGGCGGACTGGCTGTCGGCGAGCGCCATCTCGGCGAACGGCGATCGCGGGCTCGTCGTGTGCGGGAGCCACTTCATCCACTCCATGTCGGCCGTCCAGCTCGGGTCGACGATCGCGGCCGTGATGACCTCGTTCGGCGCGTGCAGGCCGAACAGCTGCACGCCCAGGCCGCGCACGACGTCGGCCGCCAGTTCGCGCGTGCCGGCGATGCCGATGGCACCGGCCGACGGCAGCAGCTCGATGACGGGCACGTCGTCGATGCGCGCGAAGCGCTGCCGCACGACCTCGACCTGGTGCGAGTAGTGGGCGATCCCGCGCTGGTCGTTCGGCTGCCCGACGGTGTTGCGGCTGTCTCCCGTGCCGACGCCCAGCCGCAGGCCGAGGAAGTTCCAGTGCTCCGGACGACGCGTCCACAGCATGGGGCCGAGCGAGATCGCGTTCTCGTACACGGCCGCCGTCGCGGGGGCCTCGGCGCGCCGGCGCTCGCGTTCGACGAGCTCTTCGTCGGCGAGATTCTCGTCGAGCTCGTCGAGCTGCGTCTCGAAGGTCTCGATTTCGAGCTTGAGCTTCTTGCCCTGCTGCGTGCGCTGCCCGATGAAGTTGCCGAGCATCATGAGCGGCGCCATCGCGACGATGAGCAGCGACGTCGGACGCTGCGTCATGGCGTACATCGCGAGTCCCAGCAGCACGGGCGCCATGATCATCGGCCACGGGAACATCCGCGGGTCTGCTTCATTGGGGATGATCGGATGCCGGAACTCCTCGCCCGCGTAGCGGTCTTCGACGCGCGGGGAGCGGTTGAACATGAGCGCGCCGCCGCGCTCGAGCACGAGGGCGTCGTCGGTCGCGACGCGCTCGGCGAGCGTGAAGGACACGTCGGTCGCGCCGATCGTGATGCGCTGACCGGGGATGACCCGCACGCGCTGCACGAGGCCGCCGTCGACGATGAGGCCGTTGGCCGAGTTGAGGTCGACCAGTTCGATGCCCTGGTCGACGTCGACGCGCGCGTGGCGTTTGGACACGAGGGGATCGTCGAGCAGGAGCTCGGCGGGCGCCGCGCGGCCGATGACGGTGCTGCCGGCGGCGAGCGGCACGGTGCGTCCCGCGTCGGGTCCGTTCAGGATGTGCATGACCGCGGCCGTCGCGGTGCTGCCGTCGGCACCGGGCGCGGCCGGCACGACGGACGCCGCGAAGCCCGATCCGATCGGGGCGTCGCCGATGGGCGTCGCGGGGTCGAGGTGCACGGGCTCGCCGGCGGGCGGGGCGACGAGAAGCGTCGGCACGGCGCTCGCGTTGACGGCGCTTCCCTGGGCGAGCGAGTCGCCGTCGGAGAGCTCGCGCGCGACGTCCTGCACGGTCGCGGTGGAATCCGCCGTGACGAGCACGTCGACCGACGTGCCCACCCCGCGGCGCAGGCTGAGCTTGAGTTTCACGAATCGGCACCTCTCGCGACGACGTCGAATGTGCGTCCACCCACGTGCACGGTCCAGCCGAGCGGCACGCGCATGGCCTCGCCGACCGGCACCGGGACGGTGTCGCCCCCCGGCGAGCGCAGCTGCGTGCCGTTGCGCGACCCGCGATCGGCGATCCAGACGCCGTCGGCGTCCTGACCGAACGCGGCGTGCGTCTTGGACATGAGTCGCTCGGGATCGTCGAGCTGGACGATCGCGTCGACGTGCTCGCCCGCGGCGGCTTCGGGATCGCGGCCGATCAGCGCGAGCGCGGGGACTCGCATCGTCGAGCCGTCGTCGAAGCGCACGGTCGGTCGCCCCCGACGGCTGCCGACCGCCTCTGCGGCCGCGGGCGGGGCGGCAACGGGCGGCGTCGCGGCGGGCGGTGCCACGGCGGGCGAAGCCGCGACGGGCGGTGCCACGGCGGCCGAAGTCGCGACGGCCGGTGCCGCGGCGACTCGGTCGCGGGACGGTTCGGCGGGGGCGGGCCGGGACACGTCGGGGACCGCGTCGATGACGCCGACCGGAGCCGAGTCCCGCGCGGCCCACTGCGCACCGGTGCTGCCCGAGCCCACGACGCCCGCGCGCGAGCGGGCCCCGAGGATCCGCAGCGCATCGGCGGCGCCGACCCCCGTGGCCATCGAGGGCAGGTCCTCGCTGTCGTCGGGGCGCCCGCGCAGCGTGCGGCGCGCGTGACGCATCGCCTTGGCGTCGAACGGGTCGATGCCGGCGCGGGTGTCGACCACCCAGCATCCGCCGACACGATCCAGGATGCTGCGCCCGCGAGCCTGCGGATCCCACAGCGCGGACGCGAAGAGGATCGCGGGTCCGATGAGCACCGCGATGTTGCCGACGCACAGGACGAGTGCGCGCAGCACGACTCGCCAGAAACCGGGAGGACCGTAGTCGACGGCCGAGACCGAACGCAGGCGCAGCATGGCCTTGCCCGCGGTGACACCGCGACGCCCGTGCACGATGAGCTGGATGACGACGAAGAGCGTCGTGAGGAACCCGCCGGCGGCGAGCAGGATGATCGGCACGAGCGGCGCGGTCCCGGTCACCAGAAGCACCGCGCCGGCGACGGGAACCGCGGCGGGAATCGCCCACAGCGCGACGTCGATCGCGAAGGCGAGCGAGCGGATGCCGGCGCCGGCGGGCACGAGCCCGAGGGCCGCAGCGACGGCGGGATCGGAGTCGTCGAACTCGCCCGTGGGCACGTCAGCCTGTGTCATCGTCTTCCTCGCATCACGGCAGCATCAGATCACGGTGCGCACGATGCGGGCGCACGGACCGCCCCACACTCTCACGAAGCGCGCCGACTTCGGAAAACCGGCGGGCGGTCATCCCGCGCCCGCCAGCAGGATCACGCCCAGCGTGACCGCCGCGGCGAGTGCGACGAACCCCGCCACGACGATCGTCCCCACGAGACGTCGGCGTGCCAGACGCCGCCGCCGCGCGGTCAGCGAGTCGGTGTCGACGGGCTGCTGCGGGCTGCGCACCGGTGCCGCCGCGCGCGTCACGCGTGCGGGCTCCGCGGCGCGCGGACCGTACGTCACGGCAGGCGCGGTCTCCTCGCGGCGGGGCGCCGACCGGACGGCGCCTCCCGGCACGGACGGGCCGTGTCCACGTGTGAGCACGGTGTCCTCGATCGCCTCGTGGCCCGCTGCGGCGAGGTCGGCGCGACGCCGCGACTCGCGTCGCACGACGACGGTCGATCCCTCGTCGGGATCGACCTCGGGCAGGTCCCCGGCTGTCGTCCGCCGGGGACCGGCGATCTCAGCCTCCTCCCGCGCGGCGCGGCGCGAGAGCCGGGTCGCGTCATCGAGGTCGGTGTCCGCTCCGGCGTCTCCTGGATCGACCGGTGCGGCCGCTTCGGCCCCGCGCCGGGCGACCAGCCGTGTCGCCTCGAGGTCGTCCTCGGGATGCGCGTCCGAGCCCGTGCCGCGTCGCCGCGCGACGCGGGTCTCGTCGTCGGGTTCGTCGGTCACTCCACGCTCCGGGCCAGGCGGATCTCGGCATCGCCGAGCAGGAAACGGTCACCCGCCTCGATCGCGACGCCCGGCGTCGCCTCGACCTCGGTGCCCAGGAGCGTCGCGAAGACCACGCCGTTCGTGGAGTTCAGGTCGGTCACCCACCACGTGTCGCCGCGCAGTTCGAGCCGCGCGTGCGTCTTGGAGACGGTTCCGTCGTCGATCGAGATGAGCTGCGCGCTCGGATGCCCGGGATCGGGCTGGGGACGCCTGCCCAGCAGCACGACCTCGGCGCCGATCGGGACGGGGTCGCCCGAAGGCGTGACGAGCGACCAGTCGGTGCGACGGCGTCGAGCGATGATCGTCTCATCGAACGCGTCGTCCGGGATCTGCGGGCGTCTGTTCTGCGCCGAGACCGACGACAGGGCCGACCGGGGGGAGCCCGCGTCGGGGGCGCCGGCGATCGCCGAGACCGCGCCGGAGCTGTCGGAGAAGGCGTCGGTGTCGAAGTGCGGCGACCGCGTGGGGGCCCACGGCTCGGGAGCCATCGGCTCGCCGTCCGCCGGGCCGGCGTCCGCCTGCTCGGGCGCGGGCGAGGGCCTGGCGGCCGCGGGCGCGCGCGTGACGGGCGCGGGGTCGGGCAGCGACCACGGTGCGGCCGGCATCGGTTCGGGCGCACCCGGGATCGCCCCCGTCACCTCGACGCTGTCCTCCGGGACGGGCGGCGGCCGCAGTCCGTCGAACTCGTCACGACGGTGCGTTCGGCTCGCGTCGCCCGGGACCGACGGAGCCCAGCCGCCGGGGGGCGGCGAGACCGGCGACTCCGCACGACCGGCCACGGGGCCGACCGGCTCGTCCTCGTCGGGAGCCGTGCGCGCAGATGGGGCGAAGGGCGTCGGTCGTCCCGGGGCGGGCGCGGGCGGAGCGACCGCTTCGGATGACGTCGCGAACAGCGGATCCTCGGGCGCGACGAGCGTCGAGCGTCCGTGGAAGGTCTCATCGGCGCCGGGCATCGGCGGAATCGGGCCGGTCTGAGGGAACACCGGCGTCGCTTCGGGCGCAGGAACGCCGATCCGTCGCGGACCGGCTTCTTCTTCGCCGACCCAGCGTGCGCTGCCGAAACCCAGGATCGACGCCCACACGGGGAACACGAGTGCCGCCAGCACGGTCATCCCCGTGCCGAGCGTGAACGCGGCGTTGATGCGGTGGCACGCGATGATCTGCAGGATCCACACGGCGACGGCCCCCGCGCCCGGAACGAGATACAGCAGCAGGAGGAACGGCGAGACGCCGCCGAGGCGGAACAGCACGACCTGGTTGTAGACGGGAACCCATCCCGCCCACGCCGGCTCTCCCGACTTGCGGAACACCGCGGCGAGGGCGATCGCCGTCCAGACGTAGAGCGCGAGGGCGACGAGGGACCAGGTCAGGCCGGCGGCGGCGACGGCAGAGGCATCGATGGTCATGGCGTGGGACGCAGGGGCCGCAGCCCCGAACGCCTCCCCCTCTCGGCGAAGAGCGTGCGAGCACCTTTCGCGGGTGCCAGCGGGCGGATGATCGATCTCAACGATACGGTCGCGGCGACCCTGCGCCGGATTCCGTTCGCACCGATCAGCGCGTGTCGCTCGGCGTGGACGGTCCGCCAATAGGCGTCGACCGCTTCGGGCGAGGGCTCTCCCGCCTCCCCCGCGAAGACGGCCTCGTCGGCGGCCGCCGCGAGATCGGCGCCCGCCGACGTGCCCAGAGCGGCCGCGACTTCGCTGCGCGTGGCGCTGCGCGGCACATCACGACGCGCGTCGATCGCGGCGTCCACGTACTCCTCCCACCCGCCCGCGACGCGCTCCGCGGCCGTCCCCGTCGTCCGGCGGGCACGACGCCGCAGCCGTTTCGCGGTGATGACCGCGAGGAACGGGCCGAGCACGAGGAGCAGCACGAGCAGCACCATCCCGGAGATGCGCAGCACGGGCCACAGCCACGCGAGGTCGGGACCGGCCGCCTCATCGGACGGGTCGGCGGCGACGGAATCCTGCTGTACGGGTTCGGGCGGGATGATCTCCTCGACCGAATCGGGCAGGACTTCGGTGACGACCTCCGGGTCGCGCTGCTGCGTCACCTCGAGGCTCGGCGACTGCGCGTGCTGCGGCGTCGCGTCGATCGGGATCCACTCGCCGCCCGCGGAGCGCACTTCGGCCCAGGCCGCGAGATGCTGCGCGCGGCAGACGCCGTCGTCGCACACGCTCAGGTCCGCGTCGTCCGAGGCCAGGCGCGTGCCGACGACGACGCGTGAGGGGAATCCGAGCTCGCGCGCGATGATCGCGACCGCCGTCGCGAACTGCTCGTCATCGCCGATCGCGGCGACGAAGTTGCCGGATGCCGCGGCACGCGGGTCGGCTTCACGCTCGAGCAGCCGCGTGAACAGGGCGTCGATGCGTCCGAGCGAGTGCCCCGACGCGCTCGGCTGGAACCGGTAGCCCGACAGCCCGCTCGCCCATACGGCGGTGCCGTCGGCGCCCAGCGACAGGGCGTGGCTGAGGTATCCGCGCTCGCGCAGCAGATCGACCGCCGCCTCGAGCGCGACGCCGTCCGATCCCGACGCGTGCTCCTCGACCCAGGTCCGCACGCTCGGCGGCATCGTGTCGAGCCCCGGCGCACCGGGCGCCTGCGCCTGCGCGAGCGGGATCCGCGCCGGCTCGACCCCCGTCATCCGGTACGCGTCGCCGGATTCCAGTCCGCCGCCGGCCGCCTGGACGCCCGCGGTCGCCTCCGCGCTGTAGTAGAAGCCGTCCGCCAGCAGCGCCGCCCGGGGCCCGTCGAAGTCGACGCGTGCCAGCCGGCCGGCCGTCGGCATCCACAGTCCGTCCCAGCGATCGATCGTGACGCGCAGTTCGATCGGCTCTCCGTCTCCGGCCTCGAGAGCGGATGCCACGCGGACGAACCGCCCGTCCCCCGTCCCCTCGCTCGTGCGGAACACCTCGCCGTCGTAGTCGTCGAGCGTCGCCAGCCGCACGCGGTCGGGAGTGCGCTCGGTCAGCTCGACGGTGAAGAGCACGTCGTCGGCGCGTTCGTCCTGGAAGAAGCCGCGGTACTGCGTGAGCGGACTGAGCTCGGCCGCCAGATCGATCTCGGGGCCGATGGCGCTGCGCAGCACGTCCCGGTCGATCCCCCGGGCCGCGAACGGCACGACCGCGACCGCGACGACGACCGAGACCGCGATCATCCCGATCCCGAGCGCGGCCCGGCGACGGTCGGCGGGGGTCGCCCGTCGTGCGACGCGCACGCCGCTCGCGACCGCCGCGCGCTGCAGAGCGCGCACCCGCTCATCGTGCGCGCGCCAGGCGAGCCACAGCAGGCACGCGAGCAGACCGGCGACGCCGAGCGCCGTCTCGACCGGCGCGTGCAGCGTCACGGGCCCGAGCATCAGGGGACTGCTCACGTCAGCGTGGCCGAACACCAGACCGAACGACACCATCGCCAGTGCGACGGGGATCGCGACGTACGCGCGGCGCCCCTCGCGCCAGGACAGCCGCAGCAGCGCTGTCGTGCCGACGAGGAAGACGACGAGCGCCGGCACGAGCAGGTTGCGGTAGGAGCCGACCGGCAGTTCGACCGTGAGAAGGTCCTTCCACGCGACCGCGGTGCCCGCCGTGAGCTCGCCGAGCCCCCGGACGAGCTCCACCGGGGCCCCGAGGCGTGAGGGGACGGCGAGCGGCACGCCCAGCACGATGAACGCTGCCGCGACGACCCCGGCGACGAGCCAGCCGCTCCACCGGCGACGCGTCGCCACCACCGTGATCCCGACCGCGACGCCGACCGAGACCGCCACGAGGACGACGAACGCCGGCTCGCGGTAGATCGGCCACGCCGACACGCCCGCCGTCGCGACGACCGCCGCCGCGAAGAGGGAGCCCGCGACGATGCGCGGCGGCACGCGGCCGCCCGCCTTCGCGGCATCCCGTCGTCGCTGCGCCCCGCTCACCCCGAAGCCCCTCTCAGCAGCAGCCCCCGCAGGTCGTCGAGTGTGCCGATGGTCATGACGGTGAGGCTCGACAGCGTCTGCACGCGGGGGTGCGCGCGCTCGTCGCACACGACGGCGACGACCGCGGTGTCGGCGGGGAATGCGAGGGCGGCCTGCTGAAGACGCGTGAGCGTCATGGCCGAGCCCGTCACCAGGACGGCGATCGAGATCCGCTCGCCGGACTCGGCGGTGAGCCGGCAGACGTCGCCGAGGGCCATCGTGTTCTCGAACATGCGCACGCCGCTGAAGCCGTCGAGCATGGGCCGGGGCGAAGCCGCGGGCAGGTGGCGGATCGCCCGCAGGCGTCCGCGCACGGCGCGAGGGATCTCGGATCCCGTCACGATGACGACATCACGCGCGTCGCGGACGGCCTGCACGCCGAACGACGCCGCCGCCGAGACGGCGAGTTCGAACTCGTCGGCGTCGCGGAACTCGTGCTCGGCGACGGCGAGCACGAGCGCCATCCGCGACCGGCGCGACTCCTCGTACTGCCGCACCATGAGGCGACCGGTCTTCGCCGTCGACTTCCAGTGGATGTGGCGCCGGGCGTCCCCCGCGACGTAGGGGCGGATCGCATGGAAGTTCATGTCGGCGTCGACCGTGCGACGCGTGGGGGCGCCTTCCAGGTCGCGGATCAGCCCCGCACTCGTCGACGGGATCGACGTCGTGCGGGGGTGGACGAACACCTCGTGCGCATCGGCGAACGCGTGCTCGCGCCGCAGCAGTCCGACGGGGTCGCTGCGCACCGTCGTGGCGGGACCGACGCGCACGACGCCGCGCCGCAGCCGCGGGATGTCCAGCGGCTGGGCGACCGTGTGACCCGGGCGCAGCAGCGGCACGCCGAATTCGACCAGGCCCGGCCCGACCGGGATGTCGATGCGGCCGGGCAGAGCCATCCGCCGGCCCGTGTTGCGGACGACGACGTCGCCCGACAGCCCGTCGCCCGCGATGATCCGCTCGCGCGCGAGCGACAGGTCCACCTCGTACGAACGCGACCCGAACAGGAACGGGATGCTGGCCAGCAGAAGCAGCAGGGCCGCCGCGCCGGCGACCATCCATTCGACCCAGCCGAACACGAGGCCGGCCGCGAGACCCGCCGTGGCGGCCAGCAGCACGAGCGCGCCCGCCGGTCGCACCGTGCGGGCGACCCAGATCGTGCTCGCCGTCGCCGCACGGGCGAGAGCGCGCCAGGCACGCGTCGACCAGACGACGACGTTCACGATCCGCCCCGACGAGATCGACGTCGCGGTCACCGAGGTCGCGTGGGTGCGCCCCGCCGCGCCTTCGGTCGAGGTCCGTGTCAGTCGCGTGTCGGTGAGGCTCATACGGCCTCTCGGCGCGAGGGCGGTGCGATGTCGAGCAGCACCTGCCCGACGACCGCTTCCTGCGTGACGCCGTCGAACTCCGCTTCGGCGTGCAGGATGAGCCGGTGCGACAGCACGGACACGGCGAGCGCCTTGACGTCGTCGGGCGTCGCGTAGGTGCGCCCCTGTGAGACGGCGCGCGTGCGGACGGCGCGGGTCAGGGCGAGCGCACCGCGGATGCTGACCCCGAGGCGCACCTCATCGGCCGAGCGCGTCGCGTCGACGAGGCGCGCGATGTAGTCGAGCACGAGCGCGTCGACGTACGTCTGCGCCGCGAGGTCTGCCATGCCGACGAGCGCATCGGGGGTGATGACGGGGGCGAGGTCGGCCGTCGGCGTCGCGGCACCGTCGAGGATCCGCACGGTCGCCGCGTGGTCGGGGTAGCCGAGAGAGGTGCGCATCATGAACCGGTCGAGCTGCGCCTCGGGCAGCCGGTAGGTGCCGGCCTGCTCGATCGGGTTCTGCGTCGCGAGCACGATGAAGGGGTCGCCGACCGGACGCGAGACGCCGTCGATCGTGACGCGCCCTTCCTCCATGACCTCGAGGAGCGCGGACTGCGTCTTGGGCGAGGCGCGGTTGATCTCGTCGGCGAGGACGATGTTCGCGAAGATCGGGCCGGCGTGGAACTCGAACACGCCCTCCTTCTGGTCGTACACGCTGATGCCCGTGATGTCGCCCGGAAGCAGATCCGGTGTGAACTGGATGCGGGTGTTGGTCCCTTGCACCGACTGCGCCATGGCGCGTGCAAGCGAGGTCTTCCCCGTTCCGGGGACGTCTTCGAGCAGCACGTGGCCGTCGCTCAGCATGGCCGTGAGGACGAGCTCGACGGCGTGCCGCTTGCCCAGAACCGCGCGCTCGACGTTATCGGCGAGCTGGGCGAACGTCTGAGCGAACCAGGTCGCCTGCTCTGGGGAGATGGTCATCGCGGATTCCTCGATCGATCGGTCGTCGGCATGGGTCAGGGGGCTTCTTCGGGGTCCGGCGGCAGGTTGGGGTTGCAGGACGCGCCGAAGGTCGCCGACGCGGGGCTGAGCCCCCACTGCGACCAGCTCGCCGTCACGCCGATGCCGTCCACGCGGATCGCCCCGACCGGCACGGCCCACGTGCCCGCCTCGTGCGGCACGACGGCGCCCGCCGCGTCGTAGTAGACCACACGGGAGGCGTCGAACTGGAACGCCGCGACGGTGCCGCCGGGACCGTTCGACGATGTTCCCGTCGGCGTGAGCGCGCCGCCGCCGACGCACGGCGACGCGAGCTGCCACGACGCCTGCAACTGGTAGGGAGCGCTGCCCGGGGCAGGCGCGACGGCGGACCAGTCCGTCGCGATGCCCCAGAACTCGTGCACGTAGCGGACGCGGATGCCGGGATCCTGGCCGAACGTGCCGCTGCCCGGGGACCACGCGTCGAACTGCACCCTGTTGCGGTTGGGGACCGGCTCGCTCGAGCGCGGGGTGTCCCGGATCACCCACTGCGCCCGGCCGGCCGACGGCACGACGTCGGGCGTGGCATCCACGACGAAGGTGTACCCGCGCGGAGCACGACCGGACTGCGCGGCGCGCACCGTCTTCGACGTCTCGGCGCGGGCGAAGGCCTCGTCGCCCCAGAAGGATTCGACGCACAGGACGAAGCGGTACTCCTCGCCGTCGGCGAGACCCGAGAAGGTCGCGGACGACCCGTCGGTCGTGACACGGCACGTCTGACCGTCGCGCACGATGCCGTAGCGCAGGCTCGAGCCGGTGCCGTTGAGCTGCGCCGACGCGCGCGCGGTCACGGTCGACGTGCCGTCGCCGTTCGACGTGGACTCGAGCACCAGGTCGGATGCGAGCGGGGCGCCGACGCCGTTGCCCCAGCCGATCGTCGAGGCGCCGGTCGGGCTGCCGCCGAGCCCCGGCGGCAGCTCGAAGCGCGAGTACGGCGTCACCGTGATCGGCGAGCGGGCGTTCGTGCCGAGGCGGTACGAACGCACGTCGAGCGTGCTCGACCCGCGGCCCACGGGCACGCGGACCGTGTCGCCCGTCGCGCTCGTGATCTCGACCGAGCCGGTGTCGCGGTCGAGTCCCTCGACCGTCAGGGCGACGATGCCCCCCTCTGCTCCAGCGGGCACGGGCCGGACGGTGACGGATGCCGGTGCGGCGGGTGCGTCGTAGGCCCACGCGACCGTGCGCACGGAGGCGACGGACTGGCCGACCGCATTGCGCGCGAACGCCTCATAGGTGCGCGGTTCGCCGTTCGGCGCCGAGATCTCCGGGCACGCGCCGTCGGCAGGGCAGCGCGCGACCTCTCTGCCGTCGGACACGACGACGAAGCCCGTGAGCTCGGGATACGCCGCGCGCGCCGCGCCGGGGTCGATGCGCAGCGTGACCGATCCGTCGGCGTAGCCGGTCTGCGCGATCGAGGCGGGCCCCTTCGGGTAGCCGAGCAGGTCGAACACGATGCGGCCGTCGCGCTCGCCGTTCGTGCGGCGGCCCTGCGCGTCCTGCACGGAGAAGGCCGCGGTGCACGTCATTCCCGCCGTGTCGGCGGTCCACGTCGCCGAGACGGTGGCCGCGGAGACGCGGGCGAACGTCACGCCGCTGCACGAGCCGGCGTCCCGGATGGCGGCCACCTCGAGCGGAGTGCGCGGCAGCGGATTGACTTCGCCGGCAGCGCCGATGACCGTGAAGGTGCACGAGGACCCGGAGGCCTGCGAGCACTGCTGCGTCACCGAGCCGCCGCGCGGCAGGGTCGACGGTGCGGCGCCGACGCGCAGGATGAGCCGAGCCGGTGTCACATCGGCGTGGCTCGTGACCGACACGACGGCTGCCTCGTCGAGTCCCGGCACGGCGCGATCGGCGCCCGTCACGGTGACGATCGATCCGTCGAGCGAGGCGGTGAACGAGGTGCCGGTGTAATCCAGGGCGTAGGCGATCCCGGCCCAGTCGTCGCGCAGCTGCCAGGTGGTCATCGACCGCAGGTCGAACGTCGTCGTCTCGCCGGGGCCGACGGTCACCGATCCGGCCTTGAGCTCGGGCTGGGGGTCGCGCGCGCACACGGTGATCGGCACGGACAGCTGCGTCCACTCGTCCTGCCCCTCGAGGCGCACGGCCACGCGACAGGCATCGGTCCAGGGTGCGCCCGCGCCCGCGTCGTAGCGCACGCGTGTGCCGGCTTCGACGACGCACGCCGAATCGGCGCGCGCACCCGACGCGGTCGCCTCGCCGCCGACCTCGAGCCGGCTTCCGCGCGGCCTGGCGACGAGGTCGGCCATGTCGAAGGTCACCGATTCCAGCTCGACGACCTGCGGCGCGGCGATCCCCGCGCGAAGGGCCAGCGTGACGTCGCCGTCGCCGGGCACGCGCAGGAACGCGTACGTGGTCACCTCGCCCGCGGCGCCTTCGCCCGACACGGCGAACGGGATGAGCTGCGTCCGAGCCGTGAGCGGTCCCCGGATCCGGGGCCCCGCGACCGAGACGTCGTCCGGATCGCCCCACAGCGAGAGGTCGAGGTCTTCGACCGTGCCCGCCGACCAGGCGACCTTGCCGCTGAGCACATCGACGCCGGTGGGGAACTCCTCCCGGGATTCGGCCGTCAAGACGGTGTCGCTCACGACGGGGTAGTCCGGCACGCTCTCGCGGACGACGCTGACGACGATGAGCCCGCGCGCCGTGTTGCCCGACGTCGATGCCACGTCGTAGAGGAAGGACATCGTGCCCGGCTCCTGACCGGCCTCGACGACGACCGTCTGCTCGTCGACCGACAGCAGCCGGGCCGCCAGACGGTCGAACTCGGGGTTGGGCTCGCCCTCGACGAGCGTCTGGGGCAGATCCGGCCGCGCGTCGGTGAGCGCGAGACGGCCCCCGACGGGGTCGATGTCGTTGGCGAGCGGCCGGACGCGGATCGACTTGCCCTCGCCCGCCTGCACCTGCACGTAATCGGTGTAGGTCACCGGACTCGGATTCGACTGCGCGTCCAGCACCCCGATGCGCACGCGCGCATCTCCGCTCTCACCCGACGGATCGACGACGCGGTACGTGAACGACACCTGTCCGCGGTCACCCGCGACGCTCGTGTAGACGATGGACGTGCCGTCGGCGGACAGCGACGCCGACCCGCGCTCGGGCTGGGTCACGATGCTGTCGAGCGTCACGGTGTCGCCGTCGGGATCCATCTCGAACGGCGTGAAGTCGATGACGGTGGACTGTCCGCTGAGCACGCGGCCTTCGAGCCGCTCGGGCAGCGGTGCACGGTTCGTCTCGTCGCCCAGCACCTGCACCCGCACGGTCGCGACGTCGGCGAGCGCGGGCGAGCCCGTCGTGAAGACGGCGTAGTCGATCGTGTACTCGCCCGGCTCGGTCGGGGCGAGATAGCGCAGCAGGTCTCCCGATGCGAACGCAAGGGCGTCATCGGTCGACGAGACGACTCGCGACGGATCGAGCACGGGCCGCCCTCCCGCGGGAGCGACGTCGTTCTCGAGCACCGGGATGTCGATCTGGGTTCCGGCGCGCACGACGACGCGGTCGTCCACGGCGATCGGCGCGAGCTCGGGCGCGGGGGGCAGCAGATACACGGTCGCTTCGCCCTCGACGCGTGCGCCGGCGTCTTCGGTGCCGTCGCTCACGACGTAGCGCACCGTGCCCAGGCGCCCCGAGGCCCCCGACGCCGTCGCACCCGAGACGCGCAGGTGGCGCTGACCCACGGCGTCGACCGAGAGACTGGCCCCCGCCTCGGGGGTCGCCTCGACATCGCTGAGCAGAAGCACGCGACGCGTCGGATTGTGCACCGCCTCGAGCACGTCGATCGTGGCGTCCTTCTGCGGATGCACGAACGCGACGACGGGCGCCGTGGCGAGCTGCGGCGGGGCGTCCTCGGGGAGGATCGTGATGCGCGCCGTGCCGCTGCCCTCCTGAGCGCCGTCGGTCACCGTGAAGTCGACCCGGTACGTGCCGGCCGCACGCGCCGAGAAGTCGAACTCGGTCGTGCCGCCGACGATCGTCGCCGTCGCCGGTGCGTCGTCGAGCACGCGGACGGAAGAGAGCGACAGCATCCCCGTCGTGCCCGTCACGTGAGCCGTGACATCGACCGTCGTTCCGGGCGCCAGCACGTCGACGACGGCGAACGAGCGCACATCCAGCGCGGGCTGCGGTGTGACGCGGACGATCAGCGGCTCGACCGTCGTCGCGCCCCGCGCATCGGCGAAGGTCAGCGCGAGCTCGACGAGCTGCTCGCCGCCCGACCCGTCGTCGTCGTGCTGGTAGACGACCTCGCCACCGGGCGTCGCCGCGACGCTGCCGATGCCCGACGGGTTGTCGACCGACAGCAGCAGGACGGGGTCGCCTTCGGGATCGACCCAGCCGTGCAGCACCGGCACCGTGACGGTGCCGCCGCGGGCGACCTCGGGCTCGGGCCACTCCAGCAGACAGCGTTCGACTCCGCACCACTGCGGGGCCGTGTTGGCGGACTCGGGCGCGACCGTGATCGTCACGGTCGCGGGCTCGGACACGAGGCCGTCGTCGGAGGTGCCGTCGGTCACGGCGTACGAGAACGTGGCGGACCCCGTCGCCCCCGGCGCGACGCGCACCGTGAGCCGCTGCGCGTCGTCGGTGAGCGACACCGTCCCGAACCCCGGGTCGAGCCCGGTCACCGACTCGCCCACGATGCTGAGCACGTCCTCGTTGGGGTCGTGGTCGTTCATGAGCACCGGCAGCGCCGCGAGCGCCCCCGCCCGGACACCGAAGGAATCCGGTTCGGCCACGGGAGGCTTGGGGTCGAGCATGACCGGGAGCTCCTCATCGCTCACGACCGACTCCGCCTCGACGCGGTCGTCGAGGGACCAGTCCTGGCTCGATGGGACGAGCTCGCCGTCGGGGACCGTCCACACCCAGCCCGATCTGGTCTCGTTGAGCAGCAGCGCATCACGGCCCTCGACGAAGGTCGGCCGACGCTGATCGGACAGCACGGCGTCGCCGTAGTCGAGCGGCACGGCCGCGTCGTCGCGCGAGTTCCACAGCAGGCCGCCGGTGCCGCCCTGGCCGAGCCACGCGGCATAGACGTCGCCGTCGTGCACGACCGGTGCCGCCGGCACGCCGAGCACCGTGTCGCCGATGCCGTACGCCCGCGCGGCGGGCCCGTCGTCGGCGGGAACCGTCACGACCGAGATCTCATCGGCGAGGTACATCGCATCGCCGTGGGCATCGGGCTCGCCCACGACGACCGGCCCCGTCGTCGGGGCCTGCTCGGCGGCATCCGCCCCTCGTCGCCACAGCGTCCCGGTGTCGGTGTCGACGACGGCCCACGTGTCGCCCGCGGCCGTGATCGCGAGCGCTTCGGTCGCGTCGACCGCGACGGCATCGCGACCGCGCACCGTCGACGACGCGATGTCGTACCGCAGCACCGATCCGTCGGCGCGCGAGTAGGCGAACAGGATGCCGCGTTCGTCGACCGCGATCGCATCGGCGGTGTACCGCGGGCTGTCATCGCCGTCGGCGAAGGGGGCGAGCTGTGCGGCATCGCCGAGCGAGAGCCGTCCGGCGAAGACGGCGCCGGCATCGGTCAGGTACGCGATGAAGTCGTCGGCCGCGGCGACGTCGACCGTGCCCGTCGGCGTCGGCGTCGACACGTCGAGCGTCTCGTCGTCGAGGTCGGCGGGCTGCGCTTCGTCGATGCGAGTGATCGTGCTGAGGCTGTCGCTGAGAAGATACGCGGCGTCGGGAGCCTGCACCACGAGGTCGGGATTGCTGATGCTGCGGACGGTGTCGAGTTCGCCGACCGTCGTGTTGACGCGGGCGTAGCCGCGCCCGTCGGCGGTCTGCAGCGCCCACACCGATGCGTCGATCCGCGGGGTCTCCTTGGCGTCGAGACCGGGCCACACGATGCTCGCCGTCGTCACGAGTGCGACCGCGGCGGCAGCCGCGACGAGTCCGGCTGTCGTCCGGCGGCGCATCACAGCACACCCGTCGCGAACAGCACCGCGACGACCGCCGACGCGGCGACGACGACGGCTCCGCCGGCGATGCCCACGACGATCCCGATGCGGCTCGGGCTCTCGGAGCCGGGTCCCGAGAACGCCGTGTCCTCGTCGCGTGCCAGGCCCGCGACGCCGGAATCGGTGTGGTCCTTGCGACGGCGCACGTGGTCGACGCTCGATCGGACGGGGCCGCGCAGCCCGGCATCCGAGAAGTCGACGCGTTCGGAGGCGGGCGCCCACTCGGTCTCGGGCACGTCGATCGGCGTCGGGGACACCCCTCGCTCGGTCTGCACCGCCTGCAGAGCCTCGGCGAACGCGCGCGCCGAGGGATGCCGCTTGGCGGGATCACGACTCAGCGCCTGCGCGAGCACGGCCTGGAGCGATGCGGGCACGTCGGTGCGCGCGATGTCGGTATACGAGGCCCGGGCGATCCGTCGCCGCAGGAGCTCCTTCGTGTTCTGGCCCCGCTCGCGGCGTTCGAACGGGCTCCGGCCCGCCAGCAGCGAGTAGACGGTGGCGCCGAGACTCCACACTTCGCTCGCGACGGTGCCCGCCGTCTGCTCGGCGACGACCTCCGGGGCGCTCCACGGGATCGACATGGCGAGCACCTCATCGGCGGTCTCGCGCAGCAGCGACGAGGAGATCCCGAAATCTGCGAGCACCGGCGTGCCGAATGTCGTGATGAGGATGTTGCTGGGCTTCACATCGCGGTGGAGCACGCCGGCGCGGTGCGCCGACTCGAGCGCGCTCGCCATGCGCACGCCGGTCGCGAGCACCTCATCGACCGGGATCCGCTCGATGCGATAGCGCCGCGCGAGCGAACCGGGGCAGTTCTCCATGACGATGTAGGGACGGCCGTCGGCCGAGATGCCCGCCTGGTACACCGTCACGATCGCGGGGTGCGCGGACAGCCGTGCGAGCACGTCGGCCTCCGCGTTGAACATGCGCCGCAGGTCGGGATCGCGCACGTCGCTCGGCAGCACCTTGACCGCGACGTTGCGCCGGGGCATGTCCTGCTCGTACAGGAAGACGTCGGCGAATCCACCCGATCCGAGCGGGCGGATGTAGGCGAGCCCCGGAAGGAGCGGAGGGGCCGAGGGCAGGCGTGTGGCCACCGTTCCCTCCCCCAGGATCATCGCGCCGAGTGTTCAGCGCGGAGTCCGCGCCCACGCGCGAAGTGGGGCCATGCTAACAAAGCCGAAGCCGCTGATCCTGGTGACAGCGATCGTGTGTGCACAACCTCAGTCGCCGGGCGCGTTCGGGTCGAACGGCGCGTCGAGGGTGCGGGACAGATCCTCGAGCAGAGCGGCGATCTGCGGCTCGACATGCTGAGAGACCGCGGCCTGGATCCGCAGGCGATGCGGCAGCAGGACGGCGCACACTTCGCGGCCCACCATGTTGGCGTAGTCGTCGGCCAGGGCGACCTCTTGGCGCAGCGCCGCTTTGGCCTCTTCGGTCAGCGGTGGAAGCTCGGGAACCTGGGATTCGGCTTCTTCGGCCAGGCCCGAGAGGGTGAACAGGAACGGCGCGCCCGGCTGGGGTTCGGGGTCGAGCGGCATCCCCTCGAACTCGGGGGCGAGTCCCTCGGCGGGGCGATAGCTGCGCGCCCGGTTGCGCGCGGCCTGCTGATCGAGCTCGGCCTGCAGCATGGGAAGGTTGCGCGCCGTGTATTCCGCGACGGCGCGGTCGATGATCGCCTTGACGCGGATCGACAGGCCGTGCTGCACGCCGTGCGGCACATCGGCCCCCAGCCCCGCCGCCGACAGGATCGGAGAGCCGAAGCACCGTCGACACGGGGCGACGCGTCCGCGGTGCGTCGCGGGCTGCCAGCGTGGCAGCCACACGAGCCAGGCGTCCACCGCCTGGCTGACCTGCGTCTCGAGCGACCGCTCCACGCGATAACGCTATCCTCTCGGCACGCCCGATCCGGGTTCTTACGCCGTCACAGCGTCTCTTCGTCGTCGGATTCCCACGGCCAGCGCGGGCGACGAGCCCGCGTGCGCACGAGCGCGATGCCCGACCACGCGGCGACGAGGGCTGCCGCGGCGATCACCAGGCCGAACCCGGTCGTCGCGATGCGGCCCGCGACGGCAGTCGCGATCCCGACCGCCGTTCCCGTCGCGACGGCCATGATCCACAGCCCCGCGAGGTAGGCGAGGAACGACGCGACCATGACCCAGGCCGAGTTCCAGAACGACGGCTGAGTGCGCCGCACAGGACCCCACAGCGTCGCGCCGAACGCGACGATCGACAGCGTCGTCGCGGCCACTCCGGGAAGCGGGCCGAGGCCCGGCTCCTCGATGACGCTCTCATCGAGCGCGAGGGACAGCATCCCCAATCCGAAGATGACCAGGGCGAGATAGCCCACCGTCGCGAAGACGACCGCGAGCGCCGGCGAGACGGCACCGCGGTCGGCCCCGCCAGCCGGACGCCCGGTCGTCATGGCCGGACGAGCTGCGGGCCCGCCTCGAGCGTGCGCTCGTACTCACGCTGCGCTTCGATATTGAGCTCGGTCACGCGCTTGCCGCGCGCGGCGGCCCATGCCCCGAACCAGATGGTGAGCTCGCGGCCCAGCACGAACGCGACGATCGCGAGCGGGGCGAGCAGCTGCGCTTCGACGAGCTCGGCGCCCTCGGAGGCCGTGAGCATCCAGAACGGCGCCTGGAAGAGCTGCCCGAGCAGGTGGCCGCCGTAGGCGGCGACGCCCACGAGCAGGCCCATGATGACCCAGGCCGCCCAGCGGCCGCGGTTGATGATCGCACCGAGCAGCCAGAACGCGATGAAGAACACGACCGTCGGCACCCACAGCGCCCACGTCGTGAGCCCGGCGACGGCATCCGTGGCGAAGGTCTCGGCGGTGACGTCGCCCTGGATGGCACCGAAGCCGAGGGTCGCGCCGAGGTAGAGCACCGCGAAGGCGAGGGCCGCGAGCAAGCCGATCGCACCGGCGGCGGCACGATTGCCGCGCAGGCGCGGCGCCTCGGGCGCCTGCACGAAGATGGGCTGCGGAGACACGGCCGCCGGCGGCACGACGCTCTCGGCGATGGGCTCGGCGGGCGCGACGACGGGCTCGTAGACCGCGGTCGGCTCGTCGTCGGCGACGACGGTCTCGTCGATGACGATCGTCTCTTCGACGACGGCGGCTGGTTCCTCGACGGCGGAGGGCGGTTCCTCGTCGAGCGGCGCGTCGGTCGCCCACGAGGGCGGCTCTGCGGCCCACTCGTTCTCTGCCGACGGGGTCTCGTCGGAGAACACGACCTCTTCTTCGACGACGATCTGCTCGTCCTCGACAGCGGCCGGCTCTTCGACGGCGTCGCGGCGGGCGGCCTCGGCGTCAGCGAGACCTTCGTGAGCACGCCCGACGACGTCGTCGACCGTTGTGGGTTCCTCGACCGGCTCGCCGTAGGACGACTTGGGGTCACTCATCGGAAGCACTCCTCACGCGGGGCCGCTCCCCGCATGTGCGAGGGTAACCCCGACAGGGCCTTCACACGCGTAGCCATGCCGCGCGACGCGCGACTGCGTCATCCCCAGATGTAGGCGGCCAGTCGGTTCGCGTAGTCCTCGGGGCGCCAGCCCGTCCCGACGATCGAGAGCCACACGTCGTCTCGCATGATGTGCTCTTCCCGCACGCCGCCCCTCGCGCGGGCGCATTCCAGCGCCGTCTCGGCGGTCGAGCACGAGAACCCCTGCGCCGAGAGCGCCGCCTGCGCGATGCCGATCGCGTCGGGCGAGATGACCGAGACGGTGGACGTGATCGACTCGTTCCGTCCGAGCGCCCACGCGCAGTTGACGGCGACGGTCGGCGCGAGCGCCTCGACGAGGTCGTCGGCTGCGATCACGGGTCGCGCGGTGTTCTGGCTGAGCAGCACGTCTCCGTGCCAGATGAGCTCGGCCCACAGCTGATCGGGATACAGGTCGCGACAGTCCAGCGGATCGCCGTCGGCGATCAGCTGGACGGGGGTCGGCTGGTTCTCGGCGTCCTCCTGCGCGTCCGCGTTCGCCCGCAGGGTGTCGCCGACCCAGTCCACGGCGGTCGGCACCATGGGTGCGGCGAGCCAGACCAGGCCCGCGACGACGGCGATGCACGCGAGCACCGAGGGTACGGCGATCCAGAGGTTTCGTCCCCCCGTGCGCGCCATGCCGTCCTCCTCCTCCACGGTAGACACCGGATGCCGCGTGGCCGTGTCGGCGCGCTGGGGAGGACTGTTCCCGTGGCTCGGGAACGACGAAGGCCCCCGGCGCGTGCCGGGGGCCTTCGTCGTTATCTCAGGAGATCTCGATACGCCCGCTGCGCGGGCTCCTCGATCTAGACCCGGGTCGCCTCAACGCTGCTTCGCAGCATTGACCCGAACCGCGTCTAGTTGTACGAGGTGAAGTCGCCGTCCGTCGAGAAGCTGTCGAAATCGACGTAGCTCAGGTCGGCGTCCGAGAACGCACCGTCCGAGGCGAAGATGCGGTTGGGGTACCGCTCGCTCTTGGCCTCTTCCGTCGCCTCGACCGTGACGTTGCGGTACTTCGCAAGGCCCGTGCCGGCGGGGATGAGCTTTCCGATGATGACGTTCTCCTTGAGGCCGACGAGCGGGTCGCTCTTGCCCTCCATGGCCGCCTGCGTCAGGACGCGGGTGGTCTCCTGGAACGATGCCGCCGACAGCCACGACTCGGTCGCGAGCGACGCCTTCGTGATACCCATCAGCTCGGGACGACCCGACGCGGGGCGCTTGCCCTCTGCCACCGTCTCGCGGTTGATCCGCTGGTACTTCTTGAAGTCCACCAGCTCACCCGGGAGCAGGGTCGTGTCGGCGTGGTCGACGACGGTGACCTTGCGCAGCATCTGGCGCACGATGACCTCGATGTGCTTGTCGTGGATCGGCACACCCTGCGAGCGGTACACGCCCTGCACGCCGTTCACGAGGTACTTCTGCACCTCGCGGGCGCCCATGACGCGCATGACCTCCTTGGGGTCGAGCGTTCCGACCTGCATCTGCTGGCCGACCGTGACACGCTGGCCGTCCTCGACCAGCAGCGTCGCGCGCTTGAGCACGGGGTAGACGTGCGGCTCGTCGCCCGAGTCGGGCGTCAGGATGATCTTCTTCGACTTCTCGGTCTCGTCGATCGTGATGCGACCGTCGGACTCCGCGATCGGCGACGCGCCCTTGGGGGTACGCGCCTCGAAGAGCTCCTGCACACGGGGAAGACCCTGCGTGATGTCGTCGGCCGAAGCCGAACCGCCGGTGTGGAACGTACGCATCGTGAGCTGCGTTCCGGGCTCACCGATCGACTGGGCGGCGATGATGCCGACCGCCTCGCCGATGTCGACGATCTTGCCTGTCGCGAGCGAACGGCCGTAGCACTGCGCGCAGACGCCGACAGCCGAGTCGCACGTGAGCACGGAGCGGACCTTGATGGTCTCGACGCCGGCCTCGACGAGCGTGTTGATGAGCACGTCGCCCACGTCGTCACCCGCGGCGGCGAGCACCTCGCCCGAAGGCGATGTGACCTGCTCGGCGAGGGTCCGCGCGAACACCGAGTTCTCGACGTTGGCGTCCTTGATGAGCGCACCGTCGGTGCCGGGCGCCGCGATCGTGAACTCGAGGCCCTTGGTCGTGCCGCAGTCCTCCTCGCGGATGATGACATCCTGCGAGACGTCGACCAGACGACGCGTGAGGTAACCCGAGTCGGCCGTGCGAAGGGCCGTGTCGGCCAGTCCCTTGCGGGCACCGTGCGTCGCGATGAAGTACTCCGCGACCGACAGCCCCTCGCGGTACGAGGAGATGATCGGGCGAGGGATGATCTCACCCTTCGGGTTGTTCACGAGACCGCGCATACCCGCGATGTTGCGGATCTGCAGCCAGTTACCACGGGCGCCCGAGGACACCATGCGGTTGATCGTGTTGTCGGCGGGGAAGTTGTCCCGCATCGCCTTCTGGACCTCGTCGGTCGCCTCGGTCCAGATCTTGATGAGCTCCTGACGACGCTCGGCGTCGGTCGTGAGGCCCTTCTCGAACTGCGCCTGCACCTTGGCGGCCTGCTTCTCGTAGCCCGCCACGATCTCGCCCTTGTTGGGCGGCGTGAGGACATCCGAGAGCGCGACGGTGACACCCGAACGCGTGGCCCAGTAGAAGCCGGCGTCCTTGATCCTGTCGAGCGATGCCGCGACCTCGACCTTGGGGTACTCCTCGGCGAGCTTGTTGACGATCTGCGACAGCTTGCCCTTGTCGGCCTGCTCGCGCACGAACGGGTAGCCCTTGGGCAGCGTGTCGTTGAAGATCGCCTGTCCGAGCGAGGCGTCCACGAGACCGTGGCGCTCGTAGCCCTCGGGGGCGTCGCCCTCGAGGAACGACAGGCCGGGGATGCGGATGCGCACCTTGGCCTGCAGGTCGAGCGTGCCTTCGTCCCGCGCGAGGATCGCCTCGCTGACCGAGCCGAACACACGACCTTCGCCCTGGGCACCCTCGTTGACCGTGGTCAGGTGGTGGAGGCCGATGATCATGTCCTGCGAGGGCAGGGTCACCGGGCGGCCGTCCGACGGCTTCAGGATGTTGTTCGACGCGAGCATCAGGATGCGCGCTTCGGCCTGGGCCTCGACCGACAGCGGAAGGTGCACGGCCATCTGGTCACCATCGAAGTCGGCATTGAACGCCGCGCAGACGAGCGGGTGCAGCTGGATGGCCTTGCCCTCGACGAGCTGCGGCTCGAACGCCTGGATGCCCAGACGGTGCAGCGTGGGTGCACGGTTGAGCAGCACGGGGCGCTCGCGGATGATCTCCTCGAGCACGTCCCACACCTCGGGACGCGTGCGCTCGACGGCGCGCTTGGCGGCCTTGATGTTCTGCGAGTGGCCGAGGTCGATCAGGCGCTTGATGACGAACGGCTTGAACAGCTCGAGGGCCATCTGCTTGGGCAGACCGCACTGGTGGAGCTTGAGCTGGGGTCCGACGATGATGACCGAACGACCCGAGTAGTCCACGCGCTTGCCGAGCAGGTTCTGACGGAACCGGCCCTGCTTGCCCTTGAGCATGTCGGACAGCGACTTCAGCGCACGGTTGCCGGTGCCCGTGACGGGGCGACCACGGCGGCCGTTGTCGAAGAGTGCGTCGACCGCTTCCTGCAGCATCCGTTTCTCGTTGTTGACGATGATCTCGGGAGCACCGAGGTCGATCAGCCGGCGAAGACGGTTGTTGCGGTTGATGACGCGACGGTACAGGTCGTTGAGGTCGGAGGTCGCGAAGCGGCCACCGTCGAGCTGGACCATGGGGCGCAGCTCCGGCGGGATCACCGGAACGACGTCGAGCACCATCGAGGCGGGCGACATGCCCGTCTGCAGGAACGAGTTGACGACCTTCAGGCGCTTGATCGCGCGGATCTTGCGCTGACCCTTGCCCTCGGAGATCTGCAGGTGGAGGCTGTCCGCCTCAGCCTGCAGATCGAAGGCCTGCAGACGACGCTGGATCGACTCCGCGCCCATGTAGGCCTCGAAGTACTGGCCGAAGCGGTCCTGCAGTTCGTGGAAGATCTCGTCCTCGCCCTTGAGCGAGCCGACATCGAGGGTGCGGAAGTCCTCCCACACGCGCTCGAGCTTGGCGATCTGCTCGTCGGCGCCCTTGCGGGTCTGAGCCATCTCCTTCTCGGCGGCGTCCTTGACCTTCTTCTTCTGGTCGGCCTTGGCGCCCTCTTCCTCGAGCGCCGCGAGCTCTTCCTCCAGCTGCTGGAGGCGGGCTGCGACCTTGGCGTCACGGCGGTCGCCGAGCGTCTTGATCTCGAGACGGATGTTGTTCTCCTGCGTCGCGAGGTCGCGGTGACGCGCCTCTTCGTCGACGGAGATCACCATGTAGGCGGCGAAGTAGATGACCTTCTCGAGGTCCTTCGGCGCCATGTCCAGCAGGTAGCCCAGACGCGAAGGCACGCCCTTGAAGTACCAGATGTGCGTGACGGGCGCGGCGAGCTCGATGTGGCCCATGCGCTCGCGGCGGACCGAGGACTTGGTGACCTCGACGCCGCAGCGCTCGCAGACGATGCCCTTGAAGCGGACGCGCTTGTACTTGCCGCAGGCGCACTCCCAGTCGCGGGAGGGTCCGAAGATCTGCTCGCCGAAGAGGCCGTCCTTCTCGGGCTTGAGCGTGCGGTAGTTGATGGTCTCGGGCTTCTTGACCTCGCCGTACGACCAACGACGGATGTCGTCGGCGGTGGCGAGACCGATGCGAAGCTCATCGAAAGTTGTTGATTCGAGCACTAGTCTCAGTTCTCCTGTGTCGGAATTCTTAGTGAGTCAGTCGTTGATCTGAGCTTGCCGAAGCGTCAGATCTCGTCGATCGAGGATGACTCGAAGCGGCTGGAGATGTTGATACCCAGTTCCTCTGCCGCGCGGAACGCGTCGTCGTCCGTGTCGCGGAGGTTGACCGGCGTGCCGTCGGCCGAGAGCACCTCGACGTTCAGGCAGAGCGACTGCATCTCCTTCATGAGGACCTTGAACGACTCGGGGATGCCGGGCTCCTGGATGTTCTCGCCCTTGACGATCGCCTCGTACACCTTGACGCGGCCGAGGATGTCGTCGGACTTGATCGTGAGGAGCTCCTGCAGCGCGTACGCGGCGCCGTAGGCCTCGAGCGCCCACACCTCCATCTCGCCGAACCGCTGGCCGCCGAACTGGGCCTTACCGCCCAGGGGCTGCTGCGTGATCATCGAGTAGGGGCCCGTCGAACGCGCGTGGATCTTGTCGTCGACCAGGTGGTGCAGCTTCAGGATGTACATGTAGCCGACCGAGATGGGTGCCGGGAACGGCTCGCCGGAGCGGCCGTCGAACAGCCGCGTCTTGCCCGTCGAGTCGATGAGGCGCTCACCGTCGCGCGTGGGGAGGGTCGAGTCGAGAAGACCGGCGATCTCCTCCTCGAACGCACCGTCGAACACGGGGGTCGCGACCTTCGTGCCGGGGGCGGCCTCACGAGCGGTGTCGGGCAGGCCCATGGCCCACTCCGGCGTGCCTTCGACCTTCCAGCCCTGCTGGGCGATCCAGCCGAGGTGCAGCTCGAGGACCTGGCCGAAGTTCATTCGACCGGGGATGCCGAGCGGGTTCAGGACGACCTGGACCGGCGTGCCGTCCGCGAGGAACGGCATGTCCTCGACGGGGAGGATCTTCGCGATGACGCCCTTGTTGCCGTGGCGGCCGGCGAGCTTGTCACCCTCGGTGATCTTGCGCTTCTGGGCGATGTAGACCACGACGCGGCGATTGACGCCCGAGCCGAGCTCGTCGTCGCCGTCCTCGGCGTTGAACTCCTTGACGGCGATGATCGTGCCCTGCTCACCGTGGGGAACCTTCAGCGACGTGTCGCGCACTTCGCGGCTCTTCTCGTTGAAGATCGCGCGGAGCAGGCGCTCCTCGGCCGACAGCTCGGTCTCGCCCTTGGGCGTGACCTTGCCGACGAGGATGTCGCCGGGGCGGACCTCGGCGCCGATGCGGATGATGCCGCGCTCGTCGAGGTCCTTCAGCAGGTCGGGGCTGACGTTGGGGAGGTCACGGGTGATCTCCTCCTTGCCGAGCTTCGTGTCACGGGCATCCACCTCGTACTCCTCGATGTGGATCGAGGAGAGGGTGTCGTCCTTCACGAGCTCCTGGCTGAGGATGATCGCATCCTCGAAGTTGTGGCCTTCCCACATCATGAACGCGACGAGGAGGTTCTTGCCGAGCGCGAGCTCGCCGTTCTCCGTCGCCGGTCCGTCGGCGATGACCTCGCCGACCTCGACGCGGTCGCCGGCCGAGACCACGACGCGCTGGTTGTAGGACGTGCCCTGGTTGGAGCGGTCGAACTTGCGCAGGTAGTAGTCCTGCGTGCCGCCCTCGTCGAGCTGGACCGTGACGACGTCGGCCGAGACCTCGGCGACGACACCGGCCTTGGCTGCCGTGACGACGTCACCGGCGTCGATCGCGGCGTAGCCCTCCATACCGGTGCCCACGACGGGCGAATCCGAACGCAGGAGCGGAACGGCCTGACGCTGCATGTTCGCGCCCATGAGCGCGCGGTTGGCGTCGTCGTGCTCGAGGAACGGGATGAGCGACGTCGCGACCGAGACCATCTGGCGCGGCGAGACGTCCATGTAGCCGATCTCGTCGGCGTGGAAGAGGTCGACCTCGCCGCCCTGACCGCGACGGGCGAGGACGCGCTCGTCGGCGAACGAACCGTCGTCCGCGAGCTCGACTCCAGCCTGCGCGACGATGTAGTCGCTCTCGACCGATGCCGTCAGGTAGTCGATCTGGTCGGTGACCTTGCCGTCGACGACCTTGCGGTACGGGGTCTCGATGAAGCCGAACGCGTTGATGCGCGCGAACGATGCGAGCGAGCCGATGAGACCGATGTTCGGCCCTTCCGGCGTCTCGATCGGGCACATGCGGCCGTAGTGCGAGGGGTGCACGTCACGGACCTCGACGCCGGCGCGCTCACGGCTCAGACCACCGGGGCCGAGCGCCGACAGGCGGCGCTTGTGGGTCAGGCCCGCGAGCGGGTTGTTCTGATCCATGAACTGCGACAGCTGGCTCGTTCCGAAGAACTCCTTGATCGCGGCGACGACGGGACGCACGTTGATGAGCGTCTGCGGCGTGATGGCCTCGATGTCCTGCGTCGTCATGCGCTCGCGCACGACGCGCTCCATACGGGAAAGACCCGTGCGGACCTGGTTCTGGATGAGCTCGCCGACGGCGCGGATGCGACGGTTGCCGAAGTTGTCGATGTCGTCGATGTCGAGGCGGATCTCGGCCGGCTTGCCCTCGCGGACGCCGTCGAAGACGTCGTCGCCGCGGTGCAGGCGCACGAGGTACTTGATCGTCGCGACGATGTCGTCGACGGTGAGCACCGAGTCGCTCAGCGGCGTGTCGAGACCGAGCTTGTGGTTGATCTTGTAGCGACCGACCTTCGCGAGGTCGTAGCGCTTGGGGTTGAAGTAGAAGTTGTCCAGCAGCGCGCGGGCGGCCTCGGCGGCGACCTGCTCGCCCGGACGGAGCTTGCGGTAGATGTCGCGGAGGGCGTCTTCCTTCGAGAGGATCGTGTCCTTCGCGAGGGTCTCCTCGATCGAGTCGAAGCCGGCGAACTCGTTCTGGATGTCCTCCGTCGTCAGGCCCAGGGCCTTGAGGAAGACGGTGACCGACTGCTTGCGCTTGCGGTCGATGCGCACGCCGACCTGGTCGCGCTTGTCGATCTCGAACTCGAGCCACGCACCGCGGCTGGGGATGACGCGCGCCGAGACGATGTCCTTGTCGCTGGTCTTGTCCGGGGTCTTGTCGAAGTAGACGCCGGGCGAGCGCACGAGCTGCGAGACGACGACACGCTCGGTGCCGTTGATGATGAACGTGCCCTTGCCGGTCTGCAGGGGGAAGTCGCCCATGAAGACGGTCTGCGTCTTGATCTCACCGGTCTGGTGGTTCATGAACTCGGCTTCGACGTAGAGCGGGGCGGCGTAGGTCTTGCCGCGCTCCTTGCACTCGTCGATCGAGTACTTCTCAGGCTCGAGGTAGGGGTTGGTGAACGAGAGCTGCATCGTCTCGCTCAGGTCCTCGATGGGCGAGATCTCCTCGAAGATCTCCTCGAGACCGCTGATCTCGGGGACGTCCGTGCGTCCGATGGCCTTCGCAGCCGCGACGCGTGTCTTCCACGCGTCGTTGCCGACGAGCCAGTCGAAGGACTCCGTCTGCAGCGCGAGGAGGTCGGGGACCTCCAGCGTGTCGGAGACCTTGGCGAACGAGAGGCGTGAAGCGCCGCGTCCGCTCTTGGGGGTGGTGGGGTTGGATGCGTTGCGCGCAGCAGCCAAGGGGAATACCTCCGTGAGCCCGTGGGCCCGTTTCCTTGTCGTCAGGTGGAGTGCTCCGTCCTCCCGAAGCCCGGCGCCACGCGCGCGAGACTCCGATGGAGAGTGACGCGGGGGCACACGGGCACAGCCGACCACCATATGAGGGCAGGGGAACCAGAGCGCAACTACCGACTATACGTCTCAGGACGCGCCGTGTCCAGCCGGATTCTTGACGAGCATCCGAAGCTGCGGTATAAACGCGCGCTGACTCACCCGATCGGGGTGCGCGCATGCCGGAACCGCAGGCGTGTCCCCGGCCGCGCTTGCGCGAGCAGATCCAGCGCGGCATCCGTGGCGACCGCGATGACCGGATACCCGCCCGTCACGGGACCGTCGACGCCGAGCACGACGGGGCGTCCGTCGGGAGGCACCTGCAGTGCGCCGGGCACCATGCCCTCGCTCGGCAGCTCGTCGCGGCGCGCGCGGACCAGTTCGGGTCCCTCGAGCCTGATCCCGACACGGTCGGCCGCGGGCGAGACGGTCCAGACCGCCGCGAAGAGCACATCGAGGGCGGATGCCGCGAACCAGTCGGCGCGCGGACCGGGTGCCAGGTCGATCTCGAGCTCGTCGTCCTGCGGGGCTCCCCAGGGCGCGATGTCGGCGATCGGGATGGGACGGGCGGGAGCGGGGCCGATCGGGATCACGTCGCCCGCGGCGAGCCGGCGCGGGCCCAGTCCCGCCCGGATGTCCGTCGACCGGGATCCGAGCACCGCCGCGGGCTCGCAGCCGCCGCGCACCGCGAGGTAGGCCCGTGTGCCGTGCGCGAAGACGTCGACCTGCAGTTCGCTGCCCGCGGACCAGGCCTGCGCGGTGTACGGGTCGATCGGGCGGCCGTCCAGCGTGAGCGACCCCCAGGCCCCCGCGACGGCGATCCACGCGTCGACCTCGGCGACGGCGCGGAAGCCGCCCATCGTGATCTCGATCGCCGCGGCGCCTTCGTCGTTGCCGACGAGCCGGTTGGCCGTGCGCAGTGCGCCTCGGTCGGCGGCGCCGGACCGCGCGACGCCGAGCGCCGCGTTCCCGGCCCGGCCGAGGTCCTGCACGGTCGCGAGCATCCCCGTCGCCTCGACCCGTACCCCCCGCTGCCCGTGACCGCGAGACTGCAACGGCGCGCCGAGACCGTGGGGTTCACCCGCAGTCTCGACCTGCGTTTGCAGTCTCGCGGTCGATGCGGGGACGGGGACGGGCGCGGGGACGGTCGACGTGGTCGACGCGGGTGCGGGGGCGGGCACGGACACGGCTGCCGCGGCGACCGGAGCCGCGGTAACGGGGCGGAACCGCACGCGCGTGCCGGGGGCGAGCAGGGCCGGGGATGCCGCACCCTCCGCCGCCGTACGCCACAGCAGCGCCGAGGTCGTACCGATGAGCTGCCAGCCGCCGGGCGATTCCCGGGGGTACGCCCCCGTGAACCGGGCGGCGAGGCCCACCGCTCCGGCGGGCACGCGCGTGCGGGGCGTGGCCCGTCGGGGCACGTCGAACGGCCAAGCGTCGCTCACCAGATAGCCGAACCCCGGCGCGAACCCCGTGAACGCGACCGACCACTCGGCGCTCGCGTGGCGGCGCACGAGCTCATCAGCCGTCATACCGAGGAGCTCCGCCGTCTCGGACAGGTCGGCGCCGTCGTAGACGACCTCGAGGTCGACGGCGGAACCCTCGCCGCGCGGCGGGCCGGCGGCCCCGGCATCCGCGCCCAGCGCCCACGCCCGCGCGGCCGCCGGCGTCAGTCGCGCGGGATCGACGACGACCAGCACCGTCCGCGCGGCCGGCACGAGCTCGACGACCCCTTCGGGGCGGGATGCCGCGAGCCGGCCGTGCAGCGCCAGCACATCGTCGATCGAATCGGTCTCGAGGAGCAGGGCCCGCTCGCCCATCGGCCGCACGCGCACGGTCACCACGGCGATCGCACCTCAACCCCCTCGGCGTCCAGCGCCGCGCGCACGCGCCGGGCGATCGCCACGGCGCCGGGCGAATCGCCGTGCACGCAGAGGGATGCGGCATCCGGTCTGACGAGCCCGCCGTCGACGGCGACGAGGACCCCCTCGACGGCGAGGCGAACGGCGCGATCGGCGATCTCGGCGGGATCGTGCAGCACGTCGCCGGGCGCCCCACGCGCGACGAGGCCGCCCGTCGCGCGGTATCCGCGGTCGAGGAACGCCTCGCGCACGAACGGGATGCCGCGCTGCTCGGCGTTGAAGGCGATCTCGCCGTCGAGTCCGAGGATCGGGATGCCGCGCCCCAATCGCGCCGACAGATCCGCGACAGCATCCACGACGAGGGCTGCTTCGACCGGGTCGCGCGACACGGAGTGGTAGAGCGCGCCGTGCGGCTTGACGTAGCGGACGTCGGCTCCCGCCGAGACGAGCGCGTCCAGCTGGCGGGCGATCGCGTCGGCGAGGTCGCCCGGGTTGATCGCGATGCGCGTGCGACCGAATCCGGCGCGGTCCGGGTAGGACGGATGCGCGCCCACGGCGACGCCGTACCGCGCCGACCGCTCGACGGCCGCGCGCAGCGACGCGGCGTCTCCCGCATGTCCGCCGCACGCGATGTTCGCGCTCGAGATGAGGGCGAACATCGCCTCGTCGTCGGCCGTCGGCACGCCGTCGATCGTCTCGCCCAGATCGGCGTTGAGATCGATCGCCACCATGCGTCCCACGGTAGCCGCGTCGCGCGCGCCCGGCTCCGCTCCGCCGCGCCTCCCCCCGTTGACCCGCCCCCTTCGTTGACTTGCGCCCCGTGTCGATGACACGCCGGCGTGTCGCTGCACGGGGCGCAAGTCAACAAAGCGAGGGAGGGCGCGGAGCGCGGAACAAGAGGGCGGCCCGGCGGCGGCGTGTCCCGCCCAGTACGGTGGGGTCATGGCACGGGCGCGGCTGGAACCCGACGAGGCGCCTCGCGCCCGTCTCTCGGACGGCACGATCGCCCGCGTCGTTCCCGCGCGCTTCGCCGGCGGTCTCGAGCTCATCGTCGACGGCACGCCGCAGTCCCACGTCGACCTCGACGATCCGACTCACCTCCACTTCGAGTACGTCGCGCGCATGGGCGCCGTCATCGACCAGCTGCGGATGCCGCGCCAGCCGCTCACCGCCGTGCACCTCGGCGCGGGGGCGCTCACGCTCCCGCGTTACATCGAGGCGACGCGGCGCGGGTCGCGCCAGCAGGTCATCGAGCTCGAACCTGCCCTCTGGGACCTCGTGCGCGAGCACATGCCGCTCCCCCGCCCAGCGCCGATCCGCGTGCGCATCGGCGACGCCCGCGCAGGACTCGGGCGCCTGCCCGCCGCGCTCACCGGCAACGTCGATCTGCTCGTTTCCGACGTCTACTCGGGGGCGCAGACCCCCGCGCACCTCACGACCGTCGAGTTCTACCGCGAAGCGGCGGCGCTGCTCGCTCCCGACGGCGTCCTGCTGGTCAATGTCGCCGACGGCGCGGGGCTCGCCTTCGCCCGGCGTCAGGTCGCGACCGTGCGCGACGTGCTCGAACACGTCGCCGTGCTGGCCGAGGTGCAGACGCTGAAGGGCCGGCGCTTCGGCAACCTGGTCGTGGCGGCGTCGGCGACGCCCCTTCCCACCGAGTGGCTGCCGCGCCTCATGGCAGCCGGCCCGCACCCCGCCAAGGTGGCGCAGGGCGCCGAGATCGACGAGTTCGTGCGCGGAGCGGCGATCGTGACGGATGCCGCCGCCTCGCCGTCGCCGAAGCCCGCGGCATCCGTTTTCGATCGCTGACGAGGCACCGGATGCTGCACCCCGGCGTGCCGGGCCGACGACCGCGCGGTGCCGGGGCAGACTAGGGGCATCGTGCGCGGAGGGAGTCGTCGTGAGCTATATCAAGGGTTACGACCCGGAGACTCTGCGGGAGATCGTCGATCCGCACGAGTGCGCCGAGCGTCTCGACGAGATCGGCGAGCAGCGCAGTCTGCCGGCACTCCTCGAGCGCGTGTGGCTGCTCAAGGTGCTGGGCCGCACCGAGGATTCGCTCGTGCTGTCGGAGCAGTCCGTGCGCGTGGCGCGCATGGCGGGCACGCGCAAGGACCTGCTGCGGGCGCGCATCCTGCACGCATCCGTCGTGCAGGTGCGGGGGGCGTATGCCGCCGCCGAGCAGGAACTGACGATGTGCGCCGACGAGGCCGAGGGCCAGGGTTGGTCGAGCATCGCAGCATTCGCCTATCAGCACCGCGGACGGACGAACTACGAGGCGGGCGATTTCGAGGCCGCGCGCGTCGATTTCAAGCGCGCGCTGTTCCTGCGCCAGGAGTCCGGTGCGACCGACGCGCAGCTCGAGTCGGCGCTGCTGGCCGTCGACGCCGCTGACCGACGCCGTGCGGCCGCCCTCACCGGGTGAGTGTCGTAGGTCTGTTCTAACGTTTCGGCATGTCGGAACTGCATCGCGTGAGGCGATGGGCCGAGGCGCTCATCGTGACCCATCTGGATTCGTCGTGGACGTTCGCGTTCGATAACGCCAAGCGCCGAGCGGGCCTGTGCGACTACCGCCGCAAACGGATCAGCATGTCGCGCTACCTCACCGCCCGCTACGACGATGACGACAATCATCAGACCCTGCTGCACGAGGTCGCCCACGCGTTGGCCGGTCCGGCGGCGGGGCACGGGCGCGAGTGGCTGCGCGTCGCCCGCGACCTCGGCTATGTCGGGGGCACGACGCATCGCGGTGAGACGGCGACCGATCTCGCTCCGTGGGTCGGCCGTTGCCCTGCCGGCCATCTCGCCTACCGGCACCGTCGTCCCGCGAGAGCGATGTCGTGCGCGACGTGCGCGCCGCGTTTCGACGAGCGCAACCTCTTCTCGTGGACGCGTCGCGAGATCACGGCGGCGGCGCGCCTCGCCGCCATGACGCCGCGCTGAGCGTTCAGGCCGCGATGAAGACGCCGTCGACCAGGGTCGGCACGACGGAGACGACATCGACCGCCGCGGCGTCGAGCACGACGTCGCGCGCGCCGCCGTCGAGCAGGGCCTGACCCGATCCGCTCGCCGTGAGCAGGTGACGGGTGGCTCGGCGCAATCCGTGAAACCCCTCGGCCGCGACGGCCGCCTCGGGTGAGGTGTGGTCGATGCCGAGCTTCGTGAGCGCGTCGATGACGGCTCCGGCACCGAGCAGGTCCTCGACGGCGAAGCGCGGTGCGCCGTCTCGGTCACGCTGGCCCACCGCGACGACGGCGATGCTCGTGCGGCCCGCGCGACGGGTCTGCTCGTCGAGCACGGCGCGCGCCGTGGCTGAGGCGTTGCGCAGGCATCCGAGCAGCACGACGGCTCCCACTCGGGCAGCGGCCCGCAAGACCGCCGTCGCTTCGTCGTCGCTCGCGGCGTCGGGATCGGATGCGGCGCCGCCGGCGTCGGACGCGGTGCCGTCGACGTCGGACGCGGTGCCGGAACCGGACGCGGCGCCATCGGGGCGGGACGCGGTGCCAAGGGAACCGGACGCGGTGCCGAGGCAACCGGAAACGGTGCCACCGTCGTCGCTCGCGGCGCCGGAACCGGACGCAGCGCCATCGGGACGGGACGCGGTGCCGACGGAACCGGACGCAACGGCATCGGGGCGGGACGCGGTGCCGTCCGGGGACCCGGCCTCGGCCGCAACCGCCCCGGCACCCGCCGCGATGCCATCGCCGGCGGCCGCCGCGAGTTCGTTCGTCACGCGCGTCGACAGCCCGAGCACATCGACGACCACGACGACATCGGCGGGTGCGAGACGGGCGAGACCCTCCACGCCCCACTCGAGCCGGACTTGGTAGCGGTGCTGGTCGAACGGTGACGGCATCCCTCGATGCTAGAGCCGGTGCGACACTGGAGCATGCGCATCCTGCTGAAGCTCGAGATCGATTGCGACCCGGATGCCGCGTGGCGTGCCCTGCACTCACCACGCGCTGTCGCCGAACTCTACGGACCATTCCTCGGACTTGAGCCGATGGCTCCGGGCGGGCTGCCGACGAGCCTGACCCCCGGAGACGACATCCCCGTCGAGCTGACGGCGCTCGGCGGCATCCCGATGGGGCAGCAGCTCATCCACGTGAGCGAGCGCACCGTCGCCGAGCCTGCCGGCCCGGTGCGGATCTTCCGTGACAGCGGCATCCCGCTGACCGGGCCGCTTTCGAGCCTCGACGTGTGGGATCACCAGATGGCGGTCTCGCCGATTCCCGGGCGACCGGACCGCACGCTGTGGCGCGACCGCCTCGTGATCGGCGGCCCGACCGCCGCCGCCCTCTGGCCCGTGCTCTGGGCGACGTGGCAGTGGCGCGGTGCGCGGATCCGCGCCCTCGCCCCCACCTGGGCGCACGACCCCGCCGACTGACCCGGCGCCCCCAACCACCGGCCGCCCCACGCCCACCCATACCGATCCCGTCGAACCCGACGTCGCCGCCGTCCGGTTCGACGCGATTCGTGCGGTTCGCCGCCCGGGCGACCGCGCCCCGCCACCCTGACCCGGCGTCCCCGACCCGGCCCCCCGACCCAGCGCCCCCGACCCGGCGCCCCCGGCCACCAACCACTGGCCGCCCCACGCCCAGCCGTACCGATCCCGCCGACCCCGACGTCGCCGCCGTCCGGTTCGACGCGATTCGTACGGTTCACCGCCCGGGCAACAGGACCACCGGCCGCCCCACGCCAGCACCGCACGGACGGGGCCGCGGGGCGGCATCCGGTCTCGGCGCCTACTCGGCGAGCGCTTCGACGGGGGCGACGCGCGTTGCGATGCGCGTCGGCACGACGGCCGCGACGAGGGTGAGCACCGCCGTCGCGACGACGATCGCGACGATGGGCCACAACGGCACGACGGGCAGCACGAAGGTCGGCGAGAGCCACAGCGGCGGCACGCGCACGGCTCCGAGCAGCGACTGGGCCCCGGCCCAGCCGTAGGCGATGCCGAGCACGAGGCCGAGCGCCGTCGAGGCGATCGTGATGTGCGCGGCCTCGAGCAGCACCATGCGCCGCACCTGGCCGTTGGAGACCCCGAGCGAGCGCAGCAGCCCCAGCTCGCGACGCCGCTGCACGACGCCGAGCGTGAGCAGATTGACCAGTCCGACGGCAGCGATGACCGCGGACACGGCGACCAGGCCCATCATGACCGCCGAGAACAGGTCGATCACGAGGGCGAACTCGGGATCGGGGATGCCGCCCCCCGAGGCGGTGACGACCGCTTTGGCCGTTTCCAGCGCGACGGCGAACATCGTCACGAGTGTGACTCCCATGACGACGCCGATCGCCATGCGGCTCGAACGTTCCGGGTGGCGCAGAGCGTTCTCGGCGGCGAGGCGTGCCGTCGCCGAGCGGCCGAAGGCGCGTCCGACGAGCCGCAGCACGGGCGGCATCACGACCGTCGCCCCGAGGGCGAGTCCGGTGAACGAGAGCACTCCGCCCGCGAAAGCGACGATGACGCCGAGGGGCGAGACGAGCCCCGCGAGGATTCCAACCGCGAGCAGCGCCGCGCCGATGCTCAGCAGCACGACGGCCACGACGTTGCGCCGCGTGCGACTGGCCACGTCGGCGTGCGAGACCTCGACCGAGCTGCCGAGCGCCTGCAGCGGCGTGACCGCCAGGACGCGGCGCGATCCCACCCACGCCGACGCCCATGTCGTGAGCACGACGATCACGGCCGGCGCCAGCAGGTCGGGGCGCACGAGTGTGAAGTCGAGTCCCTTCAGTCCGAGCGCGGTCTCGGCCAGGAGCACGCCGGCCGCCGACAGACCGGTTCCCAGCACCAGCCCGATGAGGGCTCCGACGGCGCCGACGACGAGGCCATGACGCGCGACCTCGGCGCGCTGCGAGCGGGCCGAGGCGCCGATGAGACGCAGGAGCGCGATGCGCCTCGTGCGTCCGGCGATGACGGTCGCGAACGTGTTCGCCGTCACGATCGAGGCGACATAGACGGCGAGACCGAGCAGCAGCCCCGTGAGGATGGAGACGACGATCGCGAGCGTCTCGCTGTCGCCGATGTACGGGTCGGCCCGCAGCATCGCGCCGATGAAGGTCGTCGCCGTGAGCAGCACGACACCGAAGGCGGTGGAGATCCCCGCCACGAGGATGCTGGCACCCATGCCCCGCTCACGCAGGTACCCGAGAGGCGCCGCGCGGGTCGCTGCGACCTCGGGGCGCGGCATCCGATCGATCGCCGTGGCGCTCACGACGAGACCTCGGCGCCGAGCTCGGTCGCGAGCATGTACGCGGCGATCTCTTCGGCGCTCTGGCGGGGCTTGTCGGCGACGATGCGGCCGTCGCCGAGGAACAGCACCCGATCGGCGTGGCTCGCCGCGACCGGGTCGTGCGTGACCATCGCGATCGACTGACCGTGCTCGCGCGTCGCGGCGGCGAGCAGGCGCAGCACGTCCCGTCCGCTGCGCGAGTCGAGATTCCCGGTCGGCTCGTCGGCGAAGACGAGGTCGGGCGCCGTCGCGAGTGCCCGGGCGATCGCGACGCGCTGCTGCTGGCCGCCGGACAGCTCGTGCGGGCGGTGACGCAGCCTGGCGGCGAGACCGAGAGAGTCGACGAGCCCGTCGATGCGCGTGCGTTCGAGCACCGTCGGGCGCCGGCCGTCCAGGTCGAACGGCAGCATGATGTTGGCCAGGGCGTCGAGGGTCGGCACGAGGTTGAAGGACTGGAAGACGAAGCCGACGCGGCGGCGGCGCAGGATCGTCAGTTCGAGGTCGGACAGACCCGTGATGTCGGTGTCGCCGATCCAGGCCCGACCGCTCGTGGGCGCGTCGAGGCCGGCCATGATGTGCATGAGCGTGGATTTGCCCGAGCCGGACGGGCCCATGATCGCGGTGAACTCGCCGCGGCGGATGCCGACGCTGACGCCGTCCAATGCGCGGACGGTGCCGGCCCCGGTGCCGTAGGTCTTCGTGAGGTGCTGCACCCGGGCGGCGAGCCCGAGATCGGTCGATGTCAGTTCCATGCTTCGACGGTACGAACCGGGCGAGGTCCACCGCGTCGGTCTGTCGGGGCATCCGTCTACATCTCGAGGATGATCCTCTTCCGCGCGACGCCGGCTGGTCGTAGTCTCTGCTTCGTCAGCGCGAAGGAGCGATCATGGCCGCGACACCCCTCCCCTCCAGCGGAGCCGTCTCCCCGGAACCGAAGACCTGCGACGCGAGTGGCATGGCCGAGATCCACCGCATGTTCCTGGCAGGCTTCCGCGAAGGGCCGTCGCTCGTGCGCGGGGTGCGGACCGGGAACACGGCGCACGCCGAGGTCGTCGCGACGCAGCTCGACCTTCTCTCGAGTGCTCTGCACGCCCACCACGACGGTGAGGACGAGAGGCTGTGGGGTGCTCTCGTCGAGCGCTCCCCCGCCTGCACCGTCCACGTGGAACGTATGAAGCAGCATCACGCCGCGATGCTCGCCGAGCTGACGGCGATGGATGCTGCGCTGCCCGCGTGGCGCGCCTCCGCGACCTCCGCCACGGCCGCACCGCTGCTCGCGGCGCTCGACGGGATCAACGGGGCTCTGGCGATCCATCTGCCCGACGAGGAGCAGAACATCGTGCCCGTCATGGAGCGCACCATCACCCAGAAGGAGGTCGAGTGGTTCTCGGAGCACGGGCGCGCCTCGACGCCGAAGGGGCAGACGTGGAACGCGCTCGGCGCGATCGTCTCATCGCAGCCCGACGGCGGCGATGCATGGCTGCGCAAGAACCTGCCGGCCCCGGTGCGGGTGATGTGGCGGTGGGTGGGCAAGCCCCGCTACGAGCGCACGCGCGCGGCGCTCGAGGGGCGCTGACGCGCGCCCTCCCACAGGGGCGCGTGTCAGGTGAGCCCGTGCTCGAAAGCGAAGACGACGAGCTGCACGCGGTCGCGCAGGCCCAGCTTCGTGAGGATGCGGCTGATGTGCGTCTTGACCGTCGCTTCGGAGAGGTATTCGCGCCCGGCGATCTCGGCGTTGGACAGTCCGCGCGCCGCGAGCGCGAAGATCTCACGCTCGCGCTCGGTGAGCGTCTCGAACTCGGCAGGGACGCTCACTGCCTTCGGCTGCGAGAAATGCGCGAAGAGGTCGCGGGTGGCGGATGCCGCGATGACAGCCGATCCGGCGTGCACGGTGCGGATCGCGGCGAGGAGGAACTCCGGCTCGGCGTCCTTCAGCAGGAAGCCGCTGGCCCCCTGCCGGATCGCGCGCGCCGCGGCCTCGTCGAGGTCGAACGTCGTGAGCATGACGATGCGCGGCGGGTCCGGATCGGCGAGCAGCTCGGCGGTCGCCGTGAGACCGTCCATGACGGGCATGCGGATGTCCATGAGCACGACATCGGGGCGGGTCGCCCGCACGACGTCGATGGCTTCGCGCCCGTCGGATGCTTCGCCCACGACCTCGAGGTCGGCCTGCGATGCCACCAGCATCCGGATGCCGGCGCGGAACAGCGCCTGGTCATCCACGAGCACGACACGGATCATCGGGAACCCTCCTGACGGATCGGCAAGGTGGCGGTCACGACGAATTCGGCCCCGTGCGGCGCAGCGTCGAACCGCCCGCCGATGAGGTGCGCACGCTCCCCCATGCCGATGAGCCCGTGGCCGGTCCCGGCGGGTCGATCCCCCGGCTTCAGCGGGTTGCGCACGGCGAGGTCGACGCGGTCGGGATGCCACGCGAGCCCGACCGAGACCACCCCGGCGCCATGCCGCAGCGCGTTCGTGAGCGCCTCCTGCAGGATGCGGTACACCGCGAGCTGCACGGCGGCCGGCGGCTCGCCCGGCGGCACGGGATCGACGGCGACGCGCAGCTCGACCCCCGCCGCACGCACCTGCGCGTACAGCTGCTCCAGGTCCGCGAGGGTGGGCTGCGGGCCGACGCTCTGGCTGTGACGCAGCTGTGTGAGCAGCATCCGCACGTCGGACAGTGCGGAGCGCGCCGTCGTCGAGATCGTGCCGAGCGCGGTCGTCGCGGCGGAGGGGTCGGCGGCCGCGGCGTAGCGGGCGCCGTCCGCCTGTGCGATGACGACGGCGAGCGAGTGCGCGACGACGTCGTGCATGTCGCGTGCGATGCGGACGCGCTCCTGCTCGACCACGGCCTCGGCCTCGGCCCGCTTCTGCGCTTCGCGGTTCGCCCGCGCGCGGCGCGCCGAGCGCACGAGCGCTCCGATCGTCCAGGCGAGGCCGAGGGCGAACGCGGCGGCGATGAGGATCGCGAGGGCGAGGGGGATCGCCTGCCACGTGATCGCCCCACCCACGACGAGAGGCCCCGCCAGCAGGTACACCGTGATGACGACCGCACCGACGAACGCGGACGCGAGCCCGATCCAGTACACGCGGTTCGATCCGTACGCGGCCGCGGCGAACAGCACGACGAACACCGCGAGGTCGGCGAAGGTCGGTGGGCGGCCGAGCGCCATCTGGATGACGGCCGCGAGCCAGGCGATCGCGAGGGCGAGGCCCGGAGCGAGCCGGCTCAGCGCGGCGGCGACGGTGAACGGCACGACGAAGGCGAGCGCGCCGAGGACGTCGCCCGAGGGGTACAGCTCTGTGCCGGCCGCCGTGGCGAGCTCGATCGGAAGCGCCACCGCGAAGAAGACCAGCGCCGCCGTCGCGTCGACGACGATCTGGTAGGGCTTCAGGCGACGGAACACGGCTTTCACGCTACGGGAGAGCGCGAGCCGCGGCATCCGTCTGGCGATGTATCCCACGCGACACCCCTCTCCCGTCGACTTGCGCCTTGTGCGCGCGACGCGCCGCGTGTCGCGCGCACAGAGCGCAAGTCGACGGATGGGGCTCACGCGGGCGGCGCACGGCGCAGCGCGCAGGGCGCGAAGGTCCACGGCGCACGGCGCAGGGCGCAGGGCGCGAAGGTCCACGGCGCAGGGCGCGAAGGTCCACGGCGCACGGCGCTGCCGCTCCCCTTCGTCGACTTGCGCCTTGTGCGCGCGACGCGCCGCGTGTCGCGCGCACAGAGCGCAAGTCGACGGATGAGGGCGGCGTCCTCGCGATGGATCCCGCGAAAGCCCTTGCCCGGGCGTCCGCGGCAGGCTTGACTGTCCCGACACAGGAGCCGTGACTGAACGGAGACACGATGACGACGGTACGCGCGGCGATCTCGCAGACGACCTGGACGGGCGACAAGGAATCGATGCTCGACAAGCACGAGGGCTTCGCACGGGATGCCGCTGCGCAGGGTGCGCAGGTGATCTGCTTCCAGGAGTTGTTCTACGGTCCGTATTTCGGCATCACGCAGGACCAGAAGTACTACCGCTACGCGGAGCCCGCCGACGGCCCGATCGTGCAGCGGTTCGCCGCCCTCGCGAAAGAGCTCGGGCTGGTGTCGGTGCTGCCGATCTACGAAGAGGCCCAGACGGGCGTCTACTACAACACGTCGGTCATCGTCGATGCCGACGGCGAGGTGCTCGGGATCTATCGCAAGCACCACCTACCGCACCTCGAGAAGTTCTGGGAGAAGTTCTACTTCCGCCCCGGCAACCTCGGCTACCCCGTCTTCGAAACCGCGGTCGGCCGTGTCGGCATGTACATCTGCTACGACCGGCACTTCCCCGAGGGATGGCGCGAACTCGGCCTGAACGGCGCGCACATGGTGTTCAACCCCAACGCCACCAAGCCCGGGCTGTCGAACCGGCTGTGGGAGGTCGAGGGCCCGTGCGCCGCGGTCGCCAACGGCTACTTCGTCCTGCAGCCCAACCGCGTCGGCCGCGAAGACAACGAGTACGGCGACGAAGCGGTCACCTTCTACGGCACCAGCCAGATCATCGACCCGCGCGGTGACTTCGTCGGCGAGCGAGGATCGAGCGAGCACGAGGAGCTGCTCGTGCGCGATCTCGACATGGACATGGTCCAGCAGATGCGCGACGACTGGCAGTTCTATCGCGATCGCCGCCCCGACTCCTACACGGGGATCGCGAAGCCATGACCACGACACTCATCACCGGCGGCACGGTCGTCTCGGCGACAGGGCGAACGCAGGCCGACGTGCTCATCGACGGCGAGACGATCGCGGCCGTGCTCGCGCCGGGCTCGCAGCTGCTCGGCACCGATGTCGCAGCATCCGTCGAGCGGGTCATCGACGCGACCGGCAAGTACGTCATCCCGGGCGGGATCGACGCGCACACCCACATGCAGCTGCCGTTCGGCGGCACGAACGCGAGCGACACGTTCGAGACGGGGACGCGCGCGGCGGCGTGGGGCGGCACGACGAGCATCATCGACTTCGCGGTGCAGCGCTACGGCGAGCGCGTGCAGGACGGCCTCGCGCACTGGCACGAACTCGCGGCGGGCAATTGCGCCGTGGATTACGGCTTCCACCAGATCGTCGGCGGCGTCGACGAGGACTCCCTGCGGGCGATGCGCGGCCTCGTCGATGAGGGCATCTCGAGCTTCAAGCTCTTCATGGCGTATCCGGGTGTCTTCTACTCCGACGATGCGCAGGTGCTGCGGGCGATGCAGGTGAGTCGCGACACGGGTCTGCTCACGATGATGCACGCCGAGAACGGGCCCGCGATCGACGTGCTCGCGGCGCAGCTCGTCGAGCGCGGCGAGACCGACCCGTACTTCCACGGCATCGCTCGAGCGTGGCAGATGGAGGAAGAGGCCACGCACCGTGCCATCATGCTCGCGAACCTCACGGGCGCGCCGCTGTACGTCGTGCACGTGAGCGCGAAACAGGCCGTCGAACAGCTCGCGGCGGCACGGGACAAGGGTTGGAACGTGTTCGGCGAGACCTGTCCGCAGTACCTCTACCTGTCTCTCGAAGAGCAGCTCGGCGCATCGAGCGAGCGGTGGGGCGCATTCGAGGGGGCGAAGTGGGTCTGCTCGACGCCGCTGCGCTCCCGCGAAGAGGGACACCAGGACCACATGTGGCAGGCGCTGCGCACGAACGACCTGCAGATGGTCTCGACCGACCACTGCCCGTTCTGCATGAAGGACCAGAAGGAGCTCGGGCTCGGCGACTTCCGCGCCATCCCGAACGGGATCGGCTCGATCGAACACCGCATGGACCTCATGTACCAGGGCGTCGTGACGGGCCGGATCACGCTCGAGCGGTGGGTCGAGCTCACCTCGACGACACCCGCGCGCATGTTCGGGCTGTACGGGCGCAAGGGCGTCATCCAGCCGGGCGCCGACGGCGACGTCGTCATCTACGACCCGAACGGGCACACGAGCATCGGGATGCCGGTGGACGAGAACGGCAACCCGACGGGCCGGACCCACCACATGAACATGGACCATTCGGCGTGGGAGGGGTTCGAGATCGACGGACACGTCGACACGGTGCTCTCCCGCGGTCGGGTCATCGTCGACGGCGGGGAGTATCTCGGCGCGAAGGGCGACGGCCGGTTCCTCAAGCGCGGCTTGTCGCAGTACCTGGTGTGACGTGGACTTCGGCGTCGTTCTGCAGACCAATCCGCCCGCCGCGCGCACCGTGCAGCTGGCGAAGCTCGCCGAGTCGCACGGCTTCAGCCACGTGTGGACCTTCGACTCGCACCTGCTGTGGCAGGAGCCGTACGTCATCCACTCGGCGATCCTCGCCGAGACCCATCGCGTCACGGTCGGGCCGTTCGTCACCAATCCCGCGACGCGCGACTGGACCGTGACGGCATCCGTCTTCGCGACCCTCAACGAGATGTACGGCAACCGCACCGTGTGCGGGATCGGGCGCGGTGACTCCGCCGTCCGTGTCACGGGCGGCAAGCCCACGACGCTGGCGGAGCTGCGCGAGGCCGTGCACGTCATCCGCGAGCTCGGCAATTCGCGCTCCGTCGAGCACAACGGCGCGACGCTGCAGTTCCCGTGGAGCCGCGGGTCGAGCCTGGATGTCTGGGTCGCGGCCTACGGCCCGATGGCCCTCAAGCTCACCGGCGAAGTGGGCGACGGGTTCATCCTGCAGCTGGCCGACCTCGACATCGCCGAGTGGATGATCACGACGGTGAAGGATGCCGCGGCCGCAGCGGGCCGCGACCCCGACTCGCTCGCGATCTGCGTCGCCGCGCCCATGTACATCGGCGACGACGTCGCCCACATGCGCGATCAGTGCCGCTGGTTCGGCGGGATGGTCGGCAACCACGTCGCCGACATCGTCGCGAAGTACGGCCACCACGGCGCGGTTCCCGAGGCCCTCACGTCGTACATCGCGGGGCGCAAGGGATACGACTACAACACGCACGGCAAGTCCGACAACGATCACGTCGACTTCGTGCCCGACGAGATCGTCGACCGCTTCTGCATCCTCGGTACGGCCGACGAGCACATCGCCAAGCTGAAGCGGCTGCAAGAGCTCGGGGTCACGCAGTTCGCCGGCTACCTGCAGCACGACAGCAAGGAGGAGACGCTCCGCGTCTACGGCGAGACCGTCATCCCCGCACTCACGGCGCACGCCCCCGCGAAGCGCTGACTCCGGGTGCGCGGGAGCGCCACCCGGGGCGCTCCCGCGCCGCGCTGACCGCGAGACTGCAGACGACCGCCGAGACTGCGGGGTTCACCCGCAGTCTCGGCCCCCCGTTGCAGTCTCGCGGGTAACGGGGTGCGCGCTGAGGCTGGCGCGGGCTCCCCCGGGTCCGCGCGAGGGGTTAGCGTGGGACGGTGAGCGGAGCGGTGCGGCGCGGGGTGAGGCACGGCGCCTGGGGCGCAGCGATCGCGCTCGCCGTCGGGCTCGTCGCGAGCGGATGCACGGCCGGCGGCGAAGGGCCGGCACCGGTCCGCGCGCTCGAGAGCGGCGACCCGGTCGAGCTCGCACCCGTGACGCTCCAGCTGCCCGACACGGGCACGACCCGGTACGCGGGATACCTCGTCGCCGCCGAGCGCGGCTACTACGAGGACGAAGGCCTCGACGTCGAGATCATCGTGTCCGACGACGAGACGCCTCCGTCCGATGAGGGACTCGAGCCGGCGTCCGGCTTCACCGTCGCCGATCTGGACTGGGCCGTCGCGCCCGCCGACGCCGAGACGGATGCCGGTGCCGATGCCACCGACGCGACCCCCGACGCCGCCGAACCCGACGTCGATGCGGATGCGGATGCGGAGGCGGACGCCGATCCGACGGCGGCCGCCGGTTTCGTCGCCATCGCCCATATCTTCGCCGACCCCACGGCATCGCCGCCGTGGTCCGACGCCGTCTGGGCCGACGCGGAGCGGCTCGAGACCGACGAGGCCTATGCCGATGTCGCGGCGCGCTTCCTCGCGGCGACCGCCAAGGGGTGGGTCTTCGCGCGGGATGCCCCCGACGAGACGTCCGAGATCGTCCTCGCCGCCCGTCCCCTCGACGAGTCCGCGAGCCGGGTGCCGACGATGCGCGAGGTCAACGCGCTCATCTGGCCGGCCGTGGCGGGCTTCGGGATCATCGACGACGCGGCCTGGCAGGTCGCGGTCGACGCTGCCCTCACGGCGGCCGGGGGTCCCCGTCGCCTGCTCGATGGGGATGCTCCGGCCGTGCCCTACACGAACGAGTACATCGAACGCGGACTCGACGCCCTCGAGCGGGACCGCATCGACATCACGGGCGAACGCGTCGCGGGGGCCCGGCAGCCGGATTGAGGCTGCGCGGATGACGACGTTCCGTCTCGGTTCGGCCCCCGTCTGCCGCGCTCTCACTTGACCTCGGGTCGCGGGACGACGAACGTAGCCGAGGAGACCCCGCTGACTGGAGGAACCATGACGGACGATCTGGATGCCGAGACGACCCGACTCGACCGGGCCCACGTGTTCCATTCGTGGTCTGCACAGGGCGCACTGTCGCTGCCGGTCATCGCGGGCGGTGAAGGGACGAGGGTGTGGGATCACGCCGGCAACCGCCTGCTCGACTTCTCGAGCCAGCTCGTCAACGTCAACATCGGCCACCAGCATCCGGCCGTCGTCGCCGCGATCCAGGAGCAGGCCGCCCTGCTCGCCACGATCGGCCCCGCGACGGCGAACCTCACGCGAGCGCGAGCTGCCGAGCGCATCGCCGAGAAGGCGCCCGAGGGGATGAACAAGGTCTTCTTCACCAACGGCGGCGCCGACGCCGTCGAGAACGCGATCCGCATGGCACGCCTGCACACGGGCCGCGACACCGTGCTCTCGACCTACCGGTCGTACCACGGCAACACCGGCGCGGCGATCGTCGCGACGGGCGACTGGCGGCGGATGCCGAACCAGTACGCCCGCGGGCACGTGCACTTCTTCGGGCCCTTCCTGTATCGCACCGAGTTCTGGGCGACGACGCCGGAGGAGGAATCCGAGCGCGCCCTGCACCATCTGGAGCGCGTCATCGAGTCCGAGGGTCCGCAGACGATCGCGGCGATCCTGCTCGAGTCGATCCCCGGCACGGCGGGGATCATGCCTCCGCCCCCGGGCTATCTCGCCGGCGTACGCGCACTGGCCGATAAACACGGCATCGTCCTCATCCTCGACGAGGTGATGGCCGGGTTCGGCCGCACCGGCAAATGGTTCGCGTTCGAGGGGCACGGCGGCGAGCCCGACCTCATCACCTTCGCGAAGGGCGTCAACTCGGGCTACGTTCCCGTCGGCGGCGTCATCATCTCGGATGCGATCGCGGCGACCTTCGACGAGCGCGTCTTCCCCGGTGGACTGACGTATTCGGGGCACCCATTGGCCGCGGCATCCATCATCGCGTCGATCGATGCGATGCAGAGCGAGCGCATCGTCGAGAACGCGCGCCGCATCGGGGAGGAGGCGATCGGGCCCGGCCTCGCTCAGCTCGCCGAGGCTCACCCGCTCATCGGCGAGGTGCGCGGCGAAGGCGTCTTCTGGGCGCTGGACATGGTCAGCGACCGCGCGACCCGCGAACCGGTCGGCGCCGATGTCATCGCGCGACTCAAGAAGGAGCTCATGGCTCGGGGCCTGCTGCCCTTCACGGCGGAGAACCGCATTCACGTCGTGCCACCGTGCGTCGTCACCGCCGACGAGGTGGCCGAGGCCATGTCGATCTACGACGAGGCGCTCACGAGCGTCGAAGCCGACCTCGGCTGAGCGCAGCCCCTTATCTCGAAGAAGAGCATCCACGGAGGGAACACCATGACCGCGAACACGATCCTCGACCACTGGGTCGGCGGCGGCGCCTGGACGGGCGCCGGCACCCGCACCGGAGACGTCTACAACCCCGCGCTCGGGACGGTGCAGAAGTCGGTGCGCTTCGCGACCGCCGATGACGTCGCCGCGGCGGTCGACGTGGCTTCGGATGCCGCGCGCTCCTGGCGCGACGCATCGATCGCCAAGCGCCAGACAGTCATGTTCGCCTTCCGCGAGCTGCTCAATGCGCGCAAGCAGGAACTCGCCGAGATCCTCACCGCCGAGCACGGCAAAGTGCTCTCGGATGCCCTCGGCGAGATCGCGCGCGGCATGGAGGTCGTCGAGTTCGCGTGCGGGCTCGGGCACCTGACGAAGGGCGCCTACTCGGAGAACGTCTCGACGAGCATCGACGTGTACACGCTGCGCCAGCCGCTCGGTGTCGTCGGCATCATCAGTCCCTTCAACTTTCCGGCGATGGTGCCGCTGTGGTTCTTCTCCATCGCGATCGCGGCGGGCAACGCCGTCGTGCTGAAGCCCAGCGAGAAGGACCCGAGCGCGGCCAACTGGCTCGCCGAGCTCTTCACCGAGGCGGGTCTTCCCGACGGTGTGCTCAATGTCGTGCACGGCGACAAGGAAGCCGTCGACGCGCTCCTGGCGAACCCCGGTGTGAGTGCCGTCTCGTTCGTGGGATCGACGCCGATCGCGAAGTACGTCTACGAGACCGCGACGGCGGCCGGCAAGCGCGTGCAGGCCTTCGGCGGAGCGAAGAACCACATGCTCGTGCTGCCCGACGCCGACCTCGACCTTGCCGCCGACGCCGCCGTGAACGCCGGATTCGGCTCGGCCGGCGAGCGCTGCATGGCCATCTCGGTCGTGCTCGCCGTTGACTCGGTCGCCGATGTGCTCGCCGCGAAGGTCGCCGAGCGCATGCGCACACTGCGCACGGGTGACGGCATGCGTGGGTGCGACATGGGTCCGCTCATCACGAAGGTGCACCGCGACAAGGTCGCGTCGTACATCGATGTCGCGGCATCCGACGGAGCCGACGTCCTCGTCGACGGCCGGGATGTCGAGGTCGATGGCGACGCCGACGGCTTCTGGCTCGGACCGACCCTCATCGACCGGGTTCCCACCTCGTCGACGGTCTACACCGACGAGATCTTCGGGCCGGTGCTGTCGATCGTGCGCGTGGAGGGCTATGAAGAGGGCCTGTCGATCATCAACGGCAGCCCCTACGCCAACGGCACGGCGATCTTCACGAACGACGGCGGTGCCGCGCGGCGCTTCCAGCGCGAGGCGACGGTCGGGATGATCGGCGTCAACGTGCCGATCCCCGTGCCCGTCGCGTACCACTCGTTCGGAGGGTGGAAGGCATCGCTGTTCGGCGACGCGAAAGCGTACGGGCCCCACGGGTTCGACTTCTTCACGGCCGAGAAGGCCATCACATCGCGCTGGCTCGACCCGTCGCACGGCGGCCTCAACCTGGGCTTCCCCCAGCACGACTGATACGGGCCGCGCCGCCGCCGCACACCCCTCTTCGCCGAACCCGACCTTTCCCGTCGAACCCGACCACCACGACGTCCGGTTCGGCAGGAAAGGTTCGGCTCGACCCGTCGCACGGCGGCCTCAACCCGGACTTCCCCAGCACGACCGAGACGGGCCGGGCCGGGCCTCCGTCGCCCCCTCCCCGCCCGAACCCGACCTTTCCCGTCGAACCCGACCACCACGACGTCCGGTTCGGCAGGAAAGGTTCGGCTCGACGAGCGAAAGGCCCCGAAGGGCAGGCGAGGCTGGATCAGGCGTGTGCGATGGGACGGTTCTCGTAGAACGTCTGCAGCACGACGGTCGTGCGCGTGCTGACGGATGCTGCGAGCCGAATGTCGCGGATGAGCGACTCGAGGTCGCGCGGGGTCGCGACCCGCACGAACAGCATGTACGCCGCTTCACCGGCGACAGAGTGGCACGCCTCGATCTCGCTGAGATGCTCGAGCAGCTCGGGCGCATTGTCGGGTTGCCCCGGGTCGAGGGGCGTGATCTCGATGAACGCCGACAGCGACTTTCCGACCGCCTCGGGATCGAGCAGCGCGCGGTAGCCGACGATGACGCCGCGCTGTTCGAGTCGGCGCAGCCGCGCTTGCACCGCCGACACCGACAGCCCCACGGCGTGGGATATCTGGGCGAGAGTGGCGCGCGCATCGAGCGAGACCGCTTCGATGATGCGGAGGTCGACAGCATCTTCCATGCATGGAAGAATACCGGCAGTAGAGCCCATTCGCCGGAATTATTCCGGCATCCGCAGCCAGGAGCGATCGGAGGCATCCATGTCCATGACCCAGCACGCCCGTACCACGCAGGTCGTCGTCGGTGAGCCAGAGGTCGTCGAGGACGCTTCGACACGCTCGGCGACCGGGGTGGGCGCAGCGACCGGGACGGGCGCAGCGGACGGCGTCGAGACCACGACCGCGTGGCTTCGCCTGAAGGATGCCGCGATCGCCCTGCAGGCAGTCCAGGCGAAAGACGGGTCGGTCCCCGCGGCATCCGACCATGCCGACGCCCGTGTCGCCGTCGCAACGATCGTCGAGTCCATCCGCGAGCTCGCGCCGCGGTTCCCGCACGATGCCGACTACCTCGAGGCCAGCGTGCGCGACTTCGAGCGCTGGGCCGGAACCGACTTCGGCGTGCCCGACTTCTACGACTCGCTCGTGGCGTTCCAGCCGCAGCAGCACCGGGTCGACGGCATCCGTCATCTCGTCGTCTTCCCGATGTATACGCAGAACGGGTCGCCGAACCGCTTCGTCGAGGCGCTCATCGTGCAGGCGATCTGGCCGGAGTTCATCGCGCAACTCGAGACGGAGTACACCAACCGACTCTTCGTCTCGCTGCGGCTGATCGACTTCACGCCCGGCTACGACACGAACTCGGCCGTGCTCTTTCCCGAGACCGTGGCCATGCGCGAGATCCCGACGTTCACGTGGGGGGCGATCTTCCAGGATCGCGAGGCGGCGCGGTATCGGCGCGTCGTGCGCGCGGCATCCGAGATCACCAAGCTCGAGCTGCCCGCGGACGCGGCGCGCATGCTCGATGACCAGGATCTCGCCGAGAAGACGTTCGTGATGTGGGACCTCATCCACGACCGCACGCACATGCGCGGCGACCTGCCGTTCGACCCCTTCATGATCAAGCAGCGGATGCCGTACTTCCTCTACTCGCTCGAGGAGCTGAGGTGCGACCTCACGGCGTTCCGCGAGAGCGTCGAGATCGAGAAGCGGCTGAGCGCCCTTCGACAGGCTCAGGGACCGGAAGCACACGCTCAGGGACCGGAGGCACAGGCGCAGGGACCGGAGGCACAGGCCCAGGGACCGGAGGCACAGGCCCAGGGGTCGGGGGCTCTGACCGAGGCTGAGGTCGAGATGCTCGAGCACGCTCGGCTCGTGCAGTACGCCGTCATCTTCGACCGGATCTTCCGGTTCGCGATCACCGGTTCGCGCGTGCGCAACTACGACGGGCTGGGCGGGCAGCTGCTCTTCGCGTGGCTGCACCAGCGCGGCGTGCTGCACTGGACCGACACGGCGCTCGCGTTCGACTGGGACGACGTGCCCGCCGCCGTCGTCGCGCTCGGCGATTCGATCGACGAGCTGTATTGGCGTTCGATCGACCGTCCGAAGACGGCGCACTGGCTCGCAGCGTACGACCTCGTGCGCAGCACGCTGACGCCCAACCCCGCATCGCAGTGGGCACGGGGCTTGCCGGACGACATCCTCGCCGGGCCCCCGAAGGGATACACCGACGCCGTGATGGACGACGAGTTCCCGCTGTCGATGTTCTTCGAGGCCCTCGAGAAGAAGATGCGGCCCGTCATCGAATCGACGACGGGCATCCGGGCGGGCGATGAGTGACGCGGGGGTGCACGGACGCCTCGTCCTGATCGCCGGCGCGACCAGCGACGCCGGCGCCGCGATGACGCGAGCGCTGGCGGCGGCCGGCGCCCGCGTCATCGCGGTGGGACGGGATGCGGAGAAGCTGGCGACCCTTCGACAAGCTCAGGGACCGCGACAAGCTCAGGGACCGCGACAAGCTCAGGGACCGCGACAAGCTCAGGGGCCGGGGGATGCCGCGACCCTTCGACAAGCTCAGGGACCGGGGCAGGCTCAGGGACCGGGGGCGGTGCGGACCGAGGTGTGCGACCTCACCGACGAAGCCGCCGTCGCGGCGCTCGCCGAGCGCGTGCACGACACGGACGGGCCGGTCGACGGCATCGCGCATCTCGTCGGCGGATGGCGCGGGGGCGGGGGCCTGGCGGGGCAGTCCGACGCCGACTACCGGTTCCTCGAACGGTCGTTCACGGCGCTGCGCCACGTCTCGCGCGCGTTCGACGCCGACCTGCGCGCATCCGAGGCGGGACGCCTCGCGATCGTCTCGTCGACCGAGGTCGCCCGACCCCTCGCCGGCGGCGCCAACTATGCGGCGGTGAAAGCCGCGAGCGAGGCGTGGGCGCGCGCCGTCGCGCAGGGCTTCGCGAAGGCGGCGCGCGAGGCGGACGAGCCCTTGCGGGCGGCATCCGTCATCTTCCGCGTGAAGAGCCTGTCCGGCCTCGAAGAAGCGCTCGCGCAGCGATTCACGGACCTGTGGATGACCGACGCCGCCGAGACGAACGACACGATCGTCGATCTCACCGACCCGGCGCTCTGAACCGGCCTCGCGGCTGCGCCGAACTAGATTGGATCCTCGTGACCACGCTGCATGATCCCACCGTCCGCGGATTCGCCTCCGACAACTACTCCGGCATCCATCCCGAGGTGCTCGCGGCGATCGCCGCGGCGAACGACGGGCACCAGGTGGCCTACGGCGAAGACGTCTACACCGAGCGCCTGCAGGCCGTCATGGCGCAGCACTTCGGCGAGGGCGTCGAGGCGTTCCCCGTGTTCAACGGCACCGGCGCGAACGTCGTCGGCCTGCAGTCGATGCTGCCCCGCTGGGGCGCGGTCATCGCGGCGGGCACGGCGCACATCAACGTCGACGAGGGCGGTGCCCCCGAGCGGGTCGCCGGCATCAAGCTGCTCACGGTCCCGACCGACGACGGCAAGCTGACCCCCGACCTCATCGACCGTGAGGCGTGGGGCTGGGGCGACGAGCACCGCGCGCAGCCGCTCGTCGTCTCGATCACGCAGTCGACCGAACTCGGCACGCTGTACACCGTCGACGAGATCCGCGCGATCACCGAGCACGCCCACGCGCTGGGCATGCGCGTGCACCTGGATGGGGCGCGCATCTCGAACGCCGCCGCCTCGCTCGACGCACCCCTGCGCGCCTTCACGCGCGACGCCGGCGTCGACGTGCTGAGCTTCGGGGGCACGAAGAACGGGGCGATGCTCGGCGAAGCCGTCGTCGTGCTCGATCCCGCGGCATCCACCGGTCTCACCTACCTGCGCAAGCTCGACATGCAGCTCGCGTCGAAGATGCGGTTCGTCTCGGCGCAGCTGATCGCGCTGCTGGACGGCGACCTGTGGCTGCGCAACGCGTCGCACTCGAACGCCATGGCGCAGCGCCTGCGCGCGGGCGTCGAGGCGGGACTCTCCGACGGTTCGATCCGCGGCGTCGCGTTCACGCAGCCCACGCAGGCCAACGGCGTCTTCGCGACGCTGCCCGCCGGCGTCGCCGACCGCCTCCGCGAGACATTCCGCTTCTACGACTGGAGCGCCGTCACGGGAGCCGACGGAAAGCCCACGGGTGAGACCGAGGTGCGCTGGATGTGCTCGTTCGACACGACCGAGGCCGACATCGACGCTTTCGTCGCCGCGATCGCACACGAGACGGCGGCAACGGGTGCCGAGCTCGTCACCGACGGCGGCGTCACGGCGGGCTGACCCGCGACGTCAGGCCGGGGCCGCCGTTCAGCGCAGCGCCCCGACGCTCGCCAGCGCCAGGCGGATGAGCGTGCCCCTGCCGCCCTCCATCTCGGCGGCGAGACTGTCGGATGCTGCTTCTTCAGGCGGCATCCACGTCACTTCGAGCGCATCCTGACGCGGCTCGCACGTACCCGTGACGGGCACGACGAACGCGAGCGACACGGCGTGCTGCCGGTCGTCGTGGTACGGGCTCACGCCCGGGATCGGAAAATACTCGGCGACCGTGAACGGTGTCGGCTGCGGCGGCAGGAGCGGGAACGCCATGGGGCCGAGGTCGTCTTCGAGATGCCGGAAGAGGGCGTCGCGCACCGTTTCGCCGTAGCGCACCCGGCCCGACACGATCGTGCGCTTGATCTCGCCGAGCGGCGTCGCCCGCAGCAGGATGCCGACGTCGATGACCTGCCCCATGCCGTCGACGCGCACCGGGATGCCCTCGACATAGAGCATCGGAAGGCGGCGGCGGGACTCGGCGAGTTCGACATCGGAGAGCCAACCCGGGTTCGACACGGCGCCCTGAGAGGAGCCGAACGGCTCGTCGCCTGCCGGTTCGGGGTCGGGGGTGCGCACGGACATGCTTTCTGTATACCTCACGATCACTGGAAAGATGGGCGCATGGCTGAGTTCCCCGCACTCGAGACGCCGGCATTGGATTCCGCGGTCGTGCAGTGGTCGGTTCCGCCCGGCGAGCGCGCCGGTCGTCCGCTGCTCGTGCTGCTGCATGGCTACGGGGCCGATGAGCGCGACCTGTTCGGGCTCGCGGCCTACCTCCCCGATGAGTACGTCATCGCCGCCGTGCGCGCGCCGCTCGCCCCGCCGTGGCCCTCGCCGGGCTATTCGTGGTACCCGATCGAGGGTCTCGACAACCGCGATCCGCGGCGCGTCACCGAGGCGGCATCCCGGTTCATCGAGTGGGTGGATGCCGCGGCCCAGACCGAGACCGTCGGGTTGCTCGGGTTCTCGCAGGGCGCCGCGATCGCCGTGCAGGCGATGCGGCTCGACCCCGCGCGGTTCGCCTTCGCCGTCGCGCTGAGCGGCTACGTCTCCCCCGGCGAACTGCCCCGCGACGAAGAGCTCGCCGAACGGCGACCGCCCGTCTTCTGGGGGCGCGGCACGCACGACGAGGTCATCCCGGAGCCGCTCGTCCTGCACACGACCCAGTGGCTGCCCGACCATGTCGAGCTGAGCGGCCGCGTCTACCCCGGCCTCGCGCACGGGGTGTCCGAGGACGAGATCGCCGACGTGCGGGCATTCCTCGACAAGCAGCTCGAATCGGGCGACGCGTGACGAGCCTCACGGCGCACATCTCGCGGTCGGCGCTGGCCGGGAATGCGGCATCCGCTCTCGCGAACGGCGACGGCGTCGCCGACCTGCGCCGCGACGCGTGGGGGCACGGGCTGCCCCTCGTCGCCGAGGTGCTCGCGGCGGCGGGCGTGCGTGCGGCGGTCGTCGACGAGGCCGATCGCGCCGCCCTGACCGCGGCCGGGCTCACAGCGGTGGCCGAGCCGACGATCGACGGCGCCCTGCTGTTCGGGCTGCCCGGGTCGGGCGGCATGCCCGTGCTGCGGCTGTCGGCCCGCGTGCTGTCGATCAAGTCGCTGCGCCGCGGCGAGGGCGTCTCGTACGGGTACACCCACCGAGCGGCGAGCGACACGCGCGTCGCGCTCGTCGACGGCGGATACGGGCAGGGGCTCCCCCGCGCGATCGGCAACGCGGTGTCGGTCGAGATCGGCGGCGGCCTGCACCCTCTCGTCGGCCGCATCGCGATGGACGTGTGCGTCGTCGACATCGGCGACAGCGCCGTCGGCGTCGGCGTCGGCGACGAGGTCGTGTACTTCGGCGGCTCCCCATCACCGCGAGACTGCAACGGCGCGCCGAGACAGCGGGCTGACCCCGCAGTCTCGGCCTCCCCCTGCAGTCTCGCGGTCAATGGCGGGGTGGCGGGGTGGGCGGTGGCGTCGGGGCTGAGCGCGGCCGAGATCGTCTGCGGCATCGGGCTGCACACCACACGGGTGGATGCCGCATGAGCGGCGCCGTCCTGCGGGTGGACCTCGCCCGGATCCGGGCGAACCTCGACACGCTGCGCGCCCGTGTCGCCCCGGCCGACGTCATGTTCGTCGTGAAGGACGACGCGTACGGGCACGGCGTGGACGCCGTCGTCCGGACCGCCACCGCGGCCGGGATCGACTGGTTCGGCTCGTTCAGCATCGCGACGGGCGTGCGTGTGCGCGCGGCCGCCCCCACCGCGCGCATCTTCGCGTGGGCGACGTCACCCGCCGCCGAGGTCGATGAGGCGATCGATGCGCGACTCGAGCTGGGGGTCGGCGACGCCGGGTATCTCGACCTCGTCGCGACGCGGGCGGCGGGGCGCGGCATCCGCGTGCACCTGAAGATCGACACGGGACTGCACCGCAACGGCGTGCGGCCCGAGGACTGGCCGGCTTTCGTCGCGCGCGCGGCTGCGCTCGAGGCGGCCGGCGACATCGTCGTGACGGGCATCTGGAGCCACATCGCCGAAGCCAGCGACGCCGACGACGACCGCGCCCGCGCGGAGTTCGAGCGCGCCGTCGACCTCGCCCGCGCGGCCGGCCTCACCCCCGGCGTGCGGCACCTCGCGGCGAGCGCCGCGGGTCACGCACGGCCCGAGTTCCGCAACGACCTCGTGCGCTTCGGGGCGTTCGGCTACGGTGTGCGCTCGGCCGACGGCCCCGCGCTGCCGGGCATCGTGCCCGCCGCGGCGCTCGTCGCCCCCGTCGTGCGCCTCGACGGCGACACCGTCGTCGTCGGGCTCGGCGCGCTCGACGGCCTGCCGTCGACGCTCGGCGGTCGCGTCTCGGTGGGCACTCCGGCCGGTGCGCGCGCGCTGCGTCGCGTCGACCTCGCCGAGAGCGCCGTAGAGGCGTGGCCCGACGCGCAGGTCGGCGACGAGGTCACGTTCTTCGGTCCCGGGGCGCACGGCGAATCCGACCCGACGACGCTCGGCGAGGCGATCGACACGGTCGGCGAAGAGGTCCTCGTGCGCGTCTCGCCGCTCGTGCCCCGCGAGTACTCGGGCTGAGCCTCGTGGACGCCGGGGTGCGGCATCCGGTATCGTGTCGGGCGCTTCTGTCCCGAGTGTGAGGAAGTCCGTTGAAGAGAATCGACGCGCCCGCGCTGTAATCGCGCCGCATCCGTCGTCCTTCGACGCAGCCACGGCTGCTCAGGACCGACCGTCGGCGCCCCTTCCTTCGCGCTGACCGTCGATCCTCCGCCCTGCACCCGGCTCCGCCGTGCGTGCTGCGCCGGTGTCGCGCGTCCGCGCACCCGACGCGAACGGAGCCGCATGCCTGCTCACACCCTCACCCCCTCTCTCATCCTGGACCGCGTCTCGTACGCCTGGCCCGACGGCACGATCGCTCTCAGCGAGGTGTCCGGCGCGTTCGGCTCGGGCCGCACCGGGCTGGTCGGCCGCAACGGCTCGGGCAAGTCGACACTGCTGCGGCTCATCGCCGGCGAGTTGACGCCCGACAGCGGGCACATCACCAGAACCGCGGATGCCGCATACCTTCCGCAGCGCCTCACGCTCGATGTCGCGCGCCCCGTCGCCGATCTGCTCGGTGTGGGCGACGCGCTGCGCGGGCTGCGGGCGCTCGAGTCCGGCGACCCCGACCCGCGGCACTTCGCCGCCGTCGGCGACGCGTGGGACGTCGAGGCGCGCGCCCACGTCGCCCTCGCCGAGGCCGGGCTCGCACCGACCATGCTCGACCGGCACGTCGGCGAGCTGTCGGGCGGCGAGGCCGTGCTCACCGCGATCGCCGGCATCCGCCTCGCGGCGGCGCCCATCGTGCTGCTCGACGAGCCGACCAACAACCTCGACCGCGACGCACGGGCGCGGCTGTACGACATGGTGGGCGCGTGGCGCGGTGCCCTCGTCGTCGTCAGTCACGACACGACGCTGCTCGACCTCATGGACGACACCGCGGAGCTGTATGCCGGCGAGCTGTCGGTGTTCGGCGGCCCGTACTCCGCGTGGCGAGCGTGGCTCGACGCGGAGCAGGATGCCGCGCGTCAGGCGGAGCGCGCGGCCGCGCAGGCCGTCCGCCGCGAGAAGCGCGAGCGCATCGAAGCCGAGACGACGATCGCCCGGCGGCAGCAGGTCGGGCACAAGGCGTACGCCGAGAAGCGGCTGCCGAAGATCATCATGAACGCGCGCAAGCGCGAGGCTCAGGTGTCCGCCGGCAAGCTCCGCGGAGAGAAGGCCGAGAGCGAGGCCGCGGCGCGCGACGTCCTCGACGCCGCCGAGCGGCGCGTGCGCGACGATGACGCGGTCGTGATCGATCTGCCCGATCCCGGTGTCGCGGCGGCGCGCCGCATCGCGACGCTCGGCGACGGCGACCGCGCCTGGATCGTGCAGGGACCCGAGCGCGTCGCCCTCACCGGCCCGAACGGGAGCGGCAAGACGACGCTGCTCGAGCGGCTGGTCGGGTCTTCCTCGTCTCACACCGGCGCGCTCGGCGAGATCCGGGCGGAGCTGCACACCGATCGCGTGGGCTACCTGCCGCAGCGCGTGGACGGACTCGACGAGGCGGCATCCGTCCTCGAGAACGTCGCGGCGGTCGCTCCCGGGATCGGCACGGTCGAACTGCGCAACAGGCTCGCCCGCTTCCTCATCCGCGGCGCCGCCGTCGACCGACCGGTCTCGGCACTGTCGGGGGGCGAACGGTTCCGGGTCGCGCTGGCGCGACTGCTGCTGGCCGACCCGTCACCGCAGCTGCTCGTCTTCGACGAGCCGACGAACAACCTCGACCTCGACACGGTCGACCGGTTCGTCGCGGCGCTGTCCGCCTATCGCGGCGCCGTGCTCGTCGTGAGCCACGATGACGCGTTCCTCGACCGGATGGGTGTCGATCTCACGCTCGAGCTGTCGCGCGATGGGACGCTGTGCGAGCGCTGACCCCGGTGGCGCCCTCCCCGGCACGTTCCGGGCCCGATGTCGGCGACAGCGACGAAGATGGAGGGATGAGCGACGTGCTCGAGCGCTTCGGCCCCGCAACCCAGGACTGGTTCCGCGGCGCCTTCGCCGCGCCGACCGACGCCCAGGCGGGTGCCTGGCGGGCGGTGTCGGCCGGAAAGCACGCGCTCGTCGTCGCGCCGACCGGTTCGGGCAAGACGCTCGCGGCGTTCCTGTGGGCGATCGACCGGGTCTTCCGCGAGAAGGATGCCGCGCCCCCGCCCGCTGCCCCGCGCCGCCGCCGTGCCGAGCCGGCGCCCGGCACGCGCATCCTGTACATCTCACCGCTCAAGGCGCTCGGCGTCGACGTCGAGCGCAACCTGCGCTCGCCCCTCGTCGGCATCGACCAGTCCGCGCGGCGCCTGGGCATCGCGGTGCCGGGCGTCTCGGTGGGCGTGCGGTCGGGTGACACGACGTCGTCGGATCGCCGCAAGCTCGTCACGGCGCCCCCCGACATCCTCATCACGACCCCCGAGTCGCTCTACCTGATGCTGACGAGCCAGGCGCGCGAGACGCTGCGCGACGTGCACACCGTCATCATCGACGAGGTCCACGCCGTCGCGGCGACGAAGCGGGGCGCGCACCTGGCCGTGAGCCTCGAGCGCCTCGATGCTCTGCGCCGGGCGCACGATCCGCAGGCCAACGCTGCGCAGCGCATCGGGCTGTCGGCGACGGTGCGGCCGATCGACGAGGTCGCGCGGTTCCTCGGGGGTTCCTCGCCCGTCGAGATCGTCGCACCGCGCGCGACGAAGGCGTTCGACATGTCGGTCGTCGTGCCGATCGAGGACATGCTCAATCCGCCGCCCCCGCCCGGCGCCCCGGAGCCGGGCGGCGAAGACGCCGACTGGTTCGCCGAGGGCGGCCAGACCGAAGTGACCGGATCGGTGTGGCCGCATGTCGAAGAAGCCATCGTCGACCGCATCCTGCAGCACCGGTCCACGATCGTCTTCGTGAACTCGCGCCGGCTCGGCGAGCGCCTCACGGGCCGTCTCAACGAGATCTACTCCGAACGCCTGGGACTCGACCTGCCCGAGCCGACCGTCCCCGCGGCGACGGGGGCCCAGGCGGGCACCTCGGGCGGCGCCGACCCCGTGCTCGCGAAAGCGCACCACGGGTCGGTGTCGAAGGAGCAGCGCGCGCAGGTCGAAGAAGAGCTCAAGAGCGGCGCCCTGCGCTGCGTCGTGGCGACGAGCAGCCTCGAGCTCGGCATCGACATGGGCGCGGTCGACCTCGTTATCCAGGTCGAGGCCCCACCCAGTGCAGCATCCGGTCTCCAGCGCATCGGGCGTGCCGGCCACCAGGTGGGCGAGGTCAGCCGTGCGGCCCTGTTCCCCAAGCATCGCGCCGACGTCCTGCACACCGCGATCGTCACAGAGCGGATGCTGGCGGGCCAGATCGAGTCGATATCGATCCCGCAGAATCCGCTCGACATCCTCGCGCAGCAGACGGTGGCGGCGAGCGCGCTCGAGCCGCTCGATGTCGAGGAGTGGTACGACACGCTCAAGCGCTCGGCGCCCTTCCGGTCGCTGCCGCGGTCGGCCTACGAGGCGACGCTCGACCTGCTCGCGGGGCGATTCCCCTCCGACGAGTTCGCCGAGCTGCGGCCGCGTCTGGTCTGGGATCGCGACCGCGGCACACTCACCGGCAGGCCCGGATCGCAGCGCATCGCCGTCACGAGCGGCGGCACGATCCCCGACCGCGGGCTCTTCGGCGTCTTCATCGCGGGCGAGTCGCAGAACGCGCGCGTCGGCGAGCTCGACGAAGAGATGGTCTACGAGTCCCGCGTCAACGACGTCTTCACGCTCGGCACGACCAGCTGGCGCATCGTCGAGATCACGCACGACCGGGTCAATGTAGTACCGGCGTTCGGGCAGCCCGGAAAGCTGCCGTTCTGGCACGGCGACGGGCTCGGCCGGCCCGCCGAGCTCGGCGAGGCCCTCGGAAAGTTCTCGCGCGAGCTGTCGACCGTCGACCCAGAGAAGGCCCGTGCGCGGCTCGACGACGCGGGGCTCGACAACCTCGCGCAGGGCAACCTGCTGGCCTATCTCGCCGAGCAGCGCGAAGCGACAGGCACGTTGCCGACCGACCGTTCGCTGACGGTTGAGCGCGGCCGCGACGAAGTCGGGGACTGGCGTGTCATCCTGCATTCCCCATACGGCATGAAGGTGCACGCACCGTGGGCTCTCGCCGTCAACGCTCGGATCCGCGAGCGCCTCGGCGTCGAGGGCTCGGCGGTCGCGAGCGACGACGGCGTCATCGCCCGGGTTCCGGATGCCACGGCCGAACCGCCCGGTGCCGAGCTGTTCGTGTTCGAGCCCGACGAGCTCGAACAGCTCGTCACCGACGAGGTCGGCGGATCGGCGCTGTTCGCCTCGCGCTTCCGCGAGTGCGCCGCACGCGCCCTGCTGCTGCCGCGTCGCAATCCCGGGCGACGCAGTCCCCTGTGGCAGCAGCGCCAGCGCTCGGCCCAGCTGCTCGAAGTCGCCCGGCGCTACCCGACCTTCCCGATCATCCTCGAGACGCTGCGCGAAGTGCTGCAGGACGTCTACGACCTCCCCGCGCTGCTGCGCGTCGCGCGCGGCATCGGCGATCGCCGCATCCGTCTGGTCGAGACGGAGCCGGCCCAGCCCTCGCCGTACGCGCGCGATCTGCTGTTCGGCTACGTCGGCGCGTTCATGTACGAGGGCGACTCTCCCCTCGCCGAGCGGCGTGCCGCGGCTCTCTCGGTCGATCCGGCGCTGCTGGGCGAGCTGCTCGGCAAGGTCGAGATGCGCGAGCTGCTCGACCCCGACATCATCGCCCAGTTCGTGCTCGAAGCGCAGCGGCTCGACCCCGAGCGCCGTGCCCGGGGGATCGAGGGAGTCGCCGACCTGCTGCGACTGCTCGGACCGCTCGACGCCGACGAGACCGCCCTGCGCGTGCAGAACCCCGAGACGCCGACCGACGAAGAGGCGACGCCGGGACCGGCCACGGTCGACGGGGCAGCGGCCCTGCTCGACGAGCTGGTCGACGCTCGACGGGCGATCCGGGTGACCATCGCGGGCATCGCCCGCTACGCCGCGATCGAAGACGCCGGGCGCCTGCGCGATGCGCTCGGGGTCGCTCTTCCCGTCGGCATCCCGACGGCCTTCCTCGAACCGCTGCCCGACCCGCTCGGCGACCTGATCGCACGCTTCGCTCGCACCCACGGCCCGTTCACCGCGGATGCCGCAGCCCGGCGGCTCGGCATCGGCTCGGCCGTCGCCCGCCTCACGCTGCAGCGGCTCGAGTCGCAGGGCCGGGTCACGAGCGGGTACTTCCTTCCCGAGGCCTCGGCGGAGGCGAGGATCGAGGCCGCCGGAGACGACCTCGAGTGGTGCGACGTGGGCGTGCTCCGACGTCTGCGGATGCGCTCGCTCGCCGCCATCCGCGGAAGCGTCGAGCCCGTGCCGCCCGACGCGTTCGCGCGGTTCCTTCCCGTGTGGCAGCACGTCGCCCGTCCCCTCGAGGGCGTCGACGGCGTCGCCGCCGTCGTCGAGCAGCTCGCGGGCGTGCCGATCCCCGCCAGTGCGTGGGAGTCGCTCATCCTGCCGGCCCGCGTCTCCGACTACACGCCCACGATGCTCGACGAGCTCACCTCCTCGGGCGAAGTCGTCTGGTCCGGCCACGGCACGCTGCCGGGTCGCGACGGCTGGATCGCGCTGCACCCCGCGGATGCCGCATCCCTGACTCTCGCCCTTCCCGAAGACGATGTCGCCCCCGGGTCGCTCGAAGATCAGCTGCTGCACGCTCTCTCGGGGGGCGGGGCGTACTTCGCCGGCCAGCTCACGCAGCGCACGGGGGCTGCCAACGAGCAGTCGGTCATCGACGCGCTGTGGAGCCTCACGTGGGCGGGGCGCATCACGAACGACACGTTCTCGCCGGTGCGCACGCTCCTGGGCGGTGGTGCGCAGACCCACCGGGTCGCGCGCCGGGCACCGCGTGCGCGCCTCTACCGGGGGGCGGCCTCGCGCACGCTCGCGACATCCGTGCCGCCGCGGCCCCCCGCCCTCGGCGGTCGATGGTCTCTGCTGCCCGGCGCCGAGGCGGATCCGACGCTGCGGGCCACCGCGACCGCGAGCCTGCTGCTCGACCGGTACGGGGTCGTCACGCGCGGGTCGGTGCAGTCCGAGGGGGTGCCGGGCGGGTTCGCGCAGGTGTACCGCGTGCTGGCCGGTTTCGAAGAGGCGGGGCACTGCCGGCGGGGATACGTCATCGAGAAGCTCGGCGCCGCGCAGTTCGCCGCCTCGGCGACCGTCGATCGGCTGCGCGAGTTCGCCGGGTTGTCCGACCCTCCGCCTCTGCGGGCCATCGCGCTCGCGGCGACCGATCCGGCGAACCCGTACGGAGCGGCGCTCGCGTGGCCCGCGCTCGAGGGGGTTTCGCATCGTCCCGGACGCAAAGCCGGCGCGCTCGTCGTGCTCGTCGACGGTGCGCTCGCGCTCTATCTCGAACGCGGCGGCAAGTCGGCATTGGCGTTCACCGGCGACGAGCAGGCGCTGGCGGCCGCGACCCGCGAGCTCGCGGCGACGGCGCGGGCGCGCCGGCTCGAGACTCTGACGATCGAGCAGGTCAACGGTGCGCTCGTGTTCGGCACGACGGTGGGCCGTCTGCTGCGCGAGGCGGGTTTCGTCGAGTCCCCCCGGGGGCTGACGCTGCGCCGCCTCACGGCGGGCGACGCCGCACGGCAGGCGACGCGTGCCTGAGGGCGACACCGTCTTCCGCGCGGCGCGACGGTTGAACGATGTGCTCGCCGGTGCCGAAGTGACGCGCTTCGAGCTGCGCGTACCGCAGGCCGCGACGATCGACCTCTCGGGGCTGACGGTGCACGGGGTCGTCCCGCGGGGAAAGCACCTGCTGCACCGCATCGGCCCCTGGACGCTTCACTCGCACCTGAAGATGGAAGGCGAGTGGCACGTGTACCGCCGTGGCGAGCGCTGGCGCGCACCCGGCTTCCGCGCGCGGGCCGTGGTCGGCACCGCCGGGTATGAGACGGTCGGATTCGACCTCGCCGAGATCGAGGTCGTGCCGACGGCGCGCGAAGACGATCTCATCGGCTATCTCGGCCCCGACCCGCTTTCGGCCGAGTGGAATCCCGTCGAGGCGGCACGGCGGGTGCAGGCCGACTCTCGTCCGGTGCACGTCGCGATCCTCGACCAGCGAAACGTCGCCGGTTTCGGCAACGTGTACGCGAACGAGATGCTGTTCGTCCGCGGCATCCTGCCGATGACCCCGGCGAACGAGACAGATGCCGCTGCGCTCATCGACACGGGCGTCCGCATGTTGCGCGCGAATCGCGACCGCTCCGCGCGCACCTTCACGGGCGACGCGCGCCCCGGGCGCCGCACCTGGGTGTACCGGCGCGAGAACTCCCCGTGCCGCCGCTGCGGCACCGCGATCCTCGCTACGACGCTAGGCGCCGACGCGCCCCGCGAGCGCAACGTGTTCTGGTGCCCCGTCTGCCAGACCTGAGCATCGTCGGAATGGTCCGCGCGGCATACGCCAGCCGTGCCCGAGCATTGCTCGCCTGTCAGGCATCGCGACCCTCGTCAATCGCCGCCCGTCCAGACAGCCAACGCCCGCCCAGTCAGTCGCCCTCCGTCCAAACAGCCATCGCTCGACCCGCAGCGCAACGTCTTCTGGTGCCCCGTCTGCCCGACCTGAACATCGTCGGAAGGATCCGCATCGTATACGCCAGCCGTGCCCGCGCATCGCTCGACCTGTCAGGCATCGCTCGCCCTGTCAGTCGCCGCCCGTCCAGACAGCCATCGCCTGCCCAGTCAGTCGCCCTCCGTCCAAACAGCCATCGCTCGATCCGCAGCGCAACGTCTTCTGGTGCCCCGTCTGCCAGACCTGAACATCGTCGGAGCAAACTGCGTCGCATACGCCGCCGTGCCCGCGCACCCCTCGCCCTGTCACGCATCGCCTGCCCCGTCCGTCGCCGCCCGTCCAGACAACCACCGCTCGACCCGTCCGTCGCCGGGCGAGCCCCCAGAGCGTGTTGCCACTTCCTGCGGGGGCTCTCGTCGCCGGTGACGTCGAAGGGCCATCGTGGATGACCAGTTGTTTCCGGCAAGAAGCACAGCAGAGATCCCACGATGACCCACAACCAGGTCTGTCCCGACGACTCCGCTCGGTGAAGTCCTCGCCGATCCCGATCCCGATCCGGATCCCGACCTCGCCCACCCCGGCGCGTTCCGGCGGACGCTGCAGGCCGGGTTGCAGAACCTGACCAACGCGGAAGCGAAGTCGGTGCCGCCAGACACCGCCCATCGCCCTGCCGAATCACGGCGCCATCCGCGCTACGCCGCCTCTCGCCAGCCAGTCCGTTCGGGTGGCGGATCCCAGAGCCATCGCAGCGCCGATCTCGATCGGAGCGGTATCGGTTCGCCCGCGATACCCGGTGGAAGATGCAGAACGAAGCCGCCATCAGCTCGTCCGATACGCCATCCGCCGTTGTGCAGGTTCAGATGGTGGAAGCGACAGAGCAGTACACCCGACGTGCAGTCGGTCCGGCCACCGTCGGCCCAGTGCTCGCAATGATGCGCCTCACAGTAGGCGGGAGGCCTGTCGCATCCGGGCCACAAGCACCCTCCGTCTCGCACGGCGAGCGCGATCCGCTGCTTCCGGGTGAACAGGCGTGCTTCGCGGCCGACATCCAGCGGGTTGCCGGAGGTGTCGACGGTCAGATTCACGGATCCATTCACGCAGAGCGCCCGATCGAGCACCGATCCGGGGAGCGTGAGGAGTCCGTCCTCGGTGTGAGCAGTCGTGCGCAGTCGGTCGAAGGCATCACGCTGGGACGCGTCACCCGACACGGCATCCTGGATCGCGACGAGGCGCACGCCGGCTTCTTTCACGCCGAAGACGTCGTCGGCGTTGGCCAGCGCTCCAGCGCGGAGGACATCGGTGAACAAGTCATAGGCGAGCTGCTCGTTCGTGCGCGGATCGGTGACGAGTGCGTCGGCCGCGGCCTTCTCATCTGCCGCGACGAAGCGCGGGCCACCGCGGCGGGGCGACAGCGCAGCATCCATCACGCCACGCACCCACTCGCCCATCTCGTCGTCGAACGTTATGTGCGCCTGCCGCTGGCCGTCGGACGTCGTCGACCACCGGAACGATCGCTTGGCGTACCTCGCGGCGAAGCGCTCCTCGGCGCCGGCCGGATCGAGCATGTCTCGCAGCGACCGAGCACGGGCGCCGAGGTCTTCGACCGTGCACTCGGCGGCTTCGAGTGCGAGCTCGCGCGCCGCCGCCCGCCACACGTCAACCACCGCTGCGCAGTCGCGACCATCGATCTGCGGGGGCTCGCCGAGACCACCTCGGATCGCATGGTGCTGCGCGGTGGAGAGCAGCCCGCCCAGCAGTGCGTCGCTCAGCGGCTGATGCCACGACGGAGTGGCGGGTGCGGCATCCGGATCGGGAGCATCAGTCGAGTCGCCCGGCACTCCGGCCCCGTCGAGCAGGGCCTCGCCGACCTTGACGGCGCGGATCGCCTCGCCGCGCGTCGTGCCGGTCAGGTCGCGGATGAACTCCACCGCGTTACGATGCCCGGTCTCTTGCGTGAAGCCCTTGTGCCCTCGTTCGCGCCCGGACCGCGCAGAGGCGATGCCTGCCAGGATCGATTGCAGAGTGGTCGCCTGCTTGATGAGTCCTGTCGCCTCGGAGAGCAGGTCGCGCACGGAAGAATCGCTGAGTTGGGTCGCGGATGCCGGCAGCTCGGCAGTGGCCACATCGAGCTCCGCGAACACGGCGAGCCTTTCGACCCTGTCGCGAAGATCTTCGAGGAAGCTCATGCCACAAGTATGACCACACCCTCCGACATTCGAAGCGGTGTTCCCATGCATTGTGGATAACTCCTCGAGCGGCGCCGGTGTGGACGAAGTCGGCAGCGGCGTGAAACCCCACCGTTATCTGCACGCGCCGACGCGACTTCACCAGCTGTTCGTCGACCATCGGCCCCCCCCTTCTATCGAGAGGAGGCCGAGAGGCATCAGCACCCGCTGGAGCCGCCCTGGCACAAACACCCCAGGGTGACCACGCGTGACGGGTGCTCGAGACCCGTCATCCGCCGCCGCACACATCGGTCGGCAAATCGCCCAGATTCGACGGCGCCACAAGAAGACGCACGACATGCGCACCGGGATCGACTCCTCCGCAGGCACGCGCGCGATCACGCCACGCCGAGTATCCACACCCTCGTCCGCATCGCCGTCGCGCAGGACATCGCGCCCGCAGACTTGCTGAAGGGGCTCACTCTCGGGCAGTTCGTCGCCAAGAAGCGCGACCGCAAGACTGGATGACCCCGACGCCACCGCACCGACTCAGCGCCGCGGTGTCCATCCCGGCGGCAGCGGCCCTCCGAGGGAGGCCCGCTCGTCGTCGACACGCGCCGACCATCCCTGCGCCGCGTCGGTCCCGTCGAAGCCGCCGCGCGCGAAGCGCAATCCGACATCGTCGTGGTGCATCCGGGGCGCGCCGCCGCGCCGCACCGACGCCCGCACACTCCACGCGTCGTCGGCGAATCCGCCCCCGCGGAACACGCGGTAGTCGTCGTAGCGCGCGGGATCGAGCAGATCCCAGCACCATTCCCACACGTTGCCGAGCGTGTCGAAGAGTCCGAAGAGATTGGGATGCCGCCCGCCGACCGGCTGCGGGGAGCTCACGCCGTCGGCCGCGGTCCAGGCGACGTCCGCGAGCGGGCCGTAGTGGGCGCCGGTCGAGCCCGCACGGCACGCGTACTCCCATTCCGCCTCGGTCGGCAGCCGGTAGCCGTCGGAGTCGACGTGCCACGTGACCTGCTCGCCGTCGAACGTGTAGGCGGGATCGAAGCCCTCCCATTCGGATGCCGCGTTGCACAGTCGCACGGCGCGCAACCAGCTGACCTCGACGGCCGGACGCCGCGGCTGCGTCGCCGTCTCGCCGAGCAGTTCGGCCACCTGCGCCTGCGTCACGGGATACACCCCGATCTCGAACGGCTCGAGGGCGACGCTCCACCGCCGGGTACGGCGCGCATCGTGCAGGACGACCGATCCCGCCGGAATCGTCGCCATCTCGATGTCCGCCACGGGCGAAGTATGCCACGCGGGAATGGAACGGGGCTCGGCGAGGTTATGTCATTGTTCGCTTGATCGGGAGGGATCTGTGGGCAAGAACTACATCGACATCGAGAACGACCACGGAGAAGTGCTGCGCTACCGCAAGCACGTCAACGGCCGGGGACTCGTCGCGCACGGCGCGAAGGTGCACCCGTCGGCCGTCGTCGAGGCGGGTGCGTATGTCGAACCGGGTGTGCAGATCGCGGCCGGCGCACGCGTCAGCCGCGGAGTGTGGGTCGAGACGGATGCCGTCATCGGCCCAGAGGCGCAGATCGCGCCGCACGCGCACATCTGCACGGGTGCCGCGATCGGCGCGGGCGCGAAGATCGGCATCCGCACGCAGGTCGGCATCGGTGCCCGGGTCGCCGTGGGGTCACTCATCGGCGACGACGAGACGATCGCCGACGGCGAGCGCGTCGCGACCGACCAGCGAGGCCTGCGCCTGGCGGCCTGATCCCGACCCGCCGTCGCCGCGGTTCCGGCCTGCTCTGCCCCCGCGTTCGGGGCGGTGTCCTGACCCGAACCCGCATCTCAGGCGAGCTCGCGCAGCCGTGCGGCCAGACCCGCCTGCACGCCGGCGCGACGGTCGTAGGTCACCGCGATGATGAGCAGCACGGCGCCGACGACCGCGAGGGTGATCCACCACGGCATCGACGCATCCCGCGTCCGATCTGGACGGCGAACGCGAAGACGTTCTCGACCGGCAGCACGACGATTCCGATGAGGAACGGCGCCGCGAGACGCCGCGATGCTCCCACGAGGATCGCGAGCAGCGAGAGAGATGACGAGGATCGCCCGCCACGTCAGCGGGTCGGTGAACGTCGCCGCGATCGACGCGCTGAGCATCACGACGACCCCGGGAGCAAGCAGCGCCCACGCCCCCGTGCGAGCCGTCAGTCCGACCGGCGGCGACCGGCGAAGGGAACGAGCCCGTCGCGCAGCCGCACGAGGTCGGCCACGTCCATCCCGACCGCTTCGAGAATCTGCTCCGGGACGCGCAGCGCCTGAGCCCGCAGCGCACGACCGGACTCGGTCAGAGTGATGTCCAGCATCCGCTCATCCTCGGGACGGCGCGAGCGCGCCACCCGCCCCTGCGCCTCGAGGCGCTTCACGAGGGGCGACAGCGTCGCCGGCTCCATGGCCAGGTTTTCTGCCAGGTCGCGCAGCGAGCGCGGCGAGCGCTCCCAGAGCGCGAGCATGACGAGGTACTGGGGGTGGGTGAGACCGAGCGGCTCGAGCACGGGCCGATAGAGCGCGACGATGTTGCGTGCCGCCGTCACGATCGCGAAGCACAGCTGGTTCTCGAGCAGGAGAAGGTCGTCGGCGACGTCCGTAGACGGGGAGCTCATGCCCGGATTGTATCGCACCCTGATGATTAGTACACTAAGCATCATGAGCGAGAGAACCGACCGACCCGAGCCGCGGCGTCCGCTCCGACAGCGGGTGAAAGAGGCCGGCGGCTGGTACGCGTGGTGGAACTCGAAGCTGATCCGATACGCGGGTCCCGCTTCGGTGGGGCCCTACGAGACGACGCCGCCGCCGAGCGCCGCCGTTCGGGCCGAGCGGGCGTGCCCGCTGTGCGGTCACCCCGTGAATCAGCACACGTTCGACCGGTCGGGGCCAAAGCCGCTCATGCACTGTCCGTGACGGCGTCGATACGGGGTGGCCTCAACAGGGCGCCGGCCCTAGAGTGAGGATCACCAAGGGAGGTGGCGCGATGTTGTTTGCGTTGAGTTTCATCCTGCTCATCGGCGGAATGTACGTCATGGGCTTGTCGTTCAACATCCCCGAGTTCGGTGGCGTGCTCTTCGTCCTCGGAGTGCTGCTGGTTTCGGCGGCTCTCGCCACACCGCTCACCGCCAGCGCGATCGACTACCGCGGCGAGAAGTCCCCGCGCTGATCTCTCTTCGCGACGCCGCGGAAGGATGCGGCGGACCCCGGCGATACGCTGGAGCACATGGCGAAAGGCGCGAAGGCCCGAGGGAATGGGCGCAAGCCGGCGCCGAAGTCGAAGCGCGCGGCATCCGCATCTCGTGAGTCCCGAGCGCAGGTCGCTCCGGCCCGCCCGGTCTCGACGGACCCCTTCCGCCTCGGGATGATCCCGGGCGCGACGCCCGGCACGTGGGTCGATCGCTGGATCGAGCGGATGCCGCATGAACCGATCGACCTCGTACCGCTGGCCGTCGCCGACCAGCGCGCGGCGCTCATCGCCGGCGAGGTCGACGCCGCGCTCGTGCGACTGCCGATCGACCGCGACGGGCTGCACGTCATCGCGCTCTATGACGAGGTGCCCGTCGTCGTCTCCTCGAGCGAGTCCCATCTCACGGCGGCCGACGAGCTGACCCTCGCAGACCTCGCGGGCGAGGTCGTGATCACGCCCCTCGACGATGTACTGCGCGTCACGGTGCCGGATGCCGTCACGCCGGCCTTCGAGGCTCCGGCGACGACCGAAGACGCGATCGCGACGGTCGCCGCGGGTGTCGGCGTCCTCGTCGTGCCGATGTCGCTCGCCCGGCTGCACCAGCGCAAGGATGCCGCCTCGCGCCCCCTGCGCGACGGACCCGCCTCGACCGTGGCCCTGGCCTGGGTCGCCGATCGCACGACGCCGTCGGTCGAGACATTCGTCGGCATCGTGCGCGGTCGCACGGCGAACTCGTCCCGCTCCTGACCCCTGGCGCGGCGCCCTGGCACGTGGCGAGGGGCCCGGCACATGGCGCGGGGCCCGGCCCGTAGCGCGGGGCCCGGCCCGTGGGTCGGGGCCCGGCCCGTAGCGAGGGGCCCGCACCCTTGGCCTGCGCCCTCCCCCGTGGTGAGGCTCCGCCCGCCCCGGCCGGAGCCCCGGCCGGAGCACCGGCCGCGAGACTGCAACGGGCGGCCGAGACTGCGGGGTTCACCCGCTGTCTCGGCGTGCCGTTGCAGTCTCGCGGTCAAGTGATCCGGGGGATGTCGCGAGCGGATCCGAACCGCGACATCCCCCGACGGATCGGCCTCCGACGACACGCACGAACGTGCGCCCCAGTGTCTTCGGTGCCCCCGACGACGAGAACCCCTGCGTCTCGTCGGCATAGACCGTCCGCTATGAGAAGAGCACCCTCATGTCGCGCTGATACATGCCGCCGAGAAAATTTCTCAGAATCCCGTCCCGTGCACTTGGAAGGGCGCGAGGATGCCGGTGCGCGACGTCGCCGACGCGAGCGCCGCCGAGGGTGTCTCACCCGCCGCGAGGCCCGCGTGCATCGCGCCGAGCACCTCGCACGCGACGTCGTCGGCGACGGCGACGGGAGCCGCGACGACGGCCCGCGCGCCGGCGTGCAGCCAGACACGCGTCATGCCGACCGCCTCCTCCCCCCAGCGCACCGTCGAGCGGCCGACTTCGCACGCCGACAGCACGACCGTCTGCGGCACGTCCGGGATGAGGTCGACGTCGTAGCCGAACAGGGTGCCGTCGGCGAGCTCGAGACCCGAGAAGAGGGGATGGTCGGCGGCATGCCGGCCATGCGCGGCGATGTGCAGCACGTCGGCGGTCGTCGCCGACGCCGTGACGGCGGCGACCGTCGCTTCGGCGCCGTGCAGCACGACGTGCTCGCCCCACGTGCCGGCGGCGGTGAGGACCTCTTCGTCACCGCGCGCGACGCGCGGACCGGCGGCGAACACGGCCCGCGCCGCGCGGCGAGGGCGCGCCGCCGACTCGGCCACCCAGCGCGACGCCGAAGGCGCGATCGTGAGGGCGCGCCCCCGCATGGCGGGCAGCATCGTCCAGGGAATCCCGGCCAACAGCCCGGGCGCCGTCAGCACGACGCGCGCCGGATCCCGTGCACCGGCCAATGCCCGCCCGACGGTCTCGTGCGAGAGCTGCTCGAGTCGCCCGGCGAGCGCCTGCTGCACGACGGCCGCCATGGGGCCCGATCGCACCGCCGCCGAGACGTCGAGGTCGGCGCGCAGACCTTCGATCGCGGTCCGCACGCGCGATGCGTCGATGTCGACGAGCCGGGCCGAATCGCGATCGACGACGAGAGCGACGAACGCCCGCCCGTCGAAGACGAACGAGATGAGCACGGTGTCCTCGTCGAGGGCCGCCTGCGCGCGGCCCAGCGTGACGCGGTCGTGCACGGCGGCCGTGCGCGTTCGGGCCCACTGCCGTTCCCGCGCGCGAGCGCGCAGCACGTCGACGCGCGCATCGGTCAGCCAATCGCCGTCCGGGTCCGCGAGACGGATGCGGCGCAGCTCTTCGAGCTCGGACGCCAGCACGGGATCGGGCGGCGGTCGCAGCGGCACGACCTGCGTGTGCAGGTGTCGCGAACGCTCGGACCACTCGAACACGATGTCGGGTCGACCCGATCGCAACGCCGACGCGAGCCCCGTCATCATGAGGCCGAGCCCCTGCCGCGCGATCGAGCCGGACTGCTCGAGGCTCGCCCCGAGCCGCTGCGACTGTTCGAGCAGGTCGATGCCCTGCGCCGCGCGCCGTCGCGCGTCACTCTCGCGACCCGCGCGCCGGGCGCGCTCGGCGGCGACTTCGTGCGACAGCATCGCGATGTCCAGCGGTGTGCCGGCGCGCAGGCGCGGACCGCGGATGCCGGGGTCCCCACCACGTCGCAGCGCGTCCAGCGCCGCGGTCAGGCGCAGCGCGGCGGCGTCGTGCGGAAACCCGTGCGTCTCGAGCGCCTCGACGACCGCCGCGACGGCGACCGGGGACGGGGGACGACCGGGCGTCAGCGGCGTCCCCGCGCGGTCGAGCCGACCGTGCGACAGCCGGGCGCGCAGCCGGATCCCGTCGGCACGCGCCGCCCAGGCGTGACTGCCCTGCCCTCGGAACCGGCGCGCCGATGCGTGCGCGACGGCCGCCGCGCGCGCCGGATCGTGATCGAGCAGCGAGCGGGCGAGCTGGTATTCGGCACGAGCGCGCTCGCCGGGCGCGCGGTGCCGGCCGAGGACATGCACGACGTTCGCGAGCGCGTGCTCCGCCTCGGTCTGCAACCCCGCGTCGCGCAGGACCTCGGCGTGGTCGAGCTCATTGACGGCCGCCCAGAAGTCGGACTCCCCGTCGAGCGGCTCGCGGACGGACTGCATGAGCGACAGCGCCGTCACGAGGTCGCCCGAGAGCATCGCGACATAGCCGCGGTTGTGCACCGCCTGCTCGGCTTCCAGCGCGCGACCTGCCGCCCGGTAGGCGGCTTCGGCCCAGTGCAGATCGTCGGCGGCGGCCTCCCACCGTCCTCGCTGCATGTCCGCGACGCTGCGGTTCATCCGCATGTTGGCCGAGCGCACGGGGTCGCCGTCGAGGGCGTCGATCGCGTCGGTGAGCCAGGAGACGGCGCTGTCCAGCGCGCCTCGCTCGAGCTCGAGCGCACCCATCTGTCCCGCGAGGATCGCGCGGGTGTCCTCGCCGAGGTCGGTGCGCGCGATCGCCTGGCGGCACAGCGCGACGCCGCCGTCCACATCTCCGAGTCGCGCGAGCAGGTACGCCGTCGTGCCGGTCACCCTGGCCTGCACGTCGCTGTCGCCGTCGCGCGCGGCCGCGGCCGCGGCATCCGCCAGCACCGCCCGGGCCGCGGTGTACCGGCCCGCGTTGACGAGCTCGACACCGCGCGCGGAGAGGTCTTCGGCGCTCGCGGTCACCTTCACATGATGGCCCGTCGCGGCGGGCCGCGCATCGTCAGGGCTCGATGCGCGAGCCGTCCTCGGCCGCGATCTCGGCGAGCGCCTTCCCGACGATGTCGCGTGGCTTGTGCGCGGAGTTCGCCATGAGCCCGGGCACGAGCGCCGTCGCGATGCGGGCCGCGACGTAGGGCGCGGCGAACGAGGTGCCGCTCCAGATCGCGTATCCCGCCGAGTAGTCGTCGGGGTCGAGGCTCTGCCGCCGGCGACCGAGCAGGTCGGCGCTCGACCCCGATTGCACGCCGCCCATCAGGGCGGGGAAGGCGCTGAGCACCGAAGTGCCGCGTCCGTAGGCGTTCACCCACGGGCCGATGTTGCTGTACAGCGCGACCGACGTGCGCTGCGGATTGAGCGCCCCCACCGCGAGGTGCCGCGCGAGCCCCTTCTTCTCGGTGATGCCGAGATCGGTGTCGCCCCAGCCGTAGAGCGCCGCGGGAAAGGTCGGGCGGTCGGTCGCGTCGTTGCCCGCCGAGCACACGACGATGACCCCGAGCGCGCGCAGGCGCCGCAGCGCGTCATAGAGCCGCAGTGAGAACAGGCCGTCCTCGGGGGTCTCGTGGTAGTAGCCGAGCGACAGGTTGACCACGTCGAGCGGATTGCTCTCGGCCCACACCGCGAGCTCTTCGACCGCGTCGATGAGTTCGCTCTCGAGCACCGTGCCGTTGCTGTCGGCGACCCGGATCGAGACGAGATCGGCCTCGGGGCACACCTGCCGCAGGATGCCGGCGACGAACGTGCCGTGGCCGGCCGCGTCGTCGAGGTAGCCGTCGCGCGGACCGGTCTGATCGCCGTACACCTCGGGGTCGGTGAGCGGGTCCTCGACGCCGATCACCTCGCCCGGGCGCGTGGGCGACGGCACACGTCGCCGGACGATGTCGCCGGATCCGGTCTCGGGCGGCAGCCACGGGTCGTGCACGCCGCATCCCGTGTCGAAGTACGCGATGACGGGGCGGCGCCCGCCGCGGGCGAGCGGCCGGGTGCGCACGGGTGCCGGGCCGATGTAATCGACGACCTCGAGGCCGCCCGTGCCCGGATAGGCGTATCCGTCGGTGCCCGAGGGGTTCGTCTTGCCGTGCGGATTGGTCTTGCCGTGCGGGTTCGTCTTGCCGTGCGGGTTGAGTCCGATCGGCGCGACCGAGAGCACGTGGTCCAGACCCGTGCGGCGCAGGGCCGCGTCGCCCGTGATGGCGTCGCGCTCGGACTCGGCGGTCCGCTCCCGCACCGAGCGATCGAGGGATCGGGATGCCGCGAGCGAGATGCGGCGCTTCGCGTCGGCCAGCTGCGGGTCCTCGTCGCGCTTTCCTCGCTTCTTGCGGCGCGGCTCGAGCGCACGTCGGCGCGCGTGCTGCAGAAGCCGCCACGCGTCGATCGGCGGCACGGGCTCGTCGTCGCGCTGCGGGTTGGGCGCCTGCACGATGCGGGCCCGCGTGAGCTGCTCGCCGTTCTTGCGGATGGTCTCGAGCTCGACGTCCCAGCCGAGCTCGGCGGCGGCCTCCCGCAGCACCGCGTGCGCGTCGCCGGGCTCGCCCGAAATGATCAGGTGCCCCGCGGCGTACACCGTGCCGAAGGCCGGGATCCCAGGAACCGGATCGCGCCGCGGATCCAGCGCGACACCGCGAGGCAGCGCGGCCGCCTCACGCTCCCGCCAGGACCGGAAGCCGGGGTCGTCCGCCATGAGCACGCCTTTCGTCGGGTCAGACCTCGAACTGCGGGGTCTGGAAGTCGCGGATGTCGCCCGCGGCATCCTTCACCGCGAGCCGCAGCCGCCAGAGGCCGGCGGCGACGTCGGCGAAGGCGAACCGTCCGTGCTCGCTCGACTGCGCCGTCTCCTCGTGTCCATCCTGGACCAACCGCACGGCGAGTGCGGGAACGTCGACCCAGCCGTCGATGCGGCGGGTCTGCCCGGCCGCCTTGGTGACGTGCAGCAGCACGGTCGTCGTGCCGTCGCTGAACTGCAGCGTCGAGGCGTCGCTCCCGGTGCGCACGGCTGCGGGCTCCGACGCCTCGACGAGGGTCAGCAGCGCGTACTCGTGCGACAGGTCCTCGACCGCGACGGCCGCGACCATGCGGTCGACGAGGTCGGCCGGTGCGGGATCGACGGCCTCCCACACGCCGCGCAGTCGTGCGAACAGTGCCGCGTCCGCGGCGAGATCCTCAGTTGCCATGACGGCCCTCTCCCCATCCTTCGCCCTCGAGCTTCTTGCGGAGCTTGCCGAGGCACCGCTGTCGGGTCGGCCCGATCGATCCGACCGGCATCGACAGGTCCTCGGCGATGCGCGCGTAGTCGGGGCGCTCCTCGAACGCCACGACGCGCAGCAGCCGGCGACATCGCTCATCGAGCGAGCCGACGCCCGCCCACAGCCGGCGGGTCTCGTCGTCGCGCACGGCCGTGCGCTCGGCGGATTCCCCCGTCGGCAGGTGCGGTTCGAGGGTGTCGGCATCGGTGGCATCCGCTCGTCTGTGCAGTCTGCTCACCCGCCATGCTTCGCGGCGCGCGCACATCGTCAGCCAGCCGGCGACGGCGCGCGGCTGCGTGATCGTCGTGTGACGGCGCACGAGCGTGAGCCAGGCCGTCTGCACGACGTCTTCGGCGAGCGTGCGTTCGAGGCCGTACGCACGCACGACGTGCCACAGCACCGGTGTCATGAGGCGCACGAGATCGTCCATGGCGCGACGATCGCCCGCCCGCCACCTCTCGAAGAGGTCGGCGGCGCGCTCCCAGCGACTCGGCTCGGTCGAAGGGGCGGATGCCTCGGAGCCGGTGTGCGTCATGACGCCCATTGTGTCCACACCGATCCAGAGCACGAAACCCCGAGTCTGATACATCGGTCCGAGCAGCGCGGAACGGGGTTCTCTATACCGGGATGCGCAGCACGCTCACGTGCAGGACTGTTCAGGGTCGCGCCGCAGCACCGTGCGGCGACACAGCGACCGACTCGCAACCCCGCACGGGTCGACCTAGACTCGCGCCATGACGACCGCCCCTCTGCTCTATGTCTGCGTGCGGCCGCAGCGCGAGGCCGCCGAGGCCGAGTACGAGTCGTTCCGGGCCGGGGCACGGCTCGATGTCGACGGCATCGACTCGCACGACCTCGTCGGGGCGCCCCTGCCCGGTGACGCCCTCGAGCGCTACAGCGGGTTCGTCGTCGGCGGCAGTCCGTTCAGCGTGACCGACCCCGAATCGACGAAGCCCGACACGCAGCTGCGCGTCGAGCGCGAACTCGCCGAGCTCGCGCAGGCCACACTCGAGGGCCGCACCGCGTCGCTGTTCACGTGCTACGGGATCGGCATCGTGACGCGGCTCCTCGGCGGCGAAGTCAGCCGCGCACACCCCGAAGACACCGGCCCCACGGTCGTCGAGCTCACCGATGACGGCGCGACGGACCCCCTCTTCGGCGGCCTCGCGCACCGGTTCACGGCGCTCACGGCGCACAAGGAGGGCGCCGGTGTCGCCCCTCCGGGGGCGGTCCTGCTCGCGACGAACGAGGCCTGCCCCGTGCAGGCGTACCGCGTCGGCGACAACCTCTATGCGACGCAGTTCCACCCCGAACTCACCCCGCGCGCGCTCGTGGATCGCATGGCGGTGTACCGCGACGACGGCTACTTCGACACCGACGACTACGACGTCGTCGCGGGGCGCGTGCTGGCGGCATCCGTCACCGAGCCCCCGCGTCTCTTGCGCGCGTTCGCGAAACGGTTCGGGCCGGCCTGATTCAGGCCTCGGCGTTGCGGGCGCCGACGACGCGGCTGGCGAGCGTCGCGACCACCGGTACGAGGATCACGAGGACGCCGACGATGATCGCCGTCACACCGATCGCGGTGTCGCGTGGTTCGAGCGCGAGTCGGTTGTAGGCGACCCACCCCAGGCCCCACGCGAGGGCGAGACCGGGGGACACATGCCAACCCGACCGCCACGCGACGGCGAGCCCGATCAGCCCGACGACGATCACGACGGCGACCCCGATGGGCGTTCCGGCATCAGCCCACTCGGCCGGCCCCTCTTCGGTGAGCCAGGCCGACACGTTGGCCACCGTCGCGAGCGACACCCACCCCAGATGCAGCCCCACGCTCAGGTCGGTCAGGAACGAATCGAGGAAGCCTTCGGCGGGATAGGCCACCGTGCGCTGGAAGGCGATGCACAGCACGATGAGCAGCGCGACGATGCCGATGACGCTCACGAGCAGCGTCGTATACAGGGCGAGCAGAATCCAGACGCCGTTGAGCACGGCCGACAGCGCGATCCACCAACCGATGGCACGCTGCCTCTCGCGCGTGCGCTGGTTCGGCAGCGCCTGCCAGATCGCGTACCCGATCATCAGCACGTAGATGGCGCTCCAGATCGCGAACGCCGTCGAGGCGGGGGTGAGCAGCGTCGCGTCGGAATCGAGCGCGCCGCCCTGCGCGTCTTCGACCGGGGTGTCGCCGATCAGCCCCCTGCCGGCGAGCGAGGAGATGACCATGAACACGGTCGCGGAGATGACGGCGATCTGGCGGGTGAGGTCCTTCGACGAAGCGGCCATCCTGCGACCGTACGGAATCCCGCGCGTGCGGTCAGGGGCTTGACACGTGGCGAGTCACCCATCGAGCGGGTGGTCGAGCAGCAGCGCGATGCGGTCATCGAGGTAGCCCTGCAGCGGCGTGTAGCCGCCGGAGGCGCTCCACTTCACGCTCGGCACGCCATCGACGATCGCGAGAGGGCCGGAGGCCCCACCCGTATCGACGGCGACAGGATCCAGCATCCGCCAGCCGATGTGCACGGTCGCGCCCTCGGCGAATCCACCGCGGCGGGCGGCCGCGGCCAGGGCTGCGCGGCGGCGCTGCGCTTCGGCCGTGAATCCGCGGCGCACCTCTTCGCGCGCCCGCAGGATGTCGCCGACGGCATACACCGCGTCCTCTGACAGCAGCAGCACGCCCACGCGCCATGCCGAACCCCGCGGCACGATCCGCGGCGCCCGAGCGATCCCGAGGATGCGGCGCGGGTGGACCTGTTCGCCGAGCCCTTCGCGCGGGGCATCCGCCAGCCGCCGGCGCGCGTCGGCGAGGATCGCCGCGACGCTCACGCTTCGACCTCGGACGGAACGACGGTCTCTTCGGGCTGCGGGCGACGCAGCGCCATGGCGACGAGGGGGAACACGAGCACCGAGAGCATGCCGGCGCCGACGAGCACCGATGCCGCGGCCGACGTGAGCACGCCCTCGGCGACGCCGATCGCGGTCACGGCGACGATGATCGGCAGTCCCGTCGCACCGAGGAGGCCCAGGGCGACGCGGTCGCGGCGGGACGACCCGTCCGGCGCCGCGAACATCGACGGGATGCCGCGGACGATGACGAGCACGAGAGCGGTGACCGGCACGGCGGCGAGCAGCAGGGGCTCGGCGAGCAGAGCATCGAGGTCGAACGTGATGCCGGTGTAGATGAAGAAGATCGGGATGAGGAAGCCGAAGGCGACCCCCTCGACCTTGCTCTCGACCGCCTCGCGGTCGGCGGGCGCGGCATCGCGCATCATGAGACGCCACACGATGCCCGCGGCGAATGCGCCCAGGAGCATGTCGAGGTCGAGCACGATGCTCAACACGACGAGGGCGGCGAGCACGAGGAAGACCAACCGGATCGCGAACTGTCCCGACGTGTGCAGGGTGGCGTTCACGGCGCGGTGCATCGCTCCGACGGGCACACGGAACGCGAGCCAGATCGCCGCGCCCGCGACGACGGCGAAGAGGGCGAGGACCACGGTCGACAGCCCCGGGTCGCGTCCGCCGAGGAAGATCGAGATCGCCACGAGCGGCCCGAACTCGCCCACGGCTCCCACCGCGCCCACCGCCCGGCCGAACGGCGTGCGCAGCTCGCGCGCATCGCGCAGGATCGGAAGGATCGTGCCGAGCGCGGTCGAGCACAGTGCGACGCCGATGATGACGGCGGCTTCGCCGGGCGCGATCATCCAGCCGAGGCCGATGCCGGCGGCGAGGCTCACGAGCCAGCCGACGCCCGCCGTGCGGCCGCCGCGACCGCGGAAGGACGCGACGTCGATCTCGGTCCCCGCGACGAAGAACAGCATCGCGACGCCGAACTGCGCGAGGGTGTCGACGAACGCCGACGGCTGCGCCCAGCCGAGCAGGCTCGGACCGACCGCGATGCCGAGCACGAGCTCGAACACGACGATGGGGATGCGCACCCAGCGGTGCAGCCCTCGGGCGAGGATCGGAGCCAGCACAGCGAGCAGCGGGATCACCAGCAGCGTCGGCTCGAGATCGTCCACGGCATCACATTAGCGATGCCGTGTCCGCTCAGACGACGAGCGGTGAGAACCGCGGCGGCGCGCCTCGCGTGAAGACGCCGACAGTCGCCTCGGGCACCTCCTGCCAGTGCCGCCTGCTCCAGTGCAGCTCGAGCGGTTCGGAGACGACGATCTGAGCGTCGGCGGGCAGCGGCTCGACGACACCCGTGGCCACGTGCAGCGTCTCCGGCCCGACGCTGTGGAAGAGCGAGGGAGCCGGCCCCGCGTCGGGGCTCGTCCACCGCAGCACGACGAGCCGATCACCGTCGGACGCGCACATCGTGGCGTGGAACGGCTCCGCGATGCCGTGCTCTTTCCGCGCCCGCTCGACGCGACCGACCATGCGGGTGAGCGCGGCGACCGGGTCGGCGGCGAGGCCGTAGGTGAGAGCGAGGAAGAAGCACACCTCGCTGTCGGTCGTGCCGAGCAGACGGGGGTATAGACCGGGATCGATCTCGAACGTCAGCTCACGGCGCACCTGATCGAACCCGCTGATCTCGCCGTTGTGCTGGAACATCCACCCGTCGTGCACGAACGGATGCGTGTTCTGCTCCGAGATGGTGCCGCCGGGCGCCGCGCGGACATGGGCCAGGAAGCATCCCGACTCGATGTGGGCGGCGAGGTCCCTGAGGTTGCGGCTGTCCCACGCCGGCGTGATCTGGCGGTACTGACCGAGCGCGCCGCCGCGGCCCGACCACGCGATACCGAACCCGTCTCCGTTGGTCGGAAACGCCCGGCGGCGGAACTGCGATGCCATCGCGGCGCCCGGCAGGTACAGCTCGCGCGCGAGCAGGCTCTGGTCGATGAGCGAGTGGTCGGGTTTGACGAGCACGTCTTCGAGGGCGACGGGCGTTCCCAGATAGGCCAACCAGCGGCACATGTCAGCTCGCCGCCCCGGCCAGACCCGGCAACAGCTTCACGAGGCCCGCGGCCATGATCTCGAACGCGAGCACGATGACGATGAGACCGACCAGGCGCAGCAGGATGTTCATGCCGAACGTGCCCAGCACGGCCCGGATCGGAGTAGCGAGCAGGAAGACGACGAACGCGATCCCGACGTTCGCCGTGAGCGCCAGCAGCACCGTCAGCGAGGGGTTGTCGGCCGTCGCGATCAGGATCGTCGACATGAAGCCGGGTCCGAGGATCATCGGCACCGCGAACGGGAACATGAGCGTCAGGAACGCGGCTCGCCGGCCCGCGGCGGACTCCTCGCTCGTGGGCGGCGGCGGCGCCCATCCCGCGACCGCCTGCGTCACGGCCGTCGAAACGGCGTCCGGCCCGCCCTTGACCGCGTTCGTCGCGAGTGAGGATGCGGCATCCGTCGATGATGCGTGCACGGATGCCGCGGCGTGCACGGCCGTGTGTCCGCGCTTGACGAGGTCGTGGACGACCCGCCACAGGCTGCGCCCCGCCTTCTTCGTGTCGTCGGCGTGCGTGTTCATCATCGCGATGCCCGAGAGCAGGATGACGAAACCGCCGCCGACCCGCAGTCCCGCGATGTCGATCCCGAAGAAGCCGAGCACGGCGTTGCCCGCGTACAGCACGATGACGCCGCCGACCCAGACCGTCGCGACCGTCAGCACGGCGCCCAGCAGCTTCTGCTGCCATGTCGTGAGCGGCGCGGTGTAGCCGAGGAAGAACGGGATGCCGGAGAAGGGATTGGCGATCGCGAACATCGCACCGAAGACCGCGACGAAGCCGACGATATGGGAGTCCATGGTTCCTCCTGCCCGTGCCGATGCACGTGAGCACCAGCATGGCGGCCCGGCGGGGCGCAGCCCGGCACCGGCGCCGCGGACACGCGGATCTGGCACGGATCGTCTCACCCTCACCGCCCGGACGTGCCGCGGATCGGGGCACCCGATGCCCGCTGAGGCGGTTCAGGTGAGCGCTTCGCGCGCGGCATCCGCCTTCTTCTCGGCCGCGCGGGCCTGCTCGGCCGCGGCGGCGTGCTCCGCGTCGCGGAGGCGCAGCTGCTCGTCGGCGGCTTCGGCGTCGGCCTCGAGCCGGTGCAGGTCACGCCGCAGGTCTTCGATGCGCTCGGACAGGTGATCGACGCGCTCCTGCGCCTTCTCGCGCTGTGCGGCGGCACGGCGGAGCTCCCGATCCGCCTCGCCCGCGAGCCGCTCGGCCTCGCGCGCGGCTTTCTCCGCCGCCTTGCGGGCACGGCGCTCGGCGAGGTCGTCGCGAGGCGCCGGCTGCGGGACACCGGCGAGCGACCCGCCGACAGCGCCCGCGAGGTCGCCGATCGCGCCCGCCTCGAGCGGCTTCACGAGGCGTCCCGTCAGAACGGCCGAAGCTGCGGCAGCATCCATGATCGCGGCATTGATGGTCTTCTCGATGTCGTCGCGTGCTGCGGCGCTGACGGCCGTCGCGGCCCGTTCGGCGAGGCGCACGGCCTCTCCCGCGAGGGCGGCGACGAGCGCGCGGCGCTGGCGGCCGAGCTTCGCGAGCTCCGCCGCGTCGAGGTCGTCCTGCGCGTCGCGCAGTGCGGCCGACAGCTCGACCGCTTCGGCGAGCTGCCCGTCGTGAACGAGCAGGTTGACCGCCCACGCCGCGACCGTGGGCTTGCGCAGCGCCTTCACCGACCTCGCGTGCGGCCCCGTCGCGCGTGCGTTGCGGGCCGCGGTGAACTCGTCCGGCGGCAGGACGTACAGCTCCGCCGCGATGTCGTCGACGTCATCGGCTCCCACACCCCCATTCTGCGTCCTGGACCGTGCGACTGCAGGACGGTGCCGCCGCGATCGGGCCGTGCCGAGTTCGAGCGGATCCTGCGCCGCGTGCTGTTGGAGGCGTGGACGCGACTCGGAGCGCCTCGCTAGGGTGATCGGCGACGAGAGGACCGGATCATCGACGAGACCGCGCTCATCACGGCCGGGGTTGCGCTGTTCACCATCTGCAATCCGGTCGGGACTCTGCCCGTCTTCCTGAGCGTCACCGAGGGCATGACGGTCGCGAAGCAGCGGAGGGTCGCGCTGATGACGGGGGTCGGCGTGTTCTCCGTGCTCGCCGTCTCGCTCGTGCTCGGCTCGCTCATCCTGCAGTTCTTCGGCATCAACGTGCCCTCGCTCAAGATCGCGGGATTCCTCTTCGTCTCGACGATCGCCTGGGCGATGATGACCAGAAGCGGGTCGATCCTGCCGAAGCAGAACGACGGCGATCCCGCGATCGTTCCCCTCGCGATGCCGGTCGTCGCCGGCCCCGGCGCGATCGCCCTCGTCATCGCGTTCGCGAAGGACAACCCCGCCCTGCTCGACTACCTGTGGGGGCTGCTCATCGTGCTGGTGTCGGCCGTCGCGACGGCGATCATCTACTTTTTCGGCCCCTACCTGGCCAAAGCGCTCGGCCCCGCGGGCATGGACATCTTCCAGAAGCTCTTCGGCCTCATCCTGCTCGCGATCTGCGTCGAGCAGATCCTGACCGCGATGCCGAAGATCTGGCCGGGGCTGGGCGGCTGACCGACGGATGCCGCGGCGCGACCGGCGTCAGAAGGGCCACACGAGCGGCACGTAGAGCACCGCGACCACGAGGAACAGCACGACCAGCGGCAGCCCGAGCTTCCAGTAGTCGCCGAAGCGGTAGCCGCCCGGCTCCATCACCATGAGGTTGACCGGCGTCGCGATCGGCGTGAGGAACGCCGCCGCGCCGGCGACCGTGAGCGCCATCATGAACGGCTGCACCGAAACGTCGAGCGTCGCGGCGATCGATACGGCGACGGGCGCGACGATGAGCACCGTCGCGGTGTTGCTGATGAGCTGGCCGAGCACGACGGTCACCAGGCACAGGGCGAGCAGCGCCACCTGCGCGCCGCCGTCGCCGATCACCCCGAGCAGGCCGCCCGCGATCAGGTCCGCGGCGCCGGTCTGGATGAACGCCGTCGCGAGCGGGATCATGCCGGCGATGAGCACGATCGTCGTCCAGGGGATCGCCTGATAGGCCTGCGCGACCGGAACCGTGCGCGTGACCACCAGGACGCAGGCCGCGATCAGGGCGACGGCGGCGGGCGGCACGAGTCCCGTCGCCAGGGCGACGACCATCGCCGCGAGCACGGCGAGGGCCACCGGGGCGCGTCTGCCCAGCGGCACCGAGCGTCGCAGCCGGGCGGGCGCGTCGACGGGGATGATGGATGCCGCCGGCGACTCGGTGTGGCGCGCGAGGTCGTCCCACGTGCCCTGCAGCAAGAGGGCGTCCCCGGCTTGCACGACGATGTCCTGTCCGGTCAGATGCTCCGTGCCCCGCCGCGCCGCGAGCAGCACGAGGTCGCCGCTCGGGGTCGCCATGCCGGTGCACAGGCGCGCGCCGATGAGCGGAGAGCGCGGCGGCACGACGACCTCGGTCACGCCGTTGACCGGCCCCAGCATCGTGCCGGTGTCCAGGGTGACGTCGTACTGCGCGCGCAGCAGCCGCGCATGCCGGGCCAGGTCGGTCGGCATGAGCGCGCCGTTGCGCGAGGGCAGCAGCCGCGAGCCGAACAATCCGATGATGATGAGGGTGCCCGCCAGCAGCGGCAGCCCGACCAGCGCGAACTCGAAGTAGCCGAACCGGCGTCCTCCGCTGTCTGCGGCGATCGACGAGACGATGACGTTCACCGGCGTCCCCGTCAGGAGCAGCATCGATCCGGCATGCGACGCGAAAGCGAGCGGCATGAGCAGCTGCGAGGTCGGGATGCCGGCACGCGCGGCGACGACCACCACGAGCGGCAGCAGGGCGGCGACGGCCCCGTTGAGGCTGATGAACGCCGTGAGCACGGCGACGAGCACACCGACGACGAGCAGAAGCCGTCGGCGTCCTGTGCCCGCCCGGCCCATCACCACCTGACCCGCCCACGCCGTCACCCCCGTCGCATCCAACGACTCGCTCACGACGAACAGCGCCGCGATGAAGAGCACGATCGGGTCGCCGAATCCGGCCAGCGCCTGCGGAAGCGTGAGGACGCCCGTGAAGAACAGTGCGAGCGACACCCCGATCGCCACGACGCCGAGGGGAACCCGGTTGCTGACGAACCCGATGACCGCGAGCACGAGGATGACGAGCGTTGCGACGACGGGGTCCACGCGACCGAGCGTACTCACGCGGCCCGCGGTGCGGCAGGTGTGCGACGGGCAGAACCGGGTGTGACGGAAGCCGCCTCACACCGTGCACGGAGCGGCAGAGAGAGCGGGCTTCCTGCACACGGCACGGGAGGACGGCGTCGGAACGTCGTGTTTGCGCCTGACTTCGTCCCGTCTCCCCCCGCTGGCGGCGCCGCCGCTAGCGTGGCGGTCAGCGCTGACCGTCCAGAGCAGGAGCCGCCCATGTGGATGCAGTCGATCGACCCGACCGGACAGCTCTGGCTGTCCGCCCTGCTCGCCGTCGCCCCGATCCTCGTGTTCCTGGTGTGCCTCGTCGTGTTCAAGCTGAAGGGCATCACCGCCGGGCTCATCGCCGTCGCCCTGCAGGTGCTCGTCGCCCTGTGGCCGTTCGGGATGCCGGTCGGCTCGATCGCTGGCGCGGGGCTGCTCGGCATCCTCACGGCCGTGTGGCCCATCGCGTACATCATCGTGATGGCGGTGTGGCTCTACAAGCTGGCCGTCGCGAGCGGTCGCTTCGAGGTCATCCGCGCGAGCATCTCGGGCATCTCCCCCGACCAGCGGATCCAGGTGCTGCTGATCAGCTTCTGCTTCGGCGCGTTCCTCGAGGGTGCGGCGGGCTTCGGCGTGCCGATCGCGATCTGCGCGGCGCTGCTGGTTCAGCTGGGGTTCGGCCCGATCAAGGCGGCGATGCTGTCGCTCGTCGCGAATGTGGCGGCCGGTGCGTACGGTGCGATCGGCATCCCGGTGATCGTCGGTGCGCAGGTCGGCGAGGTCGAGCTGATGGACCTCACGCTCGACATGGTGGTCGTGCTGCAACTGCTGACCTTCGCCGTGCCGTTCATCCTCGTCATGATCCTCGACGGGTGGCGCGGCATCCGTGAAACCTGGCCGGCGACGCTCGGAGTGAGCGCGGTGTACAGCGGCACGCAGGCCGGCATCCTGATCTTCCTCGGCCCCGAGCTCGCCGACATCGTGCCGGGTCTGCTCGGGATGGTCGCGATCTTCGCGATCGGCCGCGCGTGGCAGCCCAAGCGCATCTACCGCGAGGACGGGGGCGAGCCGCCCGCCATCGAGAAGCACGAGTTCGGCGACGTCGTCGTCGCCTGGAGCCCGTTCTACATCCTCACGGGGGTGATCTTCGTGTGGAGCATCCCGTGGTTCAAGTCGCTCTTCGCCGCGGACGGGCCGTTGTCCTGGCTCGTGGTGAACGTGCCGATCCCCGGCATCACGGGCGTCGTGCGTCCCGAAGGCGCCGAGGCTGCGGTGACGACGACCTGGGCGCTCACGCCGATCAATGCGACGGGCACGGCGATCCTCATCGCGGTGCTCATCACCTTCTTCACGACACCGCAGCTGTCGGCGTCTCAGCTCGGCGCGCAGTTCGCCGCGACGGTGCGCGAGCTGTGGCGGCCGATCGTGCTCATCGCGCTCATCCTGATCGTCGCGAACATCGCGAACTATTCGGGCGGTTCGGCCTCGATCGGCAACGCGCTCGCGGCGGTGGGCATGCTGTTTCCGCTCTTCGCGCCGATCATCGGGTGGTTCGGCGTCTTCATCACCGGCTCGGTCGTCAACAACAACACCCTGTTCGCGCACCTGCAGACCATCACCGCCGAGCGGATCGACGTCGACTCGACGCTGCTGGTCGCCGCGAACACCGCCGGCGGCACGGTCGCGAAGGTCGTCTCACCGCAGTCGATCGCGATCGCGGCGGGTGCTGTCGGCCTGACCGGACGCGAGGGCGACATCCTGCGCGCATCCGTCAAGTACAGCCTCGGCATGCTCGCCTTCATCTGCGTGTGGGTGTTCGCCCTCTCGCTCGTGCTGCCGCGCTGACCGGCAGCATCCGCCCGCCCCGTTCCCACCCGTCCACTTGCGGCCTTTGTCACCGACACGCCGAAAGATCTCCGCACAAGGCGCAAGTCAACGGGCGGAGGGAGGTGGTGGCGGTGGTGGAGCAGCATCCGCCCGCCCCATTCCCCCTCGTCCACTTGCGGCTTGTGTCGCCGACACGCCGGAACATCTCCGCACAAGGCGCAAGTCAACGGACGGAGGGAAGTGGTGGCGGTGGTGGCGGTGGTGGTTGGAGCAGCATCCGCCCGCCCCGTTCCCCACCCGCCCACTTGCGGCCTCTGTCGCCGACACGCCGAAAGATCTCAGCACAAGGCGCAAGTCAACGGGCGGCGGGGGCGGGGGGGACGGCGGGGCGCGGAGGGTCAGAGGGTGGCGAGAGCGCGGTCGAGGTCGGCGATCAGGTCGTCGACCGACTCGATGCCCACCGACAGGCGCACGAGGTCCTCGGGCACCGCGAGCTCGGTGCCGCGCACCGACGCGTGGGTCATCGCGTCGGGGTAGTTCATGAGCGACTCGACGCCGCCGAGCGACTCGGCGAGCGTGAACAGGCTCGTCGACTCGGCGAAACGACGGGCCGTCGCGGCATCGGCGAGCGAGAGCGAGACGATGCCCCCGAAGCTCGACATCTGGCGGGCGGCGAGCTCGTGACCGGGGTGCGATGTCAGCCCCGGGTAGTACACGCGCTGCACCTTCGGGTGGGCCTCGAGATGCTCCGCAATCGCCTGGGCGTTCTGGCTGTGCCGCTGCATGCGCACATCGAGCGTCTTGATGCCACGGGTCGTGAGCCAGGCATCCATCGGGCCCGAGACGGCCCCGGCGGCGAACTGCACGAACTGCACCTCGCCGGCGAGGTCCTCGTCGGCGAAGACGAGTGCGCCCCCGACGACGTCGGAGTGCCCGCCGATGTACTTCGTCGTCGAGTGCACGACGACGTCGGCACCGAGGGCGAGCGGCTGCTGCAGGGCGGGGGAGGCGAAGGTGTTGTCGACGACGACGAGGGCGCCGGCGGCGTGACCGAGCCGCGCGAGCTCGGCGACGTCGCTGATCTTGAGGAGCGGGTTGCTCGGCGTCTCCACCCACAGGATGCGGGCGGGCCGCTCGACGAGCGCCGCTTCGACTGCTGCCAGGTCGCTCATCTCGACGACGCGCACGCCGACGCCCCATGCGCCGAAGATGCGGGCGATCAGGCGGTAGGTGCCGCCGTAGACGTCGTTGCCCATGAGCACCTCGTCGCCGGGCTTGAGGATGGCGCGCAGCAGGGCGTCTTCGGCGGCGAGGCCCGACGCGAACGACAGGGCGCGCGGGCCGCCCTCGAGGGCTGCCAGCTGGGTTTCGAGCGCGGTGCGCGTCGGGTTGGCGGCGCGACCGTACTCGTAGCCGCCGCGCAGTCCGCCGATGCCGTCCTGGGCGTACGTCGTCGAGAAGTGCAGCGGCGGGATGACCGCGCCCGTGGCCTCGTCGAACGCCTGGCCGGCGTGCACTGCACGCGTGGCGAATCCGGTGTTGTCGGTGTGGTCGGTCATGCGGGTTCTCCTTCGGAGGGGGTCGACGCTTCGGAGGGGGTCGAAGCTTCGGAGGGGGTCGAGGCGGTGACGTCGAAGCCGCGCTCGCGCATCCACCCGTCGTCGAAGACCTTGCTGAGATAGCCGCGCCCGTGATCGGGCAGCAGCACGACCACGACGGCGTCGGCGGGCAGGTCGCGCGCGACGCGCAGCGCCCCGACGACCGCCATGCCGCTCGAACCGCCCACGAACAGCCCCTCTTCGCGCACGAGGCGTCGGGTCATCGCGAACGCCTCGGCGTCGTCGACGCGCTCGATCTCGTGGGCCACGGTCGTGTCATACGTCTCGGGCCAGAAGTCCTCGCCGACGCCCTCGATGAGGTAGCCGTGCAGCGGACCTCCCGAGTAGATCGACCCCGCCGGGTCGACGCCGATGACGCGCACGGCGTCGTCGGAGACATCGCGCAGGTACCGTCCCGTGCCCGAGATCGTGCCGCCCGTTCCGATGCCGGCGACGAAGTGCGTCACGCGACCCTCGGTGTCGCGCCAGATCTCCGGGCCCGTCGTCTCGTAGTGACCGCGCGGTCCGTTCTGGTTGGCGAACTGGTTGGGCTTGAAGGCGCCGGGGATCTCACGCGCGAGCCGGTCCGAGACGCTGTAGTACGAGCGGGGGTCCTCGGGAGGCACGTTCGTCTCGGTCACGACGACCTCGGCACCGTAGGCCCGCAGCACGGCGACCTTCTCGCCGTCGAACTTGTCGGGCACGACGAAGACCATGCGGTAGCCGCGTTCGAGCGCGATGAGCGCGAGCCCGACTCCCGTGTTCCCGCTCGTCGGCTCGACGATCGTGCCGCCGGGACGGAGCTGCCCGTCACGTTCCGCCGCATTGATGATGTTGCGGGCGATGCGGTCCTTCGCCGAGCCGCCGGGGTTGAAGTACTCGACCTTGGCCAGCACGGTGGCCGCGATGCCGTCGGTGACGCGGGTGAGTTGGACGAGAGGGGTGTTGCCGACGAGGTCGGCGACGCTGCGGGCGTATCGCACGGATGGATTCCTCGGTTGAGCGCGGGTCGCGCGGGCTGAAGGGGTCGACTGAGGCGAGCGCGAAGCGCTCAGCGACAACAGCGACAGGTCAGCACGTGATCCACGGTACCCCACTTGCGGGGAGGCCGCTCGGGTGTGTCAGAGGTGCACGGCCCCGTGCGCGGGGAAAGGGGTTGCCACCGGCATCCGTCTCGCGATAGTCACGAAGTCACGCATGCGAAGGAGAGGGATGCCGCACATCGATCGCTTGTCGAGGCTCGCCCGCGACCGGGGGGTCACCCTCGCCGTCGCCGAATCGCTCACCAGCGGAAAGCTCGCCGGCACCGTCGGCGCGGGCGAGAACGCCTCGGAGTGGTTCGCAGGCGGCGTCGTGGCGTACTTCACGTCCGTCAAGGAGTCCGTGCTGGGCGTCGAGCCGGGCGTCGACCCGTGCTCGGGCGCGTGCGCCGAGCAGCTGGCGCGCGGCGTCCAGCAACTCATGGATGCCGACATCGCCGTGTCGACGACGGGGGTGGGCGGCCCCGACATCGACGGCGGGCACCCGCCGGGGACCGTGCACATCGGCTGGGCCACGCGCGACGACGTAGGGAGCCTCGCGCTGAAGCTGCCGGGCGATCCCGCCGCCGTGCTCGAGGCGACGGTCGACCGTGCGGTCGAGGCGCTCACGCGGCTCGTCGCCGGTGAGCGCCCCTGACCCTTACAGCGGCTTTCCGCCTGTGACGGGCAGCACGGCGCCGGAGACGTAGGACGCATCCTCGGACGCGAGGTAGACGTACGCGCCCGCGAGCTCGGCGGGCTGACCCGCGCGGCCCAGGGGCGTGTCCTGCCCGAACGACGCGAGCCGGTCGGCGTCCCAGCCCGTCGCGGGGATGAGCGGCGTCCAGACGGGGCCGGGCGCGACGGCGTTGACGCGCACGCCCTTCGGGCCGAGCTCTTCGGCGAGCGCCTTCACGAACGCGACCTGCGCCGCCTTCGTCATGGCGTAGTCGATGAGCGAGGGCGAGGGCACGAACGCCTGGATCGACGAGGTGACGATGATCGACGCGCCGGGCTCGAGGTGCGGCACGGCGGCGCGAGCCGTGAACATCAGGCCGTACAGGTTCGTGCGGAAGACCCGATCCATCTCGGCCGTCTCGAGCGTCGCCAGGCTCTCCCGGTCCTTCTGGTAACCGGCGTTGAGCACGACGATGTCCAGACCCCCGAGAGCGCTGATCGTGTCATCGACGATGGATGCCGCGAACTCCTCCTCGCGCCCGTCACCTGCCAGGCTCGTGCCGGTACGACCCTCGGCGGTGATCAGCCGGACGGTCTCGTCGGCGTCCTTCTGCTCTTCGGGAAGGTGCGAGATCGCCACGTCGGCTCCCTCCCGCGCGAACGCGATCGCGACGGCGCGGCCGATCCCCGAGTCTCCGCCCGTAATGAGCGCGCGGCGTCCCTCGAGCCGTCCCGAGCCCCGATAGGAGTCCTCCCCGTGGTCCGGGGCCGGTGTCGTCTCGTCGGTCAGGCCCGGCTGCTTCTGCTCCTGGGCGGGGAAGCCCTCTTCGCGGTGCTTGTCGCGCGGGTCGTTGATGGATGCCATGAGATCTCCTTTCGCGGAGCTCTCAGGCTAGGCACGCGCCCCGAGAGGCGGCATCCCCTTGACAGGACTCACTCCTCGGGAGGGAGGGGCTCCTCTTCGGGGGGTTCGGGAGTGATGGTCAGCCCGTTGGGCCCGCTCGCCGACTTCATGAGATCTTCGACCCAGAACCGGTTGATGCGCGGCTGGCGCGTTCCGTAGAACTGGATCTGAAGCGGGATCGACGGGTGGATCCAGAAGCTGCGCCGGCCCGTGCCGTCGTTGAGGTCGACATCGAACATGAAGGGCTCCGACCGGCGGAGCTTGTTCATGATGACGATCCGAAGGTGCGCGAGTGTGCGGTCCTCGAGTTCGATCGAGTTGCCCGCCGTGTCGTAGATGAACCTGCCCACGACGCGAGCCTACCCCGCCGCGGGTCAGAGGAAGTCCGCGAGCCGGCGCTGCAGATCGTCGACCGCTTCGGAGGCGCCGTCCAGGCCCGCCGGCATGACGTCTGGGGCGTCGAGCACGACGAGGTGCGTGCTCGGGCCGAGCACGACGGCCGCTTTCGCGGCGCGGCCTTCGACCACGGCGGGAAAGCGAACGGTGTCCGAGCGGTGGTACTGGTTCAGCACCGTCACATAGGCCAGCGCCGCATCGGCGATCGCATCCGTCGTCAGAAAGCGCGTGCCGTTGATCAGCAGGTCTTTCATTCGCGCTCACCTCGATGATGGTCCGTACCGGGTCGGATCGGCCCGCAGTCAGTCAAGCCAGAGTGACACCGGCACCGTCCGCGGCGCACCCCGTTGACGCGATCAAGGGCGTTTGATAGCCGCGTGACGTGCTCGTCGAGCGGCGACCCGATACGCTGATGCCGTGGGCACGATCTACTACGGCGGTTCCGAGCCGATCGACATCGAAGACCGTGCGCTCGCGCACCTGAAGATCGTCATCGCGACGAAGCTGCGGCGAGGCGAGAGCTTCACGCTGTCGTGGAAGCACCCCGACGATCAGCCCGGCGGGCGCTCGACCATCTGGCTGCATCCGTCGATCCCGCTCCGCTTCACGTTCGACGAGCCCGAAGCACCCGAGCTGAGCCGCGAATGGCTCGAAGAGCTCGCCAGCTCGGCGCACTCGTCGGGCGGCATCATGCTCATCTCCGAGCACTTCGACACCGGCGCCGTCGAGGTTCCCCCCGTCGAGCAGTAGGTCTCGAGTCGCCGGCCGCGCCGTCACGACGGCGCGGCCTCCCGCATGCATCGAGGATGCACGCGGGAACCTTCGTCAGAGCCCCAGCAGCTGCACCGTCGCCGCGACGGCGGCGGGGCCGTCGAGCGCGGGGTGCTCGCCCCACTTGCCCCCGGTGACCGTGACCTCGGCCCCTGGCAGCCACACCGTCGTGACGGTGACCGCCGCGACGGCGATCTCGGCCGTCAGGGAGTAGGCGAGACCACCGTGGCGCGCGATCGCGGCGTCGTCGATGCGGGAGAAGCCGTCCATCTGCTCGAGCAGGTCCAGTGGCGGCGCTTCGCCACCCTCCTGCGGCGACACCTGCACCCCGACCGAGCGGATCTCGAGCAGGTCGACGGCGCCTTCGGGCGTCTCCCACTGACAATAGGCACCCCACTCGTCGACGGAGTTGCTCTCGACCGGGTCGAGCCCCGCGATGTACGTGCCGAAAACAGCTTCCACCTGATCGCAGCTCGTGATCGATGCGACGGCCGCGCCGCCGTCGAACGCCGTCGTTTCCGCGGGGGGTGCCTCTTCCTGGATCGGGGCGGGCGGGGCGGGCTCGGCTTCTGCTGGACCGGCGGCACAGCCGGTGAGAGTGAACAGAAGCACGGCGGGCAGAGCGGCTCGGCGCAGAAAAATCACGCGTTCGACAGTACCGGCCCGGCGGGACCCTCCGTTCGGCGGCCGGCTCGTGGCATCCGCCCTCTGCAGCCCCCGCGCCTCCGCTCCGCGCCGGCACTGTCGGCTAGTGTGGCTCCGGCCCCTGGAGTTCCCCTTGCCTGATCGCCCCCTGATGTCGGCCGTCGTCTACGACGCCACCGCCGCGCTCCCCCGCGTGGCGACCGTCGCCCGACCGATCTGTCCGCCCGACGGTGTGATCGTGCGGGTCGGCGCGACGGGAGTGTGCCGATCGGACTGGCACGCCTGGCAAGGTCACGACCCGGTCGCCCTGCCCCACATCCCCGGTCACGAGTTCGCCGGCACGCTCGCCGAAGTGGGAGCGGACGTGCGCCACTGGAGCGTCGGCGACCGTGTCACGGCGCCGTTCGTGTGCGGATGCGGCGCCTGCGACATCTGCCGCAGCGGTGACGCGCACGTGTGCCCCGCGCAGACGCAGCCGGGGTTCACCCACGCGGGATCCTTCGCGGAATACGTGGTGGTGCACGCCGCCGACACGAATCTCGTCGCCCTGCCCGACGCGGTCGACTTCGCCACGGCGGCGGCTCTCGGTTGCCGTTTCGCGACGGCGTTCCGCGCCGCGACGACCCACGGCCAGGTCTCTGCGGGTGACGAGGTGGTGGTCTTCGGATGCGGCGGAGTCGGCCTCTCGGCGGTCATGATCTGCGCTGCGCTCGGGGCCCGCGTCACCGCGGTCGATCTGTCGGAGGACGCTCTCACGCACGCCCGCGACCTGGGCGCGACGACGACGATCCGCTCCTCCGACCCGGTCGATCAGGTGCTGCACGCCACCCGAGGCGGCGCGCACGTCACGATCGACGCGCTCGGCTCACCCGCGACCTCGGCGGCGGCTGTTCTGTCACTGCGCCGCCGCGGGCGGCACGTGCAGATCGGCCTCATGCTGGGTGACAACGCGCGGGCACCCCTGCCCTGGGACCGGGTCATCGCCTGGGAGCTCTCGGTCTTCGGCTCGCACGGCATGCCGGCAGTGGACTATCCGGCGATGATCGAGATGGTCGCCGACGGGCGGCTGCGGCCCGAGTTGCTGATCGGGGCCCGCACCGACCTGGCGGGCGCGGGCGCGGCGCTCGTCGCGATGGACGCCCGCAGCACCGGATCGGGCATCGTCGTCGCCATCCCGTGACACCGGCGCCGTCGAGGTGCCGCCGATCGAGAACGGAGACCTCAGTTCTCGGGCCGCAGCGTCACCACGGCGCGCGCCGGGTAGACGAGGTCGGCCGTGCCGTCTTCGCCGACGGTCAGCGTGTAATCGCCGATGCGCACGACGCCGTGGCGACGCGCATCCGGGCGCGGCTCGAGCAGGCTCTCGCCGCCGAACAGGTCGCGCAGTTCGATCGTGGTCTGGGGATTTCGCCGCCGCGGCACCTGCGAGCGCTTTCCCACGAGGTAGTGCAGACGGGCGTCGTCGCGCATGTCGAAGCGGGAGCGGTTGACGCGTCGCGTCTTGCCCTCGCGCGCCGTCAGCGTGCTCTCGCTGCCGGTGACGTGCCACGCGCCGACGATCGTGTCGACGGCGACCGAGACGAGCACCCGCACGCGGTCGGCCTTGGCGCGCTCCATCGCCCACGCTGTGCCCGCGGCATCCTCTCTCCAGACGGCCTCGCTCTGCGACGGCTCGGCATGGATCCGTGACGGCCAGACGAACAGCACGAGGTCGGTCGGATGGAAGAAGTCCTGCTTGAACATGAGGTGCTCCTCGCACGGTGGCACGACCGCGTCGGCATACGCATTTCCGCTCGCGATGGTCACGTCCGGCGCCGATGGGCCGGGCGCGAGGTCGATCGTGTCGATCGCGTCGGCGGATCGGACGGCGAAGACCACGGTCAGTGGCACGGCGCGATTCGCGATGTCGGTGATGATGCCCGACCCGCGATGATCGCGCAATGGTTCGCGCCACGCGGGGACTTCGAGTATGGGCGATTCAGAATCGTCGCAGGCGCTGATGTGGGCCGGCCGCCGCCCCTGGAGTTCCCTGTTCGTCCACCCCACGGTGTCCGCCCGGCGTCTGCAACGTCACCGCCGCGGCGGCGAGGCGCACGTATGCGCGGATCAGACCCCACCCCGGACGGGCCCGCAACAGGCGAACGGCCGGATGCAGGCGGCATCCAGCGACATTCGCCTGCATCCGGGGGATCGCCCGTTCTCGGTGACGCGTCGCGAGTGCCGGCCCGAGCGACGTCGGACCGGCACTGGCCGCGCCACAGCACGGGCGCCGGATCGGATCGGCGCCCGAAGCCGATCCGTCACGCGGTGATCAGCCCCCTACGTCACCGCGTGCGAACACGAGCACGAAACCCCCGTCGTGCTCGCGGATATGGAAGGTCGCCTCAGCGCTCGTACCGTCGAGCGTGTCATAGCCCGTCCCGTTGTCGGTGCCGGGCGTGCGGAACATGTCGTACCCGCCGAGTGAGGCTTCGTAGTGTGCGAAGACGTCGCCGATCGCGGCATCCGTCGCATACGACAGCGTCTCGCTCGAGCCGTCCATTGCGGATGCCGTGATGCACAGCACGGCATCCGCCGGCGGCGCCGCCCAGTTCGCGGGCTGCATCTCGACATCGGTGATGTCGGCGGGGAAGACGGCGAGCGGGAAGGCGTCGCGGCACTCGTCCGGCACGTCACCCGCGGGCAGCGGCTCCTCGACATCACCGGCGGGCAGCGGCTCCTCGACATCACCGGCGGGCAGCGGCTCATCGAGCACGTCGGTCGCGGGGCCGGGGTCGACGAGGCCTCGCTCGTCGGCGGCGCAGCCGACGAGCAGCGCGAGTGCCGCGATGGCGACCCCCGCAGCCAGGACGCGCGGACGACGGAGCGGGCGTGCCCGGCGCAGGAGAGAGGGGCGCCCTTGGCAGCGGATCACGCCCGCGCGTCGACACCCGTCACTATCGGTCCTGCAGACGGCACCCGTGGGCGCGGTCATCGGGCGTTCTCGGCGCGGGTGACGCGGCTGCGGCCGACCGCGAGCCAGATGCCCGCGACGACGAGCCACGCCGGCATGAAGACACCCGGCAGCCCCGGCACGCCCGTACTCAGAACCCCCACGAAGGTGCCGACGGCGGCCACGGTCGTCACGCCGCCCACGAGGACGATGGCGACGCCCCCGACGCGACGATGCGCCGCGTCGAACGTGCGACTCGGCTTTCCGCCCGGGTCACTGCGCATGGTTCCTCCCGATCGCGCGATGACACGATCTTCGGGGATGCGACGGCCCGAGCGACAGGCACACGTCCTCACTCTTATCCAGGTGCTCCGTGTGCCGCCCGGCCACCCGGCGTCGTCAGATGACGAGGAAGTACACCGCGACGACGCCGATCACGATGATGAGCGTCCGCAGCAGCCACGCAGGCAGGCGCCGGCCGATCGCGGCGCCGATGACCGCGCCGGCCAGTGACCCGAGCGCGAGCGTCGCGATCGCGACCCACGGAAGGGACGCGGCGAAGACGAAGACGACCGTTGCGACGCCGCCGGCGAGTGTCTGCAACACGTTCTTGATCGCGTTGATGCGCTGGATGTCCTGCGTCATCGTCATCTCGAGCACGCCGACGATCAAGACGCCTTGAGCTGCTCCGAAGTAGCCGCCGTAGACACCCGTCGCCGCCGTGAGCGGAAACCGCAGCCACGCCGGTGCCGACGTGCGTCCGGGGGTGCGTGTCGCGCGCCGCCGCAGCAGCGGCTGGATGCCGACGAGCACGCAGCCGACGATGACGAGCACGGGGGCGACGATGCGGAAGACGTCGGCCGGCAGCACGAGGAGCGCGAGCGCCCCGATCAGGGCGCCGATCGCCGTGAGGACTGCGAGTGGCACGATGGCCGCGAACAGGCCCCGGAGCTCTCGGCGGTAGCCGATCACCCCGCCGATGTTGCCGATCGCGAGGCCGACGGTGTTGGTCATGTTCGCGGTGACGGGAGGCACCCCGAGGGCGAGAAGCGCAGGGAACGTGATGAGCGTCCCCGACCCGACGACCGTGTTGATGATGCCGGCTGCGATGGCGGCGAGCGCGAGGACACCGAGGCCCAAGGGGCTCATGAGGTCCATGCCTGCTCGCTCTCTACGTGTGCGGATGGCCGAACAGGTGGTGTGGTGGTCGGACCAATTCTGTTACTGTACAACGCATGTCAACCGATGGATGGGCCTCGCTCGGCGTTGTGCCGCGCATGGCGACCTCGAGCGCGATCGCCGCTCGCATCCTCGAACTCGCGGAGCGCGGTGATGTCGGACCGGGCACCGCTCTGCCTCCCGAGCGCGACCTCGCAACGCAGCTCGGCGTCTCGCGTACGACGATCCGCGAGGCCATCCACGAACTGACGCTCAAGGGCGTCGTGCGGCGTCGCCAGGGATCGGGCACGGTGCTTCTGGACACCTCGAGCGCGGCGGCATCCCTGCTTCGCGACATGTCGGCATCCGAGCGGGATGCCACCGAAGTGATCGACTTCCGCACGACCTTCGAGCCGCAGATCGCGGGGCTCGCCGCGGGGCGGCGCACCGACAGCGACCTGCTCGTGCTGGCGAATCACTGCGACTTCGACCCCGCGACGGTGTCGACCGAGGAATCCCTCGAGCACGACCAGCGCTTCCACGAGGCGATCGCCGCCGCGACGCACAACCACCTCATCGTCTCGCTCAGTCGGGCGACGTCGGAATGGGTGAGCGACTTCCGTCGCATCTCCCACGCGAGTCCCACCGGACGCGCCACTTCGCTGACCGGTCACCGCGCCATCCTTGCGGCGATCGAGAACGGCGATTCCGACGAAGCCGCTCGACACATGCGTGAGCACGTGACCATCGTCGGCCGCATCTGACGCGACCGGCTCACCGTTCAGAAAGCACTCACATGAAGTCTCTTCGCCCCCTGCTCGCCGTCGGCATCCTCACTGCGGCAACGGTCGCCCTCACCGCGTGCGGCGGCGGGTCGACAGGCGCCGATGGCGACAGCGCACCCGGCAACACGGCCGACGTCAATTACCACGTCGCCTCGGGTGAGCCGATCGCCGACCTCGTCGCACAGCTTCCGGAATCGATCGCCGAAAGCGGCAAGCTCGTCATCGCGACGGATGCCACGATCGGCGAGCCGTTCGGATCGTATGACGCCGACGGCGCCACGATGGTGGGCATCGCCCCCGATCTGGCCTTCGCGTTCGGCGACGCGCTCGGTCTGGACATCGAGCTGCGGCAGGTCGTCTTCGCGAACCTGATCCCCGGTCTGGCGGCAGACCGCTACGATTTCTCGCTCGCCCCGATGCTCGACACCGAAGAGCGTCAGCAGCAGGTCGACTTCATCGACTTCCTGCGCGGCGGTTCGCAGTTCATCGTCGCGCGCGACGATGCGGATGCACCCGAGAACCTGTCGCCCGACACCGCGTGCGGCCTGGCGATCGGCGTCGCGGCCGGCTCGGTCGAAGAGATCTCGCTGACCGAGAAGAACGAGACGTGCGCTGAGCCGATCAACATCATGGCGTTCAAGACGAACAACGAGGGCGTCCTGGCACTCACGAGCGGCCGCATCGACGCGTACGGCACGGCTGCCGCCCAGGCCGGCTACATCGCGCAGACCGACGATGAGCAGCTGACCCTGAGCGGAGAGCCGTTCCAGGGCGGACTGTCGGGCATGGCGTTCCCGAAGGACAGCGAACTGCTCCCCGTGATCCAGGCGGTGTTCCAGACCTTCATCGATGAGGGCACGTACGACGAGATGCTCTCGGTCTACGGTCTGCAGCAGCTCGCGGTGCCGATGGCAGGCAAGAACAACGAGGCCGCTGGATGAGCAGCCGCGGAGAGCAGACGGCGGCACCGCCCGCACTCGCCGAGGTGAGCGACTACCGCATCGTCGGCCGTCCGCGGCCGATGATGTGGGTCGCGACGGCCGTCGTGATCGCGCTCGCGGCACTCGTGGCGTACTCGATCGTGACGAACCCCCGCTTCGAGTGGGACGTCGTCGGGGAGTACTTCTTCTCGACCTCGGTGCTCAACGGCCTGTGGAAGACGATCGAGCTCACCGTCGTGTCGATGGTGATCGGCATCGTCATCGGTCTGGTGATCGCGCTCATGCGCATCTCGGACAACCGAGTGCTCAACGCCGTCGCCGGCGCGTACGTCTGGTTCTTCCGCGGCACACCGCTGCTCGTGCAGCTGGTCATCCTCTACAACATCTCGGCGCTCTACCCCTCGATCTCGCTCGGCATACCCTTCGGGCCGACGTTCTTCGAGGGCAGCGTCAATGAGATCGTCACGCCGTACGTCGTCGCAGTAGCGGCACTCGCGCTCAACGAAGCGGCCTACATGGCCGAGATCATCCGCGGCGGACTGCTGTCGGTCGACAACGGCCAGCTCGAAGCGTCGCGCGCACTCGGCATGAGCGGACGCCGCGCGATGCGCCGCATCGTCATCCCACAGGCGATGCGGTTCATCATCCCGCCGACGGGTAATGAGGTGCTGTCGCTGCTCAAATCGACATCGCTGGTGTCGGTGATCGCCCTGCCCGAACTCCTCTACTCCGTGCAGGTCGTCTACAGCCGCACCTTCGAGACCATCCCGCTGCTCATGGTCGCGACGATCTGGTACCTCATCGTGACGTCGATCCTCATGGTCGGCCAGCAGGCCCTGGAGCGCTTCTACTCGCGCGGAAGCACGCGCTCGGGTGGACGCGGAACGGGGTCGCTGCAGCGCCTCACCGGCATCCGGTTCCGTCGCCGCGCGGCGACGGCGACCGTGACAGGAGGAAACCGATGAGCTTCGTCAGCGTGCGTGACGTGCACAAGAGCTTCGGCGGTGTCGAGGTCCTCAAGGGCGTCTCCCTCGAGATGGATCGCGGACAGGTCGTCTGCGTCATCGGCCCGAGCGGCTCGGGCAAGAGCACGTTCCTGCGCTGCATCAACCGGCTCGAGACGATCGATGAGGGACTCATCGCGATCGACGGCGATCCGATCGGCGCCCTCGTGCGCGGCGGTCGCCTGCACGAGGCACCCGAGCGCACCGTGCGCGCGCAGCGCGAGCAGATCGGCATGGTCTTCCAGTCGTTCAACCTCTTCCCGCACTTGAGCGTGCTGGAGAACATCATCGAAGCGCCCGTCGGCGTGAAGAAGGAGAAGCGTTCCACCGCCGTCGCGTACGCACTCGAGCTGCTCGAGCGAGTCGGCCTCGCCGAGAAGCGCGACGCGTATCCGAAGCAGCTTTCCGGCGGTCAGCAGCAGCGCGTCGCGATCGCCCGCGCGCTCGCGATGCGGCCGAAGCTGTTGCTGTTCGACGAGCCGACGAGCGCCCTGGATCCCGAGATGGTCGGCGAGGTCCTCGCCGTCATGCGGGGTCTTGCGACCGAGCACACCACGATGATCGTCGTCACGCACGAGATGGGGTTCGCGCGCGAAGTCGCCGACCGCCTCATCTTCATGGACGACGGGAAGGTCGTCGAAGAAGGCGACCCGAAGCGGATCATGGCGGCACCGCAGCATCCGCGCACCCAGGCATTCCTCGACAGCGTCCTGTGACGGGAGACACCTTCATGACCGACATCCGCGACATCATCGGCGACATCTGGCTGAGCGATGAGCTCATGGGCGACCTCACCGCGATCTGCGACACGGGCGGTCGGGTGGCCGGAACCGCAAGCGAGGCAGCGGCGCAGGCGTTGCTCGAGCGACGCGCACGCGACCTGGGCGGCCAGTACAGCGAGCAGACGTTCACGGTCACGGGACTGCGCAGCCAGGGGCACTCCGTGCGCCTGATCGCGAGTGGACGCGAGCTCGAAAGCTACCCGCTGCTCAACTGCGCCGCGGTCGACGACGTTCTCCCCGTCATCGATCTCGGGCGCGGAACCCCCTCCGATTTCGAGGGTGCCCGCGACCTGATCCCCGGTCACGCCGTGCTCGTGCGGCATGAGTTCCCGTTCTCGACCAACCACGTGCACCGTGGCGTGAAGCTCGCCCTCGCGCGGGAATACGGCGCCGCCGCGTTCCTCATCGGCAACAACCAGCCCGGTGCCGGCGCCGTGAGTGGATCGGGCGGCACCGGCGAGCCCGGCGAGATCCCCGCGTTCGGGCTGAGTCACGACGCGACGAGCGAACTCGCGACAGCACTCGCGTTCGGTCCGGCCGAGGTGCACCTGGTCAACGAGGCCACCGCCGGCGAGTGGACCGGTCGCAACATCTTCGTTCGCTTCCCCGGCCGGACCGACGACGTGGTCGTGCTGAGCGCGCACATCGACGGTCACGGCCTCGCCGAGAGCGCCATGGACAACGGCGCGGGCCTCGCGACAGTGCTCGAGGTCGCCAGGCGTCTCGGCCCGCGCGCCGCCGACAGCGAGCGCGGGCTGCTGGTCGCCCTCTTCACCTTCGAGGAGTGGGCTCTGACCGGCTCCGCCGAGTACGTCGCCTCCCTGGACGAGGCCGAGCGCGGCCGCATCCACTGCAACGTCAACGTCGACACCCCCGTCGGCTACCCGCGCCTCTACGGGCTCACCGCCGGCAACCCGGTCATCCTCGATCTGCTGCAGCGCGCGAGCCGGCTGGGCGGCACCCCGGTGCATCCGATCTACGCCCACACGACGAACTCGGACCACGCGAACTTCCTCGCCGCCGGCATTCCCGCCGTCCGGCTCATCGGCGGTTACAACGACGAGTCCGCGGGCAGCCGCCTGCTGCTCACGGCCGCCGACACCCGCCACCGCATCGAGCCGCTCGACCTCAAGCACGGCGCGATCGTCACGGCACTGGTGACCCTGTCGGCGATGCAGGCCTGACCTTCACGGCGTCAGATGCACGTCCTCTGGACATGCGCGCTCGGGGTTAGGGTTGGCCAGGCCACACGGGCTGGAGGGGACGATGAGTGCGGAGCTGAGCAACGAAGGCCGCCGGGCGCGCAAGCGCCGCGAGACGGACGACGCGATCGCCCTCGCGAGCGTCGAGCTGGCGATCGAGCGCGGCTACGACCACACGACGGTCGATGAGATCTGCCGGCGTGCCGACGTCTCGCGAAGCACCTTCTTCAATTACTACCCCTCACGAGATGCCGCGATCCTGGGCCGGAGCGTGCCCGTGCTGGACGACGACGCGATCACCGCGGCCTTCGGCGCGTACCGGGGCGATCCTGTCATGGGCGTCATCGCCCTCGCCGTGTCGCACGTGACGTCATCCGATGCGTCCGACAGCCGAGTCACCGCACTTCGCACGCGGCTGCTGGCCGACGAGCCGGTCGCGGTGCGGCAGTATTCCGCGGCCCTCGTGACGTCACAGGCGAACCTCACGGATGCCGCCTTCCGGTGGCTGAGCGCGAACCCGCAGTCCGCGCGCCTCGCGCGCGATCCGCTGCGCGAGGCGACCCTCGCCGTCACGGCGGCGTACGGTGTCCTGTATGCCGCGGCCGAGGGATGGCGCGTGCCCGTGGAGGCCTTGACCGATCCGGCATCCGAGGTCATCCGTCGACTCGGACAGCTGCGCACCGTCCTGGGGACGACCCCGTGAGCGCAGCGCCATCCCCGCGCGAGCGCAGCCGTCGCGACACGGAGAACCGCATCGAGCTTGCCGCGACCTCGCTCGCCCTCGAGCAGGGTTTCAACGATGTCACGGTCGACGAGATCTGCGATCGTGCCGACGTCGCGCGCAGCACCTTCTTCAAGTACTTCTCGTCGCGCGACGCCGCGATCCTGGGACGCGAGCTGCAGATCCTCGAGGGAGAGGACGCCTCGGCCGTGTTGAGCGCGCACGCGGGCTTTCTTCCGCGCGGGGTGTTCGAGCTGATCTTCGCCTCCGTCGGGCACGCCCACGTCCACACCGACGTTGCTCGCGCACGTCAAGAACTCACCCGCACCCAGCCCGACGCACGCGCCGTGGGCACGCTCATCCTGGTCGACTCCGCCGCCCTGCTGATGTCCGGCGTCCGCGACTGGCTCATCGAGCACCCCCAGCACGCGCGGCTTCCCGACGACCCCACCGCCGAGGCATCCCTCGCGACGAATGCCGCCTACGCGGCGATCTCGACGATGGCGGGCGGGTGGATGGCGGCAGCCGGTGACATCACGGCGAGCGCGGAGGAGTTCGATGCCGCGCTGGACGACCTCCGCCGCGTGGCGGGCCACTGACCGGGAAGAACCGGACGAGGCGGCGGATGCCTGGGCCCCACACCCGCATCCGCCACCATCGATTCCCCAGTACCTCGCAGCGCCCCGGGCATCCCCTGCGAGTCGGCGTTCTTCCCCAGAATCACACCGCGTTTCCCTACCCCGTCGGGCACGGGAGGACGCAGTAGACAGCATACAACTTTGGACAGGGTCTACCTGCTCATTCGACCCGCGCCCGGCGGCTTCACGTCCGCGGTGCGAGCAGCGACTCGAGCTTGTCGCGCACCTCAGCGCCCCACGGCGAGTCGATCGCGGCGTGCTCGTCGACGGCCTCCTGCCACCGCCGCCGCGCCTCGGCGATGTCGTTCGCGGCGTGTGCGCAGTCGCCGAGGTCTTCGGCCACCTCTGCCACACCCAGCCGGTCGCCGATCGACTCGATCAGAATGCGCGCCCGCTCGAAGGCCTCACGTGCCTCGCCGAGACGCCCCTCGCCCAGCAGGCTCGCTCCGATCGTGCGCAAGAGCTCGAACTCGGACCGCTTCATGCCGGCCTCGCGGGCGACTGCCAGGCCCGCTTCGGCGATCTCGGCGCACTCGTCGAACCGGCCGAGCGCACACACGGCGGCGGCGAGGTTCGAGTACGCGACGACGACGCCGGGAACATGCTCGAGCTCCTGCATGTCGGCGAGCGCCTGACGCGCCTGTGTCTCGGCGGCGGAATCGTCGCCCAGATCGAGCAGGAGCTTCGCGAGATTGACCCGGCCCCGGGCCGCGGCGCTGGCGTCACCGCATTGCGTGCTGATCTCGATCGATCGGCCGAGCGCCGTGCGCGCCTCGTCGAGCTCGCCGGTGTGCAGGTGCAGCAGCGCGATGTTGTTCCAGAGCATCCCCTCGCGCCAGAGATCACCTGCCGCCCGTGCGGCGACCAGGCCGCCCTCGAACGACGCACGCGCTTCGGCGAACCGGCCCTGCGCGAGCAGGCTCGCCCCCAGGGCATTGCCCACGAGCGGTGCTTCGAGCGGCCATCCGGGCGCCTCCCGGTCGATGCTCGACAGCATCGCCTCCGCTTCGGCGGCACGCCCCGTGAGGGTGAGCGTCGATCCGACGTCGACGAGGGCACGCAGCTCGCCTTCGCGGTCGCCGCCGGCGCGAGCCACGCGCAGCGCCTCGCGGAAGAGCCCGACGGCGTCGTCGGCGCGCCCGGCGCGGTGCAGCGCGTCGTCGATCGTCTCTGCGATGAGGGTGACGGTGGGAGACGTCTCGTCAGCGGACGCCTCGAGCGCGATGTGCAGCAGCAGGTCGATGGCGTCGGCGAAGAACGCCTCGGCCTCGCGCGCGGTGAGCTCGACCTCGCCGACGGGCCATCGGGGCGCACGGCCGGGAGCCCGCCGCGACCGACTGCGCGCGGCGTGCGCCGCCCACGCGCGGGACACGACGCTCTGCCGCAGCCGGTCCGCCGCGGCACGGCGCTGCGACGACGGATCGACCTCGAGCCCCAGATCGACGGCGTGAATGCGCACCGCCTCGTGCATCCGGATCCGCCCGTCGCCCGTGCGCGCGATGAGGCTGTGCCGGGCGAGCAGGTCGAGATCCGCGTCGACGTCGGGTGCGGCATCCGCTATCGCCACGATGCTCTCGCGATCGAGCAGCTCGACGGGGTGCGCGGCAAGCGCACGGAGCAGGCGCTGCGCGGAATCGGGCAGCAGCCCGTAGGTGAGGTCGAGCGACCGGCTGACCGGCTCGTCGAGGCGCAGGTTGGCGCGGCGGGTGCGCGCGAGCTCGAGGTGCTCGGCGAGGGTCCAGGTGTCGCGCGCGGCGACGCGCGCCGCCGTGATGCTGACCGCGAGCGGCTGGTGGTCGGTGAGCTGCAGCAGCGCCTCGGCCGCCGCCGGGTCGCGCTCGATCGTCGCCCGCCCGGCGACGGCGTCGAGCAGGGCGAGGGACTCGTACGGCGCGAACAGCGCGAGCTCGAGCGGACGGAACGTCGTCGACCGCGGCACGATACGACTCGTCACGATGACCGAGACCCCGGCGGGGTGCGGGACGATCGCCTCGACCTGCTCGAGTGACGCGGCGTCGTCGAGCAGCAGCATGGTGCGGGTCGCACGCAGTCGGTCGCGCAGCTGGCGTCGGGCCGCTGTCACCGACAGACCGTTGTTCTTGTCGCCGAGGTGTCGCAGCACGGCGCGCACGATCGCGTGCGGGGCGGCGGGAGGCCCGACGGGACTGTGCCCGCGCAGGTCGACGACGATGACACCCCCGACGTGACCTGAGGCCCGCGCCGTGCGCGCCGCCTGCATGGCGAGGGTGGTCTTGCCTGCGCCGGGCATCGCGTGGATCCAGTGCGCGCTCGTTCCCCGCGTCAGTAGCGCGAGCTCGCGCGTGCGTCCCACGAACGGTGCGACCGCGGCGGGCAGTTCGTCGGTGACGGTGACCAGGCCCGCCGCCGCGGTGCGCTGGCCCAGCGCCGCCAGGGCCGCCGTCCACGCCGAGACGGTCGCCTCGGCGGGTGCGAGGGCGCGCACGATCGCGAGCACGAGTTCGACGTCGAACCGCTTGCGACCCTCGCGGAAGCAGTCGTACACGGTGGCTCGCGAGACGACGGATGCCGCACCTCGCGCGGCACGCTGAGCGGTGACCCGGCGGGCGATCTCGGCGTACGAGGGCTCGCCCGCCTGTGCGCGCATCGCCCGGAGCTGTTCGGGAACGTCGTCGATGCGCAGCGGCGGGGTGATCATCTCGCTCCTCGTCGTCGGGACATCCGTCCTTCAGATTCTGCCCGCTTCGCGCGTCGGAGCCGTGTCCGGGGTTGTTGGGGATATGTGCGCCGCGAACGCCGCACGGGCAGATTGAAGACCATGAGCGAGAACACCGCCTCCCCCACCGCCGAACCCGTGCGCAAGCGGTCCAAGCGCACGCTCGCCTGGGTGGGCGGCGGCCTCGCGCTCGTGCTCGTGGCGGCCGGGATCGCGGTGCCGCAGATCGTGCACGCTCAGCGCGTCGACGAGTATTCAGCGCTCGTGCACGAGCGCGACACTGCTCTGGCCGACAAGGCCGAGGCCGAGTCGCACCTCGAGGCGGCGATCGCCCTGCGCCTCGCACAGGAGGGCGAGGCGCGCTCGCTCGGATCGCGCATGGTCGACCTCGGGCAGACCCCCGCGCCGATCCTGACGGCAGAGCAGGTGCAGCAGCTCACCGAGGCCGGCAGCGCCGTGGGCGAGGTGGTCGGCGAGGCCACCGAGCCGGCCGACGCCGACGCGCGGATGCACGAGAAGCTCGTGGCCGCGGTCGAGGCGCTGCGTACCGAAGACGAAGCCGCCGTCGTCGCCGCGACCGAGGCGGGTGAGGAAGCCCCGCAGCCGGCCTCTCCCGCGTCCTTCCTGACGATCGGAGTCAGCGATGCGGTCGAGCTGATCAGCGCGGAGCGGGCGCCCGGCAAAGCGCAGACCGTGGCCGATGAAGACGTCACGCCCGAGATCATCGACGAGACCGGTGCCCAGGTGGCATCCATCAGAGCAGAGACGGGCGAGCTGCTGGCGCTGATCCAGGCAGAAGAGAAGCGGATGGCCGAGTTCGACGCCGCCATCGAGTCGGCCATGCCCGTGCTGCAGGCGGTCGCGGAGGGCGCATCGGCGCAGGCGGCGGAAGTGACCGCGCAGACAGCGAAGGCACCGGATGCCTCGGGTGTCGCGGTCGCGGCGGCGCAGCAGGTGAACGAGCAGGCCTCGACCGACGACGCCGACCGGATCCTCACCGGCCTTGCGGCCTACGTCGAGGCGACGAAGAAGGCGCAGGCCGATCACGCCGCCGTCGTGCAGCGCGAGAAGGAGGAAGCCGAAGCCGCCGAGGCAGCCGCCCGCGCCGAAGCCTCGCGCCGGCAGGCGTCGGTGGGCGGAAACGGCGGGGGAGGCGGAGGCGGCAAGAAGTCGCGGCTCTGCTCGCGGTACCGCCCCTCCCCCGGCGGCGGCGGAAGCCTCGTGCTCGTGTACTGCTGAGGGCCGCGCCCCGGGGGTCCGGGGGTCTGGGTCCGGGGTCTGGGTCCGGGGTCTGGGCCCGGGGTCTGGGTCCAGGGCCCAGGCCCTGGGCACGATGTCGGACCCCCGCCCCGACACGCCGGGCCGGGGCATCCCGACACCGGCGTGTCGCCCCCACGGCCCGACACGGTGCACGCGCCCTCGACCACGCCGCCCCAACTCAGGCGAACGCCCGCCCCAGGATCGGCCGCGTCACGCGGGTGCTGAGCCACATGACGGCGAAGCCGACGGCGATGACCGTCGCGATCGTGAGCAGCGAGACCGGAGCCGTGATCAGTGCGATGCCCAGCAGCGGGAAGATCATCACACCGGCGCACAGCGCCGAGCCGACCGCCGTGAGCAGCAGAGGGCGCATGATGGCGTTGCGGCGCGCGCGCTCCACCGTCTCCATCGGCATCCCGAGGCGGTGCAGGCTCGCGTTCAGCTCTTGCCGGTCGAGGATCTCTGCGGCCTGGTTCACGCCGACCGAGGCGGCGACCATGAGGAAGGATGCGACGAGGGTGATCACGACGCCCGTGCGGATGTCGACGGCGAGCTGGATGTCCTCGATCGAGCCGTTGCCCATGACATCGAGCAGGGCGACGCCCGTTCCGGCGAACACGGCGATGAAGCTCGCCATAGCGATGCCGCCCACCTGACGCCACGCCGCCTTCGGCGCTTCGAGCACGGTGCGCGCCGAGAGCAGCTGATCGGCCCGCGTCGCACGGCGCAGCCGCCGGCGCGCCTGCAGACGGATCGCCCAGGGACCGATGACGTTGAGCACGGCGAAGGCGATGGCGAAGACGGCGGAGAGCACGATGATGGTCGGCAGCATCTCGGCCGCGCTCGGAACGGCGGAGATGAGCACGTAGGCCACCACCAGCGCGACGACGGTGATGACGGCGCGGATCCAGTGCGATGTGCCCGCGGTTGCCCGAGTGCGGACGCCGAGGGGCGAGATCACGACCTTGCGCAGTCCGATGGCGGCGCTCGTGGCGGCCAGCAGCACGATCGCGACGATGATGCCCAGCACCGCGCCCGCGGGCAGCAGCACAGACCCCGCTCCGAGAGCTTCGCCGCGGAACGGGATGAGTCCCACGAGGGGCACGAGTACGAGGTACAGGAGGAACCCGGCGACGGCACCGACGGCGGCGACCAGGGCCGACTCGGCGACCGTCGCCCCGACGACGCCCGCGGGAGAGACCCCGAGCAGTCGAAGCGTCGAGAGGCGCTCGTCGCGGCGGCGTGCGGACAGCCGCGCCGCCGCTCCACCCAGCGTGACGAGGGGGACGACCAGCAGCACGAGCGCGATCGCGGCGAGCGCGTGGTAGATCGGCGCTTCGGGGTCCTGCCATGCCCAGAACGACTGGGCGCCGCCCACGACCGTCAGCACCAGGGTGCTCACGACCGCGAACGCGAAGACGGGAAGCGCCAGCACGTCGTACTGCCCGCGCGTCGGCCGCATCAGCAGCAGGAAGACGCGCGGGTTCATGCCGAGACCCCCTCGGGCATCAGGCGGCCGTCGCGCACCGAGAGCGTGCGCGAACAGCGAGCAGCGACATCGGCGTCGTGCGTCACCACGACGAGCGTGCGCCCCTGCTGCGTCGTCGCCCACAGCAGGGCGTCCATGACCTCGACCGACGTGCGCGAGTCCAGCGCGCCGGTCGGCTCGTCGGCGAACACCACTTCGGCACCGGTGACCTGCGCGCGGGCGATCGCGACGCGCTGCGCCTGACCTCCCGAGAGCTCGCCGATGCGGCGCTCCTCCATGCCGGCCAGCCCGAGGGCGGTGAGCCAGGATGCCGCGCGCTTCATCGACTCGTCGCGCCCGCATCCGGTGATCATGAGGGCGATGGCGACGTTCTCGATCGCTGTCAGCTCGGGGATGAGCAGCCCCTGCTGGAAGACGAATCCGAAGCTGTCGCGACGCAGCTTCGAGCGTCGCGTCTCGCTGAGGCCGGTGACCTGCGCGGCGGGCCCGGATGCCGGCGCGAACGTGACGGCCCCCTGATCCGGGGCGGTGATACCGGCGAGGACATGCATGAGTGTCGTCTTGCCCGATCCCGAAGGCCCCATGACGGCGACGGACTCGCCGCGGCGGATCGAGAGGTCGACACCGGCGAGAGCCATGGTCGACCCGTATGTCTTGACGAGTCCTTGGGCGTGCAGCACTGGAGCGTTCATGCTTCCAGCCTCGTCGCGGGCGGCATCCGTGCCATCGGCCTCGGGAGTGAACGGCGTCATCCTCGCGATGTATCCCGCCCCGCAGGAATACCCGCCGCTGGTATGCGTTATCCTGCGTGGATACCCACGGGGGGTATCGAAGGAGGAGCATCATGGCGACGACCGAGTACCGGGTGACCGGAATGACCTGCGGGCACTGCGAGATGTCGGTTCGCGAAGAGGTCGCTGAGATCGCCGGCGTCGACGAGGTTCAGGTCAGCGCCCAGACCGGCAAGCTCCTGGTCACCGCGACGCAGCCGCTCGATGACGCCGCCGTGCTGGCCGCCGTCGACGAGGCCGGCTACACGGCGGTGCGTGTCTGATGAACACCGCGGGACGACTCAGCCTCTACGCCGCCGGCCTGGTGGTCGCCTTCGCGGCCTCGTACGGCATCGCTGCGGCCGTCGTCCCCGACAGCGTCGTCACCGACTGGAACCAGCGGGCCGAGATCGACCAGGCCCCCACCCACTCCGAGGAGCCCCCGCGATGAGTGCCGTCGATCCCCGCGCGACGCCCGCCGGTGACCGCGTCGAACTCACGATCGGCGGGATGACCTGCGCCTCATGCGCGAACCGCATCGAGCGCAAGCTGAACAAGCTCGATGGGGTCGCCGCCACCGTCAACTACGCCACAGAGAAGGCCCGGGTCACCGTGCCCGCCGGGTACGACCCCGCGCAGCTGATCACCGAGGTCGAGAAGACCGGCTACACCGCCGCGCTGCCCGCACCGAAGACACCGGCGACGGATGCTGCCGAGCCTGCCGATCCCGAACTGACATCGCTGCGCACCCGACTCGTCATCTCAGCCCTCCTGACCGTGCCGGTGATCGCGATGGCGATGATCCCGGCGCTGCAGTTCCCGTACTGGCAGTGGGCGTCGCTGACGCTCGCCGCGCCCGTCATCGTGTGGGGCGCGTGGCCGTTCCACAAGGCCGCGTGGGCGAACCTGCGCCACGGTGCCGCGACGATGGACACGCTCATCTCGATGGGCACCCTCGCCGCCTTCTTCTGGTCGCTCTACGCCCTGTTCCTGGGCACCGCCGGCATGCCCGGGATGACCCACGCGTTCGAACTCACGATCGCCCCGTCAGACGGTGCCGGCAACATCTATCTCGAAGTCGGCGCCGGGGTGACGACGTTCATCCTGCTGGGCCGGTACTTCGAGAAGCGCTCCAAGCGGCAGGCGGGAGCGGCTCTGCGCGCTCTGCTCGAGATGGGCGCGAAGGACGTGTCGGTGCTGCGCGACGGGATCGAGACGAAGATCCCGACCGACGATCTGCAGGTCGGCGACGAGTTCGTCGTGCGTCCGGGTGAGAAGATCGCGACCGACGGCGTCGTCGTCTCGGGCACGTCCGCCGTGGACGCGTCGATGCTCACGGGTGAATCCGTGCCGGTCGAGGTCGGCGCGGGCGACCCCGTCACCGGCGCCACCGTGAACGCCGGCGGGCGACTGGTCGTGCGCGCCACCCGGGTCGGGTCGGACACGCAGCTCGCCCAGATGGCGAAACTCGTCGAGGACGCCCAGACCGGCAAAGCCGAGGTGCAGCGACTGGCCGACCGGATCTCGGGTGTCTTCGTGCCGATCGCGATCGTCATCGCGGTCATCGCCCTCGGCGCGTGGCTGGGCGCCGGATTCCCGGCATCCGCCGCCTTCACCGCCGCCGTCGCCGTGCTCGTCATCGCGTGCCCCTGCGCGCTGGGCCTCGCGACCCCGACCGCACTGCTCGTCGGCACAGGTCGCGGCGCTCAGCTGGGCATCCTCATCAAGGGCCCGGAGGTGCTCGAGTCCACCCGCAAGGTCGACACGATCGTCCTCGACAAGACGGGCACGGTCACAACCGGCAAGATGACGCTCGTCGAGGTCATCGCCGAGCCCGGAACCGACCCCGACGAGCTGCTCCGCCTGGCGGGCGCGCTCGAAGACGCGTCGGAGCACCCGATCGCGCAGGCCATCGCGAAGGATGCCGCGCAGCGAACCGGCACCCTGCTCCCGGTCGAGGGCTTCACCAACATCGAGGGCAAGGGCGTTCAGGGCATCGTCGACGGGCGCGCCGTGCTCGTCGGCCGCGAGTCGCTGCTGGGCGAGGGGTCGCAGCAGCTGAGCGCCGAGACCGCTGCCGCCAAGGCGCGGGCCGAGGACGAAGGCAAGACCGTCGTCGCCGTCGGGTGGGACGGCGCCGCGCGCGGCGTGCTCGTCGTGGCGGACACCGTCAAGCCCACGAGCGCCGAAGCGATCGCGAAGATGAAGGCGCTCGGGCTGACCCCGATCCTCCTGACCGGTGACAACGAGGCCGTCGCCCGCCGCATCGCCGCCGAGGTCGGCATCGAGCATGTCTCGGCCGAGGTGCTGCCGAAGGACAAGGTCGACGTCGTGGCGGCGCTGCAGCGCGACGGGAAGGTCGTCGCGATGGTCGGAGACGGGGTCAACGACGCGCCCGCCCTCGCGCAGGCCGACCTCGGGCTCGCGATGGGCACCGGCACGGACGTCGCGATCGAAGCGTCCGACATCACTCTCGTCCGCGGTGACCTGCGCAGCGCCGTCGACGCGATCCGCCTCTCGCGCAGGACACTCGGCACGATCAGGTCGAACCTGTTCTGGGCCTTCGCCTACAACGTGGCCGCCATCCCGGTCGCCGCCCTGGGTCTGCTCAACCCCATGCTCGCCGGAGCCGCCATGGCGCTGTCCAGCGTGTTCGTCGTGGGCAACAGCCTGCGACTGCGCGGCTTCCGGAGCACCGCCGCCCGGCCGCAAGGGAAGTGAACGCATGACCGATCCGCACGCGCCCCACCACGCATCCCCGGAACACGCCGAACACGGCGGGCACGCCGAATACGACGGGCACGCGGATCACGACGGGCACGCGGATCACGACGGCCACGCCGAGCACGACGGGCACGGCGGTCACGGCCATGCGGGGCACGGCGACCACGTCGGGCAGTTCCGCCGGCTCTTCTGGATCAACCTGATCATCGCCGTGCCGGTCGTCGCGCTCTCGCCGATGTTCGCGATGATCCTCGGCTACGAGGTGCCGGGCTGGGCACTGTGGGTCGCCCCCGCCCTGGGCACGGTCATGTACGCGTGGGGCGGATGGCCGTTCCTCACGGGCGCCGTCAGCGAGCTGCGCTCGGCCAGACCCGGCATGATGCTGCTGATCGGTCTGGCGATCACCGTCGCGTTCCTCGCGTCGTGGGGCGCGACGCTGGGCCTGCTGCACCACGAGCTGGAGTTCTGGTGGGAGCTCGCGCTCCTCATCGTGATCATGCTCCTCGGTCACTGGATCGAGATGCGCTCGCTCGCGCAGACCAGCTCCGCCCTCGACAGCCTCGCGGCACTGCTGCCCGATGAAGCCGAGCGCGTCGAGGGCGACCAGGTCGTCGCTGTCGCGCCGGCAGATCTGCGGGTGGGCGACGTGGTCCTCGTCCGGCCGGGTGGCAGCATCCCCGCAGACGGGACGATCGTCGACGGTCGCGCCGATGTAGACGAATCGATGGTCACCGGCGAATCCCGGGCGGTTGCGCGCACGGTGGGGGATGCCGTCACGGCGGGCACCGTCGCCACGGACTCCGGCCTGCGGGTCGAGGTCACGGCGATCGGCGACGCGACGACCCTCGCGGGCATCCAGCGACTCGTCGCCGAAGCACAGAGCTCGTCGTCCCGGGCGCAGCGGATCGCCGACCGGGCCGCGGGATGGCTGTTCTGGTTCGCCCTGCTCTCCGCCGCCGTCACCGCCATCGTGTGGACGCTCGTCGGCAGTCCCGACGACGCCGTCGTGCGCACGATCACGGTGCTCGTGATCGCGTGCCCGCACGCGCTCGGGCTGGCGATCCCGCTCGTGGTGGCCATCGCGACCGAGCGTGCCGCGCGAGGCGGAGTGCTCATCAAGGACCGGCTCGCCCTGGAGAGCATGCGCACCGTCGATACGGTCCTGTTCGACAAGACCGGAACGCTCACGAAGGGCGAGCCGACCGTGACCGCCGCGCATCCGGTCGGCCAGTGGGATGCCGCCGACGTGCTCGCCCTCGCGGCGGCTGCGGAGAGCGACAGCGAGCATCCGCTGGCGAAGGCCATCGTCCGCGCCGCGCAGGACGATGACCTGCGCGTGCCGAGGGCGACCGATTTCTCGTCGTCTCCTGCGGTCGGGGTGACGGCCACGGTCGACGACGCGCAGATCCGCGTCGGTGGACCGCACCTGCTCGAGGAAGTCGGTCAGGGCGAGGTCGACGAAGCCGACGCCTGGCGCGCCGAGGGCGCGATCATCCTGCACGTGGTCCGCGACGGCGCGGTGATCGGCGGCCTCAAGCTCGCCGACGAGATCCGCCCCGAATCCCGTGCGGCGGTCGACGCGCTGCACGAGATCGGGGCGCAGGTGGCCATGATCACCGGCGACGCCGAGGCCGTCGCACACGCGGTCGCCGCCGAGCTGGGCATCGATCGCGTATTCGCGCAGGTGCGCCCCGAAGACAAGGCCGGCATCGTCGCCGACCTTCAGCGCGAGGGGCGCAAGGTCGCGATGGTCGGCGACGGCGTCAACGACGCACCCGCCCTCGCGCAGGCCGATGTCGGCATCGCGATCGGCGCCGGCACAGACGTGGCGATCGCGTCGGCCGGGGTGATCCTCGCCGGCTCCGACCCCCGCAGTGTGCTGTCGGTCATCGAGCTGTCTCGCGCGGCGTACCGCAAGATGACGCAGAACCTGTGGTGGGCCGCGGGCTACAACCTGATCTCCGTGCCGCTGGCCGCCGGTGTCCTCGCCCCCGTCGGGTTCGTGCTGCCCATGTCGGTCGGCGCGATCCTCATGTCGCTGTCCACCGTCGTCGTCGCCCTGAACGCACAGCTGCTGCGCCGCATAGACCTCACCCCGGAAAGCAGCACGCGCGCCGTTCTGCAGCACCACCCGAAGGAGCCCGCATGACCACCGTCGACGTCCCTCACACCCACGGCTACATCACCGACAAGGACCGGTACCTCAACCGGCTCAAGCGGATCGAGGGTCAGGCGCGCGGCATCTCGAAGATGGTCGACGATGAGAAGTACTGCATCGACATTCTCACGCAGATCAGCGCGCTCAAGAGCGCCCTCGAGGCCGTCGCGATCGGGTTGCTCGACGACCACCTCACGCACTGCGTTCTCGACGCCGCCCGGCAGGACGACGATCAGGCCGCCGCGAAGATCAAAGAGGCCAGCGACGCCATCGCCCGACTCGTCCGTTCCTGATCGGGCGGTCAGTCATCCTCGGCGGGAACGGGGATCAGCGCGATGTCGATGCCCGGGGCGAGCAGGAGATGCGCCGGTCGATGCGCGCCTTCCCCGTCGTTGATGACCAGCCAACGCGGAACGTCGGACGTGATGCCCTCGGCGACCTCGCGCTTCAGATCGTCGAGATCCCGCCCGCCGATGCTGTACTGACGGCCGCCATAGAAGACATCAATGCGCTTCATTCGCGGTGCCGTTCTGTGACGCCGGGTCTGGCGGTTCCGGCACGACGTACAGTCCGGTCGGAGAGTTCGCTGTATACATGAGCGCCTCGAGCCAAGCGCGGTTCAGCTGCGGCATCCGGCTGCCATAGAACTTGTAGACGATCGACAGGCCCGGGTGCAGCCACACCATCGTGCGCCCGTCGCCGATGCTGGTGTCGTCCTTCCACACGAAGGTGAACGGCTCGCCCCGGCGCAGCTTCGTCGTGATCGTGACCTGCAGATGCGCGAGCAGACGGTCTTCGAAATCGACGCTCAGCCGACCGTCGTAGAGGAACTTTCCCATGGAACCCCTTCAAGAATGGGCGATCTTCGGGTGTTGCTGGGATGAGCGTAGCGGGCCGGTGACGTCGCGTACACGTCGTTCAGCGTGCCCCCATGATTCCGTAGCCGAGTCGGTGCAGCTGCTCATACGCCTCGGCATACGTTTCCGCCTCGGGCATGTCGCCGTCACCGAACCTCGCCTGCAGCAGGCCGACCAGACCGCGTCCGGGCGGACTGAGCGGCTTCGTCCGGTGCGCATGGGCCGGGTGGGGCGGTTCCTCCTGCGGATTGGCGGGAAGCCACTGCGGCACGGTGACCGGCCAGTCATCCGGATGCCGCGGGGCATCGAGGTTCACGATCGAGAAGAGATCGTTCGCCCCGGCGTCGCGACGGGTCAGCGGCTCCAGGCCGTGCAGTTCGCTCAGCGTCTTGATGACCGCGCCGTGGTGCATCTCGTCGTTGATCACGGTTCCCCGGCGGGTGTACGCCGATACGGCGATCGCCGGGACGCGGCATCCGAGTCGGTCGAAACCGAACCCCATCTCACCGGGAGCGGCATCGGCGTGGGGTGGCACGGCGCTCGGGGGCGCGACGTGGTCGTAGGTGCCGCCGTGCTCGTCGAACGTGATGAGCAGCAGCGTGTTGACGGCGTTGGACCCCGTGTCGGCGCGGGAGTTCCTCACAGCGCTGTAGATGTCGTGGATCAGCGCCTCTCCGGCGCGCACATCCGACACCGCGCTGTCGACGACGTCGAGACCATCGACGTCGCTCTCGCGGAGCGCGCCGAACGGCGGGTGGAAGTCGTTGTGATTGAACGCCATCCGCGGCTCGATGAACGAGTACGCCGGCAGGTTTCCGTTGGCGGCGTCGTCGTAGAACTGCTCCATGGTCGCGAAGTGGTTCGTCTTCCAGTACTTCTCCAGCACGGGCGCGTGCAGAACCCCCGTGAACGCGATGAGCTGCAGCTCGTCGTAGTAGATCCTCCAGTCCAGCCCGGCGTCTTCGAGGCGGTTGAAGATCGTGGGAGCCGCGGGCGCGTCGATCCACTTGTCGTACCCGCCGCCGTGCTTGTTCGTGACGAATCCGTGCGACGTGGAGGCGTGGAAGAACGACCGGTTTCAGAAGGTCTGCGACGGCACCGCGCAGAACCAGTTGTCGAACACGGCGAACTCGCGCGCCAGCGTCGACAGCACGGGGAGCATCCCGGGTGAGAAGCTGCCCATGATGGGGCGCAGCTGCTCCGCCGAGGGCTCGGTGCCCTTGTTCAGCCGTCGATAGTTGATGAAGTAGTCCCGCACGAAGCCTGCGTTGGTCGGAGTCTCGTCGGCCCTCGGGGCGTTGTAGGGCGAGGCCATCTGCTCGACCCACAGATGCTCGTTGCCGGGCGGCTCGACGCGGTCGAACAGCTGCGTGTCGACGTGCGGGTACTCCTCACCCGGGTCGGGATTGGGAAGGCCCATGACGGTGTCGGTCGGCCCCTCGTACACGTGAGCGGGTATCGCCGTGCCATCGGGCGCGGCGTTGGCGTAGTCGCCGAATGCCAAGCCGTTGAACGATGCGCCCTGCGGCGGGTCCTCGGGCGTGTACAGGTAGCCGAGCAGGTTGTCGAAGGAGCGGTTCTCCCCCATCACCACCACGACGTGATCGAAGCCGGGGCGTGATCTCGGCTCGAGAGCTCCGAAGTCCTCCGACCCGGCGGCGAATCCGCTGCGATAGCCCGCTGCCGCGCCGATTCCGGCGCCCACACCTCCGCCGGCGAGGGCACCTGCCGCTGCGACACCGCCGAGCTTCAGGAAACCGCGCCGGGACGTGTCCGCCGGCGCGGGGTGATCGTCACGCTTCATGGGAGTCCCTCCACGACTCAGACAAAGATACTCAGCCGCGCTCCCTGCTTCGCGCGCCGTGCGTCCGGGCGGCAGACACGTGCGCGGCGGCCGCGTTACCACTGTCGTGACGATTCACAGCGGGATGCCGCGCCCGGCCGGCAGCACGAGCGTATGGTGGGGGTTCCGGCAGACGTCGGATCAGGGAAGACTTCTCGTTGACCGTTGGGCCTCTCGGCCCGGCCACGATTCCGTCGCCTCCTCTGAGTGACTCAGAGGAATGACATGCTCCTGACCGATCCCGATTCCAGCCCGGTGCCGCTCGGCACGACCGCCATCGTCTATTGCGAAGGGCAGTTCGGCGAACAGGACGGCAAGACCGCGAACGGGCTGGTTCGCCATTCCGAGAAGTACGAGATCCTCAGCGTCGTCGACAGCACCCGGGCAGGAGCCGACGCCGGCGCACTGCTCGACGGCGACCCGAACGGCATCCCCGTGCTGGCGAGCCTCGAGGAAGCCATCGCCCACGCCGGCCGCGTGCCCGATTACCTCATCTGCGGCGTTGCGCCCGCCGACGGCCTGCTCACAGCGGCCCAGCGCCTCGTGCTGCTCGACGGTGTCGCCCGGGGAATGCACATCATCAACGGCCTGCACGAATTCCTGAACGACGATCTCGAATTCGCGGCCGCCAGCCTCCGCGCCGACGTGACGATCACCGATGTGCGCCGCCCCAAGGCGAAGAGGGATCTTCACCAGTTCTCCGGCCGGATCTTCGATGTGACCTGCCCTCGAATCGCCGTCCTCGGCACGGACGGGGCCATCGGAAAACGCACGACGGCGACGCTCCTGGTCCAGTCCCTCAATGCGCGAGGGATCAAGGCTGTCCTCGTCGGCACCGGCCAGACGAGTCTCATCCAAGGCGGCAAGTACGGCGTCGCCCTCGATGCCCTGGTCCCGCAGTTCTGCTCAGGCGAGGTGGAGAACCAGGTCGTCGCAGCATACGAAGGCGAGAACCCCGACATCATCGTCGTGGAAGGGCAGGGTGCGCTCAGCCACCCCGCCTACTTGACCTCTGCCTACATCCTGCGCGGAAGCCGGCCGTCCGCGGTCATCGTGCAGCACGCTCCGGGCCGCGAGACGCTCGGGGACTTCCCGATGATCCCGATGCCGACCGTCGCCAGCGAGATCGCGTTGATCGAGACGTTCGCCGACACCAAGGTCATCGGCGTCACGATCAACCACGAGCACATGAGTGACGATCAGGTCGGTGAGGTCATCGTCGATTACGAGCTCGCCCTCGGCCTGCCCACGACCGATCCGCTCACTCGTCCGCTCGACCGGCTCGTGGACATGGTCCTGCTCGCGTTCCCGACGCTGGCGGCACCGTGTGCCTCAGCGGCGGCTTCGCGAGCTGCCGCTGATCGCTGACGCCTCGTATCCGCGAGTCCGGTCGCGCGAGTCGACCCGTCGGCATCGGCGCCCGAGGCTTCATCGCGGAAGGTCAGTGGGCGAGGACTGGCGCTCCGAGGCGTCCGTCGACCATCTCCAGGATGCGATCGCAATGCTCGAGCACGTCACGGTCGTGCGTGACCATGACGACGGCGACGTCGGAGTCGTGTGCGCGGTCGGCGAGGAGTTGGACGACTTCGTGGCTGCGCCGACGGTCCAGTGCGGCCGTCGGTTCGTCGACGAGAAGCAACGTCGGGTCGTTGACGAGCGCGCGCGCGATACCGACCCGCTGGCGCTCGCCTCCAGACAGCTCCCCCGGACGGTGCCCGGCCCGGTGCGCCATACCGACGGAGTCCAGCAGTGCGTGAGCCTCGACGTGGCGGTTGCCCGCGAGCTTCCCGGCCAGCCGGAGCTGATCGGTGGCGGTGAGCGAGGGCAGGAGGTTGCCCGACTGGAACACGAAGCCGATGTTGCGCAACCGGAAGCGTGCGGCCGCGCGCTTGGACATCGTTGCAAGGTCGGTGCCGTGCACCTCGACGGTGCCGCTGTCGGGGCTGGCAAGGGCACCGGCGATCGCGAGCAGGGAGGACTTGCCTGAGCCGGACGGGCCGACGATGGCGACCAGTTCGCCGGGCATCGCGGCGAGCGAGACGTCGTCGAGCGCGCGGACGCGGGAGTCTCCGTCTCCGAGTTCGAGGACGGCGTTGCTGATCTTCAGGGCGGGGGTGGTTGCAGAGCTCATCGTTGTCCTCCCAGGGCACGAAGCGGGTCGACGCGGGCAATACGGAGAACGGCGATGGCGGCGCCGATCAGGCCGAGCGCGATCGTCGTCGCCGAAGCGATCGCGATCGGAACCAGTTCGAGGTCGAAGGGCATCGCCGCGGGCATCGCAGCCCCCAGCCCGATCCCGGCTGCGACGCCGAGCGCGGTGAACCCGAAGAGCAGAATCGCGGCCTGCGCGAGGCTGTCGCGCAGCAGATAGTTGCTCGAGGCGCCCACGGCGCGGAGCACGGCGATGTCGTGCGAGCGCTGGATCGTCCACACCGTGAAGAAGGCGCCGACCACCAATGCGCAGATCGCGTAGAGGAAGACCTGGATCATGCTCAGCGTGAGGGTCTCTGCCTCGTATCCGGGCGACGCGTTGAACGATTCGGTGAGGGTCATCGTCGTTGTGCCGGCGTCGGCGTCGACGAGTTCGCAGTCCGGCTTCGCGCCGTCTTCGGCGAGGAGGGCCACGACGCTCGCGTACGGGAAGTCCATCGCGTCCACCTGCGCGGCGGTGGGTTCACCGGGCTGGGCCTGACCTGCAGCCATGAGCCGCCAGGTGTCCAGCGGCAGGTACGCGACGTCGACGTGTCCGAACGTGGCCTGCCCTTCGGTGAATCCGACGACGGTGAGTTCGATATCGAGCCGGTCCAGGGTGACCACCGTCCCGAGTTCGATTCCCTCATCGCGCAGCGGTTCGGATACGACGATCCCGCCGAGAGATCCCAAACCCTCCCCGGTGGAGACCGCAGGCGCGAGGAACCCGCCGGGCTCCACGCCGAACAGCGTGAGGTCGATCTGCGTGCCGTCATCGGTCACACCGTTGACGATGTTCACGCCCATCGGCTCAGCCTCGGCGATGCCGTCGGCCTCCTGCCACACGGCGAGCTGTTCGTCGTCCACCACGGAGCGGCTGAAGGCGTTGTCCTTCATCGTGCCCTCGTCGAATGCGAAGGCGCTGGCCGGCATGGCCTTGAGGCCGGAGACGCCGTCGTTGACGAGGCCCGACGACAGGCCCGAGAGCAGAACGACGAGCACCGAAATCAGGGCGATCACAACGCCCATCAACGTAAATCGTCCGCGGGCAAAGCGCAGTTCGCGCAACGCAAGAAACATGGGGGACTCTCCAAGAGCGGATCTTGCCGACAGTGTGTCGACAACATTCCGACACTATGTCGCGAATCGGCGATCGCCAAATTGACCACGACGACGCGAAGAGGCACCGTCGCGCCGGCATTGGGGGTCGGTTCAGTCGGTCAGACCGCGCGTGAGAAGGCGGAAAGCATCGTCCGCGACGGTCCGATGATCCACACCGTGGGTAACCAACTGCACACCGGCACTGAGGACGCCCTGCACGAGCATGATGGCGGATCTCGACGCTGACATCCCCAAGTCCGAGAGAACTCGAATGAGCGGCCTCAGGAGCGCGTCATGCAAGGTCATCAGATCCTCGCGGCGACTAGGGCTCAGATTCGCGTCACGGAGCGCATCCGCGATCGCGTGCTTGCCCGCCGCGGTCATCGACATCGTCGCGTCGATGAATCGGCGCAGTTCTTCCAGGCCCGGCTCGGCCCCGGACAACTCTTCGTCGATCTCGGCATCCCACCGTTCGATCGCATCGATGGCGATCGCGACGAGCAGGTCATCCTTGGTCGCGAAGTAGTCGTAGAAGCTCGACCGCGCCATCCCCGCATGCTCACCGACGCTGCGTGGCGTGACGGCCGCGAGCCCCGACTCGAGCAACACCGCTTCGCCCGCACGGATAAGCGCCGCGCGCTGATTCGCGCGGTGCTCGGCCACTGTGGGCGCGGAGATCTTCGGCATCTCGCAATTATGGTCGGCGCTCGCGCACCGGTCGAGTCCTCGGCACGCTGCCCCCACTCGGGCGGCGCGGGCCTACCGCCATACGGTAGCCAGGAGAACGTTGACCACGGTCAAGCCTCCGATCACCGGGAGCACCCATGACGCGACGGTCTCACGCTTGCGGTTGATGAGAGCGATCACGATGATCGCGACGAGGACGGCGAGCTTCACGGAGATCTTGGCGTTGTTCACGTCGTTGCCCAGCGGATACTGCAGCCCCACGAGCAGCACTCCGGTGATCAGCATCGTCCACGCGCCGTGCATCATCGCGGGAAGCACGCGGGCTTTGCCCTTGCGCATCGCAGCGGTCTGATAGAGGACTCCTCCCAGCAGCGCCACGACGCCGATGATGTGCAGAGCGAGGATGACGTTCTTGAGAATCTCCATGACTCCACCTTACCGACATGCTGTCGGCTTAATTGCACAGCCCCCTCACCGACGTCACCCCACAGGCTGGCCGTCGACCGCCGCGCTCGCGGTGTCGCGCCGCACACGATCTAGACCTTGACCACACCCCGCGCCCACGATTCCGTCTCGGTTAATTCGCATCCATTGATGACGGATGCGAGTTAGGGACGCTAAAATCGCAGATATGAGCAAGTCGACCACCCGGTGGCCGACGCACGGCGTCGAGACGCTGCCGTGGCGCCAGCAGGTGCGCGGTGGCACTCGCGAGGACCGGATGACGCGCGCCGTCGACGCCACCATCCCACCCTTCATCGCCGAGCTCGACTACGTCCCGCAGCTCGAGGAGATGATCGCCTCCGAGAAAGCTCTGCTCGCTGTCGCTCAGGCCGACACCGATGCCGAGGGACACTCGGCCGCGCTCAGTCGCTTCATGGTCCGATCCGAGTCGGCCGCTTCCTCCAAGATCGAGCGCATCAACGCGACCGCCCGCGACTACGCGAAAGCGATCGCTGGAAACAAGGGCAACTCGTCGGCCACCAGCATGGTCGCCGCCTCCCACTCCCTCCACGAGCTGATCACCACGGTCGGAGATGCTCGCCGCTTCGAGCTCGAGTTTCTCACCAGCGCGCATCGCGCACTCATGGCCGACGACCCCGAGGAAGCCGACTACGCCGGGCGCTTCCGCGACATGCAGAACTGGATCGGTGGCAGCGACCACTCGCCGCGCGGCGCCCTGCACGTCCCGCCCGCACCCGAGCGCGTGCACGCACTGATGGACGACCTCGTCGCCTACCTCAACCGCGACGACGTGCCCGCACTCGTCCAGGCCGCTATCGGTCACGCCCAGTTCGAGTCCATCCACGCTTTCACAGATGGCAACGGTCGCATCGGCCGTGCGCTCGTCTCTGCCGCGCTCCGACGTCGCGGTGCCACCAAGAATGCGGTCGTCCCCCTCGCCAGTGGGCTCCTTGCCCGCCGCGACGACTACTTCGCCGCGCTCGGCTCGTACCGCCTCGGCGACCCGGCCCCGCTCATCCTCCTGTTCGCCTTGTCAGCCCGCGTCGCTGCCACCGCCTCCCGCGAGACCATCGCACGCCTCACGGCCATGCCCGGCGAGTGGCGTGCGGACCTGAAGCCCCGCGCCGGCTCGGCAGCCGGGATCCTCATCGACGCGTTCTATGACCACCCGGTCATGTCCGTGCATGAAATCGACGCCGCCACCGCAGGCACCACCATCAGCCAGGCGTACCGCGTCATCGACCGGCTCGTTGAAGCCGGCTTCCTCGAAGAAATCACCGGTCGCAAGAAGGACCGCGTCTGGGCGGCATCCGAAGTGCTCGCCGAACTCGACGACCTCGACCGCCGCATCCAGGACGCCATGAAGGCCGAGCAATAGCCCGCCTCCCGATCTCCTCGTCCCTTCCGCCACCGCCAGGCCACAACACGGCTCATCCGTCACAGATAGACGAGAAGTGTCACCACCTAGGAGCCCAACAGTGTCACCGATGTCCTGAGTCATCACATCGCCTGATTCTCTTTCGGATGTGGGCAGGATGTGGGCACGGACCACCTTTGGGGCAAAGTGAAAGCCCCGCGATCCCAGTGTTTACAAGGGATCGCGGGGCTTCGACAATGGCGGTGACGGTGGGATTTGAACCCACGGTAGGGGTGAACCTACACAACATTTCGAGTGTTGCACCTTCGGCCGCTCGGACACGTCACCGCGGAAGAGTTTACGGCACGCCGACGGATGCCGCGAATCGAACTTCACCGGTTGTCCGGCCCCCGGCGTACCGTGTGTTCATGGCGACCACCCCGGGCGTGAACGAGCGACTCGTGCTCGCCATCGCCGTCCTGGCATCCTTCGTCGCCTTCCTCGATGGCACGGTCGTGAACGTCGCGCTCCCGGCGATCGAAGATGAACTCGGAGGCGGGCTCACGACGCAGCAGTGGGTCGTCGACTCCTACCTGATCACGCTCGGCGCACTGATCCTCGTCGCAGGGTCGGTGAGCGATGCGTTCGGCCGCATGCTCGTGCTGCGGATCGGCCTGATCGGGTTCGGGCTCGCATCGCTGGCGATCGCCGCGGCTCCGACGGCCGAGTTCCTCATCGTCTCGCGCGCTGTGCAGGGCGCCGCCGGCGCGTTTCTCGTGCCCAGCTCCCTCGCGCTCATCACCTCGACGTTCCACGGGGCAGCGCAGGCTCGCGCGATCGGCACCTGGACGGCGCTCACCACCGGCGCGATGGTGCTCGGACCGGTCATCGGCGGCGTCTTCGTCGACCTGCTCTCGTGGCGCCTGGCGTTCCTCATCAACGTCGTGCCGATCGGCGTGACGTTGTGGCTCATGGTGCGCGCCGACGTGCGCGACACACGACGAACGGATGCCGCGATCGACTGGCTGGGCGCCGTGCTCTGCACGCTGGGGCTCGGTGCGATGGTGTTCGCGCTCATCGAAGAGCCCCGGTTCGGGTGGAACTCCCCCGCTGTCTGGGCTCCCTTCGTGATCGGCGCCGTCCTGTTCGCGGGGTTCCTCATCCGTCAGCGCACCGCGACCGCTCCGATCCTGCCGCTCGATCTCTTCCGCGTGCGCAATTTCTGGACCGGCAACCTCGCAACGCTGTTCATCTATGGGGCACTCGCACTCAACGGCTTCGTCGTCGCGGTCTACCTGCAGCAGGGCGCCGGACTGTCCGCGACCCTGGCGGGGCTGGCCAGCCTGCCCATCACGGTGCTCATGATCCTGCTCAGCTCCCGCGTCGGCGACCTCGCCGGGCGGTGGGGGCCGCGCCTGTTCATGACGGTCGGCCCGTTGCTCATGGGCGCGGGTTCGCTCCTTCTTCTCACCGTCGCCGAAGACTTCTCGTACTGGTGGCAGGTCCTGCCGAGCATGCTCGTCATGGGCCTCGGCCTGTCGATCACGGTCGCCCCGCTGACCTCGGCGATCCTGGGCGCGATCGACACCGAGCGCTCGGGCATCGCGTCGGCGGTCAACAACGCCGTCTCCCGCGTGGCAGGACTGCTCACGATCGCCCTCCTCGCCACGATCCTGGGCGGTGCTCTCGATCTGGGCGGGTTCCATCGCGCCGCCGTCGTCACCGCGGCGCTCATGATCGCCGGCGGTGTCGTCTCGTTCGCCGGCATCCGCAATCCATCGCGGCCCGAGAGCGCCTGAGCATGCAGCGCGGGTTCTGTGCCAACCTCGCGCTCCCCGACGCGTCAGGCCCTGGCCCGCGGCATCCACCGCCTGCCACACTGGCCGCATGGCAGTCATCGAGAATTCGAAAGTCACCATCGTCGGGGCCGGAAGCGTCGGCTCGAGCGCCGCCTACGCCGCATTGATCCGGGGATCCGCGCGGCATGTCGCCCTGTACGACATCGCCACTGAGAAGGTCGAAGCCGAAGTGCTCGACCTCGCGCACGGCACCCAGTTCACGGGCACGAGCGACATCACGGGCGGCAGCGATCTGTCGGTCGTCGAGGGATCGCACGTCGTCGTCATCACGGCCGGCGCGAAGCAGCGGCCCGGCCAGACACGCATCGAGCTCGCGGGCGTGAACGCGGGGATCATCGCGTCGATGATGCCCGACCTGCTCAGCGTGGCCCCGAAGGCCGTCTATGTGCTCGTGACGAACCCCTGCGATGTGCTCACGGTGCTCGCGCAAGAGGCGACCGGGCTGCCGCCCGAGCGGATCTTCGCCTCAGGCACGGTGCTCGACACATCGCGGCTGCGTTGGAAGCTCGCCGAGCGCGCCGGGGTCTCGACCTCGAGCGTGCACGCGTCGATCGTCGGCGAGCACGGAGACACCGAGTTCCCGCTGTGGTCACGCGCCACGATCGGCACCGTGCCGATCCTGGATTGGGAGTCCGAGGGCCACCCGCGCATGACCAAGGACGAGCTCGACCAGATCGCGATCGATGTGCGTGACGCCGCCTACAAGGTCATCCAGGGAAAGGGCGCGACGAACTACGCGATCGGGCTGACGAGCGCGCGGATCGTCGAAGCGATCCTCAACGACGAGCGCGCGGTCATGCCGGTATCGCCCGTGCTCCACGATTTCCACGGCGTATCCGACGTCGCGCTGTCGGTGCCGTCCATCGTCAGCGCCCGCGGTGCCGTGCCGATCCGCGAGACGCGATTCGACGAGCACGAGCTCGAGCTCTTCCACCGTTCGGCCAAAGCGCTGCGCGAGGTCGCGGACTCGCTGCGCTCCTAGCCGCCCGCCGCGGCACCGCCCTCCGCTGTGCGTGAACCGTCCTTCCCCGCCGCCACGACGAGCCGCCCGAGATTCTCGAGCGACGACGCGAGACCGGCGGCGTGATCTTCCTCGGATACGCCCCGGGGCACATCGACGGCTTCGACCACGACGCGGGTTCCGCCGGGCACCGGCTCGAGCGTCCACCTCATGGTCATCGTGCCCGAATAGGCCTCATCGTCGGACGGAAAGTCCACCGCTTCGACGACCCTCTCTCCGGGCACGACCTCGACGCGCCTCACCTCGGTGACGTCTTCATCGGCGGATGCCTTGCCCCCGCCCGTCGGAGGCTCGCCATACGCCAGCCGCATCCGATATCCCGACATCGCGTCGAAGCGCTCGAGGTGGCCCGTCATCCCGGCCGGCGGCAGCCACGCGACCAACAGCGCCGGATCGACGAAGGCGCGGTAGACCGCATCGGGCGACGCGGCGACGAAACGGGAAGCACGATCCACTCGCATCCGCCCACATTAGAAGAGGGCTGCGACGCGCCGCCATGCCGATGTCGCACCCCCGACATAGCCTGGTCGCATGGCGACACGACGACCCGCGCAGACCGCGCCGTACCGGTGCACGGAGTGCGGGTGGACGACCGCGAAGTGGGCCGGCCGCTGCGGCGAGTGCCAGCAGTGGGGCACGGTCGTCGAGTCGTCCGAGCCGACAGGCATCCTGCGCGCCATGGTGCCGGTCTCCCCCGGCGCCGAGCGCACGGCCCGCCCGATCACGCACATCGATACGAGCGACGCCCCGCGCCGCACGACCGGTGTGGGCGAGTTCGACCGCGTGCTCGGCGGCGGGATCGTGCCCGGCGCGGCCATCCTGCTCTCGGGCGAGCCCGGTGTCGGCAAGTCGACGCTGCTGCTCGACGTCGCCGCCCAGTCCGCCCGCGCGGGTCATCGCGTGCTCTACGCGAGCGCCGAGGAATCGACGGCGCAGGTGCGCCTGCGCGCTGAACGCACGGGCGCATTGCACGACGAGCTGTACCTCGCGAGCGAGACGGATCTCGCGACGATCCTCGGGCACATCGACGCCGTCCAGCCATCCCTGCTCATCGTCGACTCCGTGCAGACGGTCTCGTCGGCCCTGTCCGACGGCATCGCGGGTCAGCCGTCACAGGTGCGAGAGGTGGCCGCCACGCTCATCCGCGTCGCGAAGGATCGCAGCATCCCGACCATCATCGTGGGCCACGTCACGAAAGACGGCACGATCGCGGGTCCCCGCGTTCTCGAGCATCTCGTCGACGTCGTGTGCCACTTCGAGGGCGACCGGCAGACGTCGCTGCGCTTCGTGCGCGCGTTGAAGAACCGGTTCGGGCCGACAGACGAGGTCGGATGCTTCGACATGACCGGCGCCGGCATCACCGAGGTCCCCGATCCCAGCGCCCTCTTCCTGGGGCATGGCACGCCCGAGCCGGGCACGTGCGTCGCGATCGCACTCGAGGGGCGGCGAGCGCTTCCCGTCGAGGTTCAGGCGTTGACGATCAAGGCGAGCGGCCCGAATCCGCGCCGCGTCGTCAACGGCGTCGACGGCGCCCGGGTCGCGATGGTGCTCGCGGTGCTCGAGAAGAAGATCGAGCTCGTCACGAGCAACAAAGACGTCTATGTCTCGACCGTCGGAGGCGTCCGCTTCACCGAGCCCGCGGCCGATCTCGCGATCGCCGTGGCCGTCGCGGGCGCCCTGCGCAACGAAGCCACCCCTCGAACGCTCGCCGCCGTCGGCGAGCTGAGCCTCGCGGGCGAAGTGCGGCCCGTGACCCAGGCGGCGCAGCGCCGGTCCGAAGCGGCCCGCCTCGGCTATACCGACGTCATCGACAATCGCTCCGGCACGCTCCGCGGCGCGCTCGGTGATGTGCGCCGGCGCATCCGGGGCGTGCCCGGAGACGACGAACCCAGGTTCTAGGCGTCCAGCGCGGCGATGAGATCGTCCGGCGACGCCTGCATGGGGTGCGGTCCCGCGATGTCGAAGAACACCGTCGTGATCGTGTTCACGTGCGTGCCCAGAAACGCTCGCAGCGCGCCGGGTGACTGCAGCGCGACAGCCGACGGCAGCGACGCGGGCTTGTGAAGCGCGTCGCTGAACAGCAGCAACGCGACATCGCCGGTGTTCGGATCGCGGTACGTCCACACCTCGCCTACGTCGAGCGGGTTGTCGCGGTTGCCCGGCTTCAGGAGGGGGACGACGGTGGGCCCATGCCGCAGGGCGAGAGCGACGGCTGCCATGTCCTGCGTCTGCAGCGCGTCAGCGAGCTGCGTGTTGCGGAACTCGGGCGGCTCGTTCTTCTTGCCGCGCTTCTTACCGGATGCCATGGCTCCAAGCCTACGCACGCCGCCGGTGCGGAAAAGTCTGGCCCCCTCTGGTCGGCCCTGGCCGGGGCCGACCCAGAGAGGGCCACGATGCTCTCCGAGACTGGCCGTCACGACAACTCGCTGGGGGACGAGACATTGCTGGGGACAACGTGCCGCAGCCAATACGGGAGCTGACTCAAGGATACCGGAGCGCGCAACAAGCGTCTGTCCCCATTTCGGGGGACAGACACAGATGAGGCGGGGGGTGGGCGGCGCGTCAACGCGACACGTGCTCAGTATAGAAGAAGCTGCTTGGACTGCGAAGAGGAGATCCCGCCGATCTCGACGGCGAGATGGTACGACGCGCCGCCGCCGGGCGCGACCTCGCGCTGCGCGTCGTCACACGTTCCGACGGCGGAGCGCGTCCGATCCCACACGATGGGGGCGGCGCTGGTCACGCTCTGACCGGCCGCGAGGAGCACGACCATGTCGCTCGGCTCGGACTGGCAGTCCGTCGACCGCCACCACACGTCGCTGCCGCTGCTGACGGTGAACACCTGGGTGCTCGTGCCGACGTTGAGCGCGCAGTCCACCTCGCCGGTGTTCGTGAGCCGGATCGACAGCTCGGGGTCCTGACCTGACCCGTACGAGTCCTGGTCGGCCAGCGCCTCGACCGTGATGTCGTCCTTGAGGCACGCCGGCGCCCCGGCGGGGGTTGTCGTTCCGGCAGACTCGGTCGCCGACGGCGTCGACTCGCCGGTCGCCTCCTGCGACGAGGCGTTCGGGATGGGCAGTTCGGTTGCGGCATCCGGTGCGTGCTGAGTCGCCGACGACTGCGCGGGCACCGTGGCGTTGCTGCGCCACGGCTGGGCGATGAGCAGCCACACGACCGCGGCGACGACGAGGAGTGCGAGCACCAGCACGAGCCGACGTCGTCGGTAGACCGCCGGGGAGTGTCGCCGGCGCGGAGGAGTGCCGCTCATGGATCCAGGGTAGGCACGACACCGCGACGTGCTCGCCGCGGCGCGCCCTTCTCAGAGATGCTTCAGCATGCGCGTGTTGCCGAGCGTGTTCGGCTTGACGTGCGCGAGGTCGAGGAATTCCGCGACGCCCTCGTCAGGGCTGCGCACGAGCTGCGAATACACGTCCGGTGCGACGACCTGCTCGCCGATCTGCGCGAAGCCGCGCCGGGTGAAGAACTCCACCTCGAACGTGAGGCAGAACAGCCGGGTGAGCCCCAGTTCGCGAGCGTTCTCTTCGAGCCGCTCCACGATGCGGCGTCCGACGCCGTGATGCAACCATTCGTCGGCCACGATCAGGGTACGCACCTCGCCGAGGTCCTCCCAGATGACATGGAGGGCGCCGCATCCGATCAGCTGGCCGGACGCATCCTCTGCGACGACGAACTGCTGCAGCGCCTCGTACAGCACGACGAGATCCTTGCCGAGCAGGATCCGGCGCTGCACATAGGGCTCGAGCATGTCCTGGATGCCGCGCACGTCGGCGGCGCGCGCGGCGCGCACGATGTACTCGGCCATGCCCTCAAGCCTAGGGCGCACCGCTGCGATACCCGTGCGGCGTGCAGGAAATGTGACGGATGCCGCCTCGCCGACGCGACACGCCGCTCGACACCGCCGTGCTCCCTGCGCATCGTCCGCGCCCGAAAACGGCTACCCGCACGTCGCCGGTTGTTCACCCCGGCGCCGTACCGTCGCGCGACACGATCAGGAGGCACGATGCGCGGGCGACAGGGCACGAAGAATCCAGCGGCACGGCTGGCGGCGGTGGTCGCGGTGGGCCTTCTGGCCGGATCAGCGGCCGCCGTCAGCGCCGCACCCGCCTCGAGCGACGCGGCCCTCGCCTGGGGCATCGCCCCCGCCTCGGCCGTCGGCGCCGACGGCCGAGTCTCGATCCGCGCGACCCTCGACCCGGGCGCGGTCGCCACCGAGCACGTCGAGCTGTCGAACCTCTCGGACGCGCCGCTCACGTTCGCCCTCGCGGGGGCCGACGGCACGATCACCCCCGAGGGCGACTTCGACGTGCTCGCCGACGGTGCGACCTCGACCCGGGCCGGGCTCTGGATCGACGTGCCCGCCGAGGTGACCGTGCCGCCGCGTTCGAACACCGTCGTCCCCGTGTCGATCACGGTGCCCGCCGATGCTCTGCCCGGCGACCACCCCGCCGGCATCGTCGCCACCCCCGCGCGGGATCTCGCGACAGCGGAGGGCGTCACCTTCGTCGCGCGCACGGGCGTGCGCCTGCACCTGCGTGTCGCGGGCGAGCTCGCCCCCGCCCTGACCCCGCGCGTCACGGCCCTCGACTACGAGCCGAGCTGGAACCCGCTCGCACCCGGGCAGCTGCGCATCACGTGGGAGGTCGCGAACACCGGCAACGTGCGCCTGGGCGGCGAGCCGACGCTCTCGGTGTCGGGCCTCGGGGGCCTGGTCTCCCAGGTCGAGGGCGAGCGCCTCGAGCAGTTCCGCGAGCTCCTTCCCGACGGCCTGCGCGCCGGCGTCACGACGGTCGACGCGTGGCCGCTGTTCGCGCTCGCCGCCGACACGGTCGTGACGCCCAGCGTCGTCGGCGACGACCTCGTCGAGACCGTCCTGCCCACGGGCATCGCGTCGGCGACCGTGATCGCGGTGCCCTGGGTGCACCTGGCGATCCTCGTCGCCGCGGGACTCGTCGTCGCGGTCATCATCGGTCGGGTCCGCGCTCGTCGCCCGGCACCCCCGTCGACGGATGCCGCGCCCCGGCCCGGCACCTGAGTCACCCCCCGTTCATCTCGGCGTCGACGCGGGGTCGCGGTCGCGACCGCGCCCGGTCACACGCGCTCGCAAGCATCGTGTGCGTAAGGTCCGCCCTCTACGAAAGAACACGATGAGCATCAGAACCCGCAAGAAATCGCTCGCTCTGTGCGCCGGCATCCTCACCGCCGCCGTCGTCGCGAGCCCCTTCGGAGCCGCAGCCGCCGTCGCAGCCGATGACACCGTCATCGGCGCACCGGAGCGTGTCATCCTCAACCCGACCGCCGACCCCGCGACGTCGCAGCTGGTGACGTGGCGCTCGGTGGATGTCGCCACCGACACTCCCGCCAAGGTCGAGGTCCGCGACGCCGCCGGCAACGTCACGACCGTGACCGCCGCCACCAAGAAGGTGCTGTACATCGGCGCTGACAACCAGGTCAAGACCGCCGCGGCCGACGCCGCGAAGACGGCCGTCACGTTCGCGGCCGAGCTCACGGGCCTCGAGCCGGGCGCGAGCTACGCGTACCGCGTCATCACGGGCGAGATCGCCGACGAGTGGAACACCTTCACGACGGCGTCCGCCGCCGCCGACCCGTACACCTTCACGTGGTACGCCGACGGTCAGAACGACCTGACGCAGTACTGGACCCCCATCGTCGATTTCACCTCGAACGCGTTCCCCAACTCGGCGCTCACGCTGCAGTCGGGCGACCTGATCAACTACTCGGTCGAGAACGAGTGGGACGAGTGGTTCGAGATCACCGACGGCGAACGCCAGAGCGAGAACTGGCTCGTCGCGCCCGGCAACCACGAGTACTCGCGTGACGCCGCGGCGTCGTACTGGGACGCCAGCTTCACCACGGCCCACAACGGCCCGACGGTCGACCCGGCGGCCGATGCGAGCACGCAGGCCTACCAGCAGCTCGCGGTGGACCACCTCAAGGACAAGGCGTACTACACCGACTACCAGGGCGTGCGCTTCATCCAGCTGAACTCGCAGCTCGTCGGCCAGTCGGCGGTCGAGGCGTCGCTCGGCGTCGACCTGCCGAACCTCGAGAGCGCCGCGTGGCAGCAGGTCTACCTGGGCGTCCAGTCGCAGTGGCTCGACCGCGTGCTCGAGGAGTCGACGGCGAACTGGGACGTCGTCTCGTTCCACCACCCGACCTTCTCGGTCTCGCAAGGCCGCAACCAGCCGCTCCAGCGGGCTGCATGGCTGCCCATCTTCCAGAAGCACAACGTCGACCTCGTGCTCTCGGGCCACGACCACACCTACGGTCGCGGCTACCTGAACGAGGACGCCGTCGAAGGCGCCACCGACGGTCCCGTCTTCGCCGTGTCGAACTCGGGCCCGAAGCACTACAACCTCGCGACCGACGAGACGAACGTGTGGCTCAACAACGGCGCGACGCAGGTGACGAAGTACCAGCACATCTCGCTCACGCAGGGCATCCGTGTGACCCCCACGACGCTCGAGTACGAGGCCGTGGTCGCCCAGACCGGTCGCGGCGCCAACCCGAACACCGACCTGCAGGTCGGCGACACCGGTGACGCGTTCACGATCGTCCGCCACGCCGACGGCTCGAAGAGCGTCACCGAGGGCATCCAGCGCCGCGTCGCGACGGGCCTCGGCGACAGCGGCGAGCCGGTCGGCGGCGACATGGTCGTCGAGGCCGAGATCCCGAGCCTCGGTGAAGGCGCGCTGAGCCTCAGCGTCGCGGACGAAAGCGACACGATCGCCCTCGGCGAGGCGGTCAACAACGGCGACCGCTGGTCGTTCGCCGCGGAGCTGCCCGTCGTGAGCGTGACGGACACGCGCACCGACGCTGCCGGCTGGAGCGTCACGGTGAACTTCGACGACCTCGTCGGACACCGCGGCACGATCGAGTCGTCGCACCTCGGCTGGTTCCCCCGTGTCCTCGACGCGGCGACCGCCCGCGCCGGTCAGCCCGTCAGCGGCAAGCTGTCGGGCGGCGAAGGCCTCGTCGGCGCGCAGCTGCTGGCCGGAGCCGACGACCACGCGCGCTGGGGCACGACGCGCCTCGGTGCCGACGTGACGCTCGAGGCGCCCATCGGAGCACAGCAGGGCACCTACCAGGGCGCCGTGCACGTCTCGCTCTTCCCGGTCGACTGACCAAGTCCGACCCACCCGGGGCCGGTCGTCTCCCCCGAGACGGCCGGCCTTCGGCGTCGGCACCGACGACGAAGAGCGGATGCCGCGTGCTCGAGCACGCGGCATCCGCTCTGTCGTCAGGAGGTCAGGACCCGATCGCGAGGTCGGGCGTCGCCGAGATCTCGCCGCCCGAGGTGATGCCCACGGCGACCTTCTCGCCGCGCGGGCCGTGCTCGAACTGGAAGACGCCGTTCTCGGTGTCGACCTTGACGTGATCGCCGGAGTTGAGCTCGCCGTGCAGGATCTTCTCGGACAGGCGGTCCTCGATCTCCTGCTGCATCGCCCGGCGCAGCGGGCGTGCGCCCAGTGCCGGGTCGAAGCCGATCTCGATGAGCTTCTCCTTGGCCGACTGCGACAGCTCGATCGTCATGTCGCGGTCGAGGAGGCGCTCGGACAGGCGCTTGGTGAACAGGTCGACGATCTGCACGAGCTCGACCTTGGACAGCTGCGGGAAGACGATGATGTCGTCGACGCGGTTGAGGAACTCGGGCTTGAAGTGACGCTTGAGCTCCTCCTGCACCTTGCCCTTCATCCGGTCGTACGACGTCGCCGTGTCACCCTCGACCTGGAAGCCCACCGGGCCGCCCGCGATGTCGCGCGCGCCGAGGTTGGTCGTCATGATGATGACGGTGTTCTTGAAGTCGACCACGCGTCCCTGACCGTCGGTCAGACGCCCCTCTTCGAGGATCTGCAGGAGCGAGTTGAAGATGTCGGGGTGGGCCTTCTCGATCTCGTCGAAGAGCACGACCGAGAACGGCTTGCGGCGCACCTTCTCGGTGAGCTGACCGCCCTCTTCGAAGCCGACGAACCCGGGAGGGGCACCGAACAGACGCGAGACGGTGTGCTTCTCACCGAACTCCGACATGTCGAGCGAGATGAGCGCGGCCTCGTCGTCGAACAGGAACTCGGCGAGCGCCTTGGCGAGCTCGGTCTTTCCGACGCCCGTGGGGCCGGCGAAGATGAACGATCCCGACGGACGCTTGGGGTCTTTGAGCCCCGCGCGCTGGCGGCGGATCGTGCGCGAGAGCGCCGCGATCGCCTCTTCCTGGCCGATGACGCGCTGGTGCAGCGCCTTCTCCATGAAGACCAGACGGCTGGTCTCTTCCTCCGTGAGCTTGAAGACCGGGATGCCGGTGGCCTGAGCCAGCACTTCGGCGATGAGGCCCTCATCGACGACGGCGTGGGTCGCGACGTCGCCCGACTTCCACTGCTTCTCGAGGCGCAGACGCTCGGCGAGGAGGGACTTCTCCTCGTCGCGCAGCGATGCGGCCTTCTCGAAGTCCTGGTCCTCGGACGCCTGCTCCTTCTGCTGGCGCACGTCGGCGATCTTGTCGTCGAACTCGCGCAGCTCGGGCGGGCTCGACAGGATCGACAGCCGCAGGCGGGCACCGGCCTCGTCGATCAGGTCGATCGCCTTGTCGGGCAGGAACCGGTCGGACACGTAGCGGTCGGCGAGGTTGGCTGCCGCGACGATCGCGCCGTCGGTGATCTGCACCTTGTGGTGCGCCTCGTACCGGTCGCGCAGACCCTTCAGTATGTTGATCGCGTGCGGGAGGCTGGGCTCGGCGACCTGGATCGGCTGGAAGCGGCGCTCGAGCGCAGCATCCTTCTCGAAGTGCTTGCGGTACTCGTCGAGCGTCGTGGCGCCGATCGTCTGCAGCTCACCGCGGGCGAGGAGCGGCTTCAGGATGGATGCCGCGTCGATGGCGCCTTCTGCGGCTCCGGCTCCGACGAGGGTGTGGATCTCGTCGATGAAGACGATGATGTCACCGCGCGTGCGGATCTCCTTCGTCACCTTCTTGAGGCGCTCTTCGAAGTCACCGCGGTAGCGGGACCCGGCGATGAGCGAGCCGAGGTCGAGCGAGTAGACCTGCTTGTCCTTGAGCGTCTCGGGCACGTCGTTCTTGACGATCGCCTGCGCGAGGCCCTCGACGACGGCGGTCTTGCCGACGCCGGGCTCGCCGATCAGGACGGGGTTGTTCTTGGAGCGGCGCGAGAGGATCTGCATGACCCGCTCGATCTCCTTCTCGCGCCCGATGACGGGGTCGAGCTTGTTGTCGCGGGCAGCCTGCGTGAGGTTGCGGCCGAACTGGTCGAGGACGGCCGAGCCGCCCTGCGTCGAGCCCTGAGCCTGCTCGCCGGCGCCGGTCGCGACGCCCGCGGGCTCCTTGCCCTGGTAGCCGCTGAGCAGCTGGATGACCTGCTGGCGCACCTTGTTGAGGTCGGCGCCGAGCTTGACGAGCACCTGTGCGGCGACGCCCTCGCCCTCGCGGATGAGGCCGAGCAGGATGTGCTCGGTGCCGATGTAGTTGTGGCCGAGCTGCAGCGCTTCGCGCAGCGACAGTTCGAGCACCTTCTTGGCACGCGGCGTGAAGGGGATGTGGCCGGTCGGCTGCTGCTGACCCTGGCCGATGATGTCCTGCACCTGCTCGCGCACGGCGTCGAGCGAGATGCCGAGGCTCTCGAGGGCCTTCGCGGCGACGCCCTCACCCTCGTGGATCAGCCCGAGCAGAATGTGCTCGGTGCCGATGTAGTTGTGGTTGAGCATCTTCGCCTCTTCTTGGGCGAGCACCACCACGCGACGGGCGCGGTCCGTGAATCTCTCGAACATCGTCTCCTCCGGACAGACGCTCCTCTGGCGCCTACACACGAGGGTAACGAGGGCACGGATGCCGCATGCCCGTGTTCGCCGTAGGCATAGCGCGCGCGGGCCGCGGCCGCGGGCGGGCCTTGACACGCGGCATCCGCTTTCATATCGTTTTTCGATACCAACGATTATCGATATGGAGAGGTCATGTCCACGAAGCCCGATCTGCAGGCGCGTCGCGACCGGTCCGACCTGTGGGCCGCGATCATCGTCGCCGCCCTCGCCGCCGTGTTCGTCGTCCGTGCCACTTCGGAGTCGATCACCGTCATGTTCAGCCGGCCCGGTGCGATCATCGCCGACACCCCCGTCGCCGCGAGCGACGTCACGCTCGCCGACGGCATCCCCGCTGTCGTGTCCACGGCACAGGTCGTCGCCGAAGGTGTCTCGCCGGTCACGGCCACGGTCCTCGTGACCGGCATCGTGCTGTTCTCGGCGTCGCTGCTGGCCGCCATCGTGCTGGCCTGCCTGCTGTGCCGCAACCTGCTGCGGGCCATCGTCTTCAGCCGGACCAACACCCGACTGCTGTTCGCGATCTCGATGGTGCTTCTCTTCGGCAGCCTCGGTGGGACGTGGTTCCGGATGATGGGACTCAACGGGGTGTTCGCCGCGCTCGGTTCCACGTTCGACCAGCAGTTCGCGCTCTTCGTCGAGGGTGCGCCCACGTTGATCGCAGCGCTGGCCGCCGGCGTGCTCGTCATCGTCTTCCGGCGCGGCGACCACATGCAGCGCGATGCGGAAGGACTCGTCTGATGGCGGTCACCTCCAGCCGCGTCGACCGGATCACCATGAAGGTGGTCGGCGGGTTCGTCGTCGCTCTCACCGTCGCCCTCGCGGCGCAGTCCTTCGTCGCGGCCGGCAGCTTCATCTGGGCGCATGAGCTCACCCTCAGCCTTCTCGCCGACGCCTCGACCGCCGTTACCGGTCCCGTCACGGCCGCGACGTTCTCATCGGTCGACGTGACGACCGACCAGCTCAGCGCCGCCGCGCGGGCCTGCTTCGCCGTCGGGAGCGCCCTGCTCGGGCTGACCGCGCTCGCGGTGGGCGGCGCGCTGGCATGGCTCATGTTCGCGGCATCCTCGGGTCGACCGTTCTCGTCGGGGCTCTACCGGGTCACCCTCGCGGGAGCGTTCGCCCTCGTGCTCGGCCCGCTGCTCGCGACGGCGGCGACGGGCTTCGGGTCGATGCAGGCGGCGTTCGAACTGGATGCGGGTGTGCCCGACGTGCTCGTGCCGGGGTGGACGATGTCGTCGTGGGGCGTTGCGATCCCCCTCGTCGGGCTCGGGCTGATCATCCTCGCGTACGTCTTCCGGTACATGCAGCGCCTCGAGCGCGACACGGCAGGGCTCGTCTGATGCGGGGCGTGGTGCGACGCGATGCGGTGGTGCCGGCATGACCCCCGCCGAAGACGAGGGCCCCACCGGCATCCGCTGTCGGCTCGACGAGCTCCTCGCCGAGCGCGGCATGACCCTCACCCGGCTCTCCGAACTCGTCGGGGTGTCGGTCGTGAACCTGTCGATCCTCAAGAACGACCGGGCCCGCGCGATCCGCTACTCGACGCTCTCGGCGATCTGCCGCGTGCTCGACTGCGAGGTCGGCGACCTGCTGGTCCGCGCCGACTGACGGCGTCGCGGGTGTTCGGCTGCCTTGCATCCCCGGGCTCGCCCCCGTGCGTTCACTTGCCCCACTCTGCTGCCCCGCATCCGCACAACGAGCGTCTTGAGGCAATCCAACGCACACCGACGCAGATCATCCGCACGCTCGGAGTTCGACCCACGCCCCGACGTTCACCTGTCTCACTCTGCTGCCCCGCACCGCACGATGAGCAGGTTCAGGCAACTGAACGCACGCCCCCGACGTTCACTTGCCCCACTCTGTCCCCCGCAGGCGCGCGACGAGCAGAGTCAGGCAACTCAAGGGGATGCCGCAGGACCGCCGCGTCCGGAAGTGCTCGCGCGGGCGCGGTACGCGCCGCGCGCACGCGCGAGAAAGGGCGCACGCTCGCAGTTCGACCCACGTCCCGACGTTCACTTGTCTCACTCTGCTGCCCCGCACCGCACGATGAGCAGGTTCAGGCAACTGAACGCACGCCCCCGACGCTCACTTGCCCCACACTGTCCCCCGCAAGCGCGCGACGAGCAGAGTCAGGCAACTCAACAGGATGCCGCAGGACCGCCGCGTTCGGAAGCGCTCGCGCGGGCGCGGTAAGCCCCGCGCGCACGCGCGAGAAACGGCGCACGCTCGGACTTGAGGTCGCTCTTGACCACGCGGATGATCCGCCAGCCCAGATCGGCGAGCATCTCGATCCGGGTGATATCGGTGGCCCACTGCTCGGGGTCTGTCAGATGGTGCTCGCCTTCGTACTCGAACCCGAGGAGAAGCTCGGGATAGGCCAGATCGATGAGCGCGACGATCCGCCCGTCGACGACGACCGGCCAGTTCAGTTCGGGTTCGGGCAGGCCGCCGTCGACAAGGGTGAGCCGAGTGCGCGTCTCTTGGCGGGAACGCGACCGGATGCGGATGAGAGGCAGCGACTCGCGAAGCGCCGCAATTCCCCGCCGACGGCCCGCCGTCATCATCGCCGCCAGCTGGTCGACGGTCGTCAGCGCCGGCGGATCCTCCCGCCGCATCGGCTCGCGCACGAAGTAGTCACCGAGCACGACGAGGTCCTCCACGCTGAGCAGCGCGCCCATCATCGCCCAGGTCGCAGCCGGACTCGTCGCGCGCAGCCCCGTGGCCGGTTCCGTCACGATATGCGCCAAGCCCGGCTTGACCGATCGGCCACGCACGCCGCTCCCCCGTGGTGCTCGCGCGGGCAGGAGCACGCCGACATCAAGCGGGCGATCGGCGTGCGAGCCCTCGGCATCCCGTTCCGAAAAGATCCAGTTCGGAAGCGGCGCGCCCCACAGCGCACACGCCGAAACGAGGCAGAAGAACTCCGTCGAGCGCATGCGGACTGCGAACGCGTTGGCGCGTCGGCGCACGCTCGCCTCACCCCTCTCATTCGGCGGAGGAGTCCCGCTGCGGACACCGAAGAACGGGGTGTCGAGATCGCGCCCGCGCAAGCGCCCGGCGCCGACTCCCAGGGCGAGCGCGGACGAGACGGCGAACGGGTCGCCGAGGGCCTCGGGCAACGGAGATGGAGACACGGAACCAGGATGGGGCTGACCACGCGCTCCCCGGTGGCCGGTGGCCAGATCTGTGGAGAGTTCGGATCCATCCACAGGTCCGCACGACATCTGCCCGAGGCGGTGAAGGTCGCCGTTGCGCGCTCCTGTGTCTGCATCAGCGTGCGTGTCTGCTCAGCGTGCGTGTCTGCTCAGCTTCTCTGTTCGTTTGCCTCAAACTGCGCTGCTCCACGTGAGAGGAGCGCGAAGTGAGGCAAACGAACATCGTGCTGCACGCCTGGCAGCGCCCGGCCTTCGTTCGGCTCATTCTGCTGGACCACGCACCGTGCACGACGAAGTGCGACAAGTGAACATCGCCGCATCGAGTTCATTTGCCTCAACCTGCTGCTGCACGCTCGAGGGTCGGGCAGATTGAGGCAAACGAGCAGAATGGATGCCGCCACGCAGCGCGGCCCACCGGCGCAGCGGCGAGCGCCGGGGTCAGCCGATCGGGGTCTTGGGGCCGTTGACGCCGAGGATCGGGAACGTCAGGTCGTCGGCGGAGTGCGACGTGAGCGTCAGCTCGACGTCTTCCACGCCGTGCAGCCCATCGGCGAACGCGAGCACGGGGTTCGGGGCCATGTCGGCGGTGCACGCCTTGTCTGCGGGGATGCCGGACAGAGACGCCGAGACGGATGCCGCACCCGTGACCTCGGTCGCGGTGATGTGCTCCGTGCAGGTCGACGAGCCCCACAGCAGCACGACGAAGGTACCGTTGACGTTCGTCCAGCCAGCGCTGGGCGTCATGTCCGACTCACCGTCGACGGTCAGCCCGGGAACGCCCGTGAGCGTCGTGCCGCCGTCGAACCCGGCGCCGGTGACCGAGATCGTCAGGTTCTGCGACGGGTCGACACCGTCGGGCACGCCGACGAGCGAGACGCGCGGCGCGTAGTCCATCGTGCAGGGGGTCGTGGCATCCGGCTCTTCGAAGGTCACGGCGAGCGTGCCGTTCGTCTCGAGGGTGACCTCGCCCGCCGACGGCACGCAGGTCGACGACCCCTCGGTCACGATGCCGATCGAGCGACCGCCGTCGAGCCACGCGGCCTCGATCATGACCTGCTCGGTCTCGGTGCCGCCGGGCACGGACTCGTCGGCGCCGTCGGGCTCGACGAGCGCACCGGTGGCGCACGCCGCGAGGGCGAGCGCGGCGATCGCGGCGATTCCGGCCGCGGTCAGGCTACGACGTAGGGGACGCATGGAAGCTCCTTCTGCAGAACGGGCTCAGTCCGAGCCGATGATCGGGATGCGGACGTTGTCGAACTCGCCGCCCTGCAGCACGAGGGAGATGTCGTCGTCCTCGTCGAGATCGTCGACGTAGGCGACGGTCCCGCGCGGTGCCATGTCCATCGTGCAGGGCTGGTCGGCTTCGGGCTCGGCGAAGGTCGCCGTCACCTCGGCGGGACCCGAGGCGGCCACCGTCTCGAGCACCGGCACGCACGTCGACGATCCCCACGTGAGGATGACGAACAGGCCGTCCTCATCGGTCCATCCGGCGCTGGGCAGGTAGTCGGTCTCACCGCCGACGACGAGCCCGGCCTCGCCGTCGAGGTCGGCGTCGCCGACGTAGCTCTCACCGGTCACGCGGATGTCGACATCCTGCGTGGGGTCGACGCCCTCGGGCGTCGCGACGAGCGTCACGCGGGGAACGAGGTCGCGCGTGCACGGTGTGCCGGCGTCGGGCTCGACGAAGGTCACGTCGATCACGCCGTTGGCGAAGGTCGCCTCCTCTGCGGTCGGCACGCACGTCGAGCTGCCCTGCGTCACGATGCCGATCATGCGTCCGCCGTCGAGCCAGGCGGCATCCACCTCGATGTCGGTGGCGAGGTCGACGTCGGCGGAGGGCGCCGATCCGACGGGCGCCGACACGTCACCGCCGGGGGTCCCTGTCGCGCAGCCGGCGAGAAGGCCGGCGGCGAGCACGGCGGTGCCAAGGGCGGAAAGCGCGCGGGTGGTGCGAGTCATGACACGATCCTTCGTCTGCGACTGGGAAGTTCCGGATGCCACGACCGGCGGCATCCGTCAGCACTATCGTGTCGCACTCGGCCGAAGAATCTCAGGGAAGTGCATAACGCCCGGGTCACGAAAAACCCGGAATGTGCCTATTGCAGCGCCGAGGTGAGGCGGGCGAGGTTGTCGAGGACGGTCGAACGCAGCGGCTGGCGCATCCACTCCTCGAGGGTGAGTTCGCGGCTGAGTACCCGGTACTGCTGCTCGACGTCGCGCATCTCGCGCACGAATTCCTCGCCGCGAACGAGCATCGAGATCTCGAGGTTGAGACCGAACGAGCGCATGTCCATGTTGCTCGATCCGATGATGGCGACCTCGTCGTCGATCGTCATCGACTTCGAATGCAGGATGAACGGCTTCTGGTACATCCAGATCTTCACCCCGGCCCGCAGCAGCGCCTCGTAATAGCTGCGCTGCGCGTGATAGACGAGCGCCTGATCGCCTTCTTCGGACACGAACAGCTCGACATGGATGCCGCGCTGGCACGCCGTCGTGATTGCGAGGAGCAGTGCTTCGTCGGGCACGAAATAGGGGCTCACGACGATGATCTTGCGCTGCGCGGCGTACAGCAGCCCGGCGAAGAGCTTGAGGTTGTTCTGGAACTCGAAGCCCGGTCCCGACGGGATGATCTGGCAGTCGAGGTCGCCGGGCCCGGATTGCACGTCGAACAGGTCGATCTCATCCGTGAGGACTTCGTCGGTCTCGCTGTACCAGTCACTGAGGAACACGGCGTTGATCGAGGCGACGACAGGACCCTCGATGCGGGCCATGAGGTCGACCCAGTGCAGACCCCGGCGGATGTTCTTCGGCAGGTTGTAGGTCGAATCGGTGACGTTCTGCGAACCGGTGAAGGCGACGCGGCCGTCCACGACGAGCAGCTTGCGGTGGTTGCGCAGGTCGGGGCGCTGGTACTTGCCGCGGAACGGCTGCACGGGGAGCATGAGCCGCCAGTGCGCGCCCATCGCGTTGAGCCGTCGGATCGTCGCCTTGTAGAAGGGCTTGCCGCGGTTGGCCCAGTGGTCCATCAGCACGCGCACCGTGACGCCTCGTGCCGCGACCTCTTCGAGCGCGCGGAAGAAGTCGTCGGTCGCCGCATCCGACTGGAGAATGTAGAACTCGACGTGCACATAGCGCTCGGCGGCCCGGATCGCCTCGGCCATCGTGTCGAGGCTCTCCTGGTAGTCCGAGATGATGTGCGCCGCGTTGTCGCCGGCCAGCGGCATGGCGCCGAGGTTGCGGTTGAGGGTCACGAGCGAGGTGAACCACGCGGGGGCGTGCGGTCGCAGCGTGCCGAAGTCGAGCGACTCGCTCGTGTCGCGGATGTACTCGTTGATCTGCTCCTGCTTCTTGCGGCGCTTGCGCGGCAGCCGAGGATTGCCGATCAGGAGGAAGAGGAAGACACCGATGAGCGGGATGAAGTAGATCGCGAGCAGCCACGCCATCGCGGCGGTCGGGCGGCGATTTCGGGGGACGATGATGATCGCGGCGATGCGCACGCTGATGTCGATCACCATGACGGCGATGACCCACCAGGTCCAGTCGAATGTGATGCTGACCGCCACGGCACCCCTTCGCTCGGCCTCGTGCCCAGCGTAGTGGGAGGGTGGGTCAGCGGTCGGACGGCGCCGTTTCGCCGGGCACCGCAGACGCCGCCCCGGCGGGCTCGGCGACGACCTGGCGCGGTGGCAGGCCGAGCCGTGCGCGTTCCTTCGCCTCGACGCGCGCGTAGATGCGGCGCTCGTTGCGGTCGGCGCGGATGATGCTGCGCAGGATGACGTAGAAGACGAACGCGACGACGACCGTGGGCAGCAGCGACCAGATCACGGCATTCCAGTAGCTGTCCATACCGTCCAGGATACGCGTCGCGCGCAGCCGTGCGGCCCGGGCATCGCTTCCTCAACAGCGGGGGTCCGCGGGCGAGTTGCCGACAGATGCGTCGACGAGGCTCCGCCGGTGTGCCCGAGTGGCGAGGCTCTCGGCATGACGACCATCGTGAAAGCCGCGAATGCGGCGGAGTTCTTGTCCTTCGTGCCCCGCATGCTCGGCTTCGTGCCGCAGCTCAGCCTCGTCGTCGTGCCGTTCGCGCGATCCCGCACGCTCGGAGCGATGCGCTTCGACCTGCCCCACGGCGACGAAGACGTCGATCGCATCGCGGCGACCGTGATCGGCATGGCGTGCCGCGTCGCGCTCGCCGATGCCGTCGCCCTCGTCGTCTACACCGACGCGGACGTGGGTCGTCTCGTCCCGCTCACGGCGCTGCCGCACGACGGGCTCGTCGCGGCGCTCGCGGGGCGCGCCGACGCGTGCGGACTGCGTCTCGTCGACGCGCTGTGCGTCGCCGCGGATGCGTGGTGTCCCTACCTCGACGGCGACGCCCACCCCCGCGACCTCGCCGAGCTCGATCTGTCCGACGCGGTGGCACCGGGCGACCAGTCCAGCGGCGCCGAGCTGCCCGCGGTGGCCGACGGCGAACGCGAAGCGGTCGACGCGGCGGTCGGCGCGTTCTCGCGCGCCGTCGAGGTGCTGTGCGGCCCCGATGCTGCGGGCGGACCCGACTCCGCGGCATCCGGTGATGCCGATGCGCGCGTCGATCCGCAGGCGCTCGCCGCCGTCTGCGCGATCGACGATCTGCCCGGGCTGTTCGAAGACGTTCTCGATTGGGATGCCGCGGCCCTCGCGCCGTACCGGGTCGCGACCCTGGCGTGGTGTCTCAGCCGGCCGGCCCTGCGGGACATCGCGCTCGTGCAGTGGTGCCGCGGTCCGTCGGCGGGTGACGAAGCGCTCGACGCGCAGCTGCGGTGGGAGGACGGAGAGGAGTACCCGGCGCACCTCGCGATGATGATGTGGGGCGAGGGGGAGCGTCCGGATCCGGCCCGCCTCTCTCGGGCGCTCGATGTGGTGCGCCGCGTCGCCGCGACGGCGCCCCTGCACGACCGGCCGGGCGCCCTCGCGACGGCCGCATGGCTGTCGTGGGCGCTCGGACACTCGACCCACGCCGACCGCTACGCGCGCGGCGCGACCGACATCGAACCCGAGCACGGCCTCGCCGAGATCGTGCTGTCGTTCGTCGGGATGGGACACCTGCCGGATTGGGCGTTCCGGCGCACCCTGCCGTGAACCGGCGTCAGCTCACTTCACGAGCGGGAAGAGGATCGTCTCGCGGATGCCGAGACCCGTGATCGCCATGAGCAGGCGGTCGATACCCATTCCCATTCCGCCGGTGGGCGGCATCCCGTGCTCGAGAGCGCGCAGGAACTCCTCGTCGATGCGCATCGCCTCGACATCGCCGCGCGCCGCGAGGACGGCCTGCTCGACGAACCGCTCGCGCTGGATGACGGGGTCGATGAGCTCGGAGTAGCCCGTCGCGAGCTCGAATCCGCGCACGTAGAGGTCCCACTTCTCGACGACGCCGGGGATCGTGCGGTGCTCGCGCACGAGGGGGCTCGTGTCGACGGGGAAGTCCATGACGAAGGTCGGGCGGGTCAGACTCGGCTTGACGAAGTGCTCCCAGAGCTCTTCGACGAGCTTTCCGTGGGTCGCGTGCGGCGGCTCATCGACGCCCACGTCGGCGGCGAACGCGAGGAGCTCGTCGAGACTCGTCTCGGGCGTGATCTCGCGGCCGGCCGCCTCGCTCAGCGAGCCGTACATCGGCAGGCGGTCCCACTCGCCGCCGAGGTCGTACTCGGTGCCGTCCGCCCAGGTGACCGTGGTCGAGCCCGCGACGGCGACGGCCGCCTGCTGCACGAGCTCCTGTGTGAGGTCGGCGATGCCGTTGTAGTCGCTGTACGACTGGTAAGCCTCGAGCATCGCGAACTCGGGGCTGTGGGTGGAGTCGGCGCCTTCGTTGCGGAAGTTGCGGTTGATCTCGAAGACGCGGTCGATACCGCCGACGACGGCGCGCTTGAGGAAGAGCTCGGGCGCGATGCGCAGGTAGAGGTCGGTGTCGAACGCGTTCGAGTTCGTCACGAACGGCCGGGCCGAGGCGCCGCCGTGCTGCACCTGCAGCATGGGCGTCTCGACCTCGACGAAGTCATGGCCGGCGAACGTCGCGCGCAGGCTCGCGTTGACCTTGGACCGGGCGAGCACCGTCTCGCGCGCGCGATCGCGCACGATGAGATCGAGGAAGCGGCTGCGCACGCGGCTCTCTTCGCTCAGCTCGGTGTACATGTTCGGCAGCGGCAGGAGGGCCTTCGAGGCGATGCGCCACTGGGCGACCATGATCGACAGCTCGCCGCGGCGGCTCGAGATGACCTCTCCCGAGACGAAGACGTGGTCGCCGAGGTCGACGAGCTCCTTCCACCGCTGCAGCTCGTCCTCGCCGACGACGGCGAGGGACACCATGGCCTGGATGCGGCTGCCGTCTCCGGACTGCAGGGTCGCGAAGCACAGCTTGCCCGTGTTGCGGCTGAAGACGACGCGGCCGGCGACGGCGGCCGTCTCGCCGGTCTCGGCACCCGCCTCGAGGTCGCCGTACCGCTCGCGCAGCGCCGGGATCGTGTCGGTCAGGGGCACCGCGACGGGGTACGCCCCGCCCGCGGCATCCACTCGCTCTTCGATGAGCCGCTCGCGCTTGGCGAGGCGGACGAGTTTCTGCTCGTGCGCGTCGGCGAGCTCGGCGTCCGGGTCGATCGGATCGACGGGCGTTTCGGTCATGGCGGGGCTCCTCGGAAGTCGCCGCCAAGTCTATCCGCGGCCGTCGAAGCCCCCGTCCCGCCCGACCCCCATCGCTCCCGTCCGGCCAATGACCGCGAGACTGCAACGGCGCGCCGAGACTGCGGGTGAACCCCACGGTCTCGGCGCGCCGTTGCAGTCTCGCGGGAAGGGGTCAGGCGGGGCCGGAGGTGAGGGCGTCGTCGATCGTCGCGTGGACGAGCGTGGAGAGGTACGAGCCCGGGTTCTCGACGCCGACGGCGGCGAGCAGCGACGTGGACTGACGCACGATCGAGCGCGAGAAGTCGGTGGCCGTCGCGATCGCCTCGGCGTACGCCGCCCGGTCGGCCTCGGCGATGACGACGGGCTCGCAGCCCAGCTCGACGGCGAGCGCCTGCCCGATCGGCAGCACGGGCGCGGGTGCCGTGACGGCGGCGAAGCCGCCCGCGAGACGGCGCAGGTCGATCGACGTGCCGGTGAACGCGATCGCCGGATGCACCGCGAGCGGGATCGCGCCGCCGGCGACAGCGGGACCCAGGATGCCGGTTCCCTCGGCCGGATCCGTGTGCAGCACGAGCTGCCCGGCCTGCCACGCGCCGACGTCGGCGAGACCGGCCACGAGACCGGCGAGCTGGTCGTGCGGCACGGCGATCACGACGAGCTCGCTTCGCCTGACGACCTCGAGCGGATCGAGCAGGGGCACGCCGGGCAGGAGCGCCTCGACGCGGGCGTCGTCCGAGCCGCGCGTCACCCCGACGAGCGCGTGACCGGCGCCCGCGAGCGCGAGTCCCACGATCGGGCCGACGCGACCCGAGCCGATGATGCCGACCCCGAGCCTGCCGTCGCGATTCATGCGCGCGGCTCCTCGGCCTCGCCGTCCGCACCGGCCGCGTCCTGCGCCTCGGCCTCGCCGGCGCTGACCTCGACAGCCGCGGCATCGGCGGAGTCCGGCACGACGCGGTCGGGTGCCGCCACGGCAGAGACCGGCGCCCACGCGTCGGCCTGGGGCAACCCGGCCCCCTCGGCAGGCCCCGCCTCCGCGGCAGGCCCCGCACCCTGAGACGACCCTGCATCCTCGGCAGGCCCCGCCTCCGCGGCAGGCCCCGCACCCGCGGCAGCCCCCGCACCCGCGGCAGGCCCCGCCTCGGCGAACGTCGGCGCACCGCCGTCGGGCGTGACCACCGGTCCACCCGCCCCGGCGCCGGGCGCCCACGTGCCGGGCCCGGCATCCGCCGACTCCGCCGCGACCTGGTCCGCCAGGGCCGACGCTCTCCCCGCCCACCGGTGACTGCTGTCGACGGCGGCGGCCGCGTTCGCCGCGGCGATCACCTCGCCGAACACGTCGAGCACGGCATCGCGGTCGATGATCCCGAGCGCCCCGGAGACGGGGCCGAGGATCGTGTGCGGCTGCAGGTTCGCGATCCGCAGGCGCCGGTCGACGGGACCCTGCGCGATCGCGACGCTCTGCAGACGCGCGAGGGGGAAGATCCCGAGCTTGCGCCAGATGGCGCCGCGACGCACGAGGAGGGCGTGCGGCGTGAGCTGAAAGCCGTTCCGCCGCCACGAGAGGGGGCGCAGCAGACGCGCCCGCCGGGGTGTCGTGGTGAACGGGTCGTCGGCGCTCGGGCGCAGCAGCCCCTGCTCGATGACGAGCGGCCAGTCGTCCTGCGGAAACCCGGGCAGCAGGAGCCCGAGCACGCGCTCGACGTCGGCACGGGTGCCGACCGGCAGCACCGTCGCGAACTGATCGGAATTGACATCGGTCGCGCTGCGGCCCGACAGCCGGTTGACCGAGACGGCCCACCAGCCGAACCGACGCCACAGGATCGACTGCGACACCTGCACGGCGTGCACGCGGCCGGGCGGCAGGATCTCGGTGATGGTCGTGAAGAGCCCGAACGTGATGCGCACGCCGCTCGAGGTCGGTGCGATCGAGTAGCGCAGCGACCGCGTGATGCTGCGCGCCCAGTACGCCCCGAAGCCGATGGCGGCGGGCACCATGCCGAAGAGGATCCACGGCGTACCGAAGATCGATCCGACGATGATCGCGATGATCGCGAGCACGAGCGCGATGGTCGAACCGCTCAGCAGCTGCGACCCGATGAGCCGCCCCACGGGGATGTGCACGACCGATTCGGGTTCGACGTCGGACTGGTCCGCACCGTCGATGATCCCCGAGATGCCGGCACTGACGATGGATGCCGCGGCGGAGACGCGCGATCCGCTCGGGCCGGCGGCATCCGGCGCGGCGTCGCCGAGCTGCGCACCCGAGGCGAGCCGCAGGATGTCGGCGCGCACGGCCTCGGCGTTCGGCGTCGACAGGTACTCGAGCTTGACGTTGGAGTCCAGGCCCGCGCCGACGACTTCGAGCTTGGCGAGCCCGAGCAGCCGAGCGATCATGGGGCGCGTGAGGTTGACCCCCTGAACGCGGTCCAGCGGCGCTCGGCGGTGCGTGCGGAACAGCACGCCGCTGCGCACCTCGACGTCATCGCCCGTGATGCGGAACGTGTGGAACCGCCACGACACGTAGAAGACCCCGATCAGCAGGATCACGACGCCGAGCACGGCGAACAGGGCCACCAGCAGCAGGTCGTTGGACACCACCCAGTCGATGGGGTCGCCGGAATAGTCGCCGTAGCCGTCCATCGCGGGCAGGAACAGCTCGATGAGCCGGTCGCGGAAGTTCGCGATGATGATGCCGGCCACGACGACGAGGGCGAACCCGCCGCGCAGCAGGGGCGTGAGCGGGTGCATCCGGTGCCATTCGCCATCGCTCAGCGGCGACCGCACCAGGCGGCGGGCGGGGGGCGGCGGACCTTCGGCGGGGATGCCCGTCACAGTCCGGTCCGGCGGGTTTCGGCGACGTCGATCAGGGTGTTGCGCAGACGCTCGGCGGCATCCTGCGTCAGCCCGGGGATCGTGACGCCGGTGGCGGCCGCGGCCGTGACGAGCTTGAGCTGGGCGATGCCGAATCCGCGGTCGAGGGGGCCGTGCGTGATGTCGACGAGCTGCATGCGGCCGTACGGCACGGCGACGACCCGCTGCCACAGGATGCCGCGGCGGAACACGAGGTCGTCGCGGCGGAGCTGGTAGCCGTACGAGCGGGCCTGACGGGGTGTGATGACGAGCGTGAAGATCAGCAGCGCCGTGCCGATGCCGCCCGGGATCCACACCCAGACCTGGTTCAGCACGAGCCCGAGCACGAGCATCGCGGCGACGACGAGCGCGAGGAAGAACCCCGTGACGATGAGCTGCACGCGCACGTACTGCCGTGCGAGCTGGTGCCATGTGCCGTCGCCGAGCGGCAGCCGACCCTCGGCGCGCGGCTCCTTGATGCGATCGAACGTGCCCTCGTCGAGGGTCGCGTCGGGCCCGTACGGCACACTCTCGGCCTCGGATGCCGCGGCGGCAGCCCGCCGCTCGGCCCGGGTCGCCGGGGCCGGAGCACTCGCCGAACTCGGAGCCGATTCCGCGTCCGCGACGGGAACGGGCGCCGCCGTCGCGCTCTCGACCGGCGTCGCGGGTGCGGCGTCAGTGTGCGCGGGGTTCGAGTCCGGGGTCGTCGCCTCCGGGCTGTTCGTCATCGTGGTCCTTCCGGATCGTGCACAGGTGCTCCGCCACGAGCGCTGCCGCCATGAGCAGCACCCCGCAGGCGGCCGTCGCGATGACGGTACCCGTCGAGCCTAGCGAGGGCGTCACGGGCAGGGTCACGAGGAAGACGCCGAGACCGGCGCCGAAACCGCCGAGCGCGGCGCCGACGATGCTCGACGCCTTCGCGAGCATCGCGGTGCGCAGCGCGCGGAACGGATTCACGATGACCCCGGTCGCCCCCCGCGTCGCGCGGCGGATGGGGATCGCCAGGGCGAGCACCAGCCCCGCGAGGCAGATGAGCAGGATCGGCAGCGTCACGGCGGGCGTGAAGGTCGGCCGGCCCGCGGCCGTGAGCGCCTGGTCGAGCGCGAATCCGCTCGCCGCGCCCAGCACAGCCGCGCCGATGAGGACGCCCGCGCCCGTGCGCTTCACGCCCGCCCCCGCAGGCGTGCCAGCAGTTCGTCGACGCGACCGCGGCCGGGCAGGACGGCATCGGGCGCGACCGCGAGCCACGGGATGAGCACGAAGTCGCGCTCGGCTGCCCGCGGGTGCGGCAGCGTCAGCTGCGGGTCGTCGCTCGCCAGGTCGCCGTAGGCGATCAGGTCGAGGTCGAGCGTCCGGTCGTCCCAGCGCGCGCGACGCTCGCGGCCGTGCGCTGCCTCGATCGCGTGCAGGTACGACAGCAGCACCGAGGGCGCGAGCCGGGTGCGCAGCAGCGCGACCGCGTTGAGGTAGGCGGGCGCGGCGTCATCCGGACCCTCGGGCTTCACGGCGACGGACTCGACGGGGGCAGACGCCCGCACGTCGCCCGTGAGCGGAAGGCGAGCGAGCCCCTCGATCGCCTTGGCGAGCGTCGCGGCGCGGTCGCCGAGGTTCGCGCCGAGGGCCACGACGGCGTCGACCGTCGGCCCGGCGGGGGCGGGGGCCGATTCGATGCCCTGCGCGAGACGGCGGCTCATCGTGATCCCGACGTTCCGCGGCGCACCGTGACGGAGACATCCGCGAACGGCACCGTGATCGGCGCGTTCGGCTTGTGCACCGTGACGACGACTCCCTGCACGAGATCGTGCGCCAGCACGTCGTCGGCGATGCGGCTCGCGAGGGTCTCGATGAGATCGACGGGGTCGCCCTCGACGATCTCGACGAGGCGTTCGGCGAGCTCGCCGTAGTGCACGGTGTCGGCCACGTCGTCCGACGCGGCCGCGCGCGCGGCATCCACCCTCATCGTGACGTCGACGACGAACTCCTGCCCGTCGCGGCGTTCATCGGGATACACCCCGTGGCGCCCGAACGCGCGCACTCCCGTCAGCGTGATCTCGTCGACGGCGTCCATCGATCGTCTCCTTCCCACGCGGCGGCGATGCGCAGGGCATCGCGCGTCGCCGCGGCGTCGTGGACGCGCACGGCCCACGCACCGCCCTGTGCCGCGAGCACGCTCGTGACGGCTGTCGCGAGGTCGCGGCGCTCCTGCCCGATCGGCGCGTCCGAGTCCGTCGCGAGCGTCTCGGCGAGGAATCCCTTGCGACTCGTGCCGATGAGCACACGGTGCCCGAGCCCCGCGACACGCTCGGTGGCGCGCAGCACGGTCCAGTTCTGCGCGCCGCGCTTGCCGAACCCGATGCCCGGGTCGACGATGACGCGCGCGGGCGGGATGCCGGCGGCACCGGCCGCCGCGACCCGCTCGCGCAGCTCGTCGAGCACATCGGCCACGACATCGTCGTAGGTCGCACGCGCGTACATGTCGGCCGACGGTCCGCGCCAGTGCCCGAGGGCGATGTCGGTGTCGGTCGCGGCGACGGCCGCGAGCATGTCGGGGTCGGCAAGGCCCCCCGAGACGTCGTTGACGATGCGCGCTCCGGCATCGATCGCCGCGAGCGCCGTCGACGCGTTCAGGGTGTCGATGCTGATCATGGCGCCGGCCTCGGCGAGCGCCGCGACGACGGGCAGCACGCGCTCGCGCTCGAGGGCGGCCTCGACGCGCTCCGCGCCGGGACGTGTGGACTCGCCGCCCACGTCGAGCAGGTCGGCGCCCTCGGCGAGCAGCCGCAGACCGTGCGCGACCGCGGCATCGGCGTCGTGGTGACGCCCGCCGTCGCTGAACGAGTCGGGGGTCACGTTGACGATCCCCATGACGAGGGTCATTCGCGCGTCGCCCCCACGAGCACCATGATCTCGGTGCGGGCCGCGGCATCGGCGAACTCGCCGCGCGCCGCGATCGTGACGGTCGTGGCATCCGCCTGCTGCCCCCCGCGCATCGTGACGCACTCGTGCGACGCGTCGAGCACGACCAGCACGCCGCGCGTGTCGAGCGACCCCGAGATCGTGTCGGCGATCTGCTCGCCCAGACGCTCCTGAACCTGCGGGCGCGATGCGAGGATGTCGACGACCTTGGGCAATGCGCCGAGGCCCACGACCTGCTCCCCGGGCAGGTACGCGATGTGCGCGCGCCCGCGGAACGGCAGCAGGTGGTGCTCGCACACCGAGCGGAAGCGGATGTCGCGCAGCATCACGGCACCGGACGGCAGGGTGTCCGGTGCCGGCCCGCGTGCGACCGAGATCGTGTGCGCGAGCGGCGCGGCGGCATCCTGCCCCACTCCCGAGAAGAACTCGGCGTACGCGTCGGCGACGCGCTGCGGCGTCACGCGCAGGCCCGCACGATCGGGGTCCTCCCCGATCGCCTCGAGAAGCTCGCGGACCAGACCCGCGACGCGCTCACGATCGACGGCCACGCCGCGAGCCTACGCGGTCGCGGGACGCGCCTGACCGGCAGGACGGCGCGTCGCCGACTTCTCGGCGGCGGCCTGCGGATCCGACTCGACGGATGCCGCGAGCCCCGCGTCTTCGCGGCGGCGAGGCACGTCGACGGGCGGCAGCTGCGACACGGGCCGCTGCTCGCTCGAGAGCCACTGCGGGCGGGGCGGCAGCTTCCTGATGTCCTTGAAGATCTCGGCGAGCTGCAGGTGGTCGAGCGTCTCCTTCTCGAGCAGCTCGAGGGCGAGCTTGTCGAGCACGTCGCGGTTGGCGTTGAGCACTTCGTACGCCTCGTTGTGCGCCTGCTCGATGAGCGCGCGCACCTCGGCGTCGACGCGTTCGGCGATGCGCTCCGAGAAGTCACGGCCGTGACCCATGTCGCGGCCCATGAAGACCTCGCCCGACGACTGTCCGAGCTTGACCGGTCCGACGTCCATCGTCATGCCGTACTCGGTCACCATCTTGCGCGCGATGCCCGTCGCCTTCTCGATGTCGTTCGAGGCGCCGGTCGTGGGGTCATGGAAGACGATCTCCTCGGCGACGCGGCCGCCCATCGCGTAGGCGAGCTGGTCCTGCAGCTCGTTGCGTGTGATCGAGTACTTGTCATCGAGCGGCAGCACCATCGTGTAGCCGAGCGCCTTGCCGCGCGGGAGGATCGTGACCTTCGTGACCGGGTCGGTGTGGTTCATCGCCGCGGCCGCGAGCGCGTGGCCGCCCTCGTGGTAGGCCGTGATCAGCTTCTCTTTGTCCTTCATGACGCGGGTGCGCCGCTGCGGGCCGGCGAGCACGCGATCGATCGCCTCGTCGAGCGCGCGGTTGTCGATGAGCTGGGCGTTGCTTCGCGCCGTGAGCAGTGCCGCCTCGTTGAGGACGTTCGCGAGGTCGGCGCCCGTGAAGCCGGGAGTCTTGCGGGCGACGACCTCGAGGTCGACGCTGTCGGCGAGCGGCTTACCGCGGCCGTGCACCTCAAGGATGCGCTTGCGGCCCTGAAGATCGGGGGCGTCCACGCCGATCTGGCGGTCGAAGCGGCCCGGACGCAGCAGAGCCGGGTCGAGGATGTCGGGGCGGTTCGTCGCCGCGATGACGATGACGTTGACCTTGGGGTCGAAGCCGTCCATCTCGACGAGCATCTGGTTGAGCGTCTGCTCGCGCTCGTCGTGCCCGCCGCCCATTCCGGCGCCACGGTGACGGCCGACGGCGTCGATCTCGTCGATGAAGATGATGGCGGGGGAATTCTCCTTCGCCTGCGTGAACAGGTCGCGCACGCGCGATGCGCCGACGCCGACGAACATCTCGACGAAGTCCGAGCCCGAGATCGAGTAGAACGGCACGCCGGCCTCGCCCGCGACCGCGCGCGCGAGAAGCGTCTTACCCGTTCCGGGCGGGCCGTACAGCAGCACGCCCTTGGGGATCCGGGCTCCGACGGCCTGGAACTTCGCGGGGTCCTTGAGGAAGTCCTTGATCTCCTGCAGCTCTTCGAGCGCCTCATCCGAGCCGGCGACGTCCTGGAACGTGACCTGCGGCATCTCCTTCGTCACGAGCTTCGCACGCGACTTGCCGAACTGCATGACCTTCGACCCGCCGCCCTGCGCGCTGGACATGAGGAACCAGAACAGCAGACCCAGCAGCAGGATCGGGATCATCAGCGAGAGGATGCCGTCGAACCACGACGCTCGCGGGACGGCGTCGTTGAAGCCGTCCTTGGGGTTCGCGGCGTTGATCGCCGAGACGACCTCGTCGGCACGGGCGGAGACGTAGTAGAACTGCACGTCGTTCGCGCCCTCGAAGGGCTTGGACAGCGCCATGTCGACGCGCTGGTCGCCGTCGGTCGTCGTCACCTCGGTCACGGTGCTGCCGCGCAGAAGCTCGAGACCCTGCTGCGTCGTGATCTGCTTCGCCCCGCCGAGACTCGAGATGAGCGTGAAGCCCACGATGAGCAGCACGCCGATGAGCACGACGTACACGAACGGATTGCGGGTGAGCTTCTTGGCCTTCATGGTGACGGCGAGCGCCGGTCCCTTTCGTCGAACGAACCGTCGAAAAGGGCGCACGTGTCCCCGCGACAGTGTTTTCAGGGTATCGCGGGCACGCTATGCCGATCCTGTGCATTCGCCCACGGCGTACCCCACCCACCGGCCCCTGAGCTTGTCGCGGCCCCTGACCCCGCCCGGTCCCTGAGCCCGCCCGGTCCCTGAGCTTGTCGAAGGGTCGCGATGCGCGGGCCCGCGCATCGCTCTCGACTGGCGTCAGCTGTAGACGTGGGGCGCGAGGATCGCGACGTCGCGCAGGTTGCGGTAGCGCTCGGCGTAGTCGAGGCCGTAGCCGATGACGAACTCGTTCGGGATGTCGAACCCGACGTACTTGCAGCGCACCTCGACCTTCGCGGCCTCGGGCTTGCGCAGCAGCGCGAACACCTCGACGGATGCCGCACCACGAGCTTCGAAGTTCTCGAGCAGCCAGCTGAGGGTCAGGCCCGAGTCGATGATGTCCTCGATGATCAGCACGTGCTTGTCGTGCAGATCGGTGTCGAGGTCCTTGCGGATCTGGACGACGCCGCTCGATTTCGTGCCCGTGCCGTACGAGGACACGGCCATCCAGTCCATCGGTGCCGTCATCGGCAGCGCCCGCGAGAAGTCGGCCATGACCATGATGGCGCCCTTGAGTACACCGACCAGCAGCAGATCCTTGCCGGCGTAATCCTCTGCGACGCGATCCGCGACCTCTTGCAGCTTCTCGTGGATCTCCTCCTGGGTGAGGAGGATCTCGGTCAGTTCGCTCTGGATGTCCGCAGCCCGCATGCGACGAGTCTAGGCGTCGCCGCGCACGGTCTGGGGACTCACGACGAGCACCTCGACGACCTCGGCCTTGTCGGGCGCGGTCATCACCCACGTGAGTTCGATGTACCAGTCGCCCCCGTCGATCTCGCGGCGGAAGCCGTCGGCGATCCGGCGGCCGCCGTCGGTCTCGCGCACGCGCGACGTCGTCCACCCATTGGTGACGAGGTGCTCGGTGATCGCGGCGGCGGCATCGGCCGACGCGTCGGACTGCGACACGAGCACGATGCTCTCGAGCGCCTGCCACCACGCGGCATCCTCTGCCGACCCGGCACCCAGGGGCGACTCGTAGCGCGGTTCGGACTCGGAGAACCCGACCTCGTCGACGAGGTCGGCGGGGATCACGGCGACCGTGTCGGCCATGAGCGCGTCGGTCGCTGCGGCGTACTCGTCGAGTCTGCTCGTCGTCGTCATGCTGCAACCTCCGAGGATGAGGGCGAGGGCGGCCGTCGCGAGGACGGCGATGAGTCGTCGCATCCGTCACTCGACCTGTGTATAGGTGGGCGAGTAGGTGCTGAGGTCGATGCCGTCGATCGTCACGACGCCACCCGACGTGACGATGACCTCGTCGGGGGCGAAGAGCTCGACTTGTCCGCCCGTGATCACGGCGACCATGTTATTGAACGACGTCGACCCCGGTGTGAAGACCGAGCTGTGGCTGTCGATCGCGGGCGGCATCCAGTTGCCCGGCACGTTGTGGTCTTCGATGTCGGTGCTGCCCAGGTCGCTGCCGTCGATCATGCCCGTCTCGAGCCGGATGACGCCGCCGGCGGTGAGCGTCGACTGGCCGTGCAGGGCGTGCAGGTCGCCGGCGTTGCCCTGGATGAGGCCCACGACGCCGTCGTTGCGGCTCATCAGCGCATAGTGCGGCACGCCGGAGGTGTGCGGGAAGTCGCTCACGCCCGAGACGCCGTCGCCCATGCCCGCCGCCGCGACGTAGAGGATGCGGTCGGCCTTGAGGCCGGCCTGCTCGGCGAGTCCGACGGTCGCGCCGCCGTAGCTGTGGCCGAGCACCGTCAGGGTCGAGCCCGTCGGTGTGACGATTCCCCCCGCGAAGTCGCGCAGCCTGGGGGCGAGCGCGTGGGAGTAAGAGGGGTCCATCGCGGCCGGGATGTCCTGCGGGAAGGGCCCGCCCGCCCACTGGAAGACCGCCGATGTCGAGCCCGCCGCCTGGTACAGATCGGCGGCACGGTCGTCGGCGAAGTCGGTCATGTTCGCGCCCGTGCCGGGCACCGAGATCGCCACCGACGTGACCCACGACGGGATGTCCCCCGTCTCGGGGTCGATCGGCCCGTGGTAGGTCGCGATCGCACTCTGCGCCGGGTCGAAGACGACGACGCGCGACCCCGTGTACGAGCTCGGCACACCGTTCTCGTCGATGAAGCGCACTTCTTGTGTCAGCAGTCCCTCGTAGTAGTCGATGAGCGTCTGCTGCTCGGCGACGAGCTTGTCGTACTCGGCGTCGATGCCGTCGTGACCGTAATAGGCGCGGTCCTTCGCGTCAGCGCGCATCTGTTCGATGCGCTCGATCTCGGCCTGACGGGCGCGGATCTCGTCTTCGATGTTGATGTGGTTCGCCGTGACCCGGTCGGCGATCGGGATGCCGTCGAGGTTGCCGATGATCTTCGGCGACGCCTCGATGAGCGCATCGCGCTGGGCGCGGTCGAGGCTGTCCCACACCTGACGGATGAGGTGCGGATCACCGAGGCCCGCCAGCTGCTCGGCCGTGATCGAGTCGGTGTCCTCGGCCCACAGTGCCGCCGACGCGAAATAGCCGCCGCGACCGATCCGGCCGTCGTTCGTAAGTTCGGCGACGAGGTGGATGCTGCGCAGCCGAGCCGCGGTCGCACTGTCGAGCTCGTCGCGCTCGACCTGCAGGTCGTTGTAGGCGGACTGCGCCGTGCGGTACGACTCGATCGCGCCCCGCCAGCGTGCGAGGTAGTGGGGCTTGTCGAGGTAGAGCCAGTCGGGCAACACGTCGTCCCACCCGAGGGCCCAGCCGACGATCGTCTCGGACGCCTGGTTGAGTGCTTCGCCGCGCCGCGCCCAGATCGCGTCGTACCGGGTCTGCGCCGTGGCGAGCGCTGCGGCGGCGCGGGCCTGCAGGTCTTCGAGTGAGGTGGCGTAGTCGTCGAGGATCCCCGCTGCCGAATCGGCGGCATCCGAAGTGCGGGTGAACCGTTCGGACAGCACCGTGATGCGGGGGCGAAGCGCCTCGGCGCTCTCGGCGATGACGGGCCCGAGGGCGGCGAGCGCGCGGCCCGAGGCGGCGCTGCGGTCGCGCTGCGCGGTCGAGCGGGAGCGGAACAGGCTCGCCAGATCGCGGATGCCGCCGGCATCGCCCTGCGCCGGATCCTGATCGATTCCGGGAAGGCTCATGCGCCACCTCCCGCGAGTTCGGCGTCGGTGCGCTGCAGTTCGCTGTGCACGATGCCCGTGTCGGTCGCGAGCTCGTCGCCCGCTTCGGACAGGGCGTCCATCGCGGCCCGGACGAGCTCGTCGACGTCGCCGAGCGCCGCCTCGACGACGTCGGACTTCACGACGGCGTTGTCGGGGCGCGCTCCGTCGGCTGCGCGGGCCGCCGCCGCGCGCAACTCCGTCACCGCGGTGGTGAAGTCGGAGTCGCTGTACTGCACATCTGGCACGAGCCCAGACTATTCATTCGCACGAGCGGTCCCATGGGGAGGAATGCCCATGTCGCTTCCGGCCGGACAATCTAGGCGCGGACGCGGGGCGGCAGCCCTCGGACCGCCGCGACGGCATCGGACCAGCCCCGGTACAGCTCTTCGCGCTGCTCAGCCGGCATGAGTGGCTCGAAGATGCGCTCGAGCTGCCACCGGTCGTGGATGTCATCCCGCGCCCACATGCCCACTTCGCTGCCGGCGAGGTGGGCGATGCCCAGCGCCGTGCGCTCGAGACCGACCGGCCGCGAGACCGGAATGCCGAGGATGTCGGCCTGGAACTGGCACAGCAGATCGTTTCGTGTCGCCCCACCGTCGACCTTGAGCATCGGGATCTCGACGCCATGGCGACGCAGATTGTCGACGTTGTCGCGTGTCTGGTACGCCATCGCCTCGATCCCCGCACGCACGACGTGCGCCGCCGAGGACTCGAGCGTGAGGCCCACGATGGCCCCCCGAGCGTTGCGATCCCAGTGCGGGTCGAACAGCCCGGCGAATCCCGGCACGAGATAGACCCCGCCCGTGTCGGGCACGCTGGATGCGACGGCCTCACTGTCGCCCGCATCCGAGAGGATGCCCAGACGGTCGCGGAGCCACTGGATCGTCTGTCCGCTGTGGAAGACGACGCCCTCCGCTTCGTAGGTCACCTTGTCGCCGAACTGCCACGCGACGCTGCTGCACATGCCCGGCAGAGTGCGCGGCACGTCGCCCATGTTCACCGTCAGCACCCCAGCCGTTCCGAAGGTGTTCTTGGCACTGCCGGCTTCGAGGCAGGCCTGGCCGAACAGCCCCGCCTGCTGGTCGCCGAGGACGGCGGTCACGGGAACGGGATGCGGCGCCGGAAGCACGTCGTGCGCGACGTCGCCGAACCAGCCTGCGGACGGCACGATCTCGGGCAGCAGACTCGTGGGGATGTCGAGCATCGCGCAGAACTCTTCGTCCCATTGGGCGCGCGCGAGGCTCATGAGCCCCGTGCGGGACGCCGCGCTGGGCTCGGTGCGATGCGCCGTGCCGCCCGTCAGGTTCCACAGCATCCACGTGTCAGGAGTGCCGATGGCTAGCTCACCGCGCTCCGCGCGCTCGCGCACTCCGGGAACGTGGCGCAACAGCCAGGCGATCTTCGGCGCCGAATAGAAGGAGTCGTTGCGCACGCCGGTGCGCGAGCGGAACTCGTCGTCGAGGCCGCGCTCGGACCACTCTCGCACGATGTCGTCGGTCTGCTTCGACATCCAGGTCACGGCGTTGTAGACGGGCACCCCCGTCGAGCGGTCCCACATCACGATGGTTTCTCGGTGCGACGTCACCCCGACAGCGGCGACATCGGCCGCCGTGATGCCGGCACGCTCGAGCGCGAGGACGAGCGAGCGGCGCGGTGCGTCCCACATCTCCTGTGGGTCGAACTCGACCCACCCTTCGCGCGGGAAGATCGTGGCGACCGGCGCCGACGCTTCACCGACGGTGCGACCTGCGTCGTCGATGACGATCGCGCGGGCGCTGCTGGATCCCTCGTCGAGGGCGACGACATATCTGCCGGTCACGGCGGACTCCATTTCGAGTCAGGCGCGCTCGGGAACGCGCAGGTGATCGAGCCATTCACGGTAGCCCGCAATCTCGGCTGAGCGCCGCGTATCGTCCCACCCACGATGGGGTGCCAGAATCTCCGCGGCGCGCTCCGCCCCGCCCAGGCCGTGGCCCGGCTCGAATGCGAGCAGGGTGCGGCGGGCGAAGACGTCCGTGAGCGTCTCGGCGAACTCGTGGTCGACCGCGAAAACCAGTTCGGCGGCGATCGCGGAGCTCTCCGGGTCGAAGCGCTCGGCCAGCGCGGGGTCGGCCTGCGCGATCTCGAGCACGCGTTGAGCGCGCGTGCCGTACAGAGCCCATAGGCGATGCGACGTATCGCGGTCGAGCACGTCGTTGGCGAGGAACGCCCGCTCGAACGCCGCGAGATCCGCCGCACGCGCACCGGGGAAGGGCTGCTGTCTGCTGATCGGCTTCTTGGGTGCTCGCGCACGAAGCTTCTTCACGGCGATGTCCGTAGCGTCTTCGGCGAGCTGCCGGTACGTCGTGAGCTTTCCGCCGACGATGGACAGGACGCCGGGGTATCCATCCTTCGCGTGGTCGCGGACGATGTGGCTGCGGGGCACCTTCCACTCCGGTGTGTCGGGAGCGTACGGCAACGGTCGCACACCGCTGTAGGTGTAAAGCACGTCGTCGACCGTGAGGTGGGCCTCGGGCATGAGCGTATTCGCCTCAGAGAGCAGGTAGTCGATCTCCGAGCTGTCCGCGCGCGCCGAATCCGGATCCAGGTCGTACTTGATGTCGGTCGTGCCGATGAGGTAGCGCCCCATCCATGGGATGACGAGCACCAGGCGCCCGTCCGTCTGCGACTCGTAGTACACGACGTCTCGGGGCGCGCCCGGGAACGGATCGACGATAATGTGGCTGCCCTTCGCTCCGCCGATGAGACGGGGGGATGCCACCGGAGCACCGCCGTCGCCCGCCAAGACCGCGTCGACCCACGGCCCTCCCGCGTTGATCGTGAGCCGCGCGCGCAGGTCGCGTTCGACACCGTCGGAAGAGCGGACGCGGATGCCCGTCACCGCGGTACCGTCGCGGAGGACCCCGACCGCCTTCGTGTGGATGAAGATTCGCGCGCCGGCATCGGCTGCGGCGACGGCGAGCTCGGTGCACAGCCGTTCGGCGTATTCGACCTGTCCGTCGGTGAACAGGGCGGCGCCGCTGAGTCCCGACTCTGTCATTCCTCGGAAGCGGGCTTTGACGGTGCGGGTCGAGAGGATGCGGTGCCACGGCACCGATTTGTCAGCCGAGAGCACGTCATAGGCGAGCATGCCGAGCCGGATCATCCACGACGGGCGCGTGTTGCGCGAGTAGAAGGGCATGATGAGGCGGACCGGCTTGACCAGGTGCGGCGCGACCCGGAACAGCAGCTCGCGCTCTCGAAGAGATTCGCGTACCAAGCCGATGTCGCCGCGCTCGAGGTACCGCAGTCCGCCGTGCACAAGCCGGCCAGACCAGGCCGATACGCCCGCGCAGAAGTCCTCCTGCTCCACCAGTGCGACAGACAGGCCCCGCTCAGCGGCATCGCGGGCGATGCCGAGCCCGTTGATCCCCGCGCCGATCACGACGACGTCGTACGTGAGCTGTCCAGTCTTGGTCACAATGCCTCCTCGACGATGGCGTGAATATTCAGTCGTTAACTGAATGACCTTCCACTAGTGTAGCGCGTGAACCGCCGAGGGGAACGGGGCGAAGGGACCGCGAGGACCCGAGATGCCCGCTCCAGTCTGACAGAATGACTCAGATCCCAGGCGGAGACAGGAAAGGCGATCGATGCCCCAGGACCGCAACGACCCCGACGGCCAGCGCATGATGACGAAGGTCTCGCACCTCTACCACACGCGCGGAATGGTGCAGACGGAGATCGCGCGCACACTGGGCCTCTCTCAGGCGCGGGTCTCACGCCTGCTCTCATCAGCCGAAGACGCCGGAATCGTTCGCACGATCGTCGTGCCACCTGCGGGGCTCAACGCCGACCTCGAACAGAGCCTGGAGCAGGCCTTCGGTCTACTCGAGGCGCACATCGTCGACGCGATCGACGAGTCCGAGCGGGAACGCACTGACCACGTCGGGCGGGCCCTCGCCCCGATCTTCCAGCTGGCGCCGATCGACGGCAAGACCATCGGCTTCACATCCTGGAGCCGCTCGCTGCGCAGCTTCGTGGCCAACCTGCAGCGCTTCCCCCGGGCCAAGGCACGGGCAGTCGTCGAGCTTCTCGGCGGCGTCGGACAACCGGCCATTCAGCACGAAGCAACGGTTGCCACTGAGCGACTGGCCCAGCTGACCGATGCAGAAGCGCTGTTCCTGCGCGTTCCCGGCGTCGTCCCGACACCCCAGATGCGCGACGCCATCCTGGCAAGTGATCCGCATGCGCGCCGCGCGCTCGAGACGATGCCCGAACTGGACATCGCCCTGGTCGGCATCGGCAACTGCACCATCGTGCCCCCGCTCGTCGGCGGCGACAACTTCTTCACGCAGGAGCAGTTCGACTACGTACGCTCACTCGGCGCCGTCGGCGAGATCAACCTTCGATTCATGGATGCCGACGGTCAGCCGATCGCGAGCGAGCTCGACGAACTCGTGCTCGGTGTCAGCCTCGACGAGATCCGCCGCGCCGAGCGGCGCATCGGCGTCTCTGGCGGCGCCGGCAAGCACGACGCCGTGCTCGCCGCCGTCCGCGGCGGATGGATCAATGTCCTCGTGACCGACGAGGAGACAGCTCGCTACCTTCTCTCCAAAGGCCCCTCAGCGGCCTGATCCCTACGCGTCGACCACCCCCCATCGGGGTCCACTCGGCGCGCCTCCCCACAGCCACGCCAGACGCTTGACACCCGGCGGGGCGGCGCTTAGCATCGCTCCAACGGCATCTACATTCGATACTCGCATAGCTATTCAGATGCCACCTTCACCAAGGTTTCGAAGGAGAAACGAATGACCACTCACAGCAAGCGTCGCGGGGCCGCACTCCTCGCAGGACTCGCGATCGCCGCGCTCGGCCTCGCCGGATGCAGCACGACGGAATCCGGCGGAGGCACGGACGGCGGACCCATCGACTCGAAGGTGATCGGCGTCTCGGTGGCCGACCAGAAGTCGCTCTTCTACATCGCCGCCGTCGACGGCATGAAGGCCGCCGCCGAAGAGGCGGGGTACAAGCTCATCGTCGAGTCGGCCGACAACGACGCCAACCGCCAGGTCAACCAGGTGCAGAACCTGCTGACCCAGCAGGTCGGCGTGCTCATCTACACTCCCCAGGACGCCACCGCTGCCGCCGCCGGCGTGCGCCTCGCGAACGACGCGGGCGTCCCCGTGGTCGCGGTGGACCAGAAGCCCGAGACCGAGGACGCGGAGATCCGCACGTTCATCGCCACCGACAGCGTCAAGGCCGCCTACGAGGTGTGCACCTGGATGTTCGAGCAGTTCGACAACGAGGGTGAGATCGCCGTCCTGCAGGGGCCGCTCGGTTCGACGGCAGAGCTGCAGCGCTCCGAGGGCTGCCAGAAGGCACTCGACGAGAACCCCGGTGTCATCGATGTGCAGTGGGAGAGCGCCGGCTGGGACGAGACCCAGGCATTCGAGGCGTCGCAGAACATCCTGACGGCTCACCCGAACCTCAAGGCGATCTTCGGCGAGAGCGACGCCATGGCGATGGGTGCGGCCAAGGCTGCGCAGCAGGCCGGCCGCGACGGGATGTTCTTCGTGGGCATCGACGGCTTCCCGACGATGTTCCAGGCGATCGCCGACGGGCTCACTCAGGCCACGATGGCCCAGCAGCCCTACATGATGGGTCAGCTCGCTGTCGAGAACGCCATCGCGCTTCTCGAGGGCGAGGGTGACGACATCCCCGCCGAGCAGTACCAGGATGCCGTGCTGGTCAACGAGGCCAACGTCGCCGAGAACGACCCGACGAAGTTCTACGGTCCGAACGTGGGCACGAAGTAGCCCGTATTTCTACCGGGTGGTGCGGTGCAATGTGCGCCGCACCACCCGTCCGGAAGGAACAACCCCATGGCTGAACGCGCAGCATCCCCCGCGACGGGTCTCGTGTGCACGGGCCTGACGAAGCGCTACGGCGGTGTCACCGTCGTCAAAGACATCGACATCACCCTGACGCCCGGGTCCGTGCTCGGCCTGGTCGGCGAGAACGGTGCGGGAAAGTCGACGACCTCGGGAATGATCGCCGGCCTCGTCCAGCCCGACGAGGGCTCGATGATGATCGACGGCGAGGTCTACGACCCGCGATCGCCCGGTGACGCACTGCGGTCGGGTGTGGTCCTCATCCACCAGGAGATCCGGATGGTGCCCGAGCTGTCGGTCGCCGAGAACATCTTCATCGGGCGCCTGCCGCTCAAGCGGGGCGCCATCGATCGCGACCGCCTGCACGCCGACACCGAAGCCGTGCTCAGCCGTCTCGGATCGCGAATGAGCCCCCGCCAGCGAGTGGGCGACCTCTCGATCGCCGCTCAGCAGGAGATCGAGATCGCGCGTGCGCTCAGTCGTGACCCGCGCTACATCATCTTCGACGAGCCCTCTGCTTCGCTCGGCAAGTCCGAGACGGCCCGAGTCTTCGATCAGATCGAGGCGCTCAAGGCCGCCGGAGCAGGAATCGTCTACATCTCGCACCGGATCGAAGAGATCACCCGCCTCTCCGACGCGATCCTCTGCCTTCGTGACGGGCACGAGGCGGCACGCTGGGACACCGGAGACGTGCCCCGTGACGACATCGTCCGCGCAATGGTGGGTCGTGACTTCACCTACGGCCACGACACCCCTCCCCCCGCCGCCGAGAAGACCGTCATCCAGGTCTCGGGCCTGGGTCGGGAAGGCGCCTTCGAGGGCATCGATTTCGAAGTCCGGGCCGGTGAGATCCTCGGCATCGCCGGCCTCGTCGGAGCCGGCCGCAGCGAAGTGGTCCGCGCGATCGCCGGAGCGGATCGCGCCGACACCGGCGAGATCCGCGTCGACGGCAAGGTCGTCCGCATCCGCAACCCGCGCGACGGCATCAAAGCCGGAATCGCGATGGTGCCCGAAGACCGCAAGTCGCAGGGTCTCCTGCTCGACCGGGACAGCACCGAGAACATGACCCTCCCGTGGCAGAAGCAGCTGTCACGCCGGGGCATCGTCACTCACAAGGAGCTCGCCAAGACCTACCGCGAGCACCGGGCCGAGCTTGACATCCGCGGCCAGGCCGACGTCGCGGTCGGTCGCCTGTCCGGAGGCAACCAGCAGAAGGTCCTGCTCGCGAAGTGGCTCATCGAGAAGCCCAAGGTGCTCATCCTCGATGAGCCCACGCGCGGAGTCGACGTCGGTGCCAAGATGACGATCTACGCCGCCATCGGTCGCCTGGCCGAAGAGGGCGTCGCCGTCATCGTCGTCTCGTCCGAGCTCGAGGAAGTCCTCGGGCTGTCCCACCGAGTGCTCGTCATGTCGGGCGGGCGCCAGCAGGGAATCCTCGACCGCGAAGCGGCCACCCCCGAAGCCGTCATGCGTCTCGCGCTGCCCCAGCACGCCGAGACAGCCCACATTTGAACCCGAACCTGTTCCAGGAGATGAGACGATGAGCGTTTCCGAACCCTCGACCTCGACCGATCCGGCGAGCCCGAGCCCAGCGACGGTCGCGCAGCGCACCGTTCCCAGCGACGGCGGCTCCGGCGACAGCCGTTTCCGACGCGTGATGTCGAAGATCCCCGGCCCACTGGTGGGCCTCGTCGTGATCTTCGTGCTGCTGTCGTTCCTGTCGCCGTACTTCCTGACCTCGCGAAACCTGCTGAACATCCTGACCCAGATCTCGGCGATCGGCGTCATGTCGGTCGGTGCGCTGATGGTCATCATCGTCGCCGGCATCGACCTGTCCGTCGGCGCCGTCCTCGCGCTCAGCTCGATGGTGATGGCCTACCTGTACAGCTATTCGGGTCTGCCGTTCGAGCTCGCCGTCGTGCTCGGGCTCGCGACCGGCGCCGGAATCGGTCTGCTCAACGGCATCCTGATCACCTATGGCAGGCTGCAACCGTTCATCGCGACCTTGGCCACGATGTCGGCCGCGACGGGTCTGGCCGTCTTCATCACCGGCGGAAACACGGTCAACGGCTTCCCGTCGTGGTTCACCGCCATCACCCGCATGAGCGTCCTGGGAATCCCGATCCAGGGGATCATCCTCGTCGCGGTCTTCCTCATCGCCGCTTTCTGGCTGCGGTTCCGCCCCGGCGGTCGCGCGCTGTACGCGATCGGCGGCAACGAAGAGGTCGCACGGCTCTCGGGCATCCACGTGCGCCGTACGAAGCTCGTGGTCTACACGCTGGCCGGATTCCTCGCCGCCGTCGCCGGTCTTCTGGTCACGTCGCGCCTCGACTCCGCACAGCCGACAGCCGGCACCGCCGACCTGCTGAACGTCATCGCCGTCGTCGTCATCGGTGGCGCAAGCCTCGCCGGTGGCACCGGTTCGGTGCTCGGCACGTTCGTCGGTCTGCTCATCATCGGCGTGCTGAACAACGGGATGTCGCTGCTGGGCGTCTCGCCGAACCTCCAGCCCGTCGTCCTCGGTGCCGTCATCGTCGCGGCCGTCATGACCGACCGCCAGTCCTCGAAGGCTCAAAGCGGCGGAAGATAGCACCGCTCCCCCACGCAAAAGGACGTCCCCGCCGGAACCGGCGGGGACGTCCTTTTGCGTGCTCGGTGTCAGCGCGCGGCCGGATCAGACGCCACGCAGGATCGCTTCGAGGGGTCGCTCGACGACATCGCTGCCGGCGAAGCGCGAGAGCAGGGCGTCTTCGACGGCAGCATCCGTCATGTCGATCTCGTCGGCGAGTGAGCCGAGCGTCGTGGGGTCCCAGTCGAGCTCGAGCAGAGGATTGACCCGGGCGAGCACGTCGGCGGCGGCATCCGTCACACGAAGCGGAAGACTCGCGCTGTACAGGCGCACTCCGCGCGCGACCCGCTGTGCGGCGCCTACGAGCTTCACGCTCCCGCGAGCGTTGACGCTGTAGTCACCGGGACAGTACTCCCCGGGAACGGGACCGAACCGCGCGTCGACTCCCCACTCACGAAGGAGCGCGACGAACTCCTCGCCGTGCTCGACGAACACGTCGCGGTTGTCGAGCCGCTGCGGTTCGAGGGTCACGATGTCGAGCACGACCCAGTCGGGGTCCAGGGCGACGGCGCGCCCGCCGGCCGGCCGGATGATCGGCTCGTAGCCCGCGTTGCGTGCGGCCCGCTCTGCGGCGGCGAAGCCGGGGTGCAGGCTCTCGCGCCGGCTGAAGGCGAGTGTCGGGGCAGGGCGGAAGACCCGCACAAGACGTTCTGGCGCCCTGTGCTCGGCAAGGGCATAAAGCACGTCGAGCGAGGTCAGTGCCTCGTCTTCGGCGGCCCGCTCCCCGGCTCGCGGGGGGAGTCGCTGGCGCACCACGGTGGTGGATGCCGCATGCAGCCGAGGGTGCTGCAGGCCGTCCAGATTCATCTGCGTCTCCGACTCGTTGCCCGACAATGCCGGCGGCGGGCCACCGTGAATAGCATGCACCCCGCACCGGTGCCGCGTGGAACGCGTCGGTGCGGGGCGCAGCGGGGCAGACTCGCCGCGGCGGGTCAGGAGAGCGGCTCCTCGAGCGCGCTCTTGAGTGCAGTGAGGAACCGGGCACCGGTCGCGCCGTCAAGGGCACGATGGTCGCACGTGAGGGTGAACTCGGCGATCGGAGCCCACACGCCGTCGCCGTCGCGATGCACGAAGCGCTGCACCGTCGCGCCGACGGCGAGAATGGCCGCTTGAGGGACATTGAGGATTGCGTCGAAGCGAGTGACGCCCATCATGCCGAGGTTTGAGACGGTGATCGTGCCGCCAGTGATGTCGTCGCGCGTTAGGGCTCCATCTCGGGCGCGCGCCACGACGTCGGCGCGTGCCCGCGCGATGTCGGCAAGACGTCCGTCCGAGATATCGTGCACGACGGGGACGACGAGACCCTTGGGCGTGTCGACGGCGATTCCGACGTTGGCCTTCTCGAAGCGCACGACCGCGTCCTCGGCGACGTGCACATTGACGTCGGGCACTTCTTTCAGCGCCCGCGCGACGGCCCGGAGGATCGCATCGGTGACGTTCGCCGTCGGTTCGACGGTGCGAACCTGCAGTGCCGAGGACATGTCGATCTCGGTCGAGACGTGAAACACCGGAGCCGCCCACGCCTGCACCATTCGGCGCGCCGCGGTGCGGCGCATCCCCTTGAGCGGCTCGACGATGCCCTCTTCGGCCAGCTCGGTCACACCAGCACCGCCGTTTCGGCAGGTGTCGAGGAGCTGGCGGCCCGGCCGGCACAACCGTACTCCTGCATCTTCTGCACCGTCGCGGCGATCATCCGGTCACGGCCGGCCGCCATGGCCTCTTCGAACTGCCGGTCGCCCTGCGCCCAGACACCTTCGACGCCAGCGCGGAAGGCATGGCGCAGATCGGTGTCGGCGTTGAGCTTGTGTACGCCGGCCTCGATCGCGGCAGAGAGCTGGTCCACCGGAACGCCGGACGCGCCGTGCAGCACGAGCGGGATCCCGGTCGCATCCCGGATCGCCCGGATGCGATCGATGTCGAGCGGCTGCGGCTCGATCCCGGTCACCCCGTGCATGACGCCCGCCGAGATCGCGAGCAGGTCTACACGCGTCTCGGCGACGAAGCGCTCGGCCTCTTCGACGCTCGTGTAGTAGTCCTCCCAGCGGATATCGTCTGCGGCATCCGGGATGCGACCGAGCTCCGCCTCAACGGGAATCCCGAAGGCGTGCGCGACGCGGACCACTTCGGCGGTAACACGGATGTTCTCTTCGAAGTCGAGGTGGGCACCGTCGAACATGATCGAGTCGAATCCGAGCCGGATCGCCTCGAACACCTCGTCGTAGGTTCCGTGATCGAGGTGGATGGGCGCTTCTAGGCCGGACGCGTCCAGCTCGCGGCGGGTCATCTCGTACGCGGCGCGCAGACCCATGTGTGGCACGATGGCCCGGCCTACCTGCAGGAAGACCGGCGCCTCTGCGGCCTGTGCCGCGCGGATGAGCGCCTGCGTCGTCTCGGGGTTGTGCATGTTGAACGCGCCGACGGCGTATCCGCCGGCCTGCGCGGCGGCGATCAGACCTAGGGGGTCGACTCGAGCCATGATGTGCTTATCTCCTTCTCGGGCTTCTTCGCCCATCCACACTCGTGCGGGTCAGTCCGTCTCGATGATCGCGACGATGCTGCGCACCTCGACGGAGTCGCCCTCTTCGACCAGAATCTCGGTCAGGGTGCCGGTCGCGGGGGCCTCGAGGGTCTCTTCGACCTTCTCTGCCTCGACTTCGGCCAACGGCTCATCTTCGGTGACCTGATCGCCGACCTTCTTGTGCCACTCGATGATCGAGCCTTCGCTCATTCCCATGCCCCACTGGGGGAGCAGGACTTCCACTCGTGCCATGGTTCTCTCCTTGTCGTTCGTCGCTCAGGCGTCCGCGAGCGCGGGCGCGGTCAGGCCGGTGACACGGCGCACGGCGGCGGCGATCCCGTCCTTATTGGGATACATCTGCTTCTCCAGCGCGGGGCTGAAGGGGATCTGCATGTCGGGCGCGGTGAGGCGCACGATCGGCGCACGGAGGGCGTCGAAGACCTCTTCCGAGGCGATCGCGCTGATCTCGGCGGCGGCGCCGCACGTGCGGTGCGCGGGCTCGGCGATGACGAGGCGACCGGTCTTTGCCACCGAGCGCAGGATCGCGTCGCGGTCCAGCGGAACGAGGGTGCGCGGGTCGATGACCTCGGCCGACACTCCTTCGGCAGCGAGCTGCTCGGCCGCGGCGAGCGCTTCGGGCACCGAGCTCGAGATCGCGACGATCGTCACGTCGGTCCCCTCGCGTGCCGTGCGGGCGACACCGAACGGGATCTGGAACTCCTCGTCGGGAACCTCCTCCTTGCTGCCCCACAGGATGCAGGCTTCGAAGGTGAGGACCGGATCGTCCATGTCGATCGCGGTGCGCAGAAGACCCTTCGCGTCGGTGGGACGCGAAGGCACCATGATCTTCAGTCCCGGGACGTTCATGAACATCGGGTATGGCCGGTCGGAGTGGTGGGCGCCGGTGTTGAGCCCGTAGAACATCGCAGAACGGAAGACTGCGGGCATCGATGCCTGACCGCCGAACATGTAGCGGTTCTTGGCGACCTGATTCACGAGCTGGTCCATCGCCATGTAGAGGAAGCTCGAGTACGACAGGTCGACGATCGGGCGCAGCCCGGTCATGGCGGCACCCGCCGCGGCACCGACGATGCCCTCCTCGGAGATGGGGGTATTCCGGATGCGGTTGCGCCCGTACATCTGGACGAAGTCACCCGTCTCAGCCCGGGATTTCCCACCGCCCGTCGTGCCGTAGACGTTGGCCTCGACGTCTTCGCCGATGATGATGACGCGCTCGTCGGCGTCCATCGCCTCGCGCTGGGCGGCGCCGATCGCGCCGAGGAAGCTCATGACGCTCATGCTGCGTACTCCGTCTCGGTGTAGAGGTCTTCGAAGGCGACCGAAGGGTCGGGGTAGGGGCTTTCCTCCGAGAACCGGACGGCCTCGTCGACCTCGGCGATGACGTCGGCCTCGAGGGCGTCCATCGCCTCGGCGGTGTGGCCGTTCGCAACGAGGTGCTCGCGGAAGAGCACGAGCGGATCCTTCTTGAGCCAGGCCTCGCGCTCGTCGGCGGGGCGGTAGTCAGTGCCCAGGCGCAGTCCCTCGGAGTGCTCGTTGTAGCGGTAGGTGACGACCTCGACGAGCGTCGGACCGCCGCCGCTGCGCGCGCGCTCCACGGCGCTCGCGACAGCTGCATACACCGCGAGTACGTCCTGGCCCTCTTCGACGCGGACACCGGGCATCCCGAAGCCGGCGGCGCGGTCGGCGATGACGCCGCTCGTGACGGTGTGCGCGGGGGTCGACAGAGCGTACTGGTTGTTCTCGCAGAGGAAGATCACGGGGAGCTTCCACACGCCGGACATGTTCATCGATTCGTAGAGCACCCCCTGATTGGCGGCGCCGTCACCGAAGAAGGCGAGCGCGACCGAGTCGCGGCCGAGAACCTGCGACGACAGAGCGGCGCCCATCGCGATCGGGATCGACGAGCCGACGATGCCCGACTCCCCAAGGCTGCCGACGGCGAAGTCGGCGAGGTGGAGTGACCCGCCCTTGCCCTTGCAGACGCCGGTGGCTTTGCCCTGCAGCTCGGCCATGAGTGGCCCGAGCGGCGAACCCTTGCCGATGGGGTGTCCGTGGCTGCGATGATTCCCCGTCATGTAGTCGCCGTCGCGCAGGGCCATCGTGGCGCCGACGACCTGCGCTTCCTGGCCGATCGAGGTGTGCACGGTGCCGGGGATGTGCCCGCGCTTGACCATCTTGGAGGCGCGCTCATCGAACGCGCGGATGCGCAACATCCTGCGCTGCATCTCGAGCAGGAACTCGTCGGACAAACCGTCCATCGGTCGACCTTCTCTCCGTCGTGGGAATATCTATTCTGCGTGTGTATGGGTATTCTACGGCGCGATCTGCGGACGTGCAAGCGCCGGAACGGGCACGAGCTCGTCGATACGGTCGAGGATGAACTGCGGCCGAAGGCCCGGATCGCAGCGATCGACATCGGCGAGCTGCGAGTCGCCCGTCAGCACGAGGGCCGTGCCGATACCGGCTTCGATCCCCATCCGCACGTCGGTTTCGAGGCGGTCGCCCACCATGACGACGCGCTCCACCTCCGGGCCGAGCATGCCCCTGACGGCGTCGATCATGATCCGGCCGGGCTTGCCCATATTCGCCGAGCACCGCACTCCGGTCGTCGCCTCGAGGGCTGCGACGATGCCCGCAGCATCGGGCTCTCCTCGTCCGCCGGGAAACGGGCAGTATCGATCGGGGTTCGTCGTGATGAGGATCGCACGACCGTGTTGCCACAGCGCGTCAAACGCCGTCTGCAACTTGCGGTAGTCGAAGGACCGATCGTAGCTCGCGATGACGATGTCGATCTGGGCAGGATCGTCGCTCATTTGGATGCCCGCCGCGGCGAGCGCACGAACGAGGGGCGCCTCGGCGATCGGATAGACGACGGCGCCCGGATGCTGCGCATGTAGCCACCCGACCGTGCTGACGACGGTGTTGACGATCTCTGCGGGCTCGACGGCGATGCCGAGGCGCGTGAGCTTGTCGAGGTACATCTCGGGGTCGCGCGTCGGGTTGTTCGAGAGGAACACCCGCCGCGCCCCGCGGTCGCGCAGCTCATCGAGAAGGTCGCGCGCACCCGGCAGCAGCTCGTCGCCGAGATAGACGGTGCCGTCGAGGTCGAACAGGTAGGCGTCGAACCAACCCTCGGGGCGGCGGCGCAGCGCGTCGATGTCAGACATCGACCACCTCCTCGATGGCAGGAAAGAGCGGTCGAACGGCGGGGTAGACCTCGCGATAAACCCCGTACAGCGCGTCGTAGCGGCGGACGGCCGCGGGGTCGGGTTCGTACCGGTGCCCTCGGCGCGTCATGTGCGCCGCGGCATCCGTCACGTTCGCGTGCAGGCCCGCGCCCGCTGCGGCGAGGATCCCCACCCCGAGCGCCGTCGCCTCGTCATGTCCCGCGAGCACGAGCGGCCGACCCAGCACGTCGGCGAAGATCTGGCACCACAGTGGGCTGCGTGCACCCCCGCCCATCGCGACGAACTCGCGCACGCGCTCGTCGAAGTGAGGCTCGGCGTGCTCGAGGCACCAGCGCAGCTCGAAGGCGATCCCCTCGAGCACGGCGCGGTAAATGTGCGCACGCGTGTGGACGCCGCCGAAACCGATCATCACACCGCGCGCGCGGTGGTCCCACAGTGGCGTGAGCTGACCGTTCCAATAAGGGACGACGAAGAGCCCCTCAGCACCGGGTGCGATGTCGGCGGCCCGCGCCTGCCAGTACTGCTCGCGCGGAACGCCATCGGGCTCGCCCGCCGCGATCTCGTTGAGGAACCACGACACCAGGAACGTGCCCGCCCCCACGAAGAGCTCGTTGTTGACGCTTCCCGCAATTGCTCCGGCCATGGAGCGGTGCGACAGGCGCGGACGGTACGTGGGGCTGAAGATGCCCGAGATGAGCCCCGTGCCGAGATTGAGGTAGGCGTCCCCGGGTGCCGTGACGCCGGCGCCCAGACCTGCAGACTGGCCGTCGCCCGACCCCGAGACGATGACGACGGATGCTGCGAGCCCGAGCTCGTCGGCGGCGCTCGGCGTCAGCGTGCCGATCGGGTCGCCGGGCGGCACGAGGTCGGCGAGACGGTCCTCCGTGAGCCCGACGAGCTCGAGCACCTCGGGCGAGTAGGAGCCCTTCACGAAGTCCATGAGCCCGAGCGGGTCGGCGCTCGCCGTTGAGGTCGCCCACCGCCCAGTGAGGCGGTGCACGAGGTAGCCGTGCACGTCGACGACCTTCGCCGTCCGGGCGAGCGTTGCCGGCTCGTGCTCGGCGAGCCACAGCAGCTTGTAGAGGGCGGGCGTAGGGTTCGGGGGCTTGCCCGTGAGCTCGTGGATGCGCGCAGACCCGAAGCGGTCGACCTGCGCGCCCGCGCGCGCATCCAGCCACAGCATCGCGGGGCGCAGCGCCTCGCCCTCCGCGTCGATGCACGCGAAGCTCTCGCGCTGGTGCGTCACGGCGAGCGCCCTCACGCGGTCGGGGTCGATCCGTCCGACGCATTCGCGGATGGCCGAGGCCGTGGCATCCCACCAGTCGCGCGGATCCTGCTCACCCCAGCCTGGATGCGGGATCGACAGCGGCAGCTCGCTGCGACCGCTCGCGACCGCATGGCCGTCGAGATCCCACGCGATGCACTTCGCACCCGTGGTCGAACAGTCGACGGCGAGCACGAGGTCGGTCACGGCGTGGCTCCGGAGGCCTCCGCGACGGCGTCCTCGGCACGGGCGATCACGGCGGCGACGTCATTCTCGGCCCACCAGCCTGCCTCGGCGAGCAGATCGATGACCGTCACGCGGTTGCGCATGTACAGGCAGTTCGCGACGGCCCAGCGCCAGACGTCGGAGGTGACCCAGTCGCCGAGATCCGAGACGCGCAGCGGCGCTTCACCGACCGCGAGGGCGGACGCGAGCGCCCGCCGGTCAGGCAGCATGCCGCCGAGCCGTTCTGTGAGCGCGTCTGCATCGTCGAGCAGCCGCAGCGGCGCGTCGCCGGCGGCGGCCCACGCGGCGCGCTTGGCGGAGTAGTCCTCCCAGCACTCCGCGCCCAGAGCGCCGGTCGGATCGCACACGGCAAAGGCCTGGAGCACGCGGGCGTGTGCATCGTCACCGGGTGCCGTGATGTCGCGCCCCGCGCGGATCTGGTCGAGCAAGTGCTCCCAGGCGCTCGCGGCGACCACGGAGGCGACGCCGACCTGCGCACCGTGCAGGCCTACGTCGCGGCCGGTCGCGACGGCGCGCATGTCGAGCATGTGGCTGACGAGGTGCTCAACGCCGGAGAGGCACGCGGTCGAGCCGGCAATGCCCGTGCCGATGCCGCGGATCGCGAGCACGCGTGTGAGCTGCTCGACGGCGCTAGGGGCACCCGAGCCAAGCCCGGCGCCCCAATCGGCGGGATCGCCTGCGAACTCCTGCAGCAGATCGCGAGGCGTCGTGTGGAAGCTAGCGTCGGTGCCTACCTGCGAGGCGAGCCACCAGTCGGCCGGGGCTGTGAAGAGCGACTGCAGCTCCCCGAAGCCCGCAGCGTTGAGCTCGCGCGGCGCCGTTCGGATGACGGTGGTGTCGGCGAGCACGACGTCGGGCCAGCGGGAGTCGATCGTGCGCTTGGCACCGGCGCGCAACACGACCGACACGTTGTCGGTGTAGCCGTCGACCGACGCCGCCGTCTGGACGATCACGAGCGGCAGGTCACCAGCGCCCGCCGACGCGAGTTTGGCGATGTCGGAGATCGTGCCCGAGCCGACCGAGACGATGCCGTCTGCACCGCGCACCGCATCGATCGCGACCCGCAGCACGTCGTCGTCGACGTGCAGGTGCCCCGGCTGGCCGAGGACGACCTCGGCCACCTCGAACTCGCGTGAAAGCTGCTCGATCACACGGGGCTTGAGCGGCTGACCGTCCGACAGGATCGGCGTCGCGTCGACGAGCACAGCCACGACCGGGCGGTCGGTCCGCGCGACGCCGTCGCGCAAGAGCCCCGCCATCTCGACGGCCGCGTGCGCCGAGGCGTCGTCTTCGATCACAAGACGCTTCAGTCCGAGCTCCGTCAGGGCCTCGGGCCGCTCCCCCGCCGCGATCGCCGATCGAATAGCCGCCAGATCGGTCGGATCGTCGATCTCCGAGAACGCACCCATGGACCCTGCTTTCACCGTCGAACCGCGTGCCGCGCTTTTGCATATTCATTCAGCTTATGAATGGAGAGCGTGTCAGCGAGTGTAGGTCGGGGCTCTCACGGGTGTCAAGACCGCTGCCGCGGGTCGCCGCGCAGCCGCCACCGCGGGCGGCGAGAATCCGCCGGGGAGACCCGGCGCAGCGGAGCCGGGGCGGTCAGATACGCGCGGCGAAGACGATGCGGCTGCCCTCGCGGCGCGCGGTGCAGCCGGGAAGGTCGAGCGGGCCTTGCCCCGACCAGTCGGTCACGAGCCGGGCGACCTCGAGGGTCTGCGCCCGCGTCAGGCTCTCGTGGAACTCGCTGGCCACGACGTGCCGGATGATGCGGTGCCGCAGCGCCGCCGGGTTGGCCGCGAGCGCCGCGACGGACACGGCGATACCGGCTTCGGCGTGCTCGACGATGTCCTCGATCGTCTCGGCGATCATCTCGTCGAACGCCTCGGAGTCCTCGCGCAGCTGGGCGGCGGTGCGGGCGAGGGCGTCGGCGATCCCCGGGCCCAGTTCGCGTTCGAGCATCGGCAGCACCGTCTCGCGCACGCGGATCCGGGCGTAGCGAGGGTCGTCGTTGTGGGGGTCGTCCCACACGGGAAGCCCCTCCGCCTCGCACGCGGCACGCGTCGTCGCGCGTGCCAGACCGAGAAGAGGCCTGAGCAGCAAGAGCCCGCCGAGGTCGGAGCTGACCGCCATCCCCCGCAGGCTCGCGGTCCCCGAGCCGCGCGCGAGCCCGAGCAGCACGGTCTCGGCCTGATCGTCGCGGGTGTGCCCGACGAGGACCGCCCCGGCACCGAGCTCGGATGCCGCTTCCCGCAGCGCGTCGTAGCGCGCGGTGCGCGCCGCGGCCTCGGGCCCCCCGTCGGCGCCCACCTCGACGCGCACGACACGTGCGCGCAGGCCGAGGCGTTCGGCCTGACCCGCCGCCGCGGCGGCGACGTCGCCCGATCCCTCTTGCAGCCCGTGGTCGACGATGACCGCCGTGGCCCGGATCCCGCGCGCTGCGGCCTCGAACGCCGTCGCGGCGGCGAGCGCGAGCGAATCAGCCCCGCCGGAGAGCCCCACGACGACGGCCGAGCCGTCGGGCACGGCCGCGAGTGCGCCGCGTACGGCCCGGCGAACGTCGGCGACGGCGGGGTGCAGGCCCGGTCTGTGGTCGGTCACCTCACCACGGTACCCGCGCAGCCGCGTGCACATTCTGCGCCGCGGACCCTCGCGACTAGGCTGGTCGCGGCCTTTTCCCTGACTCTAGGAGCACAAGCATGGGCGCGTACGACGCCGTCATCGAGATCCCGCGGGGCAGCCGCGTCAAGTACGAGGTCGACCACGGCACGGGCCGCGTCTTCCTCGACCGCATCCTCTATACGGTGTTCGGCTACCCCACGAACTACGGCTTCTTCGAGAACACCCTCGGTGAGGACGGCGACCCGCTCGACGTGCTCGTGCTGCTCGACCGCGACCTGTATCCCGGCATCCTCGCGAGCGTGCGCCCCGTCGCCGTGCTCAAGATGAGCGACGAGGCCGGCGGCGACGACAAGGTCGTCGCGGTGCTCGCGAAGGACCCGCGCTGGGCCCACATCCAGGACGTCGACGACATCGACGAGTGGACCAAGAACGAGATCTCGCACTTCTTCGAGCACTACAAGGACCTCGAGCCCAACAAGTGGGTCAAGGTCGACGACTGGGCCGGCGCCGCCGAAGCCGAGCGTCTCGTGTCCGAGGCGTTCGAACGCTTCGCCGAGCACGAGGGCCAGACCAAGACCCAGGGTGAGGGCGTCGCGCCCAACACGCTCTGACGCGCACTCCTCGAGGTCACTTGCGCCCTATGTCCGCGCCTCCCGGCGCGTCGTCAGCATAGGGCGCAAGTCAGTTTCCGGGGTGTGATCACACTCACCCTCCCCCGGGCTCGACTTGCGCCTTGTGCGCGCGGCGCCCGGCGCGTCGCCGACATAGGACGCAAGTCAAGGAGAGGGCGGCGGCACCCCTCCCGCCCTCCCCGGGCCCGACTTGCGCCTTGTGCGCGCGGCGCCCGGCGCGTCGCCGACATAGGACGCAAGTCAACGAGAGGGCGGCGGCACAAGGCACGGGGCGGGAGTGCGCCGGGGCGCACGGGAGCGGGGCCGGGGCCGGGGCCGGGGTCAGAGCCAGATGCCGCGGGCAGACATGAAGTTCTGCGGGTTGGTCGTGCCGCCGGGGGTGTAGACCTCGAAGTGCAGGTGGCAGCCGAAGGACCGACCGGTCATGCCCTCGAGCGCGATGAGCTGCCCCGCGTTGACCCACTGCCCGCGGCCGACGAGCAGCTGCGCCGCGTGCGCGTAGCCGGTGGCGATGCCGCCACCGTGCTCGATGCGGATGTAGTTGCCGTACCCGCTGTAGACCTGCGCCATCGAGACCGTGCCGGCCGAAGCGGCGTAGATGCCTGCTCCGCAGCCTGCGGCCATGTCGGTTCCGAGGTGCCACGTGCTCGCACAGCCCTGCGGGCCGCATTGACCCGTGCGGGGACCGTACCCCGAGGTGAAGCGCCCGTTCGACGGTCGCGCCCAACCGCTGCCGCCGACGGCACCACCGCCACCGCCGCCGCCGCCACCACCGCCGCCGCCACCACCGCCGCCGCCACCGATCGCGGCGGCCTCTTCCCTGGCCTTGCGGGCGGCTTCTTCGGCGGCGCGGCGTTCGGCTTCCTTGCGGATCCGCTCGCCTTCTTCGTACTGCGCGACCGTCTTGCTGGTCTTGTCCTTGAGAGCGGCGAGCTGCGCCTCGAGCGTGCCGAGGTACTGCTCCTGCTCGGCGAGGGCGGCCGCGGCCGCGTCAGCGGCTTTCTGCGCGGCGGCCATCTTCTCTTCCGCGATCACCTGCAGCCGATCGCGCTCCTGCCGCTGGATCTCGGCCTGGTCGCTGATGCCCTGTGCTGCGTCGCGGGCCGTGATGGCCTGCGCGTACACGTCGTTGTTGCGCTCGAGCAGCTTGTCCATCGTGCCGAGGCGAGCCAGGAGGTCGTCGGCGGACGCTGCGGAGCCCGCGAAGAACAGTTCGAGCGAGGTGTCGTCACCGCCGTTGCGGTACAGCTGAGCGGCGACGCGGCCGGCCTTGTCGGCGGCATCCTTCGCGACACCCGCCTGCGCATCGGCTTCGGCCTGCAGCTGCTCCACACGGTAGGCGGCTTCGAGGTACTCCTGCTGCGCGACGAAGTACTCGTCGGCGGCCTGCTCGGCGAGGGCGTTCTTGCGCGCCACCTCTGTGGTGAGCGACGAGATGAGGCTCTCGATCTTGGCGACCTGCGCGGCCTTCGCCGCTTCGTTGGCCTTGGCGCGCTGCACTTCGTCCCACGTGGGATACGACGCGGCGAACGCGGGAGCGACGAGGGGTCCGGCAAGACCGCCGACGATGGCCGCGCCGAGCACGCCGAGGCCGAGCGCGGAGCGCCGGCTGAGCGACGGCCACAGACGGCGCCGCTCCGACTCGGAGGGCGCGCAGCCGCACTCGTCGTGGGCCTGCTCGGGGTTCACCGCAACCTCCTGCCGAGAGAAACAACCTCGTTCACACTAGCAACATCATTCACAGACGCAACGGGGATGCCGCACCCCAGCCTGCCGGTCGGATCTGTGCCGCGCACGGGCAAGTCTCGCCTCCCCGCCCCCTGCGACCGTGACGGCACGCCTTCGATTGGCACATTGCCGAATCATCTCGTATGCTTGAGCGTCGGTAAGTGAACGGCGGGTCTGAACGGTCCAAGGTTCATTCGGCCCCATCGTTTAGCGGCCTAGGACGCCGCCCTTTCACGGCGGTAGCACGGGTTCGAATCCCGTTGGGGTCACATACTCCGCATACAATTCAATACGCATGGCCCTGTAGCGCAGTTGGTTAGCGTGCCGCCCTGTCACGGCGGAGGTCGCGGGTTCAAGTCCCGTCAGGGTCGCTCTGAGCGACGGGCCCTTTCTTACGAGAGGGCCTTTCGTCTCAGGAGTGACATTCTCGGATGCCACTCGGCTCTGTAGCTCAGTTGGTAGAGCGCACGACTGAAAATCGTGAGGTCACGGGATCGACGCCCGTCGGAGCCACAAGGGTGATCGTTACAATCACCCCAGAAACCCTCGCCTAGCTTCTACATGGCGGGGGTTTTGCCTTACCCCGGCGAAGGACTTGACCACATTTTGGCCACGCCCTGCTGAGCCGCATCGTCGAGACGACCTGCCACATCGTCAAGATCATCGTCGAAGAGGTCGGCATACACGTCGAGGGTCATCGCGGCCGATGCGTGGCCCAGCATTCGCTGCACAGCTTTCACGTTTGCGCCTGCTGAGATCGCGAGCGACGCGGCCGTGTGGCGCAGATCATGCACTGTCACTGTCGGGAAGCGCGCGTCACGCTCCTGAAGACGCTTGAGCGCCGGGAGAAACACCCGCTTGCGGAAGTTGCCGTTGCGCATCTCCAGGCCACGACTAGAGACGAACAGCGACTCCTGGGGTTGTTTCCCTGCGGCTCTTGCCCGCATCGGAGGCTCTAGGAACGCAGGGAAGGGCACAGAGCGGCGCTCATGCGTCTTCGGTGTTCCGCGAACTAATGTTCCGCGCACGTCGGTCAGAGCTTCCTTCACATCGACGCGCCTACGGGAGAAGTCGATCGACGAGACCTTTAGCGCAGCCATCTCTCCCCACCGGAGCCCGGTATAGGCGAGGAAGGCGATGAGATCCGCGTGTCCATCACACTCCCGCGCGAGAGACGCCACCTGGTCATGGGAAAGGTACCCACGGTCGGTAGCGCGCTTCCGCGGCATCTGCACACCATCGGTCGGGTCGCGATTGATCCGACCATCCCTCACGGAGTACTTCATGAGGGCCGCGAGAACGAAGTAGATCTGGCGCACAGTCGACGGAGCCAGTCCCTCCGCCAGGGTCGTGATCCACGCCTGCACCTCGCCATGCCCGATCTCGACGAGCCGGCGACTCCCCCACGTCGGCAGAATGTGCCGGTCAAGCGTGTATCGGTATCCCGAGAGCGTACTCGGCTTGATCTGCACCTGGCCGGCGATCCACTCCCCGGCGACGTCTGCGACGCTCACCTTTGAGCGGGATGGGTCGAGCCACTCCCCGCGCATCTTTGACACCTCGACCGTTGCGAGGTAGTTGTCCGCCTCGCGCTTCGTGCTGAAGCCACGCTTCGTCGTCTGCGTCCGGTCAGGACGCCGATACCTCACCCGATATCGCCGTCCTCGCGCCGTCTCGTACGATTCCACTGATCCCATGACGACCTCCACTCCAAGAGGATCACGAACCACCGACGCTCACGCGCTCGACGCATTCACCCGCTACGGGCGCTACGCCGCCACATCGTTGCAACCGCGGGCAAGATAGGGCGCTACTCAATCGCTACACCCCTCACACACTTCTCGCTCTCGACGCCAGAAGCCAGAAGCCGGAAGCCAGAAGCCAGAAGCCAGAAGCCAGAAGCCAGAAGCCAGAAGCCAGAAGCCATCCTGGCCTTGTCACCTAGAGCCTGCTCGTGGCTGAAATAGTGGAACGCGAACCCTCGGCGCTCCCCCGCACAACCAGGCCTTCGTGAGAGAGTTCAAGAGACACCCGGCGACCGCGGCGGAACCACAGCGAGAGGCACAATATGGATACGAGGACGTTGCTTCGAGCGCTACAAGAGGTTGAGAAACGCGCCGAGCTCGTTAGCGAGAACGACGTGCTCGCTACATACGTTGAGGTCGATTCGCTAACCGCCGCCCTTGGTCAGAGGGACAACGGAATCATCTTTGGACGCCGGGGTACGGGCAAGACTCACGCACTGAAATACGTCTCCGAAACCGAGCGAACCAAGGGTAACAGGGTTGTCTACATCGACATGGAGCAAGACGTCGGCTCCACTGAGGGGCGCTATGCAGACCCCAACCTCAGCATCAGCGAAAGGGCGACCCGCCTTGTTGTCGACGTGCTGAGCATCGTTCACACACAACTGCTAGAAGCCGCATTCGCGGGCAACATCAAAGTGCAGATCGATGTACTCGATCGGATGCTCGATCACTTCCAGGAGGTACTAATCGCCCAGGAGACCGAGCACGAGAACACCCGAACTGATCGGTCGGCTAAAGGATCGACCGTCGACGCCGGGACTGAGTGGACCCCGGGAGGGTTGCCGAAACTGAAAGTTGGTGCGAGCTCGACGAACGAGACGGGCCGCGAAGACGGGGCCCGAACCCGACAGACGGGCGTGATCCGACACCGGATCCACTTCGGCGGCGTCACACGGGCGATGCGCTCCGCCATTGAAGAGGATACGGCTAGGCGGTTTTGGCTACTCATCGACGAGTGGAGCGGCGTTCCTATCGACCTCCAGCCTTACCTCGCCGAGATGCTCCGGAAGCTGTTCTTCGGCATCCCCAAGGTGACGGTGCGCATTGCCGCCATCCCGCACCGCTCTGAATGGCGCATCGTTGGCGAACGCGGCAGCTACGTCGGCGCGGAGATCGGTGCCGAGTTGTTTCCGCTGTTAGACCTCGACGAGTTCGTAGTTTTCCCCGCGCGGAGCCGTGAGGAACAGACCGAGCGCTCGTTGTCCTTCTTCAGGGCACTGCTGTTTCGTCACATATCAACCGCACTGAGTAGCATGGACGAGGAGCCGCCAGAGTCTGAAGCGGACCTAATTGGCTCTCTCTTTACCCAAGTTACGGCGCTGCAGGAGGTCATCCGCGCGGCTGAGGGTGTGCCCCGTGACGCGCTCAGTATCGTAGGACGCGCCGGACTTCGGGCAAGTGGGTCAAAGATCGGTGTGACGCATGTTCGTGAAGCTGCGTCGCAGCTCTACACGACGACTAAAGCATCTAAACTCAACGGCATTCCGACCGCCCGTGCCCTGCTCGACCGCATCCTGAACGACGTGATCTCCGGCCGCAAGGCGCGAGCATTCTTGATCAAACAGGATCAGACGGAGCACCCTCTCATCCAACGACTCGTGGACGAGCGCATTCTCCACATCATCAAGCGCGGATGGTCCGGCAAGGACAAGCCTGGCGAGAGGTACGATGTTCTCCAGATCGACTACGGTTGCTATGTCCATCTGCTCGGCACGACGTCCGCGCCGCAAGGCCTGCTCGGCGGAGACGACAGTGACGAGTTCTCGACCGTCATGGGCGAGGTTGAGGTACCGGACGACGACTATCGCGCCATACGTCGCGCGATCCTCGATCTACCCAGCATTCTTGCAAGAATCGCTTAGATGCGCCCAGTCGCGAGTGGTAGACGCTCCTGTGACCTAACAGGATTCCATCCGGAAACGATCGTTCACGGGAGAAGGACCAGCGTATGTGCGACCGCGGACCGGGACTCTCGGCCATATCGGAACCCGGTTTCAATACGAGTTCGTGCAACGCGCAGCGTCGGGACGAGCGGCCAGCTGCGCGGTGGGCGCCCCGGAGGGGACGGGACGGCAGGCTTCTGCTCGTCTAGCGGGGTCGGCAAGAGCCGACTACTCGTTGTTGACCTCGATACGGTCGAGTATGACTACTTCCTCCGAAACGAGTGAACTCCCGGTAAGCATCGACTTCTACTTCTGCATCGGAAAGATTGCCGTCACCTCGAGCGCACTTGAGAAGAGCGTCTGGTGGTTTCTGCACTACCTCCGCCACTACCACTACCAACCCGACCTCGATGGTTGGGAGTACTCCGATGAGAAGACTAGGTACTTCGACAAGAAGCTCAAGGCGATTCGAAGTCTGATGCAACGTCGCGGCTGGGCGACCGAAGAGCAAGAGTTTGTTAGCCAATGGCTAGACACCGTTGCCTCGTTCCGCGAAATCAGGCACGATCTTGTGCACTCTCACTGGCTGTACTTCGGCGAAGACCACTCGAAGTACACGCTCGACGCCCGAGATTGGAAGTTCGAGGACGGGCCGGTAGAACTAGCGGCACTCCGCGCGCGCGTTGTCGACGGTGAACGCATCCTGGGCGTGAAAGGTCAGGTCGCTGATCTGGCGATCGCTTACCTCTGGTCGTTGCCGCCGGGCTCTCCGCAACAGTAACCGTCGACCTCGCCCCTTGCTGGCTCGTCAAACGTGCCCTCGACGAGGCATGGCGTGGGGCTGATCGGTCTGCACCCGCCGGAATCGATCGTTTGCGGCGTGGTGAGTGAAGGCACACCAGATCGAATGCCAGAAACGTGCGCCGTAAGCGGGTTTCAGTAGACGTATTCGGTGGGGTGTGAGCCGGATGTGCTTACACCCAGGCCCCAGAGATGTGGACTGGGGTGAAGCCGTTCCGATAGGTCATCAATCACTGTATAGTTCAGTGTGTGCTGACTATTGCCTCACGCCTCGATGTCATGAACCGGCTCGGCCGGGCCATGGCCGATCCCACGCGTTCCCGAATCCTAATGTCTCTGCTCGGTGGACCGAGCTACCCGGCTGTGCTCTCTCGTGAGCTGGAGCTGACACGGTCGAACGTGTCGAATCATCTCACCTGTCTGCGAGACTGCGGGATCGTCGTTGCGGAGCCGGAGGGTCGCCAGACTCGTTACGAGATCGCCGACCCGCATCTTGCGGCTGCGCTCGTCGCGCTTGTGGACGTGACGCTGGCGGTCGATGAGCACGCGCCCTGCGTGGATTCATCGTGCACGGTGGCTGGCTGTTGTGGGACGGGGGCTGACGCGTGAGCGCGGCGTGTGGCTGCGAGCACGAGCCTGCCGCGACGGCGGGCGAAGAGATAGAAGAGGCCGAGCGGCCGTGGTGGAGAGACCGCGGGGTGATGGTGCCGGTGTTCTCCGGCGTTGCGTTCCTGGCCGGTCTGATCTTCGAGTGGTCTGGGCTCGAGATCCCGGCATTGGTGCTGTTTTGGGTCGGTCTGCTGCTGGGTGCGTCGACGTTCACTCCGGGTGCGCTCCGGAAGCTGTTCAAGGGCAAGCTCGGCATCGGGCTGTTGATGACGATCAGCGCGATCGGTGCCGTCATCCTCGGGTACGTGGAGGAGGCTGCAGCTCTGGCGTTCTTGTACTCGATTGCTGAGGCGCTCGAGGACAAGGCAATGGACCGTGCCCGCGGTGGCCTGCGGGCACTGCTGAAGCTCGTGCCGGAGACAGCGACAGTGCTGCAGGGCGGTATCTCCGCGCAGGTGCCGGCGAGAGAGTTGACGGTCGGCCAGATCATGGTGGTCCGCCCGGGTGAGCGGATCGCGACCGACGGGATCGTGCGCTCTGGCCGCTCCAGCCTGGACACTTCCGCGATCACCGGGGAGTCCATCCCCGTCGAGGTCGAGCCCGGCGATGCGGTGTCGGCCGGTGCGATCAACAGCGCCGGCGCCCTGGAGGTCGAGGCGACTGCTGCGGGCACCGACAATTCGCTCACGACGATTGTGGAGCTGGTAGAGAAAGCGCAGACGGAGAAGGGCGAGCGTGCCCGTCTGGCGGACCGGATCGCCCGCCCGCTGGTGCCCGGAGTTTTGGTTCTCGCTGCGCTCGTCGCGATCATTGGGTCGCTGCTGGGTGACCCGGAGGTGTGGATCACCCGCGCGCTTGTCGTGTTGGTCGCCGCTTCTCCGTGTGCGCTGGCGATCTCGGTACCGCTGACGGTCGTCGCCGCGATCGGTGCGGCGAGCAAGTTCGGCGTGATCATCAAGTCCGGCGCCGTTTTCGAGCGCTTCGGCACGGTCCGACACGTCGCGGTCGACAAGACCGGCACCCTCACCCGCAACGAGCCCGCGGTCACCGCGGTGCTCACGGCGAACGGCGTGACCGAAGCGCAGGCGCTGGCATGGGCGGCCGCGCTGGAGCAGCACAGCACGCACCCTCTCGCCTCAGCGATCACTGCCGCGGCGCCGGGGACTCCCGCAGCTGCAGATGTGACCGAGCAGGCCGGGCACGGCATTGTCGGCACCGTCGACGGATCGAGAATCACCGTCGGCAGTCCCCGCTGGATGGACGCCGGCGACCTCGCGGAGCGGGTTGCGGAGTTGGAAGAGCAGGGCATGACCGTCGTCATCGTCCACCGCGACGGAACCCCCGTCGCCGCGATCGGCGTCCGCGACGAACTGCGCCCGGAAGTCCCCGAGGTTGTCCGAACACTCAGCAACCAAGGCGTCGGCGTGACGATGCTCACCGGCGACAACGCCCGCACCGCTCGTGCACTGGCCGCGCAGGCCGGGATCAGCGACGTGCGTGCGGAACTGCGTCCTGAGGATAAGGCGACCGCGATCGGGGAACTGTCGAAGGCGGGGCCGGTCGCGATGATCGGCGACGGCATCAACGATGCCCCGGCCCTCGCGTCCGCGGACATCGGCATCGCGATGGGCGCGACCGGATCCGACGCAGCGATCGAGTCCGCCGACGTGGCCTTCACCGGTCATGATCTGCGCCTGATCCCGCGGGCGTTCGATCACGCCCGCCGCGGTCGACGGATCATCAACCAGAACATCATCCTGTCACTGCTGATCATTACCGCACTGCTCCCGCTGGCACTGTTCGGGGTCCTGGGGCTGGCGGCTGTCGTCCTGGTCCATGAGGTCGCGGAGGTCATCGTGATCCTTAACGGCCTGCGTGCCGCACGCACCCGCACGCCACGACTGGAAAGCTGATGCTCGCGACCATCGGTTCAGCGATCGGCCTGTTCGCGGCAACTAACATCGACGACATTGTCGTGCTTACCGTGCTGTTCCTCGCTTCCAGTCGAGGGAAGCCCCGGCCGTGGCAGATCGTCGCGGGCCAGTATCTCGGGTTCATCACCCTCGTGGTGATCAGCGTGATCGCCGCTCTCGGTCTCACCATCGTCCCGGACGAATGGGTCGGTTTCCTCGGACTCATCCCGCTCGGCATCGGCATCTGGACGCTCATTCGCGGCCTGCGCCGTAACGGCGATGACGATGATGATGATGACTCCAAGATCACCGCCGTCGGACTATGGGGCGTCGCAGGGATCACGATCGCCAACGGGGCCGACAACATCTCCCTCTACACACCGATCTTCCGCACCAGCGCCCCCAGCGACGTCGCGATCATGATCGTCGTGTTCCTGATCCTCGTCGCGGTCTGGTGCGCGGCCGGCCGCCTGATCGGCACCAACAAGGCTGTCACGGAGGGGCTGGAGCGCGTCGAGCACTGGCTCGTACCGGCCGTGTTCATCGGTCTGGGCCTGTTCATCCTGATCGAATCTGGGGTCATCGTCCGTCTGCTCGAGGTGCTCGCATGACCTTCTCCCAGGCAGAGGCTCATCCGCCCGCTGCGCGCAAGCTGTCGTCGACGCGGCGGCAGCTCACTGGTGGAGCGCTCTTGATCGCCGTGGTTGTCGTGCTGATTGATCAGGGAACGAAGGTGTGGGCCGAAGCGACCCTCACCGAGCGTGAGCGCATCCCGCTGATCGGTGACCTGCTGGGTTTGCAGCTCGCCTATAACCCCGGAGCGGCATTCTCGTTCGGGGAAGGCTTCACCTGGGTGTTCGCGCTGCTCGCTGTCGCCGCCACGGTCACAGCGATCGTGTTCGCGTTCCGAGTGCAACGCGTGGGATGGGCGATCGTCATCGGCGCGCTCGGCGGCGCTGCCGCCTCACACGCAGGCGACCGCCTTTTCCGCGACCCCGGATTCGCCCGGGGTCACGTCGTGGACTTCCTCGCCTACGGAAACTGGTTCATCGGCAACATCGCCGACATCGTGATCTTCGCCGCAGCGATCACCGGAGCAGTTTTCATGATCCGCGACGGGGATGAGAGCACCGAGTGAGATTCCGTTGCGCGGTGGTGGGACACCCATCAACTCGCCCTCTACCTCGGCGTGATCGCCGTCGGCAGCCGTTGAGTGAGTTCACGCCTAGGCAGGCGGGCGGTCGCGATGTAGGCGCAGAGCCACCCACCAGCCGCATCGTCGACAGATGAAAGCGCGATCGTCTCCGAGTGAGTGCAGCTTCTTGCGTGGCAAATGTCGCCCGCAGCACGTGCATGCAACGTCCTCGTCAGTCGCCATGAGCGGAGAGCGCCTCTCGAATCTGTTCAACCGTTGGCATCCCGGCCAGCCCAGCAGGGGTGCTGTAAATACGGCAGGCGAGGTCATTGCTTCGCCCCGACCCCGGAAAGAGATCGTTGCCATCCAGGGTGATCGTGGGGGAGCCCGCGAACGAGACTGCGCCCGCGTCCTCCTCCGTCCGGATGAGTCGGTAGTGAACCTCCGATTCGTCGTGGCCTGTTTCTCGTAGCGCCTCAGAAACACGACGGCCAGCCTCAACCCAGCTGGGGCAACCAGCGATATAAAGCAGCTCAATCTCCACGACTCAATCATCCTCGACTTCGCTGTTGATGTCGTGCCCGGGCTACCACCGAAAACGATCGTTTACGGCGAGAGACAGCGCCAGGGCGCAGAATGCCTGCCGCAAACGGTCGTCACAACCGCGAAGTGGCAGACGTTTTCGGCGGCGATCACCAGTTCACGCCTCACTCAACGGTGCCGGGGTCGGCGGCCACTTGTGGCATTGCTATTGGGATCGGCTCAGTGGCCGGCAGGTTCAGATCAGACGGGCGCGGTTCGTACATCGATGACTCCTTTGGCCTCGCGCTCGTCTTCTTCCAGCGCTACTCGCAGTTGTTGCTTTGCGCGTGAGAGCCGGGACCGGGCAGTGGATGCGTTGATTCCGAGAACCGCGGCTGCTTCGTGGGAGGCAAGCCCATCCCAGAAGATCAGCCGGACGAGTTCGGCGTCCTCATCCGGCAAACGGTTGATTGCGTCGCGGACTTCGATAGCGGCGTCGTCCCGCGTGTGGGTGCTCGTAAGGCGCATGTCGTTCGCGAGGCGTTCAACCGCCGCGGACCGACGTGCCAACGTGCGGCGGGAGCTCCGCAGGATGTTGTGGGCCGTGGTGAATAGCCACATCCGTCCCTGTGTCGGGTCGGCGGGCACTCGCCGCCGCAGCTTCCAGGCGGTGAACAGTAGCTCACCCAGAGACTCAGCGGCGTCGGAATCGTTCAGGAGGCGGCGCTGGAAGTATCGAAGCAGATCGTCCGCATTGTCTCGAACCAGTGCGTCGATCACCGCCGCCTCACTCCTGCTGGTCACTGGCATCCTTGAGTCTGGCTGAAGAGGCTCACAGAACCCTCCTCCTGCGAAGTCGACAGTCCCCGGTCCTCCAACTCCTCGAAAAGAAGCTCCGCGACCGTCTGATGCATCGCCGACTGCGCGATGTCCTCTGCCGTATAGTGCGCGATGCCCGGTGTGCCATCGTCGAAGGGCTGGTCGTTTTCCGCTTCAAACTCTGCGGTCGCTGCTGAGGTGTCAAGGGCTTCAAGGTCGAGACTGGCGACGAACTCGCGGGCGACCACGACTACTTCCGCATCATCGGCAACACCGTCCGGCTTTACTAGGAGTCCGGCGAAGCACGTTTGTCCGTTCGAGCCGGGGAACTGGTACACGTTGTCCGCTGTCCAGCCCCAAGGTGTCTGCATCCCATTGCCGGCGACGGCTACCGTTCCACCTCCGACAATCACGGCCGACGCTGCAACGCCTGCGGCCCAGACGCGCATTCGACGCGCCCGTCGTGCACGGCCCTCCTGCAGGATGCGGGTGGTGTGGCTTCCCAGCCCCATCGGACTGGACACGGGCGGTGCTGCGGCACGCAGCCGGGTTTCAAGATCGAGGTCGTTCATGAGGGTGACGCCTTTCTGAGAGAAGCTTTACCCAGTACATGTCCGCAGAACGTGCGACTGTCCACGAGAGGTTCCGTTTCCGCTATCGGAATAGCGCCACGGAGCCAGCGAGGAAGGATCGGATCGCCGACACGACAGAATGAGTCAGGCGCCTGCCAGAAACGATCGTTTACGGCGCGAGCCAACGCGAAGGCTCGGAACGCCTGCCGCAAACGGTCGTCACAACCATCAAACGGCAAGGGTTTCCGGCAGATTGAGAGGTCGTGTCGCGCAACCCATGCCTTATGCGACAGGTCGGTTGCGAGACACAAGTGTCGGCTTCGGGACTAGGCCGTGTTGCTAAACCGGGGCCGGGGTTTCGAGCCGGCCCCGCCCCCGGTCAGCATCAGGGTGGGCGGAGCGAATGTTCCGTCGCGCCCGCTGCGGGTCAGAGGTACGGCTGGGTGATCAGCTCGAGATAGTGCCCTGAGGGATCGAGGAGGTAGACGCCTCGACCGCCGTGCTCGTGGTTGATCTCTCCGGGCTTGGAGCGCTGGGGGTCTGCCCAGTGATCGAAGCCGTAGTCAGTGATCTTGGCGTATGCACGGTCGAAGTGCGGGTCTTCGAGGAGAAATGCGTAGTGCTGCGGCGGGAACTCCATCGGCGGGGCTGCGAACTGCAGCAATACCCCGCCGGCGATCTGGACGTTGACGAACGGGCCCCATGCGGGCGCGTCGTCGGCTTCGAGCAGGTCACGATAGAACTCCGCCATTTCGGCAGCGTCGATCGAGGCGATGATTGTGTGGTTGAAGTGTGCTGTCATGATTCTCCTTGTGTCGTGTGGGTGAGTTTGGGTCACTCACACAAGGAGGAGCGCGGATCAGCGCACGACCAGATCGCCGTTCTGGGAGCGGCCGACGCGGGCCTGGCTGGTCATCATGCTCACAAGGATACCGTGACCGCGAGTTGATCTCCCTCGATGCGCTCCGGAGCCGACATGCTGCCGAGCCAGTGCAGAGTGGCGGCGAGGCAGAGGCCGGCGTGGTAGTTGCGGGCGAGCTTGTCTGAGCGCATCGCTATCCCGCGCCACTGCTTGAGCTTGTTGAAGCACCGCTCGACGACGTTACGGCCGCGGTAGCGGGCCCGCTGCTCGTCACCGAAGTCGATCGGCCGGCCGCGCCGCTTGCGTCGGTGAGCGATCTGATCCTCACGCTCCGGGATCGTCGCCGCGATCCCGCGCTCGCGCAGCCCGGCCCGGTTCGCCTTCGATGGGTAGCCCCTGTCCGCGAGCACCCGGTCCGGCCTCGACCGTGGCCTACCCCTCGCGCCGGGGACGCGGATCTCGCGCAGCGTCGCGGGCAGCATGCTGGTGTCCGCCGCCTGCCCCGGGGTGAGGATGAACGCGAGAGCGCGTCCCTTCCCGTCGCAGACCAGGTGATTCTTCGTCGTCAACCCGCCACGGGAGCGGCCGATCGCATGATCGGGCGGCTCGTCACCGAACTTCTTGTAGTTCGACAATGCCCCCCGTGGTGCGCGGAAGGGTCGCACCATGCTGATGCACGCGCACGATCGTGGAGTCGATCGACGCGACCCAATCCAGATCACCGGACTGCTGCGCGAGCGACTGCGTCTTCTCCAGCACCCGCGCCCACACGCCCTGCTCGGACCACCGGTTGAAGTTCTTGTAGATCGTGTTCCAGTTCCCGAACCGCTCCGGCACGTCCCGCCACGGTGCCCCGGTCCGGAACCGCCACGCCATCGCCTCGACCACCGTGCGCCGATCCACCGGCGGCCGACCCGTCGACTTCGCAGTCGGGAACAGCGGCCCGATCACAGCCCACGCCTCATCCGAGATCACATCACGCAACACGGTTCAAGATTCGCCCACGAGGCACCCGAAGGCGTTTATCAACACGGCCTAGGTCGATTCTGCGGTTCGTTGCTTCGCGATCGTGAGACGGCAAGGATGGGTGGAACTGAAAGTGGGGACTATGAGATCCAGCGCACCGATGCCGGGCAACCCGTGGCCGCACGATATGTCGATCACCGTTGAGGATCGGCCCAACACCCTCCTGGAGCTGCTCTGGATCCGGGAGGCGCATGAATTGCAGCCACAAGGTGAAGACCTCCCTCCGCGGCTGTTGGACACGCCTGCGACCGTTCAGGATTCTGCGGTCACCGCCAAAACTCGCGACGAATGGGCGGTAGCGTGGCCCGGCATCTGGCACGCCGCCGTGATGCACGCGGGTCAGCATAGTGACCCCCGACTGTTCGACGAGCTTCACAACACCGCGGACGGTTCGACCGAACGCGCCGATCTCCTCCACCGAATAATGGGACCCGACTGGCGCGACCACTTTGGAGACAGTGCGTTCGACGACGAATCGCACAGCACCTGGTTCCAACGTGGAATGGACGCGCACCTGGCCGGGATGACGACGCAACTCCAAGCCCAACCCGAGCGGCGCGATCTACCAGCGCTAATACCGGCCTGGCGTGCAGGCTTGACGAAGATCGTGACCATTCCTTGTTCGGGTGAATTCACGCGCAGAATCAACGACAACGCACTTCTCCTGACCGCTGCAACACGTGAGAACAGCGACAGTTACCGGCACGCGTTGAGCACGTTCATCTGATCGTCTCGAAGCTTCGGCGTCTCATAGCGCATGGGTTATGCGACAGGGAGGTTACGAGACACATGCGCCCGGTCGGGGACTCACCGAGGACGGCGAGCAGATTCGAGGCGCGGCCGGTTCAGTACAGCATCCCCATCACCGCTCGTACCTCGTCGAGAGTGCTCTGTGCGATCGATTGGGCACGGGCGTTGCCCTCGCGGAGCGCCGTTGCAGCGTCGGCGTACGTGAGGGCAGCGCGGCGTGCTCGGTGTTCCCGCAAGAACTCGTTCACCGCCTCGATCGTGAACTCCTTCAACGCGCCCGCACCAGCACTTCCGATCTCGGCGGCGATGTCCTCCGGAGTTCGGCTGAGCACGATCGCCGCTGTTGAGAGAAGGCCAGCAACCTCGGGCCGGTTCTCGGGATCGTAGGCAATGGTGCGTTCAGAATCGGTGCGGGCACGTTTGATTACTGTTGCTGTTTCGTCCGCCGTCATACCTAGTGCGATCGCATTGCCGTAGCTTTTGGACATCTTGCGGCCGTCGAGTCCCGGCAGCTCGGGCACATCGGTGATGAGCGCGACTGGCTCTGGGAAGACCTCGCCATATCGTTCGTTGAATCGGCGCGCGATCGTTCGCGTGACCTCGACATGCGGAAGGTTGTCTTTCCCTACTGGCACGAGGTTGCCCTTGCAGAAAAGGATGTCCGCAGCCTGGTGGACCGGGTAGGTGAGAAGTAGCCCACTCAGCGCGCGGCCTGAGGCTGAAAGCTCAGCCTTGACCGTCGGGTTGCGATGCAACTCGGCCTCCGTGACCAGGCTCAGAAACGGGAGCAGAAGCTGATTGAGCGCCGGTACCGCTGAGTGAGTGAAGATCGTTGTCGATTGTGAATCCAGGCCCGCTGCTAAATAATCAAGGACCGCTCCGTAGACATTCTCACGAACGTTGCCCGCAGACTCTCGATCGGTGATGACCTGATAGTCAGCCAGGATGACGAAAGTCTCAACTCCGGCGATCTGCAGCCGCACTCGTTCTCTGATTGTCCCGAAGTAGTGACCGAGATGAAGCTGTCCAGTGGGTCGTTCGCCCGTAAGGACCCGATAATGCTCGGGGTGCGCCGAGATTGAGGCGCGCAACTCCGGCATGCGTTCGGCGGTGGCGGTGAATGAGTCCATGTCTGCTCCGATACTCAGGGAGCTACACGGACGTTAGTACCGCGAATTTCGCGGGCTGCCGTGCAGCCCGCGCGTGTGCGTTACGGCTGCTTGTGCAGCCACCACCAGGACGAAACGGCGAAACGCATGGAAAGAGCATAGCGTGACCCGCTTGTCGCCGCTAAGAACGCGGTTACCCCATGGCGAAGATGCCGCGCGCCCGATGTGCGCCACGGCCGATGTCTCATAACCCTACGGTTACGGGGCGTCTCATCGGATCAGGAGACAGTCGACCGGATTCCGGGATGTGCGGTGTCTCACATCTATGTCTCGCAACTTGCCGGGTACTAACCCTTAGTTGTGAGACAGCCGAAATCGATCGATTTCGACGGTCTTGCCACCGATTTCGATCACCTGCGCGACACGCCGGCACGTGGCCTGCCGATACCCCCTGCCGAAACCTAAACGCCCCGATACCTCGGCTGTAGCGTTTTCGGCATGGCACACGAAGTCGGGTACGCCCGAGTCTCCAAGCGCGAGCAGAACCCCGACGCTCAGGAGGCTGAGCTGCGCGCCGCCGGCTGTGAACGGGTATTCGTCGACCACGGCGAATCGAGCCGCTCCACGGACCGCCCGCAATGGCTCGAGTGCTTGAACTATTTGCGAGCGGGCGACATTCTCAAAGTGCGACGTCTCGACCGTCTCGCCGGTAGTGAACGCATCCTGATCGAGACGCTGCAGGACCTAGACGCGCGGCAGGTGAACCTCGTCAGCCTCACCGAGCCCATGATCGACACGACCACGCCGATGGGCCGAGCTCTCTACGGCATCGTCGCGGTGTTCGCGCAACTCCGCGTCGATACCATCCGGGAAAACACCCTCCGCGGTCTCGACTACGCGCGCAGTCAGGGTCGTGTCGGCGGCCGTCCGAGCGTGATGACGCCCGAGCGGATTGCTGAGGCCGAGCGCATGCGTACCGGGCAGCAGAGCTGGGCAAGCATCGCGCGCGTGCTCGGGGTCGGAACTTCTAGCGTGCGACGAGCACTCGTCCGATAGTGATCACTATGGACGAGATAGAATTCCCTATCAGGGGTGATAGATATGGCGATCTCAGAGGTTCCGGACTGGGCCCGTGCGGCGGTGTCCGCGCGCCATCGGAAAGAGATGGCTGAGCTGGACTACCGGCGCGAGCTGCGCCGGTTCGACCAGCACGGATACAGCCAACGCGAGATCGCCAGATGGCTCGGGATGGCCCAGCCGTCAGTGCTCAGCGCACTCCGCACGGCCGCTATGGTGACAATGCCTCTGGACGGATTCTCCGGCGCGACGCCGTACGAGATATGCCAGCGCTATGCCGCCAGGTTCATCGATCGGGCGCAGCTCGTGGACGAACTCACGCGGTTCCCCTACGTGCAAGGCGGCCATACCGACGGGTATGACTCGCTGATCGTCGATCCGCCTGGCACCTGGTCGGAGATCGCCGACGCGGCGCGCCGCGGCCTCATCAGTGACGACATCTACGAGACCGTGTTCAATCGCCGACACTTCTCGACCGCGCCCGAAGCGCCGGCGGTCGGCCCCGAGGAACCGAGCCCGAAGCAGTGACCACGAATGGCTCCCCCGAGTTGTACCGCGCCTCAAGACGAGCAAGCTCGTAGAGCACGGCGTTGCTCAAGAAGTCCGACAGGGAGCGGTGTCCTTCTGCGACCATCGTGTTGAGCATGGCCGCCCGCATACGCTCATCGAGCGATAGATCGACGTAGAAAGAGACCTTCCTGGGCTTCGGTCGCCCAGTCCCGGTCATAAGGAGAACCGTTCGACGCATCGATCAATGGATTCGTACGCTGCCTTCGCTTGCTGAAGGTGTTCGCGTAGAGATGACAGATCGGTGCTGCCCGTAGTGTTCGCTACTCTCGTGATCTGATTCACGTTGCTTGCGATGTTCGAGATGAGTCGCTCGATACGGAAGAACATCTCCAGAGCATTCCTTCGATCGGTGGCCGTCTCGCCGGGCTCGGGTGAAAGTGCCGACTCGACGAGTAGTCGGGCAACGGTCACGCCTTGCTCCGTGGAGCGAGCGACCAGTGCGGCCTCTTCCTCCTCGTTAACTTTCACCTTGTGAACAATCTGACGCGAGGCGGGTGCGTTCGGCCGTCGGCGGTTCTGGCTTGCGCGGTCGACCATCATGCTCTCCATGCCCAGCGCAGCGAACGGGAGAAACTTCGACTGGACAGACAAGCCGAGTTAGGGGCCCTAACCGTATAGCTTGCTCCGCAGGGTTCATGACCGCACATGCGTCACCTCTTCGATGTGGGAAACAGAGGCTGCCGCGGGATGCTCCGCATTCCCTTGCCCTCGATTCGCTTCGTGGGTAGCGGTGCGTAGCGGCTGTGTAGCTTGTCGCGTGGCTGCTTCCTCCTGATCTCTCTGCGGAAGTAGCGGCGTAGCTCCTGTAGCGGGCGAAAGCGCAGAGGGGAGGTACCGCATCCATGCGTCACGAAGATCGACGAGTCGATATCCCTTTCGCACGCTCTCCCCGACACGATGGTTGGCGGGTCGGACTCCGTATGGACGAAGTACCCGAGCGACTCCCGCGACTCCCAGCGCGCTCGCCAAATCGCGGTATTCGGGCACCGTGCTGAGGGCTTCGACCAGCTGGACGCTGCCGATCCATGCGCCATCGCGGTACGAGTTGAGTACTTCGCGAGTGGCTTCCAGAAGCGCCAAGCCGACGTTCGCGGAACTCTCGTCCTCCCGCGCTTGCTCGACCATGGTGATTGCTGCTGCCCAGGCGCGATTGATCCATTCGTCTCCTGCGAGATGGGCCACTGCGACGAGCGGCTCCCAAAGATCAGCTGCGCGGTCTTCCACCGGCAGTTCGGGGCGGACACCGGCTATCTCATCTTGGTGGTCGGTGAGCAGACGATGCAGGCGATGGCGCACTACGGCGAGGTACTCCCCTGCGTCCCTAAGCCGGAACTGCTCAACGGGTTCAGTTCCCGAACGCCGACGCATAGTGAGTACTATCGCTCGGTCTTCGATAGTGTCCGGCAGTGCGCCGATCGAAGCGATCGCTGCCAGGGCGAAGACTCGATACTCCTTCAGCTGATTGTTTGGCTTCTCGACCCGGCCGTATACGAAACCCCGCTGGAATCCGGTGTTGAGGATCCCGCGGAGGGCTTCGGAGCGTTCACTCGGCCGTCCCGCTGAGAAAATCGCGTCCGCTTCGTCGAGCATCAACGTCGGCGGGGTGTCCCCTGCCTTCTCGATGCGTCGGAAGAGATACGGAACGCTGACGTCTGCGAATCGCACAGGGTCGTTGACCAGCAGGCTCAGCACCTCGAGCAAGCGCGTCTTCCCCGATCGTTTCTCGGCTGATCGGATCACCAACCTCGGTGCAACATCTAGGGCGGGAACCACGTGGGATGCGGCCGCCCACAGCGTCACTGCGTCATACGACGCCGCGTCCGGCAGGACGCAGTATCGGCGAATAGCCCGCTGAGCAGAATCGAGCGCGTCCGCGAGCTCAGGTATCTGAGTAACCAACCGGGTCACCTGCCGCTCGCCGTGGTGCGGCTCTGGCGGATCCACTCCACGACTTCAGAACGCGCGTAGCGAATCGTTCGAGGTCCCAGCCTGTAGAAGTCGGGCCCCTTGCCGAGGTAGCGAAGCTGGGCCAGCGCGCCAGTCGTCATTCCGGCGATGAGGGCAGCTTCCGCGGGCGTGAGTAGTGAGTCATCCATGATCATGTCCCCTTCGTTTCGTTGTGCTCGTTCTCTGTGAGCACTTGCTTCGACGATGACAACGTCTGAAGTGTGAGACACCATGGAGGGATGGATTGGTCCGAATCGGGGAAAGATTCGTTTGCGCGCTCGATCGGTGAGCGCATCCGAGATCTGCGTCTGCGTCGCGGATTCCGATCCGTTCGCGAGCTAGCTGCCGCTATCCCTAACGCACGCCTCAGCGCGAAGGTCGTCAGCAACATCGAGCTGGGGCGCAAGCTCGATCTGACAGTCGTCGAGCTTCTCGAGCTGTCCAGAGCATTGGGCGTTGCACCACAGCAGATCCTCGTCGACCACCACCGTCCCTACGAGCCGACAGGGATTCCAGGAGTCAGTGAGGAGATCGCGACGATGTCCGCGATCGACTTCCTCGAATGGCTGTCCCTCCCGTTCGAGGGGCACCAACTATTCATGGATGTGAACGCGGAGACGCCTGAAGAAACCGCTGCCCTGGTCGCGCTTCGAAGCTATGAAATGCAACGACGGGAAGTGGCGCACCATACGGAATCGCTAGCGAGGGCGCTTCAGATCAATCGTAAGTTCGCCGGCTTCAACGATCTGGGGCATCTCCGCAACCGCGTGGCCGAATCCTTCGCTGAGCTTCGACGCATGGCTAGCTTCCTGGAACAACGTGGCGTTCGCGTGCCGGCTGACCCCTTTGGCCACAGTTTGACCACAACTCCCGGCGCGAACGACGATCGAGGTGATCACATAGATCACAAAGATCACCGGAACTGCACGAGTGTGAGCGCCGACGAATCCAGGCGATGAGGCGCAAATCTGACTGAAAATCGTGAGGTCACGGGATCGACGCCCGTCGGAGCCACACGGGTGATCATTACAGTCACTCTAGAAACCCTCGCCTAGCTTCTACATGGCGGGGGTTTCGCTTTTCCCCTCTGAGGGAAGCCCGGTGGGGAGAGAACGCATGGTCCGATCGTTGAGCCGTCGCACGTTCACGGCAGCCGCGGTGCTCTCCGCTTTCGCGGGGTTCGTCGACGGCTTCGGGTTCGTCTACCTCGGCGGCTACTTCGTCTCGTTCATGAGCGGAAACACGACGCGCGCGAGTGTCGACCTCGCCGGGGCGAGCCTCGTCGCCGCGGGGACCGCCCTCCTCCTCATCGCGGCGTTCGTCGTCGGTGCGATGATCGGCACCAGCCTTCCGGGCGGTCGGATGCGCGGCGAGACCCGTGTGCTCATCCTCGTGCTGGTCGGGATGACCGCGGCAGCTGCCACCTCGATCCCCGGCTGGACGTGGGTGACCGGAGCGCTGCTCGCTGCGGCGATGGGCGCGCTCAACACCGTCTTCGCCCGCGGCGGCGAAGTCACGTTCGGGATCACCTATATGACCGGCGCACTCGTCAAGTTCGCGACCGCCCTCGTCGCCGCGCTCAAGGGCGGACCCCCGTGGGCATGGGCGCGTCACCTGGTGCTGTGGCTGGCGATCGCTCTGGGCGCCGTCGCGGGTGCCGGAGCCTTCTCACTCGCCGGCGCCACCGCCCTGTGGCTTCCGGTCATCGCGCTCGCCGTGGCGCTGGCCATTCCCCAGACTCGAGCCTGGCTTCACGTCTGAGCGTTATCGGATGCCGCGCCCTGGCCGGACCCGTCAGGAGCGGTCGGCGAGCATTCCCTGCATGCGCTTGATCTCGATGTTCTGGTCGCCCTCGACGTGGCGGGCGATCGTGTCGATCGCGACTTCCTGGCCACCGCCCGACGCGTAGAGGTCGACGACCATCGTGACGGCACCCTCATGGTGCTTGATCATGAGCTCGAGGAACATCCGGTCGAACGCCTTGCCCTCGGCGGTGGCGAGAGCGTCGAGTTCGGCCTCGGTGAGCAGGCCCGGCATGCCGGCGTGCGCATCGTGTCCGGCATCCGGATCGCGAGCCGGCTCGCCGCGGTCCTGCAGCCAGGACTCCATCTGGCGCATCTCTTCTTCCTGACCGATGGCCATGCGCTGCGCGAGCATCCTGACTTCTTCGTCGTCGGAGCGCTCGGCCACGAGGTCGGTCATGATGATCGCCTGCGAGTGATGGTGCAGCATGTCGCGGACGAAGACGACGTCTTCTTCAACATAGGGCGGGCCCTGGATCGCGGCCGCCTCTTCGGGCGAGAGGGTGCGGTTCGGCTCGCCCGGACCCCCCAGTTGCACGACCGGCGCCGTCGATGTCGGTGCCGCCTCAGCCTCGCTCGTGCAGGAGGTGAGGCCGACCGCGAGCATGAGCGCCGCACCCGTCGAAATCAGCCGGGTCCATCGCGCCATCGTCCTGCACCTCTCGTCTTCGAGCGTTCGATTCATCATCGGTTATATGACAGGGAATCGCATTGTGGGTAGCGCTGTTCCCAGCAGACCTATAGATTCCCCTACATATAACTGCATATTCGTGAAGTATGCGAAGCGCACACCGCGATCCGGTCTCGGGTTGCGGAGTGCTCTTCGGCCAACGCAATGACGCAACAAATCGATGACGATTGAAAGGCCTACTCTCCGCATGAACACACGACCCGAACGCGCACGCTGGAAGGCGCGCGCACTGGCCACCGTGGGCGCCGTCGCCCTCGGTATGTCGATGGTGACGGCTACCGCCACCGTCGCAACGGCCGACACCCCGACAGACCCCCGCGAGGGGCTGGCCCCCGGCCTGTACGACGCCGGTACCGCCGCCAGCAACGTCGATCTGCTCTCGACGCAGGCCAAGCCCGAAGGCTTCGGCAACTACAACTCCGACATGGCGTACACCGGAAACTACGCGATCAACGGAAACTACAACGGCTTCCAGATCTATGACATCTCGAACCCCGCAGCGCCGACGCTGACGGGTTCGTTCCTGTGTCCCGGTGGACAGGGCGACGTCTCCGTCTACGGCAACCTGCTGTTCATGTCGGTCGAATCGGCCCCCGGCCGCCTCGACTGCGGATCGGCCAGCAACACTCCTGTCACCGACCCGCAGAACTTCCGCGGTGTCCGCATCTTCGACATCAGTGACATCAACAACCCGTTCCAGGTGACGGCCGTTCAGACGTGCCGCGGCTCGCACACGCACACGGTCGTCGAGGATGCCGATGACGCCGACAACGTCTACGTCTACGTCTCGGGCACCGCTGGCGTCCGCACGACGACGACGAACGTCGAGGGCGGCTGCACGAACGTCGCCGGCAACACGATCGAGTCGCAGCTCGACGCCGAGGGCAACCCCATCCTGGGCGCGCGCTTCCTCGTCGAGGTCATCAAGGTTCCGCTGGCCAACCCGGCCGGTGCGGCGATCGTCAACCACGCCCGCATCTTCAGCGACCCGGCGACGGGTAGCCCCGCGGGCCTGTGGCCCGGCGGCAGCCACGGTGAGGGCATGCAGTCCACCTCCGCGGCGGACGCCTGCCACGACATCACGTCGTACCCCGAGATCGGCCTCGCTGCCGGTGCCTGTGAGGGCAACGGCATCCTGATCGACATCAGCGACCCGGCCAACCCGGTTCGCCTCGATGCGGTCACCGACCCGCGCTTCGCGTACTGGCACTCGGCCACGTTCAACAACGATGGCACCAAGGTCGTCTTCACCGACGAGTGGGGCGGCGGAAGCGGTGCTCGCTGCCGCGCGATCGACCCGCTCAACTGGGGCGCGAACGCCATCTTCGACATCGTGGACGGCAAGCTCGAGTTCCGCAGCTACTACAAGATGCCCGCACCGCAGACGGCGCAGGAGAACTGCGTCGCGCACAACGGTTCGCTGGTTCCGGTTCCGGGTCGCGACATCATGGTCCAGGCTTGGTACCAGGGTGGTCTCTCGGTGTTCGACTTCACCGACAGCTCCAACCCGGTCGAGATCGGCTACTTCGACCGCGGCCCGATCAACCCCAACGCCCTGACGCTGGCCGGGTACTGGTCGGCGTACTGGTACAACGGTCACGTCTTCGGTTCCGAGATCGGTCGTGGCTTCGACAGCCTCGCACTCACGCCGAGCGAGCACCTGAGCGCGAACGAGCTGGCGGCTGCTGCCGAGTACCAGATCGACGAGTTCAACCCGCAGCACCAGCCGAAGATCTCGCACGACGCCAGCTACAACGTGGCGAAGTCGTTCGTGGATCAGGCTGAGCGTGCGGGCACGCTGTCGGGCGAGGCTCTGGCAACGGTGCGT
>NZ_JBSHLF010000004.1:186872-498274 GCF_053644215.1 Microbacterium sp. NPDC055442 | reverse complement strand
GGTAATTTGGCATTTGACAAGTGCACGCTGTTGAGTTCTCAAGGATCGGATGCTCCTGCTACTCGGCCTCTCAGCTCCGCCCGCAGGGCAACTTCTCTATCTTACCCCTCTCGCTCTGCTTGTCAAATCGGCTCACCGTGACTGTTTCAGAGTCTCCGGTCAGCACTCTTCGCAAGCTTCGAGGAGTGGGATCCTCCATCCTAGACCCGAAGGCCGCGATCCTCAAGAGGATAAGAATGGGGCTGGTTCTCCACTTGAGGGGGGTAAGGCTCTCGGCCTCTCCGCTTCCCTGTGGGGCGAACGAGTACTAAGTTACGTGGCTCCCAGAGGTACGGCAAATCTTGCTCGCATCCCGGGCGTGTCGCCGCATGATTCCGCGATTTCCCGCCGGCACACTCGATCACCGGCCGACACGGCGCAGGGCTGACCGCCGTACCTGGGCGAGGATCGCCAACGCGACAGTGGCCGCACCCCACACGGCGCACGCGGGCGGAAGCACGCGGTACGCCAGGTGCGCCGCCGTGAAGTCCTCGTCGAGCGGCCCGAACTGCGCGAGCCCCCAGCACCATCCGCCGATGAGGATCGCCGGCAGCGAGAGCCACCACGCTCCGCGCACCCACGCGGGGAGAACGCGCACGACCGGTGCGACAGCATCCGCTCGAACGAACCAGACGAGCATCCAGGCACCGATGATCGCGAGTCCGAGCACGCTGGATCCGTGCTGGAGCCAGGCATACCCCGCCAGCGGACCCCACCGCTCGTCGAGCATCGGGACGAGGTCCACGCCCCAGCGCCCTTCGTGGGTGAACAGGTCCCACACGATGTGGGTCACGACGCCGAACACGAGCGAGAGGATCGTCATCGTGAGCGCGCGCCCCGAGAAGCCGCCCGATCTCGCGTATCCGATGGTCTCGCGCAGGGCGCCGGCCACGGGGGCATCCCATTCGCCGGGAAGCCTCTCGGCGAGCCGGCGCGGTGACAGCTCGCGCACCGCCGGCCGCAGCAGGCAGCGCCAGACGAGCAGAAGGACGAAAGCGAGCAGGACGGTCGCCGCGATCCAGGTCAGGTCATGCGTGCGGCCGTAGTGCAACGGCAGTCCCCGGACGAACAGCGGCAGATCCGGGGTCATCGCCCCGATCGCGATCGCCGCCGGCACGAGCGGCGTCCGTACGAACGGCAGCGCGACGACAGCGTGGCTCGGGGTGAACGGCATTCCTCAGGCGTCGACGAAGACGCCGGCCAGCGTCTTCTTGCCGCGGCGCAGCACAGACACCCCGCCGGGAAGCGCCCCCGTGATTTCGGCATCCTCGCCCGCGACCTTGACGCCGTCGACCGAGACACCACCCTGCGCGATGGCGCGGCGGGCTTCGGACAGGCTTGCGACGAGTCCCGTCTCGACGAGCGCCTGGGTCACGGCGGTCCCGCGGGGAACGCTCGTGTTCGGCAGCTCATCGAGCGCCGTGCGCAGCGTCGCCGCGTCGAGCGCGTGCAGATCCCCCTGACCGAAAAGCGCATCGGATGCCGCGATCACGGCCGACGTCGCCTCGACACCGTGCACGTAGGTCGTGACCTCGCGGGCGAGCCGGCGCTGCGCCTCGCGGCGGAACGGTTCGGCGGCGACGAGCCGCTCGTACTCCTCGATCTCGTCGCGCGTGAGGAACGTGAACACCTTGAGTCGCGAGACGACGTCGGCATCGTCGGTGTTGAGCCAGAACTGGTACATCCGGTACGGGCTGCACATCGTGGCATCCAGCCAGATCGCATTGCCTTCGCTCTTGCCGAACTTGGTGCCGTCGCTGTTGGTGATCAGCGGCGTGCCGATGGCGTGCACCGCCACACCCTCGACGCGGTGGATCAGATCCGTGCCGCTGGTGAGATTGCCCCACTGGTCGCTGCCGCCCGTCTGCAGCACGCAGTCGTACTGGCGGTGAAGCTCGAGGTAGTCCATGCCCTGCAGGATCTGGTAGCTGAACTCGGTGTAGCTGATGCCGGCCTCGGAGTTCAGACGGGCCGCGACGGCATCCTTCTTGAGCATCGTGCCGACGCGGTAGTGCTTGCCGACCTCGCGAAGGAAGTCGATCGCGCTCAGCGGCGCGGTCCAGTCGAGGTTGTTGACCAGGCGCGCCGCGTTGTCGCCGTCGAAGCTGAGGAATCGCTCGACCTGCGAGCGCAGACGCGTGACCCACTCCTCGATCGTCTCGCGCGTGTTCAGAGTGCGCTCGGCCGACGGACGCGGATCGCCGATGAGGCCCGTGGACCCGCCGACCAGTCCGAGCGGCTTGTGGCCGGCCAGCTGCAGTCGGCGCAGCAGAAGCAGCTGGACGAGATTGCCCAGGTGAAGACTCGGCGCGGTCGGATCGAAGCCGCAGTAATACGTGATCGGGTCACCCGAGAGCAGCGCGCGCAGCGCATCCTGATCGGTGGACACATGCACGAGTCCGCGCCAGACGATTTCGTCCCAGACGTTCTCGAACGTCGGATCGTTGGCAGGCGCGGTCGCGCTCACGAGGCTGGATGACACGCGTTTCAGGCTATCAGCGGCGACGGATGCCACGGACAGAGGTCGTCAGCGCGCCGCCCACCAGACGAGCAACGCCGCGGCGAGGGCGAGCACCCAGCTGACGAGACTGCCGACGAGGAAGAACTCGGCTCGGTTGCCGTCGGTGCTGTCGCGCGAGATCTCGGGGAAGCGGACGATGCCCTTCGCCGCGAGGACGGCGGCGATGAGGGTGTACGCGCCCGTGAGCATGAGTGCGAAGACGATCACGCGCTCCAGCGGCCCGATGAGACGCCCGCCTTTGAGTCCGCCTGCAGCTGGGGCCTCGGTCTCGTCCGGGACCGCCGTGTGCTCGGCGCGCAAAGCCGTGCGCACGACGATGTTGCTGGATTCGAGCAGGAACGCCACGGCGCCGACAACGAGCACGAGCAGGTCCACAGGCACGCTCTCGCCGGGTGCCGGCAGCGCCCACAGCGTGTCGAAAGCGGTCGTCGCCGCTCGCGGACCGGCGACGATGACGGCCCCCGCCAAGGCGGCCCCGAACAGACCGACGGGCCACAGCCCGGCCCGGGCCCCGCCTCGAGCGGGCATCGTGAGCACCCACGCCGCCGCGACGGCGAGCGCGACCAGACCCCAGACGGCGGCGTCGACGAGCACCGCGACGAGGAAGATCACCACCGCGGCGAGCGCCATTGCGATCCAACGGCGCCGCGTGGTCTGGAATTGGCGGATCAGGTCGGCGACGCCGACCGCAAGGAGCGCGAGGCCGGCCGCGATCATGTGCGCACCTCGCGGGCGAGCTGCGCGAGCCCCTCGATGATCGAGCCGGCGCCGGCGGTCGCGAGGGCCTGTGACACGGCCGATTGGCTGATGCCCTCCGCCCGCGCGAGGTCGGCCTGCGTCTGACCGCGACACCGGCCGTAGGTCAGGCGACGGGCGCGTGCGCTCATGGCGCCCACGACGTGGTCGCGCGACAGCGCGTAGGCGTTCGCGAGCCGGACGGTCTGTGCCATGGCGGCATCATGCCCTGCCGCGGCGGCGACCCACGTGCGCGCGCTCGGCGCGGTGCGCTTCTGCAGGCCGTGGACGATCTCGATCGCGTCGCGCGCCGCCCACCAGCCGGGACCCTCGGGGATGCTGCCGGCGGCAGTCCGCACGACCTCGAGATCGCCGACCCCGACGCCGAAGCGGCATTCGATGCCCTCGGGCAGCGCGAGCCGCAGCAGCAGGAGCGAGGTGAGAGCGGCGTCCAGCGTCGGATAGGTCGCCTGCTGTTCATCACCGACAGTCGGGTGCAGGGGGTCCAGCGCGAGAGGGAAGTGGGCGTGCACGCCCGCGATCGTGTCGTCGAGATCGCGCTGCGCATGGTCGCGGTCGGGAAGTCGGCGCGACCCGATGATGTCGGCGATGACAGCGATCTGCATAGGATCAGGCTATAGCTTATGTATGCAAATGAAAAGCCTAGGGCTTATTTATCTGGATGATCAGTTCAGACCGAGAACGCGGGCTGCGGACTGCACGCGCTCGACCAGCTGTGCACGTTGCTCGGCGACCCGCTCGGGCGCTGTTCCGCCGACCCCATCGCGGCTCGCGACGGAGCCCTCGATCGTGAGCACGCTGCGTACGTCGGGGTTCAGATGCGCCGACACCTCGGCGAGAAGGTCGTCCGAGGCATCCTCGAGTCCGATCCCCCGCGTCTCGCACGCGCGCACGAGCGAACCCGAGATCTCATGCGCGTCGCGGAAGGGGACTCCGCGCTTGACGAGCCACTCGGCGACGTCGGTCGCGAGTGAGAAGCCCTGCGGTGCGAGCTCCGCCATGCGATCGGTGTCGAACCGCATGGTCGCGACCATGCCCGCGAACGCCGGCAGCACCGTCTCGAGCGTGCGCACCGAGTCGAACACGGGTTCCTTGTCTTCCTGCAGGTCGCGGTTGTACGCCAGCGGAAGAGCCTTGAGCGTGGCGAGGAGACCGGAGAGGTTGCCGATGAGCCGGCCGGCTTTGCCTCGCGCCAGCTCGGCGATGTCGGGGTTCTTCTTCTGGGGCATGATGCTGGAGCCGGTCGAGTAGCGGTCGTCGAGCGTGACGAAGCCGAACTCCCGCGTGTTCCACAGGATGATCTCTTCGGCGAACCGCGACAGATCGACGCCGATCATCGCCGCGATGAAGGCGAACTCCGCCACGACGTCGCGGGCCGACGTTCCATCGATCGAGTTCTCGGCGGGCCGATCGAGGCCGAGTTCGGTCGCGACGAGCTGAGGATCGAGCCCGAGGGTCGATCCCGCGAGGGCGCCTCCGCCGTACGGCGAGACGGCGGCACGGGCCGCCCAGTCGCGCAGCCTCTCGACCTCGCGCACGAGCGGCCAGGCATGCGCCTGCAGGTGGTGGGCGAGCAGGACCGGCTGCGCGTGCTGCAGGTGCGTGCGTCCCGGCATGATGGCCGCGGAATGGGCCTCTGCCTGCGCGACGATCGCGTCGACGACGCGCAGGATGTCGCGCGCGATCGTGCGCGCATGGTCGAGCAGATACATCCGCACGAGCGTCGCGATCTGGTCGTTGCGGCTGCGGCCGGCGCGCAGCTTGCCGCCGAGCTCGGGACCCAGCTCGGCGATGAGCGCCTGCTCCAGTGCGCCGTGCACGTCTTCGTCCGATTCGGCAGCGACGAGGGTGCCGTCGGCGACACCGCGCGCCAGTGCGTCGAGGCCCACGTGCATCGCGTGCTCTTCGTCGACGGTGAGGTACCCTGCCGCGGCGAGCGCTTTCGCGTGCGCGTGCGATCCCGCGATGTCGTACAGTGCGAGGTCCCAGTCGAAGTGCGTCGAGCGGCTCAGCACGACCAGCTCGGGGGCCGGTCCCGAGGCGAATCGCGCTCCCCACAGTGCGCCCTCGTTGGTGCCGTGGCCATCGGTCGTCGGGGTGTCGTCGCTCACTCCGACAGCCTATCGGCGCGACCGCGGGCGATCGCCGCCGGAGCGCACGACGAGCCGGGCGACGCGGTCGAGCACCCACTCGAGCGGACCGCGCCCGATGAGCAGCGCCCACACCGTGCAGGCGGCGACGAGGATGAGCGTCATGGGCCAGAACGGCTCGAGCGCCCGGAAGCCGCCGAGATCCCCCGCGCGCCCGAGGACCACGGTCGCGATGACAGCCCAGGCGACCAGCTGAGCCGTGTAGGCCGTGAGCGGCATCGCCCCCACCGCCCGCAGCGGCAGCACGACCCAGGTCACGGCCGTGCGGCACAGCAGCAGGCATCCGCCGATCACCGCGATGGCGAACCCGCCCGACCCGATCACCTCGAACAGTCCGCTCGAATGGGGATCGACCCGCAGCGCTCCCTCGGTCGCCTCGATGCCGCGCCCGACACCGTAGCCGAAGAGAGACAGCACGCTCCCCCACAGCAGCATCCGGAATTGGACACGCGCGCGGCGGATGTCGGCTCGCGCGACGCCGAGCCCCGCCAGGACGAAGGCGATCCAGACCGTGAAGGGATAGTGCCAGCCCAGGGCGAGCGACAGGTCGTTGCCCGCAACGCTCGACCACACGGGCAGCCCGTCGAGCAGGAACTGCACGAACGGCATGATGACGCCGAGCGCTCCCGCGAGCACGAGCAGGGTGCGGGCGCCGAACGACACGAAGGCGAGCGCGACCAGGAACATGATCGCGTAGGCCGGCAGAATGACGTAGACGGGGACACCTGTCTCGATGAGCAGGATGCCGAGGATCCACAGCAGCCCCGCCCGCACGGCGAGGCGCAGCCGCGCGATCATCATGGGCGATCCTCGCAGCGGCGTCGCTCCCCCGGTCACGAGGCCGATCGAGACGCCCGCGAGGGTCGCGAACAGGATCGACGAGCGCCCGTCGACCACGGCGATCCACGAGTCGGGTTCGGGCCACTCGAACGCGACGTCGATGGCGATGAGGTGGGCCGTCAGCATGCCGATCACGGCGAGGCCGCGAGCGAGGTCGATGCCGGCGACTCGCGCCGCGCCGTTCAACCGCTCCCAGCGCGACGCGAGCCACGCGCGGGAGGCCGTCGAAGACCGGTTCACCGTCATGAGCGGATCAGGGCTGCCGGAGCAGCCAGACCAGGAGGGCCTTCTGCGCGTGCAGGCGGTTCTCCGCCTCGTCCCAGACGACGCTCTGCGGGCCGTCGATGACCTCGGAATCGACTTCGTAGCCGCGATCGGCCGGCAGGCAGTGGATGAAGATGGCGTCGGAATCGGCGAGCTGCATGAACTCCTCGGTCACCTTGTAGGCGCCGAGATCGCGCAGCCGCGCGAGCTTCTCTTCTTCTTTGCCCATCGACACCCACGTGTCGGTCACGATGACATCGGCACCTGCGGCCGCCTCGTTGGGATCGGTATACAGAGTCACCGACCCCCCGGTCTCGGCGGCACGGCGGTCGGCATCGGCGACGACGTCGTCGCGCGGAGCGTACTCTTCGGGCGATGCGACGCGGACGTGCATTCCGGCCGTCGCCCCCGCCAGGACGTAGGAGTGCGCCATGTTCGACTTGCCGTCCCCGAAGAAAGCGAGGGTCAACCCCTTCAGCTCGCCCTTGTGCTCGCGGATCGTCAGCAGGTCAGCCAGCAGCTGGCACGGGTGGAAGTCGTCCGAGAGTGCGTTCACGACGGGCACGCGCGTGCCCCGCGCCATCTCCTCGAGACCCGATTGCGCGTAGGTGCGCCACACGATCGCGGCGACCTGGCGTTCGAGGACGCGCGCCGTGTCGGAGGGGGTCTCCTTGCCGCCGAGCTGACTGTTGGCCGTCGAGATGATGAGCGGCGATCCGCCCAGATCGGCGATGCCGACCGCGAAGGAGACCCGCGTCCTCGTCGACGACTTGTCGAAGATGACGGCGACGGTCTGCGGCCCCGCGAGGCTCTTGTCGGCCCAGCGGTCCTGCTTGAGAGCGAGGGCGAGATCGAGGATCTCGCTCTGCTCGGCCTGCGTCAGATCGTCGTCGCGGAGCAGATGACGGGTCATGCGGTTCCTTCCAGGTCTGCCTCGACGGCCGACAGGGCTGCCGCGAAGAGCGTCTCGAACTCGTCGAGCTCGACGTCGCCGATGTTCAGTGCCGGCACGAGCCGGATAGTGGAGTCGTTCGGGGCGTTGACGATGAGCCCGCGGTGCAGCGCGGCGTCGACGACCTGCTTCGCGACGGGATGCCGCAGGCTCACGCCGATGAGCAGCCCGAGGCCGCGGCATCCGGTCACGAGCGGTGAGTCGATGCCCGCGATGATCCGCCTCAGCTGCGCGCCGCGCTCGGCGGCGTTGGCGAGGAGGTCCGCCCGCTCGATCTCGCCGAGCACGGCGTTGGCCGCAGCGGTGCCGAGCGCGTTGCCGCCGAACGTCGTGCCGTGCGTGCCCGGGTAGAACAGCTCGCTGGCCGGCTCGAACGTGATGAGCGCGCCGATGGGGAAGCCGCCGCCGATGCCCTTGGCGACCGTGATCGCGTCGGGCACGATGCCGGCGCGCTGGAAGGCGAACCACTCCCCCGTGCGCCCCGCGCCGGTCTGGATCTCGTCGATCACGAGCAGCGCGCCGTGCCGAGCGGTGAGCTCACGGGCCGCTTCGAGGTAGCCGGCGGGAAGCTCGACGACGCCCGCTTCGCCCTTGACCGGTTCGATGAACAGGGCGGCCACCCGATCGTCGATCGCCGCTTCGAGCGCTTCGACGGTCGAGTCGATGAACTCGACGCCCGGCGTCATCGGCAGGAACGGCTCCTGCATCGCGGGCTTGCCCGTCAGTGCGAGCGTGCCCATCGTGCGACCGTGGAAGGCGTCGGTGAGCGCCAGGATGCGCGGACGTTCCGCGCCGCCGTGCAAACGGGCGAGCTTGAAGGCGGCCTCGTTGGCCTCGGCACCGGAGTTGCCGAAGTACACCCGGCCCGCGTCGCCCGTGCCCGCGAGGCGCTTGAGCCGCGCGGCGAGCTCGAGCTGCGGCGGCGTGGCGAAGAAGTTCGAGACGTGCGTGAGGGTCGCCGCCTGCGACGCGACGGCGTCGACGAAGACGGGGTGCGCATGGCCGAGTGAGGTGACGGCGATGCCCGCGAGGAAGTCCAGGTAGCGGCGGTCGTCGGCGTCCCACACGTGCGAGCCCTCGCCGCGGACGAGCATCGCCATCCGCGGTGCGAAGCTGCGGACGAGGTCTCGTCCTTCGTCGTCCTGCCAGGTCATGCGCTGACCACCTCTGTTCCGATTCCTTTGCTGGTGAAGATCTCGACGAGCACCGAGTGCGGCACCCGTCCGTCGATGATCGCGGCGGTCTCGACGCCGCCCTCGACCGCCTCGAGGCACGCGTTCATCTTCGGGATCATCCCTGATTCCAGCTGCGGCAGCATGTCGCGCAGCGCGGTCGAGGTGATGTGCGAGACGAGCGAGTCGCGGTTCGGCCAGTCGGCATAGAGGCCGGCGACGTCGGTCAGGATGACGAGCTTCGCGGCGCCCAGAGCAACGGCGAGCGCGGATGCCGCGGCATCCGCGTTCACGTTGAGCGAGTGTCCGGCCTGGTCGAGGTCGGGCGCGATCGATGAGACGACGGGGATCCGTCCCGCGGCGATCTGGTCGAGCACCTGCTGCGGGTCGACATGGACGACATCGCCGACTCGGCCGAGGTCGTGTTCGATCCCCTCGATCACGACGCCGCGGCGCCGTCCGCCGAACAGCCCCGCGTCCTCACCGCTCAATCCCGTCGCGACGGGGCCGTGCGCGTTGATCTTGCTCACGAGCTGCGGATTGATCTGCCCGGTCAGCACCATGCGCACGACCGAGATGGCCTCCGTGCTCGTGACACGGTAGCCGCCCTTGAACTCGCTCGGGATCTCGAGGCGATCGAGCATCGACGAGATCTGCGGGCCTCCCCCGTGCACGACGACCGGCTTGACCCCGACATACCGGAGATAGGCGATGTCGGCGGCGAAGGCGTCCTGCAGCTCCTCGGAGACCATCGCGTTGCCGCCGTACTTGATGACGATGATCTGGTCGCGGAAGCGGCGCAGCCACGGCAGGGACTCGATGAGCGTCGCCGCCTTCACGCTCGCCTCGGCGGGGTCGGTGTCCTGGATGTCGGTCATGAGGCCTGCTTGTTCATGAGGAGTACGCGCTGTTCTCGTGGACGTAGTCGTGCGTGAGGTCGTTCGTGTAGATCGTCGCCGCGGCAGCGCCCGTCTTGAGGTCGATCAGCAGGGCCGTCGCGCGCGGCGTCAGGTCGACGTCGTCGCGCGGCCGGTCGGGTCCGCCTTGCGTGCACACCCGCACGCCGTTCATCCACACGTCCACGTCGTACGGATCGAAGGCCGCGGCGGTCGTGCCGATGGCGGCGAGCACGCGTCCCCAGTTCGGGTCGTTGCCGAAGACCGCCGCTTTGAAGAGATTGTTGCGGGCGACCGAGCGGCCCACCTCGACCGCGTCGTCTTCGGATGCCGCGCCGATGACCTGGATCGTGATGTCGTGCCCCGCGCCCTCGGCGTCACCCTGCAGCTGCACGGCGAGGTCGGTGCACACGTCGATGAGCGCCTGGCGGAACGCATCCGGATCCGGCGTCACGCCGGAGGCCCCGCTCACCATGAGGGTGACCTGGTCGTTCGTGGACATGCAGCCGTCCGAGTCGAGCCGGTCGAAGCTCATGCGCGTCGCCGCCCGGAGGTGGGCATCGGCTTCGGCGGCCGTCAGGACGGCGTCGGTCGTGAGGACCACGAGCATCGTCGCGAGGCCGGGTGCCAGCATCCCGGCGCCCTTCGCGATCCCGCCGATGGCCCAGCCGTCACCGGCGACCGAGGTCGTCTTGGCGCGCGAGTCGGTCGTCATGATGGCTTCGGATGCCGCGGCTCCGCCGTCGTCCGAGAGTTCGGCGATCGCCTGCTCGGTGCCGGCGAGCACCTTCGCGCGGAAGACCTCGTCGCCCGTGCCGATGAGCCCCGTCGAGCACACCTGGATGTCGCCCGCGCTCACTCCGAGGAGCGTCGCCGCCTTCTCGGCCGTCTCGTGCGTCGTCTGGAACCCGAACGCGCCCGTGAAGCAGTTCGCGCCGCCGGAGTTGAGCACGATCGCCTCGACGACACCGTCTTGGATGGCCCGCTCCGACCACAGGATGGGGTTGGCCTTCGCGCGGTTGCTCGTGAACACCGCCGCGCCCACCTTGAGCGGACCGCGGTTGACGACGACGGCGACATCGGGCTTGCCCGTCGATTTGAGTCCGGCGGCGACTCCGGCCGCTTCGAAACCCCGGGGTGTCGTGACGCTCACGGCGCGACTCCGTTCACGCTCAGCGCCGTGGCTTCGGCGAGCCCGAGCGCGATGTTCATGGACTGCACGGCGGCACCCGCCGTGCCCTTGGTGAGATTGTCGACGGCGGTGACGACGACGACGCGGTTCGCCGGCCGATCGATCGCGAGGCCCATGAGGGCGGTGTTGGCGCCGATGACGTCGGCGGTGCGCGGGAACTGCCCCTCCGGCAGGAGCTGCACGAACGTCTCACCGCCGTAGGCCGCCTGCCACGCGTCGCGGATCGCCGCGTCGGACGCTCCCGGCACGATCGGCGCGGTCGACGTCGCGAGGATGCCGCGCGCCATGGGCACGATGACGGGCGTGAACGAGACGCGGATCCCCTCGTCAGCCGCCCCGGCCCCTGAGCGTGTTGCCCCGGTCCCTGAGCTTGCGCCCCCGGTCCCTGAGCTTGCCGAAGGGTCGCCCCCGGTCCCTGAGCGTGCACCCCCGGTCCCTGAGCTTGCCGAAGGGTCGCCCCTCCGCGCCGCGGCGAGCGCCTGCCGGATCTCGGGGATGTGCCGGTGCGTGCCGCCGACGGCGTAGGGATTGGCCGTGCCGAGGATCTCGCTGGCCAGAAGGTTCGTCTTGAGGCTCTTGCCCGCGCCGCTGGGTCCGACCGCGAGCACGGTGACGATGTCGGACGGGTCGATGACGCCCGCTGCGACCCCGGGCGCAAGACTCAGGCTGACGGTCGAGGCGTTGCAGCCCGGAGCGGCGATGCGCGTCGCACCGACGAGCCGGTCGCGCTGCTTCGTACCGGCAACCGGCAGCTCCGGCACCCCGTACACCCACGGCTCGTGGAAGTCGCCGCCGTAGAAGTGGTCCCAGTCCGTGACGGATTCGAGCCGGTGGTCGGCGCCGGCGTCGATCACGAGCGCCGTGTCACCGAGGGCGTCGGTGTACTGGCCGGACTGACCGTGCGGCAGGGCGAGGAAGACGATGTCGTGCCCCGCGAGGACCTCGGGCGTCGTCTCGCGCAGCGTCAGATGCGCGAGCGAGCGCACGTGCGGCTGGTGCTGGATGAGCGGCTGTCCCGCGTTCGAATGCGCGGTCACGGTGCGGATCTCGACGTCGGGATGCGCGGCGAGTATCCGAAGGATCTCACCGCCCGCATAGCCGGATGCGCCGGAGACGGCGACCGAATATGTCATGGATTCCACCTTAGAGTCTGGGGTCGGGTGCCGGTGGCGGCGACGCCCGCGTCCCACGACATCGTCGGGGGCCCGCCGCACGGCGGATCGCGGGGTCGTCTAGAGTCGGCGGCCGCCCAGACGTCGGCGCGCGGGTGCCGGGCCCGCGCCGTTCAGCGCGCTCGAGAACCGCGTGAGGAGCGGGAGCATCGCCGAAGGCATGCGCCGACGATAGCCCTCGAACCGCGGCATCCGCAACTCGCCGTTGCGGGTCACTCGCGCAAGGTCGCGCCGAAACGGTCGGCGGCGATGGCGAGGCCCGCGAGCTTCGCGTCCGTCGCCTCGGCGGCCGTGAGTGTGCGATCGGGCGCCCGGAAGCGCAGCGCGAACGTCAGGCTCTTACTCCCTTCGGGCACACCCGCGCCGCGGTAGTCATCGACGAGGCGCAGCGATTCGAGCAGCTCCCCCGCCCCTTCGACGAGCGCCGCGCGCACCTCGGCGGCGGCGAGGTCGTCGGCGACGACGAGTGAGATGTCCTGCGTCGCAGCCGGGTATCCCGAGAGGGATGCCGCGACCACGCGCTCGCCCGCGAGCTGCAGCACGAGGTCGAGGTCGAGCTCGGCGACGACGACGCGGCCATGCAGGTCGACCGCCTCGGCGACGGCGGGCAGCACTTCGCCGACGTAGCCGACCGCGGTGCTTCCGACCGAGAGGATGCCGGTGCGACCGGGGTGCAGGGCCGCACGCTGAGCCTGGGCGACCTCGATATCGACGCCCGCCGCGTGCGCGATCGTGCGGACGGCGTCGAGGGCGTCAGCGATGCCCGCCGTGACGGCGGGCTGTCCGGGCTGCTTCGCGACGACCGTGCCGGTGAGCAGCACCGCGACGTGCCGAGGCTGCGCGGGGATCGATGCGTCGATCTCGGTGAGCGTCGCTGCGTCGGGACGAACCGCCAGCGGCGGTACGGCCGTCGTGCCGTAGTCGCGACCCGGCTCGGGCAGGAACACGGTGCCGGTCTCGAACAGAGCGAGGTCGGTGAGACCGCGCGACTGGTTGCGGTGCGCGACCTGCAGCAGAGCGGGCACAAGCGAGCGGCGCAAGAACGGATGCTGTCCGTCGAGCGGGTTCGCGAGCTTGACCGAAGGCACGTGCTCGCCGGACGCCGACCCGTGCAGGTCATTGTCGGCCTCGGTCGTGAAGGGGAAGGACGGGGTCTCGACATAGCCGGCCGCGGCGAGCGCGTTCGCGACGCGGCGGCGGCCCTGCTGGGCGAGCGTGAGCCCGCGACCCGACGGCGGCGTCGGCAGCACCGAGGGGATGCGGTCGTACCCCTCGATGCGGGCGACCTCTTCGGCGAGAGTCCACTTGTCGGTGAGGTCGGGGCGCCAGGACGGCGGGATGACGATCCACTCCCCGTCACGCTCGGTGACGTCGCATCCGATCATCTCGAGGGCCGCGACGATCTCCTCACGGGTGTAGTCGACGCCGATGAGCCCCTCGACGAACCCGGCCGGAAGCGCGACTCCCGCGATCTGGACGTCAGCGAACAGCGCGCCGCCGACGGCGGTGTCCAGCGTGCCGCCGGCGTACTCGACCATGAGGTCGGCAACGCGTCGCGCCGCCACGAAGGGCACGAGCGGGTCGACGCCGCGCTCGAAGCGCCGCGACGCTTCGCTGGGCAGCTTGTGACGACGGGCCGTACGCGCGATCGAGACGGTGTCGAAGATCGCCGCTTCGATGAGCACGTTCCGCGTGGCATCCGACATCTCGGTCGTGCCGCCGCCCATGACGCCGGCCAGACCGATGGGACCGGACTCATCCGTGATGAGCAGGTCCTCCGTGCTGAGCGTGCGCACCTTGCCGTCGAGCGTCTCGAGCGTCTCGCCCTCGGTCGCGCGGCGCACCGTGATGCCGCCCGTGAGCCGGTCGAGGTCGTAGCCGTGGATCGGCTGGCCGAGCTCGAGCATGACGTAGTTGGTGATGTCGATGAGGACGCCGAGCGAGCGGATGCCGGCGAGCGTGAGCCGTGCGACCATCCATGCCGGGGTGGGCTTGGTCGGGTCGACGTCGCGCACGATGCGCACGGCGAACTCCGACGCGCCGACGCGCCCGCGGATGGGCGCATCGTCGCGAACGGCGACCGCGAAGCCCTCGGCGGGCTGCTGCAGGTCACCCCACTCGCGCAGACCCGGGTCGCGGAACGCCGCGCCCGTGGCGTGCGCGTACTCGCGGGCGATGCCGCGCAGCGAGAGGGCGTACCCCCGGTCGGGGGTCACGTTGACCTCGACGGCGACATCATCGAGTCCGAGCAGGGCGATCGCATCCGTGCCCGAGGGCGCATCGATGCCGAGCTCGACCAGGCGCAGGATGCCGGCGTGCTCGTCGCCGAGTCCGAGCTCCTTGGCCGAGGCGATCATGCCGTCCGAGACGTGCCCGTAGGTCTTGCGCGCCGCGATCGGGAAGGGTCCGGGGAGGACCGAGCCCGGCAGGGTCACGACGACCTTGTCGCCGGCGAAGAAGTTGTGCGCGCCGCACACGATGCCGCGCACTCCCCCGTGCTCGGTGCCGACGTCGACCTGGCACCAGCGGATCGTCTTGCCGTTGGACTGCGGTTCGTCGACGTACTCGACGACCTCACCGACGACGATGGGGCCGGACAGCTCGAATCCGTGCACGTCCTCCTCTTCGAAGCCGACGGACACGAGCGCCGCCAGGACGTCTTCGGGCGTGGCATCCGCCGCGACATCGACGTACTCACGCAACCACGAAAGCGGGACGCGCATCAGACCACCATTCCGAACTGCTCACTGAAGCGGACATCGCCCTCGGCCATGTCGCGCATGTCCTGGACGTCACTGCGGAACATGAGCGTGCGCTCGATGCCCATGCCGAAAGCGAAGCCGGAGTACTCCTCCGGGTCGATCCCCGCCGCGCGCAGCACGTTGGGGTTGACCATGCCGCATCCGCCCCACTCGATCCAGCGCGCGCCGCCCGTGAAGGTCGGGTGCCACAGGTCGAGCTCGGCCGACGGCTCGGTGAAGGGGAAGTAGTTGGCGCGGAAGCGCGTCTTGGCCTCGGGGCCGAAGAGCACCTTCGCGGCGTGATCGAGCGTGCCCTTGAGGTGGGCCATCGTGATGCCCTTGTCGATGACGAGGCCCTCGAACTGCGTGAACACCGGAAGATGCGTCGCGTCGAACTCGTCGGTGCGGTACACCCGCCCGGGGCACAGCACGTAGATCGGCAGGTCGCGCTCGAGCATCGAGCGCACCTGGACGGGGCTCGTGTGCGTGCGCATGACGAGATGCCGGGCGACCGGGTCGACGAAGAAGGTGTCCTGCATCTGACGTGCCGGGTGGTCGACGTCGAAGTTCAGGGCGTCGAAGTTGTACCACTCGTGCTCGAGCTCGGGGCCCTCGGCGATCTCCCACCCCATGCCGACGAAGATGTCGGCGATCTGCTCCTGCAACAGCGAGATCGGATGCCGCGCACCGACGCGGGCACGCGCGGCGAGGGCCGTGATGTCGATCCGCTCGGCTTCGAGCTGAGCCGCGGTCTCGGCCGCGACGAGCTCCTGCTCGCGGGCGGCGAGCGCCTGCGTCACCCGCCCGCGCGCCTGCCCGACGAGCTTGCCGAACTCGGCCTTGCGCTCGTTCGGGACATTGCGCAGCTGGGCGTTGAGCCGGGCGAGCGGTGAGCCTTCGGCGGAGTGCGCCGATCGGGCGGACTTCAGCGCGGCGGTGTCACCCGCTGCGGCGATGGCTTCGAGCGCGGCCTGCACCGCGGCATCCACCGCCTCGGGCGTGATCGTGGGGTTCTCGGGTGCGTCGGACACGAGAACCGAGTCTACCGACGCGCGGCAGACGTCAGCGCGCGGCGGGTCAGGCGCCTCGGGTGTCGTTGCGCTGCGTGTCGCGTTCGCGCTGCGTGATGATGAGCTCGGTGTCGGTCGTCTCCTGCAGCAGCGGATCGATCGTCGTCTGAGCCGCAGCGATCCGCGGCGAGCGGCGCATGCGCACCTCGAGCCACTTCGCGAAGCCGGACAGGATGAGGCAGAACGAGATGTAGATCACCGCGATCACGATGCCCGCCTGCAGGATCGGGCGGTCGTACTGTGCCTGGCTTCCCAGCAGACGGCCGAAGTAGAGCAGTTCGTTGTAGGTGATGATCGAACCGAGAGCCGTGTCCTTGAGCGTCACGACGAGCTGCGCGACGATGACGGGCAGCATGGCACGCACCGCCTGCGGCAGCAGGATGAGGCGCATGACGCCGTTCTTGCGCAGACCGATCGCATAGCCCGCTTCGCGCTGGCCGCGTGGGACGGACTCGACGCCGGCGCGGAAGACCTCGGCCAGCACCGAGCCGTTGTAGACCGTGAGCGCGATCACGACCGCCCAATACGGGTCCATCTTCACCCCGATGACGGGGAGCCCGTAGAACAGCAGCATCATGAGGATCAGCACGGGCACCGCCCGGAAGATCTCGACGAGGAAGACGAAGGGCGCACGCACCCACGCGTGATCGGACAGCCGGCCGATCGCGAGCGTGAACCCGACGACGAGGCTGAGCACCGCGGCGAGGGCGAAGGCGGCGAGCGTGCGGCCGGCGGCGGCGGCGATCTGCTCCCACACCGAGGCGAAGGTGAAGATATACCACTTCTCGGGCGACAGCTGCCCCGTGATGAACATCTGATAGACGACGAATCCGATGACGGCGACGATCGCGAGCACCGTCACGATGCCGAGGATCCGGTTGCGGATGACAGCCCGAGGGCCGGGCAGGTCGTACAGGACGGAACTCATCGCACGATCCTCCAACGGTTCTCGAGTGTTCGCTGCAGCCAGGACAGGAGCAGTACCAGGACGACGAAGACCGCCGCGACCCAGAGCAGGACGACCAGCGCGTTCTCTCCGCGCTCGGAGAGGTTGGCCCGGATGATTCCGAGCTCAGCCACCGAGAAGCCCGCCGCAACCGTCGTGTTCTTCAGCAACGCGATGAGCACGCTCATCATGGGCGGCACGACGGAGCGGAACGCCTGGGGAAGCACGACGAGCGTCATCACCTGACCGAAGCCCAGACCGAGCGCACGGGCGGCTTCGGCCTGACCGAGAGGAACGGTGTTGACACCGGCGCGCAGCACCTCGGCGACGTAGGTCGCCGTGTAGATGCCCAGCGCCCATATCGCCAGAACCGTGTATCCGGGGTTCCACAGACCGAGCTGCGGGTAGGCGAGGGCGAAGAAGAAGAAGACCAGCGTGAGAGGGGTGTTGCGCACGACATTTACGTAGAGCGTGCCGACGCCGCGCGCGATGGGTATGGGCGAGACGCGCATCGCGCCCACGAGGGTTCCGAGGACGAGCGCCATCACGCCACCCGCGAAGAACAGCAGGAGCGTGTTGCTCAGCGCCTGTCCCCAAAGGTCCCAGTTGTCGAAAATGACGCCCACGTGCGTCCCCTCTTCAGAGTGGGTCGGGCGCCCGCGGAACGGACGCCCGACCAGGATCGATCAGTACGCGTCTACCGCGGGCTGCTCGACCACGATGCCGGATGCGCCGAGGTTCCGGTCGAAGATCGCCTGCCAGATCTCCCCGCCATCCGTGAACAGCGTGTTGATGTGCGAGCGCAGCGCGTCGTCGCCCTTGGGCACGCCCACGCCGTAGCGCTCCTCGCTGAACGGTTCGCCGACGACCTTGATCTCGTCGGGGTACAGCGCGGCGTAGCCGATGAGGATGGCCTGGTCCGTCGTGACGGCGTCGACCTGTCCGTTCATGAGGGCTTCGACGCAGAGCGAGTAGACGTCGAACTCCGTCGTGGGGACATCAGGGAAGTTCTCCTTGATGTTCTGGATCGGAGTCGAACCCGTTGCCGAGCACACGTTGGTGTCGGAGCCGAGGTCGTCCTCGCTGGTGATGTCGCTGTCGGCTGCCACGAGCAGGCCCTGACCGGTGATGAAGTACGGTCCGGCGAAGTCGATCGACTCCTTGCGGCTGTCGGTGATCGAGTAGGTGCCGACGTAGTAGTCGATGTCGCCGTTCATGATCGCCTGCTCGCGGTTGGCCGAGGCGATCGGCTTGAACTCGATGTCCGCTTCGTCGAAACCGAGCGAGGCGGCGATCCAACGCGCGATGTCGACGTCGAAGCCGCTGCGCTCGTTCGTCGTGACGTCGAGGAAGCCGAGACCCGGCTGGTCCTCCTTGACACCGACGACGACGCCACCGCGGCTCGTCATGGCATCGAACGTGGGGCTGTCGTCGATCGAGACGTCTTCGGCGACGGTGAACCAGGCCGTGCCTTCGTCAGTTCCGTCTCCGCCGTCTTCGGGGGCCGTGCCCGGCGTGCCGCTGTTGCACGCCGTCAGGGCGAGCGCCGCGATGGCGAGTCCGGCGAATGCGCCGCCGATACGTGTTCTGCGCATGTGATCCTCCTGGGTTTCGTATGCGTTTTGTGCGCCGCGCCCGGTGCTGGGGGCGCGGGGTCTAGTGGGTGAGCAGCTTCGAGAGGAAGTCCTTCGCCCGGTCGCTCCGCGGGTTGGTGAAGAACTCCTCGGGCGTGCCCTCTTCGACGATGAGCCCGTCGGCCATGAACACGACGCGATCGGCCGCCTTGCGGGCGAAGCCCATCTCGTGCGTCACGACGATCATGGTCATGCCGTCGTGCGCGAGGCCGACCATGACATCGAGCACTTCGTTGATCATCTCGGGGTCGAGCGCGCTCGTCGGCTCGTCGAACAGCATGACCTTCGGCTGCATCGCGAGGGCCCGCGCGATCGCCACGCGCTGCTGCTGCCCGCCCGAGAGCTGTGCCGGGAGCTTGGACGCCTGGTGGCCGACCCCCACGCGATCGAGCAGCTGCGTGGCGAGCTTGTCGGCATCCGCCTTCTTCATGCCCTTGACCTTGAGCGGGCCGAGCGTGACGTTCTCGAGGATCGTGAGGTGCGAGAAGAGGTTGAACGACTGGAACACCATGCCGACGTCTGCGCGCAGCGCGGCGAGCCCCTTGCCCTCTTTGGGCAGCTCTTTGCCGTCGATCGTGATGCTGCCGCTCGTGATCGTCTCGAGCCGGTTGATCGTGCGGCACAGCGTCGACTTGCCCGAGCCGGACGGCCCGATCACGACGACGACCTCACCGCGGTTCACGGTGAGGTTGATGTCGGTGAGCGCCTGGAAATCGCCGTAGTGCTTCTGCACGTCGGTGATCTCGACGAGCGGGTCACCCCGCCTGACGCTGATGTTCGACGTCTTCGGCGCAGCATCGGAGGTCGTCATATCGACACCCTACGGGTGCGTGCCGACGCGATGCAGGTGTCGCCACCGAGCTTTATCGATCCGTGACCGGAGTCACGCGCGCTGCGCGAAGGCCGTCTCGTACAGGCAGACGCTCGCGGCGGTCGCGAGGTTCAGCGATTCGGCGGCACCGTAGATGGGCAGTCGCAGCGACAGATCGACCAGGGCGAGCGCCTCGTCGTCGAGGCCGCGCGCCTCGTTTCCGAACAGCCACGCCGTGGGTTCTGCCAGCAGCGTCCGCGCCGCGAGGAAGTCCTCTCCTCCGACGTCGGCCGCGATGACGCGCACGTCCGCCGCGCGTGCCCGTTCGATCGCCACGCTGAGGTCGACGCCGACGGCGACGGGAAGGTGGAAGAGCGAGCCGGTCGTGGCGCGGACGACCTTGGGGTTGTAGGGATCGACCGTGCGACCGGTCAGCACGACGGCGTCGGCTCCGGCGGCATCCGCTGCTCGGATGATCGTGCCGAGGTTGCCGGGGTCGCGCACTTCCTCGCAGATCACGACGAGGCGGGGGGATGCCGCGAACACATCGCGCACCGATGTCGGCGTCTGGCGGGCGACGGCGACGATGCCCTGCGGCGTGACCGTGTCGGCCATGGCGTCGAGCACGGCTTCGGTCGTGAAGACGACCTCGACGCCGGCGTCGGTCGCGGCGTCGCGGATGTCGGTGTGCTTCTCGAACGCCGTGGGTGTCGCGAACACCTCGACGAGCGTGTCCGGGCGGTAGGCGAGCGCTTCGCGCGCGGCCTGCGGTCCTTCGAGCAGGAAGAGCCCGGTCTCCTGGCGCGCACTGCGTTTGGTCAGCTTGGCCACCGCGCGTACTCGGGGCGACCGCGGGTTCTCGAGCACGCTCTCAGCATAGATCCCGCGGTGACCGCGAGACCGCATCGGAGCGCCGAGACCGTGGGGTTCACCCGCAGTCTCGGCCTCCCCCTGCAGTCTCGCGGTCATGGGGACGGGGAACGGCGAAGGGCGCCCTCCCGGAGGAGGACGCCCTTCGATGTGCGCCTGCGGCGCTCCGCGATGACCGGGTCGGTCAGGCGCTCTTGGGCGCGTTGACGTTCTCGGGCAGCGCCTTGCGCGCGGTCTCGACGAGCGACGCGAACGTGGCCGGCTCGTTCACCGCGAGCTCGGCGAGCATGCGGCGATCGACCTGCACGCCCGCGAGGCCGAGGCCCTGGATGAAGCGGTTGTACGTGATGCCGTTCTGGCGGGCAGCGGCGTTGATGCGCTGGATCCACAGGCGGCGGAAGTCGCCCTTGCGCTTGCGGCGGTCGCGGTACGCGTAGACGAGCGAGTGGGTGACCTGCTCCTTCGCCTTGCGGTACAGGCGCGAACGCTGACCCCGGTATCCGGAGGCGCGTTCGAGGATGACGCGACGCTTCTTCTGGGCGTTGACGGCCCGCTTGACTCTAGCCATTTCGTTTCGTTCCTATTCGTGCGAGAGCGCTCAGAGACCGAGGAGCTTCTTGGCGACCTTGGCGTCGCCGGGAGCCAGGATCTTGTCGGCGGACAGACGGCGCGTGCGCTTGGTCGGCTTGCCCTCGAAGTTGTGGCGGAGGTTCGCCTGCTGCCTCATGATCTTGCCGCTGCCGGTGACCTTGAAACGCTTCTTGGCACCCGAGTGGGTCTTCTGCTTCGGCATTTCTCTTCCTTCGTTGTCTTTCCCGCCGGGGCGGGAGTCGTAACCCGCCGGAGCGGGAATCTGCGGGCCTATGCGGCGTCGGTGTCTTCGTCCGACGAGCCCGAGCGAGAAGAACGTGCTGCCTCTTTGTTGGCGGCGCGCTGGGCGTTCTGCTCGGTCTTCACTTCGGACTTGTTCTTGTGCGGTGCGATCACCATGACCATGTTCCGCCCGTCGATCGTGGGGCTCGACTCGACCGTTCCGAACTCGGCGACATCCTCGGCGAACTTGCGCAGCAGACGCACGCCCTGCTCGGGACGCGACTGCTCACGACCGCGGAACAGGATCATCGCCTTCACCTTGTCGCCGGTCTTGAGGAAGCCCTCGGCGCGCTTGCGCTTGGTCTGGTAGTCGTGCGCGTCGATCTTCAGCCGGAAGCGGACCTCTTTGAGGACCGTGTTCGCCTGGTTGCGACGTGCTTCCTTGGCCTTCTGCGCTGCCTCGTACTTGAACTTGCCGTAGTCCATGATCTTGACCACGGGAGGCTTCGAGTTCGGGGCCACCTCGACGAGATCAAGGTCAGCCTCCTGCGCCAGACGCAGCGCCACTTCGATGCGGACGACGCCGACCTGCTCTCCGGCGGGACCCACGAGACGGACCTCGGGGACGCGGATGCGGTCATTGGTACGGGGATCGCTGATGCGGAGCTCCTCTTATCGTGCGGGGTGTCGGCACCGCGGCACGGGTGTGTCGCGGGCGGAAGAGGAGCATTCCACCCAGACGGCGCGAGCGCCGGCTTGCTGCACCCTGACTGCCCCGTGCGTTTGTGCGCGCGGGGCGGAGTGCAAGACCCGGTAGCCTGGAGCGGCAAGCGCGGGTGGGATGTGATCCACTTTCCACTCCGGAGCAGAACGCTCCGAAGACCGCCACAGTCTAGCAGAAAGAGTCGCGTGAACACGATTCGGGATGACGAAGCACAGGATGCCGCGCGCGGTGACGACGACGACGAGCGGCACCGCCGCTGGGAGGAGCAGGAGCGCGCAGCCTCGTCGGCGACCCGCGACATCGCCGACGTCCCCGCCGTCGAGATCATCACGACGGCGGCCGTGCACCTCATGAGCGCCGCAGCGGTCAAGGTCGGCCTCGCCGACGATCCCGCGGCGCAGACCGACCTCGACGAAGGGCGCAAGCTCATCAACGCGCTCGCGGGCCTCATCACCGCCGGCGCTCCGGAGATCAGCGACATGCACGCGCGCTCGCTGCGCGACGGTCTGCGCTCGCTCCAGCTCGCCTTCCGCGAGGCCTCGGTCATCGAAGACCCGATCGGCAAGGGCCCCGGCGAGAAGTGGACCGGCCCGGTCACCTGACGATCAGCCGCGGACGAGCTTGACCGTCAGCGAGTCCACGAGCACCGCGATCCGGTCATCGGCTGCCCATCGGGATGCCAGCCGGGACAGCACGGCGTCGAGGGCGCTCGCGTCGAGCCCGTCGATGAGGTGCAGTCTCACGACGAGCTCCGGGCCGCGCAGCCTGGCCGTGGGATCGCCGGGCTCGACGGACAGGTCGAGCACCGCGAGCTCTCCCCCGATGCTCTCGGCCAGCCCCGCGAAGACCTCGGGCGACGAGAAGCTCGGCTCCCACGCGTGCCCCTGCGCGATCGCCCACACGGCGGGGCGGCGCAGCACGAGCTCGGTCGGCGAGGTCGGGTCGATCACGATCAGGTCGGTGTCATCGTCGACGGCGGCCACCGCCGTGCGCACGCCGTCGGCCGGCACGGGCCGAGCCGCGGCATCCCATCGGGACATCGTCTCGACCGAGGTGAACACGGGCAGCACACGTCGTCCGTCAGGAGCTGCGACCGTGACGATCGAGAGCTCCTGCGTCTTGTCGACGACGTGGCCGTGCGGTCCGATCCCCTCGTCGCCCTTCTCGGCGACGAGCGGGATCAGCAGGCGGGCTCGGCGGTACGCTTCGACGATCGCCGTCTGATCGCCGGCGCCGGCGCGGAACGCCTGCAGCGCCGCGAGCAGCTGCGGGTCGGCGGACCCGTCGTCGTGCGTGTGCGGATTGGCCTGGAAACTGCGCCCCTCCCACGGAACCCCCGCGGAGTCCGACAGGTGCGCGTCGTGGCAGCCCTCAGCGTCCTGCGACATCCAGCGCCTCGGCGAGCGTGAACGCTCCCGCGTAGAGCGCCTTGCCGACGATCGCGCCTTCGACGCCGAGCGAGACGAGCTCCCGCAGCGCCGCGATGTCGTCGAGGCTCGAGACGCCGCCCGAGGCGATGACCGGTTTGGGCGTGCGCGAGGTCATCTCACGCAGCAGCTCGAGGTTCGGGCCGTTCAGCATGCCGTCCTTCGTGACGTCGGTCACGACGTAGCGGCTGCACCCGGCCTCTTCGAGACGCTCGAGGACGGCCCACAGGTCGCCGCCTTCGCGCGTCCAGCCGCGCGCGGCGAGCGTCGTGCCGCGCACGTCGAGGCCGACGGCCACGAACTCGCCGTAGCGGCTGATGACCGACGCCGCCCATTCGGGGTTCTCGAGCGCCGCCGTGCCGAGGTTGACGCGGGATGCACCGGATTCGAGCGCCGATTCGAGCGAGCGGTCGTCGCGGATACCGCCGGACACCTCGACCTGCACGCCCTTGACGTGCTTGATGACCTTGCGCAGCACGGCGGCGTTGCTGCCGCGCCCGAAGGCCGCATCGAGATCGACCAGGTGAATCCACTGCGCGCCCTGCTCGGCCCAGTCGTGGGCCGCGTCGATCGGGTCGCCGTAGCTCGTCTCGGTGCCGGCCTCACCCTGGGTGAGCCGGACGGCCTTGCCGCCTGCCACGTCGACGGCGGGAAGCAGGATCAGTTCGGGTGTGGACGCGAAATCGTTCATGGCTCCTCGTGTGGGACTCTCACGCGGCCGGACGGCGCGGACGACACGACTTCAGAGGCTAGTCGCGCCGAGGCCGTCGACCCAATTCGACAGCAGGCGGATGCCGGCGGAGCCCGACTTCTCGGGATGGAACTGCGTCGCCGAGAGCGGGCCGTTCTCGACGGCGGCGAGGAAACGCCCGCCGTGCGTCGCCCACGTCAGGGTCGGCGCCGCGAAGGGCTCCTGCGGCTCGAGCTGCCACTGCTGCGCGGCGAAGGAGTGCACGAAGTAGAAGCGCTCCTGCTCGATCCCGGCGAACAGCCGCGAGCCGGGCGCGGCATCGACGGTGTTCCACCCCATGTGCGGCAGCACGGGCGCATCGAGCTCGGTGACCGCACCGGGCCACTCCCCGAGACCCTCGGTGACGGTCCCGCGTTCGAGGCCCCGCTCGAACAGCACCTGCATCCCGACGCAGATCCCGAGCACGGGCCGGCCGCCGGCCAGCCGTCGGTCGATGATCTCCTCGCCGCGGATGGCGCGCAGTGCCTGCATGACGGCGGCGAACGCCCCGACGCCGGGCACGAGCAGCCCGTCAGCGTCGAGCGCGAGACCGCGATCGGCGGTGAGTCGCGCGTCGGCCCCCGCGAGCGTCAGCGCTTTGACGGCGGAATGGACGTTTCCCGAGCCGTAGTCGAGGACCGCGACGAGCGGGCGAGAGGTCACAGAGCACCCTTCGTGCTCGGGATGCCCTCGACGAGCGGGTCGCGGGCCTTGGCCTGGCGGAATGCGCGCGCGAACGCTTTGTACTCGGCCTCGGCGATGTGGTGCGGGTCGCGCCCGGCCAGGAGCCTGATGTGCGTCGTGAGCCCCGCGTGGAACGAGATCGCCTCGAACGTGTGGCGCACCAGCGAGCCGGTGAAGTGACCGCCGATGAGGTGGAGCTCGAAGCCCGCGGGCTCGCCCGTGTGCACGAGGAAAGGACGCCCGCTGATGTCGACGACCGCCTGCGCGAGTGCCTCGTCGAGCGGCACGAGCGCGTCGCCGTACCGCGAGATGCCCGCCTTGTCGCCGAGCGCCTCACCGATCGCCTGCCCGAGGACGATCGAGACGTCCTCCACGGTGTGGTGGGCGTCGATGTGGGTGTCGCCCGAGGCGCGCACCGTCAGATCCGTCAGGGAGTGCTTCGCGAACGCCGTCAGCATGTGGTCGAAGAACGGCACCGTCGTGTCGATGTGACTGCGCCCGGTTCCGTCGAGGTCGAGCTCGAGCTCGACGGTGGACTCGCTCGTCGCGCGTCGGGCGGAGGCGACGCGGTGGTCGTCAGGACGGGTCATGCGGTCGATTCTATCGAGGCCAGCGCGTCGAGGAACGCCGTCGTCTCGTCTTCGGTGCCCGCCGTCACCCGCAGGTGGTGCGGGATCCCGACGTCGCGGATGAGGACACCCTGCTCGTACAGTGCACGCCACACGGCCGCGGGGTCATCGACTCCCCCGAACAGCACGAAGTTCGTCCAGGATTCGTGCGGCGCGTACCCGAGCGCCTCGACCGTCGCCGAGATGCGATCGCGCTGAACGATGATCTCGTCGACCATGCTGAGCATGACGGGAGCGTGGCGCAGCGCGGCCGTCGCCGCCGCCTGGGTGAGAGCGCTCAAGTGATACGGCAGCCGGACGAGACGCAGCGCATCGATGACGGCCTCGTCAGCGGCGAGGTATCCCACTCTCGCGCCGGCGAAGGCGAACGCCTTGCTCATGGTGCGCGAGACGATGAGTCGCTCGCGCCCGGGCAGGAGCGTCACGGCCGAGGCGGACCCGTGGGGGGCGAACTCCTGATAGGCCTCGTCGACGACGACGACGCCCGCCGTGGCGTTGTAGACGGCCTCGACGACGTCGAGAGGCAGCGGAGTGCCCGTGGGGTTGTTCGGTGCGCACAGGAACACGACGTCGGCCTGGGCCCGTGCGACCTGGGATGCCGCGTCGTCGGCCGTGATCGTGAAGTCCGGCTCGCGCGTGCCGCCCGTCCACGATGCTCCGGTCGCGCGCGCGAGCAGCGGGTACATCGAGTACGTGGGAGCGAAGCCGAAGGCCGTGCGCCCCGGCCCGCCGAAGGCCTGCAGCACGTGCTGGAGCACTTCGTTGGATCCGTTGGCGGCCCAGATCTGGTCGGCGGTGAGCCCGTGCCCGAGGTACTCCGCGAACCCTTCGCGCAGTCCGACGAACTCGCGATCGGGGTAGCGGTTCACATCGTGCAACGCGATCGCGACGGAGTCGAGGATGTCGTCGGCGACCTCTTGCGGCACGGGGTGCGTGTTCTCGTTGACGTTCAGCGCGACGGAAAGCGGCGCTTGCGGTGCACCGTAGGGCGTCATGCCCCGCAGATCGTCTCGGATGGGCAGTGCGTCGAGGCGGGAGGTCACGCAGGCAATCGTAGGCCGCTTCACGCGCGGTGGCGCCTCGGAGCGTCAGCCGGCGGGTGCGTACTCGGCGGGAATCGCGAGCGACTGGCCGAGCTCGATCGCGCCGCCCGGCAGCGCGTTCAGTCGTGCGATCGCATCGACGACGTCGCGCGGATCGTGTTGCGGAGCAACGGACTGCGCGATCGACCAGAGCGTGTCGCCGTACGTCACGGTCACGGTCGCGAACGTCGCCGACGCGCCACCGCTGTCGCGCGACGCGACAGCCGAGCCGCCGCTCAGCACGGCGAGCGCCAGCAGTCCGGCCAGAGGCAGCGCTGCCGCACTCGCGAGCACGCGGCGGCCGCGCGCCGTGGTGCGCAGACGGGTGCGGGACGAGGGAGCGGGGATGGCGATGGCGGTCATGCGGTTCCTCCTGGTGGGAAGGTTCGCATCCGACTTTCGGCCGGGAAAGCCGGATGCGAACTCCTGTTCCGAAGCTATCTTCGATGCTGGACGGTGTCAACCCCGAGCCGGATCGTGCGATGTTCGAACGCGACACGCGGAACTCGTGCCCCCTGAACCCCGCAGAACCGGATACGGTTTCGATGTGGCCACCCCACCACGGGCCTCCGACATTCGAAGACAGGAGTCGATATGAGCGACGCAGGCGGGCGCGAGAAGCCGCAGACGCGACGACGGAAGAGTCTCAGCGACAAGCAGCTGGCGATCCTCGAGGTCATCCAGCGGTCGATCGCGCGGCACGGCTACCCCCCGAGCATGCGCGAGATCGGCGACGCCGTCGGGCTCAAGTCGCTCTCGAGCGTGACGCATCAGCTCAATCAGCTCGAGCTGAGCGGGTACCTGCGCCGCGATGCCGGGAAGACCCGCGCGATGGAGGTGCTCATCGACCTGCCCGGCAGTGCGGCCGAGAACCCCGCCGATGCTGCGCCGTCGGTGGGCGACGCCGCGCTCGTACCGCTCGTCGGCCGCATCGCGGCGGGCGTGCCGATCACCGCTGATCAGCACATCGACGAGATCTTCCCCCTGCCCCGGCAGCTCGTCGGCAAGGGCGACCTGTTCATGCTGCGCGTCTCGGGCGACTCGATGATCGATGCCGCGATCTGCGACGGCGACTGGGTCGTCGTGCGTTCGCAGGCGACGGCCGACAACGGCGAGATCGTGGCGGCGATGCTCGACGGCGAGGCGACCGTGAAGACCTTCCGTCAGCGCGACGGTCACACCTGGCTCCTCCCCCGCAACTCCGCGTTCGAGCCGATCCTCGGCGACGACGCCGTCGTGCTCGGCAAGGTCGTCGCGGTCCTGCGCGCCGTCTGAGCCGCTTGTCCGCGGCACGGCTTAGCGTGGAGGGGTGACGACTCCTTACGGCTCCTGGCCTTCCCCTCTGACCGCTGCGGCCGTGTCCGCCGCTTCGCCCCGCATCGAAGGCGCCCGCCTCGTCGGCGACGACGTGTGGTGGGGTGAGGGCGTCCCCGAAGAGGCCGGCCGCACGACGGTGCGCAGACGCACGGCATCCGGCGGAGTGGAAGACCTCCTCCCGGCACCCTGGAGCGCGCGGTCGAGCGTGCACGAGTACGGGGGCGGGTCGTGGACGGCCACCGACGACGGGGCGCTCGTGTTCGTCGAGAAGACCGACCAGCGCGTCCGGCTGCTCCGTCCCGGGGGTGAGCTCCTCGCGCTCACGCCGCCGGGTGACGTCGACGTGCGCTTCGGCGGCCTGACCGTGCAGTCGGGTCGGCTGCTGGCGGTGCGCGAAGCGCACGGGGCCGGCCCGACCCCCGCGCGAGACATCGTCGAGATTCCTCTCGACGGGTCGGCGGGCGACGACGCCGCTGCGATCGTGTCGCTCGCGGGAGGCACCGATTTCGTCGCGCATCCGGCGCTCAGCCCCGACGGGACGCACCTCGCGTGGGTCGCGTGGAACCATCCCGACATGCCGTGGGATCGCGCACAGCTGCGCGTCAGCGCGCTCGACGGGGGCGCCGCGACGGTCTTCGACGAAGGCGCCTCCCCCCTCCAGCCCGTGTGGCTGGGCGACGACGAACTGCTCTACGCCGATGACCCGACCGGGCGCTGGAACCTGTACCGTCGCCGGCTCGGCACCGCGCCGAGCCCCGTGGCCCCCGTCGACGCCGATACCGGCGGCGGTATCTGGGTGCTCGGCACCCGGTGGTTCGCCCCCGTCGACGGCGGTCGCGTCGTCGCCGTGCGGACGCACGGCGGCGACGAGGTCGTCGTCGTCGACCTCGCGGACGGCACGGCGACTCCGCTCGGCCTGCCCGTTTCGGCGAACGCGTCGATCGAGGACGTCTCGGGAACGCGCGTGCTCGTGAGCGGTGCCGACACCGTCTCGGGACCGGCGCTGTGGCTGGTCGACGTCGACGACCCCGCCGGCGCCCGAGTCGTCCGCGGCGGTGAGACCGCGTGGGGACGCGAATGGATGCCGCAGCCCCGCGCCGTCACGTTCGACGGCCCGCACGGCCCCGTGCACGCGTTCGACTATCCCCCGACGAATCCGCGGGCGACCGCCCCCGCAGACGAGCTGCCGCCGTACGTCGTGTTCGTGCACGGCGGCCCGACGGCGCATTCCGGACCGGCGGCCTCCGGCAAGGTCGCCTACCTCACGAGCCGCGGCATCGGCGTGCTCGACGTGAACTACGGTGGCTCCACGGGATACGGGCGCGCCTACCGTGAACGGCTGCGCGGACAGTGGGGCGTCGTCGACGTCGATGATGTCGCGGCGGCGGCCGCCGGGTTGGCAGCATCCGGTGTCGCCGACTCCGCGCGCATCGCGATCGCGGGAGGATCGGCCGGCGGGTGGACGGTGCTCGCCGCCGTCACGCGCACCGACGCGTTCTCGGCGGGGATCTCACGCTACGGCGTGGGAGATGCGCGTTCCCTCGCGGCCGACACGCACGACTTCGAGGCACGCTATCTCGACGGGCTCATCGGCCCCCTGCCCGAGGCCGAAGACGTCTACATCGAGCGATCGCCGCTCAGCCGTCCCGCACTGTTCCGTGTGCCGCTGCTGCTGCTGCAGGGCGCCGATGACCGGGTCGTGCCGCCGGCGCAGTCCGAAGCGGTGCGCGACGCTCTCGCGGCGCACGGCGTGCCGCACGCGTATGTGCTCTACGAGGGCGAGGGCCACGGTTTCCGCAAGGCCGAGACGGTCGTGCACGCGCTCGAGACCGAACTGGCGTTCCTGGGCGCCGTGTTCGGCTTCACGCCGCCGGATGTGCCGCCCGTCACACTCGCGACGGGCGACTGACGGCGCCGCTCAGGCGGGGAAGACCGCGAGTTCGGCGGCGAGGCGCTCGTTCACGTGCGCGTGCAGATAGGTCCCCTCGCCACGGTGCTCCTGGTCGAGGATGATCCCCGTCTCGTGGGCGGCCGAGATGAGGTCGCCGCGGTCGTAGGGCACGATCGCGCGCACTTCGACGGCGGGCAGAGGCAGCGCCTCTTCGATCACGGCGCGCAGCTCTTCGAGGCCCTCGCCCGTGCGGGACGAGACGAAGTGCGCATTCGGCTCGAGGCCGCGCAGCACGAGACGGCTGTCGTCGTCGACGAGGTCGGCCTTGTTGAACACCACGATCTCACGCGTCTCGCGCGCCCCCACGTCGCCGATCACGTCGCGGACGGTCGCGAGCTGCGCGGCGGGATCGGGGTGGGAGGCGTCCACGACGTGCAGCAGCACATCCGCTTCGCCGACCTCTTCGAGCGTCGAACGGAACGCCTCGACGAGCTGGTGCGGCAGGTTGCGCACGAACCCGACGGTGTCGGTGAGCGTGTAGACGCGTCCGTCCGAGGTCTGCGAACGTCGCACCGACGTGTCCAGCGTCGCGAACAGCGCGTTCTCGACGAGTACGCCGGCGCGCGTCAGCCGGTTGAGCAGGCTCGACTTGCCCGCGTTCGTGTAGCCGGCGATCGCGACGGCGGGAATCGTGTTGCGCTTGCGCTCGGCGCGCTTGGCATCGCGCGCGGGAGCGAAGTCGCGGATCTGGCGGCGCAGCTGCGCCATGCGGGTTCGGATGCGACGCCGGTCGAGCTCGATCTTGGTCTCGCCCGGACCGCGTGAGCCCATGCCGGCCCCGCCCGCGCCGACCTGCCCACCGGCCTGACGGCTCATCGAGTCGCCCCAGCCGCGCAGTCGCGGCAACAGGTACTCGAGCTGAGCCAGTTCGACCTGGGCCTTGCCCTCACGGCTCTTGGCGTGCTGGCTGAAGATGTCGAGGATCACCGTCGTGCGGTCGATCACCTTGACCTTGACGACGTCCTCGAGCGCACGGCGCTGGCTGGGCGCGAGCTCGGTGTCGGCGATGACCGTGTCCGCGCCGACGGCGGCGACGATGTCACGCAGCTCTTCGGCCTTGCCGCGTCCGACATAGGTCGCGGGGTCGGGATGGGGTCGGCGCTGCATGACCGCGTCGAGGACGACGGCACCGGCGGTCTCGGCGAGCGCAGCGAGCTCGCGCAGCGAGTTCTCGGCATCCGCCTGCTCTCCCTGCGGGTGCACGCCCACGAGTACGACGTTCTCGAGACGCAGCTGCCGGTACTCGACCTCGGTGACGTCGTCGAGTTCGGTCGACAGGCCCGGAACGCGGCGCAGCGCTGCGCGCTCCTCACGGTCCCACTGCTCGCCGTCGGCGTCGGTCCGGGCGACGGTCGTGTCATCTTGCAGCGCCTGCGCGGAACCGAACACGCGAACCCCCGACCGCGCATCGGCGCGCGCCAGCACGCGATCCACCGCGTCGATCTCTTCGAGCGGCGTCTCGTCGGTGCTGCCGGGTGTCGTCGTATCGGTCATGTGTTCCTTTCGGATGCCGCCCGGAAGGGGCGGCATGTGATTCGTCATGCACGGCGGGCGATCGCCCGAGGATTCTAGCCTCCCCCCTGTGAGGCCACCTCCGCTACGCTCGTCACTCATGGGGAGCGAGCATTACTTCAGCGCCACCCCCGCAAGTCCCGAGAACCTGCGTCGGATCCGCGCCACCCTCGCGGGCAGGGAGGTCGAGGTCACGACGGCCGGCGGAGTGTTCAGCCCCGCGCACGTCGATGCGGGAACGAGCGTCCTTCTGGCGAACAGTCCTGCCGCGCCGCCGGGCGGCCAGCTGCTGGATCTCGGATGCGGGTGGGGGCCGATCGCGCTGAGCCTCGCGCTGGAATCGCCGCACGCGACCGTGTGGGCCGTCGATGTGAACGAGCGCGCCCTCGATCTCGTGCGACGAAACGCCCAGTCGCTCGGGCTCGAGAACGTCAACGCCGTGCGCCCCGAAGATGTTCCCGACGATGTCGTCTTCCGCACGATCCGCTCCAACCCGCCCATCCGCGTCGGCAAGAGCGAACTGCACGGACTGCTCGAGCGGTGGATCCCCCGGCTGGACGATCGCTCGGACGCGTGGCTGGTCGTGCAGCGCAACCTCGGCTCGGACTCACTGCAGCGCTGGCTCGCGGCGACGTTCGCGCCGGGCTACAGCGTGCATCGTGCCGCGACGGGACGCGGGTTCCGCGTCCTCCGGGTGCGCCGGCACGGGATGCCGCCGAGCGAGCCCATCACGCTGCCCTGAGCAGGCTCAGGCCAGCGTCACCTCGCCCGAGTAGACGAGCGTCGCGGGACCCGCGAGATAGACCCGGCCGGCGCTCATCCGCACGCCGAGACGGCCACCGGGCACGTCGACCGTCCACTGGTCGGGCGCCGTCGGTCCTGCCCATTCGCGCACCGCGAGGGCCGAGGCTGCGACCCCCGTGCCGCAGCTGAGCGTCTCGCCGACGCCCCGTTCGAACACGCGCATGCGGATCGAGCCGACGCCATCGTGCACGAGCGGGTCGCTCGGCACGACGAACTCGATGTTCGCGCCCGCCGGCGGCTCGGGGTTCAGCTGCGGGCGCGCCGTGAGATCGAGGGCGTCGAGCTCCTCGGTGTCGGGCAGCGCGACGACGACGTGCGGATTGCCGACGTCGATGCCCATCCCCGGGCGCGGCGCGCCCACTCCGCGCGCTCGCACGAGCACGTCGGGTTCGACGCGCCAGGTGCCGAGATCCACCTCGAAGCCGCGATCGCTGCGGGTGACGGTCTTGGTGCCCGCGCGCGTTGCGACCGGCAGCGGGTCAGCGGCATCCGCCCAGCCGACCTCGGTGAGGTACCGCGCGAACACGCGCACCCCGTTGCCGCACATCTCGGCCTTCGAACCGTCGGCGTTGCGGTAGTCCATGAACCAGGTGACCCCGGATGCGGCCGCCTCGACGCCCTCGTCGATCGCATCCGTGCGCACGACACGCAGGATCCCGTCGGCGCCGATGCCGAAGCGTCGGTCGCAGAGCACGGCGATCTGGTCGTCCGAGAGGTCGAGGGCACCGTCCGGGTCGGGGATCACGACGAAGTCGTTCCCCGTGCCGTGGCCCTTCGTGAAGGCGATCGTCTGGGGCACCGGTTCAGCCTAGCGGCGCACGGCCACGCCGGCGGCGGGAACGCCGGGCTCGACCCAGGTGACGTCGTCGTAGCGCCGGAACCACGAGACCTGGCGGCGGGCGTAGCGCCGCGTGAGCGCCTGCGTCTGCGCGATCGCCTCTTCGCGCGTCAGATCCCCGGCCAGCTCGGACAGCGCCTGCGCGTAACCGATCGCCCGACGGGCCGTGACGCCCTGCTCGAGGCCCTGGTCGCGCAGCATCCGCACCTCGTCGAGGAGCCCGTCGCGCCACATGCCCTCGACGCGGGCATCCAGACGTGCGACGAGCAGCTCACGCGGCACCCCGACGCCGATCACCCGCGTGTGCGGATGCCACAGCACGGGCGCGTCGGGAAGCGCGGCGCCGTGCGTGCGCTCCCCCTGCTCGAGCACCTCGAGGGCGCGCACGACGCGTCGGCCGTTGCGCGGGTCGACCTTCGCAGCGGTCGCGGGGTCGGCCTCGCGCAGCCGTGCGAACAGCACTCCCGGTCCGTGCTCGTCGAGCTCGGCCTCGAGTCGGGCCCGCACGGCGGCATCGCGCGGCGGAAACCGGAAGTCGTACAGCACGCTGGAGACATACAGCCCCGAGCCGCCCACGAGGATCGCATCGGCCCCGCGTGCGTGGATCGCCGTGATCGCTGCGCGCGCGGCTTCCTGATACCAGGCCACCGCCGCTTCATCGGTGACCTCGAGCACGTCGAGCAGATGATGCGGGATGCCGCGCCGCTCTGCCGCGGGCAGCTTGGCGGTTCCGACGTCCATCCCGCGGTAGAGCTGCATCGCGTCGGCGTTGACGATCTCGGCGGAACGGCCTTGCTCGGCGAGCTCCTCTGCCAGCGAGAGCGAGAGCGCCGTCTTTCCGGTTCCGGTCGCCCCGACGACAGCCCACAGCCGCGCGGTCGTTTCAGGCATTCGGGGTCGCTTCCGTCCCGCGCGCGCTCAGCGAACGTGCGCGCGCGCGGGGTACGGCCTGGCCGGGCGCCCGGCCACCGGCGGGGTGCGGGTGCCGGGCGCGAGAGCGAGCGTGCCGGGCCTGGGCGGGCGAACGCACGGTCCTACGCGGGTCGCAGGGTGGGCAGCCCGAGCGCGACGGGGCGCGGAGCTCCACCGGCACCCGCGGGGGCGGGCACGCCGCACGAGTCGGCCTGGGCGCGGTCCCACGCATCGCCCGAGCGGGTGCGCCGGATACGCAGCGGCGCGCCGTCGGGCGAGTCCGCGAGCAGGTGGAACGGGGCGGCGTGCGTCACGACGACCGAGACGACGTCGCCCGGACGCGGCGTCTCCGACCCGTCCGGAACCTCGAAGTGCACGAGCCGGTTGTCTTCGGCGCGGCCCGTGAGCCGGTGCGTCGCGGCGTCCTTCTTGCCCTCACCCGTCGAGACGAGCACCTGCAGCTCACGACCCAGCTGCTTCTCGTTCTCTTCGTGCGAGATACGGTCCTGCAGCGCGGCGAGCCGCTCGTAACGCTCTTGGACGACGGCCTTGGGCACTTGGTCGGGCATGGTCGCTGCGGGCGTGCCCTCGCGGATCGAGTACTGGAAGGTGAACGCGCTCGCGAAGCGCGCCTGCTCGACGACGCGCATCGTCTCTTCGAAGTCCTCGTCGGTCTCGCCGGGAAAGCCCACGATGATGTCGGTCGAGATCGCGGCGTCCGGAATCTTGGCGCGCACGCGGTCGAGGATGCCGAGGAACCGCGCACTGCGGTACGACCGACGCATCGCTTTGAGGATGCGGTCGCTGCCGGACTGCAGCGGCATGTGCAGCTGCGGCATGACGGCGGGGGTCTCGGCCATGGCGTCGATGACGTCATCGGTGAACGCGGCCGGGTGCGGGCTCGTGAAGCGGATCCGCTCGAGGCCGGGGATCTCCCCCGCCGCACGCAGCAGTTTGCCGAAGGCCTGACGGTCGCCGAACTCGACGCCGTACGAATTGACGTTCTGTCCCAGGAGGGTCACCTCCATCGCTCCGTCGTCGACGAGCAGTCGGATCTCACCCAGGATGTCGCCCGGGCGGCGGTCCTTCTCTTTGCCGCGCAGGCTCGGCACGATGCAGAACGTGCAGGTGTTGTTGCAGCCGACCGAGATCGACACCCAGCCGCTGTAGACGCTGTCGCGCTTGGTGGGCAGCGTCGACGGGAACACCTCGAGGGCCTCGAGGATCTCCAGCTCGGCCTCACCGTTGTGGCGTGCGCGCTCGAGCATGCCCGGCAGCGAACCCATGTTGTGCGTGCCGAAGACGACGTCGACCCAGGGCGCCTTCTGCAGCACGGCGTCCTTGTCCATCTGCGCGAGACACCCGCCGACGGCGATCTGCATGCCCTCGTGCTTGTCCTTGCGGGACTTCAGGTGTCCCAGCGTGCCGTAGAGCTTGCCCGCGGCGTTGTCGCGCACGGCGCACGTGTTGATGACGATGACGTCGGCCTCGGCACCCGACTCGGCACGGACGTAGCCGGCGCTCTCGAGCGACCCCGAGAGCCGCTCGGAGTCGTGCACGTTCATCTGGCAGCCGAAGGTGCGCACTTCGTAGGTGCGGGCGCCGCCGTCGGCCGCGCGCGCGGCGTCGGACGGCGCGATGAGCGTCGGGGTGGTGGAGGGGGTCGTCATGATCCGCCCATTCTACGATCCGGCGCGGCGCGTGGCGCCGCCGGGACGCTCAGCGTCAGCGGAACCGCACGCCCGATGCCGAGCCGGTCTCATCGAGGGCCTGCTTCGCCGCGCTCAGCGCGGTGCTGCCGGAGTATCCCCTGCGCGCCAACTGCCCCATGAGCCGCCGCACGGCGGTGTCGCGATCGAGTGAGGCGAGGCTCCTGGCCTTGCCGCGGGCGAACTCGAGTGCGCGCTCGGCGTCGTCGTCGGGAAGCGAGGCGATCGCGACGTCGGCGATGTCGCGGGGAATGCCGCGCTTGGCAAGGGTCTGGGCGATGACGTGTCGTCCCTGCCCCTTGCGCTCGACAGCCGTGTACACGAGCTGATCAGCCAGCGCGGCATCGTCGAGGTAGCCGCGGCGAAGGAAGAGCTCCAGCAGGCGATCGACGGCGGCTGCATCGAGATCCTGCGCCACGACGACAGCGCGTGCTTCGCGCACCGACAGCGAGCGGGTGCGCAGCTTCTTGAGCAGCACCTTCTCTGCGGCGTCGGCCGCGGCCGACGCGTCGTCGCCCTCGTCATCGCCGATGTCGTACGGGTTCGGCTCGACCCACGTGGCATGCCACGCCGGCTCATCTGTCACCGTCTCGACCGAAGGCGGCGGCGCCGGCTGTTCCGGCGCCGCCCGCACCGTGTTCGGCCGTGCCGTGTCACGACCGAACAGCGGGATGACGGGGGCGAGCGCATCCCGCTCGCCCCCGTCACTCATCGCTCAGCCTGGTTGTCGACCGACGTCGAGGCATGGTTGCCGAGCTGCGCCGAGGCATCAGGCCGGTCGCCGCGCGGCCAGTTCGTCAGCGGCCGCCGCATCGACGGATTTGGGCTGGCCGATGCCGAGCTTCGCCTTGATCTTCGATTCGATGTCGGCTGCCATGTCGGGGTTCTTGAGAAGGAAGTTGCGGGCGTTCTCTTTGCCCTGCCCCAGCTGCTCGCCGTCGTAGGTGTACCAGGCGCCGGACTTCTTGACGATGGCGTGCTCGACACCGAAGTCGATGAGGCTTCCTTCGCGCGAGATTCCGACGCCATAGAGGATGTCGAACTCCGCCTGCTTGAACGGCGGGGCCATCTTGTTCTTGACGACCTTGACGCGCGTGCGGTTTCCGACCGCATCGGTGCCGTCTTTCAGGGTCTCGATCCGGCGGATGTCGAGACGCACCGACGCGTAGAACTTGAGCGCCTTGCCGCCCGCGGTCGTCTCGGGCGAACCGAAGAAGACACCGATCTTCTCGCGCAGCTGGTTGATGAAGATCATCGTCGTGTTGGTCTGGTTGAGACCACCCGTCAGCTTGCGCAGGGCCTGCGACATGAGGCGCGCCTGCAGACCGACGTGCGAGTCGCCCATGTCGCCCTCGATCTCGGCCTTCGGCACGAGGGCGGCCACCGAGTCGATCACGACGAGGTCGATCGCACCGGATCGCACGAGCATGTCGGCGATCTCGAGCGCCTGCTCGCCCGTGTCGGGCTGCGACACGAGGAGGGCATCGATGTCGACGCCGAGCTTCTGCGCGTAATCGGGGTCGAGCGCATGCTCGGCATCGATGAACGCGGCGATTCCGCCCGCGCGCTGCGCGTTGGCGATCGCGTGCAGGGTGAGCGTCGTCTTTCCCGACGACTCCGGGCCGTAGATCTCGATGATGCGCCCACGGGGCAGACCGCCGATACCGAGCGCGACATCGAGCGCGATGGAGCCGGTCGAGACGACCTCGACGGGCGCGCGCTCGTCGCTGCCCAGGCGCATGACCGAGCCCTTCCCGAACTGTCGGTCGATCTGGGCGAGGGCCGATTCGAGGGCCTTCTCGCGGTCAGCGGGTGATGGCATGGCGTGCTCCTTGTGCTCTGTCCGTCTCCGGAGGTCCGTCGCCTGTAGGCTGCCGCGCCCCGAACCGGGAGGCTCGAGAACTGCGGCAAGGCGTGTGGTGTCGTTCGACGTGTTCCACGGTAGGCAGGGGCTCCGACATCGGCCGGGGCTCTCGGCGTTCCGTGGAAGACACGCCCTCGACACCCGCTGTGGAGGAGCCTACGTCGACATCGAACGAATCTTCGACGACACGCCGGTGCGCTCAGTGGCGCTTCGGCTCCAGCCGCCCCACGCCATGGCGCCGTTCGAGGGGAACGTCCATCTCGGCGCACAAGGCGAGCCAGATGTCCTTCGGCGGCACGCCGGCCGCGAGCGCATCAGTGCCGGTGCGCCCGCCCACTCCGCCGAGCGACAGGTCGGAGAGCAGCGACTCACCGCGCGCGCCGAACTCGTCGGCGACGGCGCGCAAGAACTCACTGCGTCGCACGAGCGCGGTCGATCCCGCGCGTCAGCGCAGCGAGAGCTCGGGGCCGACCTCGGCGACGAGATCGTCGGGAACGACGTCGGGGAAGCCGTGCAGTCCCTCGAGGACTGAGATGCGATCGCCGACCTCGCGCATGATGGTCGAGATGGGCACGTCCAGTGCCTCGGCGACCGAGGCGAGGATCTCGCTCGATGCTTCCTTCTGGCCTCGCTCGACCTCGCTGAGGTAGCCGAGCGCAACGCTCGCGCGACCGGCAACCTGACGGAGGGTGCGGCCCTTCTGCTGGCGGAAGTCACGCAGGACTTCGCCGATCTCTTGGCGAACCAGGATCATTTTCAGGCCCCCTCCCTTTCGCATTCCGTCCGATGTCCGGGTGGACAACGGTACAACATCGGCTGTTTCCAATCTAATCCCGCGGGCTGTGGAATGGGTGGGAATCGCCGTACAACGAAGAGCCTCGACGAGGCGGTCACAGCTCCTGCAGACAGGTCGCGAGCGCCTTGCGGACGGCTGCGGCGCGGATCTCCGCGCGGTCACCGGGCACGTGCGTCCGCACCGCCGTGCTGCCGGCCGGCGTGACGACCGAGATGCACACCGTGCCGACCGGCTGGCCGTCCTGCGGCTCGGGGCCGGCGACACCCGTGGTCGCGACGCCGACATCCGCGTCCAGCAGACGACGCGCCCCCTCGGCCATCTGCTGGGCGACGGCCGGATCCACGGCGCCGCGCGATGCCAGGAGGTCGCCGTCGACACCGAGCACATCCCGCTTGACGTCGGTCGCGTACGCGACGACGCCGCCGCGCATCGACGCCGACGCTCCCGGAACGTCGATCAGCGCCGACGCGACCAGCCCGCCCGTCAGCGACTCCGCCACGGCGATCGTCCAGCCGCGGGCGGCGAGCCGTCGCAGGATCGCAGGCGCAGCGGCATCCGTCATCGCCGTCGCGCGCGTGCGCCGCGCACTTCGGACACGATGTAGTCGATCCCGCTCGCGATCGTCAGCGCGACCGCGATCGCCATCGTGACGCCGTTGACCCAGAAGATCCACTCCCCCACGAGCGTCCACAGCGGCAGCAGCGCGAGCGAGAGCGCCACGGCTTGAGCGACCGTCTTCAGCTTGCCCATCCAGGCGGCCGCGAGCACGTGGTCGCTGACGACGGCGAAGCGATAGACCGTGATCCCGACCTCGCGCACGAGCACGACGATCGTGATCCACCACGGAAGCTCACCGAGGATCGACAGCCCGACGAACGCCAGTCCCGTGAGCACTTTGTCGGCGATGGGGTCGAGCAGCTTGCCGAGATCCGTGACGATGTCGTGCTTGCGTGCGAGATACCCGTCGATCCCGTCGGTCGCGATCGCGACGATGAACAGCGCGGCAGCCCACCACCGGAGTGCGCCGTCGGCGCCCCCGTCGGCCAGCAGCATCCACAGGAAGACCGGAGCGCACAGGATCCGCACGATCGTGATCGCGTTGGGCAGTTGCCTCGGGATCGCCATGCGCCGAGCCTACCGGCCGCGCCGCGAGGTCAATCGCGCCCCGTGAGTCCCCACGCGTCTTCGGAGCCCTCGTCACTCTCGACGACCTCGTAGCCGTCGAACTGGGTCTCTGCCGCGTCGGGCCCGTAGGGATCGGATGCCGCCGGTTCGGGCACGTCGTCACCGCGAAGCCGTGCGAGCACGCCCGGCAGCTGCTCGTTCGTGACGAGCACGTCGCGGGCCTTGGACCCCTCGGAGGGGCCGACGATCTCGCGCGATTCGAGCAGATCCATGAGTCGCCCGGCCTTCGCGAAGCCGACCCGCAGCTTGCGCTGCAGCATCGAGGTCGAGCCGAACTGCGTCGAGACGATGAGCTCGGCCGCCGCCAGGAGCAGCTCGAGGTCGTCGCCGATGTCGGCATCGATCTCTTTCTTCTCGACGACGGCCGCGACATCGGAGCGGTACTCGGGTCGCGCCTGGTTCGTGACGTGCTTGACGACCTTCTCGATCTCGGCTTCGCTCACCCACGCGCCCTGCACACGCAGAGCCTTCGACGTGCCCATCGGCAGGAAGAGCCCGTCACCCTGCCCGATGAGCCGATCGGCACCGGGCTGGTCGAGGATGACGCGCGAATCCGTGACGCTCGTGACGGCGAAGGCGAGACGGGAGGGGACGTTCGCCTTGATGAGCCCCGTCACGACGTCGACCGAAGGCCGTTGCGTCGCGAGGACCAGGTGGATGCCGCTCGCTCGGGCGAGCTGCGTGATGCGGACGATCGAGTCCTCGACGTCGCGGGGAGCCACCATCATGAGGTCTGCGAGCTCGTCGACGACGACGAGCAGGTACGGGTACGGCTTGAGCACGCGCTCGCTGCCCGCGGGCAGCTGGATCTCGTCGGCGACGACCGCCTTGTTGAAGTCGTCGATGTGGCGGAAGCCGAACGACGCGAGGTCGTCGTAGCGCATGTCCATCTCTTTCACGACCCACTGCAGCGCCTCTGCGGCCTTCTTGGGGTTCGTGATGATCGGGGTGATGAGATGCGGTACGCCGGCGTACGAGGTCAGCTCGACCCGCTTCGGGTCGATCAGCACCATGCGCACGTCGGTCGGCTTGGCGCACATGAGCAGACTCGTGATCATCGAGTTCACGAAGCTCGACTTGCCCGACCCGGTCGAGCCCGCGACCAGCAGGTGGGGCATCTTCGCGAGGTTCGCCACGACGTAACCGCCGCCGACGTCCTTTCCGACGCCGATCGTCATGGGGTGCGTCGATCGCACGGCGTTCTGCGAGCGCAGGACGTCGCCGAGCGTCACGATCTCGCGGTCGGCGTTGGGGATCTCGACGCCGATCGCGCTCTTGCCGGGGATCGGCGCGAGGATGCGCACCTCGTTCGAGGCGACCGCGTAGGCGATGTTGTTCGTGAGCGCTGTGATGCGCTCGACCTTGACGCCGGGACCGACCTCGATCTCGTACTGCGTGACCGTCGGCCCGCGGGAGAAACCCGTGACCTTGGCGTCGACGGAGAACTGCTCGAAGACGTTCGTGATGGCACGCACGACGGTGTCGTTGGCCTCGGACCGCGCCTTGTGCGGCGTTCCCGCCGCCAGCGCATCGACCGAGGGCAGCCGGTAGTCGGCCGAGGACTGCGGGCCGTCCGTGCCCACGCCGTCGAGTCCCGGCAGCATGCCGTCGTCGGCCTGGTCGTGCGTGTCGTCGTCGCGCAGGCCCGTGCCCGAGCGCTTCGCAGCCTTCGCCGCCGACAGCACGGCAGGGTCGATGACCTCGGTGAGGGCGTCGGTCGTCGGCACCGGCGGCGGCGGCGAGGGCGGTGCGATGGCCTGCTCGAACCCGCCCTGGGGCGATCCGACCGGCAGCAGCTCGGTGAGATCCTGCGACCCGAGGCCGTCTTCGGGGTCTTTCTCGCGACCGGTCTTGTTGCGACGCCACCACGGCAGTGCCGAATCTTCCCCGTCGCCCTCGGGGGTCTCGGTGAACTCGACGGTGGACTTGGGGGCACGCGGTTCGGCGCCGAACATCCAGGCGTAGAGCTCGCCCAGGCGGTGGCCGATCCGGTTCGGCGGCGTCTTGGTGATGATCAGGATGCTCAGCACGGCCAGCAGCGACAGCACGATGTACGCGCCGACGTCGGTCAGCAGCATCGCGACGGGCTCGCCGATCATCCAGCCGAACAGGCCTCCCGCTTCGCTGAGAGCGGGCAGTCCGGAGTTCGGCTGCGGGCGGCCTCCCGCGACGTGGCAGAAGCCCGCGACGGTCCATACGAGCAGGCCGAAGCCGATGCCGATGCGGCCGTTGTCATGGACGGAAGACGGATGCCGGAAGAGCCAGCCGGCGAGCACGAGAAGCAGGACGGGCAGCACGAACGCCTCGCGGCCGAGCAGTCCGCCCACGCTGTAGGCGCTGATCGTCGCGGCGACGTCGCTGCCGATGAAGAACCACTCGTTGACGGCACCGGCGACGGCGAGCAGCACGAGCAGGAACGGGAAGCCGTCGCGGCGCTGGTCCTTCTCGAGCGTCTCGGGGCCGAACGTGCGGAACAGCCCGCCCGTCGCGTGAGCGACGGCGAGCCAGGCGCGGACGAATCCGGACGGTCGTTCGTCGTCGCCGACGTATCGCTTGGGCGCCGGCTCGGGTTTGCGGGCGCGCGACGACGATCCGCGTGCGGGCGCACGACCATTCTTGGTCGGGCTTGAGCTCCTGGCCATTCCCCCACGGTACGCGCCGCCTCGGACAATTCCGGGAGCGACGCGACCCTTCGGGACGGTCGGGGAGCCGCGAATCAGTCGACGACGCGCTGGGCGCGCGGCATCCTCACGCCTCGATGACGAGCGGAACGATCATCGGTCGGCGGCGCAGCGACTGGTTCACCCAGCGCCCGATCGTGCGGCGCACGACCTGCGCGAGCGCGTGCTGATCGCGCACGCCCGACTGCGCCGCCTCGGCGAGCGCTGCCGCGATCTTGGGCTTGACGCTGTCGAACACGGCGTCGTCCTCGGCGAAGCCGCGGGCGTGGATGTCGGGTCCCGAGATGACCTTGCCCGTCGTGGCGTCGACGACGACGATGACCGAGATGAAGCCCTCTTCGCCCAGGATGCGGCGGTCCTTGAGGTCGGCGTCGGTGATCTCGCCGACGCTCGAGCCGTCGACGTAGACGAAGCCGAGATCGAGCTGGCCGACGACCTCGACGTCACCGTCGCGCAGATCCATCACGGTGCCGTTCTCGGCGATGATCGTGCGCTCGGGGGCGATCCCCGTCTCCTGCGCCAGGCGGGCGTTGGCCATGAGGTGGCGGTACTCGCCGTGCACGGGCAGGACGTTGCGGGGCTTGAGGATGTTGTAGCAGTACAGCAGCTCGCCGGCGGCGGCGTGACCGGACACGTGCACTTTGGCATTGCCCTTGTGCACGACGTTGGCGCCGAGCTTGGTCAGCCCGTCGATGACGCGGTAGATCGCGTTCTCGTTTCCCGGAATGAGGCTCGAGGCGAGGATGACGGTGTCGCCCTCGCCCGGCTCGATCTCGTGATCGAGGTTCGCCATGCGGCTGAGCACGGCCATCGGCTCGCCCTGCGACCCCGTCGACATGTACACGATCTCGTTGTCGGGCAGGTGGCGCGCCTTCTTGTAGTCGATCAGCACGCCCTCGGGCACCTTGAGGTAGCCGAGGTCTTCGGCGATCGTCATGTTGCGCACCATGCTGCGACCCAGAAGTGCCACGCGGCGACCGTGCGCCGCCGCGGCATCCAGAACCTGCTGCACACGGTGGATGTGGCTGGAGAAGCTCGCGACGACGACGCGTCGCGGGGCACGGCCGATGACCTGATCGAGGACCGGTCCGATCTCACGCTCGAGCGGAGTGAAGCCCGGCACATCGGCGTTCGTCGAGTCGACGAGGAACAGGTCGATGCCCTCTTCGCCGAGCCGCGAGAAGGCCCGCAGGTCGGTCAGCCGGCCATCGAGCGGCAGCTGGTCCATCTTGAAGTCGCCGGTCGCCAGCGCCATCCCCGCGGGGGTGCGGATCGCGACGGCGAGAGCGTCGGGGATCGAGTGGTTCACCGCGACGAACTCGAGGTCGAACGGTCCGAGCTGCTCGCGCTCGCCCTCTTTCACCGTGAGGGTGAAGGGCTTGATCCGGTGCTCTTTGAGCTTCGCCTCGGTGAGGGCGAGCGTGAGCCCCGATCCGATCAGGGGGATGTCGCGCTTGAGGCGCAGCAGGTACGGCACGGCGCCGATGTGGTCCTCGTGACCGTGCGTGAGCACGACCCCCACGACGTCGTCGAGTCGATCCTTGATCGGCTCGAAGTCGGGCAGGATCAGGTCGACGCCCGGCTGGTGCTCTTCGGGGAACAGCACTCCGCAGTCGACGATGAGGAGCTTGCCCTCGTATTCGAAGACCGTCATGTTGCGGCCCACCTCGCCGAGGCCGCCGATCGGCGTGATCCGCAGGGTCCCCTTCTCGAGAGCGGGCGGGTCGAACGGACTGTTGGGCATGGTGTGCCTCCTCGGTTGTCGACGACCTCTTCAGGCCGACGAGCCGGATGCCGCGGCATCCGGGAATGTGTCTGTCACCGCCGTCGCGGCGGAATCATCTGGTCGTTCCGGACACCTTCGGCAGCGCGCCGCCGGCGGCGGCGTTGCGGTCGGGGCGGAAGTTCGAGAAGTCGGTGCCGGGCACATCGGACACGAGCGCGAGCTCGTCTTCGATCTTGGCGGCCTCCCACTCCTCGGGCCCCACGAGCGGGAGCCGGACGCGCGGACTCGAGATGCGACCGAGCCCGTGCAGGATGTACTTCGCCGCGACGGTGCCCGGCACGTGCGTCATGACGGCGCGCACGAGCGGCTCGAGCTGCTTGTGCGCCGCCGTCGCCTTGTGCAGGTCCCCCGCGTTGACGGCGTCGATGATGACGCGGTACGGTGCTGCCGCGACGTTGGCCGTCACGCCGATGAGGCCCGCCGCACCGATCGCCAGGTGCGGCAGCACGTTGGCGTCGTCGCCCGAGAAGTACATCAGGTCGGTCTGGTTGAGCACGCGGCTCACCTCGCTGAAGTCGCCCTTGGCGTCTTTGATCGCGAGGATGTTGGGGTGCTTGGCCAGGCGCAGGATGGTCTCGTACTTGATCGGAACCCCCGTGCGCCCGGGGATGTCGTAGAGGATGACCGGCAGATCGGTCGCGTCCGCGACGAGGCGGAAGTGCGTCAGGATGCCCGCCTGCGTGGGCTTGTTGTAGTACGGCGTGACGATCATGATGCCGTCGGCGCCCGCGCGCTCGCTCGCCTTGTACAGCTCGATCGCATGGGCGGTCTCGTTCGAGCCGCCGCCCGTGATGATCTTGGCGCGGCCGGCGGAGACGTCCTTGCCGACCTCGACGAGGCGGATCTTCTCGACGTCGGTGAGGGTCGAGGTCTCGCCCGTCGTGCCGGTGACGACGATGCCGTCGGCGCCGGCGGTGATGACGTCGTCGATGTGCTTCTCGACGGCGGGCCAGTCGACTTCGCCGTCGGCCGTCATGGGGGTGACGAGCGCGACGAGCACCTGACCGAAGGGATTGCCGGAGTGCGTCATGCATTCAGGCTAGCGGGAGCACGAGCCGCCCGGCGACGCACTGCCCGGTCAGCGCCCCGTGCTGCCGGCCCTGGCGGCGAGCGGTGCCGGCACGAACCGCGTCAGCGCGACGAGCAGCTTGTACTTCAGCGAAGGCACCGACACGGCCTTGCTGCGCGCCGCGTCGCGCAGCGAGGCCGCGACGACCTGCCGCGCATCGAGCCACATCCAGCCCGGCACGCCCTCCCGCCCCGGCGGCAGGCCCGCGCGCTCGTGGAAGTTCGTGTGGGTGAACCCGGGGCAGACCGCCGTCACGGTCACACCGCGAGGCGCGTAGACGCCGTTCGCCCAGCGGCTGAAGCTCACGACCCAGCCCTTCACCGCACCGTACGTCGAACGCGGGATGAACGCCGCGACCGACGCGATGTTGATGATGCGCCCGCTCCCCCGCGCCAGCATCGGCCCCAGTGCCGCGTGCATCAGCCGCATCGGCACCTCGACGTGCAGCTCCAGGTGCCGGGCCTCGTCGTCGATGTGGTTGCGCTCGAAGGCGAGCGGCAGGCCGTATCCCGCGTTGTTGACGAGCAGCTGGACGGGCCTGGTCGCATCGAGCAGCCGCGCCTCGACCTTCTCGCGCTGGCGAGGCTCGAGCAGGTCTGCGACGAGCACTTCCACCGCGACGCCGTTGACGCGCCGCTGTTCGGCCGCGAGCGCCTCGAGCGCGTCGCGGTCCCGTGCGACGAGCACGAGGTCCGCACCGCGGGCGGCCAGCTGACGCGCGTATTCGGCGCCGAGACCCGAGCTCGCTCCGGTGATGAGGGCGATCGTCATGCCGACAGCCTACGAGCGCGGCTCCAGCTTCAGGAAGCGGAACCGGATGCCGGTGCGCGAGGTGCGCCATCCCTCGGCCGGCTCGACGTCGACGACCCGCCACCCCTCGCGGTCCGGCGCGAACGTGTCGCCGTCGACCTCGAGGTCGAGCTCGGTGACCTCGAGCAGATCCGCCCGCGCGATGGCTTCGCGAAAGAGCGCTCCCCCGCCGATCACCCACGCGCGTTCCGGCCCCGCGAGCGCGAGGGCCTCGTCGAGGGATGCCGCCCGCTCAGCGCCGTCGGCCCGCCACTGCCCGTTGCGGGTCACGACGATGTTGCGACGACCCGGCAGCGGCCGGAACCGGTCGGGAAAGGACTCCCACGTGCGCCGGCCCATGACGACGGGCGATCCCATCGTGACCGCCTTGAAATGCGCGAGGTCCTCGGGCACGTGCCACGGCATGCCGCCGTCGGCGCCGATCACGCGGTCGGCCGCCTCGGCCCAGACGAGCCCGACGCGCGCGGTCATACCGCCACCGCGGCGCGGATGGCCGGGTGGTGCCGGTAGTCCTCGACGGCGAAGTCCTCGTACGTGTAGTCGAAGATCGACTCCGGTGTGCGCGTGAGGCGCAGTGCCGGAAGCGGGTACGGGTCGCGGCTGAGCTGCTCGCGCACCTGCTCGAGGTGGTTGTCGTAGATGTGGCAGTCACCGCCCGTCCACACGAAATCTCCGGGTTCGAGCCCCGTCTGCTGGGCGATCATGATCGTCAGCAGCGCGTACGACGCGATGTTGAACGGCACCCCCAGGAACATGTCGGCGCTGCGCTGGTAGAGCTGGCACGACAGCTTGCCGTCGGCGACGTAGAACTGGAAGAGCGCGTGGCACGGTGCGAGCGCCATCTCCGGGATGTCGGCCGGATTCCACGCCGACACGATGAGGCGCCGCGAGTCCGGGTCAGCGCCGATCTGCTCGATGACCTCCGAGATCTGGTCGATCTGACCGCCGTCGGGCGTCGGCCACGACCGCCACTGCACACCGTAGACGGGGCCGAGTTCGCCCGCGGCATCCGCCCATTCGTCCCAGATGGTGACGCCGTTGCTCTGCAACCACCCGACGTTCGACTCGCCGCGCAGGAACCACAGCAACTCGTAGGCGATCGACTTGAAGTGCACGCGCTTGGTCGTGATGAGCGGGAAGCCCTGCGAGAGGTCGTAGCGCAGCTGACGCCCGAAGACGCTCGTCGTGCCCGTGCCCGTCCGGTCGTCCTTGTGGGTCCCGTGGTCGAGCACGTCGCGGAGCAGGTCTTCGTAGGGGGTGGGGATCGCCGTCGTCACGGCTGCCACGATACCCGCGCCACGGTGCCCGCGGGCTGTCGCCCACCGTCGCGCCGCCGCGCGGGGGTCGTTAGGCTGGCGACGTGGCGTCCGGAGCGCGGAGGCCCCGACCATGGGAGGTTCTGATGACTGTCACGAGCGAAGCCACCACCGCATGGAGGGGCGGTCTGACCGACGGATCCGGCGAAGTCACCTTCGTCTCGTCGGGCCTGGGCACCTTCGACATCAACTGGAAGGCCCGCAGCGAGGGCTCGACGTCGGTCACGACGCCCGAAGAGCTCATCGCCGCGGCGCACGCGTCGTGCTTCAGCATGGCGCTCTCGCACGCTCTGGCGGGCAACGGCACTCCTCCCGACTCGGTCGACACGACGGCATCCGTCACGTTCAAGCCGGGCACGGGCATCACGGGAAGCCACCTCAACGTCAACGCCGTGGTCCCCGGCCTTTCGAGCGAGGACTTCGAGCGCCTCGCCGAAGAGGCGAAGACGGGATGCCCCGTCTCGCAGGCCCTCGCCGGGATCGACATCACCCTCGAGGCGACGCTTGCCTGATTCTCCGACGAACCCGCGGCGCATCGTCGTCGCGGGTTCTTCCGGGCTCATCGGCACCGCCCTCGTCGACAGCCTGCGCGCCGACGGCGTGGAGGTCACCCGCCTTGTGCGGCGGGCGCCTCGCGCGGCCGACGAGATCGAATGGCTGACGGATGCCACGCCCCTCGATCCGGCCGTGCTCGAGGGCGCCGACGCCGTCGTCGGCCTCAACGGGGCGAGCATCGGCCGCTTCCCGTGGACGAAGCGGTATAAGAACACACTGCTGTGGTCGCGGATCACGCCGACCCGCGCGCTGGCCCGCGCCCTTCGCGACCTCGGCGCCGACGCGCCCGCGTTCGTGTCCGCCTCGGCCGTCGGCTGGTACGGCTCCGCCCCCGGCGTCGCGCTCACCGAGGATGCGCCGCGCGGTGAGTCGTTCCTGGCCGATCTGTGCGGCGAGTGGGAGTCCGCGGCGCGTGCGGCCGGAGCGCAGGCGCGCGTCACGACGCTGCGGACCGCGCCCATCGTGCACGCGCGCGGCGTGCTGGCGCCTCTCCTGCTGCTCACGAAGCTCGGGATCAGCGGACCGATCGGCCGCGGCACGCAGGCCTGGCCGTGGATCTCGCTCGATGACGAGGTGCGCGCGATCCGGCACGTGATCGATTCGGGCACGACGGGACCGGTGAACCTGACCGGGCCGACGCGAGCCACGGCGAACGACCTCGGCTTCGCCCTCGCGATGCGCATGAATCGGCCGTACCTGCTGCGCGCGCCGGTTCCGGCCATCAAGCTCGTCCTGGGCGCGGATGCCACGGACGCTTTGCTCACGGCGGACATGCACGTCGTCCCCGATGTGCTCGAGCGCAGCGGATTCCGTTTCCGGCATACGACGGTCGAAGAGGCGGTCGCGGCGGCGGTGCCGGCCGCGATGTGATCAGGCTCGGCGTTCGAGCCGCACCGCGCTGCGCACGGCCTCGCGCGCCCGCTTGCGGTCGCCGGACGCGTCGTACGCGAGGCCGAGGCGGTACCACGCTCGCCAGTCGTCGGGGTGCGCCTCGACGTCGGCGCGGTAGACCGGGAAGACGGCATCCGCTTCGTCGCGCAGCACCCGCCCGCTCGGACGCACGGCGACCTGCTCGGCGGGCAGCGCGTCTTCTTTCTCGAGGCGAGTGCCGAGCTGCTGCGCGCGCACACCGAACCACAGCTCGCGCCCGAGCGCCCACATCGCCACGAGCGGAACGACGACGAGCGCAGCGCCCATCGCGACCCCCAGGGGGTGACCGCTGAACATCAGCTGCACGCCGCGGTATCCGGCGATGACGATGTACAGCACGAGCAGCACCGCCATGACGGCGACACCCAGACGCGCGCTCATGCGCCGACCTTCATGTTCAAGAACGCATCCAGCCCCACGACGACACCCGTCGCGTCGCGGGCAGCGGTCAGGGCGATCCGGATGCCGGGGCCATAGGCCTGCGCCGGCTCGACGGTGTCGTGCACGATCGTGAGCGACTCACCGGGTCCGGACAGGACCGACTCTTGCCGGGCGATGACGCCCGGCCGCCGCAAGGAGTGGACGGGAACGCTCGCGACCTGCTGGCCGCGCGCCCGCTGGTCCACGTGCGGTGCTTCGACGGGGCCGACCTCGGAGCGCGCAGCGGCGATCAGCTCGGCCGTGCGCACGGCCGTGCCGCTGGGCGAGTCGATCTTGGTGTCACGGTGCGCCTCGATGATCTCGGCCGAGGGGAAGAACGGCGCGGCGGCGGCGGCGAGGGCCGACCCGAGCACGGAGCCGATCGAGAAGTTCGGGATGAAGACGGCGCCCGTGCCGGCGGCCTCGACGAGCGGTCGCACGAGCGCGATGCGCTCCGACGACCAGCCCGACGTGCCCACGAGCACGTTGACGCCGCGCTCGATCGCGGCGCGCACGACCTCGATCGAGACGGCCGGGGTGGACGCGTCGACGACGAGGTCGGTGTCGTCGATCTCGTCGAGGGACGATGCCGAGGACAGCACGGCGGTGACCTCGAACCCCTCTTCGGACTCGACCACCTCGCGGATGATGGCACCGAGCTTGCCGGTTCCCCCCACGATGGCCACACGCGTCGTCATATCTTCCATCCTAGGCTTCGGCCCGCGCCGCGGATTCCTCCACGACGCCCCGACGCCACCCGCGGGCACGGCGGCGTGCTCGATGCTGCAGGCTAGATCGGCGGCGGCTCGGGCAGACCGGTGCGCAGTTCGAAGGGCAGGTGCTCGAGGTCGTTGTGCGAGAGCAGCGTCCAGGGTCGGCCCTGCTTCTGCGAGAGCACCGTGAGCCCGCAGTTCGCCTGGTTGAGTGTCATCCAGCGCCACTCCGGCGCTTGCAGCACTTCGCGGACGAACCAGGCGATGACGAAGTTGTGCGTGATGAGCAGTTCGTGCACCTCGCCGCTCTTGCGCACGAGGTACTCGGCGACCGCGTCGCCCATCTGCGCACGGCCCGCCTCGACCTCGGCCTCGGTGACGGCCCCGAAGAAGGGTTCGTAACCGGCAGGGGTGTCCTCGGTCATGCCGGTCGGGAAACAGTCGAACAGCAGTGCCGACGGCTGCGGCGAGAGCGCGGGCATCCGCTCTGCCACGACGCTCGCCGTCTCGGCCGCGCGCATCAGCGGCGAATGCCAGACGGCGTCGAAGGGGACGCCCGATAGCCGGTCGGCGAGCAGAGCCGCCTGACGGCGACCGCGCGGCGACAGCGGGCCATCGGTGAGGCCGTGTTCCGCATCCTGATGCTCGCCATGCCGCACAAGATAGATGTAGTGCGTCACGCTCATCACTCCGTTGAGGGTTTGGGGCCCTGCAGGGCGCCCTTCCACCCTATGTCACGGTTCGCGGGGCACGGCCGCTCATGACTTACTCCGACGCGCGGGCGATGTCGGCCAGCTGCGCACGATTGAGGTTGACGCCGACGCCCTGCACGAGTTCTTCGACGTGGCTCGGGGCGTAGGCGTTGATGATCGGCGCCGTGACGAGCTTCTGCGCGAGCAGCCACGCCACCGCGACGGCGGCATCGGGCACGCCGAGCTCGGCGCCGACGAAATCGAGTGCCCGCAGAGTGCGGTTGCCCCGGCGGTTGAGGTTCGCGGCGATCTGCGCGCCACGCACCGACTGACTCCCGCGCGTGCGCGTGCGATGGCGCCCCGCGAGGAAACCGTGCTCGAGCGCGTGCGACGGCGTCACGGCGATGTTCTGCGCTCCCGCGACGAGGCGCAGGTCGTGGTCGAACTCGTGGCGACGCACGATGTTGAACGGAACGTCAAGCACCGTGACGCGCGGGAACCCGGCCGAGGCGAAGATGCGGGCCTCGACGAGTTGTGCGGCCGTGTATCCGACGGCGCCGATGGCGCGGACCTTGCCCGCCCCGATCAGCCACTCCGCCGTCGCGAGGGTGTCGTCGAGCGGCGCCGTCGCATCCGTCGTCGCGTCGAGGTAGAGCACGTCGATGCGATCCGTGCGCAGTCTCGCGAGCGAGGCTTCGACGGAGCGGACGAGGCTCACCGCGCCGAGGCCGGGATTGTCGGGGTGACCGCCGACCCGCACGGCCAGCACGACGTCGTCTCGCAGTCCGCGGGAGTGCGTCCACTGGCCGATGATGTGCTCGCTGCGCCCGCCCGAGAACCGATCGGAGGTGTGCACGATGTTGCCGCCGCGCTCGACGTAGGCATCGAGGATCTCGTGGCTCGACTCGAGATCGACGTTCCAGCCGAACTCGGCCCCGCCGAGGATCAGCGGGAAGACATCGAGTCCCGACTCGCCCAGCGGCACCCGCACGCCGTGCCCGATGGGCGGGCCCTGCACGGGAATCGGAGCGGAGGGATGCAGGAACGGTGAACCCGGGACCGTGGTCCGGGCCCTCGGCGCGGAGACCTCAGGGCCGCCGCCGAACGCATTCATCTTCCACCCCCGTACACCGGCGTACCGTCGAGGAACCTGCGTGACGTTCGCCCGCTGCACCCCCCGGCGCGTACTTAGAGGGTAAGGCAGAGCACGGACACGACCGCGAGGACGGGCATCCGGTCGGTAAACATTTCATAACGTTCTCGTTGCCGGTGTCGGCGCACACCCCGAAGACGACGGATGCCCGCCCCCGATGTGGGGAGCGGGCATCCGGTCGGACAGCGGAAGGACTCAGTCCTCGGCGGGCGCCTCGGCGGCGGCCTCGGCGGCCTCCTCTTCGACGACGGGCTCGAGCGAGAGCTTGCCGCGGTCATCGATCTTGGTGATGCGGACAAGCAGCTTCTGACCCACCGACAGCACGTCGTCGACGTTCTCGACCCGCTTGCCGCCGGCGAGCTTGCGAACCTCGCTGACGTGCAGCAGGCCGTCCTTGCCGGGCAGGAGCGAGATGAACGCGCCGAACGTCGCGATCTTGACGACGGTTCCGAGGAACTGCTCGCCGATCTCGGGGTTCGTCGGGTTCGCGATCGCGTTGACCTGTGCACGCGCGGCCTCGGCCGCGGGTCCGTCGGTCGCACCGATGTAGACGGTGCCGTCCTCTTCGATCGAGATCTGCGCGCCGGTCTCGTCCTGGATCGCGTTGATCGTCTTGCCCTTGGGCCCGATGAGCTCACCGATCTTGTCGACCGGGATCTGCACGCTGATGACGCGCGGAGCGGTCGGCGCCATCTCGTCGGGGCCGTCGATGGCCGCGTTGAGCACACCGAGGATCGTCAGACGCGCTTCCTTGGCCTGCGTGAGCGCCGCCGAGAGCACCGACGACGGGATGCCGTCGAGCTTCGTGTCGAGCTGGATCGCCGTGACGAACTCGCTCGTGCCGGCGACCTTGAAGTCCATGTCACCGAGGGCGTCTTCGGCGCCGAGGATGTCGGTCAGCGCGGCGTAGCGCGTCTGCCCGTCGACCTCGTCCGAGACGAGTCCCATCGCGATGCCCGCGACGGCCGCGCGCAGCGGGACGCCCGCGTTGAGCAACGACAGGGTCGAGGCGCAGACGGCACCCATCGAGGTCGAGCCGTTCGAGCTCAAAGCCTCGGACACCTGACGGATCGCGTACGGGAACTCCTCGCGCGTGGGCAGCACGGGCATGAGCGCGCGCTCGGCCAGGAAGCCGTGCCCGATCTCGCGCCGCTTCGGGCTGCCGACCCGGCCGGTCTCACCGGTCGAGTAGGGCGGGAAGTTGTAGTGGTGCATGTAGCGCTTGCTCGTCGTGGGCGACAGCGAGTCGATCTGCTGCTCCATCTTGAGCATGTTGAGCGTCGTGACGCCGAGGATCTGCGTCTCGCCGCGCTGGAAGATCGCCGAGCCGTGCACGCGCGGGATGACCTGGACCTCGGCATCGAGCGCGCGGATGTCCGCGAGACCACGACCGTCGATGCGGGCGCCTTCGGTGAGGATGCGGCCGCGCACGATCTTCTTCGTGACGGACTTGTACGCCGCCGAGAACTCCAGCGGAGCCGCGGCGGGAAGCTCGTTCGCTTCGGTCGCCGCGATCAGCTCAGCCTTGACGCGGTCCTTGAGGGCGTCGTCAGCGGAGTTGCGCTCGGTCTTGTCGGCGATCTGGTAGATGCCCGCCAGCTCGTCGTGCGCGCGGGTCGCGACGAAGTCGTAGACCTCGGAGCTGTACGGCGGGAAGACGGGGTAGGGCTGGATCTCCTTCGCCGCCGAGTTCGCGAGCACGTTCTGCGCCGCGACCAGCTCGGTGATGAACGGCTTGGCCGCTTCCAGACCCTCGGCCACGACCTCTTCGCTCGGCTTGGTGGCGCCGGCCTTGATGAGGTTCCAGCTGTTCTCGGTCGCCTCGGCCTCGACCATCATGATCGCGACCTCGCCGTCGGGGCGAACACGGCCCGCGACCATGAGGTCGAAGACGGCCTGCTCGACCTGCTCGGCGTTGGGGAACGCGACCCACTGGTCGGCGTGCTCGCCCTGGCCCGGGATGAGCGCGAGACGCACGCCGGCGATCGGGCCGGAGAACGGCAGGCCCGAGATCTGAGTGGACATCGACGCGGCGTTGATCGCGAGGGCGTCGTAGTACTCGCCCGGTGCGATCGAGAGCACCGTGATGACGATCTGGACTTCGTTGCGCAGCCCCTCGACGAACGACGGGCGCAGCGGCCGGTCGATCAGGCGGCAGACCAGGATCGCCTCGGTCGAGGGACGACCCTCGCGCCGGAAGAACGAGCCGGGGATCTTCCCGGCGGCGTACGAGCGCTCCTCGACGTCGACCGTCAGCGGGAAGAAGTCGAAGCCTTCGCGCGGGTGCTTTCCGGCACTCGTGGCCGAGAGGAGCATCGTCTCCTCGTCGAGATAGGCGGCGACTGCGCCCTGTGCCTGCTGTGCGAGGCGTCCGGCCTCGAACCGGATCGTGCGGGTGCCGAAGCGTCCATTGTCGAGGACGGCTTCGGAAGCGGTGATTTCAGGACCTTCCAAGAGGTCTCTCCTTCTTTGTTTAGGCTCGCGGGTCCGTGTGACGCGCGAGCTTCGCGAAGGAGCAGGAACAGGCAGATTATCGGCGCACGCGAAGATTCCGCGAGACCGCCTGCGCTGGCCACCAGGAGAAAGTCACCCGGCGCACGATGCGACGAGGAACCCACTACAGGGGACCAGCTTGCTGCCGGCCTGCTCCATGAGCTCATGTTGAATTGAGCGGATGCCGCATGGGCAACCTCATCGAGCCTACCAGTGCGGCGGGGCGGTATCCTCTGCGCGTCCCGTGTGGCGTCGTGCTGTCGGCCGTGGGAAGGTGGGGAGCATGAGCACCGACGACGCAACCACCCCCTCCGAGGAGATGAAGCGCAAGTTCAAGGAGGCGCTCGAGAAGAAGAACGCGCATCATCGCGAAGGCGAGGCGCACCTGGACGGTGATTCGGCCGTCCACGGCACGCACTCCGCGAAGACCAAGCGCGAGTTCCGGCGCAAGAGCGGCTGAGGAGGCACGACCGTGGTTTTCGATCCCACCTTCAACGAGATCTCGAAAGAGGCAGACGAGCTGCCCGACCTGAACGGTTCGGACGGCGAGCCGCCGTTCGAGGGCGAACAGCCCGCCGACGATCTTCCGCCCTTCGGCAAGGAGTGACGGCGCCTCTGTCGCCGACCGCCCGTGAGTCCAGCCTCCCACGGCTCGAGAGCGCGTGGGAGAGCTGAACAGCGGGTGGCGGTGAACCTCGCCGCGGACTACTCCCCCGCGAGACCACCCAGCAGGTGTCCGAAGGAGCGGCCTTCTCCGAGGTAGTTCGCGGGGTCGAACGGATCGCTCGATGTCGCCGGCGCCTTGCGTGCGATGGCCTCGGCCAGCTCGCGCGCACCGCGCTCGATGCGTGCGGCCAGCGGCGCGACGTCGTCTGCCGCCGCGCCCCAGTCGCTCGACGCGGCGAAGACCCCCGTCGACACGGGCTCGGTGTGCAGGTAGGCGAACAGCGGCCGGATCGCATAGTCGATCGCGAGCGAATGACGGGCCGTTCCGCCGTTGGCCCCGATGAGCACGGGCTTTCCGGCCAGGGCGTCGGGATCGAGCACGTCGATGAACGACTTGAACAGGCCCGAATAGCTCGTCGAGAAGATGGGCGTCACGGCGATGACCGCGTCGGCTGAGACGACGGTGTTGATCATCGACTCGAGCGGAGCCGGCGCGAAGCCGGTGAGCAGGTTGTTCGTGACGTCGTGCGCGTAGTCGCGCAGCTCGAACGTGTCGAACGTCGCCTCGATCTGCTGCCCATCGCGCAGCGCCGTCGCGGTCGCGGCGACGAGCCGGTCGGCGAGCATGCGCGTCGACGAGGGATTCGACAGTCCTGCCGAGACGACGGCGATCCGTCGAGGTGCGGTGCTGCTGGTCATGTCAGGCCTCCTGCCGTGTCGCGGCCGCGCCGAATGCCGAACCGACCGGCGCCGGGGCGTCCTGGTACGGCGAACCGCCCGTGAGGTTGTCGCCGCGGTTGGCTGCGGGTCGCGCTTCGCGCGCCGGCCCGTCGCCGTAGATCGCCGTGACGCGCGCCGCGTGGGTCGGTGCATCCGGAACGTCGGCGGGGCGGTTCTGCTGGAGTTCCCGGCGCAGCACGGGCACGACCTCGCCGCCGAGCAGGTCGAGCTGCTCGAGCACCGTCTTGAGCGGGAGCCCCGCGTGGTCCATGAGGAACAGCTGACGCTGGAAGTCGCCGTACAGGTCGCGCATGCCGGCGTACCGGTCGATGACATGCTGCGGCGACCCGACCGTGAGCGGGGTCATCTCGCTGAAGTCCTCGAGGCTCGGTCCGTGGCCGTAGACGGGGGCGTTGTCGAAGTAGGGGCGGAACGCGCGCACGGCGTCCTGCGAGTTCTTCGCCATGAACGCCTGCCCCCCGATGCCCACGATCGCCTGTTCGGGCGTGCCATGGCCGTAGTGCGCGTAGCGCTGTCGATACAGCGCGATGAGGCGCTGGTAGTGCTCGGCCGGCCAGAAGATGTTGTTCGCGAAGAAGCCGTCGCCGTAATAGGCCGCCTGCTCGGCGATCTCAGGCGTGCGGATCGAGCCGTGCCAGACGAACGGCGCGACGCCGTCGAGCGGGCGCGGCGTCGACGTGAAGCCCTGCAGGGGCGTGCGGAACTTGCCTTCCCAGTCCACGACGTCCTCGTGCCACAGGCGGTGCAGCAGGTTGTAGCTCTCGATCGCGAGCGGCAGGCCCTGCCGGATGTCCTTGCCGAACCACGGATAGACGGGGCCGGTGTTGCCGCGCCCGAGCATGAGGTCCATGCGGCCGCCCGAGAGGTGCTGCAGCATCGCATAGTCCTCGGCGATCTTCACGGGGTCGTTCGTCGTGATGAGCGTCGTCGCCGTCGACAGCACGAGCCGCTCGGTCTGCGCCGCGATGTAGGCCAGCGTCGTCGTGGGGCTCGACGACCAGAACGGCGGGTTGTGGTGCTCGCCCAGCGCATAGACGTCGAGTCCGACGGCTTCGGCGTGGCGGGCGATCGTGACGGCGTCGCGGATCTTCTCCGCTTCGCTCGGGGTCTGTCCCGTCGTCGGGTCCTGCGTGATGTCGCTGACCGAGAAGATGCCGAACTGGATGCCCGACCCGGTGGTGTTGTCGCTCACGATCCCTCTTCCGTCTCCGAGTGTCTTCGACACCCATTATGTATGCACGTGAATGTAATCGGTCCAACGCGGTGGCGCACGGGATATTCCCGACGGATGCCGCGACCCCCGGCATCCGCGAGATGTCGGGCCCCAGGATAAGCTGACGACGCGTCATGACGGATCCCTCGAATGCGGCCGCCGCCGCCCAATCGCGCTCCCCCGCGACGGGGACGATCGATTCCCCGCGCCCGAAGCCGCGCACCCCGTTCTGGGACAACGCCCGCTTCGCGTGCATCGTGCTCGTCGTGCTCGGCCACGCGATCCAGCGGCTGACGTACGACTCCGACATCGCGCTCGGCCTGTATCTCGTCGTGTATGCGTTCCACATGCCGGCGTTCGCCATCATCTCGGGCTACTTCTCGAAGTCGGATTCGCCGGGCGCCCGGCAGATGGCGCGCGTCATCACCGACATCCTGGTGCCGTACGTCATCTTCGAGACGCTGTGGACCCTGACGAAGTGGCTCGTCGAGGGGCAGGCCAATCCCAACCCGACGCAGCCCTCGTGGACGCTGTGGTTCCTGCTCGCGCTCGGGATCTTCCGGCTCGTTCTGCCGTACCTCGCGCTGCTGCGCTGGCCGCTGGCGTGGACCGTCGCGATCTCGATCGGCGCGGGGTATCTGCCCAACGTCGATTCGACCTTCTCACTGTCGCGCACGCTCGGACTGCTGCCGTTCTTCGCGCTGGGCTGGTGGCTGCGCGAACGCGGCATCGTCGAACGGCTCGGACTGCTGCGGCGGCGCCCGTGGTGGACGATCGCCGCTTCGATCGCCGTGTTCGTCGTCGCGGGGCTGACCGCGTGGCTGCTGATCGACACGTGGCGCGACATGAACCTGCGCGAGTGGCTGTTCTACAACGACAACTACGCCACGCTCGGCGGCACCGAGTGGTGGGCCGGCGGCGTGCGCCTCGCCCTGATCGCCGTCGCCCTCGTGCTGTGCACGGCGTTCTTCGCGCTGCTCCCCCGCGAGGCGCGCTTCTGGACGCACTTCGGCCAGTACACGATGTACGTGTACCTGCTGCACTCCTTCGTGCTCTACCCCTTCCGCGAGTCGGGCGTGCTGCGCAACCTCGAGCCGACATGGCTGTGGTTGCCGATCGTCGTCGTCGCATCGGTGCTCATCGCGCTGGGCTTGGCGACCAAGCCTGTGCGATTCGTGTTCCGGCCGCTCATCGAGCCGCGGCCCGCGTGGCTGTTCGCCGACAGGTCGCTCGCCCGCCGCGAGAAGCGTGGGACCGACCCGACCGGATCTCGCCGCTCACGCAAGCGGCGGCATCCGCTTCACGAGCGCTGAATCGCCTCGGGCGCGAGTCGGATGCCGCGGGCCACACGCACGATCCACACGACGAGCAGCAGCACGATCGCGACATCGGCGGCGATGTAGCCGTAATGAAGCCACGACGGCCCCGGGTCGCCGCCCGCCATCACGATGTCGCTGCGCGCGTTGAGGGCCGGCCGGATGAGCAGTGTCTGCACCGCGAGCACGACCCACAGGGCGCCCAGCTGCGCCCAGCCGGCGCGGTCGATGCGCGGCACGGGGATCGCCACGAGCGTGAGGGCGACCAGCAGTACCCAGCCCGCGATGGCGAGCGCCGTGAAGACGAGGCGTCCGACCCCGAGCCCCAGCGGAAGAGTGATCCCGGGCGCGAGGAACTTCAGCGGCGTCTCGATGAACGACAGCCCCACGATGAGGCCGAGCCACAGCGTGGGGACGATGAGACGCAGAACGAGCAGCAGACGGGGCATGACTTCCACGGTACTGCGCCATCCGGAGGTGAAACATTGGCCCGCGGGGTGGCGAATCCATTTACGCTCGACACATGAGCGACCTGAACCTGCCCGTACTCGACCTCTCCGAGCTCGACAAGGGGCCCGAAGCGGCGGCGTGCTTCCGCGACGACCTGCGGGCCGCGACGCACGAGGTCGGCTTCTTCTATCTGGTCGGCACCGGGATCCCGGCCGATCTCGAGGCACGCCTGCATCAGGCGGCGATCGACTTCTTCGCCCTTCCCGAAGAGGACAAGCTCGCGATCGAGAACCTCAAGAGCCCGCACTTCCGCGGCTACACCCGCATCGGCGGCGAGCTGACGCAGGGGCGCATCGACTGGCGCGAGCAGATCGACATCGGGCCCGAGCGCGAGGCCGTGACCGACCCCGACGCGCCCGACTTCGCCCGCCTCATCGGACCGAACCTGTGGCCCGCGGCTCAGCCGGAACTGCGCACGGTCGTCGAGGAGTGGCAGGAGCACCTCAGCCGCGTCGCCCGCAAGCTGCTGCGCGCGTGGTCGCTCGCGCTCGGCGCCGACGAGACCCACTTCGATCAGCATTTCGGTGAGCCGGCGACGCTCATGAAGATCGTCCGCTACCCCGGCAAGGACGACCCGACGCCGCAGCAGGGAGTCGGCGCGCACAAGGATGCCGGCGTGCTGACGCTCCTGTGGGTCGAGCCCGGCAAGGGCGGCCTGCAGGTCGAGCGCGACGACGAATGGGTCGACGCGCCGCCCGTGCCCGGCGCCTTCGTCGTCAACATCGGCGAGATGCTCGAGTACGCCACGCAGGGATACCTGACCGCGACCAACCATCGCGTCGTGTCGCCGCAGGCGCCCGACCACCGCATCTCGGTGCCGTTCTTCTTCAACCCCGCCCTCGACGCGCAGCTGCCCGTCATCCAGCTGCCGCCCGAGCTCGCCGCCGAGGCCCGCGGCGTGGCCCAGGACCCGGACAATCCGATCCACGACCTGTACGGCGAGAACGCGATCAAGTGGCGCCTGCGCGCTCACCCCGATGTCGCGGCCATCCACCACGCCGACCTCGTCGCCGCCCGCTCCTCCTCCTGACGCCGCCCCGCGGCATCCCGCACCTGACCGCGGGTGGAACGAACGAAGGCCTCCCCACACCGTGGGGAGGCCTTCCAAGAATGTTCTGCGCGATTGAACGCTGGTCGAATGCCTTATCGACGCAGACCGTGTCTCGATACGCGCCTCAGAGAGGCACGACTCGACGAACAGTCTCGGTCTTCGCCTTAGCGGCGCAGACCGAGACGCTCGATGAGCGAGCGGTAACGGTTGATGTCGATGTCCTGGAGGTAACCCAGGAGACGGCGGCGCTGACCGACGAGCAGGAACAGCCCACGACGCGAGTGGTGGTCGTGCTTGTGCTGCTTCAGGTGCTCGGTGAGGTCCTTGATGCGCTGCGTCAGCATCGCGACCTGCACCTCGGGGGATCCGGTGTCACCGGGGTGCGTCGCGTACTCTTCGATGATCGCCTTCTTGACGTCTGCTTCCAGTGCCATAGATTCGATCCCCTCTCTGCTTGTTGCGCGGTGCCCGTCACCTGATGTGCGAGCTCTCTTCATCCGCGGCCGATCCAACGGCAACCTCCAGAGTCTACCAGCGTTGGCGGACGAGCGGATGCCGCGCCCCGGCCGCAGCCGGACGGACACGCGACAGCGGATTTCGGACGACGCATCCGGGGCCGGACCGGTACCGCCCCGGCGGGCCCTAGAGTCGCTCCGTGACCACGACGCTGTCCTCCCCTCCTGATGCGCCGACGACGAGCTCGAACGCCTCGATCGCGGTGCAGTTCGTGCTGTGCGGCCTGGTGTGGGGATCGAGCTTCCTGTTCATGAAGGTCGCCCTGGAGGGGATCTCGCCCGCGCAGGTCGTGTGGTCCCGGCTCATCCTGGGCGGCCTCACGCTCGGACTGTTCGTGCTCCTGCGTCGCGACCGGCTCCCCCGCCGGATCGGCGTGTGGCTGCACATGACGGTACTCGCCGTGTCGTTCTGCGTCGTGCCGTTCATGCTCTTCTCGTGGGCGCAGCAGCACGTGACGAGCGGTCTCGCGAGCATCTACAACGCCACGACGCCGCTCATGACGGCGGTCATGGCCTGGCTCGTCTTCCGTGTCGAGAAGCTGCGCCCGGGCCAGATCGCGGGCATCGTGCTCGGCATCCTGGGCGTCATGCTGATCATCGCGCCGTGGCAGGGGCTCGACTTCTCGCAGAGCGTGATCGCCCAGCTCGCGATCCTCGGCGCGACGGCCTGCTACGGCTTCAGCCTCGCCTACATGCGACGGTTCGTCTCGAACACGGGCATGAGCCCGCTCGTGTTCTCGTTCCTCAACATCGGGATCGCGGCCGCGATCATGGCACTGCTCACACCCGCTCTCGTACTGACCCCCGTCGCCCTCGATCCATGGGTCGTCGCGAGCGTCCTGCTCCTCGGCTGCGTCGGCACGGGCGTCGCATACGTGTGGAATCAGAACACGCTGCGCGCGTGGGGGCCGACGCGCGCGTCGACCGTCACCTACATGTCACCCGTCGTCGGGGTCGTGCTGGGCATCATCGTGCTCGGCGAATCGCTCGGCTGGAACGAGCCGATCGGAGCGCTCGTCGTGTTCGCCGGCATCCTGCTGGTGCAGGACCGCCTGAAGCCCATCCGACGCGCCCGGACATGACGAACGGGCGGATGCCGCTCCTCGGCGCCGTCGGCGCGCTGCGGCATCCACCCGTTCGAAGGCTCACTCGCCCTGGAGTGCACCCTGCAGGTCGAGCGTGATCGTGACGTCCTTGCCGACGAGCACGCCACCGGTCTCGAGCGCGGCGTTCCAGGTGAGGCCGAAGTCCTCGCGGTTGATGACGGTCTTCGCCGTCGCACCAGCTTTGTAGTTCCCCCACGGGTCCGACCCGAAGCCGCCGAAATCGAACTCGAACGTGACGGGCTTGGTCGTGCCGCGGATCGTGAGGTCGCCGTCGACCAGGAAGTCATCGCCCTCGAGGCGGACACCCGTCGAGACGAAGTCGATCGTGGGGTAGGTCTCGACGTCGAAGAAGTCGGCGGAGCGCAGGTGCTGATCGCGGCCGTCGTCCTTCGTCGACAGCGACGCGGCATCGACCTGGGCCGTGACGGTCGTCTCGAGAGGGTTCTCAGGGGCGACGATCGTGGCGCTCTTGACGCCGAAGGCGCCCCGGACCTTGGAGATCATCATGTGGCGGACGCTGAATGCGACCTCGCTGTGGGACGGGTCGAGGACCCAGGTCCCGACCTTGTAGCCGGGGATCTCGGTGGTGGTGACGGACATTCTTCTCCTCCATGTGCTCGGCCGACGATTGCGGCATGTGAAGGTCAACGCCCCGGCGCGGCAGATCTATTCCCCTGCATGGAAATTTCTTTCCCGCGGAACGACGAAGGCGGATGCCGCGTGGGCACCCGCCTTCGTCGAGGTCAGGTCGTCAGGCGACGTCGATGAGGTCGATGACGAAGATGAGCGTCTTGCCGCCCAGGAAGTGGCCTCCCGCGGGACCGTACGCCAGGTGCGGCGGGACGACGAGCTCGCGACGACCGCCGACCTTCATGCCCGGGATGCCGTCCTGCCATCCCTGGATCAGCCCGCGCAGCGGGAACTGGATGCTCTCGCCGCGGCCCCATGACGAGTCGAACTCCTCGCCGGACTCGTACTCGACCCCCGCGTAGTGGACGGTCACGGTGTCGCCGGGCTGGGCCTCGGCGCCGTCGCCGGTGATGATGTCACGGATGACGAGGTCGGTCGGAGCCGGACCCTCGGGTGCGTCGATCTCGGGCTTGGTGCGGTCGTCAGTCATGCATCCATCCAACCGTGCGAGCACGCGGTGGTCAATGTGAGCAGCGGGACGAACTCAGCGCCCGGTGCCGCGGCGATGCCTGCGTGTCCAACCGGGCGCTGAGTTGATCTGCCCTCAGCTTGCCCAGCGCTCCAAACTCTGTCAATACCCCCTCGGCGGCCGTCGCCTGCCGTCGCGTGATGCGGATCAGGGTGCGAACAGCGCGGCGCGCGCGGCGGCCGTGCGGGCGAGCAGGACGTGCTCGTCTTCGCGGGCGTGCGGATCCCGGCCCGTGATCGCCCGCTGCCGCGCAGCCGCAAGGGCCGTGGCATCCGAGATGAAGTCGCGCATGAGGGGTCGCCGATCGCCGCGCAGCGTCGCCGCCCATGCGAGAGCGGCTCTGCGCCCGGCCGATGTCGCCAGCATGTCGGCCTCTTGCGGCGTGAACCACCCGGCCGTGGCGTAGTCGCCGAGGCGCGCACGCGTCAGCCGCGCTTCTTCTCGTCGCAGGGCGACCACCCCGAGGATGAACACGACGAAGAGGGGCACCTGCAGCGTCCAGTACAGCGCGAAGAAGTCGCCGAGCAGCGCCGAGCCGTTCCACAGGGCGTGCAACACGATCGCGCCCGCGAGACCGAGCAGCAGCGGGCCGAGGGCGGCACGCGCCGGCACTCCGCGGCGGGCGGCGAGGCCCAGCGCGAAGCCCGTCACCGCGGTGAACATGACGTGGGCGAACGGCGAGAGGATGCCGCGCACGAAGAACGTGACCGACGTGTCGGCTGCGCCTCCCTCGATCAGACTGACCGCGAAGTACTGGATGTTCTCGGTGAAGGCGAAGCCGGCGCCGACCAGCGCGCCGTAGACGACACCGTCGACCGGTCCGTCGAACGCCCGGCGCGCCGAGGCGAAGATGAGGAACAGGCCGAGGCCCTTCGCGACCTCCTCGACGATCGGCGCCTGGATGACCGCCGACGCGACATCGGAGTCGAACACGCTTCCCGCCCCGAAACCGACCACGAGCAGCAGGTCGACCCCGAGCGCGATGCCGACCGCGGCGATCGCACCCCACGCGACGGCGAAGACCACCAAGCTCATCGGCTCGGGCTCCCAGCGGTCGACGATGCGGATCGCCACGAGCACCCCGGCGAGCGGGATGAGCGCGAGCACCATGCCGACGATCGACGCACCCGGGCCGAGGGCATTCAGAAAGTACGCGACGAGGGCGACGAACACGACGATCAGCAGCCCGATCGCCCAGACGGGCGCCGAACGGCCCTTGCGAGGCCGCACCGGAAGAACGGCCGGGATCGCCTCGACGGGAGGGATCGCCGCCGGTGCCGCGTGGGGCGGTTGAGCCAGTGACGACGCGAACTCGGGCGGCGTCAGCGAAGGGCGCGGACGGGTGGGGTCCATCGTCATGCGCACCAGCCTATGTGCCCGCCACACGCGGCCGATGTCGCTGCCGGCGCGGTAGTTTAGAAGGATGCGTTTTGCCCACGTGGTCGCTTCTGGCGCCACTCGACCCCAGCTCGCCATCGTGGAAGACGCGGAAGCCGTCATCGTCGAGGACCTCTTCCCCGGAGCCCCCCGGGTGCTCGAGGACCTCATCGCGGGCGGAGACGACCTGCTCGACCGGGTGCGCGAGGCGAATCGCACGTCAGCCACGCGGCATCCGCTCGTCGATGTCGGTTTCGCGTCGGCGCTGCTCACCCCGCCCGTCGTGCTCGCGGTCGGGCTCAACTACGCGGCGCACTCGAGCGAGCTGGGGCTGAAGACGGACTCGACGCCGACCGTCTTCGTGCTCTGGCCGAATTCCCTCGCGGCGCACGACGCGACCGCCGTGTGGCCGCGCTCGCTGAGCGAGTCCGTCGACTACGAGGCCGAGCTCGGCGTCATCATCGGCCGCGCGGCGAAAGACGTCTCTCCCGAGGACGCCCTCGACCACGTGTGGGGCTACACCGTCGTCAACGACATCACGGCGCGCGACATCCAGTACTCCGAGGCGCAGTGGTCACGCTGCAAGTCGTTCGACGGCTTCACGCCGACGGGCCCGTTCGTCGTGACCGCCGACGAGATCCCCGATCCGCAGGATTTGCGCATCTGGACGGTGCTGGACGGCCACACGATGCAGGATGCCACGACCGGCCAGATGGTCCGGCCCGTGTCCGCCCTGGTCTCGCACCTGTCGAAGTCGGCGACGCTTCTGCCGGGCACCCTCATCTCGACGGGGAGCCCCGGCGGTGCGGGCTACAGCCGCGACCCGCAGGTGTTCCTGCGCGACCGCTCCACCGTCACGGTCGGCATCGACGGGATCGGCGAGCTGACGACCCACTGCCGCATCCTGGACTGACGTGAAAGGGCGACCCGCTCACGCGGGTCGCCCTTCTCGTCGGCGAATCAGTCGCAGGTGATCGTGCCACCCGTGCTGAGCTCGTACACGCCGGGTTCCATGCCGTTGCACAGATCCGCGACGGCGTTCAGCGAGAACATGATCACGGCGATCACGATGATGGCCGAGACGACGAGCAGCACGGCGCCGACGATGATCGCGGCGATCGCCCAGCCGTTCTTGTGGCCGGCCTTCTTGCTCTGCACGAGCGCGATGATGCCGAGGATGATCCCGACGATCTGCACGAAGAAGGCCACGGCGAACGCGACGATGCCGAGGGTCTTTCCCGGCACGGTCGGCTGTGCGGGCGGAGCTGCTCCGGGCGGAGGAGCGGGCGCGTACTGCGGTGCGCCTGCCGCCGGCGGCGGCGTGGTTCCGGGCGTGTTCGGATCGGTCATGCGATTCCCCCTGGTTGGATCTGACGTCGTCCAGCGTATCGAGGGCGACACCCCCGGTGTGGGATGCGGGGCGGTCAGGCTTCTTCGGACGCGACGATGTCCTCGGCGCTCTGCACGATCGGGATCGCCGCCGTGACCGCCTCGAGCCCCGACAGACGCGCGGGCGAGAGCTGCTTGGCCACCTCTTCGGCCGACATCAGCTCGGCCTCGACGACGAGGTCGGCGACGCTGCGGCCGGTGAGGAGGGCGGTCTTGGCCAGCGCTGCGGCCGCGGAGTAGCCGATGAACGGCGTGAGGGCCGTGATGACGCCCACCGACGACCCCACCATGGCGCCCAGCCGGGCACGGTTGGCCGTGATGCCGTCGACGCAGTTGACGCGCAGGGTCCACATCGCGCGGCGCATCCAGGTGATCGACTGGAAGATCGAGTGCGCCATGACAGGCTCGAAGGCGTTCAGCTGCAGCTGCCCGCCCTCGGCCGCCATCGTGACGGTGAGATCGGCGCCGGCGACCGCGAAGGCGACCTGGTTGACGACCTCGGGGATGACCGGGTTCACCTTGCCGGGCATGATGCTCGAGCCGGCCTGCTGCGCGGGCAGGTTGATCTCGCCGAGGCCGGCCTGCGGCCCTGACGACAGCAGACGCAGATCGTTGCAGATCTTCGAGAGCTTGATCGCGTTGCGCTTGAGCGAGGACGAGAACGACATGAAGGCGCCCGTGTCGCTCGTCGATTCGACGAGGTCGGTCGCGAGTTCGATGTCGAGTCCGCTGATCTCGCGCAGGTGCCGCAGGACCGTGTTGCTGTACTCGGGGTGAGTCGTGATCCCCGTGCCGATCGCGGTGGCGCCGAGATTGATCTCGTGGAGCAGCTTCGCGTTCTCCGTGAGGCGACTGTGGTCTTCGGTGAGCGTCGTGGCGAACCCGTTGAACTCCTGCCCGAGCGTCATCGGAACGGCGTCCTGCAGCTGCGTGCGCCCGACCTTGAGGATGTCGTGGAACTCGTCGGCCTTGTTCAGGAACGCGTTGCGCAGCAGGTCGAGCTCGTCGAGCAGCGTCTTGAGGTCGAGGCTCAAGCCGATCTTGATCGCCGTCGGGTACACGTCGTTGGTCGATTGGCTGCGGTTGGTGTGGTCGATCGGCGACAGGAACGCGTAGTCGCCCTTCTCGCGCCCGGCGAGTTCGAGCGCGATGTTGGTGATGACCTCGTTCGCGTTCATGTTCGTCGACGTGCCCGCGCCACCCTGGATGACGCCCACGACGAACTGATCGTGGTGCTGGCCGTCGATGACGAGCTGCGCCGCGCGGTCGATGAGGTCGGCTCGCTCGTGATCGAGCACGCCGATCTCGCGGTTCGCGCGCGCTGAGGCCTGCTTGACCATCGCGAGCGCGACGACGAGGTCGCGATACACCGAGATGGGACGCTTCGAGATCGGGAAGTTCGCCAACGCACGGGCGGTATGCACGCCCCAGTACGCATCGGCGGGGATCTCGAGCGATCCCAGCGAATCGGTTTCGGTACGGGTGAGCGGCGTCGCGTCGGCAGTCATTCGGGCGTCCTTGTAGGTCACGACTCTGTGGGAGGGGATGCCCCCGAGCCTACCCGCGCGCCGGTGTCCGCGAACCGTCCCGGGCGGCGGGTCGCTCGCCTCGACTGTACGAGGCGGCTACGGCGCGCGCTTGCGGGAGAACGCTTCGAGCCGTTCGGCCGGCGACAGCGCCGCCATGCGGTCGAGCCACTCCTGCGAGAAGCCGTCGGACGTCGGGGAGTCCAGCACGGGGACGACCGAATGCGTGATCGTCTCGTCGTACACGTGCACGAGGTGGAAGGACTGCCCCGCATCGGTGCCGTTGACCTCGGCGGCGGGCCGGGTGAGGTTCATCGTGTAGCACGTCGCGGCCGCGACGCTCACGGGAATGCCGGCGAACGTGCCGCTCGTCGAGTAGTGCAGGTGGCCGCCGAGGACGGCCCGCACGTCGGTGCCCGCGATGACCTCGGCGAAGCGGTGCTGTTCACGCAGTTCGAGGATGTCGAACAGCCGCACGTGCGATGGCAGCGGCGGATGATGCAGAGCCAGGATGGTGCCCAAGGGTGCCGGTTCGGCGAGCACATCGCGCAGCCAGGCGAGCTGCGCATCGTCGAGCTCGCCGTGATGCCAGCCGGGCACGGTCGTGTCGAGGGCGACGAGGCGCAGCCCCCCGAGGTCCCACGCCCCCGTCACGGCGTCTTCGGTCGGGGCGAGGCCGAGCAGCGCTTCGCGCAGCGCGGGGCGCTCGTCGTGGTTGCCGGCGACCCACACGATCGGGGCGCCCAGACGCTCGGCGACGGGCTCGACCGCAGTGCGCAGCGCGCGGTAGGCCTCGGGCTCGCCGAGGTCGGTCAGGTCGCCCGTGAAGACGATCGCGTCGGGCCGCAGTCGCATCCGCTCGACCGCTTCGAGCGTGCGCACGAGGTTCGCCTCGGTGTCGATCCGGCCCGCGAGCGGCGCGTTGCCGGCGAGCAGGTGCGTGTCGCTCAGGTGCAGGATCGTCCGCCGGGCGGGCGGGTACTGGCCGAACTGCACGGGCGCCGAGTCCCCGGTGGCAGCGTCCTCGGGCGACGCGAGCGGGGCGCCTGGAGGTGGGGTCGTGACCATGAGGTCAGCCTACGGCGACCCTGCGACGCTCAGTGGTTGAAGACGATGAGCAGGATGCCGCCGAGCACGGCCAGCGAGCAGAGTCCGAAGCATCCGTAGGCGCCCACGAGCGCGAGGCGCTTCTGCCCCTCGGTCAGTGGGCTCTTTCGGGCGGCCTTCGCGGCGGCCTTCTCGGCCCGGCGTGCCTCCTTCTCGGTGATCACCGTGATCGCGTCGGTGAACTCGGCCGGCGCGACGACCGGCGCCCTGCCGGCGCGCACGAGCAGGCGCAGCCCGACGGCGTACGAGGTGACGACGAGCACTCCGGCGATGAGGCTCGCGGCGAAGACCTCGAGGAAGGCGATCCAGTCGATCGTGATCACCGGTTCTGCTCCTTCTTCGCCGCCGCGCGCTTGGCCTTGCGTTCTGCGTGCTCGACGGCGGCGACGCGGCGGGCCTCTTCGCGCGCGACCGCCCGCTGCCGGCGGGTGGGGGGCGGGTTGCGCTTGACCTTGACGGCCCGGCCGGACTCGGCCACATCGCTCATCGCGTTGGCGGAGTCGACGACGTTCCGTCGCGAGCGCCAGAACAGTCCGAGGATGATGACGAGCGCGATCACGGCGTCGATCAGGACGCCCCACGTGCCCAGCCACACCACGACGAGAGCCGCCAGCGCGCCGACCGCTCCCGAGGCGGGGAGGGTCAGCAGCCAGCCGATCATGATGCGGCCGACCGTGCGCCAGCGCACCTTGGATCCGCGCCTGCCGAGCCCCGAGCCGATGACCGAGCCCGAGGCGACCTGCGTCGTCGACAGCGCGAAGCCGAGGGCGCTCGAGGCGAGGATCGTCGCCGCCGTCGACGTCTCGGCCGCGAAGCCCTGCGCGGGCTTGACGTCGGTGAGGCCCTTGCCCAGCGTGCGGATGATGCGCCAGCCGCCCATGTAAGTACCGAGCGCGATCGTGACGGCGCACGCGACGATGACCCACAGCTGCGGGTCGGGGTTCGCGGTGGACTGCCAGCCGACCGTGATGAGCGCCAGGGTGATGACGCCCATCGTCTTCTGGGCGTCATTGGTGCCGTGGGCGAGCGCCACGAGCGAGGACGTGAAGATCTGCCCCCACCGGAAGCCGTCGCGTCCGTCGGGCTTGGTGTCGTAACGGCGCGTGATGGCATACGCGAGCTTCGTCACGGTGTAGGCGATGATGCCGGCCGTCAGCGGTGCGATGAGGGCGGGCAGGATCACCTTGCTCATGACGACGCCGAAGTCGATCGCCATGGCGCTCGCGCCGACGAGCGTGGCTCCGATGAGTCCGCCGAACAGGGCATGCGATGACGACGAGGGAAGCCCGAGCAGCCACGTCAGCATGTTCCAGGTGATGGCGCCGATCAGTCCCGCGAAGATGATCGAGGGAAACACGGTCGCCGAGATCTCGTCTTCGCGGATCATTCCGCCCGAGATGGTCCGCGCGACCTCGGTCGACAGGAACGCGCCGACGAGGTTCAGGATGGCGGCGAGCAGCACGGCGGTGCGGGGCTTGAGCGCGCCCGTCGCGATGGGCGTGGCCATCGCGTTCGCGGTGTCGTGGAACCCGTTGGTGAAGTCGAAGAAGAGTGCCAGTGCGATGACCAGCACGATGATGAGGGCTGCGGCTTCCACGTTCGCTTTCGTATGAGGATGTGATGCCGAAGATATCGACGTGACGAACGAACAGTTCACCCAGAATTCAGGAACCGGCAACCGGCCAGAAAGAATCCTGACACCGGGTCCGCCCGCGGTCAACTCGACTCGTCGCGGCGGCGGCTAACGTTGTGCCGTGACCGCTCACGAATCCGCCCTGCCTGCCCCCGTCGCGTCGCCGCGTGTCTCGGTGCGCTCGCACCACGCAGACGCTGTGGAAGACCGCTACGAATGGCTCCGCGACAAGGACGATGCCGATGTCATCGCGCATCTCGAAGCCGAGAACGCCTACACCGATGCACGCACGGCGCATCTCGCCGATCTGCGTGAGCGGATCTTCGACGAGATCAAGGGCCGCACGCTCGAGACCGATCTGTCGGTGCCGGTGCGGCGCGGGCAGTGGTGGTACTACGGACGCACCGTGGAGGGCGAGCAGTACGGCATCCAATGCCGCGCTCCCCTCGCCTCGCCCGACGACTGGACGCCGCCGTCGCTCTCTCCCGACACCGATGTGCCCGGCGAGCAGGTGGTGCTCGATGGGAACGCCGAGGCCGAGGGCCACGAGTTCTTCTCGCTCGGCAGCTTCGAGGTCACGTCCGACGGCACGCGCCTGCTGTACGGCATCGATCACGCCGGAGACGAGCGCTACACGATCCGCGTCCGCGACCTCGTGACGGGCGAGCAGCTGCCCGATGAGATCCCCGACACGTTCGCCGGCGCGACGTTCTCACCCGACGGCCGCTTCATCGTCTACACGACGGTCGACGACGCCTGGCGGCCCGACACGGTGTGGCTGCACGAGCTCGGCACGCCCGTCTCCTCCGACCAGAAGCTGTTCCACGAGCCCGACGAGCGGTATTGGGTCGGAGCGGGCTTCACCCGCAGCGACCGCTACCTCGTGATCGGGCTCGGGTCCTCGATCACGTCCGAGGAGTGGCTCCTCGACGCCGACGACCTCCGCGGCGAGCCCCGCGTCGTGTGGCCGCGCACCGAGGGCATCGAGTACGACTCCGACCACGCGGTGATCGACGGCGAGGATGTGCTGTTCATCCTGCACAACGACGAAGCCCTCGATTTCGAACTCGTCCGCGTCGCGGCATCCGACCCGGGCGGCGAGCGCACGGTCATCGTGCCGCATCGCGCGGGTGAGCGCCTGCTCGGCCTGTCGACCTTCCGCGACTGGGGCGTGCTCGGGTACCGCCGCGGCGGACTCGCGCGGCTCGGCCTGCTCGACTACGCCACGGGCGACGTCGACGAGATCGCGTTCAACGAGCCGCTGTACGCCGCGGGAGCGTCGGGCAACCCGGAATGGGCGCCCCCGATGCTGCGCATCGCCTTCGCGTCGTTCGTGACGCCCGGCACTGTCTACGACTACGACCTCGCCTCGAAGCGGATGCACCTGCGCAAGCGGCAGCCGGTCCTGGGCGGCTACGACCCCGCCGACTACGCGCAGGCGCGCGTGTGGGCGACGGCGCAGGACGGTGCCCGGATCCCCGTCTCGCTCGTGTGGAAGCGCTCGTTCGGCGAAGCCGGTGCCGCGCCGCGCCCCGTGCACCTCTACGGGTACGGCTCGTACGAGCACTCGATCGAGCCGGGGTTCTCGGTCGCACGTCTGTCCGAGCTCGACCGCGGTGTCATGTTCGCCGTCGCACACGTGCGCGGCGGCGGCGAGATGGGACGCCAGTGGTACGAAGACGGCAAGCTGCTGAACAAGCGCAACACGTTCACCGACTTCGTCGCCTGCGCCCGCCACCTGATCGACGAGGGGTACACGACACCGGCGCAGCTGATCGGTGAAGGCGGCTCGGCGGGCGGGCTGCTGATGGGCGCCGTCGCCAACCTCGCCCCCGAGCTGTTCGCCGGCATCCTCGCCGACGTGCCTTTCGTCGACGCGCTCACGACGATCCTCGACCCGTCGCTGCCCCTCACCGTCATCGAGTGGGACGAGTGGGGCGACCCGCTGCACGACCCCGGCGTGTACGCGTACATGAAGACGTACTCGCCGTACGAGAACGTGCGGGAGGGGGTCGCCTACCCCCGCATCCTCGCCGTCACGTCGCTCAACGACACGCGTGTGATGTACGTCGAGCCGACGAAGTGGGTCGCCCGCCTGCGCGAGGTGGGAGCCGACGCGCTCCTCAAGTGCGAGATGGTCGCCGGTCACGGCGGCGTGAGCGGTCGCTACAACGCCTGGCGCGAGCGCGCGTTCGAGCTCGCGTGGATGCTCGACGTGGTCGGCGTGGCCGACTGACCGGCCCCGGGTGGCGGCCCGCGCGGGCGGGCGGGCGGGCGGCACGCGGGCGTCGGCGCCGGGCGGGCGATCCGGCCCCGCGCGGGCGCGGCGTCGCGCGGGCGGATCCGGCCCCGCGCGGGAGCCCGTGAGGGCGTCGGGACCGCGCGGGCGGGCTCGGCGTCGCGCGGGCGCGCAATCCGGCCCCGGATCGCCGAACCGTACCGTTTCCGTCGAACCCGACTACGACGACGTCCCGTTCGACGAAACAGGTCGGGTTCGTTTCGGCGGCAGCGAGCGCGGGTTGGCGGCGAGCGTCGCGAGCATCGAAGAGTGCCGCGGACGAACGGGCGCGAGGCCTGCAGCGCGCAGCTTGGCGTCCAGCGGTTCGACTCGGAGCGTATCCGCCCAATCCCAGCGGCCGAAGCCGTTGACCCGGGGTCGCAGGCGGTCCTCACGCTTCTTCTCGCGGACGAAGTGCGCCCTCATCGCCGCGCGATTCGAGGCGTCGTACTTGCCATACCCGTCCGACTCGCCGATGACCCGCGCCGTTCGGAAGAAGAAGTCCACGCGGTCTGTACCGTCGTCGTGTTCGAACTCGACCTGCAGTTCGGGCCGTTCGTACCCGAGCCACTCGATCACCGCACGGCTGACGGACTCACCCGACGATTCCGCTTCAGCTGTCGCGCGCTCTTGGACCCAGTCGAGTTGACGGATGCCGCGGCGATTCGCCTGCGCTCGACCGGCGGCGCTGAAGTCGATCGCCGCATCCGTGCCGCCGTGTCGCAGCGCGGCATCGGCGACGGCGAGCGCAAACGCGGGCGGAAGCACCCGCACCAGGTCGACGGCGGTGTCCGTGAGCGCGGTCGCGCACACGCCTTCGACGACGTCGATTCGGCGGCCGTCGCGAGCTCCGTGGACGATGACATCACCACGGCGACGGGTGGTGGCATCCGGACTCAGCAGGTGGATGTGACGGGCTTCTCCGAAGGTCGGAAGCCCATGAAGGGCCGCGGCAGACTCGAGGCAGAACACCGGCTCGTTCCACGTGATGGCGACAGCGTGTACGCGCAGCAGGTACCGATCCCACGGTTGCAGCGCTCGCCACACCGCTGCGTCCACGTAGACACCCGGGCGCACGCGGTGGTGATCCCTTCGACGCACGAGAGCCGGGTGCTCGCGCGCGAGCACAAGTGTGGCGGGCGGAGTAAGCAGCATCCCTCCACTATCGCCGCGCGGGATCGCGATCTGCTTCCCCGTCCGCCATCTGTGGCCGCTCTGCTCTCGCGCACACCTGTGGAGGAACACACGCGGTGACATCGAACCGCACCGACCCCGTCGAACCGTACGTCGACGAAGTCCGGTTCGACGGAATGGGTCGGGTTCGTGGCATACCCGGAAACGGGCGACGGATGCCGCGGCTCGCGCGACGCGCAGGGCCGCGCAGGCGAGGCCCCGAGCCATGGTGCTAGATACCCGAACCGTACCGATCTCGTCGAACCGCACGTCGACGAAGTCCGGTTCGACGGAATGGGTCGGGTTCGGCGCCAGATGCCCGACGCCCGACGCCCGACGCCCGACGCCCGACGCCCGACGCCCACCCGGCGCCCAAGCCCGACGCCCGCCCGTCCCGCCCCCGCAAGGTCAGCCGAAGAGGGCGGCGGCCTCTTCGTAGCGGTACAGCGGCACGGTGTTGAGCTCGCCGAGGGCCTCGGCGAAGGGTACGCGCACGATGTCGGTGCCGCGCAGCGCCACCATCTGCCCCCACGCCTCGTCGACGAGGGCGTCGGCGGTGTGCAGCCCGAGCCGCGTCGCGAGCACGCGGTCGAAGCCCGACGGCGACCCGCCGCGCTGGATGTGGCCGAGCACCGTCGAGCGCGTCTCGATGCCGGTCAGGCGCTCGATCTCGGGCGCCAGGACCTCGCCGATCCCGCCGAGCCGGGGGCGGTTGAAGGCGTCGAGACCCTTGTCGCTGTAGGCCTCGTCCATGCCCTTGAGGGTGAAGCCCTCCGACACGACGACCAACGGCGCGCGACCGCGGTCGTGCGCGCGCATGACCTGCGCCGTGATCTCGTCGATCGACAGCGGCACCTCGGGGATGCAGATGACGTGGGCGCCGGCCGCGACGCCGGCGTGCAGCGCGATCCAGCCGACGTGGCGGCCCATGACCTCGGCGATCATGCAGCGCTGGTGCGAGTCCCCCGTCGTGCGCAGACGGTCCATCGCGTCGGTCGCGATGTTGACGGCGGTGTCGAACCCGAAGGAGTAGTCCGTCGCGCGCAGGTCGTTGTCGATCGTCTTGGGCACGCCCATGACGTTGATGCCGTCCTTCGCGAGCCGGTCGGCGGCGGCGAGCGTGCCCTCGCCTCCGATCGCGACGATGCCGTCGATGCGGTGGCCGTACAGCGTCTTGGCGATGTTCTCGGCGCCGCCGCGCGGCCCCTCGTACGGGTTCGTCCGCGACGTGCCGAGGATCGTGCCGCCGACCTTCGACAGACCCTTGACCTCGTGCCGCGTGAGCGGGAAGAAGTCGGCGTCGACGACGCCGCGCCACCCGTCGCGGATTCCGACGAACTCGAGATCGTAGGTCGTCGTTCCCTTGAGCACGATGCCGCGGATGACGGCGTTGAGCCCGGGGCAGTCGCCGCCGCTGGTCAGGATGCCGATCTTCATGCTGTGGTCCTTGCTGTCGGTACGTGGGTACGGCGACGGTGCCGGTTCGACACTATCGCCGCTCGAGCAGAGGATGCCAGACGTCCGGCGTCGCGCGATCAGGCTCGGTGCCAGTCATCCGCGTCGCGCATCCATTCGACGGACGGACCCGCCACCAGGGTCCGGGCGAACCAGTACGTCGCGTCGGGCGCCCACCCCGCGATGACGCTCCCCCACCCGTCATCGACGTCGAGCAGCCGCGTCGCCGCCTCGAGATACCCGGCCACCGTGAGGTGCACGCCGTCTGCCACGGCGGCGACGAACTCCCAGTCCGGCTGCACCCACCCGCCGTCGCGCCCCGTGACCCGGTGCCAGTCGTGTCGCCGCGACGCGGTCACGATGAGCGGATGCCGCCGGCACAGGTCGATCCACGCGTCCGCGCCGTCGATCTCGAGGACACGAGCGGATGCCGGCAGCACGGGCGACGCGATCGCGGTATCCCAGCCGCCGAAGTCCTCGACGGACCACAACTCCGACGGGCCGATGCGCCCGAGGCTTCGCGTCGAGTGCAGGACCGCTGAGGGCGTGGACCACCACGTGCCGCTGAAGCGCGCGGTCGCGTCGGCCGGCCGCTCGCGCGCAGCATCCACCTCTTCGGCGCGAACAGCGGAGCCCCACGCGGCGAGCGCCGCCGCGGGATCGTCGTTCGTCGCCGACCCGGCGCCCCAGTGCACCGCCCACTGGTCGCTCAGCGCAACGCCCGAGCGCCACCACTGCGCGTGCGGCGAGGCGGCGATCATCTCGGCGACGCGCGTGAGCACCGGACGCAGCTCATCCGTCGCGGCGAGCGCGTCTGCGCCGTTCGGAGCCTGCCAGTACATCGCATGGTCGACGGATGCCCTCAGCGCCAGACGCAGTGAGCGCTCGGTCGGCTCTGGAGCATCGAGTGTCGCGAGGGCGGATGCCGCTTCCTCCGGCGAGACCACGATCTCGGTGGGCTTGGCGTCACCGCCGATCGTGAACAGCGTGCCGGGATCCGGGTCGAGCGCACGCGTCGCCCAGAAGTAGGCCGTCGTCACCGCGTCGTCACCGCCGGACCACGCGCCTTCGAGCAGGTACTCCAGGCACAGCCGCCGCCCACGCGGACCCGCGAGCAGGGCCGAAGGGTCGAGAGCCATGCCCTCGACCCTAGCGACGCGAGGTCACTCCCCGCCGAGCGCCTGACGCAGCAGGTGCATGAGCGCCGACAGCTGCACGGAGTCGCTCGATTGCGGGTCGAGCGCTTCGCCGTCGAGGGCTCGCGCGGCGAGACCCTGCTTCGAGTCGATGAGCTCGGCGATCTTCGTGTCGATCGTGTGCGCCGCGATGATCCGCCACGCCGTGACGGGCTCGTCCTGACCGATGCGGTGCACGCGGTCGATCGCCTGCGTCTGCTCGGCAGCCGTCCACGACAGCTCCGCGAGCACGACGTTCGACGACGCCTGCATGTTGACGCCGACGCCGGCGGCCGTGAGCGAGCAGACCGCGATGCCGACCGAGGGGTCGTTGTTGAAGTCGTCGATCGCCTGCTGGCGCGCCGTCGTCGTCTGATCGCCGCGCAGCGACACCGTCTTGAGTCCCGCCGCGGCGAAGTGCGCCTCGGCGGCATCCATCACATCGATGTGCTTCGCGAAGAAGACGACCTTGCCGACCGAGCGCTGCAGCTGCGCGGCGTAGTCCGCCGCGAGCACGGCCTTGGCCTGGCCGATCCGCCGCACCATCGTGAAGACGTTCTCCGACCCCGTGCCGGCGGCTTTGGACTCTTCGAGCTCGTTGTGGGCGACCAGACGCACGATGTCGTCGTCGACCTCGCCGGGTGCGAGGCCCCGGTCGCCGCGAGCCTCGATGATGCGGCGGTACTTCGCCGCGAGGCGCTCGCCGAGCTCGCGCTCGGCTTCGCGGATCGACCGGCCGAAGTCGTCGTCGAGCTCGACCGGAAGGTCGGCGACGAGCTTGTCGGGAAGGTCGGCTGCGACGTCCTTCTTGCGGCGGCGCACGATCCCCATCGAGATGACGGCCTCGCGCGCTTCGGGATAGAACGCCTTGTCGGCCGGGGTGAGTCCCGTGTCGTCGAGCTTCTCCATCAGCAGAGGGCCCGGCTTCTCACCGTTGGTCCACCCCAGGAAACGCCAGATCGCGTCGAAGTCCTCGACGTCGTTGATGAGCGGCGTTCCGGTGAGGGCCATGAGCAGCGGGTCGCGCACCTGCTCGCGGATGCGCGTCGCGAGGGCGAGCACGTTCTGCGAGCGCTGCGACGACAGGTTCTTGATGAAGTGCGCCTCGTCGACGACCATGCCCTGCAGCCCGATCGACGAGAGCCACGACAGGTGCCGGTCGAGGATCTCGTAGTTGACGATGAAGACGTCGGCGAACGCGTCGATGTCCTCGCCGTCGCCCGAGATGACGGTCGCCCGGCGCTGCGGCGTCCACCGCTCGACCTCGCGGGCCCAGTTCATCTTGACGACGTTCGGCACGACGACCAGCAGCGGGTAGGCGCCGGCGACGGATGCTGCGAGCACCGACTCCGCCGTCTTGCCCAGGCCCGGCTCGTCGGCGAGCAGGAAGGTGCGGTGCCCGTCGCGCACGGATTCGAGGAAGCGCGACTGGTGCACCATGACCTCGAGCCCCTTGGGCGAGATCCGGTCGAACTCGGGCACGGGCGGGAGGGGCATCGTGGCCGATCCGCCACCGGCGCCGGTCTCGAAGGCCTTGTACAGGGGGCCCATGAGCTCCCATCCGTCGAGTCGGCGGCGCGGCGTCTCTTTGGGCGCGCGCAGCGTGAGGTCCGGCTCGAGGAAGGGGCTGGCTTCGCGGCGGGCCTCGACGCGCGGCGGGATCACCTGCCGCTCGGCGAGAGCGGCCGGGACCACGGGGGCCGCGACGGGTGCGGCATCCGTGATGATGAGCTCGTCGGGTGCGAGCTCGGCACCCGACTCGAGCAGCCAGTCGCGGCGCATGCGCTTGGCGACCGGCGACGTCGCCTGGTCGACCTCGAGCAGCTGGATGAGCGATGTGTCGCGCGCCGCCGTCTTGGCGAGGATCGTCGCGACGCCGTCGAGCCGCTTGAGCAGTTCGGAGCGCGGGCTGTCGCCGAGCGACGTGTCGGCCTTCACTCGCGCGCGCTCTTCGCGCACGAGGAACGCGATGACCTGGAACTTCACACGGTTGGTCGGGCCGAGCTTGCCGCGCTGCGACTTCGCCTCGACCTCGCGCACCTTGCGAGCGAGGATCGGGATGATGGGCGCTTCGTCATCGCGCCGAGATGACGAGGCGGGCTTGCGTCGCCGCTGCGACGACTTGCCGGTGGTCGATGCCGTGGTCGGCATGCTCCTCCTGAGGATCTGCGCCGGATACTCCGGCGGAACCGGTCGAGACCGGCGAGGCTTGTGCTTCCGCGGGCGGCTGGGCTGCCGTCACTGACACGGACGGGATCTCGCCACCTCCGGCCGCGGGCACTCGCTTCTGCGAGCTGCGACATCGGGGGCGGGCTCCCCGGCGACCATCCTAGCGCGTCGAGACGCTCAGTCCCACAGCGACCGGACGATGTCTTCCGTGTACCCCTCGGGCGAGACATTGATCCAGCGCGTCGAGATCCACCCGTCGCCGCCGATGTAGTGCGTCTCGCCGAGCCTGACGATCTCGTCGTCCTGCGTGATCATCTCCTGCTCGATCCGGTGGATCGTGCCCTCGCCGAGATCCTCGGCCGCGAACCCCTCCCGCTCGAACGCCTGGAAGAGGGCATCGCGCTGCTCGGCGGTCACGATCGTCACGTTCGTCGCGATCCCGCGCTCGGACGGCGGGCCCCACGTGCAGCGCAGCGTCTCGGCGGCGGCGGACAGGATCTCGATCGCCTCGACGTTCTGGGTCGACAGCATCGTGATGCCGGGGTCGTTGAGCGGTGGGACCTCGGCCTCGAGGGTCGCGAGCATCTCGGGCGAGTAGATCGCCTCGCATGCCGACGGCAGCACGAGGTCGCCGATGGGATCGCCCGTGACGGACGGCGTGGCCGAGGGAGTCGTCGTCGCGGTGGGCGAGGTCGACGGCGACGGCGACCCGGACGAGGTCGGACCGGGCTCGGGCTGGCACCCGGTCGTCAGGATCGCGAGGGCGATCGCCGAGACGACGGCCGAGACGCGCACGAGGGGACGGCGACGCGATGACATGGGAACCTCCCGAGGCGGATGCGACGCCCCGACCCTACCGCTCGCCGGCGACCGCCTGCTGCCACTCGGACAGCGTGCCGGGATCGTCGGTCACGATCCCGTCGACGCCCAGGGCTGTGACGGCGTCCCAGTGCGTGTCGGAGTTGAGCGTGTAGACCACGACCCGCAAGCCCTCGGCGTGCGCTTCGTCGACGATGCCGGGCTGTTCGAGCACGGCGCTGCGGCTCACGACGATGCCGCGCGCTCCCGCCTCGGCCGCCGCGCGCACGACGTCGGGGGGAAGCTGGCGCAGGATGAGCAGCCGCGGAGCCAGATCGGAGGCGTCCGCCGCGAGCGCAAGGGTGCGGGCGTCGAAGCTGGACAGCGCGACGCGGCGCTCGATGTCGCGCGCTTCGAGTTCGTCGACGAGACGGGCGAGGGATGCCGCATCCCACTCCCCCTTCAGCTCGAGCAGCGCCCGTTGCGGCGTCTCGGCGAGCACATCGAGGAACTCCGCGACGGTCGGCACACGGGTGCCGGCGTAGTCCGGGTGGAACCAGGCCCCCGCGTCGAGCTCGCGGATCTGCGCGAGCGTCAGCGCCTCGACCCGCCCCTGCCCGTCGGTCGTGCGATCCACCGTCGCGTCGTGCATCAGCACGGCGTGGCCGTCGAGCGTCAGTGCGACATCGACCTCGACGTAGTCGAACCCGGCGGCGAGCGCCGCCGAGATCGCCGGCAGCGTGTTCTCGGGCGCCGTCGCACCACCACCGCGGTGGCTCGCGATGAACGCCGCATCCCCCGGCGCGCGCGGATCTCCGAGCAGCTCGGTCGTGCCGACCCGCGCGGGAGTCGCCCCCACGAGCGCGATGAGCACGCTCACGATCGACAGCACGCAGACGACGACGAGCGCTCGCATCCGATCGCCCTGACGGGCGGATGCGGATCGGTCGGGCATCGGGCGGGTCCTCCTGCTTCGCGGCATCGTCTTCGACGCCGTGCGACCACCCTAGCCCCAGTCGTTACCTTTTCGTTATGTCTTTTCTCGCGAACTGCGGATCGTGTCCCAGAGCGCGTCGGCGACGGCGCGCTTGGACCCTTTCGCGCTCGCGGCGATCCGGCCCGCGGCATCCAAGATCACGACATCGTTTCCCTCGGCCTCGAAGCCCTTCTTCCAGCCGACCTCGTTGACGACGAGCAGGTCGGTGCCCTTGCGCGCGGCCTTGCGGCGCCCGCGGTCGAGCAGCGAGTCCCCGTCACCGGGCGTCTCCGCCGCGAACCCGACGATCGTCTGCCGCTCGCGGCGACCACGCGCGAGCGCCGCGAGGATGTCGTCGTTCTCGACGAGATGCAGGGTCATGCCGCCGTCGGCGTCCTCCTTCGCGAGCTTGCGGTCCGCCACGTCGGCGACCCGGTAGTCGGACACCGCCGCTGCCATGACGACGACGTCGGCACTCGCGGCCGCCGGCCCCATGGCGTCCTGCAACTCGGCCGCCGTGCCCACGCGCACGATCCGCACGCGGGGATGAGCGGATGCTGCCGCCAGCACGCCGTCATCGACGTGAGCCGCGACGAGCTCCACCTCGGCACCGCGGTCGGCGGCGGCGAGGGCGACGGCGACCCCCTGTCGACCGCTCGACCGATTGCCGATGAAGCGCACGGGGTCGATCGGCTCGCGTGTGCCCCCCGTGCTCACGGCGACCCGCAGCCCCGCGAGATCGCGCGCATCGGAACCGACCGCGGCGAGCGCCGCCGCGACGATGGCCTCGGGATCCGACATCCGGCCGGGACCGGTGTCGCCGCCCGTGAGCGCCCCGTCATCCGGCCCGACGATCGTGACCCCGCGCGCCTGGAGGGTCTGGATATTGGCGACGGTCGCGGGGTGCCGCCACATCTCGGTGTGCATGGCGGGCGCCACGACGACCGGTGCCACCGTGGCGAGTAGGGTTGTTCCGAGGAGATCGTCCGCGAGTCCCGTGGCCATCTTCGCGAGGCTGTTCGCCGTCGCAGGCGCCACGATGACGAGGTCGGCCGACTGGCCGAGCGAGACGTGACGCACGCGGGCGACATCGTCGTGGACGGAGGTCGTCACGGGATTGCGGCTGATCGACTCCCAGGTCGGCAACCCGACGAACCGCACGGCATCGGCCGTCGGCACGACGTGCACGTCGTGCCCCTCCAGAACCAGGAGGCGCACGAGATGCACCGTCTTGTAGGCGGCGATCCCGCCGGTGACTCCGACCACGACGAACATCATCCGATCTTGGCACGACCGCGCCCGACGAGACAGGAGACCGCATGTGCACCGTCGTCATCCGTGTACCCGATGCACCGGGTGAGGCGATCCGTCTGCTCGCGATCCGCGACGAAGACCCCGCGCGTCCCTGGAATCCACTCGGGCGCTGGTGGCCCGAGCAGCACGAGGGCGTCGTCGGCGTCCGTGACGTCCGGGCGGGCGGGGCATGGCTCGCAGCCGACGCCGACACGCGGCGGCTCGCCGTGCTGCTCAACCGCGCCGACGTCTCGGCGCGACCCGAGTCCGAGCTGGAGTCGCGCGGCGGCATCGTGCTGGATTCGGTCGCGGGCCGCTCCCCCGCCAGGTCCCCCGCGACGCACGGGTTCAACCTCGTCGAGGTCGGACCGGGGAGTGCGCGGGTGTCATCGTGGGACGGCGATCGCCTGCGCACGCAACGGCTCGCTCCCGGCACGCACATGATCGCGCACGGCGACGTCGACGATGCCACGACACCGCGCATCGCGCATTGGCTCGACCACTTCCGCGCGGCCGAACCGGGCGCGGACGCCGCGTGGTGGCATCCGTGGCTCTCGGTCCTGGAGCGCTCGACCGAGCTTCCGAGCACCGACGACCGCGCGATCATCCGCGACAACCGCCCGTACGGCTATCCGACGCTGTCGCTGCTCGCGTGCGTCGCGCAGGTCTCACCGGCAGGTCTTGACGTGCACTACGGCGAACTCGCCGTTCCCGGCGCCTGGGGCGGCCTCACCCTCTCGTAGCCGCTCCCTCTACCCTCTTGGGCGCCGAACTACCCCCCTTGGTCGCCGAACCGTACCGTTCCCGTCGAACCGTACGTCGAGGCGGTGCGGTACGACGCGATCGGTACGGTTCGACGGATGCTGCCGGTCCGTCTACCCCCTGGGCGCCGAATTACCCCCCTTGTTGGCCGAACCGTACCGTTCCCGTCGAACCGTACGTCGAGGCGGTGCGGTTCGACGGGATCGATATGGTTCGACGGATGCTGCCGGTCCGTCTACCCCCGTGGTCGCCGAATTACCCCCCTTGTTGGCCGAACCGTACCGTTCCCGTCGAACCGTACGTCGAGGCGGTGCGGTTCGACGTGATCAGTACGGTTCGACGAATGCAGCCGCTCCGGACACCGACGCACGGCGCAATCGATACGGTTCGACGGATGCCGCCGCTCCGGACACCGACGCACGGCGCGATCGGTACGGTTCGACGGATGCCGCCGCTCCGGCGGACGCGTCAGATGAGGGACTTGGTGTGCCAGACGGTCTTCGTCTCGGTGAAGGCGGCGATGCGCGCGAGCGCGGGAGCCGCGGCATCCGGACCGTTCTCGGGAGGGAGCACGCGCGTCAGCGTCTCGGCGGCGGCGATCTGCAGATCGATCCAGTCGAGATCGCCCGCACCCACGAGGTCGAGGGCGTTGACGTCGGGGTGCGACGCGAGCCACGGCGCGATCTCGGCGGGCGAGCCCGTGAGCACGTTGACGACTCCTCCTGGCACGTCCGACGTCGCGAGCACCTCGGCCAGCGAGATCGCCGAGAGCGGGAAACGCTCGGATGCCACGACGACGACCGCGTTGCCCGTCACGAGTGCGGGCGCAATGGCCGACACGAGTCCGACGAGCGCGGTGTCCTGCGGAGCGACGACGCCGACGACGCCCGTCGGCTCGGGCACCGAGATGTTGAAGTACGGACCGGCGACGGGATTGCCGTTGCCGGCGACCTGGGCGAACTTGTCGCACCAGCCCGCGTACCAGACCCAGCGGTCGATCGCCTCGTCGACCTCGGCGCCGGCGGCCGACGACGACACCCCGGTCTGCGCGATGATCTCGTCGATGAACTGCGCGCGGCGTCCCTCGAGGATCTCGGCGACACGGTAGAGCACCTGTCCGCGGTTGTAGGCGGTCGCCCCCGACCAGCCCTTCACGGCTCCGCGGGCGGCGACGACGGCGTCTCGCGCGTCCTTGCGGGATCCGAGCGCGGCATTCGCGAGGAAGTCGCCCTTCTTCGAGAGCACCTCATAGGTGCGCCCGGACTCGCTGCGCGGGAACTTTCCGCCGATGTAGAGCTTGTACGTCTTCGGCACAGTCAGCCGCTTGCTCACGCTGTGCCTCCCTTCAGGTAGGCGAGGAGGCCGTGCCGGCCGCCCTCACGGCCGTAGCCGGACTCCTTGTATCCGCCGAACGGCGACGACGGGTCGAAGCGGTTGAACGTGTTCGCCCACACGACGCCGGCGCGAAGGCGATCGGCGACCGCGAGGATGCGGGACCCCTTGTCGGTCCAGATGCCGGCGGACAGCCCGTACGGCGTGTTGTTGGCCTTGTCGATCGCCTCGGCGGGCGTGCGGAAGGTCAGCACCGACAGCACCGGTCCGAAGATCTCGTCGCGCGCGATGCGGTGCGACGCCTGCACGTTCGTGAAGATCGTCGGGGCGAACCAGAAGCCGTTGTCGGGGATGACGCACGGCGCGCTCCAGCGTTCGGCGCCCTCTTCTTCGCCGATGCTGCTGAGCTCGCGGATGCGCTCGAGCTGCTCGCGCGAGTTGATCGCGCCGATGTCGGTGTTCTTGTCGAGCGGATCGCCCAGACGCAGCGTCGACAGTCGCTCCTTGAGCCGATCGACGACCTCGTCGTGCACCGATTCCTGCACGAGCAGACGGCTGCCCGCGCAGCAGACGTGCCCCTGGTTGAAGAAGATGCCGTTGACGATGCCCTCGATCGCCTGATCGACGGGCGCGTCTTCGAAGACGATGTTCGCCGCCTTGCCGCCGAGCTCGAGCGTGAGCTTCTTGTCGGTTCCGGCGACCGCCTTGGCGATCTCACGGCCGACGGCGGTCGAGCCGGTGAAGGCGACCTTGTTCACGTCGGGATGCCGCACGAGTGCCGCGCCCGTCGCTCCCGCGCCCGTCACGATGTTGACGACACCGGGCGGCAGGTCGGCCTGCTGCAGGATCTCGGCGAAGATGAGCGCCGACAGCGGAGTGGTCTCGGCGGGCTTGATCACGACGGTGTTGCCGGCCGCGAGCGCCGGGGCGATCTTCCACGCGAGCATGAGCAGCGGGAAGTTCCACGGGATGACCTGCGCCGCGACGCCGAGCGGTCTCGGGTTCGCGCCCAGCCCCGCATGGTCGAGCTTGTCGGCCCAGCCCGCGTAGTAGAAGAACCATGCCGCCACCAGCGGCACGTCGACGTCGCGGCTCTCCTTGATGGGCTTGCCGTTGTCGAGGCTCTCGGCGACGGCGAGCTCCCGTGCGCGCTCCTGCACGAGCCGGGCGATGCGGAAGAGGTACTTGCCGCGGTCGCGGCCGCTCATGCGGGACCAGGTCTTGTCGTAGGCACGGCGTGCGGCTGCGACGGCGGTGTCGACATCGGCCTCGGTCGCCGCCGCGATCGTGGTGATGTGCGATTCGTCGGCGGGTGAGATCGTCGCGAACGACTCCCCCGATCCGTCGCGGAACTCGCCGTCGATGAAGAGCCCGTAGGCGTCTCGCAGGTTGAGCACCGCGCGCGACTCCGGCGCGGGTGCGTACTCGAGGAATGTCATTTCTCTCCCGGGTGCTGCTCGTCGGCAGGCTCGGGGACCGCCCGTGCGGTGCCCATCAGTCGATCGTCACGTAGTCGGCACCGGAGTAGTGTCCGGTCGTCAGCTTCTGGCGCTGCAGCAGCACATCGTTGAGCAGGCTCGATGCGCCGTAGCGGAAGAGGTGGGGCTGCAGCCACTCCTCGCCCACGGTCTCAGCGACCGTCACGAGGTACTTGATCGCGTCTTTCGACGTTCGGATGCCGCCTGCCGGCTTCACGCCGATCTTCTCGCCCGTCGCGCGATACCAGTCGCGCACGACCTCGAGCATGAGAAGAGTCGTCGGCAGGGTCGCGGCGGGCTGCACCTTGCCCGTCGACGTCTTGATGAAGTCACCGCCCGCGAGGATGGCAAGCCACGACGCGCGCTTGATGTTGTCGTAGGTGTTGAGCTCACCCGTCTCGAGGATGACCTTGAGCGACGCGAACGTGCCGTCTTCGCGACGGCACGCCTGCTTGACCTGCGCGATCTGGTCGAAGACGAGGCCGTAGCGCCCCGCGAGGAACGCACCGCGGTCGATGACCATGTCGATCTCGTCGGCGCCGTGCGCGACCGCCTCTGCGGTGTCGGCGAGCTTGATCGCCAGCGACGCGCGGCCGCTCGGGAACGCCGTGGCGACGGCCGCGACGCTCACTCCGCCGTCGTCGGGGTCGCCGTGCGCGGAGCCGAGGGCCGAGACGGCGTCCGGCACCATGTCGCCATAGACGCACACGGCCGCGACGCGCGGGCAGGTCGGGTCCGCGGCATCCGGGTTCAGGGCTTTCGCGACGAGGGAGCGCACCTTGCCGGGGGTGTCGGCGCCCTCGAGCGTCGTCAGATCGATGAGCGAGATGATCTTGTCGAGGGCCCACGCCTTCGACGACGTCTTGATGGACCGCGTGCCCAGCGCCGCCGCGCGCTGTTCGAGCCCCACGGCGTCGACACCCGGAAGCCCGTGCAGGTAGCGTCGCAGCGTCGTGTCGTCGGGCTCGCCGCCGAGCAGTTCGACGGCGCGCTCGGGGAGCGTCTGCAGGTCGGATCGGCTCATGGTTCTCCCTGTGGCGTGCGGTGCGACGGACCGGCCCGTTCGCAAGCGTCGAGCCTACCCGCCGTGGACGGACGAGAACGCTGTCTGGCCTCGATCGTAGAGCCGCCTCGAGCGCAGGTCTATGCGCGCGGAGCAGCCAGCAGCTCGTCGACGAGAGCGTCCGGGGAGATACCGCGTCGCGCGGCTTCCGCGTCGAGGCGCTCGACGGCCTGCCGCGACAGCGAGCCGGCGGTCGGCCGTTCCCGCAGCAGCAGCGAGATGACCGGCACGACGATCGCGCCCAGCGCCGCGAGGATCGCGAAGATCCCCAGCACTCGTGCGTACGCGTCGTCGTCGATCGTCTCGCCCCACCAGATGAGGTAGACGGTCAAGCCGAGCACGACGGCGAAGAAGCCGAGGGTGATGATGAGACCCCATCGCACAGCCGGCTGCCGGCGATCTGCGAGCAGAAGGAGCAGCGAGGCCAATGCGAACGCCGCGGTCATGGCGATGCCCGTCCCGGCCACACGCCACAGGTTGTCGGACACCTCCCACGACGCCGGTTCGTACCAGAGCAGGAGCACCACGAGCGCGGCGGCGATGACCGACACCGCCGCACCGATCAGGCCGAAGGCCTGCAGGCGGCGCCCCGCGAGGGCGACGCAGCAGAGGACCGCGACGCTGAAGGCTCCGATGACCGCCGTCGTGCCGAGCACGCGTGCGCCCATCTCATCGAGCGAGCCGCCGAGGAGGACCGCGATGCCGCCGACGGCGGCCGCGCCGAACGAGACGACGATGATGCCGACGATGATCTTGCGCGCGAGGGAGACTGTGCCGCGGTTCGTGCGCTCGTCATCGGTCATGTCAGTGTTCGCCTCACCCGTTCGACGTCATCGGTCATCTGATCGATGAGGGCGTCGATGCCCTCGAACGCGACCATACCGCGCACGCGGTCGGTGAACTGCACCTCGACGCGGTGACCGTACAGATCGAGGTCGGTCTCGTCGAGCACGTGGGCTTCGACCTGCCGCACGGGCACATCGTCGAATGTCGGGTTCGTGCCGACGCTGATGGCCGCAGGATGGCGGACACCCGGGCGCAGGCCGTCGGCGGAGGTCTCATCGACGAGCCACCCCGCATAGACGCCGTCGGCGGGCACGAAGCCCTCGAGGTCGGGGGCGAGGTTCGCCGTCGGAAAGCCCATCTCGCGACCGCGCTTGAGCCCATGCACGACCTCTCCCCACACCGCGTGCGGCCGGCCGAGCAGCTTCGCCGCCGTCGCGACCTCGCCCTCGGCGAGGAGCTCGCGCACCCACGTCGACGACACGCGCCGGTCGCTCTCGACGGCGCGCACGTCGTCGACGACCTGCATCTCGAAGCCGAACTCGCGGCCCAGCTCGCACAGCACCTCGACCGTGCCGGCTCCGCCGCGGCCGAAGCGGAAGTCGCCGCCCACGAGAACCACCCGCGCGCCGAGCGCATCGACGAGCACCTGCTCGACGAAATCGCGCGGGGTGAGGTCGGCCAGAGCGCGGTCGAACGTCAGCATGAGGGTCGCGTCGACCCCGGTCCGCTCGATCAGCTGCAGCTTCTGGTTGACGCCGACGAGCGTCGGGGGGCAGATGTCCGGCCGCAGCAGAGCGAGGGGGTTGCGGTCGAACGTCACCGCGACGACGCGCGCGCCGCTGGCGGCAGCATCCACTCTGGCCCGATCGATGACGGCGCGATGACCCGCGTGCATGCCGTCGAACTTGCCGATCGCGACGATCGACGGGCCGAACCCGGCGGGCACCTCGGCTGGGGAGCGGAAGATCATCATGGCGCGGCCACGACCCGGTCGGCGGCCGTCTGACGTGTGCGGTGGGTGATGAGCCACCACAGTCCGAGGAAGGGCAGAACGAGCGGCACGAAGACGTAGCCGAGTCCGAACCACGACCACACGGTCGGGTGTCCGAAGATCTCGGGGACGACGAGCGACAGCGTGCCCACGACGAGCACGCCGAGCAACTCGAACACGATCGCAGCCCAGGCGATGCGATACCACGTGCGCGATCGTGAGAACACGAGCGCGAGCGTCGCGAGGATGTAGACGACGGCCGCCAGCGCGGACAGCGAATACGCGAGCGGTGCCTCGTCGAATTCGCGGACGATCTGGACGAAGGAGCGACCGGTGGCGGCGAGCGCCATGACCGCGTAGACGATCACGAGCACGCGGCCGATGCCGGTCATGCGGGGGCGAGCAGGCGACGACATGACTTGTCAATCCTAGGGCGGATGCCGCACCCTCGCGGCGCGCGCGGTTTCACGCGACCTGAACCGTCCAGATGACCTGCATGCGCCACACCATGACGGCGACCGACAGGGCCGCGACGCCCATGATGACGGTGCTCCAGCGGCTGCGCTCGAGGAGGGCCCAGAAAGCTGCGGCCGGCGGCAGGATGACGGCCGAGACGAGGTACACCCACAGTTCGAGAAGGCTCCCCGTCGGGGGGTTGCCCGCCAGCGGCGAGACGATCGCGCTGACGACCTGCGCGATGAGCAGCAGTTCGATCAGCGCCAGCGCGCCGACCGTCAGGTCGCTCGGACGCCGCCCGGCGAGCCCCAGAACGACGCACAGCAGCCCCGCCACGACGGCGACCGCCACCTGAGCGATCGAGAACCACAGGATCATCCGGCTGCCTCCTCGGGCATGTTCATGGTGCTCTTGACGTCGGCCCCGCGCTTTTCGACGATTCCGACGAGGCCGCCGTCGGGCGCGACGGCGGCCGTAGGCGATGCGGGCAGACGGGATGCGGCATCCGCGAGTCGCTTGCCGTGACGCAGGTCGCGCGCCTCGTCCTCGGTCACGTCGAGGCGACCCAGGACGGCGACCGCCGCGGCGGCGGGGGTCAGCGCGTCGGCTTCGGCGAGATCGTCGATGAGCGCCGCCTGCGCGAGGGGGAACGGCCCGATGCGGGTGCGCCGCAGCGCGGTGAGGTGCCCGCCGACGCCGAGAGCCGCACCGAGGTCACGCGCGAGGGCGCGGATGTACGTGCCGCTCGAGCAGTCCACGACGACATCGAGGTCGATCGCCCCCTGGGGCGACCCTGGCCCGGTCCCTGAGCCCGTCGCGTCCCCGGTCCCTGAGCCGGCGTCCCCGGTCCCTGAGCCGGCGTCCCCGGTCCCGGAGCCGGCAGCCCCGGTCCCTGAGCCGGCTTCCCCGGTCCCTGAGCTCGTCGAAGGGCGGCGCACCTCGTGCACGTCGAACCGGGACACGGTGACCTCGCGCGACTTCAGCTGCACCGCTTCACCGGAGCGAGCGAGGTCGTACGCCCGCCGGCCGTCGACCTTGATCGCCGAGTACGTGCTCGGCACCTGCGAGATCAGTCCCGTGAGGCCGGCGACGGCGCCCGCGATGGCGGTGTCGTCGAGGCCCGCGGCATCCGTCGTCGCCATGATCTCGCCCTCGGCATCGTCGGTGTCCGTCGAGACCCCGAGCCGGATCGTCGCCTCGTAGGTCTTGTCGAGGCCGACGATGTAGGTGAGCAGGCGCGTGGCGCCCTCGACGCCGAGCACGAGGAGCCCCGTCGCCATCGGGTCGAGCGTGCCGGCGTGCCCGACCTTGCGCGTGCCGAAGGCGCGGCGGGCGCGCGCGACGACGTCGTGGCTCGTGATCCCCTGCGGCTTGTCGACGAGGACGATGCGGGGCGCGGGCATACCCTCCAGCTTACGACGCCCTCCGGGGCCGACAGACGTGACCGCGAGACCGCAACGGCGCGCCGAGACCGTGGGTATCACCCGCAGTCTCGGCGCGCCGTTGCAGTCTCGCGGGTAGGGGGTGGGGGTGGATCGAGGCTTAGGCTGGCGGGCGTGCCCGACCTCACGACGCCGCTCATCGCGTGGTACCGGCTGAACGCGCGCGACCTGCCGTGGCGCCGGACGGGATACGGCGCGTGGGGCATCCTCGTCAGCGAGTTCATGCTGCAGCAGACGCCGGTCGCCCGTGTCATTCCGCTCCTGACCGCCTGGCTCGAGCGCTGGCCGACCCCCTCGGCACTGGCCGCGGCCGCGCCCGCCGACGCCGTGCGCGAGTGGGCCAACCTCGGGTATCCCCGGCGCGCCCTGTGGCTGCACCGCGCCGCGACCGAGATCCGCGACCGCCACGACGACACCGTGCCCCGCGACGTCGACGCCCTCCTCGCCCTCACCGGCATCGGCGACTACACGGCGCGCGCCGTCGCCGTCTTCGCGTACGGCGACCGGCACCCCGTCGTCGACACGAACACGCGACGAGTGCTGGCCCGCGCCGTCGACGGTCGAAGCCAGCCCGGACCTCCGTCCACGCGCGATCTCGCTGCGATGGAGGCGATCCTCCCCACCGACGACGCGGAAGCCGCGATCGTCAACGCCGCGACGATGGAGCTCGGCGCCGTCGTCTGTACGGCGCGGGCACCCCGGTGCGGCGTGTGCCCCGTCGCCGACCGGTGCGCCTGGCGCGCTGCGGGATACCCCGACACGGGCGACGCGCGTCGCCGGCAGGCGCGTTACGAGGGCAGCGACCGGCAGGCGCGCGGCGCGGTCCTGAAGACACTGCGGGATGCCGCCGGCCACAGCGCGCCGCTGGCCGAGGTGATCCCCGACTGGGCGGACGCGCTCCAGCGCGACAGAGCGATCGACTCGCTCATCGCCGACGGCCTCGTCGAGGCCGCGGACGGCGTGCTCGCGCTCCCCCGCTGACTGCTGCGCAGCATCCGCTCTCCGTCTGACGAACGGCGTGGGCTCGGTTCAGCTGCCCCGGACTGCCGCAGGACAGCCGATTGAGGCGACCGAGCGGCCGAAGCGGGCATCGGGCGGCACGCACGCCACCCGGAAACGACGAGAGAGCGGATGCCGCGTGGCATCCGCTCTCATCGCGACACAGCTAGTCCTCGTCGTGCTCGCGCGGTTTGAGGTAGGGGTCCGCGTCCCCCGCGTACGTCGCGGAGTCCGCGAGTCCCGCGACGGCTTCATCGCGTTCCCGCGCTTCACGCAGCAGGTCGGCGATGTGGCCGGCGTTCTCGGGGATCGCGTCGGGGATGAATTCGAGCGACGGCGTGAGCCGCACGTTGAGGTGCTTGCCCACTTCGGAGCGCAGCATCCCCGTCGCCGACTTCAATGCCTCGGCCGAAGCGGCACGCTCCTCATCAGAACCGAGCACCGTGTAGAAGACCGACGCGTGCTGCAGGTCGCCCGTGACGCGCACGTCGGTGATCGTGACGAAGCCCAGTCGCGGGTCGCGCAGGCCCTTCTCGAGGCGCTCGGCGAGGATCACGCGGATCCGGTCACCCAGACGTGCCTGACGTTCCGATGCCATGTCTTTCCCTCCCTACGAGTGAGGGGACGCCCGAAGGCGCCCCTCACCACGTGTGACTAGCCGCGAGGCTTCTCGACCATTTCGGTGGTCTCGATCTCGTCGCCCACCTGGATGTCGTTGTACTTGCCGAGGCCGATACCGGCTTCGAAGTCCGTGCGGACCTCGGTGACGTCGTCCTTGAAGCGGCGCAGCGAGTCGATGGCCAGGCCATCGGCGATCACGACGCCGTCGCGGATGACGCGCGCCTTGGCGTTGCGCGTGATCGTGCCCGAGCGGACGATGACACCGGCGATGTTGCCGTACTTCGAGGAGCGGAACACCTCGCGGATCTCGGCGACACCCGACTGGACCTCTTCGTACTCCGGCTTGAGCAGGCCCTTGAGCGACTGCTCGACATCGTCGATCGCGTTGTAGATGACCGAGTAGAACCGGACGTCCACGCCTTCGCGGGCGGCGCGCTCGCGCGCCTTCGTGTCGGGGCGAACGTTGAACCCGATGACGATCGCGTTGTCGATCGTCGCGAGGTTGATGTCGGACTCGGTGATCGCGCCGACGCCGCGGTGGATGATCCGCAGCTGGACGGAGTCGTCGACCTCGATCTTGAGCAGCGATTCCTCGAGCGCCTCGACGGCACCCGACACGTCGCCCTTGATGATGAGGTTGAGCGACTCGACCTTGCCCTCTTCGAGAGCCCGCGTGAAGTCCTCGAGCGAGATGCGCTTGCGAGCCTTCGCGAGCTGCGCGTTGCGCTCGGCGGCCTCACGCTTCTCGGCGATCTGGCGGGCCATGCGGTCCTCGTCGGTGACGATGAACACGTCACCGGCGCGGGGCACCGAGTTCAGACCCTGCACCTGGACCGGACGCGACGGGTATGCCTCGTCGACCGCATCGCCGTTCTCGTCGATCATGGCGCGCACGCGGCCGTAGGCCGTGCCCGCGACGATCGCATCGCCGACGCGCAGCGTGCCGGACTGGATGAGCACGGTGGCCACGGAACCGCGACCCTTGTCGAGCTTCGCTTCGATCGCGATGCCGCGCGCAGCCTTGTTCGGGTTCGCCGTGAGGTCGAGACCTGCGTCGGCGGTGAGCAGCACGGCGTCCAGAAGCTCCTGGATGCCGGTGCCGTTGCGCGCCGAGATGTCGACGAACATGACATCGCCGCCGTACTCCTCGGCGACCAGTCCGTACTCGGTGAGCTGCTGACGCACCCGCGCGGGGTTCGCCTCGGGCTTGTCGACCTTGTTGACCGCGACCACGACCGGCACGTTCGCCGCCTGAGCGTGGTTCAGAGCCTCCACCGTCTGGGGCATGATGCCGTCGTCGGCGGCGACCACGAGGACCGCGATGTCGGTGACCTGCGCACCACGGGCACGCATGGCGGTGAACGCCTCGTGACCGGGGGTGTCGATGAAGGTCAGCGCGCGCTCGATGCCGTCGTGCTCGGTCCAGACCTGGTACGCACCGATGTGCTGCGTGATGCCTCCGGCCTCACCGGCGACCACGTTGGTCTGGCGGATCGCGTCGAGGGTACGGGTCTTACCGTGGTCGACGTGACCCATGACCGTGACGACGGGCGGACGGATCTCGAGGTCGTCTTCGCTCTCCGCCTCGAGTTCGGCCTCGAGGTCGAGACCGAAGCCTTCGAGGAGCTCTTTGTCCTCGTCCTCGGGCGAGACCATCTGGATCTTGTAGCCGAGTTCGGCACCCAGAACCTCGAACGTCGCCTCATCGAGCGACTCGGTGGCCGTGGCCATCTCACCGAGGTTGAACAGGATGGTCACGAGCGTGCCGGGCTGAACGGTGTAGCCGCGCAGCGCCTCGAGCTTGTCGGCGAAGTCGGCGATGGATGCACCGCGGCGAAGGCGGATGATCTCGCCGTTGCCCTTCGAGACGTTGACGCCGCCGACGACCGGCGCCGACCGCATCTCGAATTCTTGCCGCTTCGCCCTACGCGACTTGCGCTGCTTGGACTTGCCGCCGCCCTTGCCGAAGGCGCCCGCGGTTCCACCGCCGGGGCCACGGCCACGACCGCCACCGCCACCGGGACGACCGGCGAAACCGCCGACCGGACCACCGGGACGCTGGAAGCCACCGCCGGCGCCGCCCGGACGGCCGGGACCGCCGGGACGCTGCTGGAACGGTGCGCCGGGACGACCGCCACCGCCGGGACGACCGCCCTGACGGGGGGCGCCGGGACGCGGCGCGCCGGGACGCGGAGCCTGCGGACGCGGGATGTTGCCGGGGTTCGGGCGCTGGCCCATGCCCTGCGCCGATGCGAACGGGTTGTTGCCCGGACGCGGGCCGGCGGGCCGCTGGCCCATGCCCTGCGCCGACGCGAACGGGTTGTTGCCCGGACGCGGCGTGCCGCCCGGACGCGGCGGCTGCGGCGTCGCTGCGCCGGGGGTGCCGGCGCCGGGGTCGGTCGGCGCGGCGGGCGCAGCGGGAGCCTCGGCGGCCGGAGCCGCGGGAGCGGCCGGAGCCGGAGCCGCCGGAGCGGGAGCGGCCGGAGCCGGTGCTGCCGGAGCGGGAGTGGCCGGAGCCGGTGCTGCCGGAGCGGGGGCTGCCGAAGCAGGGGGTGCCGGAGCGGGCGCCGCGGGGCGCGCCGGGCCGGGACGACCCGCGGGACGTGCGGGAGCGGGCTTGCTCTCCGCCGCCTCAGCGGGTTTGGCGCCGTCTGCTTGCAGAGCGGCGCGAAGCTTGCGGGCCACGGGGGGCTCGATCGTCGACGAGGGGCTCTTGACGAATTCGCCGAGCTCCTTCAGCTTGGCGAGGGCCGCCTTGCTGTCGACACCGAGTTCCGATGCGATCTCGTGGACGCGGGGTTTGGCGTTTGCCACAGTTCTCCTGTCTGGGATCTGCCCAGACAGGACAGACCATTACTCGCGGACGGGTCTCATTTCGAGCCGTTCACTTTGTTTCCATAGCCATTCAGCCGTTTCTCGATGGTCTGCGTGTCAGGCTGCCCTGACACACGGAGTGCACGCACGAAGGCACGGCGCCGAAGGGCGGCATCCATGCACTCATGTGTGTCGTGCACCCAGGCGCCTCGCCCCGGAAGAATCGCCCGCTCGTCGGGGACGAGGGTTGATTCGATGGAAACCACCCTGAGAAGAGTGGACCGTGGCGCGCGCATGCGGCATCCGACACACGTTCGTACGGGCTCCATGGTACACCTCGGGGCTGAACGCCCGGTGCGCGTCAGCTCTCTTCCAGGATGGAGTCGGGCTGGATGTCGATCTTCGCGCCGGTGAGCTTCGCGGCGAGGCGCGCGTTCTGCCCCTCTTTGCCGATCGCGAGCGACAGCTGATAGTCGGGAACCAGCGCGCGCACGGCTTTGCTGGCGACATCGAGCACGAAGCTCGAGGTGACCTTGGCGGGCGAGAGCGCGTTCGCGACGAACTTCGGCAGCTCGGGGTCGTAGTCGACGATGTCGATCTTCTCGCCGCTCAGCTCTTCGGTGACGGCGCGTACGCGCCGTCCCAGTTCGCCGATGCAGGCGCCCTTCGCGTTGATCGTGGGGTCGTTCGCCTTGACCGCGATCTTCGTCCGGTGTCCGGCTTCGCGGGCGAGTGAGACGATCTCGACGAGGCCGGAGGCGATCTCGGGAACCTCGAGGGCGAAGAGCTTCCGCACCAGGCCCGGGTGCGTGCGCGAAACGGTGATCTGGGGGCCCTTCGTGCCCCGCGAGACCGACGTGACGTAGACGCGCACGCGCGTGCCGTGCGCGTAGTCCTCGCTGGGCACCTGCTCTTCGGGCGGCAGGATCGCCTCGACGGTGCCGAGGTCGACGTGCACCATGCGGGGGTTCGGCCCCTGCTGCACGACACCGGCGACGATGTCGCCTTCGCGCCCGCGGAACTCGCCCAGCACGGCGTCGTCGGCGATGTCGCGCAGACGCTGGCTGATGACCTGCTTGGCGGCGAACGCGGCGATGCGCCCGAAGTCCTCGGGCGTGGATTCCTCTTCGCCGATGACGACGTCTTCCTCATCGAGCAGCGGAACGAAGACCGAGACGTGACCCGTCTTGCGGTCGAGCTCTGCGCGCGCACCGGCGGGGAGCTCGCCATCGGGCGAAGTGTGCTTGGCGTAGGCGGTCAGGATCGCCTGCTCGATGATGCGAACGAGTTCGTCGAAGGGGATCTCCTTCTCGCGTTCGACGGTCCTCAGCAGTCCGAGATCGATGTCCACGATGGGCCTCCGTATTCAGCTCTCACCGGCGCGTCGAGCATGCCGGAACCATATGACTTTACCGGATGCCGCGACGCCCGGCCACGCTCACCGGTGGCAGTCATCGAGCGGCAGGTCCCGCCCGCCCAGCACCGCATCCGTCCACGAGATGAGCAGCGGCAGGAACCGCGAGCGCGGCAGCAGGGTGCCCAGATGGTCGTATCCGCTGTACACGGCCCAGCGCACCTGCTCGCCGTCGGCGCACAGCCGCTGCACGAACTCCTCCTGCAGTCGCGGGGGGATGACCTCGTCGCTGTCGCCCCACGTGACGAGGATCGGCGTGTCCCACGGCCCCGTCGCGGCGTTCTCGGCGAGCCGCTCGCCGAGGGCGCCCGCCGTCAGGTCGCCGATGTACAGCGGCCGGTCCTCGGACACCCCCAGAGCCGTCGCGACCGACACGATGACGCCCGGCTCTTCGGGGCAGCGCTGCGTCATCTCGCGCACGATCGTCTCGGCCCCCGTCGCGACGTACCGCGTCAGGTCGACGTCGGCGTACGTGTCGGCGTACGGCACGAGAACCCACGACGTGAGGATCGTCAGCAGCGCGTCGCCGCCGCTCTGCAGCATCTCTTCGGCGAGCGCGAGCGGCTCGGCGACGGGCGCGAGCACGGCCGTGCCGCGGATGTCGATCTCGGGCGCGTACTTCTCGGCGATCTGCGACATCCACAGAGCCGCGTGCCCGCCTTGAGAGTGGCCCCAGGCGACGGTGCGGGGCGAGAGGATCGATCCCTCGAGCTCGCGTGCGGCCAGCACGGCGTCCAGCGACGAACGCGCTTCACCGCGACCGATCAGGTACGGGAAGGTCCCCGGCGCCCCCTGGCCCGAGTAGTCCGAGGCGACGACGATCCAGCCGTTCGCGAGCGCCCGATCCAGACCCGGGATCGCCCAGCGCGTCGCCGACGCGTCGCGCAGGCTCGGGGCGCAGCCGCGCGCGACGCCGGTCGTGCCGTGATTCCAGGCGATGACAGGGCGCGCTCCGGGCGGACGATCCTCGGGCACGATGACGAGCGCGCTCGCCACGGCCGCGCGGCCGAGGGCGTCGCTGGTGGTGTACAGGATGCGGGTCACGTCAGCCCCGGGCGGATGCTGCCCCACGAAATCGTCGGAGCGGATGAGACGACCGTGGTCGTACGGAACGAGATCGGGCGGGTCGTAGAACGCGTCGACGACGTTGGCGCCATCCTGCAGCCAGTCGTTGAGCCACCATCCGCCCGACGCCGTGACGACGAGGAGGGCGGCGAGCGCATAGCGGCCCGCGGCCGCCCAGACGCGCACCCGCCGGCTGCGCCGCTGCCCCGTCTCGCCCGCCGGCGCCGGTTCGGACGTGCCGTGCCGGAATCCCCGCACGGCGCGCACGAGGGTCGTGATGCCGAAGAGGATCGTGCGCACACCGAACACGAGCGCGACGACGAGCACCGTGACATCGGGCCAGGTCAGGGCGAGCACGCCGAACGCGATCTGCGCCCCGGCCCAGGCGAACGCGAGGACGCGCCTGCTCGCACCGCCCCGGGTGAACGCATCGAAGAGCGACGCGAGTCCGCCGAGGATGAGCAGGTAGGCGAGCACGACGGGAAGCAGCTCGAGCGTCCGCCCGAACCCGACGAGCACCGCGACCCCGAGCACGATCCACACGCCGGCGAACACTTTGCGCGGCCATGTCGTCGCGCGGCGGCCCGCGAGGTCGGCGACACCCGAGACGACAGCGCTCAGCCCGACGTACACCGTCAGGATGACCAGCGACGTGAGCGGTCGCGTGACGATGAGCAACCCGAGCAGCAGCGCGAGCGAACCGACGAGCATGAGCACGAGCGGCGGCGCGTTCGCCACGAGGCGCGGCAGTGCGCTCCACCGGGCGGCGGTTCCCGCCTCACGCTCGCGAGTCACCGTCCCGATTGTAGATCGGCTCGCGCGTCTCGGAGTCTGCGTCAGCCGGCCGTGCCGAACGCGTTGACGGCGCGGATCAGCCGGTACAGCGAGCCGACCTGGAACTGGTCGAACACCAGCACGAGGCGCGGCAGGTCGACGCGGTCGTCGTCTTCGCGCTCCGGCCGCAGGGCTTCCGTGCGCTCGATGCGCCCTTCGGCCGCGAGGAATCCGAAGCGTTCGTTGAGCTCGTCGATCTCGGCATCCGTCGGCTCGTTGCGCAAGCGCAGCACGAGCCGGTGGCCGACCCAGCGCAGCGAGTCGTAGTTGCGCCAGAAGCCGGTGATCTCGGAGGCGGCGACCTCGACGGAGTCGGTGATCAGCACGCGGTCGAAGTCGTCGGGCGAGATGACCCCCGATGCGACGAGCTCGTCCTCGACGAAACGCCGCAGACCCGCCCAGAACGTGCCGCCGGGAGCGTCGAGCAGGACGATCGGCGTCGGGTCGGCTTTGCCCGTCTGCTGCAGCGTGAGCAGCTCGAACATCTCGTCGAGTGTGCCGAATCCCCCGGGAACGCAGACGAACCCGTGGGACTCCTTCACGAGCATGAGCTTGCGCGTGAAGAAGTACTTCATCGTGACGTTGTTCGCCGCGGTCGAGATGACGGCGTTCGGCTTCTCTTCGAACGGCAGCCGGATCGACACCCCGAGGGATCGCTCGACGCCCGCGCCTTCGGCGGCGGCCTGCATGATGCCCGGCCCCGCGCCCGTCACGACCATCCACCCGCGCTCCGCGAGCGCTGCCGCGACATCGGATGCCTGACGGTAGAGCGCGTCCTCGGCGCGCGTGCGCGCCGAGCCGAAGATCGTCACCTTCGGCACGTCCTCGTAGGGAGCGAAGAGACGGAACGCCGTGCGCATCTCGGTGAGCGCCGCCGACGTGATCTTGAGGTTGAGCCGGTCGGACTCGTCCAGCCCGAGACCGATGCCGGTCACGAGGATGCGCGCGACGAGGTCCTCGTTCTCACGGATGCCGGCATCCGCGATCGCCTCGCGGATGCGGTCGGTGACTTCGGGGGGAACGGCGGTGTCGGACATGACTCCAGCGTCGCATGATCCGGCGCCGCTGGGCTCGCCCGAGGGCCGATCTATGCTGGCCCCGTGCCCTCCGCGCCCGCTGTGAAGTCCGCCGCCCGAGAGGCGGCATCCAATCCGGTGCTGCGCTTCCTCGCTCGCGCGGGGTATGTCGCCAACGGAATCGTGCACGTGCTCATCGGGGCCATCGTGCTCGCGATCGCCTTCGGGGCGTCCGGTGAAGGGGACCAGGCCGGCGCTCTCAAGGCACTCGCCTCAGCGCCGCTCGGATTCATCCTGCTGTGGGTCATCGCCGTCGCGCTTGCGGCCCTGGGCGTCTGGCACGCTTTCGCGGGGATCATCGCCAGGGCTCCACGCGACGACGTGAAGGGCGCGGCGAAGAAGTGGGCTCGGCGCGTGTCGGAATGGGGCCAGGCCGTGGTCTTCCTCACGCTCGGGGTCATCACCGCCGCCGTCGCACTGGGGGCTCGCCCCGACGCCGAGAAGACGGCGGAATCGGCGAGTCGCGGCGTGCTGCAGCTTCCGGGAGGGCCGTTCGTGCTCGGCCTCACGGGGCTGGGGATCGCCATCGGAGGCATCGCCTTCATCGTGATGGGCCTGCTGCGCAGCTTCCGGAAGCGCATGGACCTGCCCGACGGCAAACGCGGCCGCGGGCTCACGGTGGCCGGGATCGTCGGGTTCATCGCGAAGGGCGTCTCACTGGGGGTCGTGGGGGTCCTCGTGCTCGTCGCCGCCGTGCGGCAGGACGCCGACGCCGCGGGCGGGCTCGACGGCGCGATCGACGCCCTCCTGGAGCTCTACCTCGGCCCGCTTCTGGCGGGCCTGGTGGGTGCCGGCTTCGTCGTGTACGGCGTCTTCACCGTGTTCCGCGCCCGTTACGCGCGCCTGGACGGGTAGGCGGCGCCGCCCGGGCTGTCAATCCCCTCGCACCGGTACGACCATGCCGCGAGGGTGGAGTCATGACAGACAGCGAAGCGCAGGAAGTGACCGGAACCGAGGCGATCGCGCGTGTGAAGGAGCTCGTCGAGGACATCGATCTGACGATGCTCACGACTCAGGATGCCGCGGGGCACCTCGTGGCCCGGCCGATGAGCACGAGACAGATGGACGACAGCGGAGCCATCTGGTTCTTCACCCTCGAGGAGACCAAGAAGGTCGATGAAGCGGAGGCCGAGCGTGATGTGGGCCTGTCCTACATCGACCCCAAGGGGCACCGCTATGTGTCGATAGCCGGCAAGGCGAGCGTCATCGGCGACCGCGCCAAGATGGAGGAGCTGTACACCTCGTCGCTCGACATCTGGTTCGAAGACGGCCTGCAGACCCCCGGCATCACCCTGCTGCGGGTGACCCCCGTGGAGTGCGAGTTCTGGGAGCCCAAGAACGGCGTGCTGGTCACGGCGGCGGGCATGCTGAAGGCGCTCATCACGCGCGACGCCCCCGACGACACGATGCGCCACGGGCGGGTGCGGTTCTGAGCGACCGACCCCGACTCAGCCGCGCAGGCGGCTGACCGCCTCGTCCGCCAGAACGACCTCGCGGTCTCCCGTGCGGCGGTCCCACAGCTCGACCTGGCCGTCGGCGGCACCGCGGCCGACGATCACGATGCGGGGCACGCCGACGAGCTCTGCGTCGCCGAACTTGACACCGGGTGACACCTTCGGGCGGTCGTCGTAGAGCACGTCGAAGCCCGCGGCCTCGAGATCGGCGGACACTGTCTCGGCGAGCTCGAAGGCTGCGGCATCCCGCCCTGTCGCGACCACGTGCACGTCGAACGGCGCGACAGAGGTCGGCCAGACGAGGCCCTTGTCGTCGTTGTTGAGCTCGGCGATGATCGCGAGGATGCGGGTGATGCCGATGCCGTACGAGCCCATCGTGACGGTCACGAGCTTGCCGTTCTCGTCGAGCACCTTGAGCCCGAGCGCTTCGGCGTACTTGCGGCCGAGCTGGAAGACGTGGCCGATCTCCATGCCGCGCGCGAGCTCGACGGGACCGGAGCCGTCCGGCGCGGGGTCGCCCTCGCGCACCGTGGCGACTTCGATGAAACCGTCGGCTGTGAAGTCGCGGCCCGCGACGAGCGAGTGCACGTGCTTCTGGTCGATGTTGGCGCCGGTGATCCAGCTCGTGCCGTCGACGACGCGCGGATCGAGCAGATAGCGGATGCCGGTGGCCGATTCTTCGCCGAGGATCGGACCCGTCTCGGACCACGGCCCGATGTACCCCTTCACCAGCAGCGGGTGGCGCTCGAAGTCCTCGGGGCTCGCCTGCTCGACCTCGGCGGGGGCGAAGGCGACCTCGACGCGTTTGGCGTCGACGTCGCGGTCGCCCGGAAGCCCGATGACGACCATCTCGCGGGTGCCATCGAGGTGCTTCAGGGTGAGCACGACGTTCTTGAGGGTGTCTGCTGAGGTGTACTCCCCCTCGAGCACGGCGTTCGAGTGCGCGACGAGGGTGTCGATCGTGGGGGTGTCGGGCGAGTCGAAGATGACCGGGGCGGGCAGTCCGTCGAACGGAATCGGGTCGGGCACGATCGTCGTGAACGCCTCGACGTTGGCGGCGTAGCCGCCGGCCGAGCGGACGAAGGTGTCTTCGCCCACGGGCGTCGGGTGCAGGAACTCCTCAGATCGGGAGCCGCCCATGGCACCGGCATCCGCCTGCACGATGACGTATTCGAGGCCGAGGCGCTGGAAGATGCGCTCGTACGCGTCGCGCTGCGCCTGGTAGCTCGTGTCGAGACCGGCGTCACTCGCGTCGAACGAGTACGCGTCCTTCATCGTGAACTCGCGGCCGCGCAGGAGTCCCGCGCGGGGGCGGGCTTCGTCGCGGTACTTGTCCTGGATCTGGTAGATCGTCAGCGGCAGGTCCTTGTACGACGAGTACAGGTCCTTCACGAGCAGCGTGAAGACCTCTTCGTGCGTCGGTGCGAGGAGGTAATCGGCGCCCTTGCGGTCCTGCAGGCGGAAGAGCGCGTCGCCGTACTCCTCCCATCGGCCGGTCTGCTCGTAGGGCTCCCGCGGCAGGAGTGCCGGGAAGTGCACCTCGTAGGCGCCCGCCGCCGCCATCTCGTCGCGGACGACCTGCTCGATCTTGGCTTTGACCTTCAGACCGAGCGGCAGCCACGCGAACACGCCCGGCGCCTGACGCCGGATGTATCCGGCGCGCACGAGCAGCCGATGGCTCGTGACCTCGGCATCGGCGGGATCTTCGCGGAGCGTGCGGAGGAAGAAGTGCGAGAGACGGGTGACCACGAGCGACAAGCTTAGTTGCGGCGGGTGTGCGGCTACTGACCGGGACCGGAGATGGCGGTCGGCGGGGACTTCGCGAGTGACAGCACACCCGCGACGGCACCCGCGCCGGCGAGAAGGAAGACCGGGATGCTCCACAGCGGCGCGCCCGCGGCCTCCTGCAGCACCGTGATCCCGAGCACCACCGCGACGAACGGGTCGATCACCGTCAGACCGCCCACGACCACTTGAGGGCTGTTTCCCGTGTGCGCCGTCTGGACGTAGTAGATCGACAACCCGCCGGCGACCACGATGCCCGCGACACAGCCGAGCGTGAGGAAGTTCGCGGAGTCGATCGCGAAGTCGTGCCCGTGCAGCATCGTCTGGATCCGAAGGATGACGGTCTTTCCGAGCGTCGCGACGAACGCCGAGAACACGCCCCCGAGGATGACGAAGACGATCGGCGCGACACGGTGACCGCGACGCCACAGGCGCACGGCGGCCGTCCCTGATCCCACGAGCGCGAGCACGACGCCGAGCACGACGAGGACGGCGATCAGCTGCCCGTCGGTGATCGTGGTCTGCCGGCTGACGACGGCCGCGACGGTGACGAACGCCGACAGGCTGACAACGCACAGCGCGATCGACAGCACCTCCCGGCGCGAGGGGGCGCGCTTGGTCGTCCACGCCGCGAGCAGCGACGAGAAGACGAGGGCGACGACGCCGACGGGCTGCACGACCATGAGCGGCGCGAAGGCGAGCGCGCCGAGCTGCACGAGGATCGACAGCACGTAGAGCACGGTTCCGATGAGCCAGACCGGCGTGCGGATGAGCCCCCAGAATTGCCCCGCGCTGAGGGTCTGCCCGGCGTTCGCGCGCTGACTGACCCCTCGCGCCTGCAACATGTTGCCGACGCTCAGGAGCGCAGCGGAGAGGACGGCGAGTGCGATGCCGACGACCGGCAGAGACGTGATCGTCGACACAACGCTCCGTTCGGGCAAGCGGGGATCTCAGGATACCCGCCGCGGCTCACCGTCCGAGCAGGTCCAGCGCCGCGTTCACGATGCTGTCCGCGTCGATGCCGTGCAGGACATATGCATCCTCGAGGCTCGACGACTGGCCGAACTCGCTCACGCCGAGACTGCGCATGCGGTCCCCGCGGATGGCCGACAGGAACGACAGCGTGTGCGGATGCCCATCCATGACCGCGACGATCGGCGCCGCCCGAGATGCCGGGAAGAGCTGATCCGCGATCGCGCTGCGCGACGAGGGGTCGATCGTCTCGCGGTTCTGCAGCGAGCGGAACACCAGGTCGGGGCTCGTGAGACATACGACACCGGCGGCGATGCCCGCCGCCTCGAGCGTCTCCGCCGCGGCGAGCACCTCGGGCATGATCGCTCCGACGCCGACGAGCGTGACCCGCTCGTCCGGGCCCGCGTCGACGAGGCGATACCCGCCCGCGACGACCTGCCGCCGCCGGCGCTCCCGCAGCACCGCATCCTCGGGCAGCTGCGCGAGCGCCTGATCGATCGGCCGTGTCGTGAGCCGGAAGTACGCCGACGTGCCGCCGGGCGTGCCGATCCGGCTCATCGCCTCGAGCATCGTCCACTCGAGGTCTTGCGCGAACGCCGGCTCCCAGGCGATGCAGCCGGGCTGCTCCAGACCGATCGACGGGGTCGTGATCGACTGGTGCGCGCCGCCTTCGGGCGCGAGCGTCACCCCCGACGGCGTTCCCACGAGGATGGATTGGCCTCCCGCGTAGATGCCGTACGACCACGGCTCCAAGGCACGGTTGACGAACGGGTCGTAGATCGTCGCGATCGGGATGACGGGCTGTCCCCACCTGCTCCACGTCGCGCCGAGCTCTCCCGCGAGGCTCACGAGGTTGACTTCGGCGATGCCCAACTCGATGTGCTGGCCGCTCGGGGTCTCGGACCACTTCAGCAGCCGGTCGGCGTCGTCGGCGAACCAGTCGCGACGCTCCCCCACCGACCAGACGCCCGTCTTGTTGATCCAGCCGCCCAGGTTCGTCGAGGACGCGACGTCGGGGCTCAGCGTCACGACGCGCCGCGCCGCGTCGGGGGCGGCGCGGGTGAAGTCCGAGAGGAACCGACCCAGAGCCGCCTGCGTCGAGATGACGGCACGGTAGCCCCACGGCAGCGACGGCGGCACCGCGACCGGCTCGGCGAGCGCGATCTCGGGGCGGCGGAGCCGCTCGGCGGCCGCGGCGATGACGGTCTGCTCGTCGGTCCCTTCACCGAACGCCCGCCACGGGTCGTCGAGCGTCGTGCCGGACAGTGTCGCGAGCTCATCGAGCTGTGCTGCGTTGAGCTGTGCGGAATGGTTGTTCGGGTGCCCCTCGGTCGCGAGGCCACGGCCCTTCACGGTGTACGCGAAGATGACCGACGGGCGCGAGGGATCGATCTGCTCGTAGGTGTCCAGCAGCATCCGGATGTCGTGTCCGCCGAGGTCGCGGATCGCGGCCGCGAGCTCCTGCTCTCCGAGGGCGTCGATGCATGCCCGCAGCCCGTCCGACGGCTCGGCACCCGCGACGCGCGCCGCGAGTTCTGACGGATGCGACCGCAGCAGGCGCTGATACTCCTCGTTCGGCATCGACTCGAGCCGCTCGCGAAGCTCGTCGCCGCCCGGCCGCTCGAAGATCTCGCGGATGCGCCGACCCCATTTGACCGTGAGCACCTGCCAGCCCGCCGCGGCGAACATGCCCTGCAGCCGCTGGATCTGGATGTCGGGGATGATGCGGTCCAGCGACTGCCGGTTGAGGTCGACGATCCACAGCAGCTCCCCCATGCGGGAGACCTGCGGGTCGCAGATGGCCTCCCACACGGCGCCCTCGTCGAGTTCGGCGTCGCCGAGCAGCGAGATGAAGCGGCCCGATCGTGGCGTCTCGGGAAACTGGTCGCGCAGGTACCGGTGCGACAACGCCGCCCAGATCGGTGCCGTCGCGCCGATCCCGACACTGCCGGTCGAGAAGTCGACCGTGTCGGGGTCCTTCGTGCGGCTCGGGTAGCTCTGCAGTCCGCCCTTCTCGCGCAGCCGGGGCAGGTACGACGCGTCGAGCCCGCCGAGGAGGTAGTTGATCGCGTGCAGCGCGGGTGACGCGTGCGGTTTGACCGAGATGCGGTCGTCGGCGGTGAGCTCCGAGAACCACAACGACGTCATGATCCCCACCATCGACGCGCTCGACGCCTGATGGCCGCCGACCTTGACTCCGGAGGGATTCGGGCGTCCGCGGTTCGCGCCGTCGACGATCGCGGTCGACAGCCACAGCACGCGCTGCGCGATGCGATCGAGCACATCGTCGCCGAGCGAGGCGGCGGCCGAGAGCGGGCGGTCGTTGACGGAAGGGGCGACGGCGTCGTCGATGTCAGTCACCACGGAAGACTAACGAAACAGTCCGCTGTATGCGTTGAGCGCCAGCTGGCCGCCGAGGTGCGCGTAGAGCACGTTGCTCGTCGCGGGGATCTCCTTCGACGTCACGAGGTCGATGAGGCCCGCGAGCGACTTGCCCTCGTAGACCGTGTCGGTGATCATCGCCTCGAGCGAGCCGCCCAGCCGGATCGCCTCGAGCGTCGATTCGACGGGGATGCCGTAGAGGTCGCCCGCCCACCCTTCGAGGACCGTGATCTCGTCGTCGCGCAGCTCGCGGCCGAGCCCGATGAGTTCGGCGGTGTTGCGGGCGATGCGCTCGACCTGCGCGCGGGTCTTGTCGATCGTCGCGGACGCGTCGATCCCGATGACGCGGCGGGGGCGGTCCTGACCGGCGAACCCGGCGATCATGCCGGCGTGCGTCGACCCGGTGACGGTGCAGACGATGATCGTGTCGAAGAAGACGCCGAGGTCGCGCTCCTGCTGCTCGACCTCGGAGGCCCAGTTCGCGAAACCGAGGCCGCCCAGCGGGTGGTCCGACGCTCCCGCCGGGATCGCGTAGGGCTTGCCGCCCTCGGCGACGACCTCGTCGATCGCCTGCTGCCAGCTCGATCGGATGCCGATGTCGAAGCCCGCCGCGTCGAGGGTGACCTTCGCGCCCATGATGCGCGAGAGCTGGATGTTGCCGACCCGGTCGCTCAGGGGGTCGGGCCACTCGACCCAGTTCTCCTGCACGAGGCGGGCCTTGAGGCCGAGCTTCGCGGCGACGGCCGCCACCTGGCGCGTGTGGTTGGACTGGTAACCGCCGATCGAGACGAGGGTGTCGGCGCCCTGCGCGAGGGCTTCGGGCACGAGGTATTCGAGCTTGCGCGTCTTGTTGCCGCCGAAGGCGAGGCCGCTGTTGACGTCTTCGCGCTTGGCCCAGATCTGCGCGCCCCCGAGGTGCTGCGTCAGGCGGGGCAGGTGCTGGATGGGGCTGGGCCCGAAGGTGAGCGGGTACCGCTCGAAGTCTGTGATGGCCATGTCGTCCTCGTCAGGTCGTGGGGTGAATTGCGGCCACCGTAGCGCAATATCCTGGATATTGCATTTCGGATGCCGCATCCTGACGTAGAATGCGAGGACCGACCGTCCGGAGGCGCCCTATGCCCGTCCCCTCTGCCAGCCCTGTGCCGGCGCGCGAACTCCTGCGCGACAACGTGTACGCCGCGCTGCGGGACGCGATCGTCGACGGCACGCTCGCTCCCGGCGAGCGTCTGCGCGACACCGAGATCGAGGCATGGCTCGGGGTCAGCCGCACTCCGATCCGCGAGGCGCTGCTGCGCCTCGAACGTGCCGGCCTCGTCGTCTCGCAGCCGGGACGCGCGACGATCATCGCCCCGTTCGACGCGGGCTCGACGCGCAGCGCACAGCAGGTCGCGGCATCCATGCACGAACTGGCCGCGCGCCTGGCCGTGCCGATCATGACGTCGGCTCAGCTCGACGAGCTGTCGGCGGCCAACGAGGCGTTCGCCGCGGCGATCGGCGCCGGCGACACCGAGACGGCGCTCGCAGCGGACGACCGGTTCCACGACGTCTTCGTGCGCGCATGCGGCAACCCCATGGTCGCCGAGGTGCTCGAGATCGCCACTCCCCTGCTGCGTCGCGTCGAGCGGTTGCGTTTCGGGTCCCTCTCGGGACGAGACTCCGTCGATCAGCACGCCGACATCATCGCCGCGGCCGGCGCGCGCGATGTCGAGGGCACGGCCAGGCTGTGCCGTGAGAACTGGCTGTCGCTGAGCTACGTCAGCGAGGAGTGAGCGCGGTCGGCGTCAGCTCGTGACGACCTGCGCCGTTCCCACCGCCGCATCCGGCCCCATCTCGGCGGCGATGCGGTTCGCCTCTTCGATGAGGGTTGCGACGATCTCGGACTCGGGGACCGTCTTGATGACCTGACCCTTGACGAAGATCTGCCCCTTGCCGTTGCCGGAGGCCACTCCGAGGTCGGCTTCACGCGCTTCGCCGGGACCGTTCACGACGCAGCCCATGACCGCGACGCGCAGGGGAACCGTCATGTCCTTCAAGCCTTCGGTCACGCTGTCGGCGAGCGAGTAGACATCGACCTGGGCACGGCCGCACGACGGGCACGACACGATCTCGAGCTTGCGCTCGCGCAGATTGAGCGACTGCAGGATCTGGTGGCCGACCTTGACCTCTTCGGCCGGCGGCGCCGAGAGGGACACGCGGATCGTGTCGCCGATGCCCTCGGCGAGCAGGATCCCGAACGCCGTGGCGGACTTGATCGTTCCCTGGAAGGCTGGGCCGGCCTCGGTGACGCCGAGGTGCAGAGGCCAGTCGCCCCGCTCGGCGAGCAGGCGATACGCCTTGACCATGACGATCGGGTCGTTGTGCTTGACCGAGATCTTGAAGTCGTGGAAGTCGTGCTCCTCGAACAGCGACGCCTCCCACACGGCGCTCTCCATGAGGGCTTCAGGGGTCGCCTTCCCGTACTTCTCGAGCAGACGCTTGTCGAGCGATCCCGCGTTCACGCCGATGCGCAGCGACACTCCCGCAGCCTTCGCGGCGGCGGCGATGTCGCCCACCTTGTCGTCGAACTGGCGGATGTTGCCGGGATTGACGCGCACGGCGGCGCAGCCGGCGTCGATCGCCTGGAAGACGTACTTCGGCTGGAAGTGGATGTCGGCGATGACGGGGATCTGGCTCTTCGCCGCGATGATGTGCAGCACGTCGGCGTCATCCTGCGACGGCACCGCGACGCGCACGATCTCGCAGCCCGATGCGGTGAGCTCGGCGATCTGCTGCAGCGTCGCATTGATGTTGGTCGTCGGAGTCGTCGTCATGGACTGGACACTGACCGGCGCGTTGCCGCCGACGAGCACCTTGCCGACCTTGATCTGGCGGCTCTTGCGACGCGGGGAGAGGAGTTCCGGCACGCGTGGCATTCCGAGGTTCACTGCTGGCACGCTCTCAAGCCTACGGCGCGGGGGGCGAGGTGGCCTGACAGGGCGCCGAGAGAGGCGGCTGTGGTAGTTTCGGCGCATGCCCGCGAACCTCACTTGGTGGCCCGTCTCTTAGGCGGGTGTTCGTGCGACGACAGACCGCCCCCGGGCGGTCTTCTTCGTGTAGGGCGACCGCCCGCACGACGAAAGACCGACGATGACCGGGTCCGATTCCTCCACCATCGGGGAGCTCGCAGCACGCGGCATCCCCTTCGCCCTCCTCGCACGCGACGGCGAGACCGTCGAGCTGCTCACGGGTGACGTCGTCGACGTCGAGCTTCTCGCGGACATCCCTCTCGAAGACCCCGACGGAGCGCCGCGCGAAGTGCTCGCGCTCGTGCCGTACCGCCAGGTGCGCGAACGCGGCTTCACGTGCCACGACGACGACGCGCCGCTGCGCTGCCTCGTGGTCGCGGCGCACGAGCACCTGCCGCGCGATGAGGTCATCGCCGCGCTGCCGTCCGCACCGGTCCCGCTCGGCGATGCCGGGTTCGACATCTCCGACGACGACTACGCCGACATCGTGCGCCGCGTCATCTCGGACGAGATCGGCAGCGGAGAGGGCGCGAACTTCGTCATCCGCCGCGACTTCACCGCGAGCGTCGAGACGGATGCCGCGACGGCGGCCCTCACCTGGTTCCGTGCCCTGCTCGAGCACGAGCGCGGCGCGTACTGGACGTTCGCCGTCGTGACGCCCGGGCACGTGGCCGTCGGCGCGAGCCCCGAGGCGCACGTCAGCGCACGCGGCGGCATCGTGACGATGAATCCGATCTCGGGCACATTCCGCCACCCCGAAGGCGGTGCGACCGAGGAGTCCCTCGCCGAGTTCCTGCGCTCGACGAAAGAGACCGAAGAGCTCTTCATGGTCGTCGACGAAGAGCTCAAGATGATGAGCGCCGTCTGCTCGGACGGCGGGCGCATCACGGGACCGCACCTGAAGGAGATGTCCCGCCTCACGCACACCGAGTACGTCCTTCGCGGGCGCAGCACGATGGACCCGCGTGACATCCTGCGCGAGACGATGTTCGCGCCGACGGTCACCGGGTCGCCCATGCAGAACGCGTGCACGGTCATCGAGCGGCACGAGCAGACACCGCGCGGCTACTACTCGGGCGTCGCGGCGCTGTTCACGCCCGCGAGTTCGGTCGCCGACCCTTCGACAAGCTCAGGGACCGCTCCGACGAGCTCAGGGACCGCTCCGACAAGCTTAGGGACCGCTCCGACAAGCTCAGGGACCGCTCCGACGAGCTCAGGGGCCGCGTCGCCCCCCGAACCGCGACCGACGCACGATCTCGACGCGCCGATCCTCATCCGCACGGCCTATCTCGCCGACGGGCGCCTGCGCGTTCCCGTGGGCGCGACGCTCGTGCGGCACTCCGACCCCGACGGTGAGGTCGGCGAGACGCACGGCAAGGCCGCCGGAGTGCTCGGTGCCATCGGAGCCGTCGCGCGCGCAGGCGCCGTGCAGGCGGCATCCATCGACGAAGACGAGCCCGCCGCCGAGCCCCGCCGACTGTCGGACGATCCCGAGATCAGCGCACTGCTGCAATCCCGCAACGCGCGCCTCGCGCAGTTCTGGCTCGATCCGCAGGATCCCGACGGCGACGGCCCGTTCGCCACGCGCACTGCCATCGTCGTGGACGCGGAGGACCGTTTCACGACGATGCTCGCCCACCAGCTGAGGCGACTCGGCCTCGTCGTCGAGATCGCCGCATGGGATGCCGTCACCGACGCGCAGTTCGACGAAGCAGAGCTCGTGGTCGCGGGACCGGGGCCCGGTGATCCCCGCGACGCCGGCAGCCCGCGCATGACGCGCATGCGTGAGATCGTCGCGCGGCGCCGCGTGCAGGGGCGTCCGCTCCTGGCCGTCTGCCTCAGCCATCAGATCCTGGCCGATTCGCTCGGGATCGAGCTCGCGCCGCTCGCCTCACCGCACCAGGGCATGCAGAAGACCGTCGACGTCTTCGGCGAGCCCGCGTCGATCGGCTTCTACAACACGTTCACGGCACGCGTGCCCGCGGGCACGACGCGCGTCGGAGAGGCCGAGATCGCCGCCGACGCCACGGGCGACGTGTACGCGCTGCGCGGCGCGGGTTTCGCCTCGGTGCAGGGCCACCTCGAGTCGATCCTGTCGCGCGACGGCATCGCGACGCTCGAGCGTCTCGTCGCCCACGCCCTGCGCTGACGCGCCGCTGGCGACGCGGAGGGTCACGCGGCGCCGGGGCCCGGCTGACCGATTCGGTCACGCAACTCAGAACAGCGATATGGGGTTGAACAGGTCGGCGAGGATCAGCACGCCGCCCATCACGAGCAGCGCGACGAAGACGGCGAGCGTCACGGGCACGAGCTTCGTCGCATCGACGGGCCGGGGTGGCGGGCGCCGGAAGAGCTTCGCCCACATGCGCTTGAGGCCGTCCCAGAGGGCGACCACGACGTGCCCGCCGTCCAGCGGCAGCAGCGGGATCAGGTTGAAGACGAAAAGCGCGATGTTGAGCGATGCGAGCAGCCCCAAGAAACCCGACACGCGGTTGAGGATCGGAGACTCCGCCGCCGCGACCTCTCCGGCCAGGCGCCCGGCCCCCACGATGCTGAGAGGACCGTTGGGATCACGCTCCTCCCCCGTCACGAGCGCGACGCCGGTCTCCCAGATCTTCACCGGCAGCTGCCAGATGATGCCGGCGACGGCGCCGACGTTCTCGACGGCGGCCTGCGGCCCGGCCCAGATCGGCTGACGCACGTAGTCGACGGTCGGGCCGATGCCGACGAAGCCCACCTCGGCGTACTGCACGTCGCCGGCGGCATCCAGAATCGGGTATCCCCGGTCGTCGGTCACGGGCTGCTCGACCGACAGCGGGGTCACCCGCAGAGTCTGCTCGGCGCCGTCGCGTTCGATCAGGATCGGGATCGTCGTGCCCGCCGAGGCGCGGATGATGTCGGATGCCTCGGCGAAGGTCGACACGGGTGTTCCGTCGACAGCGAGGAGCACGTCGCCCGGCAGCACCCCGGCATCGGCCGCGGGCGCGCGCGGATCGGACGGCTCGCACTGCGTGCGCTCGGACGACGCGGGGATGACGCACTCGCTGACGCGGGCGATCGAGGTCGTGGCGCTCTGTACGCCGATGCCGCTCAGCAGGATCGCGAAGAGCACGATCGCGAAGAGGAAGTTCATGATCGGTCCGCCGAGCATGATGACGATGCGCTTCCACACCGGCAGGCGGTAGAAGACGCCGTCCTCGGCACCCGCCTCGAGCGTCTCGTCGTTCGCGGCACGGGCATCCTGCACCATCGTCGCGAAGAAGCCGCCGCCGGCGCGACCGCTGCGCTCCGCTGGCGAGGGCGGGTACATGCCCGCCATCGAGATGTAGCCGCCGAGCGGGATCGCCTTGACGCCGTACTCGGTCTCACCGCGGCGCCGTGACCACAGGGTCGGCCCGAATCCGACCATGTACTGGCCGACGCGTACGCCGAACCGCTTGGCCGGCACGAGGTGCCCGATCTCGTGGAGGGCGATCGACACCGCGAGCCCGACGACGAGCAGGACGACGCCGATCACGAACGCGAGGAACTCCACACGCACACGGTACCGGCGCGCGCCTTTGCGTTGGCTCGGAACCCTCCCGTGCTCTACTCTGACGATCGGAGAGGATCCCATGCACGCGCGCCACACCCGAACGCTGCGCGGCGCTGCCGCTTCGGCGGTCGCGACGTGGACGGCCGCCGTGTCGCACACGGTCGGTGGCGGCGAAGCGCCCGCGCCTCTTCTGCTGCTGGTGATCACGATCCTCGCCGTCCCGGTCGCGGTCGCCCTCGCCGGGCGCAGGCTCGGCCTCGTCCGCCTCTCGCTCACGGTTCTGGCCGCACAGGTGCTCCTCCACGTCGCCTTCGCAGCGACGGCGGGCACGGGCGGCACGGTGCTCGGCCACGTCCACGGCCGCACGGAGACGTTCGGTCCTGGTGCGGCATCCGTCGCTCCCGATGTCGCCATGCTGATCGCACACGTCGCCGCGGCGATCTTCACAGTCGCGCTCCTCCACCGCGGCGAACGGATGCTGCGGGCTCTGGGCCGCGGCATCGCCCGGCTCGTCGCGCTGCCGAGCGAGGTCGTGATCCCCTCGTGGCCTGCCGTGCGGACGCGCGCCGCTCTTCGCCGCGTTGCGCCCCTGCGGCGCCTCCTCACCGACGTCGTCTCCCCGCGGGGCCCACCCGCCGTCGTCACCGCAGCCTGAGGGCTGCACAGCTCCTCGTCGCGTTGCGACGAGGAAACCCTCGCGCACGCCCGCATCCGGGCGGCGCTCACCGACGACGAAAGAGACCATCGCATGACCACTTCCCGCTTTTCCCGCCTGCTCGCCACCGGAATCATCGGCGGCGTCGCCCTCGCCGTGGCGATCCCCGTCGCCGCATCCGCGCACGTGCACGTCAATCCCGGCGCGGTGTCGGCCGGCGCGACCGAGACGCTCACGTTCTCGTTCTCGCACGGCTGCGACGGCTCGCCCACGACGGCCCTCGTGATCACGATCCCCGACGGCGTGGGCAACGCGACGCCGATCATGCAGGGCGGCTGGAGCGTCTCGCGCGAGGACGGCGCCGACGGCATCCCCGAGACGATCACCTTCACGGCCGACTCGCCGATCGACGACGCGATCAAGGCCACCGTCTCGTTCGACGCGCTCTTCAACGAAGACACCGCGGGCACGACGCTCGCCTTCCCGGTCCGCCAGGACTGCGTCGAAGGCGTGAACGACTGGAACGAGATCGCCGAAGAGGGTCAGGACCCGCATGACCTGCCCTCACCCGCGCCGCTCGTCGAGGTCGGAGAGGTCGCCGCGGGCGACGACGGTCACGGGCACGGCGACGCGGAGGACACGCACGCCGAAGAGGAGACCGCCAACGCTCACGACGGGGAGGCCGTTCCGATCTCCGCTCCCGCCGACGACACGACGGCGCGCTGGCTCGCGGGCGGCGCGCTCGTCGCGGCCCTCGCGGCGCTCGGCGTCGCGCTCGTGCGCGGCCGCTCACCGAAGCGCTGAGCCCGTCCCGGGAAGGCCGAACACCCGGCCTTCCCGGGTTGCTCCGCGCGGGTGCTTAGATGGATCTGCCATGCCCAGCGATGCCCCTTCCCCGAACCTTCCGCCCGTCCTCCGCCCGGACGCCCCGCCCGCCCACGCGCTCGATGATCTCGCGGCCCGTTTCGACGCCGACGTACGCGGCTCGACGGCCGGCATCCTGCTCACGGGCCTGACGCTCGCGACAGCCGACCTGCGCCCCGGCGACCTGTTCGTCGCCGCGCAGGGCGGCACGCGACACGGCGCCGAATTCGCCGCCGCGGCAGCGGCGAAGGGCGCGGTCGCGATCGTGACGGATGCCGCCGGAGCCGACCGCGCCGCGGCATCCGATCTTCCCGTGCTCGTCGTCGACGACCCGCGAGGGCTGCTGGGCGACCTGTCCGCCTGGGTCTACGGGACAGGGCGCGACGATGACCTGCCGATCCTGTTCGGCACGACCGGGACCAACGGCAAGACGAGCGTGTCGCACCTGCTCGAGGGGATCCTCGGCCAGCTCGGCGTGGTGACGGGGCTGTCGTCGACGGCGGAGCGTCACATCGCGGGGCAGGTCGTCGTGTCACGGCTGACGACCCCCGAGGCATACGAGATGCACTCCCTGCTCGCCCTCATGCGCGAACGGGGGGTCGAGGCGGTCGCCGTCGAAGTGAGCGCGCAGGCGCTCAGCCGCCGTCGCGTCGACGGACTCGTGTTCGACGTGGCCGGCTTCACGAACCTCACGCACGACCACCTCGACGACTACGCGGACATGCGCGAGTACTTCGAGGCGAAGATGCCGCTGTTCCGGCCCGACCGGGCGCGGCGCGCCGTCATCTGCATCGACCATGCGTCGGGGGCCGAGATCCTCGCGCGCAGCGAGATCCCCGCACTCACGGTCGGCACGCCGGCTGTCGCAGCCGATCCGGATGCCGCGCGCGCGGCCGACTGGGTCGTCGAGGTGCTCGCGGAGCGCCCGGACGGCACGCGCTTCCGTCTCACGGGCCCGGAGGGACGCACCCTCACCACGGTGGTGCCGGTCATCGGCACGCACATGGCGGCGAACGCGGCGCTCGCGATCGTCATGATCCTCGAGGGCGGATACGCGTGGGAGCGCGTCCGCGAAGCCCTCGACGGGGGTCGCATCGAGGCGTACCTGCCCGGCCGCACCGAGCTCGTCTCGGGCGAGCGCGGTCCCGCCGTGTACGTCGACTTCGGGCACACGCCCGACGCCTTCGAGAAGACGCTCGCGGCGGTGCGCCGCGTGACGCCCGGCAAGGTCGTCATGGTCGTCGGAGCCGACGGGGACCGCGACGCGACCAAGCGCCACGACATGGGCCGCACGTCGGCCGAGGGCAGCGACATCCTCGTCATCACCGATCACCATCCGCGGTTCGAGGACCCCGAGTCGATCCGCGCCACCCTCATCGAAGGCGCGCGACGCGCGCGGCCCGACGCCGAGATCCACGAATACACGCCGCCCGAGCGAGCGATCATCGAGGCGATCGCCCTCGTCGGAGAAGGCGACGGCATCCTGTGGGCGGGGCCGGGGCACCAGGACTACCGGGACATCCGCGGCAACCGTGCGCCGTACTCCGCTCGCGAGCTGGCTCGTCGCGCCCTGCGCGCCGCCGGCTGGCCCGTGCCCGAACCGCGATGGCCCGTGCCGTACCCCGACGACGAGACTCCCCCGTCGGATCCGCTGCGCCCCGCCTTCTGACCCTGACTCCCTCGGCCCGCGCCCGCGCGGTCGCGGCGCCGCGCCGCCGTAGCGGTACGGCGGCCGCGCCCCGCACCGCCGTAACCTCTCTGTTCACTTGCGCCCTGTGTCAGCGCCCAACGGCGTGTCGCCGACAAAGCACGCAAGTCAACGTGAGGGGATGCACCGCACCCGCACCCGCACCGCGCGCCGCGCCCGCACCGCGACCCGACGCGCCGACGCCCGCCGCGGCGCCGTACTCTCTCTGTTCACTTGCGCCCTATGTCAGCGCCCAACGGCGTGTCGCTGACATAGGGCGCAAGTCAACGTGGGGGGGGGAAGCCGGCCGCACCTGCCCCCGCGACGCACGCCGCCCGCGCGCCGCGCCCGCACCGCGACCCGACGCGCCAGCGCGCACCACGCCGCGGCGCCGTACCCTCTCTGTTCACTTGCGCCCTATGTCAGCGCCCAACGGCGTGTCGCCGACAAAGCACGCAAGTCAACGTGAAGGGAGAGGGAGGGGGCGCCTCAGCGAGCGGATGCGGCGATCGCGCGATCTGCCGCCGCCCTCGCCCACGTCTCGGCGTCGGTGAGCGATGCCCGGGTGAGCTCGTCGGGCGCTTCGTGCAGCTCGACGACGCGCTCGACGGTCTCGACGATGCCGGGAAACGACAAGCGCCCCTCGTGGAACGCATCGACGGCCTGTTCGTTGGCCGCATTGAAGACGGCAGGGTACGTACCGCCCGCGCGTCCGACGCGCTTCGCGAGCGAGACCGCAGGAAACGCGTCGCCGTCGAGCGGCTCGAACGTCCAGGACACGGCGCTCGACCAGTCCAACGGCGCCCCGACCCCCGCGATGCGGCGAGGCCAGTCCAGACCGAGCGAGATCGGCAGCCGCATGTCGGGCGGAGACGCCTGCAGGATCGTGGATCCGTCCGTGAACTCCACCATCGAGTGCACGATCGACTGGGGATGCACGACCACGTCGATGTCGCCGTAGGGCACGCCGAACAGCAGGTGCGCCTCGATCACCTCGAGGCCCTTGTTGACGAGCGTCGCAGAATTGGTCGTCACGACGCGTCCCATGTCCCACGTGGGGTGCGCGAGGGCCTCGGCGGGGGTCACGGCGCTGAGCGCGTCACGCGAGCGACCGCGGAACGGACCACCGGATGCCGTCAGCACGAGGCGGCGCACTTCGTGACGCTCGCCGGCGCGCAGCGCCTGGGCGATGGCGGAATGCTCCGAGTCGACCGGCACGATCTGACCGGGCGCGGCGATCGATGTGACGAGCTCACCGCCGACGATGAGCGATTCCTTGTTGGCGAGTGCGAGCGTACGCCCGGCTTCGAGCGCGGCGAGCGTGGGGCCCAGTCCCACCGACCCGGTGATGCCGTTCAGCACGACGTCGGCGTCGACGTCGCGCACGAGCTGCTCCGCCTCGACGGCGCCGAGCGCTGTGTGCTCGACACCGAACTCGTCGGCCTGCGCCGCGAGTGTGACGCGATTCGAGCCCGCGGACAGTCCGACCACCTCGAAGCGGCCGGGGTTGCCGCGTATGACGTCGAGGGCCTGGGTGCCGATCGAACCGGTGGAGCCGAGGATCAGGACGCGACGCATCCCGTCAGCTTAGACGCGGGCCGGCGCGGTCACCCGCCCGACCCGCGTCGAGGTCACTGAGTGGCGGGGGTGGCGACGGCGAGGATGTCGACGACGAACACCAGGGTCTGACCGGTCAGATCCTCTTCATTGATCTCGCCTTCGCCGTACGCGGCCGAGGGCGGAAGCACAGCGATGACCTGAGAACCGACCGTCTCGCCGATGACGGCGTCCGCGAAGCCCTGCACGACACCGCCGCTCGTCGAGAAGCTGAACGGCTGGCTGCCCCAGCTCTGGTCGAAGACCTCGCCGTCGTTCCACGAGACGCCGTGGTACTGCACGAGCACGGCGTCGCCTTCCTTCACCTCGACGCCGTCGCCCTTCTTGAGCGTGGCCTTGTCGAACTCGGTCGGGATGTCACCCTCGGGCAGCGTCACGGTCGGTGCACCCGACTCGTCGAGCTCGACGGTCGGGAAGCCGTCGACGGGGTCCTGCTCTTCGCCCCAGGCGACCGACTCACTCGTGCCGAGCACGTCGAGAACCCAGATGGCGGCAGGCGAGCCCTGCGACTCGGGAAGCGACATCACGATGCGCGAGCCGACGGTGGCGCATCCGAAGAACTGGTCGGGGCCGGTGCCGACCGAGACCTGGACGGGCAGCAGGTCTTCGCCGTAGCCCTCGGTTCCGGTCTCTTCACCGGTCGACGCGTCGAAGACGGTCAGAGCGTAGGTCACGAGGTCGCCGTCCGAGAGCGGGTCACCGTCGCCCTCCGTGAGCACGAGGCGCTCGGCGGTCTCGACGGTCAGCGGCGCATCGAACTCGAGCGTCGCGGACTCGCCGACCTCACCACCCACCTCGAGCGATTCGACGATCGGTCCGGAGGGCTGTGCCACCGAGCACAGGTCACCGCCCGCATCCGCGGACGACGTCGGCGTGGCTTCGGGATCGGCCGAGCCACAGCCCGCGAGGGCGAGCAGCGCGACGGCGGAGACGGAAAGAGCGGCGAGGGAGCGGATGCGCACGGAGGAACCTCGTGTTCGATAGGCGGGAGGTCCCATCTTTCCGCATTCTTCCTTTGCCCCGGCTGTGAAGGACATGCCCAGCCCGGCATGCGGCCGGGAGTAGCCTCGTCCGGTGACTTCTGCCGACGTACCTGAGCCCGCCGACAGCGCTGCCGGTGAGCCGGCGCGTCGCATGGGCGCGACGTACGCGCTCGGACGCATGGTCCTCACTCCCCTCGCGCGCGTCATGTACCGCCCGCGGGTCATCGGCAAAGAGAATGTGCCCCGCACGGGCCCGGTCATCTTCGCGAGCAATCATCTGTCGTTCATCGACTCGATCGCGATCCCGGTCGCCGCTCCCCGTCCCGTGCACTTCCTCGCCAAGTCGAGCTACTTCGACGGCACGGGCGTCAAAGGGTGGGTCTCGCGCACGTTCTTCACGGCGATCGGCGCGATTCCCGTGCAGCGCGGTGCCGGACAGGCCGCACTCGATGCCCTCGATCAGCAGCGGCAGCTGCTGGAGGACGGTCGCGCCGTCGCGCTCTATCCCGAGGGCACACGGTCGCTCGACGGACGCCTGTACAAGGGCCGCACGGGTGTCGCCTTCCTCGCCCTGCAGACGGGCGCTCCGGTCGTTCCCGTCGGCCTGATCGGCACCGACAAGGTGATGCCCGTCGGCGCCTCGGCGCCGTCACTCAAGCACCGCGTGACCGTCAAGTTCGGCGAACCGCTCGATCTCTCGCACGCGGGCCCCGCGACGTCGGGCCGCGCGCGTCGTGTCGCGACCGACGAGATCATGGCGGCGATCCACGCGCTGTCGGGCCAGGAGCTCGCGAACGCCTACAACGAGATGCCCGCGCAGAACCCGATCGAGCGGATCAAGCAGGTCCTTCCGCACGAGCGTCGCTGACGACCTCGATCGTCGGCTCGTGACGCACGGGGAAGTTCACGGAGTTCGCGATGAAGCACCACTCCGCCGCTTGCGCGTGGGCCGCTGTCGCAGCATCCGTCATCGATGCGTCCGCAACCGTGACGCGCGGACGCAGCACAACCTCGCGGAACGCTCCCCCGCCGCGGCCGTCCTGCACCATGACGCCCGTCGCGTCGTCCTCGTACGCGACGACGACGACTCCGGCCTGAACGCACGCGTGCAGATAGGACAGCAGGTGACATTCGCTCAGTGCGGACAGCAGCAGGTCCTCGGGGTTCCAGCGCGACGGGTCTCCGCGAAAGGGCTTGTCCGCCGACGCGAGCAGCGGGGGCTTCCCGTCGATCTCGAGGGTGACGCTGCGGTCGTAATCCCGATATCCCGACGTGCCCGTTCCACGGTCGCCCGTCCACGTGCTTCGCACGGAGTATCGATGCTCGCCCCACATGCGACACAGTCTGGCACGCGCTCGCCCTCCTCGCGGCGATAGGATTTTCGGATGCCGCAGACCTTTCCCCTGACGGGAGCCGTCGAGCTCGCCGTCGTCGAACGCAGCGGCTTCGTCGAGTCCCGGCACGCCGGGGTCGCCATCACGCTGGCCCCCGACGGCACCGTCGTCGACAAGTTCGGCGACGTCTCGGCGCTGTTCCTCCCCCGCTCCAGCCTCAAGCCCCTGCAGGCGCTCGCGTGCCTCACCGCGGGGGCCACGCTCGAGGGCGAACAGCTCGGGCTCGCGACGGCGAGCCACTCCGGCACGGACCGTCACGTCGACGTCGTGCGTGACATGCTCTCGGCCGTGGGGCTCGGTGAAGACGACCTCGGCTGCCCGCCCGCGTGGCCGATCGACCCCGCCACGCGCAACAGCCTGGTGCGCGACCTCGGCCAGCCGGCATCCGTGCGCATGAGCTGTTCGGGCAAGCACGCGGCAATGCTCGCCGCGAGCGTGGCGAACGGCTGGGACCCTGCCTCGTACCTCGATCTCAATCATCCCGTTCAGATGCATATCCGCGAAGTGATCGAACGCCTGACCGGTGAGAAGATCGCGGCGAGCGCCGTCGACGGCTGCGGGGCGCCGATCTACGCTCTCACCGTCTTCGGATTCGCGCGCGCGCTGCACCGCATCGGAACGGCGTCGACGACATCGCCGTTCGCGCTGCACCGCAGCGCCGGGGCGCTCGTGCAGGCGGTGCGCGCGCACCCGTGGACGATCGATGGTCCCGGGCGTCCCGACACCGTGGCCATCGAGCAGCTCGGCGTCTTCGCCAAGAGCGGCGCGGAGGGTGTCATGGCGATGGTCGCTCCCGACGGCACGACGACGGTCGTCAAGGTGCTCGACGGCTCGGGTCGCGCCGGCACCGCGGTCGCGCTGCGGCTGCTCGAGCGTGCCGGCTCGCTGTCGGCGCAGGATGTCGCCGACACCATGTCCAAGCTTCCGCTCGCCGTGCACGGCGGCGGTACCACCGTCGGGGCCATCCGCCCCTCGGTCTGACCGCTCTCACCCAGAGCATCGAGCGCTCCAACGGCGGAGCGGAGAGGAATACACGATGCGCATCAGCATCCCCACCGAGATCAAGAACAACGAGTACCGCGTTGCGATGACGCCCGCGGGCGTCCACGACCTGGTCGCCGCGGGCCACGAGGTGTTCGTGCAGCGCGGCGCCGGGGTCGGCTCGTCGATGCCCGACACCGAGTACGAGGCTGCCGGTGCCACGATGCTCGACGATGCCGCCGAGGTCTGGGCGCGCGCCGAGCTGCTCCTCAAGGTCAAGGAGCCCATCGCGAGCGAGTACGGCTACTTCCGCGACGACCTCGTGCTCTTCACCTACCTCCATCTGGCGGCGGATCGGCCGCTCACCGAGCGCCTCGTCGCCGACGGCGTGACGGCGATCGCCTACGAGACCGTGCAGCTCCCGGGCGGCGGACTACCCCTGCTCGCGCCGATGAGCGAGGTCGCCGGTCGGCTCGCGCCGACGGTCGGCGCGGCCACCCTCATGCGCTCGGCCGGCGGGTTGGGGCTGCTCATGTCGGGAGTGCCGGGCACCCGCCCCGCCGCCGTCACCGTCATCGGCGGCGGCGTCGCCGGAGCCAACGCCGCCGTCATCGCCGTGGGCATGGGCGCCGACGTCACGATCTTCGACACGAACGTTCAGCGCCTGCGCTACCTCGATGATCACTTCCAGGGTCGCGTCAAGACCGCGGCATCCAATCCCTTCGATCTGGACCGCGCGGTCGTCGGATCGGATCTGGTCATCGGGTCGGTGCTCATTCCGGGGGCGAAGGCGCCCAAGCTCGTCACGAACGACATGGTGGCGCGGATGCGCCCCGGTTCGGTGCTCGTGGACATCGCCGTCGACCAGGGCGGCTGCTTCGCCGACACCCGTCCGACCACGCACGCCGACCCGACGTTCCCTGTGCACGGCAGCGTCTTCTACTGCGTCGCGAATATGCCCGGCGCCGTGCCGAACACGTCGACGTCAGCCCTCACGAACGCGACCCTGCCGTACATCCGGCAGATCGCGCGGCACGGCTGGCGCGATGCGCTCCGCGCGGATGCTGCGCTCGCGGGCGGGCTCAACACGGTCGGCGGCAGCGTGGTCAACGCCGGCGTCGCGAACGCCCACTCGCTCGATCTCGCGCCTCTCGCCGACGCACTGGTCTGACCACGGTGATCGCGTTGTCGAGGATCGAGGCGTCGGAGAGGTAGGCGTTCCACGGCGCGAGCCGCATCGGCGCGCAGAGCGGTGCGATCGACGTCATCGCACAGGCGTACGGAGCGCGCCTGCGGTCCTCGAGCCGTCCGGACCCACTGCGCGTGCGCTCACCGGACGCCGGGTCCGGGTCCGGGTCCGGGTCCGGGTCCGGGTCCGGGTCCGGGTCCGGGAAGGACGATCCGCACGGCTTCGCCGCCCTGCGACAGCAGCCACGCGCGGCCGGCACCGGGCAGCGCGTACGGCGGCAGGTCGCGGCTTCCGCTCAGCGCGCGATACTCGGCGGCGCACGACGTGTCGATGACGAGGTCGTGATCGGCGCGCACGCGCGCGAGCAGCCGCCACTCGCGCTGCCATTCGTCGGGATCGCCCATGAGCACGACGGGCCCGTACGCGGTCACGGACGGGTCGGCAGCGTATTCATCGAGCGAGAGCGAGCGGATGCCGCTGTCCGACCACACGTCGAACGCGGGCCGCGCCGCGGCACGACGCCGCGTCACGAACCCCGTCAGGGACGCGTGCGGCGTCCACGGCGGGGCGGGCACCGCGGGGGCGGCTGCCGTGACCTGGACGCCGTCCGGCACGGCGACCTGTACGGCGAGAGCGCCGAGCCGTCCTCGCCCGGGCGGCGCGTCGACCGTGTGATGCGCGGGGTCCCCGCCCGCCGCGAGGTGCTCGGCACGCGATGCCGTCGCCAGGACGAGGCGCCGCGGCAGAATCTCGCCGAGCCGCGCCGCGGCGCCCGTGAGGCGCTGGGTCGTCGCGACGATGAGGTTTCCCGTCGCCCCTGCGCCGCGGAACAGCAGCTCGAGGCGTTCCAGCACGACCTGCGCGTGGTCCGGCGAGAGACGGGCGGGCACGGTGTCGAGATCGTCGACGATGATGACGGCGCCGTGCGGCGGCGGGTCGTCGATGAGTGCGGCGACGGAGTCCCACGTGGACTCGCCGTCGCCGGCCACGCGACGCACGACTCGAGCCTGCTCCGCGATCGTGTCGAGCACCGTCGTCTTTCCCGAGCCAGGTCCGCCGACGACGAGCAATCCACGATCGACGAGACGGAGTCCGACCGCGCGCTGCCGCTGGCGTTCCGGCTCATCCGCGATGCCGATGAGCAGCTGAGACTCTTCGCGGTCGCCGGCCATGACCCTCGCGTCCGCGAGCGAGATGGATTCGGGCAGGTCCGGCAGCCAGGGGCGGCGCGGTGCCGGACCTGTGGCGCGTCCGGCCACGGCTGAGATGTCGGCCGCGCACGTCAGCGCGATGCGGACGCGGTGCGGGCTCGCGTCGGCTGCCCGCCGGATCAGTGCGAGACCGCGCGAGGCGACGCCACCGGGGAGCACCGCCGCCTCGTCGGTGCCGATCAGCGCACGACTGTCGGCGGCATCCGTCACCCGCAGGCTGAGACGCAGCGGACAGTTCGCCAGCAGGCTGTCGCGGATGACACCGGCCGCCCGCTGCGTGCCGAGGATGAGATGCAGTCCGAGTGCTCGTCCGCGCGCGGCGATGTCGCCGAAGACGGCGTGGAGTTCGGGATGCTCCGCGAGCAGTGCCGCGAACTCGTCGACGACCACGACGAGTCGCGGCAGCTCGACGCGCTCGTCGAGGATGTCACGGGCACCGCACCGCGCGAGTTCGGCCTCCCGCCACCGGATCTCGGCGCGCAGGCTCTCGATCGCCCGGCGGGCACCCGACCCGTCGAGGTCGGTGATGACGCCCGTGACGTGCGGGAGACCCCGCAGCGCGTCGAATGCCGTGCCGCCCTTGAAGTCGGCCAGCAGAAAGCTCACGTCGCGCGTCGAGCGGCCTGCGGCCAGTGCCAGCACCCACGTGATGAGCAGCTCGCTCTTGCCCGATCCCGTGACACCCGCCACGACGGCATGCGGACCGTCCGCGACGAGATCGATCGCGAACGGCTGCCGCCCTGCGACACCGACGACCGCGTCGAGCGCGCTCCGCCCCGCAGCGGAGGGACCCGGTGCGACATCGGCGAAACGTACGGGCTCGTCACGGTGGGACGTGAGGCCGAGGGTCCGCGCGGCGCGGTCGGCCAGCTCCGTCGCGATCGCGGTCGCCTGCTCGATGCCGACCGCTTCGACCGCGACGTCCCGCACGCCTGTTCCGTCATCGAGGAGCGCGCGATCGAGTGACGACACCGACAGGCGCGCGCGACAGCCGGGAGGCGGATCGGCGCCCGGCGCGATGACGGCGATCGTCACGTCGGCACTGGGCGACAGCGGCTCCGCCGTCACGGCGAGGGTTCGTCCCGTCGTCGCGTGGCAGTGCGGCAGCTCGCGCACCCACGCGAGGTCGGCCGGGATCGGACCCACGATCCGCAGTATCCCGGGCGCCGTGGCGAGACACAGCTGCAGCACGAGAGCTCGATGGACGGCCGCGACGAGGGCCGGACCGCCCGTGATGGCGAGGCCGTCGTCGGCCGCCACGAGCACGGGCGCTCCGGGCAGGCGCGCCGCCCGCGCGCGCAGGGTCGTGGCCTGCGCATCGCCCGCTCCGCCGCTCACGCTGAGGCCGCTGGCCACGTCGCCCGTGCCGACGACGAGCGCGCCGGATCGGTCCGACAGCTCGCGCCACACGTCGCCGTCGCGCGCCGCGAACCCCGCGACGTCGGGATGCCGCGCCCATCGGTGCCGACGCTCGCCGTCCTGCCGGCGCTCGATCGACCGGGTGACTCGATCGCGAGCGACAGCGGCCGCCTCAGCGGCCCTCTTCTTCTCGCGCCGCGCCCCACGCCGCCCGTCGACGACACTCGCCACGGCGATGAGCGGTCCGAGCCCGGCCAGCAGAAGCGCGAAGAGCGATCCGGTCACGAGCCAGAGCACGACAGCGCCGATGACCGGCACGGTCGATGCGATGAGCGGCAGCGGCGGACGGGCAGGTGGTGTCCATGCGTCAGGCAGGATCAGCGGCTCGGCGTCGTCGAGTTCGTCGATGAAGGCTCGGCGGGGTGCGGTGGCGGTCGTCACCCGCCCATTCCACGCCCTTCGCCGACGTGCGGCATCCCAGGCCGACCGGATGTGGAGAACTCCGCGCCCGATCCCCGCTGTGGAGGAACCGGGTCAGTCGGTACTCGTTCGCGCGACGTCGAGCACGATGATCGTGATGTTGTCGCGCCCGCCGTTCTCGAGCGCCGCGTCGAGCATCGCCTGCGCAGCATCCGCGGGATCGGCGTTCTCGCCGAGGAAGTGCTGGATCCCGTAGTCGGTGAGCTCTTTCGTCAGGCCGTCGGAGCAGATGACGAATCGGTCCCCGTCGGCCACCTCGAGTCGCACGTAGTCGGGAGTCACGCCGTCGCTCGGACCGACGGCACGGGTGATGACGTTGCCGTACGGGTGGTTCTCGGCTTCTTCGGGGCTCAGCCTGCCCGCCGCGATGAGCTCCTGCACGACCGAGTGGTCCGTCGTGATCTGCGCGATCGTGCCGTCGCGCAGCAGGTAGACGCGCGAATCGCCGATGTTCAGGGTGACCCAGTGCGGGGCGACGCCGGACACGTCGAGGTAGACGCCCGTCACGGTCGTACCCGTGCCTTCGTCGGTCGCCTCGGGGTGTGCCGATATGTCCTTCACGGCGCGGGCGAGGGCCTTCTCGATCGACCGGGGGGTGACCGCGTCACCGAGCGCGCCGAGGCGGTCGACGGCGCTCGCGCTGGCGATCTCACCGCCGATGTGCCCGCCCATGCCGTCGGCGACGATGAAGAGCGGGAAGCGGGTGAGCAGGGCGTCCTGATTGATCTCGCGACGACGGCCGCGATGCGTGATCGCCGCCCAGGACAGGTCGATTCGACCACCGGGGACCGTGACGGCGCAGGATTGCGTCGTTGTGTCGGGCACTCGCCGTCCTCCCCGTGAACCGGTCGCCTGGTCCGCCGGAGCGGCCGGACCGGCGTGCTCACATCCTAGTGGGTTCGCAGGCAGCGCCAGCGGCGCCGGTCGATCCGCAACGTGCTTCGCGCCCGTCGAACCGACTCGGGATGCCGCGCTGTCGCTCTGACGTCCCGGTCGATTCAGACCTGGGCGCCGGGGTCCTCGGGCAGCGGGAACAGTGCATCGATCGCCGCGATGTCGTCGGCGGTCGGGCTCCAGGCCGTCGCGGCGGCCGCGTTGGACTCGACCTGCTCGGGGCTCGTCGCACCCGCGATGACGCTCGCGAGCCCCGGACGCGCGAGAAACCAGCCGAACGTCGCCTGCAGCATCGTGATGCCGCGTTCGTCGCAGAACGCCTGATAGGCCTCGAGGGTGTCCCACGGTGCATCCCGCCAGACGTGTTCGCGCTGCCGCATGATGCGCGTGTCGGCGGGTGCGTGCTCCCGCGAGAACTTGCCGGTGAGCAGTCCGTTGTGCAGCGGGAAGTACGGAAGGAACCCGAGCCCGAACCGGTCGACTGCGGGCAGCACGTCGCGCTCGGCCGCGCGTGCCAGCAGGCTGTAGTGATTCTGCGCGGATACGAAAGGGATGCCGGCGCGCTCGGCGGCGACGTAGTGTGCCTCGGCGATCTGCCAGCCTGAGAGGTTCGAGTGGCCGATGTAGCGGATCTTGCCCTCTCGGACGAGGTCGCCGAGCGCATCGAGGGTCTCTTCGATCGGCGTCGCCGGGTCGGGGGTGTGCAGCTGATAGAGGTCGATCCAGTCGGTCCTGAGGCGCGTCAGCGACCCCTCGACGGCGCGGCGGATGTACGCCCGCGATGCCTTCGCGCCCGACACCGGATACCCCATGTCTCGACCGTGGTGCCCGAACTTCGTCGCCAGCACGACGTCGTCGCGGCGCCCCTGCAGCGCCTCGCCCATGAGGCTCTCGGACAGTCCCGGCTCGCGGCCATACATGTCGGCGGTGTCGAGGAACGTGACGCCGCTGGCGATCGCGGCATCCAGAACGGCGCGCGTTCCCTCGAGCGTCTCAGTCTTCGCGCCCTCGCGACCGAAGTTGTTGCAGCCGAGACCGACGGACGAAACGAGGAGACCGGATGCACCGACGCGGCGCGCGGGGATGTCAGAAGCCATGTGCTCGAGGCTAGCGGAGACCGCGAGACTGCAACGGGGCGCCGAGACAGCGGGGTTTGCCCGCTGTCTCGGCCTGCCGATGCAGTCTCGCGGGACACGGCGCCCCCGCGGATGCGGGGGCGCCGGGGTCAGGGTCGCGGTGCGTCGGGAGCGTCCGGTCCGGCGGGGGGCTTGGGCGACGCGGGAGGCTCAGGCGACGCGGGAGGCTCAGGCGACGCGGGAGGCTCAGGCGACGCGGGGGGCTCGGGCGACGCGGGAGGCTCGGGCGATGCCGGGGGCTCAGCGGACGCGGGCGGCGCGGGCGGAGGCGTGTAGCCCGAAGGCGGCGCCGGGGGCGGCGCGTAACCCGCGGGCGGCACGGGCGGAGGCGTGTAGCCGGTCGGAGGTGCCGCGGGCGGCTGGTATCCGGGCGAGGGCTGGTAGCCCGCGGGCGGAGCCTGGTAGCCGGCGGTCGGCTGCCCGTAGGCGGACCCACCGACGGGGGCACCCGGCTGCACCGGAATGCCCTGCCACACGACGTTGTCCTTGAGGAACGAGTTCACCCACGGAGCGGGGCGGATACCGGGGTTCCACGCCGACGACGAGAAGGCGAGGATGCCGAGCCAGATGAGTGAGCCGACACCCGGAATGAGCCACAGCAGCAGGAACGGCCAGTCCTTGCCGAGCTTGAGCCCGACGCGCCAGCCGACCAGGACAGCGGCCGCCACCGCGACGATGCTGAAGATCCAGCCGATGAGCGGGATCTGGCCGAGCAGCGACGAGGCGACGATCGCGCCGAGCATGACCCACGGAGAAAGGTCACCGAGCTTGGCGAAGACCATGACGTTGTAGATCGGCACCCATGCGCGCCACTTGCCTTCCACACCGGCTTTTTCGAAGATCTTCATCAGGAACCACGACGAGATGAGATATCCCGCGAGTGCGAAGATCAGAAGGAACGGAAGAATCAGCAGGAGCCAGGCGAACGCCCACGCCCCGCCGTAGTCGTAGTAATCAGACAAGAGACGGCCTCCTAGACCGCTGGTGTCGATACGCGTGTTTTCACGGCACCGGCGAGCAGAGCGCCCGCGGCGTACATGCTAGCGACACTCCGCGTCCGCGCGCGTGCGCAACGTGCGTTTCGGGGGGATCACCCCCGGCCGGCGACCGGCGTTCAGGCGAAAAGTTCGAGCTCGCCGGAGGCGCCGTCGCGGATACGCAGCCCCGCCGCCTCGCACCAGCGCACGAAGCCACGACGCGAGCCGATGCGCGGGCGCGTCGTCGCGAGACTCCGCACGAGGAGCCCCTTCGCACGCTTGTTGAAGTGGTTCAGAGCGCGGGCGGTTCCGTCCGCGCCCTCCGTGACGACACGCACATACGCCGACTCCGCATCGGCCGGCACGGGCCCGAGTGCGACGTACGCTTCGGAGCGCAGATCGAGCAGGAACGGCGTCGACGTCTCGGCGAACGCCGCCGTGACGGCATCCGCCCATTCCCGTCGCAGCGGCGCGAGCCCCGGAAGCGACGCGCCCGCCGCGAGCCGATAGGCCGGAATCGGGTCGAGGGCGCCGACCGGACCGAACGGCGCCGAGTGGATGAGTACGTGACGCCCGAGCCACCGGCGTGCGGCAGGGTCGATCGATCCGGCATCCAGGGCGTCGTACAGCACGCCGGTGTAGCGATCGACGGCAGGCATCGTCGATGCACTGTGCAGGGCGGCGTTCACGCCGACCTCGTCTACCTGACGGGCGCTGAGCTTCAGGACGCGCGCGGCCTCATCGGGGTCGGCGGAAAGGCCCACGAGCGCGGCCGTGACCCGCTCGCGCTGCGGTTGCAAGCCGGGCAGGGCCAGCCGTGCGAGGTCGAGCGGCCCCCCGGTTCCCCCCGGGCGCTTCGTCTCGGAGGGTGGCAGCAGCACGAGCATGATCAGATGACCTCACGAAAAGGCGAACGCCGCCCGGCGGACCGGGCGGCGTTCGAGGTGTCAGCGTTCAGGAGATGAGCGCCGCGTTGCCCGCGACGATCGTCAGCTCGTCACCCGACATCGAAAGGAAGCCGGATTCGGCGTTCGCGACGATCTTCGTCCCCGAGGTCTCGGTGATGCGCACCTGCCCCTCGGCGAGGATCGCGAGCACGGGCTCGTGACCGGGCATGAAGCCGATCTCGCCCAGCACGGTCTTGGCGACGACGATCGACGCCTCCCCCGACCAGACCTCCGCGTCCGCGGAGACGAGACTCACGTTGAGCGGCATGATCAGCCGTTCTCCTTCTGGATGCGTGCCCACTGCTCTTCGACGTCGGAGATGCCGCCGACGTTGAAGAACGCCTGCTCGGCGACGTGGTCGAAGTCACCCTTGACGATGGCGTCGAACGACTCGATCGTCTCCTTGATCGGAACCGTCGATCCCTCGACACCGGTGAACTTCTTGGCCATGTAGGTGTTCTGCGAGAGGAACTGCTGGATGCGGCGTGCACGCGACACGACGATCTTGTCCTCTTCGGAGAGCTCGTCGACACCGAGGATCGCGATGATCTCCTGCAGTTCCTTGTTCTTCTGGAGGATCTGCTTGACGGCGGTCGCCACACGGTAGTGGTCGTCACCGATGTAGCGCGGGTCCAGGATGCGGCTCGTCGAGGACAGCGGGTCGACGGCGGGGTACAGACCCTTCGACGCGATCTCACGCGAGAGCTCGGTCGTGGCGTCGAGGTGCGCGAACGTCGTCGCCGGTGCCGGGTCGGTGTAGTCGTCGGCGGGGACGTAGATGGCCTGCAGCGAGGTGATCGAGTGACCGCGCGTCGAGGTGATGCGCTCCTGGAGCACACCCATCTCGTCGGCGAGGTTCGGCTGGTAACCCACGGCCGACGGCATACGGCCGAGCAGCGTCGAGACCTCGGAACCGGCCTGCGTGAAGCGGAAGATGTTGTCGATGAACAACAGCACGTCCTGCTTCTGCACGTCGCGGAAGTACTCCGCCATCGTCAGCGCCGACAGGGCGACGCGCAGACGCGTTCCCGGCGGCTCGTCCATCTGGCCGAAGACGAGGGCGGTCTTGTCGAAGACGCCGGCTTCGTCCATCTCGGCGATGAGGTCGTTGCCCTCACGCGTGCGCTCGCCGACACCGGCGAACACCGAGACGCCACCGTGGTCCTGCGCGACGCGCTGGATCATCTCCTGGATGAGGACGGTCTTGCCGACGCCGGCACCGCCGAAGAGGCCGATCTTTCCACCCTGCACGTACGGGGTGAGCAGGTCGATGACCTTGATGCCGGTCTCGAACATCTGCGTCTTCGACTCGAGCTGGTCGAAGTTCGGCGCCTTGCGGTGGATGGGCCAGCGCTCGGTGATCTCGATCTTCTCGCCGGGCTCGGCGTTGAGGATGTCACCCGTGACGTTGAAGACCTTGCCCTTGGTGACGTCGCCGACCGGAACAGTGATCTGCTCGCCGGTGTTGCGCACCTCCTGGCCGCGGACGATGCCGTCCGTGGGCTTGAGGGCGATCGCCCGGACGAGGTCGTCACCGAGGTGCTGAGCGACCTCGAGCGTGATCTCGTTGGACTCGCCGTCGATGACGATCGTCGTCTTCAGCGCGTTGTAGATGTCGGGGATCGCATCGTGCGGGAACTCGATGTCGACGACCGGGCCGGTGACCCGCGCGACGCGGCCGACGACGGAGGTGTCCGTCTTTTCAGCGGTGAGGCTCATGGCTTCTTCTCTTTCGTGGGATCTATTTGCCGGACGAGAGCGCGTCGGCGCCGCCGACGATCTCGGCGATCTGCTGCGTGATCTCGGCCTGGCGTGCGTTGTTGCGCAGGCGCGTGTAGTCGGTGATGAGCTTGTCGGCGTTGTCGCTCGCAGACTTCATCGCCTTCTGCGTCGCGGCGTGCTTGGCCGCCGACGACTGCAGGAGGGCGTTGAACACGCGGCTCTGGATGTACACCGGCAGGAGGGCATCGAGCACGACGGATGCGTCAGGCTCGAACTCGTACAGCGGGTACACCTGCGCCGACGTCTCTTCTTCGGCTTCGACGACCTCGAGCGGCAGCAGGCGAACCTGCTCCGGCGTCTGGGTCATCATGCTGACGAACCGGTTGTAGACGAGGTGGATCTCGTCGACTCCGCCGTCCTGCCCGCTGCGGTCGTACGAGTCCAGCAGCACGGCTGCGATCTCTTCGGCCGTCGAGAAGTGCGGCGTGTCGGTGTCGCCCGTCCATTCGGCGGCAGCATCCATCCGACGGAACTGGAAGTATCCGACGGCCTTGCGGCCCACCAGGTAGAACACCGGCTCCTTGCCCTGCTGACGCAGGAGCTCGGCCAGCTCGAGACCCTCTCGGAGGATCTGCGAGTTGAAGGCGCCCGCCAGGCCGCGGTCCGACGTGAAGATCACGACGGCGGAGCGACGGATCGTCTCGCGTTCGACGGTCAGCGGGTGGTCGATGTTGGAGTGTGTCGCCACGGCGGAGACGGCCCGTGTCACGGCCCTCGCGAAGGGCGACGACGCGCGAACACGCGCCATCGCCTTCTGGATACGCGAAGCCGCGATGAGTTCCATCGCCTTCGTGATCTTCTTGGTCGTCTGAGCAGAACTGATCTTCTGCTTGTAGACCCGCAGTTGTGCGCCCATGGTTCCTGTCCAGCCCGCGGTTAGCGGCGGCCCTTGACGATCTTCTCCTGGTTCACGTCGTCCGCCGCAGCGGCCGCGACCTCTTCGTGTCCCGGCTTGCCGATCGCCTGGCCCTTGCCCGCCCGGAACTCGAGGATGAACTCATCGGTCTTCTTGTCGAGCTCGGCGACGGTCGCGTCATCGAGGACGTTGGTCTCGCGGAGCGTGTCGAGGATCGACGTGTTCCGGCGCAGGTAGTCCAGCAGCTCGCGCTCGAAGGACAGCACGTCTTCGACCTCGAGCGTGTCGAGCTTGCCGTTCGTGCCGGCCCAGATCGAGACGACCTGCTCCTCGACGGGGTACGGCGAGTACTGCGGCTGCTTGAGCAGCTCGGTCAGTCGCGCACCGCGCGCCAGCTGACGACGGGATGCCGCATCCAAGTCGCTCGCGAACATCGCGAACGCCTCGAGAGAGCGGTACTGCGCCAGTTCGAGCTTGAGCGTTCCCGACACCTTCTTGATCGACTTGACCTGAGCGTCACCGCCGACTCGCGAGACCGAGATGCCGACGTCGACAGCGGGACGCTGGTTGGCGTTGAACAGGTCGGACTGCAGGAAGATCTGGCCGTCGGTGATCGAGATCACGTTGGTCGGGATGTAGGCCGAGACGTCGTTGGCCTTCGTCTCGATGATGGGCAGACCCGTCATCGAACCGGCACCCAGCTCGTCGGAGAGCTTCGCGCAACGCTCGAGCAGACGCGAGTGCAGGTAGAAGACGTCACCCGGGTAGGCCTCACGGCCCGGCGGGCGGCGCAGCAGCAGCGACACGGCGCGGTAGGCCTCGGCCTGCTTCGACAGGTCGTCGAAGATGATCAGGACGTGCTTGCCGTCGTACATCCAGTGCTGGCCGATGGCCGAGCCGGTGTACGGAGCGAGGTACTTGAAGCCGGCGGGGTCGGATGCGGGAGCGGCGACGATCGTCGTGTACTCCATCGCGCCGGCGTCTTCGAGCGCGCCCTTGACGGAGGCGATCGTCGAGCCCTTCTGACCGATCGCGACGTAGATGCAGCGCACCTGCTTCGACGGGTCGCCCGAGGCCCAGTTGGCCTTCTGGTTGATGATCGTGTCGATCGCCAGGGCCGTCTTGCCGGTCTGGCGGTCACCGATGATGAGCTGACGCTGACCGCGGCCGACGGGGATCATGGCGTCGATCGCCTTGATGCCGGTCTGGAGGGGCTCGTGCACGCTCTTGCGCTGCATGACGCCGGGCGCCTGCAGCTCGAGCGCGCGACGGCCGTCGACGGGCGAAATCTCGCCGAGACCGTCGATCGGGTTGCCGAGCGGGTCGACGACGCGGCCGAGGAAGCCGTCGCCGACGGCGACCGACAGGACCTCGCCGGAGCGCGTGACCTGCTGGCCGGCTTCGATGCCGGAGAACTCGCCGAGCACGACGACACCGATCTCGTGCTCGTCGAGGTTCTGTGCGAGGCCCAGCGTGCCGTTCGCGAAGGTCACGAGCTCGTTCGCCATGACGCCGGGCAGGCCCTCGACGTGCGCGATGCCGTCGGCGGCGTCGATGACGGTGCCGACCTCGGTCGCCGCGGCCCCGGTGGGCTCGTACGCGGCGACGAAATCCTTCAGCGCGTCACGGATGACGTCGGGGCTGATTGACAGTTCTGCCATTGTCTTCCCTTTGTTTTCACTACGGTGTGGGGCGTCGGCCCCGAAGTCTCCGCCGGTTCGGCTGAACCGGCGGGAAGTCTGTACTACCCCGCGAGCCGCTGCCGCAGGTCGGCCAGCCGTGACGACACGCTCGCGTCGATCACATCGTCGGCGATCTGCACGCGCAGGCCGCCGACCACCGAAGGGTCGACGACGGTGTTGAGCGCCACGGCCGCACCGTAGCGCTGCGCGAGCAGCGAGGCGAGGCGGGTGGACTGCGTCTCGCTCAGCGGTACGGCCGTGACGACCGTCGCGACCTTGCGGCCCCGCTGATCGGCGACGAGGCGTTCCGCGCGGGCGAGCATCTGACGCACACGCCGCTCACGCGGCTGCTGCACGAGCGAGGACACGATGAGCGTCGTCGCCGGGTGCGCGCGCGAGCCGAGGAGCTTCTCGATGAGAGCGCCCTTCGCCGACGCGTCGCCCAGGCGGCTGCCCAGAGCGAGCTCGAGTTCGGGGTTCTCGGCGACCGTGCGGGAGAACCGGAACAGCTCCCCCTCGACGTCGGCACCGGCTGTCGCCAGCGCCGTGACGCGGACGGCGAGCTCCTCGATGCCGTCGATGAGATCCGACGCCGAGGACCACCGCTGATCGACCGCGCTGGTCAGCAGCGAGAGCGTCGTCGCCGACAGCGCCGATGCGAAGACATCGGTGACGACCTTGCGCCGTGCAGCGGGCGCTGCGGCGGAGTCGGCGAGCGCGCCGCTCAGCTGCGACGAGTCGCCGACGGCCCGCGCCGCGGCGAACAGCTCGCGGGCGACGTCGAGATCGACTCCCGACGCGGCGTCGAGCGCCGCCGTCGTCGCCGCGAGGGCCTGAGTGGTCGCGCTGCCCATTACGCCTTTGCTCCTTCGGACGCCTCGAGGTCGGCGAGGAAGCGGTCCACGACCGCCTGTGCCTTCGCGTCGTCCGAGAGCGTTTCGCCGATGACTCCGCCGGCGAGGTCGAGGGCGAGCGTGCCCACCTCGCTGCGCAGCGACACCAGGGTGCTCTGACGCTCGGCTTCGATCTGCGCGTGCGCGGACGCGGTCACGCGGGCCGCCTCGGCGGTTGCGCTCTCCTTCGCCTCGCTGACGATCTTCTTGCCATCTTCACGCGCGGCGTCGCGGATCTCTCCGGCTTCCTTGCGGGCGTCGGCGAGCTGCGCCGTGTACTCGGCCAGCGCGGCCTCGGCCTTGCGCTGTGCCTCGTCGGCCTTGGCGATGTTGCCTTCGATCGCAACGGCACGCTGGTCGAGCATCGTCTTCATCTTGGGAAGGGCGACCTTCCAGAAGACGAAGAGGATGACGACGAAGCAAACCGCTGACCAGATGATGTCGTACCACGCGGGGATGAGCGGGTTGTACTCGCCCTCTTCCGCGGCGTACGTGACAAGAGCGTTCAGCATCCTGTCTCCTTAAGACTGGTGGGAGGGATCAGTAGCCGAAGATGAAGGCGGTGGCGATGCCGATGAAGGCGAGTGCCTCGGTGAAGGCGATACCGATCCACATGAGGACCTGCAGGCGGCCGGCCAGCTCGGGCTGACGGGCGACGCCCTCGATCGTCTTGCCGACGACGATGCCCACGCCGATGGCGGGACCGATGGCGGCGAGGCCGTAGCCGACGGTTGCGATCGAACCGGAGACCTGGGCGAGAACCGTAGTTGCGTCCACGGGGGTGTTTCCTTTCGGTTGGGTGGGTAGGCGCGAGCCTGCCCGCTCAGTGCTCTTCAGCCACCGCGAGCTGGATGTAGACCGCGGTGAGGATGGCGAAGACGTATGCCTGGAGGAAGGCGACCAGCAGCTCGAATGCTGTGAAGGCGAAGCCGAAGGCGAGGGAGCCTGCAGCCAGCGCCGACCACCACCCGCCGAGGTCCAGGAGGAAGAAGTGGGTCGCTGCGAAGAACAGGACCAGCATGAGGTGACCGACCATGAGGTTCATGAGCAGTCGGAGGGTCAGCGTCACGGGCCGGATGATGAACGTCGAGATGAACTCGAGCGGCGTGACGATGATGTAGAGAACCGGCGGAACGCCCGAGGGGAACAGCGCGTTCTTGAAGAAGTTCTTCGGGCTCTTCTTGACACCCGCGTAGATGAACGTGAAGTAGCTCACCAGCGCGAGCAGCAGCGGCACCGCGATGATGCCCGTGCCGGGCATGTTCAGGAACGGGATGACCCCGGTCAGGTTCATGAACAGGATCATGAAGAACATGGTCGTGAGGATGGGCAGGAACCGCTGGCCGTCCTTCTTGCCCAGGAGGTCTTCGGCGATGTTGACGCGGACGAAGTCCAGGCCCATCTCGACGAGGCTCTGGAAACGGCCGGGCACGAGCTTCATGCGCCGGGTGCCGATCCAGAAGACCAGCACGACGGCGATGGTCGCGATGATCTGGACCATGTGGATCCGGTTGAACTCGAACCCACCGATCGTGAAGATCGCTTCGGGGAAGAATTCCGTGATCGAGGGTCCGTGGAACTCGGGTCCCTCGTCCACGGTGGCGTGGGCGATCAGGGTCGCAGCTTGAGTAATCAGCGCGGGCTCCAGCTTCGGGGCACCGGTCTAGGACCGTTGCGACGATGGTCGGTGAGCGTCACTCCGCAAGCACTCGGAAACCGAGCGGGCGGGCGCGGGATCCAGCCTATCAAACCTTGGAGCCACCTGAATCCGCATCCGGTCCCTTGTTCTCGTCGAGCACCGGTGCGGAATGAGGCGCAGCATCCGGATCAGACGTCGGCAGCGTCACGTCGCTCACGTGCGGGATGCGCATGCGCAGCATGACGACGACGTCGATCGCGAGGGCGGCCAGCACGCTCACGACGACGGCGACGAAGAAGATCGTGGGATGCATCCACGGTTGGTCGCGGAGAACGAGCAGCAGGACGATGAACACGATGAACTTGAGGATCCAGCCGCCCATCACGATGCCGAAGAAGAGCGGCACGTAGATCGGATCGCCGTACCACCGGTTGGCGATCAGGATGCTCGTGCCCGTGATGGCGAGGAAGATCGCCGCCAGGAGGACACCCGCCAGTGCACTCCACAGTCCGTCGGTGCCGGCGATGAGGAAGCCGAGGACCGCGCCGACGACGGCGAGGACCGCCGTCACGACGGCGGACCACAGCAGGGTGGTGCGCAGGATCGGGGTGCTCGAAACCGGGCTGGTGCTCATCGGGCGTTCTCCTGGGGTCTGGCGGCGACCGGCGAGCGCCGGCGCGAGGGAAGGAAGGTCAGCACGAGGCACACCGCGACGCCGACGACGCCGAAGGCGACCCCGAACAGGTAGTCCCCCGGCCAATCGGACTGAGTGCCGATGTACATCAGCAGGAAGCCGAGGCTCACGACGGCCGTCCACGCGTAGAAGATCAGCACGGCGTCGCGATCGGTGTGGCCCATGTCGAGCATGCGGTGGTGCAGGTGCTTGCGATCGGGAGAGAACGGCGACTTGCCCTTGCTGACGCGACGGATGACGGCCAACCCGAAATCCAGCAGCGGCAGCAGCACGACCACGATCGGCAGCAGGATCGGGATGAAGGCACCCAGCAGCTGCGACCGGCCGAACTCGTCGGGGTCGAGCATGGACGGCTCGAGCTGTCCCGTGATCGCGATCGCCGACGTCGCCATGAGCAGCCCGAGCAGGAGGGCACCCGAATCGCCCATGAACAGCTTCGCGGGGCTCCAGTTCATGGGCAGGAATCCGATGCAGACGCCGATCAGGACCGCGGCGATGAACGAGGCGAGGTTGAAGTAGGTGCTGGCGCCGGTGTCGCGGGCGAACAGGTACGAGTACGCGAAGAACACGACGTTGGCGATGAGGCAGACACCGGCGACGAGACCGTCGAGACCATCGATGAAGTTGACGGCGTTCATCACGACGACGATCGCGAAGACCGTGAGGGTGAAGCTCATCCAGCCCGACCACACCGTCATGCCGCCGATCGGCAGGGCGTAGATCTGCAGTCCACCGAACCACGCGATGCAGCCGGCCGCGAGGAACTGCGCCCCGAGCTTGATCATCCAGTCGAGGTCCCAGAGGTCATCGGCGACGCCGACGACGACGATGAGCAGGGTCGCCGCGAGGATCGCCCAGATGCGCTCGGGCGCCGCCCACACGAGCTCGAAGAAGGGGTTCTGGGCTGAGACGAGGAAGGCCGCCGTCACCCCGAGGAACATCGCGATGCCGCCGAGCCGCGGCGTCGGCTGCTTGTGCACGTCGCGTTCGCGGATCCCCGGATACAGCTTGTACTTCAGGCTCAGCCGCCACACACCCCACGAGAGCGCGAAGGTGAGCGCCGCGGTGAGGATGATCGTGAAGATGTATTGCTTCACGCGCCCTCGCCGTCGCCGTGCTCCTCGGGGTCGGGTTCGAGGAGATCGCCGATGACGGCACGCAGGCGCGCGCGGTCGACGGCGCCGTCGCGCAGGACCCGCACGAGAGGCCGGGTTCCGCCGACGAAGCTCGTCGCGTCGATGATCGTCGACGCGATCCCCGTCGCGGACGGTCCGCCGTCGAGGTAGACGTCGACCGCATCGCCCAGCATCTGCTGCGCCTGGTGGATCATCACGGCCGCCGACTCGCCCGTGCGGTTCGCGCTCGAGACGGCGAGTGGGCCGGTCTCGGCGAGGAGCTCGAGGGCGATGCGGTGGTCGGGCATCCGGACCGCGACGGTGCCGTGGGTCTCACCGAGATCCCACGTGAGCGACGGCTGGGCCGGCATGACGATCGTGAGACCGCCCGGCCAGAACTCCTCGACGAGCCGCTCCACGGGCTCGGGCACGTCGGCGACGAGCGCCCGCAGCGTGTCGATGCCCGGCACGAGCACGGGCGGCGGCGACTGACGGCCCCTCCCCTTGGCGTCGAGCAGCCGCTGCACGGCGGCGGCCGAGAACGCGTCGGCACCGACGCCGTACACGGTGTCGGTGGGCAGGACGATGAGCCCGCCGCGTGCCACGGCGCGTCGCGCCTCGCGCATGCCGGGGAGCAGCTGCGACTCGTCGCGGCAGTCGAAGAGGGAGGACATGACCCGGACAGTCTAATCAGCGCGGGCCGGTGTTCCCCTGTGGCTCAGGGCCGCACGGCCGTCGTCGCGCGATCGCGCATCGTCAGATCGGGGTGGGTCGCCGTGGAGCGCCATCCGTCGGCGGCGAGCAGCTGCCGGATCGGCGCGCCCTGCCATTCCCCGTGCTCGATGACGATCATGCCGCCCGGGTGCGCGAGGCGCAGGCCCACACGACTGAGCACCCGCACGACGTCGAGGCCGTCCGCACCCCCGTAGAGCGCGGCCGGTGGGTCGTACATCCGCACTTCGGGATCCCGTGGGATCGCGGCATCCGGCACGTAGGGAGGATTGGATGCCACGACCGAGACGGACCCGTCGAGCTCGGGGAACGCCTCGGCGAGGTCGACGAAGGTCAGGCGCGCGTTGTCGGCGCCGACATCCTCGAAGTTCCGTGTCGTCCAGCCGAACGCGTCGGCGGAGTTCTCGGCCGCGTGCACCAGGGCGTGCGGCACTTCGGTCGCCATCGCGAGGGCGATGGCTCCGCTGCCCGTTCCGAGATCGACCGCGATCGGAGCGGGGGATGCCGCGGCGCGCAGCGCGTCGATCGCGAGCTGCGCGACGATCTCGGTCTCGGGGCGCGGCACGAAAACACCCGGGCCCACCTTCAGCTCGAGGTGGCGGAAGGGCGCCGTGCCGGTCAGGTGCTGGAGCGGCTCCCTCGTCGCGCGTCGAGCGATGAGCGCGTCGTAGCGCGCAGCATCCGTCGGTGAGATCTCGTCGCCGCGCACGAGCGCGGCCTGCACGCTTCCGCGGTTCGTGCCCAGCACGTGCGCCGCGAGCAGTTCGGCGTCGACGACGGGCTCGGCGACGCCGGCCTGCGCGAGGGACTCGACACCGCGACGGACGACGGCGGAGAGCGCGGAAGGTGTGTCCATGAGCTGACCAGCCTATCCGCGGCGTGGCGTCATACTCGGCCCGGGTGCCCCGCGCTCCTCTAGGCTGGATGACGGTCACGATCCTCCCCGAAAGGCCCGACATGCCCGGTATTCATTCCGACATCACGACTGCGTTCGGCAACACCCCGCTGGTTCGCCTCAATCGGGTCACCGACGGCGCTGTGGCCGAGGTGTACGCCAAGCTCGAGTTCTTCAACCCCGCATCGAGCGTCAAAGACCGCCTCGGCATCGCGCTCATCGACGCCGCTGAGGCTTCGGGCGAGCTGACGCCCGGCGGCACGATCGTCGAGTCCACGAGCGGCAACACCGGTATCGCGCTCGCGATGGTCGGCGCGGCGCGCGGCTACCGCGTCATCCTCACGATGCCGGCGTCGATGTCGAAGGAGCGCCGCGTGCTGCTGAAGGCCTTCGGTGCGGAGCTCGTGCTGACCGACCCGACCAAGGGCATGGCTCTCGCGGTCGACGAGGCCAAGCGCATCGTCGAAGAGACGCCCGGTGCCGTGTGGGTGCGCCAGTTCGAGAACGAGGCGAACCCCGCGATCCACCGCGCGACGACCGCCGAGGAGATCTGGCGCGACACCGACGGCGAGGTCGACGTGTTCGTCGCCGGCATCGGCACGGGCGGCACGGTCACCGGCGTCGGTCAGGTGCTCAAGGAGCGCAAGCCCGGCGTGCAGATCGTGGCCGTCGAGCCGAAGGACTCCCCCATCCTCACCGAGGGTCACCCCGGCCCCCACAAGATCCAGGGCATTGGTCCGAACTTCGTCCCGGCCATCCTCGACCGCGACGTCCTCGACGAGGTCATCGCCGTCGAGTTCGAGCCGTCGCTCGCGCTCGCGCGCGACCTCGCGGCGAAGGAAGGACTGCTCGTGGGCATGTCCTCGGGTGCCGCCGTCTGGGCCGCACTCGAGGTGGCCAAGCGTCCCGAGAACGCCGGCAAGAAGATCGTCGTCGTCCTGCCCGACACGGGCGAGCGCTACCTCACGACGGCGCTGTTCGAAGACCTGCGCGAGGACTGACGTGGGGCCTGTGGCTCGCATCCGCGAGGACATCGCCGCGGCACGGCTGCGTGATCCCGCGGCGCGGGGCGGCCTCGAGATCGCGGTGCTGTACTCGGGCCTGCACGCCGTCTGGGCCTACCGGGTGTGGCACGCGCTCTGGCGGCGCGGTCTGCGTTTCCTCCCGCGCGCCGGCTCGCAGCTGACCCGCTGGCTCACCGGCATCGAGATCCACCCCGGCGCGGTCATCGGACGCCGGTTCTTCATCGACCACGGCATGGGCGTCGTGATCGGCGAGACCGCCGAGGTGGGCGACGACGTCATGCTGTACCACAGCGTGACGCTCGGCGGCCGTCAGCGCGAAGGCGGCAAGCGCCACCCCACGCTCGAAGACGGCGTCGCTGTCGGCGCGGGGGCGAAGATCCTCGGCCCCATCACGATCGGCGCGCACTCCGTCGTGGGCGCCAACGCCGTCGTCACGAAGGACGCGCCGCCCGACAGCGTTCTGGTCGGTGTGCCGGCCAAGCCGCGTACCCGCCGCGCCGGCGAGGAGACCCGCTCGATCCTGATGGCGCCCGAGTACTCGATCTGACCTGCGCTGACCTCGGCGCACGTGCGCCGCTTCGCCCGTCGACGTGCGCGCGCTGCGGCGCCTCCATCGTTGACTTGCGCGCTCTGCGGCGCCTCCATCGGTTGACTTGCGTCCTCTGCGGCGACACGACGGCGTGTCGCACGCACGAGGCGCAAGTCGAAGACGCTGCTTCGCCCCTCGATGTGCGCGCGCTGCGGCGCCCCCATCGGTTCACTTGCGCGCTTTGCGGCGCCGTCCTCGGTTGGACGTGCGCCCACTGCGGCGCCTCCATCGTTGACTTGCGTCCTCTGCGGCGACACGACGGCGTGTCGCACGCACGAGGCGCAAGTCGACGATCGGGAGCGGGCGTGTGCGCGGATCACGGGGCAGGCCTTCGCCGGCCGCGAGCGCGGGGCGCGGCATCCACCTCGCTGCGCGCCGTGACCGAAGCGGGCAGCGCGCTGCGACCTCGAGCGGTGGTGACGGCCTACTCGCCCTTTCCGCGCCTGGCGTCGAGCTTCCTCTTGATGAAGATCGCGGGCAGGAGCCACGTCGCGAGTGCAGTGAACAGCCACACGATGACGGGCGCGAGAAGCCAGGTCCACCACGGCGCGCCGATCGTCAATCCCGCGCCCGGGATGAGCACGACGACGAGCAGCGCGACGAACGTCGAGACGATGCCGATGCCGCCGAGCAGGGCCGGCGCGTTGCGCTGCGCGACGCGCGCGAGCCACGGCGCGAGCACGCTCTGCAACACCGCGAAGATGACGATCGCGAGGAGGAAGCCCCACCAGCTGCGCCACTCGATATGGAAGCCCGGGAGGATGAGGCTGGCCGCGATGAGGCCGACAGCAGCGGATGCCAGGAAGATACCCGCGCGGATGAGAAACATGATCACGCCCCCGAACCTAGCGCCACTGCCGTCCGTGCGTGGTGCCGATGATGCCCCGCCCCACTCACCGACTTGCGCCCTGTGCGGCGACACACCGGCGCGCCTCGCGCACAGGGCGCAAGTCAGCACCCGGGGCGAGAACGAACGGGGGGGACGCGGTGGTCAGCGAGCGGCACGGAGAGCGGCGCGCACGCGCGCGACGAAGCCCGCCGGGTCGGCGAACAGCTGCGCTCGAGTGACCCGGATGACGCGCCACCCAGCGCGGACGACATCGTCGTGCTTCTCGATGTCGCGCTGCCACTGCGCGGCGTCGGTCCGGTGATGGTCGCCCTCGTACTCGATCGCGATCTTCGCCGCCGGGTACGCGGCATCCACACAACCGAGGAAGCGTCGGTGGTCGTCGTACACGTCATGGTCCAGAACGGGCTCGGGCAGACCGCCGTCGACGATCGTCAGCCGCATCCACGTCTCCATGCGCGATGATGCGCCTTCGCGCACCCGATCGAGCGCGGCTCTCAGCGCGACCACTCCCCTCCGTCGCGACGGGATCGATGCCGCGAGCATGGCGCGTGAGGCGAGGGCCGGAGCGAGGACCCGCGATGTCGGGCCCGGCAACCGATCGATGCGTACGATCGCGTCCGCAGCGGCGACCAGATCATACGGATGCCGCAGCACGGCGCCGAGCAGAGCCCACGTCGTCGCCGGCGCAGTAAGCGCGAGACCGTGATCGGGATGTGTGCGTCGCACGACTCCGCGCGGATGGAGCTGATGACCGCGCACACCGTTCGCGCAGTGAGCTCGCCGCGGGGCGAGCACGGAGACGTCGATGTCGGCATCGGGCAGCTGCGGGAGCGGGATGCCCCACAGCACGGCCGCTGTCGTGTGCGAGAAGAAGTCATGCGTCGACATGAGCGGCACGAACCGCTGCGCCGCCCGCGTGATCTGCTGGCGCCTCGCCGCCGCCGGGTGCGCGTCATCCGTCGTCACGTCCTTGAGGGCGCGCACCCCGCGGAACGGGCGGTCGAAAAAGGGGTCGTCGACGTCGGTTCGCGTGAAGCCGTTGCGAAGGGCATCGCCGACGCGGAACGGCTCGAGGGGGTCGAATGCTTCAGAGGGGTCGCCGTGCAGTTCCACCCGCCGAAGATGTCACATTCGCCGTCATGCCCCGCGACGTTCTCCACACCCCGCCGCCCCACCCGTCCACTTGCGCCTTATGTGGGCGACGCGCCGGCGTGTCGTGCACATAGGACGCAAGTCAACAACGGGGCGCGGCGGAGCTCGTGACGGCGAACGGCGCGGATGCTGCCGCGACAGAAGCGTCGCGGGCATGCAGCAACGCGCCGGGCGTGTCATCGGCAAAAGGCGCAAGTTAACAACGGGGCGCGGGTCCGGCGCCCCGGGACCCGCGCCCCGTACCCGCCCCCACCCAACCCGTCCACTTGCGCCCTATGCAGCAACACGCGGGCGTGTCGCGCGCACAGGGCGCAAGTCGACAACGGGGTGGCACCAATCGGCGACGCCGAGCGGCGCGGGAGCGGCGCGGGAGCGGCGGCGGCGGCGGCGGCGAACGCGATCAGTCGGCGGCGAGGGCCGCGAGGCGCGCCTCTTCGTCGGCCTGGACGGCCGACTCCACGATCGGGCCGAGGGCGCCGTCCATGACCTGGTCGAGGTTGTAGGCCTTGTACCCCGTGCGGTGATCCGCGATGCGGTTCTCGGGGAAGTTGTACGTGCGGATGCGCTCCGACCGATCCATGCCGCGGATCTGCGATCGACGGGCATCGGATGCCGCGGCATCGAGCTCTTCCTGCTGCCTGGCCAGCAGCCGGGCCCGAAGCACCCGCATCCCCGCTTCGCGGTTCTGCAGCTGCGACTTCTCATTCTGCATCGACACGACGATGCCGGTGGGCACGTGCGTGATGCGCACGGCGGAGTCGGTCGTGTTGACCGACTGCCCGCCCGGACCCGATGAGCGGTACACGTCGATCTTCAGGTCGTTGGGGTCGATGTGGATCTCTTCGGGCTCGTCGACCTCGGGAAAGACGAGCACGCCCGTCGTCGAGGTGTGGATGCGCCCCTGCGACTCCGTCGCGGGCACCCGCTGCACGCGGTGCACACCGCCCTCGTACTTCAGGTGCGCCCACACACCCTGCGACGGATCCGAAGACGAGCCCTTGATGGCGACCTGCACGTCCTTGTAGCCGCCCAGGTCGGACTCGTTGCGCTCGAGAAGCTCGGTCTTCCAACCCATCGAGGCGGCGTACTGCACGTACATGCGCAGCAGATCGGCCGCGAACAGCGCCGACTCGGCACCGCCCTCGCCCTGCTTGATCTCCATGATGACGTCCCGCGCATCGTCGGGATCGCGCGGGATTAGCAGCCGCCGCAGGCGCTCCTGCGCCTGGGCGAGATGCTCCTCGAGCGCGGGCACCTCTTCGGCGAACGCGTCGTCTTCCTTCGCGAGTTCGCGCGCGGCATCCAGATCATCGGATGCCGCGACCCAGTCCTCGTACGCCTTCACGATGCGCGACAACTCGGCGTAGCGCCGGTTGACCCGCTTCGCCCGGGCGGGGTCGGCGTGCACGGCCGGGTCGGAGAGCTCCTCCTGGACGGCACGGTGCTCTTCGATCAGGCCCTTGACCGACTCGAACATCTCCACCCTTCGACAGGCTCAGGGAACACGACAAGCTCAGGGAACACGACAAGCTCAGGGAACACGACAGGCTCAAGGAACACGCCACGCTCTGGAAACACGACTAGCTCAGAGAACACGACACGCTCTCGAAACACGCCACGCTCAGGGAACACGACAGCCTCAGAGAACAGGATCGGCTCAGCGGATGCTGTTGTCGTGCGCGCCGCTGCCGTGTGCATCGCGCGCGGGAGCCGGGATCGACTTCTGCATCTGCACGAGGAACTCGACGTTGGACTGCGTCTCCTTGAGCTTGCCCAGCACGACCTCGAGGGCCTGCTGCGTGTCCAGGCCCGCGAGGGCGCGACGCAGCTTCCACGTGATCTTGACCTCATCGGGCGAGAGCAGCATCTCTTCGCGGCGCGTGGACGATGCATTGACGTCGACGGCCGGGAAGATCCGCTTGTCGGCCAGGTGACGCGACAGTCGCAGCTCGCTGTTGCCGGTGCCCTTGAACTCCTCGAAGATGACCTCGTCCATCTTGGACCCGGTCTCGACGAGCGCCGTCGCGAGGATCGTGAGCGATCCGCCGTTCTCGATGTTCCGAGCGGCTCCGAAGAAGCGCTTGGGCGGGTAGAGCGCCGACGCGTCGACGCCACCGGACAGCACGCGGCCCGAGGTCGGCGCCGAGATGTTGTAGGCACGGCCGAGGCGCGTGATCGAGTCGAGCAGCACGACCACGTCGCGACCGAGTTCGACGAGGCGCTTCGCCCGCTCGATGGCGAGCTCGGCGACCGTCGTGTGGTCCTCGGCGGGACGATCGAAGGTCGAGGCGATGACCTCGCCCTTCACCGTGCGCTGCATGTCGGTGACCTCTTCGGGGCGCTCGTCGACGAGCACGACCATGAGGTGGACCTCGGGGTTGTTCGTCGCGATGGCGTTGGCGATCTGCTGCAGCACGATCGTCTTGCCGGCCTTGGGCGGCGCGACGATCAGGCCGCGCTGTCCCTTGCCGACGGGTGCGACGAGGTCGATGATGCGCTGCGTGAGCTTCTCGGGCGCCGTCTCGAGGCGCAGGCGCTCCTGCGGGTAGAGCGGGGTGAGCTTGCCGAACTCGACGCGCGTCGCGGCGTCGTCGACCGAGAGGCCGTTGATCGAGTCGACCTTGACGAGCGCGTTGTACTTCTGGCGGCTGGACTGCTCGCCCTCGCGCGGCTGCTTGATCGAGCCGACGACGGCGTCGCCCTTACGCATGTTGTACTTCTTGACCTGCCCCAGCGACACGTAGACGTCGCTCGGGCCGGGCAGGTAGCCCGAGGTGCGCACGAAGGCGTAGTTGTCGAGCACGTCGAGGACACCGGCGATCGGGATCAGGACGTCGTCCTCGCCGATCTCGGTCTCGAACTCGTCGCCCTGACCGCTGGTCTGCCCGCGGCGCTTGTTGCGCTGACGGTTGCGTCCGCCGCCCTTGTCGCCGTCGTCATCGGAATCGGATGCCTCGGCCTGAGGCTGCGGCGCGTTCTGGGCCTGCTGGTCCTTGCCGCCGCCTTGACCGTTGCCACTGCCGTTGCGGTTGCGACTGCGGCTGCGGCTGCGGCTGCGACCGCGCCCCGTGCCCTCGTTCTGCTGGTCGCCGTCGTCGCTCTTGTCGGCGTCGGCGTCGGCCTTCTCCCCCGCGGAAGCATCCTTCCCTGCAGAAGCGTCCTTCCCCGCGGAAGCATTCTTCCCGGCGGACGCGTCCTTCCTCGCGGAAGCGCCCCTCCCCGCGGAGGCGTCCTTCGCAGCCGAGGCGGTGTCCTTCTCTGCGGAGGCGTCATGGTCGGCGGCGGTCGCTTCGGTCGCCGTTGCCTCGCCGTCGACATCGGCCTTGCCGGACGTCGGCGCGTCTGCGGCAGGTGCGACGTCGTCCTTGACCGAGTCGGCGTCGGCCTGGTCGGCCGCGGCCTTCTCCGCCGCGGCCTTCTCGGCGTCGGCCTTCGTCGCGCGCGATCGGCGCGGGGCGCGTTTGGCGGGCGTCTTCGCTGCGGGCGCTTCTTCCGCGGCGGGGGCTTGCGCAGCCTCCGTCGCTGCCGGAGCCTCGGCGGCGGGCGCCGCGGCATCGTCGGTCGCGGGCGCAGCGTCGGCCGCGAGGGCCTCGGCGACGGGCGGCACGTCGCTGCTCTTGGCGCGGCGCGGGGCGCGCTTGCGGACGGGCTTGGTCACCGGCGCGGTGTCGGCCGCGGGTGAATCCTCTCCCGCCTCGGCGATCGCCTCGACCGGGGCGGAGACGTCGCTCGCGGCGGCGGGCGGCGCCGCGTCGACGACGGGGGCGCGCTGGGCTTCAGCCGCGACGACCTCTTCGGTCGTGGCGGCGGGCTCTGCGGCGGACTGGGCCGCCGTGACGTCCGGCGTCTGCTCGGGCGCATCCGTGCGCTCGTCGGCCTGGGCGTCGGTGTGGATCTCGGAGATGGACTCCACGAGTTCTCCCTTGTGAATACGAATGGATGTGCACGATCGCGCGCCGACACATACGGCAAGTTGCCGTTCCGTGTCGTCCTCAGCGGACTCATGTGCGGTTCCTGACGGAACCGCTCGAGACGAACTCAGAGACCGATCACGGAAGGCGTGCGGTGGTTTCGCAGAATGCGACGGAGGCCAGATTCACGTTTGCGTGGAGTCCTCCGCGTGCTCCCTCACTGTACCACCCTTGACGTCGACGGCGAGCATGAGGGCCTCCCAGGGAGTGTCGCTCGACTGCGCCGCGAGGGCGGCCGCGTCCAGGCGCGCACCGGGGCCGTCGGCGAGCACGAGCACGCTAGGGCCGGCTCCCGAGACGACGGCGGCGTACCCTGCGTCGCGCAGTCGCCGCACGAGCCGGTCCGTCTCGGGCATGGCCTGGGCGCGGTAGTTCTGGTGCAGCCGATCGGCGGTCGCCGCGAAGAGCAGCTCGGGGCTCTGCGTGAGCGCGGCGATAAGCAGCGCCGAGCGCGAGACATTGAAGACGGCGTCTTCGCGGGGCACCTGCAGCGGCTGCAGGCTGCGGGCGACCTTCGTCGACATCGTGAAATCGGGCACGAGCACGAGCGGGGCGACACCGCGGTTGACGAGCAGTTTCTTGTGCTGCGGGCCGCCCTCGTCGACCCACGCGATCGTGAGTCCGCCGAACAGGGCCGGTGCGACGTTGTCGGGGTGGCCTTCGAGCTCGGTCGCGAGCCGCAGCAGCGTGTCGTCGTCGAGGTCGACGATGCCGGCGAGCAGGCCCTTCGCCGCGAGCAGCCCCGACACGACGGCGGCGCCGGACGAGCCGAGACCGCGCCCGTGCGGGATGACGTTGTGCGATTCGAGGCGGAGCCCCGGCATCCGCTGCCCGACGGCGTCGAAGGCGTACGCGATCGTGGAGACGACGAGGTTCGACGCGTCGCGGGGCACGTCGTCGGCACCCGCGCCGTGCACGTCGATCTCGAGCCGGCCTTCGTCAAGCGCCGTCACGATGAGTTCGTCGTACACGCTCAGCGCGAGGCCGAGCGTGTCGAAGCCCGGACCCAGGTTCGCGCTCGTGGCGGGGACGCGGACGAGCAGCGGCCCCTCCGGCTGTGTCACGCGGTCGCCTCGGTGCGCGACAGCCCCAGGACCGATGCCACCTCCGACGTCGCCGCATCGACGACGGTCGGCTCGACGGTCGAGCCGTCGGCATTGCGCAGCGCCCACTGCGGGTCCTTCAGGCCGTGGCCCGTGACCGTCAGCACGACACGCGCGCCCTCCGGCACCGCGCCGGCCTCGGCACGGTCCAGCAGACCCGCGACGCTGATCGCCGAGGCGGGCTCGACGAACACGCCGACCTCACCGGCCAGGAGCTTCTGCGCCGCGAGGATGCGGTCGTCGTCGATCGCGCCGAACCAGCCGTTCGTGGCGTCGCGCGCCTCGAGGGCGAACTCCCACGAGGCGGGATTGCCGATGCGGATCGCGCTGGCGACCGTCTCGGGGTTCTTCACGACCTCGCCGCGCACGAGCGGGGCCGATCCTTCGGCCTGGAAGCCGAACATCCGCGGCACCCGGGTCGAGACACCGCGCGCCGCCTCTTCGCGATAGCCGCGGGAGTACGCCGTGTAGTTGCCGGCGTTGCCGACGGGGATGAAGTGGAAGTCGGGGGCGTCGCCGAGCTGCTCGACGATCTCGTAAGCCGCCGTCTTCTGCCCCTCGATCCGGTCGGGGTTGACCGAGTTGACCAGGTGCACGGGGTAGTCGTCGGCGAGCTCGCGCGCGATCTCGAGGCAGTCGTCGAAGTTGCCGCGGACCTGGATGAGCTGCCCGCCGTGCACGACCGCCTGGCTGAGCTTGCCCATCGCGATCTTGCCCTCGGGCACGAGCACGGCGGCGGTGATGCCGGCGTGCGCGGCGTATGCGGCGGCAGAGGCGGACGTGTTGCCCGTCGACGCGCAGATGACGGCCTTCGCACCGTGCTCGACGGCGCGCGAGAGCGCGACCGTCATGCCGCGGTCCTTGAACGACCCGGTCGGGTTCATGCCCTCGAATTTGACCCACACGTCGGCGCCCGTGCGGCGCGACAGCGACGGGGCCGGGATGAGCGGCGTGCCGCCCTCGCCGAGGGTGACGACGGTCGAGGCGTCGGTCACGCCCAGACGGTCGGCGTATTCGCGCAGGACTCCGCGCCACAGATGTGCCATGTCAGTCTCCTTCCACGCGCAGGACCGAGACGACGCGCTCTACGACGCCGCTCTCGGCGAGGCGGCCGACCGTCTCGCTGAGGTCCTGCTCCAGTGCCTTGTGAGTGCCGATGACGAGGCGGGCGACACCGGGGCCGCCGTTGGGCTCGCGCAGGACCGTCTGCTCGACGGTCGCGATCGACACACGCCCCTCGCTCAGCACGCCCGCGACGGTTGCGAGCACGCCGGGCCGGTCGTCGACCTCGAGCGTGATCTGGTAGCGCGTCGTGACGCGGCCGATCGGCACGATCGGCAGGTTCGCGCGCGTCGACTCGCCGACTCCGACGCCGCCCGCGATGTGGCGGCGCGCCGCCGAGACGACATCGCCGAGCACGGCCGAGGCGGTCTGCACGCCACCGGCGCCCGCGCCGTAGAACATCAGGTTGCCGGCCGCTTCGGCCTGCACGAAGACGGCGTTGTTCGCGCCGTGCACGCTCGCGAGCGGGTGGGCGCGGTCGACCAGCGCGGGATAGACCCGCACCGAGATGGCGTCGCGCGGCGCGACATCGCTCTGCGGCACCCCGGATGCGGAGGCGTCGAGGCGTTCGCACACGGCGAGCAGCTTGATGACGTAGCCGGCGTTGCGCGCGGCATCCATCATCGCCTTGTCGACCGTCGTGATGCCCTCGCGGTGCACCGTTTCCAGCGGAACGGTCGTGTGGAAGGCGAGGGAGGCGAGGATCGCGGCCTTCTGCGCCGCGTCGAAGCCCTCGACGTCGGCGGTCGGGTCCGCTTCGGCGTAGCCGAGCGCCTGGGCGTCGGCCAGCACGTCGGCGAACTCGGCGCCCTCGGTGTCCATGCGGTCGAGGATGTAGTTCGTCGTGCCGTTGACGATGCCCATGATGCGCTGCACGCGGTCGCCGGCGAGCGAGTCGCGCAGCGGCCGGATGATGGGGATGGCGCCGGCTGCTGCGGCCTCGTAGTAGACGGATGCGCCCACCTGGTCGGCGGCGTCGAAGATCTCGGGGCCGTGCGTCGCGAGGAGCGCCTTGTTGGCCGTCACGACGTCCGCACCGGAGTTGATCGCCTGCAGGATGTACGTACGCGCCGGTTCGATGCCGCCCATGAGCTCGATCACGATGTCGGCGCCCATGATGAGGGTCTCGGCGTCGGTCGTGAACAGGTCGCGGGGCAGGTCGGTCTCGCGCGGGGCATCGAGATCGCGCACGGCGATCCCGGCGAGCTCGAGCGTCGCACCGGAGCGGTCGGCGAGCTCGTCACCATGCCGCAGCAACAGCGCGGCGACCTGGGAGCCCACGGCTCCCGCACCCAGCAGGGCGACCCGAAGGCGGCGGTAGTCGGTCATACGTTCCTTTCCATCGAGGTGGCGAGCCCCGCATCGCGGGCGAGCAGATCGTCGATCGACTCGCCGCGCACGATGACGCGGGCTTCTCCCCCGCGCACCGCCACGACGGGCGGGCGCGGCACGTAGTTGTAGTTGCTGGCGAGCGAGAAGCAGTACGCCCCCGTCGCCGGCACGGCGAGCAGGTCGCCGCGGGTCACGTCGGCGGGCAGGTATTCGCGGTCGACGACGATGTCGCCCGATTCGCAGTGCTTACCCACGACGCGCGCGAGCACCGGTGCCGCGTCGCTGCACCGTGAGGCGATGCGCGCGGAGTACTGCGCGCCGTAGAGCGCGGGTCGCGCGTTGTCGCTCATGCCGCCGTCGACGCTCACATACAGGCGCGTCGCGCCGCCGTCGAGCGCGACGGGCTTGGTCGTGCCGACCTCGTACAGCGTCACGCCCGCGGGCCCCACGATCGCGCGGCCCGGTTCGAACGCGAGATCCGGCATCGGGATGCCACGGGCCTCGCACTCGTTCGCGACGGCCTCGACGATCCCGGCCGCGAGCGCGGCGATGGGCGTCGGATCATCGGCCGAGGTGTAGGCGATCCCGAAGCCGCCCCCGAGATTGAGCACGGGAAGGTCGGCGTCTTTGCGCAGCCGTGCGTGCAGACCGACCAGGCGCGCGGCCGATTCGCGGAACCCGGCGGTGCCGAAGATCTGCGAGCCGATGTGGCCGTGCAGTCCGACGAGCTCGAGCCCCGGCGTCTCACGGACGCGAGCGGCCACGGCGGGCGCGCTTTCCAGCGTGAACCCGAACTTCTGGTCTTCGTGAGCCGTCGCGAGGAAGTCGTGCGTCTCGGCGTGCACGCCGCTGTTGACCCGGATGAACACGGGCTGGGTCGCCCCGCGCCGCGCGACGATCTCCGCAAGGCGGTCGACCTCGTCGAGACTGTCGAGCACGATCGAGCCGACGCCCACCTCGACGGCGCGGTCGAGCTCGGCGCGCGACTTGTTGTTGCCGTGGAAGGCGAGCCGCTTCGGGTCGGCGCCCGCCGCGAGCGCGACGGCCAGTTCGCCGCCCGTGCAGACGTCGACCGAGAGTCCCTCATCGAGCACCCACCGCACGACCTCGGTCGAGAGGAACGCCTTGCCGGCGTAATAGACGCGCGCCGCGGCGCCATGGGCCGCCGCGGCATCGCCGAACGCGGCGAGCGTGCGCCGCGCGCGTGTGCGCACTTCTTCTTCGTCGAACACGTACAGGGGCGTGCCGAAGCGTGCCGCGAGCTCGGTCACCGGCATCCCGGCGATGTGGACGATGCCGTCGGCGTCGCGCGCCGCGTTCGCGGGCCACACTCCGGCGGCGAGCGCGTTGACGTCGTGGGGCACGGAGAGCCAGTCGGAAGCCGGCGTACGGGAGGGCGAGGCGATGGACACGGGGGAACCAATCGGGTGGAAGCTTCGGCGCGGCGCCACCGGGGATCGCCCGGAATCGGCGGCTGCCGCGAGCGGTCGACGCACACGCCGGGCAGTGGTAGCAAGTCTAGAGCACGCCGGTTCCCGCCCGGATCGTCAGCACGTGCCCTTCTCGAGCAGCGCGCGATCGCGCAGGATCGCATCCGCGATCGCGAAGCGCGCGACGAGCTCGTCGTCGTCGACGGCGACATCGGTGAGCGTCATCCCGGCGGGAAGGTACTGGGCGATGCAGACCGGCCAGTCCCGCAGTACGGCGTTGGAGAGGATGCCGAACTGCCGCCGCAGTTCGTCGGCGGTGACATCGGCACCCGCGACCTGGATCGACGCCGGCGTCAGCACGAGCGCACCGTCGTCGGCGCTCGGGGTGAGGGACACTCCGATCGGCACGGCCGCGCCGAAGAGCGAGAGCTCGACCGTCGCGGTCACATCGGGAGCGGCGATGCCGAGGGCCTCGACGGGGAACTCCTCGACGCTCGACATGAGGTGGCGCAGGTCTTCGTCGTCGACGCGCACGAGCGCTGTCGCGTTGCGCACGTCGCCGCCGCGGATCGGCACGTCGAAGGCGGCGACCTCGACGTCGCCGCGGAAGGCGCCCAGTTCGACGTCGTCGGAGCGGACGCCGATCTCGCCGAGTCGTCCGCCGATGAGCTGCGGCAGGACGGGCCCCGGCAGGTCGACATCGATCACCTGGTCGGACGGCAGGGCGAGATTCGAGATCACCTGCGTGCGGATCGTGCGCTCGACGACGGTACGGGCGATGGCCTCACCGGCGAACCATGCCCCGACGGCCAGCAGCGCGACGATCGCGATCACGACGACCCAGCCGCGACCGCGGCGGGCCGGACGCGCGGCGGGTGTCGGGGCGGATGCCACGTCGCTACATCCGCTCGGGCGCCGAGACGCCGAGCAGGGTCAGGCCGTTGCGCAGCACCTGTCCCGTCGCGTCGTTGAGCCACAGGCGCGTGCGGTGCACGGTCTCGACCGGCTCGTCGCCGAGCGGGATGACGCGGCAGTTGTCGTACCAGCGGTGGTAGAGGCCCGCGAGCTCCTCGAGGTAGCGGGCCACGCGGTGCGGCTCGCGCACGTCGGCGGCGTAGGCGACGATGCGGGGGAACTCCTGCAGCGCGCCCAGCAGCGCCGACTCGGTCTCGTGATCGAGCAGCTCGGGCGCGAATTCCGAACGGTCGACGCCGGATGCCGCGGCGTTGCGCGCGACGTTGAACGTGCGGGCGTGGGCGTACTGCACGTAGAAGACCGGGTTGTCGTTCGTGCGCTTGCGCAGGATCTCGGGATCGAGCGTGAGCGGAGAGTCGGCGGGGTAGCGCGCGAGCGAATAGCGCAGGGCATCCGTTCCGATCCATTCGCGCAGGTCGTCGAGCTCGATGATGTTGCCGGCGCGCTTGGACAGGCGCGCGCCGTTGATGGACACGAGCTGGCCGATGAGCACCTCGATGGCGGTGTCCGGATCGTCGCCGGCGGCACCGGCGAGTGCCTTGAGACGGTGCACATATCCGTGGTGATCGGCGCCGAGCAGGTAGATCTTGTGCGCGAAGCCGCGGTCGCCCTTGTTCAGGTAGTAGGCGGCATCGGCGGCGAAATAGGTGTACTCCCCCGTCGAGCGGCGGATGACGCGGTCCTTGTCGTCCCCGAACTCGGTTGTGCGCACCCAGACGGCGCCCCCCTCGTCGAAGACGTGGCCCTGCGTGCGCAGACGGTCCACCGCGGCATCGACGAGGCTCGGTGCACCGTCGCCGTCCTTCGCGTGCAGGGTGCGCTCCGAGAACCACACGTCGAAATGCACGTTGAACTGCTCGAGCGACATCTGGATGTCCGCCAGCTGCCGGCGGTACGCGATCTCGGTCGCGACGGCGAGCTGCTGCTCGCGCGGCAGCGACATGACGGAGCCCGACGCACCCGCGACACCCGCCTCCTCGGCGGGTGTCGCGGTGACGTGATCGGCCAGCACCTGGATGTACGAACCGGCGTAGCCGTCGTCGGGGGTCGGTTCGCCGTGCATCGCGGCGAGCACGGAGCGACCGAATCGCTCCATCTGGGCGCCGGCGTCGTTGATGTAGAACTCCCGGGCCACCGTCGCCCCGCTCACGGCGAGCAGCCTGCCGATCGCGTCGCCGAGCGCGGCCCAGCGCGTGTGACCGATATGCAGGGGGCCCGTCGGGTTGGCGCTGACGAACTCGAGATTGATCGTGTTGCCGCGCTGGGACTCGTTCGAGCCGAACGCCGCGCCCGCCTCGACGATCGTCCGCGCGAGTGCGCCGGCGGCGGCGGCGTCCAGTCGGATGTTGATGAACCCGGGACCGGCCACCTCAACGCTCGCGATGCCGTCGACCCGTTCGAGACCGGCGGCGATCTCGGCGGCGAACTCGCGGGGGTTCGCCCCGACGGCCTTGGCGAGCTTGAGCGCGGCGTTGGAGGCCCAGTCGCCGTGATCACGGTTCTTGGGCCGGTCGAGCGGAAGATCCACGGGCGTCAGCCCCTCGGAGGAACCGGGGCGCCGCGACTCGGCGAGCGGGGCGACGACGGCGAGCAGTGCGGCGGAGAGGGCTTCGGGATCCATAGCCCGCTCATTCTACGGGCGCGCTCAGGCACTGACCTCCTGGCCGAGCAGGAAGGGCTTGATGTCCTGGCGACGCTTGAGCCCGGTCTTGCGCAGCAGTCGCGAGACGTGCGACTCGACGGTGCGCACCGAGACGACGAGCGCCTCGGCGATGACGGGGTTCGTCAGGCCCGACGCGATGAGCTCGGCGATCTCGAGTTCGCGCGGGGTGAGGTCTTCGGGCGACATCGCGACGCTCGGACGACCCTCTCCCGCGTGCATCCGTTCACGCAGCCCTTCGATCGGCGCCGCGAGACCGGCCGCTTCGGGCGTCTGCCCGAAGACCCCCGCCGCGAGGTCGACGCAGAACACGGCCTCGCGAGTGCGACCGGCGTGGTCGAGCTGCTCGACGAGCCGGACGACCTCGTCGACGTCGCGGTCGACGAGCGCCTTCGCGAAGTCCGCCTGGCGCACGAGCACGGGTGCCGTCACCGAGCGCGCACGAGCGCCGACGCGCTGCCAGTTCCGTTTCGTCGGCGCGTACTGCAGCCCTTCGAGGTAGGCGCGGGCCGCCGAGAGCACCGCGCCGCGCTGCCACATCGCGTCGCCGGCATCGAAGCAGGCCCGCGCTGCGGCGGACGCTCCCTCGTCGACGGCGGCGAGGCGTGCATGGGCCAGTCCCGAGCACTGGCCGATGAGCGGACCGTCGCACAGACCCGCGGCATCCACGTCGGCGAGCGACTGCTCCATGAGCGCGCGCTGTCCGCGTCTGGCCGCCATCTCGGCGGCCATGGTCTTGAGCCCGATGAACGACAGCGGCGGATACAGCGTGGGAAGCCCCAGGAACGACGATTCGGCGAGGAGGTGCTCGGCATCGTCGAGGCGGCGATCGAGCAGCGCCGTGAGGGTGGCGAGGAAGGCATGGATCCGGATGCGGGGCGCGTCGAAGTCGCGCCGGGCGGCGGCGAGGCCGTGCGCGGCGATGCGATCCGCGACGGCGATCCGGTCGGCGACGAGGTGCGCGATGACGGTGAGGGCGTCGGCGAGCGGATCGGGGGTCGGGTCGAACGCCGCCATCTGCGCCAGGGCCACGTCGGCGTCGTCGCTGCGGCCGCGGGCGAGCAGCCAGAACGCGCGGGCCCGCATCACGGCGGCGCGGGCCGACGGGGACATCGGCTGCAGATCGACGCCGGCGAGCGGGTCCTCGGTCGGCACCGTGAGGAACGAGCTCTCCAGCTCGGCCGCCCGGCCGAGCAGCAGCCCGCCCTCTCTCGGGAGCTGCGCGGCGCGAGCCCGCAGCTCGTGCACGGCGACGGCGGCGTCACGGTTCACCGCGCACCGTGCGACCTCCCATTCGGCGAGCACGCGCTCGGAGCCGTCCATGCCGTGCACCGCCCCGATGAGGGCGTCGAGTTCGTCGACATCGTGGGCGCCGTCGACTTCGAGCGCCGTCAGCAGCGCCGTCGCGGTCGACAGACTCGGATCGGTGTGCCACGCTTCGCGTGCCTGCAGCGTGCGCCGCCTCGTCTTCTCGTGCACGAGACGCACGAAGACCGCCGAATCGCCCGGCATGTCGGGCTGGTCCGGATCGAACGCGGGTCCGGCCGAGAGCAGATCGTCCAGTCGCGCCAGCAGCTCCGATCGGCGGCCCGCGAGGGCGTCGTGCCGGAAGTGCTCGACGAGGATCGGCGGGCGCACGGAGACCACCTTGCTGCCGCCGACGTCGACGACCGCGAGGAACGAGCGTTCTTCCAGCTCGCTGATCCGGTCGAGCCCGACGGCGGTCGCGGCGGTCGAGATCGTCGCCGGGCCGAGCACCGCGAGGATCTCGAGCGCCTCGACGGCGTCCTGCTCGAGCGGGTGCAGGATGACATCGGCCATGAGCCGCAGCGACGGGCTCCACAGCGACCCCGTCGCCCGCCCGATCCCGTCTTCGACCGTGAACCGCCCGTCTCTGCGCGCCGCGTCGACGACGGCGGCCGCCAGGCCGATGTTGCCGCCGGACTTGGCGAAGACGCGGCTGAGCGAACCCGGCTCGATCCGGAACCCGAGGTGGGCTTCGAGGGCGGTCTCGAGTTCGCCGTAGGCCATGCCCGGAAGCCGCATCGCGTAGGTCGTCGTGAAGGCTCCGACCGGCTTGACGAGCGCGTGCCGCGACCTGTGGATCAGGCGGGACGACAGCACCGGCACGCGGGCGCGGGTCTGCACGGCCCGGATGACGCCGCCCGAAGCCTCGTCGAGCACGTCGCCGTCATCGACGACGATGAGGGTGCGCCCGGGAACGACGGCGTCGGCGAGCGCCGTCACCGCCGCCGCGATGCTCGTGCCCCTGGCATCCGGACTCGCCGCGACCCCCGCGATCGCGAGGGCGACCAGCGGTGTCTTGGCGAACGCGTTCTGACCGTCGACCTGGATGACCCGCCAGCCGAGGGCCGTGAAGTAATCCCTGATCCGGTTCAGGAAATGGGTGCGGCCGCAGCCATGCTCGCCCTCGACATCGAGGCTTCGGCCGCTGTGCAGCACGTCGACGGCGGCCAGGAAGAGTTCGTTCCGAGTGTTCATCGACGCGCACCTCCACGCGCTACCGCTCGGTGTTCTCGACGCGCCATCGCGCCGTAGACACGGACGGTACACCTGCGGCAGGCGCCGACCCCAGGACTGCAGCCTCGCGACTTGATCCTTCGTCGCGCCCCGGCGCGTGGGCCGGTCACGTCGGTGATAACCTCGATCCGGCACGCCTCCGTAGCTCAGGGGATAGAGCGTTGGTTTCCGGTACCAAAGGTCGCAGGTTCGATTCCTGTCGGGGGCACCAGTCGTGACAAGGGGGTCGCGGGGCATGCAGTCCTCGCGGTCCCTCTCTCGTGACAGCACTTCGACAACATCTGCGGCGCGCTCCGCGTGATCGAGGGCGGCCGCGATGTTGTCGAGATCGTCGTCGGAGCGGTCGGCCAACGTGTCGAGCGTCATCGCTGCCCACGCGGCCGTGTGCCGCAGGTCGTGAGCGTGTCCTCCGACTCGCTACGATGCACTCTCGCCACCTGGGACGCAGCTGGCTACGAGCCCGACACAGCCATGCAGCTCGACATCCGGTACAGCAGCACACTCCCCATCGAACGAATGACCACCGCCGACCGCACAAGCGTCGACGGACTCATCCGCCTCACGATCCAGAGCACGTGCACAGTCCAACCCGAACGACACGCCGGATGCACCTGCCCAGCCCGCACGATCGACGACCGGCTCTCGTGCCACCAAACGGTCTTCGACAGCTCACTGGGGCCGCGGCTGCATAGCCGCGATCTCCGCTTCGATCTCCTCGATTCGGTCTCGCATCACGCCGTCGACGATTCCTCCTGGGACTGCGAGTCGATCGAGTACTAATTGCCGTCGCTCATCTTCTAACTCGCGAATGCGGGCGTCGCGGTCCGAGTGATCGGTCATGTGACCCAGCTTGCACGACCTCAGCGCGCGAGGCGAATACCGATGGCGCACAGTCGAAAACCGGCATATGCGCTGCCTCGCTGGAGTCAGCGTCAGCGTCTGCGCACGTGGCCTGGTGCGCGCACGCCGTTGTCGACGATGAGCTGCGTGCCGAAGGCCGCACCACGATCTTCGACCTCGACCAGACCGTCGTCGTCACGACGAGAGCGCTGCAATCGCTTCGTTCACGACGTTCGCTGCGTGCTCTGACGTCGCCGCGATGACGCACTGATGTGCGAGCGACCCCTCCCAATCACGCTCGCTTGGCACCTGGGCGAAGGAGATTCTCGAGAGAGTCGTGTGTTGGCCGTAGCGGCAATACAGCGCGGCGGCAGCCTCGTTGATCCAGCCCCTCTCCGCCAGAGCCCATAGGTCGTACAGGTCGCGTGGTGCGTGCCGGTCCTCCCAGGTGGCGAGCTTGGAGGCGACGAATGCTGGCGGCGTGAGCACCTGGAGCCTCGCGGGCGGGGCGTCGCTGTACCGATGCTCCAAGTCAATGAACTGCCGCGGCCGCGGCGGGTAACCCTCCGAGGTCAGCAGCTGCACCCGGATGCGCGTGCCCTTCACCTCAAGGATCGACGGCTGCGAGTGCGGGGCTTCACCGAGGGGCGGAATGAACGTCACAGCGCCCAGGGTGCGCCGGAACCGCCGCTGGACCTCCGCCTGGATCCGCGCGCCCACCTCACGCCGGTTGCCGAGTGCGATCAGGTCGATGTCCTCAGACAGCCGCAGCTCCGGCAGCAGCGTTCGAGAGAGCGCCGTCCCTCCGAAGAAGACGACATCACCCTGCGCGGCCGCCGCGATCGCGGCCAGTCCGTGCGAGATGACGTGATCGCGGACGACCTGCTGGGCGCCGACGCCGAACTGCTCCTCGACCGCGCGGCGCTCCTGCGGATCGAGAACGCCGGGGATCGTCCGGTCAGGCAACGAAGAGTCCGTTCCTGAGATCGCGGACCATGTCTCGCACGGCGCCGTTAGCCCGGCCGTACCACTCGCAGACTTCTGCCAGATCGTCGCCGCTTACCTGCCCGCGGAAATTACGCGCGGCATCACGAGCCGCATCCGGCAGCTTGCCCTGGTTCGGCCTCATGAGCAGGTCGTACATCGTCTGACGCGGCGTGGTGACCAGGCCCTCGCCGAGCTCGGTGTCCTCGAGCTGTGCCTCCATCCGGTCGAGCTCGCGAGGGATCATGTGCACGGTGCCTCCGCCGTCGAGCCTCACGGGCTGTCGGAGCTTGGGCACCGCAACCGTCGTGACCGCGATCGCGCGTGGGATCGCCGTCCAATGGCGGGCAGCGCCGAGGCCCATGAGGATAGCGTTGCGCTCTCCGAACCGAGCGGTTGCTACCGCCAGGCCAGCCGCCTCGATCGTCGGCTTCCAGGTGCGACCGTCCTCACCGCCGGGCGGCACCGTGTACACGCCCTTGGCGATCCGGGCGACCGCTCCCTGCTCGGCGAGCCTGTCGAGGGCACGCCAGACGTTGCTGCCGAGCTCCTGGAGGTCCGCATAGCGTACCGTCCGCAGCGGAGCGCGCTCCATTCTGCGGAGCAGTTCGACGTCGGCCAGCATTCCACCACCTACTTTGTCTATCCCAGTATACGCAAGCGGTATACCTGGATAAAGTAAGTCACCGAGTTGTCGGCGAAACGCTACCGCTGGGGCGGGTCGCTAGTGAGGTACCCCTTCACGGCGGCACTGCCGGATCGATGCGGCGTGGCAGCACTCGCGAACTCATCGATCTCGGGCAGCGTTACGCCGACGCTCAGCCATCGATGCGTGGTGCGGGTCGTCCCAGACACAACCGGTGCGACTGTTCGCGCAGCACGGGACGCCTGAGACGCGCGAGACGTCGGCGGTGGCTCACCCCGCGTCAGGCGGTGAAGACGACGCCAGCGCGCACGGTCGCGCGGCGCGCGGCGGGCTCCCACAGCGCGGAAGGCTCCGCGACGGGATCGGCGCTGAGGACGAGAGCGTCGCCGAAGGCGCCGACGCCGAGATGACCGAGCCGCGCATCGCCGATCAGCTCGGCGTTGACCTCGGTCATGGCCTTCAGCGTCGCCGCCGCGCCGCTCGCCTCGACCTGAAGGCGCACTCCGCTGAGCTGCTCGTCCTCGAGGTCTCCCATCAGGTCGCTGCCGAAGCCGACCCGCACGCCGGCGGCGAGCGCGAGCTGCACGGCCTCCTGCCCCTTCGACAGCACTTCGTCGTTCTTCGCGAGCCGGACCGCGTCGAGGCCGATCTCGGCGCCGCGCTTGTCCATCGCATAGTAGGCGGCGAGCGTGGGCACGAGGAAGGCGCCGCGCTCGGCCATCCGGGCTGCGGTCGCCGCGTCGATGAGGTTGCCGTGCTCGATCGAGCGCACACCGTTGTCGATGGAGTGCATCACCGCCTCGGACGAATAGGCGTGCGCGGCGACATAGCTGCCGCGCCGACGGGCCTCCTCCGTCACGACACGAAGCTCTTCGGGCGAGTACTGCGGCACCCGGATGGGGTCGGTCATCGTGAACACGCCGCCGGAGGTCATGACCTTGATGGCGTGAGCGCCGGTGCGCAGCCGCTCCCGCACGGCGACGCGCAGCGCGTCGACGCCGTCCACGACCTCGCACATGTGCCCGTGCGAGAAGCAGACGTCGACGTCGGCGGAGCGCGGGTCGCCGTGACCGCCGGTCTGGCTGAGCGCGGGGCCGGTGAAGTGGTAGCGCGGTGACGGGAAGTGTCCTGCATCGATCGCGCGCGCGAGCCCGATGTCGCCGCCGGCGACGTCGCGCACGGTCGTGAAGCCGCGCCGCAAGGCGCTCTCGAGGCGTCGCGCGCCATTGATCGCGGCGTAGCTGAGCATGCCGCGCTCGTTCTCGAATCCGTCCATGCTGGTCGCGTAGGCGTGGAAGTGGGCGTCGATCAGACCCGGGACCACCCACGATCCGTCGCCGTCGAAGACGTCGGCGCCCTCGACGGGCCCCTCGGCGACGAGTCCGTCCACGATGGCGATGTCGCGCACCTCGAACCCGCGTCCGGTCCAGACGTTCGCTCCACGGATGGTCAAGGATTTCGCGTGCATTCGGTTCGCACCCTTCGGGTCATGCGGTGATCGGCTCACCACAGCACGCTACCGGCAGCCGGCCCCCCGCGGCGCCGGCCGCGGGGACGAGTGTTCAGACGAGGAAGAGGCCGTCGAGCACGCCGGGGTTGTGCGCGTGCACGAGCACGAGGAACACGACGGCGTCGAACAGCAGATGCACCGTCACGACGTACGCGAGCGATCGCGTGCGCAGGAAGATGAAGCCCTGCAGCAACGCGAACGGGATCGTGAGGAGCGGTCCCCATGCCTGGTAGCCGAGCTCCCACAGGAACGAGACGAAGACGATCGACTGCAGGATGTTCGCCTGCCACGCGGGAAAGTGCCGGCGCAGCAGGGCGAAGCAGGTGCAGATGAAGAACAGCTCGTCCCAGATGCCCACGGCGCCGACGCCGACGAAGAGGCGTGCGATGAGGTCGGGGGTGTCCACGACGGGCCAGTTGGCGTACACGCCCGACGTGATGAAGTAGAACGGCAGGATCAGCCAGCCGAGCACGAGCACGCCCGCGAGCCACGACCACTGGAACCAGCTCCATCGCTGTCCCCCGCGCCAGGGGAACCGGATCGCGTCGTCGCGGTACACCCACCGGGACACCACGTACGGCACGACGACGGCACCGCCCAGGGCGAGCGCGAAGCGCACCATGGCGAGGTTGTCCAGCTCGGCCTTGAGCGGGATCACGCTGACGATGAGCAGCCCGATCGCGATGAGCGACAGATCGCGCACGAGACTCGGGGGGCGAGCGGATGCCGCACCCTCGCCCGGCACGACGGCGTGGGTCCGAGACGCGACAGCGGCGGCGGCGAGGCCGGCGGCGAGCAGCACCCAGCCCAGCCACGCGATCTGCACGACGAAGAAGGCCGGCGCGGCGAGACAGACCAGCAGCGCCGGCAGCAGGTTCCAGGACCAGGCGGGGTGGGCGACGTCGGGCGCGGCGGAATGGGCGCGCCCTCGACGGTCGGCGCGGATCACGGGGTGTCCCGGCGCACGTAGGCGAGATCGCGGATGTCGCGCCCCACCCGGATGCCCTTGCGCTCGAACGCCGTCAGCACGCGCCCGTCGAATCTCGGCGCCCAGTCCCCGTCGAAGGAGCGCTCGAACGCCGGCGCGGCATCCATCACGACGCGCATCTGCACGGCGTAGTCCTCCCAGTCGGTCGCGAGGCGCAGCGTCCCTCCGACCCGCAGGGCGCCGGCGGCGAGCGCGGCGAACTCGTCGGTCACCAGGCGGCGCTTGGTGTGCTTGTTCTTGTGCCACGGGTCGGGGAAGAACACCCACAGCTCATCGACGGATGCCGGTGGCAGCAGGTGCTGCAGCACTTCGGGTGCGTTCGCCTCGACGAGGCGAAGATTGTCCACGCCGGCACGCTCAGCATCGAGCATCGTCCGGGCGAGGCCCGCGCGGAAGACCTCGATCGCGAGGAAGTCGTCCTCCGGGCGGGACGACGCGGCGTGCACGATCGCGTGCCCCTGGCCCGAGCCGATCTCGGCCATGAGCCGTGCGCGGCGCCCCCACACCGCCTCGGGGTCGATGGCCGTGCCGGGACGGATGCTCGTGACGGCGGCATCCCGTTCCACGTCGAGGACCATGCGGGGTGCGAGCTCGGCCCACGCGCGGTCCTGCCCGTCGGTCATGCGTCCGCTGCGTCGCACGAACGAGACGGGGCGATCGCGGAAGCGGGGGCGGGGGGCGGCGGGGTCGGACACCTCCCCAGGCTACCGAGCGACTCGTGCGGGTCAGGGCACCGTCACGAAGTCGATGAGCTCCTCGACCCTGCCGAGAAGGGCCGGATCCAGATCGCGGAAGGTCGTCACCGACGCCAGGATGCGCTGCCAGGCACGGGCGAGATCGGTCTGATCCTCCGCGGGCCACCCGAGAGCGCGGCAGACGCCGACCTTGTAGTCGATGCCGCGCGGCACGTCGGGCCAGCGCGGGATGCCGACCGAGGCCGGGAGCACGCACTGCCACACATCGACGTAGGGGTGCCCGACGATCCGCACGTGCGCTCCGTGCGGTCCGCGCTCAACGGCCTGAGCGATGCGCGTCTCCTTCGACCCGGGCACGAGGTGGTCCACGAGCACGCCGTAGCGGCGGTCGGGTGACGGCGGGTCCGACTCGAGCACCTCGGCGAGCAGGTCGACGCCCTGCAGGTACTCCACGACGACGCCTTCGACACGCAGGTCGTGGCCCCACACCTTTTCGACGAGCTCGGCGTCGTGGCGTCCTTCGACGAGGATGCGACTGGCCCGTGCGACGCGGGCCCGGCCGTCCGGCGCCGCGAACGAGCCCGAAGCGGTCCGTGTGCGCGGCGCGGGGCCTTTCCGCGTCGGCGCGACGAGCACGACATCGGCGCCGTCGATCAGGAAGCCCGCGCCGAGCGGGAACAGACGGCGGCGACCGCCGCGGTCCTCGAGTTCGACCACGCCCGAGGACAGGCCGACGATCGCGCCGCAGTATCCGTCGGCGGCGACCTCGACGACGAGGTCCCGCTCCGCCTCGACCCGTGGGACCGGCTTCGCGGCGCGCTCCCGCCATCCGGCTGCGAGCACGTCCGTGCCATAGCGATCGTCCATCGTGCGCCCTCCGAATGCGCAAGGCTACGCGAACGGCCCGGTCCCCTGTCCCCGACCCGCCGCCCTCGAGACGGATGCCGCCCGTTCGCTGTGCGCGTCCGGTGGAGGCCGCCCTGACCTACCGGGTCGCGCGCGGGGCTGAATAGACTCGTGAGGGGCGTTGTCTCATCGCCCGAGAAGGGGGACTCGATGCGTTCGCGATGGACCGCAGCCCTCGCGACGGCGTTCGCCCTGGCCCTCACGGGCACCGCGACCGCCGCGTGGGCGACCGACCCGGTGCCGCTGGGCGAGGGCTTCGTGTACGACGATCCGGGCGTGCTGTCGTCGTCCGAGACCGCGACCGTCGAAGAGCGTCTCGAGCAGCTCGCCGCCGACTCGCCCGTGAGCTTGTGGGTCGTCTACGTCGATCGCTTCACGAGCCCGAGCGATGCCCAGGAATGGGCGAACGCCACCGCGACCTCCAACGGGCTCGGCCCGAACCAGTACCTGCTCGCGATCGCCGTCGAGCAGCGCAACTACTATCTCTCCGGCGACTCCCAGGGCCCGGTCGGCTTCGACACGCTCGGCACGATCGAGCAGGAGCGGATCTACCCGGAGCTCGTCGACGAGGACTGGGCCGGCGCCGCCATCGCGGCTGCCGACGGACTGCAGGATGCCGCGACCGGCGGCAGCGGCGGCGGCGCAGCATCCGCCGACAACTCGACAGGCGTGAGCATCGTCATCGGCGTCATCGTCGTCGGCGCGATCGGAGTCATCGTCTGGCTCGTCATCCGCTCCCGCCGCAAGAAGGGCTCGGCGAGCCGTCCCGTCGAACAGGTCAGCACCGAAGAGCTCGAACGGCGCGCGGCATCGGCCCTCGTGCAGACCGACGACGCGATCCGCACGAGCGAGCAGGAGCTCGGCTTCGCGAAGGCGCAGTTCGGCGACGCGGCGGCGGCCGAGTTCGAGAGCACCCTCGCGGCGGCGAAGGAAGGCCTCAATCGCGCCTTCACCTTCAAGCAGCAGCTCGACGACGAGATCCCGGACACCCCCGAGCAGACGCGCGAGTGGAACATCGAGATCATCCGGCTGTGCGATGAGGCGAACACGAGCCTCGATGCCAAGGCCGCCGCGTTCGACGAGCTGCGAAAGCTCGAGCAGAACGCGCCCGAAGCCCTCGCGCGCGTGCAGGGCGAGCGCGCCCAGGTCGCCGCGGCGCTCGACGAGGCGACGGCGCACCTGCACTCCCTGTCGGATTCGTACGCGCGCGAAGCCCTCGTGACCGTCGCCGACAACCCGCAGCAGGCCCGGCAGCGCATCGCGTTCGCCGACGAGCAGCTGTCGGCGGCGGCTGCGGCGATCGCCGCCGGCAGCGGCGGCGAAGCGGCCGTCGGCATCCGTGCGGCCGAAGAAGCCGTCGGGCAGGCGGCCCTGCTCGAGCAGGCCATCGACAAGCTGGGCGCCGACCTCGCCGAGGGCGAGAAGAGCGCCGCACGACTGGTCGCCGAGCTCGAGCGCGACGTCGCTGCCGCCTCTGCCCTCCCCGACGATGACGGACGGCTCGCCCCCGTGATCGCTGCAACCCGGCAGCAGATCGAGAGCGCGCGAACGCACCTCTCGGGCACCGACAGGCGACCGCTGTTCGCGCTCGAGGGTCTCGAATCCGCCAATCAGCAGATCGACGCGATCGTGCAGGGTGTGCGGGATGCCGCGGCGCAAGCCGAACGCGCCCGCCAGATGGTGGGTCAGGTCATCCTGCAGGCGCAGGCGCAGGTCTCCACCGCCGAGGACTACATCACGGCCCGCCGCGGTGCGATCGGCGCTCAGGCCCGTACGCGCCTGGCCGAAGCGGGCGCATCCCTCGTGCAGGCGCAGCAGCTGCAGCAGGTGGACCCCGATCGGGCGATGCAGTCCGCACAGCGCGCCCAGCAGCTCGCCGCGCAGGCGATCCAGCACGCCCAGAACGATGTCGGCGGCTTCCAGGGCGGCGGCATGTACGGCGGCGGATCAGGGGGCGGCGACAACCTGCTCGGCGCCATGCTCGGCGGCATCGTCATCAACTCGCTCCTCGGCGGCGGCTCCTCCGGGCGCTCCCGCCGTTCGTCGGGCGGCTTCGGCGGCGGCTTCAGCGGCGGAAGCCGCAGTCGCGCAGGCGGCGGCGGGTTCCGCACCGGCAGCTTCGGCGGGGGCGGTACCCGCTCGCGCCGGGGAGGAGGACGCTTCTGACCGCCGCACGCCCGACACCCGGCATCCGATCTCTCTCGACCTCGAAACCAACCCTCGATAGGAAGGACACCTGATGGCAAAGCAGTCCATCTTCGGTCGCATCTCGACGCTCGTACGCGCCAACATCAACGCAATCCTCGACCAGGCCGAGGACCCGCAGAAGATGCTCGACCAGCTCGTCCGCGATTACACCAACTCGATCGCCGACGCCGAGTCGGCCATCGCCGAGACCATCGGCAACCTGCGTCTGCTCGAGCGCGACCACCAGGAAGACGTGCAGGCGGCGCAGGAATGGGGCAACAAGGCCCTCGCCGCGAGCCGAAAGGCCGACGAGCTGCGCGGATCGGGCAACACGTCCGACGCCGACAAGTTCGACAACCTCGCCAAGATCGCGCTGCAGCGCCAGATCAGCGAAGAGAACGAAGCCCGCGCCATCGCTCCGGCGATCGCGTCGCAGAACGAGGTCGTCGACAAGCTCAAGGACGGCCTCAACGGCATGAAGCACAAGCTCGAGCAGCTTCGGTCGAAGCGCTCCGAGCTGCTCGCCCGCTCGAAGACCGCCGAGGCCCAGAACAAGGTGCACGACGCCGTCAAGTCGATCGACGTCATGGACCCGACGAGCGAGCTCGGTCGCTTCGAGGACAAGGTGCGCCGCCAGGAGGCTCTCGCCGCCGGCAAGCAGGAGCTCGCCGCGTCGACTCTCGACGCGCAGTTCAACCAGCTCGACGACATCGGCGAGCTCACCGAGGTCGAAGCGCGCCTGGCCGCGCTCAAGGTGGGCGGCTCGCCGCAGGCGGCGATCGAGGACTGAGCACACGCGCGACGGTTCACGCGTATGAGACCCGCACTCGCGCACGCACTTCGCGTGCGCGAGTGCGGGTTTTCTGCGCGCGGCCGGCCGCCGCTGCACGACGACCATCCGGATGTGCCGCCAGGGTGGAGGATGATGGACGGATGACCCGTTACATCGTGGTTCCGCAATGGCAGGGCAGCCCGTCCTCACGCGCGATGCAGCTGATCGACGGTGCACAGGCGATCGCCGGTGACCTGCCGCGATCGGCGACGACCGTCGTCGAGGTGCCCGCCGAGGCGGGAGAGTCGCTCGACACGGGCGTGCGACGCCTGAGTTCGCTGCGCCGCGTGCGCGAGCAGGTCGCCGCCGCCCTCGAACCGCACACCGAGCCCGTGCTGCTGGTGGGCGGCGATTGCGGTGTCGCGGCCGCCGCGATCGCCCATGCCGCCACGCGCACGGCGAAGCTCGCTGTCGTCTGGTTCGACGCGCACGCCGATTTCAACACGCCCGACTCGTCGCCCTCGGGCGCCTACTCGGGCATGGTGCTGCGCTCCATCGCGGGCGACGGCGAGCAGAGCCTGGGCCTGACCCCGGGCATCGTCCCGCCCGAGCGCATCGTGCTCGCCGGCGCGCGTTCGTTCGACGAGGCCGAGGTGCGGGCGATCGACGACCTCGACGTGCGGATGCTGCCGGTCGATGCCCTGCGCGACCCCGAGGCTCTCGCCGATGCGGTGCGCGCCACCGGCGCCGATGCCGTGTTCGTGCACGTCGATGTCGACGTGCTCGACCCCGCGGAGCTGACCGGCAACGCGCATCCCGAGCCGTTCGGAGTCACCGTCGCCGAGCTCACGGCCGCGATCGGCGCCGTGCGCGCCGTGCTGCCCCTCGCGGGGTCCTCGCTCGCGGGTTACTCGCCCGCGTCGGCGGAGACCGCCGACGACGACCTCGGCGCGCTGCTGCGCGTCATCGGTGCGCTCGCGTGACGCCGATCGCGACGCCTCCCGCGGGCTGGGAGCGCGCCGCCGAGCGCGCGGTCGCACGCGGTCGCACGATCGACCGGCTGATCCCCCGCATCCTGCTCGACTCCCCCATCAGCCGCCTCGGCTACCTGTACGGCACGACCGTCGGCTGGATCTGGGGCACGCTGTGGAGCACGGGGCGCATCGAGAGGCGCGCCGGTCTGTGGGTGTTCCGCGGCCTGCCGGCCTGGGCCTTCCCGCGCGGCGGCGTGTGCGTCGGCGGTTGCTTCCTGACCGGCGACGGGCGGATCAGCGAGCACGTGCTGCGGCACGAGACCGTGCACAAGCGGCAGTGGCAGCGGTACGGCTTCCTGATGCCGGTGCTCTATGCGCTGGCCGGGCGCGATCCGCTGCGCAACCGGTTCGAGATCGAGGCCGGGCTCGAAGACGGCAACTACGTCGCGCGCAGCGTCGCAGGCGCGCATCGAGACGTGCGCACGACGCGATGAGGCGTGCGCTACCGCGAGCCGCCCGCGGGGGCCAGCCCGTACTTCGCGGGCGTGTGGATGGCCGCCGCAGCGATGCCGTTGCGCGTCGTGAGGTGGTCGACGATGTCGGCCGTGCCGAGATAGCCGCCGAGCAGGTGGATGCGGGTCTCATCGTCGGCGCCGCAGAGCATCTCGTCGGCCCACGCCGTGACGGCACGCGCGAGGGCCTGGCCTGCCGCGCACCCGCGCCCCGTGCCCGGATCCCCCGAACGGCGGGCGCGGTCGAGCCAGGTCAGCGTCATGCGCGCGGGGACGACGATGTCGGCCTGCCACGTGGCATCCGGAATCTCGATGAAGACGCGACCCGTCGAACACAGCGGGAGCGTCGCGAGCAGAGTCTCGAGCTCGGTGAGCGAGGTCTCGTCGGCCGTGATGAGGTGCTGCACACGCGTATGCCGCGATGCACGGCATGCCGACGCGCTGTGCGCAGTCTCGTTCCCCGGGGTGCTCATGATGCTTCGACTATACCCGAATGTAGGCATGCCTAACCTGACATGGGGAAGATTCTCACCCGACGAGGATGCGACGCAGTTCGACGATCTCGTCATCGCCCAGGCCGTGCGCGCGCAGGTATTCGCCGGGTGATCCGTAGACCTCGTCGACGCGCGCGAGAGCATCGTGCATGACGTGCGCGGGCGAACGGGTCGCGAGCTCTTCGAGGTGCACCGCTTCGGGATGCTGCGCACGCAGCCAGGCGAGCACCTGTCGGTTGCGCCGCTCGGGCAGGAGCGTCTCGGAGCGTGCGTAGTCCGCCACGACGGCGTCGGCGTCGACGCCTGCGGCGGCGAGCGTGAGGGCGACTGTGACTCCCGTGCGATCCTTGCCGACCGTGCAGTGCACGAGCACGGGCTGGTCGGTGACGATGCCGCGGACGACATCGACGACACCCTCCGACGAGTCCTCGAGCAGCAGGCGGTACATGTCGGCGAGGCTCAGGTCCTGCTCGAAGAACGACGCGACCGAGCCGAGGAACAGCGGCACGCGCTGCACTTCGATCCCGAGCCCGTCGATGAGGCTCGGCGCCGAGGACACCTCGTCCTCGTCGCGCAGGTCGATGACGCGGCGGATGCCGAGGGTCCCCAGCGAGGCCCGTCCGGAATCGTCGACGCGCGCGAGATTGCCCGAGCGGAAGAGCACGCCCGATCGCGTCTGTGCGCCGCCGGCGGGCAGACCGCCGACGTCGCGGAAGTTCGTCGCCCCCGAGACCAGGACGGCGTCCTCGTCGGCCCGACGGTCCATGCCCGTCACGTCTGTTCGGCGCCGCGCGGCGGCACGGGATACCGGCCGGCGATCGTGATGCGATTGAACGCGTTGATCGTCACGAGCAGCCAGCTCAGGGCGACGTACTCCTTCTCGCTGAGGATGCTCCCCACCCGGTCGTAGACGTCGTCGGGGATGCCGTCCTCGTGGATGAAGGTGAAGGCCTCGGCCAGTTCGAGGCCGGCGCGCTCGCGCTCGCTGAAGACACCTGAGTCGCGCCATGCCGCGATCTGGGCGATGACGTCGGCGTCGACGCCCGCCGCGACGGCGCGGTCCACGTGCACGCGCACGCAGTAGGCGCAGCCGTTCAGCTGCGACGCGTGGATCTGCACGATCTCTTTGATGCGGGCGTCCAGACCCGCTTCGGCGGCGATCCCGCCGACGGTCTTGGCCAGCCCGTCGAGCGCGGCGTAGGCCTCACGGGCGGATCGGGACAGGTGCACCCGCGGCTCAGGAGTCATGCTGCCAGCGTACTCACGGCCCGCCGCAGACGGCTCCCCTCCCGCGCCCGGATCAGCCCGCCCCGCGCGTCACGGATTGTTCTGGCGGGCCCGGGGAACTCTAGGCTTGTCTCCGCACTGGTCGAACCTGCCGATCACCCACCTCGAGGCCGGCATCCGAACAGCATCGGATGCCCCTCCGAAAGGACTCGCATGCACCGCCGCACAGCCTTCGCCGCCGGCCTCGTCGTCACGGGAGCGCTGCTCCTCAGCTCGTGCGCGAGCCCAGACCCGGCGCCGACGTCGACGGGCTCCCCCGACGCCGACGCATCGGTCGCGATCCGGCTCGTGCTCGAACCGGGCAACCTCGACATCCGCGAGACCGCGGGAGCGGCGCTGGACCAGATCCTGATGGACAACATCTACCAGGGGCTCGTCGCGCGCACACCCGAGCAGGACATCGTGCCCGCCCTCGCCGAGGACTGGGCCGTCTCGCCCGACGGGCTCGAGTACACCTTCACGGTGCGCGAGGGGGTCCTCTTCCACGACGGTCAGGAACTCACGGCGCAAGATGTCGTGTGGTCGCTGGAGACCCGCAAGGCCACCCCCGCATGGCGGGACTCCGGGCGCCTCGCCAACGTGACCTCGATCACGGCCGACGGCCAAGAGGTCACGCTCAGCCTCGAGGAGCCCGACTCCAGCCTGCTGTGGAACCTCACGGGCCGTGCGGGCGTCATCCTCAAGCAGGACGACACCGTCGACTACAAGACGTCGGCCAACGGCACGGGACCGTTCACCTTCGGCACGTGGCGCCAGGGCGACAGCATCACGTTCGACCGCAACCCCGAGTACTGGGGCGATGCCGCGGGCGTCGCGGAGGTCGTCTTCGACTACATCCCCGACAACCAGGCGGCCCTCAACGCCGCCCTCGCGAACGAGATCGACGTCGTGACGGGCTTCGACGCCAACCTGGCCGAGCAGATCGAGGCCGGCGGCGACTTCACCGTCGTGCTCGGGCAGTCCACCGACAAGGGCACGCTCGCGATGAACCAGACGTCCGGCCCGCTCGCCGACGAGCGCGTGCGCCAGGCGATCCGACAGGCGATCGACCACGACGCCTTCGTCGAAGCCCTCGCGTCGGGCTCGACGCTCTACGGCCCGATCCCCGAGCTCGACCCCGGCTGGGAGGACCTCGCCGACGTCGCCCCCCACGACCCCGCTGCCGCGCGCGAGCTGCTCGCCGAGGCCGGAGCCGAGGACATCGACCTCACCCTGACGATCCCGAACTTCTACGCCACGACGATCCCGCAGATCCTCGTGTCGAACCTGCACGAAGTGGGCATCACGCTCGAAGTCGAGTCGGTGGACTTCCCGACGTGGCTGACCGATGTGTACACGAACAAGGATTACGAGCTCAGCTTCGTGCTGCACACCGAAGCACGCGACTTCGAGAACTGGGCCGATCCCGACTACTACTTCACCTACGACAACCCCGAGGTGCAGGAGCTGTTCGCCCAGTCCCTCGCGGCGGTCGACGAAGCCGAGGCCTCACGACTGCTGGCCGAGGCCGGTCGCCTCGTGTCGGAAGACGCGGCCGCCGATTGGCTGTTCAGCGGCGCCTCCGTCGTCGCCGTGGGCACTAACATCGCGAGTATGCCCTCGATCAACGTGAACGAGCGCCTCAACCTGGCAGAGCTGACCAAGAGCGACGGGTGATCCGGTACGCGCTGACGCGGTCGGCCCTGCTCATCGTCGGGCTGTTCGTCGCCAGCGTCCTGATCTTCCTGACGCTGCGCGTGCTTCCGGGTGACGTCGCGCAGCTCATCGCCGGGGTGGGCAGCTCCCCCGCGCAGGTCGACGCGATCCGCGCGCAGCTGGGCCTGGATCGGCCCCTCACGGCGCAGTACGCAGACTGGATCGGCGGCATCTTCCGCGGTGACCTCGGCACGTCGCTGCTGACGGGGTCGGGCGTCGTCGACGAACTCGTCGAGAAGTCCCAGGTGACGGTGCCCCTGGGCATCATGTCGATGGTCATCGCGCTGCTCATCAGCGTGCCGTTCGGTGTGCTGTCGGCGATGCGCCGTGGCCGCGCCGACGGCACGGCACTGAACGTCGGCGCACAGCTGCTCGCCGCCGTGCCCGTCGTGTGGGCCGGCATGATGCTCGTCGTCGTCTTCGCCGTCTGGCTCGGGTGGCTTCCCGCGCAGGGGTTCCCCCGGGCGGGGTGGAACGAGCCGGGGGCGGCGTTGCGGTCGCTCCTGCTGCCCGCGCTCACGATCGGCATCGTCGAGGGAGCCATGCTGCTGCGGTTCGTGCGCAGCGCGACGCTGCAGGCCGTCGGGCAGGACTTCGTGCGCACCGCCGCCGCGAAAGGGCTCACCCGCAACGCCGCGCTCATCCGGCACGGGCTTCCGGTCGTCGGCCTGTCGGTCATCACGGTGCTCGGTCTGCAGGTCGCGGGCATCATCGTCGGCGCCGTCGTGATCGAGCAGCTGTTCACCCTGCCCGGAGTCGGTCGCATGCTCGTGGCCGACGTCGGCGCGCGTGATCTGCCCAAGGTGCAGGGCGAGCTGCTCGTGCTCACCGGCTTCGTGCTCATCGTCGGATTCCTCGTCGACCTCGCGCACCGCGCGATCGACCCCCGCCAGCGGGAGGCATCGTGACACGAACGGATGCCGCACCGGGCCGCTGGGCATGGCTCGGCCGGCTGTGGCGCCTGACGACGGGGCGGTTCGGCCTCATCGTCGTGGCCGCGATCGCCCTCACGGCCCTCGTCGCGGGAGTGTGGACGCCGTTCGATCCGCAGCAGGTCGCCATCTCGAACCGCTGGGCGGGGCCGGGCTGGCCGCACCTGCTCGGCACCGACGGATCGGGGCGCGACATCCTGAGCCTCATCATGGCGGGCTCGCGCACGGCGATCTTCGTCGCCGTCGGGGCGGGCATCATCGCGACCGTCATCGGCGTCTCGCTCGCTGCGCTCGGCGCGCTCACGGCACGGTGGGTGCGCGAATCGGTCGCCGTCTTCGTCGACATCCTGATCGCCTTCCCCGTGCTCATCATCGCCATGATGATCTCGGCCGTGTGGGGCGGAGGCCTGTGGGTCGTCATCTGGGCGGTCGGGATCGGATTCGGGGTCAACATCGCGCGGGTGACCCGGCCCGAGCTCCGTCGCGTCCTGCACAGCGACTTCGTGCTCGCGGGGCGTGCGTCGGGCCTGAACCCCGCCCAGAACCTGTTCCGGCACCTGCTCCCCAACGTCGCACCCGTCTTCATCGTGCAGCTGTCGTGGGGCATGGCCGTCGCGATCCTCGCCGAGGCGGGGCTGTCGTACCTCGGCTTCGGCGCGCCCGTCACCGAGCCGTCGTGGGGCGTCCTGCTGCGCGATCTGCAGGCCTACATCACGGTGCATCCGCTCTCGGTGGTCTGGCCGGGACTCGCGATCACCCTGACCGTCCTCGGGCTCAATCTGCTCGGCGACGGCCTGCGCGAGGCGACCGACCCGACCCTCAGCCGCGGCGCCGCGCGACGCGCCGCCCGCATCCCCGTGCCGGAGGTGGTCGCGTGAGCCTCGAAGTGACCGATCTCGTGATCGAGATCGCCGGGCGACGCGTCGTCGACGGCGCATCGTTCGCGGTGCCCGACGGAGCCCGCCTCGGCCTCATCGGCGAGTCCGGGTCGGGCAAGTCGCTCACGGCACTGGCGATCCTGGGCCTCCTCCCCGACGAGGCGAGTGCGACCGGGTCGATCCGCTGGAACGGGCGCGAGCTGCTCGGCCTGAGCGACCGTGAGCTCGCCGAGATCCGCGGCGATGAGATCGGGATCGTCTTCCAAGAGCCGCGCACGGCGCTCAATCCGATCCGCACGGTCGGCAGGCAGATCGCCGAGTCCGTGCGGATCCACGAGCGCGCATCGAAGAAGGATGCCGCCGCTCGCGCGGTCGTCGAGGCGGCGCGCGTCGCGCTGCCCGATCCCGCCCGCATCGTCTCGCGCTACCCGCACCAGCTCTCGGGCGGGCAGCGTCAGCGGGTCGCCATCGCGATGGCGCTCGCATGCCGCCCGCGCCTGCTCATCGCCGATGAGCCGACGACGGCCCTCGACGTGACGATCCAGTCCGAGATCCTCGAGCTGCTGCACTCCCTCGTGAAGGACGACGGCATGTCGCTCGTCTTCATCACGCACGACCTCGCGGTGCTGTCGCGGATCGCGACGCACGGCATCGTCCTCGAGCACGGCCGCGTCGTCGAGGACGCCCCCGTGGCGCAGCTGCTCACGGCACCGGCATCCGTCGTGACGGAGGGGCTCCTGCGCGATGCGACGGCGACGCTGTGGCGACCCGGGGTCGACCGATGAGCGCCGGATCCGACGTGCTGCTGCGCGGGCGCGGGCTCACGCGCCGACACGCGGTGCCGAAGCGGACCCTGTTCGAGAAGCGCACCTTCACGACGGCTCTCGACGACGCCGACGTCGATGTGCGCGAAGGCTCCGCGCTGGGGATCATCGGCGAATCGGGATCGGGCAAGTCGACGCTCGTGCGGCTGCTGCTCGCTCTCGACACCCCCACGGCGGGGACGGTCGAGTTCGACGGCCGCCGCGTCGATGCGAGGGCGCCGGCTCGTGCGCTGCACTGGCTGCGCCGCGAGACGGGGATCGTCTTCCAGGATCCGTACGCGTCGCTGGATCCGCGCATGAGCATCGGCCGGATCATCGGCGAGCCGCTGTGGGCGCTGGGCATCGACGGCGATCGCCGCTCCCGCGTGCGGGAGGTGCTCTCGCAGGTCGGCCTCGAGGCCGACATGGCCGCGCGGTTCCCGCACGAGTTCTCCGGCGGTCAACGCCAGCGCATCGCCCTGGCGCGCGCCATCGTGCATCGGCCGCGGCTGCTGATCGGCGACGAGCCGCTGTCGGCGCTCGATGTCACGGTGCGCGCGCAGATCCTCGCCCTCATCGCCGAGATGCGCGAGCGCGACGGCCTCACCCTCGTGCTCGTCTCGCACGATATCGGCGTCGTGCAGAACCTCTGCGACGAGGTCATCGTCATGAAGGACGGCAGCATCGTCGAAGAGGGCCCCACCGAGAAGGTGCTGCTGCAGCCGCAGGTGTCGTACACGCGGCGACTCCTCGCCTCGATCCCCGTCATCGACCCCGACACCTGACCTGCCGCGATGTCCGGCGCCGGGGCTACTCTCGCAGCATGACAGCGATCGTCCCTCCGTACCTGCTCGCCCGCATCGCCGCGGTGCAGGAGCCGCAGTGGGCCCGGGCGGCCGCGGCCGCCCGGGCGACGCTCCTCGCGTCGCGCGACTACCGCCCGCAGCGCACTCGGCTTCAGCTCTCGATCGACGAAGACGGCTCGCTCGTGGTCGAGACGGCGCCCGGTCCCGACCGCACGATCTCAGACGCGCAGAACCGCGAGACGCTGCCGGGGGTGCACGTGCGCGGCGAAGACGACCCCGCGTCGGGCGACGCCGCCGTCGACGAGGCGTTCGACGGCCTCGGCATCACGTTCGACTTCTTGTGGGATGCCTTCGCCCGCAACGGTCTCGACGGGCTCGGGGGTGAGCTGCTGGCGACGGTGCACTACGGCAGCGATTACGACAACGCGTTCTGGAACGGCGAACGCATGGTGTTCGGCGACGGCGACGGCGAGGTGTTCACGGGATTCACCCGGTCGCTGACGGTCATCGCGCACGAGCTCGCGCACGGCATCGTCGAGTCCTCGGGCGGACTCGAGTACCGCGACCAGTCCGGCGCGCTGAACGAGTCGGTCGCCGACGTGCTGGGTGTCCTCGCCGAGCAGCACCATCTGGGCCAGACCGCCGACGACGCGACATGGCTGGTCGGCGAGGGTATCTTCACCGATGCCGTCGAAGGCCACGCGCTGCGCTCGCTCGCGGCACCGGGAACCGCCTATGACGACGACGTCCTCGGCCGTGACCCGCAGCCGGCGCACATGCGCGACTTCATCGTGACGCCCGACGACAACGGCGGGGTGCACATCAACTCCGGCATCCCCAACCACGCGTTCTATCTCGTCGCGACGGCGCTCGGCGGGCGGGCGTGGGAGCGCGCCGGCCGCATCTGGTACCGCGCGCTGACGTCGGGCACGCTCGCCCCCGATGCCGACTTCGTCGCGTTCGCCGACGCGACGGTGCGGGCCTCGGCGGCGGAGTACGGTGAGGAGTCAGAGGAGGTCGCCGCCGTCCGCGCCGGCTGGGCGGGCGTCGGCGTCGATGTGGATGCAACGCACGCAGCCTGACCCGGTGCCCGTCGTCGTGGTCACCCGCACGGGCGGGGTCGCGGGTATGCGCCGCGCGTGGCGCGCCGAGCCCGGCCCCGACGAGGCGCCCGTGCTCATCGAGCTCATCGAGCAGTGCCCGTGGGACGCCGTGGCCGACCCGTGCGATCCGCCGCGCGGGGCGGATCGCTTCGTCTGGCGCATCCACGCCCGCTGCGACGACGACCGCGAGCATGACGCCGAGCTCGCCGACGCCGAGCTCACGGGCGCGTGGCGCGCGCTCGTCGACGCCGTCCGGGCCTGGGGGTCGTGAGCCGCCGGCCGGTCCGCGCACCGGAGAGAACGAGCGTGTCGCGGACGACAGCGCGCCGGGAGAGAACGAGCGCGTCAGCCGGCCGTGCCGGGCGGAGCGGACACGCGCCAGTCGACGGGCTCGGCACCCCGCTCCGCGAGGAGTGCGTTGGCCCGCGAGAAGGGGCGCGACCCGAAGAAGCCGCGGCTCGCCGAAAGGGGTGACGGGTGCGGCGATTCGACGACGGGCGTCGCACCGAGGAGCGGGCGCAGGCCCGCGGCATCCCTCCCCCAGAGGATCGCCACGAGCGGCGTGTCGCGGGCGACGAGCGTGCGGATCGCGTGCTCGGTGACACGCTCCCAGCCCCAGCCGCGGTGCGACGCGGGTTGTCCGGGCGCGACGGTGAGCACGCGGTTGAGCAGCATGACCCCCTGATCGCTCCACGCGGACAGATCGCCGTGCGGCGCGGGCGGCAGGCCCAAGTCGGTCTCGAGCTCGCGGTAGATGTTGGTCAGGCTGCGCGGCAGCGGACGCACGCCGCTCTCGACGGCGAACGAGAGCCCGATGGGGTGGCCGGGCGTGGGATAGGGATCCTGCCCGACGATGAGCACGCGCACATCGGCGAGGGGACGCTGGAACGCCCGCAGCACGCGCTCCCCCGCCGGCAGGTAGCCGCGCCCCGCCGCGACCTCGCCCCGCAGCCGCTCACCGAGCGCCGCGATGTCGTCGGCGACCGGCGCGAGCGCGTCGGCCCACCCGGGATCCATCAGACCGGCGGCCGCGAGCTCGGGCAGGGTCGTCGCCACCGCGGTGCTCAGTCCTCGCGGCCGCCGCGCACCGTGAGGGTGCCGCGCGCGAGCAGGTGCTGCGCCGACTGGGCGACGGGGCGCATCGTGACGAGGTCGAGATTGACGTGACCGGGTGCATCGAGCGCGTACGCGATGACATCGGCGACGTCGTCGGCCGTGAGCGGATCCGCCACGCCCTCGTACACGCGTTCGGCCGCGGCCCGATTGCCGCCGAGCCGGTTGACCGTGAACTCGGGCGTGTAGACCATGCCGGGCGCGATCTCGATGACGCGGATGGGCTCGCCGTTGAGTTCGAGGCGCAGGGCATGCGCGAGCATCGCCTCGCCGGCCTTCGCGGCGTTGTATCCGGCGCCGCCGGCGTAGGCGTTGTGGGCCGCGGTGGAGGTGACGAACAGCGTGTCGGCGTGACCGTCGGATGCCGCGGCGTCACGCAGCAGCGGAAGGATCGCGGCGACGACGCGCTGCGCCGACAGCACGTTGACATCGAACATCCACTGCCAGTCCTCGACGCGTCCGTCCTCGACGCGGTCCGTGCCGCGTGCACCGCCGGCGACGTGCACCAGCGCGTGCACGGGGCCCGTGTCGGCGAGCCAGTCCGCGAGCGCCGCGACGTCGGCGTCGCGGGTCAGATCCGCGGCGAACGCGGCGATGCCGATCTCGGCCTCGAGCTTCGCGAGCCGTTCGGCGCGTCGTGCGACGCCCACGACATCCCATCCGCGCGCGCGCAGCGCACGCGCCGCCGCTTCGCCGATCCCCGAACTCGCACCCGTCACGACTGCACGCCTGGTAACCATGCCTCCACGCTACCCGCCGACGTTACGTAACATTTCCCCCGCGTTGTCCGTCGCCCGCCGCCGCCCTACGCTCGGATGAGGTCGCGGCCCGTGCCGCGCCTCCACCAGCCACCACCCGAACCTTCAGGAGCACTCATGTCCGCACCCGAGAACTGGCGCTTCGAAACCAAGCAGATCCACTCGGGCGCCGCGCCCGACCCGACGACCAAGTCGCGGGCGACGCCGATCTATCAGACCACCGCCTACGTCTTCGACAACACCGAGCACGCCGCGAACCTGTTCGCCCTCGCCGAGTTCGGCAACATCTACACGCGCATCCAGAACCCGACGCAGGACGTCGTCGAGCAGCGACTCGCGGCGCTCGAGGGCGGCACGGGAGCACTCCTGCTCGCCAGCGGGCAGTCGGCGACGACCTTCGCGATCCTCAACATCGCACAGGCCGGCGACCACTTCGTCTCGTCGAGCTCGATCTACGGCGGCACCTACAACCTGTTCAAGTTCACCCTGGCCAAGCTCGGCGTCGACGTGACGTTCGTCGACGATCAGGACGACCCCGAGGAGTGGCGCCGCGCGATCCGGCCGAACACGAAGCTGCTGTTCGCCGAGACGATCGGCAACCCGAAGATCAACGTGCTCGACATCCGCACGGTCGCCGACATCGCCCACGAGAACGGCCTGCCGCTCATCGTCGACAACACGATCGCGACGCCGTACCTCATCAAGCCGTTCGAGCACGGCGCCGACATCGTCGTGCACTCGGCGACGAAGTTCCTCGGCGGACACGGCACCACGATGGCCGGTGTCATCATCGACGGCGGCACGTTCGAGTGGTCCAAGAACGTCGAGAAGTTCCCCGGTCTCACCGAGCCCGATGAGAGCTACCACGGCGCGAGCTACACGGCGGCCGTGGGCGACGGCCTCGCCTACATCATCAAGGCACGCGTGCAGCTGCTGCGCGACCTGGGGCCCGCCATCGCGCCGCAGAGCGCCTGGAACCTCATCCAGGGCATCGAGACGCTGTCGCTGCGCATCGAGCGCCACGTGCAGAACGCGCAGGAGATCGCCGAGTGGCTCGAGAGCCTCGACGACATCGCGTCGGTGAACTACTCCGGGCTGCCGACCTCGCCCTGGTACGACGTGGCGAACACCTACGCGCCGAAGGGCGTGGGCGCCGTGCTCTCGTTCGAGCTCAAGGGCGGCGTCGACGCGGGGCGCGAGTTCGTCAACTCGCTCACGCTGTTCAGCCACGTCGCCAACATCGGCGACGTGCGCTCGCTCGTCATCCACCCCGCGTCGACGACCCACTCGCAGCTCACGCCCGAGGAGCAGCTCGCCGGCGGAGTGACGCCCGGCCTCGTACGCCTTTCGGTCGGGCTCGAGAACATCGACGACATCAAGGCCGACCTCGAGCAGGCGCTCGCCGCCGCGCGCCGCCTCTCGGAGGCCGCCCGCGCCTGACCCCTCCTCCCGCGAGACTGCAACGGCGCGCCGAGACCGTGGGGTTCACCCGCAGTCTCGGCGCGCCGTTGCAGTCTCGCGGGGAGAAGCCGGGGCGGGGGCGACGTAACACGGGGCGGCGGTCGGCCGGGGCGGGAGAGAATGGCACCCATGGACTGGCAGACCTCGGAGGACACCGTTCCCTCCGCTCCCGTCACCGAGGCGGACGCTCGGATGCTGCTGGGGCGGCCTCCCGCGACGGGGGCCTGGCGTGACGGTGATCCGGTCGGCGACCGGCACTTCGCGTCGTTCGGTCCGTTCCGCACCGAGGGCGGCGCGGAACTGCCGGGCTACCGCCTGGCGTACGAGACGTGGGGCGAGCTGTCACCGCAGCGCGACAACGCGGTCCTCATCCTGCACGCCCTCACCGGCGACAGCCACGTGCGCGGCGCCGCCGCCCCCGGCCACCCCACGTCGGGCTGGTGGGAGTCGATCGTCGGACCCGGCGCGCCCATCGACACCGACCGCTGGTTCGTCGTGGCCCCCAACATGCTGGGCGGATGCCAGGGCTCGACCGGCCCCTCGAGCATCGCGCCCGACGGCTACGAATGGGCGGGGCGATTCCCGTACCTGACGATCCGCGACCAGGTCGCCGCGCAGCTTCCGCTGACGGACGCGCTCGGCATCGACGCGTGGGCGGGCGTCATCGGCGGATCGATGGGCGGGATGCACGCTCTCGAGTGGGCGATCGGTCATCCGGAGCGCGTCGAGCGACTGGCCGTCCTGTCGGCGCCGCCCATCAACACCGCCGACCAGATCGCCCTCAACTCGGTGCAGCTCGAGGCGATCCGCATCGACCCGCGCTTCCAGAACGGCGAATACTACGACTCGGGCGACGGCGACGGGCCGCACCGCGGGCTCGCGCTCGCGCGGCGCATGGCACTGCTGAACTACCGCTCCCCCACCGAGCTCAATCAGCGCTTCCAGCGCTCGTGGCAGTCGGTCGTCAGTCCCCTCGGGCACGGGGGCCGGTTCGCCGTGGAGTCCTACCTCGACTTCCACGGCAACAAGTTCACGCGCCGCTTCGACGCCAACAGCTACCTGACGCTCGTCGAGGCGATGAACTCGCACGACATCGGACGCGACCGCGGCGGCGTCGAGGACGCCCTGGCACGTGTCACGGCGACCACGCTCGTGCTCGGCATCGACAGTGACCGCCTCTTCCCGATCGACGGTCAGCAGCGCATCGGGCGCGGCATCCGCACGCTCGTCGACGACGGCGTCGTGGTGCTGGCGAGCGACTTCGGCCACGACGGGTTCCTCATCGAGACCGCCGCCGTCGGCGCGCATCTGCGACGCCTGCTGGCCGCCTGATCAGTCGGTGCGGATGTAGGTCCACGGCAGCGCGCCGACTTCGAGGCGGTGCCGGGCCGTGCCCGCCCGCGGGGCGTCGGGATCGAACTCGGCGTCTTCGGGCCACAGCATGAACGGCCCGTTCGGCCCCGTACGCGCGACGGAGTCGAAGCGGCGCAGCCCACCGAGTCGTGCGGCGCCGAGCGCGCCCTCGGCCGAGACCTCGTGCTCGAAGCCGTGCAGGGTGACCCAGGTCGGCGGATACAGCGTCGCCTCGCCGCGCGCGTGTCGCTCCAGCAGCCTGCCGGGACGCACCCACTCCGCGGCGACGGCCTCGTGTTCGGAGAGCACGAGGTCGACACCGGATGCCGCCGCGACGAAGAACCACGTGCGGATGCGCAGCGGGATCCCGGGCGGGGGATCCCAGATCGACAGCGGCACGAGGGAGTCGGGGGCGAGCGTGAGCCCCGTCTCCTCCCACGTCTCGCGCACGGCGGCGCGACGCACGACGGCTTCTTCCGGTTCGTCGGCGCTCTCGCGGTCGGCATCGTCCAGCTTGCCCCCGGGAAAGACCCACGCCCCCGCGAACGAGCCCCGATCGGGACGCTGGATGACGAGCACTTCGGCGCCGTCCGTGCCGTCGCGCACGACCACGACCGTCGCAGCGACGGGGATGTCGGGGTCGTCGGCGTCGGCGGGGCGGCGCGGCCGCGCTCCGTCGACCGCGTCGGAGATCACGCGCGCGGCTTCGTCATGGCGGGTCACCCGCCCAGCCTATGCGGCAGTCGCGCCGCACCTCGCCCGGCCGCGACGCGGCGGCGCTCGAGCGACAGGCTCACGGCGGCGAGCAGGACACCGCCGACGGCGAGCAGGACTCCGGCCCACGCGGGGGCGGTGAAGCCCCATCCCGCCGCGATCACGGTGCCGCCGACGAAAGCCCCGATGCTGTTGCCGAGATTGAGCGACGAGTGGTTGACGGCGGCGGCGATCGACTGGTTGTCTTCGGCGACATCCATGAGCCGCGTCTGGATCGTGGGCACGAGCACCGACGAGACCAGTCCCGTCAAGAAGACGAAGAGCCCGAGCGTCCAGATCCACTGCGCCGTGAGCGCGACGAGGATCAGCACGACCGCGAGCGCGATGAGCCCGCCGAGCAGGGAGCGTTTGAGGTCGACGTCGGCGAGATGTCCGCCGATGATGTTGCCGATCATCATGCCCACGCCCATCAGCATGAGCACGATGGGCACGACCCACGCCGGCGACCCCGTGAGCTCGGTCACCATCGGCGCGACGTAGCTGTACACGGCGAAGAATCCGCCGAACCCGACCGACCCGATCGCGAGCGCGAACCACACCTGGCCGATCCGGAACACCTTGAGCTCCGCACGGAACGTGCGTCCGGGGTCTCCCGCGTGCCGCGGCACCGAGAAGGCGATGGCGATCGTGGCGACGGCGAAGATCGCCGCGACGACGAGGAAGGCCGCACGCCATCCCGCTTGCTGCCCCAGGAATGTGCCCAGCGGCACGCCCGCGACGTTCGCGACGGTCAGGCCCGTGAGCACGAACGCGACGCCCTTGGCGCGTTTGCCGGGACCGAGGACGTCGGCGGCGACGAGGGCGCCGATGCCGAAGTATGCGCCGTGCGGCAGGCCCGCGACGAAGCGCGACGCGGCGACGAGCTCGAACGTCGGCATGACGAGCGTCAGGGCGTTGCCCACCGTCAAGGCGAGAGCCAGCCCGATCATGACGCGGTGGCGCGGATGCCTGGCGACCAGGCCCGCGATCGTGGGGGCGCCGACGACGACGCCGAGCGCGTAGAGCGTGATGAGCCAGCCGGCCTGCGCGATCGCGTCGTCCTGGCTCGCCGACCACGTCGCCGGCAGCAGGTCCTGCGCGATGTCGGGCAGCAGGCCCATGACGACGAACTCGGTCATGCCGATGCCGAAGCTGCCGATGGCGAGGGAAAGGAGCGCCCACCTCGCCGCACCCCTCCTCGGCGGAGAGGAGATCACCGGGTCATGTTAGCCGCGTCGCGGCACCCGCGGCGAATCGATTCGACTCAGTCGGTCTCGTCGGCGTCGATCGCGGCTTCGAGGCGCTCCACCTTGGCGTCGAGCTCGCCCGTCCACCCCGGCCGGATGTCGGCTTTCAGCACGAGCGAGACGCGCGATCCGAACGGCATGACGGCCTCGGTCGCGCGGCGCACGACGTCGAACACGTCGTCCCACTCCCCCTCGATCTCGGTGAACATCGAGGTCGTGCGGTGCGGCAGGCCGCTCGCGCGCACGACGCGCACGGCGGCGGCGACGGCGTCGTGCACCGAGCCGTCGGTCGAGCCGGTGCCGCTGGGGGCGACCGAGAAGGCGATGATCATGGTGTTACCTCCGGTTTTCGTGGGGTCCCGACGAGAGCGGATGCCGCGCGGCGGCCCCGAACGAGACGGATCAGCCGCACGACGGTCCAGACGAAGAGCACGATCAGAAGCGCGTTGCGGACGGTCAGGATGCCGACCGCGACGGGGTCGGCCGAGAGCACTTCGCCGTACGTGAGCGGGTAGACCACCTGCGTCAGCGCCGCGAGCAGGAGCCCGAGCGCCGCGGGTCGGCGCCAGCGATCCCGCGCGATCACCAGGCCGACGACGAGCGGCGCGATGAGCCACGTGAGGTACTGCGGTGAGCCGACCTTGTTGAAGACGATGAAGGCGAGCACGAGGGCCAGCGCGAGCGGCGGGAAGAGCGCGACGAAAGGCGCCCCTCGCCGGGCGGCGATCGCCCCGAGCACCGCCACGGCGACGAGCACGGCGATCAGAAGCGGCGTCATGACGGCGATGACGGTGTCGACCTGCGGGCCGGTGACCTGGAAGGTGAGGATGACGGGGTCGTAATAGACGGATGCACCGGGCGCGCGCGCGGCCGCGAGCCACAGGTAGAGCATGCTGACGGGCGCTTCGACCTGCAGGCCCCGTCCCGTCTGCGCCGTCACGAAGCCGAGGGCGTGCGGGGCTCCGCCGAGCAGGGCGACCGTCACGAGCGCGAGGGCGCTCACGATGAGGGCCCCGCAGACGACCGCCACGCGGCGCCGCACCGCGAGGAAGGCCGCGGCGAGCAGCGCTGCGGGCCACACCTTGATCCAGGTCGCGACGGCGAGCAGCACCGAGGCGAGCCAGGGCCGGCCGACGAGCCACAGGCAGCCCGCCACGGCGAGCGGCACCGTGACGGCGTCGAGCCGGTACATCCCGACGGGACCGAGCAGCAGGGCGAACGCGAGCCAGAACCACGCGGCGTGCCGGCGTCCGCGCGATCGCGCATCCCCGACGAGCATCCTGAAGGCGAGCGCATCGCACGCCGTCACGAGTAGGGCCCACGCGATCTCGTATCCCGCGATCCACTCGAGGGCCTGCGCGGCCAGCAGCGGCAGGAGGGCGACCGGCGGATAGATCCAGTCCTCGGCGATTCCCGGGATGCCGCGCCCGTCGAGCGCTTGCAGCGCCCACGGTTCGTAGACGAGATAGACGTCGCCCATGGGCTGATGGGGCAGGGCGAAGCCGAGGCCGGCGACGACGATGTGCACGAGCGCGAACGCGACCCACAGCACTGCCCGCCTCGACACGCTCCCATCGTAGGGGGTGGCCGCCGAGGCGCTCAGGAGTGCGCGAGCACGCCGCCGATCGCGCGCGGAAGCGCCTCGGCGACATCCAGCGCCGTGAGCGGACCGCCGCGCGGACCGAGAGCGGATGCCGCGACCCGAGCGGCGCGAGCGTGCAGCCACGCGGCCGAGGCCGCGAGGTGCGGCAGCGGCGGAGCGGCATCCGGAACCGCGTGAGCAGCAGCGACGAGCGCGCCGAGGACGCCGCCGAGCACATCGCCCGTCCCGGCCGTCGCGAGCCACGGCACGTCGACGTCGACGTCGATGACCTCGGACCCGTCGGCGATGAGCGTCATCGCCCCCTTGAGCAGCACGACCCCGCCCAATTTGCGCGCCGTCTCGGCGACGTCGGTGCGTCGATCGCCCGTGCCGTCGCCGAGCCCGAGCGCCGCTCGCAGCACGGCGTGTTCCCGCGCGTGCGGTGTCACGATGAGCGGCGCGGATGCCCCGGGAGCGAGGTCGAGGGCACCGGCGTCGAGCACGACGGGCTCGTTCTGTGCCAGGATTCCGCGGATCGCCGCCGTCTCGTCGGCGTCGCGGGTCGCGGAATCCGTGCCCGAGCCGATGAGCCAGGCCTGCACCCGCCCCGGTGCCGTGACCGTCTCGGGGCGCCGTGCCAGCACGGGATCCGCGGCCGCGCCGAGGTAGCGCACCATGCCCAGACCCGTGCGCCACGCCGCCTCCACACCGAGCACGGCGGCGCCGGGATAGACGCGCGAGCCGGTGCGCACACCCAGCACGCCCCGGGAATACTTGTCATCGGAGTGCGTCGGCAGACGCACGACGCCGGCGACATCCCGCTCGGTCCACTCGCGAGTCATGCCGACACCCTACCCGCGGAGCTTTCCATGACCCTGTTGTTCTCTTCCCTCACGATCGGCCGGCACACGGCGCGAAACCGGCTGTGGGTCGCGCCGATGTGCCAGTACAGCGCCGTCGACGGTCTGCCGCAGGAGTGGCACCACGTGCACCTCGCGCAGTTCGCGTCGGGTGGCGCGGGCATCGTCATCGCCGAAGCCACGGCCGTGTCGCCCGAGGCACGCATCTCGCCCGACGACACGGGCCTGTGGAACGACGAGCAGAGGGATGCGTGGGCGCCGATCGCCGCCGCCATCCGCTCGCGCGGCGCTCTCGCGGGCATTCAGCTCGCGCACGCGGGGCGCAAAGCCTCGACGTGGTCTCCGCTCATCGCGGGCACGTACGGCAGCGTCGGCCTGCGCGACGGCGGATGGCGGACGGTCGCTCCGTCGGCGATCACGTTCGAGGGATACGCCGTGCCCGAGGCGCTCGATCTCGCGGGCATCGACACCGTCGTCGCCGATTTCGCCGCCGCGGCACGACGGGCCGCCGACGCGGGGTTCGAGGTGATCGAGATCCACGGCGGTCACGGCTACCTGCTGCACCAGTTCCTCTCGACGCTGGCCAACCGCCGCGACGACGACTACGGCGGACCCCTCGAGAACCGCGCTCGCCTGCTGTTGCGCGTCGTCGACGCCGTACGCGCCGAGACGCCCGAGGTCGCCCTGGTCGTGCGCATGTCCGCGACCGACTGGACGGCGGGCGGGTGGAGCGTGGAAGAGACCGCGACCGTCGCGCGCTGGTGCGCCGACCGTGGCGCCGACTTCTTCGACATCTCCAGCGGCGGCACCGTGCCCGGCGAGCGCATCCCCGTCAGCCGCGGCTACCAGGTGCCACTCGCGGCGCGCGTGCGGCGCGACGCCGACGTGCCCGTGAGCGCGGTCGGCCTGATCGCCGACGGCGCTCACGCCGAGGCGATCCTGCAGGCCGGCGACGCGGATGCCGTCATGGCCGCGCGCGAGTGGATGCGCGACCCGCACTTCGCGCTGCGCGCGTCGCTCGAGCTGGGCGTCGACCTGCGGTACTGGCCCGTGCAGTACGCGCGGGCCCGCCGCTCCCTCTGACGGGCGGCGGGCCGGCGGCATCCGCTGTCAGTAGCTGCGGCGACGCGTCGCGTCCTGCACTTCGCCGATGAGCTCCTCGATGATGTCCTCGAGGAACAGCACCGCCGTCGTCGTGCCCTCGGCGTCGCGCACGCGGGCGAGGTGGCGCCCGGCGCGCCGCATGACGGCGAGCGCGTCTTCGAGGTCGGTCGTCTCGAGCACGGGCACCATGTGATGGATGCGCTTGGCCGGAAGCGGCCGCGCGACCTCGGTTGCGGCATCCGGTCCTTCGGCGGCACGCAGGATGTCCTTGAGGTGCACGTAGCCGACCGGATCGCCGGAGTCATCGACGATGACGTAGCGCGAGAAGCCGTGCTTGGCGACGGCGCGCTCGATCTCGGCCGCCGTCGTGCGCTCGGGCAGCGTGACGAGCTTGTCGAGCGGCAGGGCGATGTCCTTGGCCTTCTTGTCGGTGAACTCCAGCGCCGCCGAGACGGCGCCCGACGTGTCGTCGAGCATGCCCTCGATGCGCGACTGGTTCACGATCGTCGCGACCTCGTCGAGCGTGAAGGTCGAGGCGGCCTCGTCCTTCGGCTCGACGCGGAACAGGCGCAGCACGTGGTTCGCGACCCAGTTGAGCGACACGATGATCGGATAGAAGAGCTTCGAGACCCAGACGAGCGGGGTCGCGAGCATGAGCACGGCGCGATCGGGCACCGAGAACGCGAGGTTCTTCGGCACCATCTCGCCGAACACGACGTGCAGGTACGACACGATGAGCAGCGCGATCACGAACGCGATGACGTCGACCGTTCCCTCCGCGAGTCCGGTGAGACCCAGCGGTCCTGCGAGCAGGTGGTGGATCGCCGGCTCGGAGACGTTCAGGATGAGCAGCGAGCAGATCGTGATGCCGAGCTGGCTCGTCGCGAGCATGAGGGTCGCATGCTCCATGGCGTACAGCGCGGTCTTGGCCGAGCGCGAGCCCTTCTCGGCGCGCGGCTCGATCTGCGAGCGCTTGGCGGAGATGACGGCGAATTCGGCGCCGACGAAGAAGGCGTTGGCGATGAGCAGCACCACCAGCCAGGCGATTCCGGCCCAGTCGTTCATCGACGATCACCCCCTTCCTCCGTGGCGTGGGCGTGCGGCATCGGCTCCGGCGTGAAGCGGATGCGGTCGACCCGGCGCCCGTCCATCCGCTGCACCTCGATCGTCCCATCGTCGATGCGCAGCGAGTCCCCCGCGGCGGGCACGCGCTCGAGCACGCTCATGACGTAGCCGCCCACGGTGTCGTACACGTCTCCTTCGGGAATGCGGATGCCGGTGCGATCGAGCAGTTCGTCGGGTCGCAGTTCGCCGGGGAAGATGATCGAGTCCTGCGAGCGGACGATGCCGGCCCGGCGACGGTCGTGTTCGTCGAGGACTTCACCGACGATCTCTTCGACGAGGTCTTCCAGCGTCACGACTCCGGCCGTGCCGCCGTACTCGTCGACGACGATCGCCATCTGGTAGCCGCGGGCACGCAGCTCGGACATGAGCACGTCGAGGTGCACGGCTTCGGGCACGCGCAGCGGCTCGGTCGCGAGCGCCGCGGCGGGCACGTCGTTGCGACGTTCGCGCGGCACGCCGACCGCGGCCTTGAGGTGCACGATGCCCGTGATGTCGTCCATTGACTCGTCGTAGACCGGAAAGCGGCTGTTGCCCGTGCGGCGTGCGAGCTGGATGACGTCCTCGGCCGAGTCGTCGGCGGCGAGCGCGTGCACGCTGGGGCGCGGGGTCATGACGTCCGAGGCCGACAGGCGCGCGAAGGTCAGCGTGCGATCGAGCAGCGACGCGGTGTCCTCCTCGAGCACGCCGGCGCTCGCCGAGCGGCGCACGAGGCTCGACAGCTCTTCGGCCGTGCGCGCGCCGGACAGCTCTTCCTTGGGCTCGATGCCCATGGACCGCAGCACGCCGTTGGCGCTGCCGTTGAGCACGACGATCGCGGGGCGGAAGACCGTCGTGAACGCCGTCTGGAACGGGATCACGAGCTTGGCGGTCTGCCGCGGCACGGCGAGGGCGAAGTTCTTCGGCACGAGTTCGCCGACGATCATCGACAGGATGGTCGCGAACGTCACCGCGATGACGACGGCGAAGGGGCTCGCGAACCCCTCGGGCCACCCCCATGCCGCGAAGACGGGACGCAGCAGGTTCGAGATCGCCGGCTCCATCGTGTAGCCGGTGAGCAGCGTCGTGAGCGTGATGCCCAACTGGGCACTGGACAGGTGCGTCGAGGTGATCTTGAGCGCGCTGATCGTCAGAGACAGACGCGTCTCACCCGCCGCGCGGCGCTTCTCGAGCTCGGCGCGATCGAGGTTCACGAGCGCGAACTCGCTCGCGACGAACAAGCCTGTTCCGATCGTGAGGAGGAGCCCCACGCCCAAGAGGACATAGTCCATCACGCGTCACCCCTCTGCGAGCGGTGTACGGGAGCGCGGGGCGTACATCTACTGGGGGGGTCGTCCATTGTGCGCGCAAGTCTACGGGACCGCGCGCGGTCGCTGCGCCGTCGCGCGCCGCGCTCACGCGCGCCCGCCGTCGCGCTTCCGGGTTCGAGCGTCCGGGTTCGAGCGTCCGGGTTCGAGCGTCCGGGGTCGGGCGTCCGGGGTCGGGCGTCCGGCGTCGTCGCGCGCCGCGCCGTCGCGCGTCCGGGTCCGGGTCTTCCGCCCGGCGCTACCGAAACCTGCCCACGCCACCGTATGTTCGGGCGCGCCTGCAGGTTTCGGTAGCGCGGCCACTCAGCGCGAGCGGTTCCTCCCCGACCGCCCGCCGAGCGCTGCGCTCACGCGCACCCGCCGTCGCGCGTCCGGGTTCGCGCGTCCGGGTCCGGGTCTTCCGCCCGGCGCTACCGAAACCTGTCCACGCCACCGCTTGTTCGGGCGCGCCTGCAGGTTTCGGTAGCGCGGCCACTCAGCGCGAGCGGTTCCTCCCCCGGCGGCCCAACGAGCGCTGCGCTCACGCGCACCCGCCGTCGCGCGTCCGGGTTCGCGCGTCCGGGTTCGGGTCTTCCGCCTGGCGCTACCGAAACCTGCCCACGCCACCGTATGTTCGGGCGCGCCTGCAGGTTTCGGTAGCGCGGCCCCTCAGCGCGAGCGGTTCCTCCCCCGGCCGCCCGGCGAGCGCTCTATCCCCGGGTGCGCGCAGAGTGCGCGCGGTACCGCTCGATGGCGGCGAGGGTGGGGTCGTGACCCTACAACCCACGATCCAGGTGCACCGCCGTCGCGACCAGCTCGACCGCGTCGATGACCGGCGCCTGCTCATCGCGACGACGTCAGGTCGATGGCACCGCGTCACGGCCGGTGCATACGTCTCCACGTCCGAGTGGCTCGCGCTCAAACCTCATCAGCAGCACCTGGTTCGCGTGCGCGAGGTTTCTCGACGGATGCGCAAACCCGCGGTCCTGTCCCACGCTGCGGCCGCGGCGATCCTGGGCATCGATCTGCTCGGGGACTGGCCCACCCTGGTCGACGTCCGCACGGACCGGACGAGCGGGGGCCGGACGCACGGCGCGATCCGTCGACACGGGCTCGGACTCGCGGACGTCGAGATCGAGCAGTGGGAGGGCGGACACTGGATCACGACGGCGACGCAGACGGCGCTCGATCTCGCGCGCTCGCTGACGTTCACGAAGGCCGTCGCCGCCGTCGACCAGGCTCTGTGGGCGCGCCGCGAAGGAGGGCCGCTGACCACGAAGGAGGAGTTGCTCGCGCAGTTCGAGAAGGCGACGCCGACGCGCGGAGACCACAAAGTGCGCCGCGTGCTCGAGGCCGCTACAGACCTCGCCGACAACGTGCGAGAGACCGAGAGCCGCGTGATCATCGCTCAGCTGGGCTTTCCCACCCCGCGCCTGCAGGAGCGACGAGAGCTCGCAAGCGGTCGGATCGTGTTCGGCGACTTCTACTTTCCCGAGCACGATCACTGGGGTGAGCTCGACGGGCGAGGCAAGTACATGAGCCCAGAATTCTCCGGCGACCGCGACGCATCGGAGATCGTGATCGACGAGAAGGATCGAGAGAACGAGATCCGCCGCGAAGTGCGCGGCTTCTCGCGCTGGCAACCATCCGATATCACTCCCCGGCGCCTCTACGACATCATCACCGGCGACGGGCTCCCCAGCCGCCTCCCGCGCCCCTGATCTGTGCCGCGGATCGGTGACCCTCCCGTCGCGCTACCGAAACCTGCACCCGCGGGTGAAGTTACGGGCGCGCGCGCAGGTTTCGGTAGCGCGACCCAGCGGACAACCGCGACCCAGCGGACGAGCGCGACCCAGCGGACGAGCGCGACCCAGCGGACGACCGCGAACCACCCGACGACCCCGAACCGCGAACCGCGTCACCAGCTGACGGGGAGCGCCTTGCCCTCGTCATAGCCGGCGGCAGACTGCAGGCCGACCCGGGCGCGGTCGTGGAACTCGGCGAGCGTCGTCGCGCCGGCGTACGTGAGCGAGGAGCGCACGCCCGACGTGATCATGTCGACGAGGTCCTCGATGCCGGGGCGAAGCGGGTCGAGGTAGATCTTCGACGACGAGATCCCCTCGGCGAACAGCTCCCTGCGCGCGAGGTCGTACGGGTCGAGCCGTGCGAACCGCGAGTGCACGGCTTTCGTCGAGGCCATCCCCCACGATTCCTTGTAGGTGCGCCCCGCCGCATCGACCAGCAGCTCGCCGGGAGCCTCGATCGTTCCGGCGAACCACGACCCGATCATGACGGATGCCGCTCCCGCGGCCAGCGCGAGCGCGACATCGCGCGGATACCGCACGCCGCCGTCGGCCCACACGTGCGCCCCCATGACGCGGGCCGCCTCCGCCGTTTCGAGCACGGCCGAGAACTGCGGCCGCCCGACGGCGGTCATCATCCGCGTCGTGCACATCGCACCGGGACCGACGCCGACCTTGAGGATGTCGGCGCCGGCGGCGACGAGGTCGTACACGCCCTCGGGGGTCACGACGTTGCCCGCCACGAGCGGGATGCCCAGGTCGAGCTGAGCGACGGTGTGCAGGGCGCGCAGCATGGCGTCCTGGTGTCCGTGGGCGGTGTCGACGACGAGCACGTCGACGCCGGCCGCGGCGAGCGCCTTCGCCTTGGCGGCGACGTCGCCGTTGATGCCGACGGCCGCGGCGACGATGAGCCGGCCGTCGCGGTCGACCGCGGGCCGGTAGATCGTGGAGCGCAGCGCGCTGCGGCGCGAGAGCGTCCCCACGAGGTGCCCGTGGTCGAGGACGCACACCGTCTCGGCCCCGGCGGCGACGATGAGGTCGAAGGCATGGCGGGCGTCCTGCACCGACTCCGCGTCGATGGATGCCGCGCGGTCGCGGGCGAGATCGCCCAGGCGCGCGTCGGCGAGAGCCGTGGCCAGTCGTGTCGCGGGAACGACGCCGACGATGTCGTCGTCGTCGACCGCGGTCGACGTTCGGGCGACGACGATGCCGTGGCCCTCGGTCGCCGGCAGCAGGCGCGACGCGTCGGCGACCGTCGCCTCGGGGGGCAGGACGAGGGGCGTGTCCCAGATGACCGGCTGCGCCTTGACCCATCGGATGGCGGCGTCGAGCTCCTGCAGCGGCATGTCCTGCGGCAGCACGCCGAGGCCGCCGCGCCGGGCGAGGGTGGCCGCGAGTCTGGCGCCCGTGACCGAGTTCATGTTCGCCGACACGAGCGGGATGGTCGCGCTCGTGCCGTCGCCGGGCGAGAGATCGACGTCGAGTCTGCTCGTGACGGCCGACCGGCGCGGCACGAGGAAGACGTCCGAGTACGTCAGGTCGACCGCCGGCTGCTCACCGTAGAACTCCATGTCCACCGAGGGTAGTCAGTCTTCCTGAGCGGAAAAGAGGCGAGTTCTTACTCCGAGGTCGCGCCAGGACACCGAGTCCGACCGCCCAGACTGGGTTAGGCTTGACTGTCGTGCGCGCGGGTGGATTTCGGCGCCGCCTCACGACCACTTCACCACCACTTCACCGACGAAAGCAGGCGATCGAGAGTGTCGACTCAGGCGACAGGCCCCGGGGTTTCGAACGAAGGAGAGTTCGGAGCGAACGAGTGGCTCGTCGAGGAGCTGTACGAGCAGTTCACCATCGATCCCAACTCCGTCGACAAGGCGTGGTGGCCCATTCTCCAGGACTACCGACCCGCCGGTCAGGACGCCTCCGCGGCGGCATCGGCGCCGGCGGCATCCCGTCCCGCCGGGGCGGAACCTGCCCCGGTGACGGCACCCCTTCCCGTCATCGGAACGCAGCCGGTGGCCAAGACCACGGCGCGGCCGGCAGCGGCTCAGCCGATCCCCGCGCAGGCTCCCAAGGTCGTGCCGTCGACGGCAGAGGCGCCCGAAGACGACTCGGACGACCAGGACAAGGTGACGCCGCTGCGCGGCCTGCCCAAGACCCTCGCGGCCAACATGGACGAGTCACTCACGGTCCCGACCGCGACGAGCGTGCGCACCGTGCCGGCCAAGCTCATGATCGACAACCGCATCGTGATCAACAACCACATGTCGCGCACCCGCGGCGGCAAGGTGAGCTTCACGCACCTGATCGGGTGGGCGATGATCCGGGCTCTGAAGCAGTTCCCGAGCCAGAACGTGTTCTACGCCGAAGTCGACGGCAAGCCCTCCGTCGTCGCGCCGACCCACATCAACCTGGGCATCGCGATCGACCTGCCCAAGCCCGACGGCTCGCGAGCTCTGCTCGTTCCGAGCATCAAGCGTGCCGAGTCGCTGACGTTCAACGAGTTCCTCGCCTCGTACGAAGACCTCGTCAAGCGCGCTCGCGCCAACAAGCTGACGGCATCCGATTTCCAGGGCACGACGATCTCGCTCACGAACCCGGGTGGCATCGGCACGGTCCACTCCGTCCCCCGTCTGATGAAGGGGCAGGGATGCATCGTGGGCGCCGGCGCCCTGGAGTACCCCGCCGAGTTCCAGGGGTCGAGCGAGAAGACGCTCGTGAACCTCGGCATCGGCAAGACGATCACGCTGACGAGCACGTACGACCACCGCGTCATCCAGGGTGCCGGTTCGGGCGAGTTCCTCAAGATCGTCCATGAGCTGCTCACGGGCCAGCGCGACTTCTACCAGGAGATCTTCGCGGCCCTGCGCATCCCGTACGACCCGATCCACTGGGCCAGCGACATCAACGTCGACCTCGCCGAGCGCGTTGACAAGACGGCGCGCGTGCAGGAGCTCATCAACTCCTTCCGCGTGCGCGGTCACCTCATGGCCGACACCGATCCGCTCGAGTACGTGCAGCGCACGCACCCCGACCTCGAGATCGAGAGCCACGGCCTGACGTTCTGGGACCTCGACCGCGAGTTCGTCACGAACGGCTTCGGCGGCAAGCGCCAGATGAAGCTGCGCGACGTGCTGGGCGTGCTGCGCGACTCGTACTGCCGCACGATCGGCATCGAGTACATGCACATCCAGGATCCGACGCAGCGCGCGTGGTTCCAGGAGAACCTCGAGGTCAAATACCAGAAGCCCGGCCACGACGAGCAGATGCGGATCCTCGACAAGCTCAACCAGGCCGAGGCGTTCGAGACGTTCCTGCAGACGAAATACGTCGGCCAGAAGCGCTTCAGTCTCGAAGGCGGCGAATCGCTCATCCCGCTCCTCGACGAGATCCTGCAGGGCGCCGCCGCGGCGGGCCTCGACGGTGCCGCGATCGGCATGGCTCACCGCGGTCGTCTCAACGTGCTGACGAACATCGCCGGAAAGACCTACGGCCAGGTGTTCCGTGAGTTCGAGGGCTCGGTCGCGATCGGGTCGAAGAGCGGCTCGGGCGATGTCAAGTACCACCTCGGCACCGAGGGCACCTTCGTCGCCGACGGCAAGCAGGAGCTGCCGGTCTACCTCGCCGCCAACCCGTCGCACCTCGAGACCGTCGACGGCGTGCTCGAGGGCATCGTCCGCGCGAAGCAGGATCGCAAGCCCATCGGCACGTTCGCCTGGCTGCCGATCCTCGTGCACGGCGACGCGGCCTTCGCCGGCCAGGGCGTCGTCGTCGAGACGCTGCAGATGTCGCAGCTGCGCGGCTACCGCACGGGCGGCACGGTCCACGTCGTGGTGAACAACCAGGTGGGCTTCACGACGACGCCGCAGGATGCCCGCACCTCGGTCTACGCGACGGATGTCGCCAAGACCATCCAGGCCCCCGTCTTCCACGTGAACGGCGACGACCCCGAAGCGGTGACGCGCGTCGCACAGCTCGCCTTCGCCTACCGCGAGCGGTTCCACCGCGACGTCGTCGTCGACCTCGTCTGCTACCGCCGCCGCGGTCACAACGAGGGCGACGACCCGTCGATGACGCAGCCCCTCATGACGAACCTCATCGAGGCGAAGCGCTCCGTGCGACGCCTCTATACCGAGGCCCTCGTCGGTCGCGGCGACATCACCGAAGAGGAGTACGAGAAGTCGAAGAAGGACTTCCAGCACCGCCTCGAGATCGCCTTCACCGAGACGCACGAGGCCGAGACGGGTTCGAACACGATCGTGTTGGATGCCGAGGCTCCGGTCCCCGTCGGCGAGCCCGAGACGACCGCGGTCTCGCGGGATGTGGTCAGCCTCATCGGTGACACCTTCGTCAACAAGCCCGAGGGCTTCACGGTGCACACCAAGCTGCAGCAGCTTCTCGACAAGCGCCTCGACATGAGCCGGAACGGCTCGATCGACTGGGGTTTCGGCGAGCTGCTGGCGTTCGGTTCGCTGCTGCTCGAGAAGACCAACGTCCGTCTCGTCGGTCAGGACGCGCGCCGCGGCACCTTCGTGCAGCGCCACGCCGTGCTGCACGACCGCGCCAACGGCCAGGAATGGATCCCGCTGTCGAACCTGAGCGAGGATCAGGGCCGCTTCTGGGTGTACGACTCGCTGCTCAGCGAGTACGCCGCGATGGCGTTCGAGTACGGCTACTCGGTCGAGTGCGCTGACGCGCTCGTGCTGTGGGAGGCGCAGTTCGGCGACTTCGCGAACGGCGCCCAGTCGGTCATCGACGAGTACCTCTCGTCGGCCGACCAGAAGTGGGGCCAGCAGTCGAGCGTCGTGCTGCTGCTCCCCCACGGCTACGAGGGCCAGGGCCCGGACCACTCTTCGGCGCGCATCGAGCGCTACCTGCAGATGTGCGCGCAGGAGAACATGACGGTGGCTCGTCCCTCGACGCCCGCGTCGTACTTCCACCTCCTGCGTCGTCAGGCCTACGCACGCCCGCGTCGCCCGCTCGTCGTCTTCACGCCGAAGGCGATGCTGCGTCTGCGCGGTGCGACGAGCCCCGTCGAGGACTTCCTGACGGGCCGCTTCGAGCCGGTCCTGGACGATGAGCGCGGCATCGACAAGAGCGGTGTGACGCGCGTTCTGCTGCACTCGGGAAAGATCCACTGGGATCTGAAGGCCGAGCTCGACAAGAACCCGAACCCCGCGATCGCCCTCGTGCGCCTCGAGCAGTTCTACCCGGCGCCGATCGACGACCTCAGGGCCGTCATCGCCGCCTATCCCGACGCCGAGCTCGTGTGGGTGCAGGACGAGCCCGAGAACCAGGGCGCGTGGCCGTTCATCGCACTCGATGTCGTGCCGCAGCTGAACGGGCGCACGATCCGTCTCGTGTCGCGTCCCGCTGCCGCCTCGACGGCGACCGGGTCGCCCAAGGTGCACGCGACCGAGCAGGCCGCGCTCATCCAGGAAGCACTCTCGAAGGACTGATCCGCAGAGATCGGGAAGGGCCGCCCTCCGGGGCGGCCCTTCGTCGTGCGGTAGCCGTCAGTCCAAGCGGACCACGCCGGCGCGCACGGCGCGGATGAGGACTTGCACGCGGTCGCGCGCGTTCCACTTGGCCATGACGTTGCTGAGGTGGGACTTCACCGTCGCTTCGGACACACTCTCGCGCCGGGCGATCTCGCCGTTGGACAAGCCCTGTGCGAGCAGTTCGACCATCTGAGACTCGCGAGGAGTGAGACGCTCCTCCGGGGTGAGGGCGTCGGCGGGGGCAGAGGTGGAGGCCTCGACGATCGTCGACACAAGGAGCGAGCTCACCGCCGGCGACAGCACGCGCAGCCCTCGGTGAACCTCGCGCACCGCCGCGACGATGTCCTGCGGGTCCGAGTCCTTGAGGAGGTAGCCCGTCGCGCCGGCGACGAGCATCGGCAGCACGGTCTGCATCGTGCCGAAGGTCGTGACGGCGAGCACCTTGGTCTCGGGCATTTCGCGGGTCAGCTGCGTCGTCGCCGCGACACCGTCGAGGTTCGGCATGTGGATGTCCATGAGCACGACATCGGGCTTCAGCATCCGGGTCTGCTCGATCGCATCGGCGCCGTCGACGGCTGTTCCGACCACCTCGATGTCCTCGGCTTCTTCGAGGAACATCGTCAGCGCGCGGCGGAGAAGGAACTCATCATCGGCGACGAGGACGCTGATCGAGGCCACCCGTCCATCCTAGAGGCGGGCGAAACGCCGCCCCCGGACCCCCTACGAAAGTCGTAGACGCCCTCGGCGTGCGACGGATGCGCCGCATCGGTCGGCCCGACAGAATCACCATAAGCCTCGAGCACACCCGAGCCGAGAGGAGGAGACCCATGTTCACGACATCCATCTGGAGCGCGATCTGCCGTCTCATCGGCGCTTGCAGCTGACGGCTGCACCGCGACGGGGCGCGGTCACTTTCAGGATAATGAAGCGGTGACCCGCCCCCAGATATCGCGTGCGCGCCGGCTGTTCCGCACGGCGGGGTCGCAGCGCCCCACGCGCGTCGAGCGCGTGGCGATCATCGGCGTCGTGACGGCGGCCGCCCTCGCCTCCGTGCTGCTGTGGGCGTTCGACGGGTTCGTCGATCCCGCGTCGTTCTTCTTCGACGTTCTTCTCACGCTCGCCTTCCTTCCCCTGCTGTGGAACCCGACGCTGACCGCGCTCGCCCTGTTCGCACTGATGGCGGTCTCGCCGTTCGCCGACGAGCAGCAGGTTGCGCTCTTGGGGCTCGCCATCGGCTGCCTCGTGGTCGTGCGGTACTGCCCCGCGCGCATACAGGCGGTCTACCTCGTGCTCTTCCTCGCGGCAGCCGGCGGCGTGCACCGCTTCGACCAGCGCCCGGACTCCGTGGCGATGTTCAGCGCCGTGCTCATCGTCGCCGCCGGGGCGAGCGCCGTCGGAGTCGTGCTGCGCGCCCTCGTGGCGCGCGCGGGCAGCATCGGCGAGGAGCTCGTCGATGCTCGGCGGATGAACGTCGAGCTCGTCCGCGAGGAGCGGCAGCGCATCGCCGATGACCTGCACGACGTCGTCGCGCACGACCTCACGGTGATCGCGATGCACGCACGGCTGCTGGATCGCACCGATGACCCCGACGAGCGATCGCAGTCGCAAGAGGCGATCCTCGCCTCGGCAAAGCAAGCGCTGGTCGACCTGCGACGCGTCGTCGATATCGCAGCGGACAACCGCGAAGATGCGGCGCGCTCGACGGACCACAGTCTCGCGGCCGCGGTCGAGAGCTTCCGCACCGCGCTCGAACACGCGGGCTACGACGTCGCGGTCCGCGTGAACGCGGCCGCCGACGAACTGGACCTCTTGACGGTGAGCACCCTCGAGCGCATCATCCGCGAAGCCGCGACCAACATCATGAAGCACGCGCCGGCCCCGCAGCACGTGGAGCTGAGCGTCGCCCGCGGCGGGGAGGGCGTCGTGCTGCGCATCAGGAACACTCTCGCGGCGACCGTCGGCGCCCCGAAGCTGCCCGGCAGCGGATATGGCACTGCACGCATGCGTGAGCGAACGGCACTGCGCGGGGGCACGTTCTCCTCGGGCGCGCACGAGGGCGACTGGCTGCTCGAGGCCCGGTTCCCCGCGCACTGACCCCCTACTTTCGTCGCATTGTCCGCACGATGACGGCTTCGTACGCTCGAAGGCATGGACCGTACGATCACGGAGCAGATCCTCCTGCTCACGGCCGACCGACGCGGATGGCTCCACCGCAGCGACGCCACCGAGGCCCTCGTGGGCGGCGCGGTCCTCGTAGATCTCGTGCTCGACAGCGTCATCGACCTCGCCGCGACCGACGCGGACCGCACCGACGTGCGCATCGTACGCATCGCGGATGCCGCTGCCCTCGGCGCCGCCGCGGAGTGTCTGCCGCGGGACGCGCCCCTCACGCCCGGCCTCGTCTCGCGGGTGGGAAGTCGCTCGTACGACGACGCGGTCACCCGTCTTGTCCGACGAGGCCTGGTCGTGCGCGAGGAGGGCCGCGTGCTCGGACTCGTGCCCCGCACACGGGTGCGCCTGGCCGATGACCGCGTCGCCGAAGATGCCCGCGACGAACTGCGCCACGCGGCATCCGGACGCATCGAGATGGACCAGCGCGTCGCGACCGTCGTCACGCTGCTCGACGGCGCGGGAGTGCTCGATCGCATCGTGGGCGGATATGAAGCCCACGCTGCCCGCGACCGGATCGAGCAGGACACGACCGCCGCTGAGCAGGTCGCTCAGGTGCTCCACGGCATCTCGATCGTCGCGGGAGCCGCGAGCGCTGCCGCGACGGCGGCGGCGGCAGCCACCACGGCACCCGCTATCGCGGGGTGGCGCATCTAGGCGGAGCAGACCGCCGTCAGTGGGCCGCTTGCCGCTCGCGCAGGCGGGCGAGCACCTGGTCGCGCAGTTCTTCGGGCGCGGTCTCCTTGCACGCGCGCGCGACGACCTCGGTCAGAGTCCGGGCGACGAGCGCTTCGCTCTGGCATTCGGAGCAGTTCTCGAGGTGCTCCTTGATCTCGGAATGCTGGGTCTTGCAGACCTCGTTGCGCAGGTATTCCTCGAGATCCTTGCGCGCCTTCTCACACCCGCAGTCGGTCATTTCTTTCTCCTAGCCGCGGCCTCGGTGTCGATGCCGCGTTCCTTCGCGTAGTCGGCGAGCAGGTCACGCAGCTGCCGCCTGCCACGATGCAGGCGGCTCATGACCGTGCCGATGGGGGTCTTCATGATGTCGGCGATCTCCTGGTACGCGAATCCCTCGACATCGGCGAGATAGACCGCGAGCCGGAAGTCCTCGGGGATCGACTGCAGCGCATCCTTCACGACGGATGCCGGCATGTGATCGATCGCCTCGGCTTCGGCCGAGCGCGCGCTCGTCGCGGTCGTCGACTCGGCGCCGCCGAGCTGCCAGTCCTCGAGCTCGTCGATCGCGCTCTGATACGGCTCGCGCTGCTTCTTGCGGTACGTGTTGATGTAGGTGTTCGTCAGGATCCGATAGAGCCAGGCCTTGAGGTTGGTCCCCTGCGTGAAGGTGTGCCACGAGGCGAACGCCTTCACGAACGTCTCCTGCACGAGGTCGGCCGCATCCGCGGGATTGCGCGTCATGCGCATCCCCGCCGCATACAACTGATCCATGAAGGGCAGTGCCTGCTCTTCGAACTGGGTGCGCGGATCCTGCGTGTCCTGCGCCTGTTCTGCCTGCTCGGTCATCAGGCGCCAGTCTACGGGGGTCGCGTTCCACGACCGCTCGAGATCGTCGACGGAATCCGCCGTGAGGCGGTCAAGCGTTGCGTTCACTCGAGCTCCGTTCCGATCTGTGGGCTCCTCGCGGCACGAGCAGCGGGGTTCAGTAGGGTAGAACCCGATGACTGCCGACGGGTATTCCCCTTCTTCTGTGACCTCTTCGCGCGGCCGGTGGCACGCCCCCCTGGCCGGCGGACCGCTGCGCGCGACCGTGACCGTCCCGGGCTCGAAGTCGCTCACCAACCGAGAGCTGATCCTCGCCGCGATCGCCGACTCCCCCAGTCGCCTGACCGCGCCGCTGCACTCCGAGGATTCGGCGCACATGATCGAGGCGCTGCGCGTCCTCGGCGTGCACATCGAGCACGTGCCCGGCGAGGGCCGCTACGGCGACGACCTCATCGTGACGCCGACGTGGCCGCTGCGCGGCGACACGACGATCGACTGCGGCCAGGCCGGCACCGTCATGCGTTTCGTCTCACCGCTGGCCGGGTTCGCCGCGGGAGAGATCACCCTCACCGCCGACGAGAACGCGCTGCATCGCCCCATGGGCGCCATGATCAAGGCGCTGCGCGACGTGGGCGTGGACATCGACGACGGCGGCACGTGGTCGCTGCCGTTCTCGGTGCGCGGGCACGGCCGCGTGCGCGGCGGCGAGATCACGATCGACGCGAGCGGCTCGAGCCAGTTCGTCTCCGGCCTGCTGCTGGCCGCGGCGCGCTTCGATGTCGGCCTGCACCTCGTGCACACCGGCGACCGCCTGCCGAGCATGCCGCACATCGACATGACGATCGAGGCCCTCGCGCACCGCGGCGTGCACGTCGAGCGCCCCGCTCCCGGCGAATGGGTCGTCCCGGCGGGACCGGTCCGCGGCAAAGAGGTCGCGATCGAGCCCGACCTGTCCAACGCGGCGCCGTTCCTGGCGGCGGCGATGATCGCCGGTGGTTCGGTGTCGGTCACGGGATGGCCCGCTCACTCGACGCAGCCGGGCCACATGCTCACCGACATCCTCACCGTCATGGGCGCGCGCACCTCGCGTCGCGCGGGCACGCTCACCGTCTCGGCGGGAGCCTCGATCCAGGGCGTCGACCTCGATCTGTCCACCGCGGGCGAGCTCGCCCCGACGATCTTCGCGCTCGCCGCGTTCGCCGAGTCGCCGACCACGCTGTACGGCATCGGGCACATCCGCGGACACGAGACCGACCGCATCGCGGCGCTGATCGGCAACCTGCGTGCCATCGGCGGCGAAGCGCACGAGATGGAGGACGGCATCCGCATCGTGCCGCGCGACCTCCACGGCGGTCTGTGGCCGGCCCATCACGACCACCGCCTCGCCACGACGGGAGCCCTCATCGGTCTGGCCGTGCCCGACATCGAGGTCGACGACATCGGCACGACGGCCAAGACGATGCCGGCGTTCCCCGCCATGTGGCGGGGCATGCTCGACGGCGACGACACGACCGACGACCCCGAGGCGCAGCGCGCATCGTGAGCTGGCTCGCGGAGGACGACGAAGACGACGAACCGCAGTTCGACGAGCAGAGCGTGCGCGTCCGCCCCAATCCGAAGGCGAATCGGCCGCGCACGAAGCGACGCCCCGCGCACGACGACGCGCGGATCGCACGCGTGCTCGGGGTGGACCGCGGGCGGTACACGGTGCTCGTGGACGAAGACGAGCCCGATGAGCACACGGTGCTCGCGGTGCGGGCGCGCGAGCTGCGCAAGACCCCCATCGTGACGGGCGACCTCGCCCGTGTCGTGGGCGACGCGTCGGGCGACCAGGGGACACTCGCCCGCATCATCGGGATACAGGAGCGCACGTCGCTGCTGCGCCGCAGCGCCGATGACACCGACCAGGTCGAACGCGTCGTCGTCGCCAACGCCGACCAGATGCTCGTCGTCGTGGCGGCGGCCGATCCCGAACCGCGCGCGAGGCTCGTCGACCGTTATCTCGTCGCGGCGCTGGATGCCGGCATCCGCCCCCTGCTCGTCGTGACGAAGACCGACCTCGCCGACCCGAGCGAGTTCCTCGAGCACTTCGAGGGCCTCGATCTCGAGGTCTTCACGAGCGCGCGCGACGAAATGCCCGTCGAGCGGGTCGGCGCGGCGATCGCGGGGCATTCGACCGTCTTCGTGGGGCACTCCGGCGTCGGCAAGTCCACCCTCGTCAATGCCCTCGTGCCCGATGCGAAGCGTGCGACGGGGCACGTCAACGTCGTCACGGGACGCGGACGCCACACGTCGAGCTCGACCGTCTCGCTGCGCTATCGGGGACCCACCGGCGCGGGGTGGGTCATCGACACTCCGGGTGTGCGCTCGTTCGGGCTCGGGCACGTCGACACCGCCAACATCCTGAAGGCCTTCACCGACCTCGCCGTCGTCGCCGAGGAGTGCCCGCGAGGCTGCACGCACCTTCCGGATGCACCGGACTGCGCGATCGTCGAAGCCGTGGACGAGGGCCGTCTCGGGCCGACGGGTGCCGCGCGGCTGGATTCGCTGCAGCGCCTGCTCGAGACATTCGCCAAGTCCTGACGCGAGTGGTTGACTGGTCGTGTGACCCGTCTCGAGCCCGGCCAGCCCGCCCCCGACTTTTCCCTCGTCGACCAGGACGACACGACCGTGTCCTTGCGCGATCTGCGCGGCGGCAAGGTCATCGTCTTCTTCTACCCCAAGGCCATGACGCCCGGGTGCACGACCGAGGCGTGCGACTTCCGCGACAGCCTCGTCCCGCTGCAGCAGGCCGGTTACACCGTCCTCGGCATCTCGCGTGACGAGCCCGCCGTGCTGCGGCGCTTCCGCGAACGCGACGCGCTGACCTACGACCTGCTGAGCGATCCCGATCACGCCGTGCACGCCGCCTACGGCGCGTGGGGCGAGAAGATGAACTACGGCAAGGTCGTCGAGGGAGTCATCCGCTCGACGTTCGTCATCGACGCCGAGGGCTCCATCGAGCACGCGCTCTACAACGTCAAGGCGACGGGACACGTCGCGCGCGTGCGCGCGCTCGTCGGCGTCTGAGCTCTCACTCCGCGGCGTCTGCCGACGGCTCCTCGTCGGATGCCACGCGTCCGGCGGCGCGTGCCGCGAGAACCAGCAGCACGAACACGACGACGGCGGGCACCGCGATCGCCAGTGCCACCGTCGGGCTCGCCCACGCCCCCGTCGCCGCGCCGAGCGCGACGGCGAGGATGAGCAGCTGCGTCACGATCCCGCCGGAGCGCCCCCACGAGCGCCCGCGGTAGATCGCGACGGCGAAAGCGAGGAGCGCCGCGGCCCCGATGACGGTCAGCACGAGCAGCGCGATCGCGCTGCTGACGGCTTCGGTGTCGCCGGCGACGAGCGCGCCGGTCTCGAGCACGGCGAGCACGAGCACCCCCGCACCCTCGAGACCCACGAGCACGGCCGCGATCCGGCTGACGAGGTGTCGGCGCATCGTTCAGGGTTCTTTCGGTCGAAACGGACTCACGGCGAAAATTAGCAGGAAACTCGACGGAAATCTCTTGATCATACCGATGTGCTATGGGACGATTGGTAAAGCCGTGTGCTCCCACAGCGACGTGGGGCGAGTTCAATCTCGCACTCCCACAGGGTACCCGACCCGAACGAGTACCTCGCTAAAAACACCATCCCTAACAAGGAGCACAACCATGGATTGGCGCGACAAAGCCGCCTGCCTGACCGTCGACCCCGAACTGTTCTTCCCCGTCGGGAACACCGGTCCGGCAGTCGACCAGATCGAGAAGGCTAAGGCGGTCTGCGCTCGCTGCACCGTCACCGAGGTCTGTCTGCAGTACGCCCTCGAAAGCGGTCAAGACTCCGGCGTCTGGGGTGGGCTCTCCGAAGACGAGCGTCGCGCACTCAAGCGCCGCGCTGCACGCGCTCGCCGCGCGTCCTGACCCGCACCCGCGCGGGCTGACTCTCACCCGCGCGGGCGGACTCTCACCCGCGCGGGCTGACTCTCACCCGCGCGGGCGGTCGATGTAACGCAGCGGGATGTCGATCGTGACCTCGGTGCCGGCTCCGACCGCCGTGTGCCAGTCGATCGTTCCGCTGAGCTCGCCCTGGATCAGGGTGCGCACGATCTGCGTGCCGAGCCCGCGCCCGACCTGACCCTCGGGCAGGCCCACGCCGTCATCGCGCACCGTGACGGCCAGGTGCTCGTCGGAACGTTCGGCGACGATCTCGACCTCACCCTCCTGGCCTGCCAGACCGTGCTCGACGGCGTTGGTGACGAGTTCGGTGAGGGCGAGCGCGAGCGGCGTCGCGTATTCGCTCGGCAGCGTGCCGAAGCGCCCCGTCGTGCGGGTCCGCGCACGCGTGCTCGGGGCGGCGGCGACTTCGGCGATCAGTTTGAGGGCGCGTTCGAAGACGTCGTCGAAATCGACGTTCTGGGCGAGCCCCTCCGACAGGGTGTCGTGCACGACGGCGATCGCCGTCACGCGGCGCATGGCCTGCGTGAGCGCCTCGCGCGCCTCTTCCGAGTGCGAGCGGCGCGCCTGGATCCGCAGCAGCGATGCGACGGTCTGCAGATTGTTCTTGACGCGATGGTGGATCTCGCGGATCGTCGCGTCTTTCGTGATGAGCTCCTGCTCCTGGTGCCGGATCTCGGTGACGTCGCGGCACAGCACGATCGCGCCGATCCGTGCGCCGTGGTCCCAGAGCGGGATCGTGCGCAGCGACACGGTGACCCCGCGCGCCTCGAGGTCGGTGCGCCACGGGGCGCGGCCGGTCACGACGACGGGAAGGGTCTCGTCGAACTGGCGCTTGGCCGGGAGGATCTGCGTCACGACCTCGATGAGGGATTCGCCTTCGAGCTCGTCGTCGAAGCCGAGGCGGATGAAGGCCGACAGCGCGTTCGGGCTCGCGAACGTCGTGATCCCGTCGACGTCGAGGCGGATGAGCCCGTCCGAGGCGCGCGGCGCACCGCGGCGCGGCGCGGCGGGAGCTTCGAGGTCGGGGAACTCCCCCGACGCGATCATGCCGAACACGTCGTCGGCGCAATCGTTGAACGTGATCTGCTGGCGGCTGGGGGTGCGCGCCTCGCCGAGGTTGGTGTGCCGCGTCAGCACGCCGATCGTCTGCGGTTCCTCGCCGTTGGCCCGTCGCACGATCGGCACGGCACGCACCCGTGTGGGTGTCTCTTCGAACCAGTCGGGCGATGCGGAGTCGACGATGCGCGCGGTCTGGAAGGCCTCGCGAACCTGCGTCCGCCACTGCGGACGGACGTGATCCCCGACGATGTCGCGGTAGAACAGGGTCGCCGCACCGCCGGGCCGGGTGTGCCCGATCGCGACGAAGGAGTCGTCGCGGGTCGGCACCCAGATGACGATGTCGGCGAAGGCGAGATCGGCGAGCAGCTGCCCGTCGCCCGCGAGGCGGTGAAGCCATTCGACGTCTGCCGCGCTGGAGCGGCCCTGGGCATACACGAGATCGCTGAGGGTCGACACGCCTCCAGCGTAGGGCGTGCAGGCGTTCAGGCCGCGCGGCGACGCGACGTCGGGCGAGCCGCGCGTGCCGCGGGCACGAGCGCGTCGCCGACGAACCGCCGCAGCGCCAGCGTCAGGGGCGACTTCGGAGCGACCTCGGCGATGGGACGCGAGGCCAGCAGCGCAGCATCCGCCGAACGCGGGTCCTGGGGCACGAACCACACGTCGCGGATGCCGCCGAAGCGCTCGAGCGTGCGTCGCACCTGTCCGCGCGCGTCGATGCCGAGGGCACCGGGTCGCAGCCCGTTCGCGATCACCGCGACGGGGGTCGGTCCGACGGCTGCCCGCAGCTCGTCGTGCGCGCGCAGGAACCGCGCGACACCGACCGGGTCCGCCTTCGCGACCGCGACCACCGCGTCGGCCCGCTCGAGCGCTGCGAGGGTCGCGGCGTTGCGCCGTGGACCGTCGAGGTCGCTCACGATCTCCTCGTCGCGCTCGAGCGAGGAAGCGACGTCGACGACGGTGTAGTCGGCCCACTCGCGGCACACCGTCAGTGCGGCGGCGACCCGTGAGGCGGTCAGCTCGGGCCACCGCGACGGCCGGTTGATGCCCGTGAGCACGTCGACGCCGCTGCGGCCCAGCGGCAGGCTGATCCGCATGAGCTCGCGCGGATCGAGGCCGCCGAGCTCGGACTGCCGGCACGCCGCCGCGAACCCGGGCCCTTCGTCGGCCAGGCCGAGGGCGATCGCGATCGACGGGGCGTGGGTGTCGGCATCGACGAGCGCGACACGGCGGCCGCCGCGGGCGAGCTCGACGGCGAGCTCGATCGACAGGGTCGTCCGGCCCGGGGCACCGGCAGGACCCCACACGACGATCGTGCGCGGCCCCGGCACCGGCTCCGCCGCCTCGGCGGCTCGAACCGGCGGCGCCGCGAGCGCCGCCGCGAGCCGCCACGGTTCGATGTCGAGGGGACGGACGTCGTCGAAGCCGAACAGGGCCGCCGTGCGCGCGGCATCCGTCGTCGACCCGATCGGCACGATCCGCACCCCGGCACGGTCGCATGCCGCCACGAGCGCCGCCGTGGCCGATGCGCGGTGCGTCTCGAGCACGAGGATGTCCGCGTCGTCGATCGCGTTCGCGGCAGGCGCGGCATTCGGGTCGTGCGCGCCGCCGACGGCGCGGGCGGGGGCGGATGCCGCGACCACGTCGACGACGTCGACGTCCTCGCGCACGAGCCCGGCCGCGAGGCGCGAGCCGTGCGGCTCGTCGACGGCGACGATCACCCTCATCGGCTGCTCCCCGCCGACGGCACGACCGAAACCGCGGACTGGTCGGCGATCGCGGCGAGCACCGTCGCGACGTCGGCGCGCGGAATCGAGAGCTCGACCGACGCCGCACCGCCGCCCATCATCGACTCGTCGCGCTCGACCCGTGCGACGGTCGCATCGGCGACGAGGATGCGCGGCGGGTCGTAGAGTCCCCGCTCGACGAGCGGTGCGGCCCACACCTCGACCACCGAGCCGGGCCCGACGACGGCAGGCACGTCGGCTGCGCTGCGCACGACGACGCTCGTCGTGCGCGACGCCGACGCATCGCCGACGGCCGAGCGCGGGATGAGCTCACCCCGCGCCACCGTGCGCGTCGCGACGACGCCGGGCTCGAGGGCGCCGTCGGCGAGATACGTCGTGCCGGCCTGCCCGAGGGCGACCTCGACGACGCGGACGTCGTCGGCCGAGACGATCTGCCCCGCGACGATCGTGCGGGAGGCCGCGAGCATCGCGTCGGTCTGACGCGCCGCGCTCACGACGAACCAGACGCCGAGGACGGAGGCGACGATGAGCAGGATGCCGAGGAGGAAGCGGGCATCCGCCCACGGGGCGCGACGCGGCGCGCGGGTGTGTTCGACAGCGGTCATGCCTCCATCGTGAGACAGCGCGCGGGTGGGCTCCCGCGGTTATCCACAGGCCGAGCCCGTGCCCCGGCGCCCTCGCGCGAGGCCGCGATAATGGGACCATGCCCCGCACCCCGACGCCCGAGACGCGCCTGCTCGCGCTCGCGCAGGCGGCCGAGATCCTCGCCGTGTCGGTCGATGAGGTGCTCGATCTCGTGCAGCGCGCCGAACTGCGCGGCGTGCGGGTCGGCGCGTCGGCGCAGTGGCGGATCGACCAGGCGAGCATCTCCGACTACCTCGACGCGCAAGCCGAGATCGCACGCCGGGCCGCGCTGTGGAACCAGTCGCAAGAGGCCAGCTTCCCCGAGCTGTGGGGCACCGGGCCGGTCCGCCACACCGACTGAGGGGGCTCAGTACTCGAGCCGGGCTTCGAGCCGCACCCACACGATCGCCCACGACGGCACGACGCGATGCGCCGTCACGGCATCGGCGCGCCGGGCTTCGCCCGGCTCGTGCACCGCGAGATCGAGGTGGTCGGCGCCGGCACGGTCGATCGTCCCGGTGAGCAGCCGCTCGCCCGTGAGGCGGATCGTGACGCCGATCCGCCGGCGCGCGACGTCACGCAGCACGTATCCGAACGTCTGTCGCTCCGCGAGCCGGTCGGGAGCGGTACCGGCGGGCCGGGCGCTGCGCAGCAGGTCGGCGTGCGGCATCCCGATGCTGCGGATCGAGGCGAACGGCACGACGAGCGCTCGTCTCGGGGTGTCGTCGAGGTCGAGCCCGACCCAGTCCGCACCGACGGCTCGCACGCGGGCGGCGACGGCGGTGCCGTCGGCGAGGTCGACCGCGGCAGAGACGCCCTGGACGGCCGTGAGGCGCTCGCGCAGCGAGAGGCCCGAGCGCTGCAGACGCTCGGCCTCGGTGGCCAGCGCGGCGCGTTCGGCCTCCCATTCCGAGGCGATCTGGTCTTCGAGGTCGTCGAAGAATCGGTCCCAGCGCACCCGGGCAGAGTACGGCACCGGTCACGAGTGCGTCACGAGTTGTCCACAGATCGCCGCTCGGTTCGTCGGGGCGCTCGGGGATGTGCTGTACTTCTGCGTGGCATCCCCCCTGGCCAAGTAAGGCACCGCATGGCAACGTCGCCCGCGGGCAGCGCCCGCGCCTTCGTCCCGCCCGCCGACGCATGGGAGCTGTCGAAGTTCTTCGCGCCGCAGCGCACCTCGTCCACCGTCCTCCCCGACCCGGAGCCCCTCCTGCGCAACCTGACGCGGGGTGTGCTCGAGGTGTTCGCGGGGGTGCGCGACGTCGACCAGCTCGCGCGCTGGCTCACCGAGGACCCCTACCGCCGGCTCGTCGCCCGGGCGAACCTCGCCGCCCGGGCGCGCTCGGCCCGCGGCATCCCAGCGCGTCGTCCCGTGCACGCGCTGACCTCGGTGCGGCACCAGTCCCCCGCCGACGGCGTCGTGGAATCGGTCGTCATCGTGCAGGGTCCCGCCCGTACGCGCGCCGTCGCTCTGCGCCTGGAGGGCATGGACGGCCGGTGGCGCGCGACGTCTCTCGCCCTTCTCTAGCCCGGCGCCCCGTCTCGGCCGCCACCCGGTCGCGCCGCCCTGATCAGCGACTCAAGACGGCGAGACTGCAACGGGGCGCCGAGACTGCGGGTAAAGCCCACGGTCTCGGCGCGCCGTTGCAGTCTCGTGGTCACGGGCTACGGCGGGGGCGGCGGCTACTGGCGGTACGACGAGAGGAAGTTGCCGAGGCGCTCGACGGCCTCGGCGAGCACACGTGCTTCGGGCAGCGTGACGATCCGCAAGTGGTCGGGCGAAGCCCAGTTGAAGCCCGTGCCCTGCACGAGCAGCACGTGCTCGGCGACCAGGAAGTCGTAGACGAGCTTGCCGTCGTCGTGGATCTCGTGCACCTCGGGATCGAGCCGCGGGAACGCGTACAGCGCCCCCCGGGGCTTGACGCACGAGACGCCGGGAATCGCCTCGAGGCCCTGCCACGCGGCATCCCTCTGCTCGTGCAGGCGCCCCGATGGCGCGAGCATCGCATCGATGGACTGCACTCCCGAGAGGGCCGCCTGCACGGCATGCTGTGCGGGAACGTTGGGGCACAGCCGAGTCGACGCGAGCAGCGTGATGCCTTCGATGAACCCGCGGGCATGCCCCTTCGGCCCGGTGAGCACGAGCCAGCCCGAGCGGTATCCGGCGACGCGATACGTCTTGGACAGGCCGTTGAAGGTGAGCACGAGCAGATCCGGCGCGACGGATGCCATCGGGATGTGCACGGCATCGTCGAACAGGATCCGGTCGTAGATCTCATCCGAGAGCACCAGCAGCGAGTGCTCCCGCGCGATCTGCGCGATCCCCTCGAGGACGTCGCGCGAGTACACCGCTCCCGTGGGGTTGTTCGGGTTGATGACGACGATCGCCTTCGTGCGCGGTGTCACCTTGGCCCGGATGTCGTCGAGATCGGGTTGCCAGCCGTTCTGCTCGTCGGCGAGGTAGTGCACGGGCGTGCCGCCGCCGAGGCTGGTCATCGCCGTCCACAGCGGGTAGTCCGGCGCGGGGATGAGCACCTCGTCGCCCTCGTCGAGCAGCGCCTGCATCACCATCGTGATGAGCTCGGACACCCCGTTGCCGAGGTACACGTCCTCGGGGCCGAACGCGGGAAAGGTCGGGTCCTGCTCGTAGCGGTACACGACCGCCCGCCGCGCCGACATGATGCCCTTGCTGTCGCTGTAGCCGTGCGCGTGCGGTATCGAATCGATCATGTCGCGCACGATCTGGAACGGCGCCTCGAACCCGAACACGGCGGGGTTGCCCGTGTTGAGCTTGAGGATCGTGTGGCCCTCGGCCTCGAGCCGATCGGCCTCGACGAGCGCCTGCCCGCGGATCTCGTACAGGACGTCTTTCAGCTTTCCGGACTGGTCGAGGGGGCGCAGACTCATCGATTCAGACTAGCGCCGGATGCTGCACCCTCAGCGCCGGATGCTGCACCTCAGCGCCGCGGCCTCACCCACGCGGCATCCCCCATGACCGCGAAACCGCATCGGGGCGCCGAGACTGCGGGTAATACCCACTGTCTCGGCGCCCCGATGCAGTCTCACCGGAAAAGAGGGCGGGCTACTTCTTCTTGCTCGCGCGGCGGTCGGCGCGGTTCTGCGGAGCGGGTGCGGGGGCGGCTGCGGCATCCGTGCGCTGGCCGAAGGCACCGCGAGGGCCCTGGGGCTGGGTGGGTGCGGGCTGCGCGGGCCCGGCCGCGGCTGCCGCCTGGCGCAGCTTGTCGGTCGCCGCGCGCTGCACCTGTCCGCGCTCGTTGCGCACCTCGACCTCGCCGGCGTCATTGGCCGCCGAGTACTGCAGGCGCTGCGCGTCGACGGATGCTGCACCCAGGCCCTTCGCCTCGACCTGCGTGACCTCCGCGCCCTCTCCGTCGCCCTGGGAGCGCACCTCGACCTCGAGGTTGTAGAGGTAGCCGACCGACTCCTCCTTGATCTGTCCCATCATCGACTGGAACATCTCGAAGCCCTCGCGCTGGTACTCGATGAGCGGGTCGCGCTGGGCCATGGCGCGCAGGCCGATGCCGTCCTTGAGATAGTCCATCTCGTAGAGGTGGTCGCGCCAGCGGCGGTCGAGCACCTGCAGCACGACGCGCCGCTCGAGCTCGCGCATCGCCGGTGCGCCGAGGGACTCCTCGCGCTTCTGGTAGGCGATCGTCGCGTCCGAGAGGATCTCCCGCTTGAGGCCCTCTGCCGTGATGCCGCCCTTGCGGCCGGCACCCTCGGCGACGACCTCGTCGATCGTCACGCTGACGGGGTACAGCGTCTTGAGCTCGGTCCACAGCGAGTCGAAGTCCCAGCTCTCGTTGTGTCCCGAGCCGGTGTGCTCCTTGATGACCTCGTCGATCGCGTCCTCGATGAAGTGCGTGATGCGGTCGGCGATGTCATCGCCGTGCAGCATGTGACGGCGGTCGGTGTAGATCGCCTCGCGCTGGCGGTTCAGCACGTCGTCGTACTTGAGCACGTTCTTGCGGATCTCGGCGTTGCGCGATTCGACCTGGCTCTGCGCGCTCTTGATCGCGCGGCTGACCATGCTGGATTCGATCGCGACGTCGTCGGGGAAGTTCGTGCGCGAGAGGATCGCTTCGGCCGCCCCCGACTGGAACAGCCGCATCAGGTCGTCGGTGAGCGAGAGGTAGAAGCGGCTCTCGCCGGGGTCGCCCTGACGGCCCGAGCGACCGCGCAGCTGGTTGTCGATACGGCGCGACTCGTGCCGCTCCGTGCCCAGGACGTAGAGCCCGCCCGCCTCGGCGACCTTCGCCGCCTCGACGGCGACGACGTCGCGGGTCGCCTCGTACACGGCGTCCCACTCGGCTTCGTACTCTTCGGGCGTCTCGACGGGGTCGAGGCCCTTCGCCTTCATCTCCTGCACCGCGAGGAACTCCGCGTTGCCGCCGAGCATGATGTCCGTTCCACGACCGGCCATGTTCGTCGCGACCGTCACGGCGCCCAGGCGCCCCGCCCGCGCGACGATCTCGGCCTCACGCGCGTGGTTCTTGGCGTTGAGCACTTCGTGCTTGACGCCCTTCTTCGCCAGCAGCCGCGAGAGGTATTCGCTCTTCTCGACGCTGACCGTGCCGACCAGCACCGGCTGGCCCTTCGCGTGCCGTTCGGCGATGTCGTCGACGACCTGGGCGAACTTGGCCTGCTCGTTCTTGTAGACGAGGTCGGGCTGGTCCTTGCGGATCATGGGCTTGTTCGTCGGGATGGGCACGACGCCGAGCTTGTAGGTCGACATGAACTCGGCCGCCTCGGTCTCGGCGGTACCGGTCATGCCGGCGAGCTTGTCGTACAGGCGGAAGTAGTTCTGCAGCGTGACGGTCGCGAGAGTCTGGTTCTCGGCCTTGACCGGCACGTTCTCCTTCGCCTCGATCGCCTGATGGATGCCCTCGTTGTAGCGTCGTCCGGCGAGGATGCGGCCCGTGTGCTCGTCGACGATCATGACCTCGTCGTTGATGACGACGTAGTCGCTGTCGCGCTTGAACAGGGCCAGCGCCTTGATCGAGTTGTTCAGGAACGAGATGAGCGGGGTGTTCGCCGACTCGTACAGGTTGTCGATGCCGAGGTAGTCCTCGACCTTCTCGATGCCGGGCTCGAGCACGCCGATCGTGCGCTTCTTCTCGTCGACCTCGTAGTCGACGCCGGCCTCGAGGGTCTTGGCGATCTTCGCGAACTCGAGGAACCAGCGGTTGGCCTCGCCCGAGGACGGGCCCGAGATGATGAGCGGAGTACGGGCCTCGTCGATGAGGATCGAGTCGACCTCGTCGACGATCGCGAAGAAGTGACCGCGCTGCACGAGGTCTTCTTTGCGCCAGGCCATGTTGTCGCGCAGGTAGTCGAAGCCGAATTCGTTGTTGGTGCCGTAGGTGATGTCGGCGTTGTACTGCTCACGGCGCACTTCGGGCGTCTGGCCGGCGACGATCGTGCCCGTCGTCATGCCGAGGGCGCGGTAGATGCGACCCATGAGCTCGGCCTGATACGACGCGAGGTAGTCGTTGACCGTGATGACGTGCACGCCCTTGCCGGCGATCGCGTTCAGGTAGACGGGGAAGGCACCGGTGAGCGTCTTGCCCTCACCGGTCTTCATCTCGGCGATGTTGCCCAGGTGCAGGCCCGCGCCACCCATGATCTGCACGTCGTACGCGCGCTGACCGAGCGTGCGCTTGGCCGCCTCACGGACGGCGGCGAACGCTTCGGGCATGAGCTGGTCGAGGGTCTCGCCCGCTTCGTGCCGCGCGCGCAGCTCGGCGGTCTCGCTGCGCAGCTCCTCGTCGGTGAGGTGCTCGTAGTCCTCTTCGAGGGCGTTGACGCCCTTCACGACCTGCTGAAGTCGGCGAAGGATGCGTCCCTCGCCGGCGCGGAGCAGTTTCTCGAGAGGGTTGGCCACGGGGCATCTCCATCTGTCGGGTCGGGCACCGGTCGGCGCCAGTGCCGGGCGGGCGCGCAGTGCGCCCGGGCATACCTCCCCATGTTACTGGGCTGTGATCTTTGCGTGCGCTGTGTGCGTGTCATCGCCGCGCGGCATCCCGGATATGTATTCTCAGAAACTAGATACAGGGTATGCATCGCACCCCGGGCGTCCGCGCCGGAAAGGTTCTCATGATCGTCTGGCGCCGCTGGGTCTTCCCGATCCTCATGGTCATCGTGTTCTCGGCGATCGCCGCCGCCCTCGTCAAGCTCGCGTTCTTCCCCGACCGCACCGAAGCGGCCGTCGAGCCGACGGCGCAGATCGCCGACTCGATCGTCGTGGCCGAACGCGGTTCCGTCGTCAACGAGCTGAGCCTGTCGGGCACGGTGGCACGGGATGCCGCGTTCTCGATCCGCTCCGAGATCGACGGCACCGTGGCCACGGTCCATGTCGCGGCCGGCCAGGCGGTCACGGCGGGGCAGGTGCTCTTCACCATCAAGCAGGCCTCCCCCGAGCGGCTGATCGACGTCGTCGCCCCCGAAGCCGGCGACCTCACGGTGCTCGACATCGTGAAGGGCCAGACGGCCTCGGTCGGCGGCGAGCTCGCGCAGCTCACACCGGCGCGTTACCACGTGCTCAGCACGGTGCAGCCCGTGCAGCTGTACCGGCTGATCGACGCTCCCCGCGAGGCATCCGTCACGATCCAGGGCGGCCCCGAGCCGTTCACGTGCACGGGCTTGGCGGTGCAGGTCGCCGAGGACGGCGCGACGAGCGTGCGGTGCGCCATCCCGGCCGACCAGGTCGTGTTCGCGGGGCTGCAGGCGACGCTCGACATCACCGTCGGCACGGTCGAAGACGCCCTGCTCGTGCCGACGACGGCCGTCAAGGGCGGATCGGGAACGGGTGTCGTGTGGGTGGATGCCGGCGACGGCGGCACACCCGAAGAACGGTCCGTGACGCTCGGGGTGAGTGACGGCACGGTCGTCGAGGTCACGGAAGGGCTCGAGGCGGGCGAGCAGATCCGCCAGTTCGTGCCCGGTCTGACCGCTGACGACGAGCCCGTCTGCTACGACGACGGCATGGGCGGCCAGTACTGCGAAGAGCAGGGGTGGAGTTGGTGACGCTCGTCCGTCTGGAGGGCGTCACCAAGAGCGTCCTGCTGCCCGACGACTCGCGCCTCGAGATCCTGCGCGGAATCGACCTCGATGTCTCCGCGGGCGACCACGTGTCGATCGTCGGACGCAGCGGCTCGGGCAAGTCGACGCTGCTGAACATCCTCGGGATGCTGGACAGCCCGACCGACGGCATGGTGTCCTTCCGCGAGCGGCCGGTCGGCCGGATGCGCAAGGGCGCCCTCGATCGTCTGCGCGGGCGCAACGTCGGCTTCGTCTTCCAGCAGTTCAACCTGCTCGCGGGGCGCTCGGCGCTCGAGAACGTCGAGATGCCGCTCAGCTACGCCTCCGGCCGTGCGTTCTGGACGCGCCGGCGCGTTGCGACCGACATGCTCGAACGCGTCGGATTGGGCCACCGCATCGACTCGACCCCCGAGCAGCTGTCCGGCGGCGAGCAGCAGCGCGTCGCGATCGCGCGGGCGCTCGTGCGGCGCCCCTCGCTCATCCTCGCCGACGAGCCCACGGGTGCGCTCGACGTCGAGACCGGCGGCGCCGTCATGACGCTGCTCGACCAGATCGCCTCCGAAGCGGATGCCGCGCTCGTGACGATCACGCACGACGTGCACGTCGCGGCGCGGGCGCGACGGCATTACCGGCTCGAAGAGGGCGTGCTCACGCCCGTGCGTCTCGATCGCGCCTTCCGCGAGACGGCGCTGGGGGCGGTCACGACGGCCGAAGCGGTCGGCGACGCCGGAGTCCGCTCGTGAGCGGCGTCATCGGCGCGCTCGCGGACGCCTGGTCCGAGCTGCGGCACCACAAGCTGCGGGTGCTGCTGAGCCTCATCGGGATCGCCGTGTCGGTCGGTGCGATCACCGCCGTCGTCGCGTTCGGCGAGTACCAGCGGCAGTTCGCCGCCGAGCAGTCCGACCGCTCGGGCGGCCGCGTCGCGACGATCAACGTCTCGGCGAACACCTCGGACGGCTCGCCCATGGACTGGGCGGCGTTCGGCGACCGCGTCGAGCGCGTCTCGGAGCGCTTCGACTTCTCGCACGCGTCCCGCATCGTCGACGGGCTCATGCTCGACGTGCAGACCCCCGACCAGGTGCGCGCCGTCATGGCGCGCCTGGTCGATCCGGCCCATCCCGTCATCCACCGCACTCCCCTCCTCGAGGGACGGTGGTTCCGCGACGCCGACGCCGAACTGCTGGCGCCGCCGGTCGTCATGACCGAGGCCCTGTGGGAGAGCTTCGGCCGCCCCGACCTCGGCAGCGGATTCACGCTCGACGTGCAGGGCGAGGCGGGTGGCAGCTACGCTGTGATCGGTGTGACGCCGCGCCAGTACGCCGGCGACGAAGAGAAGTCGGTCACGCTCCTCTACGACGCGTACGCCGCGCGCGTCGACGCGCTGCCGCCCGACGTCTACGCGCAGTGGGAGTTCTGGGTCGGCGAGGACATCGTCGCCGATCTCGGCCCCGTGCTCGCGATGGATCTTCGCGCGGGGCTCGAGAACACCGACGTGTCGGTGTCGCGCAGCGACTGGGGGTCGCGCCCCGACATGGCCGCATCCACCGTCGTGTTCGAGCTCGTGACGGGATCGATCGCGGCGCTCGTGCTGCTGCTGGGAGGACTCGGCCTGGTCAACATCCAGCTCGTCGCGATGCGGCAGCGGATCCGCGAGATCGGCGTGCGGCGCAGCTTCGGCGCGACGGCGGGGCGCATCTTCACGTCGGTCATGCTCGAGAGCGTCGTCGCGACCGCCGTCGCAGGCGTCGTCGGGATCGCGATCGCGATCGTGGTTCTGCGGGCCCAGTTCGTGCTCGACATGTTCCCCGGCATGCAGGACATCCCGCCCTTCCCGCTGCGCGCCGCGCTCACGGGTCTCATCGCCGCCGTCGCGATCGGTGCGCTGGCCGGCTTCATCCCCGCTCTGGTCGCCGTGCGCGCGAAGGTCATCGACGCGCTGCGGTTCTGACGCAAGGAGTCATCATGTCCGTCCGGCAGAGTCTGCTCGCGATCCTCGATCAGGGGCCGTGCTACGGCTACCAGCTGCGCGCCGAGTTCGACCGGCGCACGGGGTCGACCTGGCCGCTCAACGTCGGTCAGATCTACAACACGCTCGACCGACTCGAGCGCGACGGCCTCGTCGTGAAGGACGACGTCGACGAACACGGGCACGTCTACTGGCAGATCACGGATGCCGGCACGGCGGCCGTGCGCGATTGGCTCGACTCGCCCGTGGAGCGCGGTCAGGGCACGCGCGACGAGCTCGCGATCAAGCTGGCGGTCGCCGCGACCCTGCCGGGCGTCGATGTCGCCGGGATCATCCAGGCGCAGCGGCGCTCATCCCTCGCGCGGCTGCAGTCGCTCAACCGCGCGAGGTACGCCGGCGCGAATCCCGAGGGGCCCGAAGAGCTCGCCTGGGCGCTCGTCGTGGACTCGATGATCTTCGCGGCCGAGGCCGAGGTGCGCTGGCTCGATCACGTCGAGCAGCGACTGGCGCAGCATCCGGAACACGCCCTCGAGCTGTCGCTGTCCACCGAGCGCCCCAAGCGCGGGCGACCGGCGGCGGAGTGAGCACGTCGGAGTCGGGCAGACGGCGCACCGCGATCACGTGAGCCGCGTCAGCCCTTCCACGGATCGAGCACCCGCACACCGAGCGGCGCGAAGTCTTTGGTGTTGCGCGTGACGACCGTGAGATTGTGATGCAGCGCCGTCGCGGCGATGAAGGAATCGGCGAGCGGCCTGGGATCGGGAACGTGCAGCGACGCCGCGATGATGGCCACGTCGGCGTCGACCGGGAGCACGCGCGCGACGTATTCGACCGTCCATCCGGAACTGACGCGTCGCGCAGAGTGCCCGGGTACCCTGAACTGTGTCCACAGATCAAGACCCGATCGATGTCGAGGCTCCTGCCGAGCCCGCGCCGATGACGTTCGCCGACCTCGGGCTCGGTGACGCGGCGCTGAAGGCCCTGCGCGACGTCGGATACGAGACACCGTCGGCGATTCAGGCGGCCACGATCCCGACGCTGCTCGACGGGCGTGACGTCGTCGGACTCGCGCAGACCGGCACGGGCAAGACGGCCGCCTTCGCGCTGCCGATCATCGACCGGCTCGACATCGAGCAGAAGACTCCGCAGGCGCTCGTGCTCGCTCCGACGCGCGAACTGGCACTGCAGGTGTGCGAGGCGTTCGAGAAGTACGCGTCGCACCTGAAGGGCGTGCATGTCCTGCCGGTGTACGGCGGGCAGGGGTACGGCGTGCAGCTGTCGGCCCTGCGCCGCGGCGTGCACATCGTCGTGGGCACCCCCGGTCGCATCATGGATCACCTCGACAAGGGCACGCTCGACCTGTCGGAGCTGCGCTTCCTCGTGCTCGACGAAGCCGACGAGATGCTCAAGATGGGCTTCGCCGAAGACGTCGAGACGATCCTCGCCGAGACCCCCGACACGAAGCAGGTCGCCCTGTTCTCGGCGACGATGCCCGCCGCGATCCGCCGCATCTCGAAGCAGTACCTGAACGATCCCGAAGAGATCACGGTCAAGTCCAAGACGACCACCTCGTCCAAGACGACGCAGCGCTATCTGATCGTCTCGTTCGCGCAGAAGATGGACGCCCTCACGCGCATCCTCGAGGTCGAGAACTTCGACGGCATGATCGTGTTCGGCCGCACCAAGAGCGTCACCGAGGAGATCGCCGAGAAGCTGCGCGCGCGCGGATACTCCGCCGCCGCGATCAACGGCGACGTCGCGCAGGTGCAGCGCGAGCGCACGGTCAACCAGTTGAAGTCGGGCAAGCTCGACATCCTCGTCGCGACCGACGTCGCCGCCCGCGGCCTCGACGTCGAGCGGATCTCGCACGTCGTGAACTTCGACATCCCCACCGACACCGAGTCCTACGTGCACCGCATCGGCCGCACGGGGCGGGCCGGACGCTCCGGCGACGCGATCAGCTTCGTCACGCCGCGCGAGCGCGGGCTGGTCCGGGCGATCGAGCGCGCAACCCGCCAGGAGCTCACCGAGATGCAGCTGCCGAGCGTCGACGAGGTCAACGTCACGCGGCTCTCGCGGTTCGACGACCGGATCACCGCCGCCCTCGGCGAGACCGCCCGCGTCGAGCGGTTCCGCGACATCGTCGCCCACTACGTGCGCCACCACGACGTGCCCGAGGTCGATGTGGCCGCAGCCCTCGCCGTCGTCGCGCAGGGCGAGGTTCCGCTGCTGCTCGAGGCCGAGCCCGAACGTCCCGCCCGCAGCAGGGACGACCGCGAACGCGGCGACCGGCCCGAGCGCGGTGACCGCGGCCCACGCCGGTCGCGCGAGGGCATGGCGACGTACCGCATCGCCGTCGGCAAGCGCCACCGCGTCGAGCCGCGGCAGATCGTCGGTGCACTCGCCAACGAGGGCGGCCTGCGCCGCGACGACTTCGGCGCGATCCAGATCCGACCGGACTTCTCGCTCGTCGAGCTGCCGGCCGACCTGCCGCGCGACACACTCTCACGCCTGGCCGACACCCGCATCTCGGGCAAGCTGATCGAGCTGCGCCCCGACACCGGCGGCCCCTCGCGGCGCCGGGACGACCGCGACGACCGCGCGCGTCGGGACGACCGTCGGGGCTCGTACCGCGACGACCGCGGGCACCGCGACGCCGCGCCCGACGACCGTCCCGCCCGCAAGCCCCGCCACAAGGCCGCCGACGACGCCTGACCCGCACCCCGGCGCCGGACCCGCACCCCGGCGCCTGACCCGCACCCCGGCGCACTCGACCCGAGCGGATGCCGCGACCCCGCGGCATCCCTCACCGCGAGACTGCAACGGCGCGCCGAGACCGTGGGGTTCACCCGCTGTCTCGGCGCGCCGTTGCAGTCTCGCGGTCTTCGGGGCTCGCGGTCGGGGGTTCGCGGTGGGCGGACGCACCGGGCCGCCCCCGCGCAGCCGACGTTCGGCCACCGCCCGTAGGATCGGAGGCATGGCTGGATTCTGGGGCAAACGCAAGCGCGAGCAGGAAGAACTGCAGACCCACGACGCAGATCTCGCCCGTAAGGCGCGCACCGCCCTCGTCGCCGCCGACGAGCGGATCCGCGTCACGAGCGACGAGCTCGCGTTCGCCGAAGCCGAGCTCGGACCCGACTCGACGAAGGAGCTGCGCGAGGCGCTCACCGCCGTGAAAGAGCACCTCGGCGAGGCCTTCCACCTGCACCAGCTCAACCACGACGAGATCCCGGACACCCCCGAAGAGCTGCGCACGCGCAACGCGCGCATCGTCCAGCTGTGCGGGTGGGCCGAAGACCTGCTCGATGACCGTACCGAATCCCTCGCCGAGCGCATCGCCCGCGCACGTCGCGCTCCCGAGATCATCGCGAAGGTGCGATCGGATGCCGCACACCTGCGCGCGCGCATCCCCGCAGCCCGCGACACGGTCTCCCGGCTCGCCGCGCGCTACGCTCCCGAGGCGCTCGCGCAGGTCGAGTCCAACCCCGCCGAAGCCGACCAGCTGCTCGTCTTCGCCGAGCACAGCGCCGGCGTCGCGGAGCGTCGACGCGAAGCAGGACAGCGTGAGCAGGCGAACCTCGCCCTCGAGGCCTCGACCGAGTCGGTGCGCCGCGCGGCGACGCTGCTCGATGCCGTCGAGACGTTCGAGGTCGAGGCACTGCGCGCCGAGTCGACGCTCGCCGCGATCGTCGAGGACTCCCGCGAAGACATCGTCGTCGCGCTCAAGGAGCCCCGCTCCCCCGGCGTCTCCGCCGCGATCAACGACCTCCAGGCCGCGCTCGCGGCGCTTCCCGCCGCGGGGGTCAACACCGACCCGTTCACGCAGCTCACGCGCCTGCGCGCCGCGAACGAGGGGCTGGATGCCGCCATCGCGACGGCGCGCGAGCGCGCTGCCCGCCCCATCCCACCGCTCGAGCACGTGCGGCACAGCATCGACGACTCCGACCGGCAGCTCGCCGTCGCCCGCGACGTCATCGCCGGTCACCGCGGCTGGATCGGCGCGGACGCGCGCACGCGCCTCGCCGAGGCCGAGCGCGTGCGGGTCGATCTCGACCGCTACCTGGGCACCTCGGCATCCGTCGTCACGCAGATCGACGAAGACCACCGCGAGCAGGCGATGGCGATGGCGCGCCGGGTGGCGTTCCTCGCCGGCGAAGCCCTGCAGCTCGCCCAGCGCGACATCGACGCGGCCCGCCCGCAGCAGGACCAGTGGGGCGGGAACTGGGGCGGTGGTCGCCGCGGCGGCGACGGGGGAAACGGCGTCATGGGCGGCATCCTCGGCGGCCTCGTGATCGGCAGCCTGCTCGACGGCATGTTCGACTGACCACCTCAGGCGGTTCGGGGCGCGTTCCTGGCGCGACACCCCGAGCACGACGGCGCGTCGCGATCGAAATCCGCCCCGAACCCGCCGGGCAGCGACCCCACGACACAGCGGATGCCGCGAGCCTGAGCCCGCGGCATCCGTGCGATCAGGTCGGTGCTACGACGCGACGGCCTCGGGCGAGGCCTGCGTCGCCAGCGAGATGACGCCGTAGTCCCAGCCCTTGCGGCGGTAGACGACGCTCGGGTGGTCGGTGCGCACGTCGATGAACAGGAAGAAGTCGTGCCCGACGAGCTCCATGCGGTCGACGGCGTCTTCGACGGTCATCCACTCGGGGGCGAACTCCTTCGTGCGGATGACGACGGGCGTGTAGTCCTCGTCGTCCTCCGCCCCCGCGAGGACCGGCACTTCACCGGTCGCGACCGCGCGCAGCGCTTCGACCGACGCCGGCTGGATGTCCACGCCCTGCAGCGATCCGCTCTCTTTGTCGAGCTTCGCACCGCGGGGGTGCTTGCGCGCGTCGATGCGCTTGTCCTTCGCGCGCCGCAGCTGCTCGGTGAGCTTGTCGACCGCCATGTCCAGCGCCGCGAACTTGTCGCCGTCGACGGCCTCGGCGCGGACGATGGGTCCTTTGCCGGTCACCGTGAGCTCGACCGTCTCGTCTTCGACACGGCCGTTGTGATAAGCGCGGTGCGTGACCTTGACGTCGAGTCGCTGCGCTTTCGGAGCGAGGTTCTCGATGCGGACGGCCTTCTCGTCGACCACGCCGCGGAAGCGATCCGAAATGCTCACTCCCACGCCGGCGATGTTGGTTTCCATCCTTGACCTCCTTGTTCCGGTCCGCCCGGTCAAGGGCGGACCATCAGTCGCCTTGTCCTCCCCACGCTATCGGCGCGGACCATGCCGTGTCACGCACGGCTTTCCCCTGTCAGCGAACGCCGCGGCGTGGCGGCGATCGTGACCGCCCCGAGAACGTCGGCCCCGGCCTCGCGCAGCGCCCGCGCAGCCTCGGCGAGCGTCGCACCGGTCGTCACGACATCGTCGAGCACAACGACGCGACGGGATGCCGCACCCCGCGCGATCACACTCCCCGCGACGTTGCGGCGCCGCTCGACCTCGTCGAGACCACGCTGGTCCGCCGGCTGCCGCACGAGCCGCAGGCGCCGCTCGACGCGCAGCCCCGCCCGCCGGGCGACGAGCTCGGCGACGTGATAGCCGCGGCGGCGGAACGACGCCCGCGAGGTCGGCACCGGCACGACGACGGCGGCCGCTCCGAAACCCCCGTCGATCGCCGCCCGCAGTGCGGGCGCCAGGGGCCGGGCGAGACCCGTGCGCCCCTCCTCCTTGAGCGCGCGCAGCACGCGCGCCGCGACACCGTCGAACGGCAGGCCGCTGCAGACATCGAGACCGGCGACGGTCCGGTGCTCGACGGCGGGCGCCAGCAGCCCGACGCACTGCTCGCACAGCGCGACATCGGGCACGCCGCATCCCGCGCAGTCGACGGGCAGCACGAAGGTGAGGGCATCGGCGAGCGCGCGCCGGACGGGCGATGACGGGTCCACGGCGCCGAGCATCGCAGCATCCGTTCGCACCGGCTGCCGCGCGGCCGCGTCCGGTGCACAGTCCGGCCCCGCCCGCGACTGGGGAGGGACCGTCTATTCGGGCGTGCCCTGCTGTGTCGCGAGCACGAGCACGCCCGCGCCGCTCTCCTGCCAGTTCGGACCCCGTCGCGTGTAGAGGAAGCCGTCGGCTCCGCGCAGTCGCGTCGAGGCGAGCGTGCTGCCGGTCGCGATCGAGACGGCTTCGGAGGGAGCCGTGACCGATGTGCCGGGCCCGCCGACGGGCTGTGTGAGCACGCTCGCCGTCTCGCCGCCACCCGCGAGCGCTCCGAGTGTCGTCTCGTCGAGCCACGCCAGCGCGCGCCCGTCGTCGCCGGCGATTCCGAGCACAATGGGCGCGCCGAGACCCGTCGGCACGCCGGCGTCGCCGCGCAGCACGCCCGAGACCCACACGGCGGTGCGGCCGCCGGCGGTCACGAGCCCCGCGATGCGTGCGCCGTCGCGCGACATCGCCATCGCCGAGATCTCGGTCGTCTCGGGCCAGGCTTCGGTGACGTCGACGACGGTGCCGTCGGGCAGCTGGGCGCGCACGGCGTGCGGGGTGTCGCGCGGGACGCTCCAGATGATCCCGAACGGGTCGACCGACGGCTCGACGAGCCGGGGCCGGTCATCGACGAGACTCGCCTCGCCCCCCGCGGGGACGCGCCATACCGAGCCGTCGGTGCGCTGCACGGCGGCGAGGTCGCGGTCGCCGGTGACCTGCACGGCGGTCGCGTCGACGTCGGCGATGGTGCCGGACAGGCCCGGGATCGGCAGCAGCTCGTCTCCCGACAGGAATCCGAAACCCGCCTCGGTCTTGACCAGGGCGGGCCCCGACACCGCCGTACGGCGCACCGGCACCGGCTCGGCGCTGAGCACCGTCGTGCCGACGACCATCTCGACCTGCGTGATGTTGGCCGTTCGGAGGCTCTCCTTGAGCTGCGTCTGCATGCGGTCGCGCGTCTCCTGATCGAGCGCGAGCGCGTCTTCGGTGAGGCCGACCGTCGCCACACCGCCGGCCGCGACCGTGACCGACGGCACGGCCGACACGCCCTCGGGGAAGGCTGATCTGACGGATGCCGCGAGCCACTCGCTCTTCGGACGGTTCACCAGCGCCGCCACGATCCTCGAGGCGACGCGCGAGCGGGGGAACCAGCGCACGTCGGGCACGAGGTAGTTCCACGTCGTGTCGAAGTAGGCGAGCGAGTAGTCGTTGAAGATCGAGGTGAACAGCGATCGGTCGAGCACGATGCCGTCGGGCGCTTCGGCGATGCGCCACTCGCCGTCGTCCTGCTGTGCGAGTTCGAACGTCAGTGTCGTCGGGCCCTCTTCGACGCGCTCGTACGATCCCTTCTCGTCGACGCGCGCGACCTGCGACACGAGCACCGAGACGGTGTCGTCGTCGAGCAGGCGCGTCTCGCGTGAGCCGAGCACGTCGATCGTGACGCCGGCGTTCGGATCCCACTCGCCGCGGAACTGCGGCGCGAGGAACTCCTGCGCGCGCGCCCAGTCGTCGGCGACCCCTGAGCCGGCGCGCAGGAAGCCGTCGACGATCTGCTCGGGCGTCGCCCCGGCCTGCGGCCGATCGGGGATGAGCGAGATGTCGGGCGGATCCACATCGCCGCCGCCCGCGAGACCCTCGTTGACGCCGCCGCCCGTGGGCAGACCGGTGCACGCCGACAGCGCGAGGGCGAGCACGGCCACCATCGCGACTGCCCACCGCCGGCGCGTCATCGTCTGCCCCCTGCCCCGGCGGCATCCGTTCCCGTCGTGTCGCGCAGCACCTCGATCGGCTGCGTGAGACCGAGGTCTTCCAGCGCCGCACCGACATCGTCGACGGGCTCGACGGGAAGGGGCGACGGTGCGGTGAGGCGTCCCTTGCGCCGGGGCAGCGTGAGCACGAAGTTCGTGCCGTTGCCGAGCTCCGACCAGACGGCGAGCTCTCCGCCGTGCAGTCGCGCGTCACCGAGGGCGATCGACAGCCCGAGCCCCGTGCCGCCGATCGTGCGCTTTCGCGACGGGTCGGCGCGCCAGAAGCGGTCGAACACGTGCTCGACCGATTCGGGGCTCATCCCCAGACCGTAGTCGCGCACGCCGAGAGCGACCGCGCCCCCGTCGCTGTCGACCGTGATGACGATGGGCCGCCCCTCGCCGTGCTCGATCGCGTTGCCCAGCAGGTTCCGCACGATACGGCGGATGCGGCGGGGATCCATGTCGACGAGCGTGTAGCCGCCGGGTGCCACGAGGCGCACATCGCTGCCGTGCTGCTCGGCCAGCTGCTCCATCGAGCCGATGACATCCTCGGCCAGGTGCGCGAGGCTCGTCGGCTCGAGCTCGAGCTGCACCGACCCGGCGTCGTAGCGGCTGATCTCGAGCAGGTCGGTCAGCAGCAGCTCGAAGCGCTGCACCTGCGCGTTGAGCAGCTCCGCCGCACGCGCCGTGGCGGGATCGAACTCGTCACGATGGTCGTTGATCATGTCGGCGGCCAGCCGGATCGTCGTGAGCGGCGTGCGCAGCTCGTGCGACACATCCGAGACGAACCGCTGCTGCACCAACGACAGGTCGGCGAGCTCCTTGATCTGCGACTCGATGCTGTCGGCCATCGCGTTGAACGAACGCCCGAGCGTCGCGAGCTCGTCTTCTCCGCGCACGGGCAGGCGCACATCGAGGCGTCCGGCGGCGAGCTTGGCGCTCGTCTCGGCCGCCTCGCCGATGGGTGTCGTGACCGAGCGCAGCACGAACCACGCGATGCCGCTGATGAGCAGCACGAGGGCGATGCCGACGCCCCACAGCGTGGCCTGCACGAACCCGAGCGTCTGCGCCGAGGCGCCGAGATCGTAGGCGAGATAGACGGCGTAGGGTCCGATGTCGGCGACGGGGATCGAGACCTGCTGCGCGACGACGATGCCGGGAACGACGGATCCGCCGATCTGCGGCAGCGCGACCGACTGCCACCACTGCTGACCGGAGTCCGCCTCGACGCGCTGGGCGAGCTCGGGAGTGATCGCCTGCTCGAACGAGGTTCCGACGGCGAGGTCCTGGGGCGCGATCTGCGAAGGCGCCGTGTCGATGCGGACGATGCGGATGCCGTCGCTCGCGGCCTGCGCCATGAGGTCCGTGCCGGTCGTGGAGAGCAGGTTCTGCAGCTGCGCCGCATCGCCGAGCACGGCGGAGTCGAGCGTCTCCTGTGCGGCCGTCGTCGCCCGGAGCGCGTCGGTGAGGATCTGATCCCGGCGCGAGTCGAACAGGTCGCGCTGAACCGAGATCGCCATCCACACGCAGGCCACGATGACGGCCAGCGCCGTCAGGGCGAGCGTCACGAGCACCGTCCGGAAGCGCAGCGACCGCCGCCACAGGCGCGCCACGTTGTCGGGCCACGCCCGCCAGCTGCGCCAATCCAGCACGGGGACGCGGACGATCCCGCCCGTGTCCACCGAGCTCATGTCCGCCTCAGGCGAGCGCGCCGGCGCGGTAGCCGACGCCGCGCACGGTCGTCACGATCTTCGGGTTGTCGGGATCCTTCTCGACCTTGGCGCGCAGACGCTGCACGTGCACGTTCACGAGGCGAGTGTCGGCCTTGTAGTGGTAGCCCCAGACCTGCTCGAGCAGCATCTCGCGTGAGAACACCTGCTGCGGCTTCGCGGCGAGCGCGACGAGCAGCTCGAACTCGAGCGGCGTGAGGGCGATGAGGTCGTCGCCGCGCCGCACTTCGTGGGCCGCGACGTCGACCGTGAGATCGCCGATGCGCAGCACCTCGCTCTCAGTCTGGGCGACGGGGCGCAGACGCGTGCGGATGCGCGCGACCAGCTCCTTCGGGTTGAACGGCTTGACGATGTAGTCGTCGGCGCCGGACTCGAGCCCCTTGACGACGTCAGCGGTATCGGTGCGGGCCGTGAGCATGATGATCGGGATGCCGGACTCGGCCCGCACACGCGTGCAGATCTCGATCCCGTCCATCCCGGGAAGCATGAGGTCGAGCAGGATGAGGTCGGGACGCTCGTCGCGCCACGTGTCGACGGCCTTCGCGCCGTCCGCGCAGAAGACGGTCTCGAAGCCCTCCGTGCGCAGCACGATCCCGATCATCTCGGCCAAGGCGGTGTCGTCGTCGACCACCAGGATGCGTGAAGTCATGACCCACTCGTCCTTTGCGTCCGCGGGGCGCCGATCCGGGAGCACCCATGCATTCCCACAGAGTAGTCGACACCGGCCGTACAGACGCCGAGCGCGTCGGCGGGGTGTGACACGATGGATCGACCCCGGCCCGCCGAGCCCTCAGGAGGATCAGCCGTGACCGCCTATCCGGCTTGGACGCCCGCATCCCGCCCGGGCATCGTGCCGCTGCATCCGCTCGGCTTCGGCACCATTCTGGGGCGATCCTTCGTCGCCCTGCGCCAGAACCCGCGCGTGCTGCTGGGCTTCGCGCTCGTCGTGCAGACCGTCGCCTTCGTCGTGATCCTCGTCGCGATCGGGCTCATCTCGTTCGCGTCCTTCTCGCGCCTGGACACGGTGCGCCCCGGCAGCGAGGAGTTCGAGGCGGTCCTCGCCGGCTCGATCGCCCTGACCGTCGTCGCGAGCTTCGTGCTCGGGCTGGCCGCGACCGCCCTGACCGTCATCGTGCAGGCGGTCGTCGTCGTCGAGGTCAGTCACGCCGTCGTCGCCGAGAAGCGCACGCTCGGTGCGCTCTGGCGTCAGGTGAAGCCCGTCGTGTGGCGCGTCATCGGGTGGTCGCTCATCATCGGAACCGCCGCGCTGCTGGCCATCGCCGTCCTCGCCGGTGTCGTCATCGCGGTCGGGTTCGTCGCGTGGCCCGTCGCGATCGTGCTGGGCATCCTGCTCGTCCTGGGTGCGATCCCGCTGTACTGGTGGCTCATGATCAAGCTGCTGCTCGTGCCGGCGGTCATCCTGATGGAGCGCGCCACGATCCGCGGTGCCGTGCGCCGCTCGTGGTCTCTCACGCGCGGGCGTTTCTGGCCCGCGCTGGGCGTCATCGTGCTCATCAGCGCCATCTTCGGTGTCGTCGGCCAGGTCGTGAGCCTGCCCTTCTCGTTCCTGTCGGCGGGGCTCGGCGTCATCATCTCTCCGACGGGTGAGAACGAGGCGACCTACGTCATCAGCATGATCGTCACGTTCCTGCTGACGTACGCCGTCGCGTTGCTCATCCAGTCGATCGCGCTCGTCGTGCAATCGACGGCGACGGCCCTCATCTACGTCGACTGCCGCATGCGGCACGAGGGTCTCGACCTCGACCTGCTCGAATACGTCGAGAAGCGAGATGCCGGTGCCACCGGTCTTCCCGACCCCTACGCCGCCCACATCGGCCGCGACATGCCGTCGCCGTACCTCACTCCCACGTACCCGGCCTACGCCGGCCAGCCGGGGTACGCGCCCCAGCCGGGCTACGCACCGCCGCCGGGGTACCCACCGCCGCCGGGGTACGCGCCCCAGCAGGGACACCCCACGCAGCAGGGGCACTCGCCGCAGCAGGGCTCCGCTCCGCAACAGGGCTACCCGGTGCCCCAGGGCCCGTCCGGCCCGCAGGGATACCCGGCACCCCCCTATCCGGCCGCGAATCAGCCGCCCTACGCGGCGCCGACGCCGCCCTACGCGACGCCGATGCCGCCCGACGCGTCGCCCGCGCAGCCGTCGCCCGCGCAGCCCTCGCACCCCGCGCAGCCCGCGGATGCCGCGGACGCGTCCCCCGCAGGTCCGGCGGCCTCCGCCCGGCCCCCCGCTCCTCCCGCAGCGCCGACGCAGTGGACGGCCCCCGGCGCCGCTCCGCCCGAGGCGGGCCGAGAGGCCCCGTGACGGTCGCCGCCACGCTGACCCGACTCGCCGACCTGCCCCTCATTCCCGACGGGGACGAGGCCCGCGAGTGGGCCGAGCGCGAGCTCGCCGATCCCGCCTACCGTGAGGCGGAGCCGACCTTCTTCGACCGCGCCGCACGCGCCGTCGCGCAGTTCATCGAACGGCTCTTCTCGACGCAGGTGAGCGGCGAGTGGGGCCTCGTGCTCGCGCTCATCGTGACGGGGATCGTCGTCCTCCTCATCGTCGTCGCCTTCCTCGTGTGGGGCATGCCGCGCTCGACCCGTCGTCTGCCTGCCGCCCGCGGCGTGCTCTTCGGCGAGACCGACGATCGTTCGGCGGCCGAACTGCGTGCGGCCGCGGCATCCCACGCATCGAAACAGGAATGGGATGCCGCGATCGTGCTGCGCTTCCGCGCTCTCGCGCGCGGCCTGCACGAGCGCGGTGTCGTCGAGACGCCGCCCGGAACGACGGTGCACGGGTTCGCGCGCGCCGCGTCCGCGGTGTTCCCCGCCTCGGCTGCGCCCCTCGAGGCGGCAGCGACGGCGTTCGACGATGTGCGGTACCTCCGCCGTCCCGGCACGCGCGACCTGTATGCCCGCGTCGCCGACGTCGACGACGCGCTCCGCGCCGCCCGCGCCCCGATCCCCGAGACCGCGGCGGCGAACGCGTGACGGCGGTCGAGGTGCGCGAGGGGACGCGACGTCGCCGCGTGGGGGCATGGGTCGTCATCGCCCTGATCATCCTCGTCGTCGGCGGCATCGGCGGCGCCATCGTCCAGCTCGGCGAGTGGACGCAGCGCGACGCGCTGGACCCCGACTCCGCGGGCATCCTCGGCACGCGTGCCGTCACCCAGCTGCTGCGCGCGCAGGGCGTCGACGTGATCGTCGCGCGTGATCGCGCCGAGGCCGCGTCGGCCCTGTCCGCTGCTGAGGCGACCCTCGTGCTCCCCGCCGCCCCCGCCCTGTCCGACGACGCCGTCGAGGAGCTCGGCGACGCCGCCACCGACCTCGTGCTGATCGAGCCGCGCTCGCGCGAGCTGCGCCTCTTCCTCGCCGGCTCCGCGACGGCGGGCTTCGCGTCGGGCGACGCCGTGGCCCCCGCGTGCGACCTCGCCGACGCCGAACGCGCCGGGCCGGTCGCGCCCGGCCGCGTCTTCTCCCCCGGCTCCGGCAGGACCGCCTGCTACCCGGCGGGCGAAGGCATGGGGCTGCTCGTCGGCACCGACGGCGATCGCCGCATCTCGGCCGTCGACGGCGAGACGCTGTTCACCAACGAGTACCTCGCCGACGCCGGCAACGCCGCGCTCGCTCTGAACCTCATGGGGCGGCATCCGCTCGTCGTCTGGTACGTGCCGAGCCTCGGCGACACGGATCTCGCCGCAACCGATCCGACGCTCGGCGAGCTCACTCCCCCGTGGGTCAGCCCCGCCATCGTCGTGCTCCTGGCCGCCGGGATCGCCGCCGCGATCTGGCGCGGACGCCGGTTCGGACCCCTCGTCGCGGAGCGGCTCCCGGTGACGGTGCGCGCGTCCGAGACGACCGAAGGACGCGGGCGGCTCTACGCCCGAGCCCGCGACGCCGGCCATGCGGCCGACCAGCTGCGCATCGGCGCGCTCGGACGGATCAGCCGGGCGCTCGCCCTCGGGCCCGCGGCATCCGCGCCCGAGATCGCCGACGCCGCCGCGTCCCGCACCGGCATGCCGCGCGGCGACGTGCGGGCGCTCCTCATCGACGACGTGCCCCGCACCGACGGCGACCTGCTGACGCTGCGCGGGCGCCTCCGCGACCTCGAAGACGCCGTGCACGCGGCCGTCCGCCCGGAAAGGAACCTGCCATGACCGACCTGAACCCCGAGCCCGCATCGCACGACGATGCGGCGCTGCGCGAGACGATGAACCGCGTGCGCCTCGAAGTCGGCAAGGCCGTCGTCGGGCAGGACGGCACCGTGACGGGCCTGCTGATCGCGCTGCTCGCGGGCGGCCACGTGCTGCTCGAGGGCGTGCCCGGCGTCGCGAAGACGCTGCTCGTGCGAGCCTTCTCGACGGCGCTCGGACTCGACACGAAGCGCATCCAGTTCACCCCCGACCTCATGCCCGGCGACGTGTCGGGCTCGCTCGTCTACGACGCGAAGGCAGGCGAGTTCGAGTTCCGCGAGGGGCCGGTCTTCACGAACGTTCTGCTCGCCGACGAGATCAACCGCACACCGCCCAAGACGCAGTCCGCTCTGCTCGAGGCGATGGAGGAGCGTCAGGTGTCGACCGACGGCGTGAGCCGGCGCCTGCCCGACCCGTTCCTCGTCGCCGCGACGCAGAACCCCGTCGAGCACGAGGGCACCTACACGCTGCCCGAGGCGCAGCTCGACCGGTTCCTGCTCAAGCTCCTGGTCGACGTGCCCGGACGCGACGCCGAACTCGACGTCCTGCGCCGCCACGCTGAAGGCTTCAATCCGCGCGACCTCGCGGCCGCGGGGGTCCGCCCTGCCGCGACGGCCGATCAGCTGCGGGCGGCGCGCGAGGCCGCGGCATCCGTCACCGTGTCCGACGACGTGCTCGGCTACGTCGTCGACCTGGCGCGGGCGACGCGCGAGAGTCCCTCCGTGCAGCTCGGGGTGAGCCCGCGCGCCTCGACGGCGCTGCTGGCCGCCGCGAAGGCATGGGCGTGGCTCGGCGGCTATCCCGCCATCACGCCCGATCACGTGCAGACGATGCTCGTGCCGACGTGGCGTCACCGCATCCGCCTGCGCCCCGACGCCGAGCTCGAAGGCGTCTCGGTCGATGCCGTGCTCGGCTCGGTGCTGCAGCAGACGCGGGTGCCGATCTGACGCGGGTCGGATCAATGCCGCGCAGCGGCGTTGATGCGACCCGGGTCAGATCGAGTAGCGCGCGAAGCGCGCGTATCGAGATCTCGTCAGCCTCAGGAGACCCCCACCCACACCATGTACCTCACCGGCCGCCTTCCCCTTCTCGTCGCCCTCGGCGTCGTGCCCGTCGTGCTGCTCTCGCTCGGCGGCGTCGACGCGTGGGTCGCAGCGGCGGGATGGCTCGCCCTGTGCGTCGTGGCGGCGATCGCGGATGCCGCGGCGGCACCTGATCCGCGCGCCCTCGCCGTCGAGCGCCCCGCACCGGCACGCACGCTTCTGGGTGCGCGAGTGGACACGACGCTGCGGCTGCGCAATACCGGAAGGCGCGGCATCCGGGGTCGCGTGCGCGACGCGTGGCAGCCGACCGCCGGTGCCCCGCTGGAGCGCTCGACGATCTCGATCCCGCCCGGCGAGAGCCGCGCGCTGACGATCCCGCTGCTGCCGCGGCGTCGCGGTGAGCTGCGCTCGTCGTTCGTCGTCGTGCGCTCCGACGGGCCGCTCCGCCTCGCGGGCCGCCAGGTGCGTCTGGATGCGCCGGGCAGCGTGCGCGTGCTGCCGCCCTTCACCTCCCGGCGGCACCTGCCGTCGCGCCTCGCGCGGCTGCGCGAGCTGGACGGTTCCACGAGCGTGCAGGTGCGCGGCCAGGGCACCGAGTTCGACAGCCTGCGCGAGTACGTGCGCGGTGATGACGTGCGCTCGATCGACTGGCGGGCGACCGCGCGCTCGGCGACGACGATGATCCGCACGTGGCGCCCCGAGCGGGATCGGCACGTCGTCATCGTCATCGACACGGGGCGCACGGCGGCCGCGCGCGTCGGCGACGGCGTGCGGCTGGATGCCGCGATGGAGGCGGCGCTGCTGCTCGCGGCGCTCGCGAACCGCGCGGGCGACCACGTGCACCTGGTCATGTTCGACCGCACGATCCGGGCGCGCGTGACGCGGGTCGACGGGCCGGGGCTGCTTCCCGCGCTCGTCGAGGCGATGGCTCCCGTCGAGCCGCAGCTGATCGACACCGATTGGGATGCCGCCTTCGCCCAGGTGCGCGCCCTCACTTCGCGCCCCTCGCTCGTGGTCGTACTGACGGCGCAGGACGCCGTCGACGCGTCGCGCGGGTTCCTCGGATCGCTGCCCGCGCTCGCGCAGCGCGCGCACGTGCTGGTCGGCACGGTCGCCGATGAGCGCCCCGGGCCCGTCGCACGTCCGGACGCGGCCGACGTCTACGGCGAAGCCGCCGCCGAGCGCACGGCGCGCGAGGCCGAGCGCGTCGCGAGCGCGATGGCCCGCGCCGGCGCCGAGGCCATCACCGACACCCCCGACGCCCTCCCGCCCCGCATCGCCGACCGCTACCTCGCCCTCAAGGCCGCCGGCCGCCTCTGACGGCTCCCCTCGAGGGCTCCCGGGGTTCAGTTGCCTCACTCTGCTGCCCGGGCCCGGGGCCGAGCACAATGTGAGGCAAACGAACCAAACGCCGACCGGGTTCAGTTGCCTCACTCTGCTGCCCGCGCCCAGGTTCGAGAGCAATGTGAGGCAAACGAACCAAACACCGACAGGGTTCAGTTGCCTCACTCTGCTGCCCGGCCCGGATTCGAGCACAATGTGAGGCAAACGAACCAAACGCCGACCGGGTCAGTTGCCTCACTCTGCTGCCCGGCCCGAGTTCGAGCGCAATGTGAGGCAAACGAACCGAACGCACCGAACGCACCGAACGCACCGAACGCACCGAACGCACCGGAGCCGGATGTGCCGCTTCGGACACGCGAGCGCGCCGAAACCTGGGAAACGGCTGTGCAGGGTCTACGCTCCGGATCGAGGAAAGGAGGCCGTCACATGTCGGACACCCTCGTCACCCCACCCACCACGGCCAACAAACTCGTCGCCGAGGCGCTCGGCACGTTCCTGCTCGTCTTCGGCTCTATCGGAACCGCCCTCTTCGCCGCCGACTTCGGCACCGGAGCCAACGGCACGTCCCTCGGCGTCGGCTTCGTCGGCGTCTCGTTCGCGTTCGGCCTGACCCTCATGGCGGGCATCTACGCGTGGGGCAACATCTCGGGCGGACACTTCAACCCCGCCGTGACCTTCGGCCTGGCCGCCGCGGGCCGCTTCGCGTGGAAGGATGCACCCGGCTACATCATCGCCCAGCTCGTCGGCGGAGCCGTGGGCACGACGCTCATCGTCCTGATCGGGCTGTTCGGGCCGGCGAACTGGCTCGCGAACGCGCAGGACGGCGGCTTCGCGAGCAACGGCTTCGACGCGCACTCTCCGGGCGGGTTCGGGCTGGGCGCGGCGATCGTCGCCGAGATCATCCTCACGGCGATCTTCGTCATGGTGATCCTCGGCGTCACGCACACCAAGCGCGGCAACGGCAACGTCGCGGGGCTCTCGATCGGTCTGACCCTCACGGTCATCCACCTCATCTCGATCCCGATCGACAACACGTCGGTGAACCCCGCGCGCTCGATCGCGACGGCCATCTACGGCGGCATCGACGCGCTCGCGCAGCTGTGGGTGTTCATCGTGTTCCCGCTCGTCGGCGCGGTCCTTGCGGGCTGGCTGCATCGCGCACTGTTCGAGCCGGTGCAGCTGCCGCCGCTGCAGTCCGAGGCGCGCGTGCCCGACGCCCGCGGCGCGAAGCGCCGGGGTCGCTGACACGAACGCGAAGCGGCCCGCCCCGAGGACATCGGGACGGGCCGCTTCTGCGTGTGTGCGTCAGCTCAGGTCGAACCGGTCGAGCTCGGTGACCTTGCCCCACGCCTCGACGAAGTCGCGCACGAACTTCTCCTGCGCGTCATCCGAGGCGTACACCTCGGCGACGGCGCGCAGCTCGGAGTTCGAGCCGAACAGCAGGTCGACGCGCGTGCCGCGGCCGAAGAACTCGTCCGAGCCGTCACGGCGTCCTTCGAACGCGTGCGAGCCCGGGTCGAGCGGCTTCCACGTCGTGCCGAGGTCGAGCAGGTTCACGAAGTAGTCGTTCGTGAGCACGCCGACGCGGTCGGTGAACACGCCGTACTCGGACTCGTCCCAGTTGGCGCCCAGCACCCGCAGGCCGCCGACGAGCACGGTCATCTCGGGAGCCGTGAGCGTGAGCAGGTTCGCCTTGTCGAGCAGCAGGTACTCGGCGGGCGTGGCCATCGCGGTCGTCGCCTGGTAGTTGCGGAAGCCATCGGCTGCCGGCTCGAGGAAGCGGAACGACTCGACGTCGGTCTGCTCCTGCGTCGCGTCGGTGCGTCCGGCGCGGAAGGGCACCGTGGCATCCACACCGGCATCCTTCGCGGCCTTCTCGACACCCGCGTTGCCCGCGAGCACGATGAGGTCGGCGAGGGAAACCTGCTTGCCGTCGGTGCGACCGTCGTTGAACGAGGACTGGATGCCCTCGAGCACGCCCAGCACACGCTGCAGCTGCGACGGCTTGTTGACGACCCAGTCCTTCTGCGGGGCGAGGCGGATGCGGGCGCCGTTGACGCCGCCGCGCTTGTCGCTGCCACGGAAGGTGGATGCCGCAGCCCATGTCGTCGAGACGAGCTCGGTGACGGTGAGGCCCGACTCGAGGATCTGCGCCTTCAGCGCCGCCGCGTCGGCGTCGTCGATCAGTTCGTGATCGACCGCCGGCACGGGGTCCTGCCAGACGAGTTCCTCGGTGGGAACCTCGGAACCGAGATAGCGTGCGACCGGGCCCATGTCACGGTGCGTGAGCTTGAACCAGGCGCGGGCGAACGCGTCGCCGAACGCCACGGGGTCATCCTTGAACCGACGCGAGATCTTGTCGTACTCGGGGTCGGTCCGCAGGGCGATGTCGCTCGTGAGCATGCGGGGCTCGCGACGGGCCGACGAGTGCGCCATCGGAACCATGTCGGCGCCGCCGCCGTTGATGGGACGCCACTGGTGGCCGCCGCCGGGGCTGCGCATGAGCTCCCACTCGTACGCGTAGAGGATGTGGAAGAACTCGTTGTCCCAGCGGGTGGGGTGATAGGTCCACGTCACCTCGAGGCCCGACGTGATCGTGTCGTCGCCCTTGCCGGTGCCGTGGTTGTTCTTCCAGCCGAGGCCCTGGCGCTCCAGGCCCGCGGCCTCGGGGTTGTCCTCGAGGTTCGTGTCGGGCGCCGCGCCGTGGGTCTTTCCGAAGGTGTGGCCGCCCGCGATGAGCGCGACGGTCTCTTCGTCGTTCATGGCCATCCGGCCGAACGTCTCGCGGATGTCGCGCGCCGAGGCGAGCGGGTCGGGGTTGCCGTTGGGGCCCTCGGGGTTGACGTAGATGAGGCCCATCTGCACGGCGGCCAGCGGCTTGTCGAGGTCACGGTCGCCCGTGTAGCGCTCGTCGCCGAGCCACGTGGTCTCGGGGCCCCAATACACGTCGTCGTCGGGCTCCCAGACGTCGGGACGACCGCCGGCGTAGCCGAAGGTGTTGAAGCCCATCGACTCGAGCGCGACGTTGCCCGAGAGGATCATCAGGTCGCCCCACGAGAGCTTCTGGCCGTACTTCTTCTTGACGGGCCACAGCAGACGGCGGGCTTTGTCGAGGCTGACGTTGTCGGGCCAGCTGTTCAGCGGCGCGAAGCGCTGCTGGCCGGTGCCGGCGCCGCCGCGGCCGTCGGTGACACGGTAGGTTCCGGCGGCGTGCCACGCCATGCGGATGATGAGCGGGCCGTAGTGGCCGAAGTCGGCGGGCCACCAGTCCTGGCTCGTCGTGAGCGTCTTCTCGATCTCGGCCTTGACCTCGGCGAGGTCGAGGCTCTCGAACGCGGCCTTGTAGTCGAAGTCCTCGCCGAGCGGGTTACGCGCGGGCGGGTTCTTCGCGAGGATCTTGATGTTCAGCTGGTTGGGCCACCACACGCGGTTGGCCGATCCCGTCGCCGGGTGCGGCTGGCTGTCGCCGTGGATGACGGGGCAGCTGCCCTCGTCCTCGTTCGGGCGCGGGCGGGTCTCGCCGTCCTCGCGCTCGTCGACGGGCGTGTCGATGGGGGTGACGGCCTGATCGGTGTCGGTCGGGTTCTCGCCGATGCCGGTCTTCGTGTCGTCGATGTCGCTCATGGTTTCCTTCCTCGTGGATGTCGGTGGAGTCAAGCGGTGGGGGTGGATGCTGCGGCCGCGCAGTCGGGACACAGGCCCCAGTACGTCACCTCGGCCGTGTGCAACGTGAAGCCGTGCGGATTGGACGGCGTCAGGCACGGCGCTTCGCCGACGGCGCAGTCGACGTCTCGAACGTCGCCGCACGTCGTGCACACGAGGTGGTGGTGGTTGTCGCCGACGCGCAGCTCGAACAGTCCGGGACGACCCGCGGGCTCGATGCGTCGCACGAGACCGGCTTCGGCGAAATCGCCGAGCGCGTTGTAGACGGACTGCAGGCTCGTCTGCGGAACCGTGCGCGCGACGACCTGGAAGATCGCGTCGGCGCTGGCGTGCGGGTGCGTGCGCAGGGCGTCGACCACGGCGCGGCGGGGCTCGGTGACGCGCAAGCCGACGGTGCGGATGAGCTCGGCAGCATCCGTCTCGTAGACGTCGACCGCGGGTGCACTCATGGCACCATCTTACCGCGTTATTTTGAAGAATTCAAAGTAACGGTCACCCGGAAACGAGGGTCGGAGTTCCCGTCTCGTACTCGGTGAGGTCACCCGACTCGCCCCGGCGTGCGGCGCGCCCGCCGATGACCACCATGTAGAACACGAACGCGCCGAGCGCGAGCGCGCCGATGCCGATCTTGACGGGCCACGGCCACGGCTGAGCCGTCACGAAGCCCTCGATGAGCCCGGCGACGGCGAGGGCGATGACGAGCCCGATCGCGATCGTCGCGAGCGAGCGTCCCGCTTCTGCGAGGGCGGCGCCCCGCGACCGGCGCCCGGGGGCGACCCAGGCCCAGAAGATGTGCAGACCCGCCGCTCCGGCGACGAAGATGCAGGTCAGTTCGAGCAGGCCGTGCGGAAGGATGAAGAGCACGAAGACGTCGCCGCGATCGAACGCCAGCATGATCGCCGCCGCCGTGCCGACGCCGACGGCGTTCTGCACGAGCACCATGAGCGGCCAGAACCCGGTGATGCCGAACAGGACGCACTGCGCGGCGATCCAGGCGTTGTTGGTCCACACGGTGCCCGCGAACACGGCTGCCGGGTTCTCGCTGTAATACTCGGTGAACTGGTTCTCGGCGTAGTCCTCGAGCTGCAGCTGCGTTCCGAGGGTGGCCACCAGCGCGGGATCCGACGAGACCCAGAACGCCACGAGGGCGCCGACCGCGACGAAGCCGAGCGCGATGACGAGGGTCGTCCATCGCACGCGGTACAGCGCCGCCGGCAGCTGCAGGGCGAAGAACCGCGGGATCTGCTTCAGCACGTTCTCGGGTGTGCCCGTCAGCGCGAGCCGTGCCCGGGCGAGGATCGTCGAGACGAGGTCGCCCTGCGGCGTGCGGCCCGCCGAGGTCTTCAGATCGGCCAGATCGGCCGAGGCGGACTGGTAGCGCGCGACGAGTTCGTCGGCCTGCGCACCGCTCAGGCGACGGGCCCGGCTCAGCTCGTCGAGACGCTCCCATTCCTGCCGGCGGGCGGCGGTGAGCGCGTCGAGGTCCATTTGGTTAACTGTACGCATGCCTTCGACCGTCGTGCCCGACTCGCGGATGACGACGATCCATCAGGACGAGGTGCTCACGGGCGAGGCCGTCGCCCTCGATGTGCAGCCCGTCGGATTCTTCCTGCGCGCGCTCGGCGCCCTCATCGACATCGTCGTCGGGCTCGTGCTGCTGATCGTGTTCGTCCTCGTCGCGACGTTCCTGTTCGGGCTCGACCTCTTCGCGGATTCGGCCGCGCAGATGGTGACGATCGCGATGGTGGTCCTCGTGCTGGTCGTGATCCCGACCGCCGTCGAGACGTTCACGCGCGGGCGCAGCCTCGGCAAGCTCGCCGTCGGCGGGCGCATCGTGCGCACCGACGGCGGGGCGACGGGGTTCCGTCAGGCGTTCATCCGCGCCCTCGTCGGAGTGCTCGAGCTGTGGTTCACCTTCGGCGGGCTCGCCGCCATCGTGGGTGCGTTCACGCCGCGGTCGCAGCGGCTGGGCGATCTGCTCGCCGGCACGTACTCCGAGCGCACCCGCACGCCGCCCCTTCCCGCTCCCGCGCCCGGTCTGCCGCCCGCCCTGGCCGAATGGGGAGCCGTCGCCGACGTCGCCCGCCTGCCCGACCGCCTGGCGCGGCGCATCGCGCAGTTCGCGCGACAGGCTCCCGAGCTGGAGCCTGCGGCGCGGGCACGCCTGGCGGCATCCCTCGCCTCGGAAGCCGCGGCCCACGTCTCCCCCGTGCCGGCGGTCGACCCCGAGTCGTTCGTGTGCGGCGTCGCCGCGATCCGGCGCGACCGCGAGCTGAACGCCCTCGTGCTCGAGGATCAGCGGGTCACCGCCCTCACCTCCGGCGTCCCCGACGTGCCGCGCGGTTTCCCCGCCCGCTGACACCGCCCGTCTCCCGCGCGCCCTTGACCGCGAGGCCTTGACCGCGAGACTGCAACGGCAGGTCGAGACTGCGGGTACTACCCGCTGTCTCGGCGCTCCGTTGCAGTCTCGGCGTCATGGGATGCCGCGGAGCGGCGGGCGCGGATGCCGCGGCGCGGCGGCGGCGGAGGGCGGCAGCGTCCGCGGTCGCGGGTCAGGCGCGGAGCGTCTCGTGCCGCACGACGACCCAGCCCTTGGGTACCGACAGGCGATCGGTGTGGATCGCGCAGAGGTCGTGCGCGTGCGGATCGCCCGACGCTCCGAGCGGACCGAGGGCCGCCATCTGGTCGTTGTAGTCGTAGGTCAGGGTCGACACCGCCTCGCGGGCGCATCCCACCTTGGAGCAGAGTCTCTCGCGCATCGCTCCGACACTAGTCGCGCCCTGACTCCGATTCCGGATGCCGCGCCGCGCGGTCCGCCGCTGACCCCGGCCACCGGGCGGGGGCACTCCCGGTTCACTTGTCACAGAACGTCGCCCGACCGGTGGGCAGGCAGCCGAGTGAGGCAAGTGAACCGAGGGCCCGCACCCCGACCAGCTCACCACCCCAACGTCGCTCACTTGTCGCAGAACGTCGCCGACCCCGCACCCCGACAGCAGAACGAGGCAAGTGAACCGAGGGCCCGCACCCCGACCAGCCCACCACCCCAACGTCGTTCATTTGTCACAGAACGTCGCCCGACCGGTGGGCAGGCAGCAGAGTGAGGCAAGTGAACCGAGGGACCCAGCCCTCGTGAGCCCGCTACGCACCACCGCCGTAGGATGGGGCGCATGCCATGGCGTCGTTCCTCGAGTGCGTCGAGGCCTGTCCGCCGCCCCGCGCGGCACGGCCGCCACGGGCGTCTCGGACGCAGCGCGGTCGTCCGCCCGCCGCTGCCTCCGCTCGATACCCGCGTCGAGCGGTTCGACCTCGCCGTCGGCACGGCGGCGGAGTTCCTGCGGTCGGCGTGGCCCGAGCTGCGCGAGGTGAGCTTCGAGATCGCCGACATGCCCGCGGCATCCGATGCAGACGGCATCCCCCGCTGGCTCGTGCTCAGCGCGAAGAAGCGGATCATCGTGTTCCGGCTGCCGATCGAACGCCTCAGCCACCTGCACCGCGACGACGAGCTGCACCGCCGCATGATGATCGAGAGCGCCGTCTTCCGAGCAGCGGCCGAATACCTCGATCGCGACCCGTGGGACCTCGGCCCCGAACGGTTCCGCTACTTCTGACGACGACGACGCACCCGCACCCGCACCCGAACCCGCCTCACGGGTAGACGCGGATCGCGGGAGCGGCGGCATCCGCGGGCCAGATCGGGAACCCGGCGAGCGCGCCCGGCCCGCTCATCGTGACCGCCGCGAGCACGGGAGCCCCGCCGCTGTCGAGCGTGTAGATCGTGCGCGACTGCACGCCCAGCGTCGCACTCTCGCCCGGCTCGAGCATCAGCTCGCCCGCGAGTGAGCCCGTGCGATCGGTCACGGCGACGGTCACCGGCGCCTCACCGGGGTTGGCGACGGTGAGCGTGGCGTCCGGGCCAACGGGAACCGCGAACAGGCTCGGGACCGTGATCTCGGGCGAGGGCAGCAGCCAGGCGAAGTCGGCTCCTTCTTCGAAGCCCGAGGCCTGCCACAGTCCGGCCACGACGGGTGAGCCCGCAATCACCTCGACGTCGTACTCGCCCTCGGCGAGCCCGCCGAGACCGACCTCGGTCGGCACCCCCGCCGCGAGCGGCACGCTCAGCGGCTCGAGCATCTGCTGGTCGCCGCCGACGGCGCGCACCATGACGGTCGCCTCGGTGTCGGCGCCGGGCGACAGCACGCGCAGCACGGTGCCCGCTCCCGTGGGACTCGCCACGTCGGACTCGGTCACGACGACGCCCAGGATCCGCTGCACGGGCGCGGTCGCCCCGACGCCGCCCGTCTGGTCGACGCCGAGCGGTTCGAGCACGCGCGTCAGGCTCGACTGCACCGATGCCTGCACGGGGGCTCCGACGGCGCTCACGCGCACGACGGGGCTGGTCTCGCCCCGCACGAGCCCGGCGAGGGGCACCACCCGCTGCGCACCGGCGGCGACGACGAGGTTCGAGCCGCCGGGAGGAGTCTCGGGCCCCGTCGCACCGTAGACGGTGAGCTGCACGGTCGCCCCCACGGTGCCGGGGTTGGACAGCAGCACGAAGTCCGCCGACCCGGTCGCCGCCGATCCGGCGACGATCCACGATTCCATGAGCGGCGGTCGACACGCGGATGCGGCGAACCCGGCCATATCGTCGGAGTCGGCCGTCATCGAGCCTGACGCCGCGACGTCGGTGCGCTCGGCGCCCGACGGCGGTGCCGTGTAGGCCTGGGGGCTCGCCCCCGGCGCCGACCCGATCAGGCTCCGCCCTTCGGGCTGCGGAGCGTCGGGCAGCGCCCCGACCGTGACGGTCTGCGGCGCGACGAGGGCGAGGTCGCTCGGCGAGTCGAGGTCTCGTCCGAGCGCGAGCAGGCCGCCCGCGCACGCGATGACCGTATCGGCGGGTGCGGGCTTGGCCGAGACGGCGACGGGCTCGCGCTCGAGCGTCGGCCAGGGCAGCGTCACGGCGGTCGCGACGGCGACGACGGCGCCCGCGGCGACGACGGTGCCCGCGAGCATCCGCGCGCTCGTCGAGGCCCAGCGGAAGAAGCGGCGATCGCTCATCGTCCCTCCTCCCAGTGCGGTCCGACGATGCGCGGCATCCGCTTCGCTTCGCGTCGGGATGCGGCGGTGGGCGCGGCGAGCAGCACCGCGATCGCGACGACGGCGAGTTGCGCGGTGAAGATGATCCCCGATATCCGATCGACGGATGCCGCCGGCTGGGGCCGCGGCGGGATGTCGAGTTCGACGCGCCACAGCGAACCGCGCGCGGTCTCGCCGACGGCTTCGAGGTTGTCGCGCTGGTCGATGGCCGATTCGGCGGCGAGGCGGAACGCGCGGGCGGCGTCGGATTCGGGTGCGGCGCCGTGCGCGAGCAGCACGAAGCTCACCCCGTGAGCGGCGAGCTGGGTGACGGGGTCGTCGGCGGCACCCGTCGTGAGCCCTGCCGCGAGCTGGGCGATCTCGCGGTCCTGCGCCGACGGCACGGTGCGGGTCGCGAGCACGGTGCTCTGCGCGCCGAGGGTTTCGCTGCCGCCCCACACGACACGGGCCGAGAGGGCGCCCGAGTTCTGCGGTGTGAGCACGAACGTGCCGACGTCGGAGTCGTCCGCGCCGCGCGCCGCGACGTAGGCGGGCAGCGTGCTGGCGGGGCCGTTCGTGAGCAGCGTCGTGTCGCGGGCGGCCGAGGTGAGCGCGGGGACGGCCAGGGCGATGACCCCCGCCCCGACGAGCACGACGAGTCCGCCGCGCAGCAGCGCGACCTTGGGGGCGAGACCGGCGTCGAGGGTGACCAGCGCGCCGCCGACGACGCCGAGCCACGCGAGGCTGAGGCCCGTGCCCGGCCACAGCGGCACGGCCTCGGACTGTGCGAACGCGACCGAGATGCCGACGGCGGCGAACGCCGTGCCGATGCCGAGGGCCGCGATGCCGAGCAGGGTCATGCCGGCGGCCCACCGCTGCGTGAGCGGCGCGACGAGGGCGAGGATCGCCAGCGGCGCCGCGAGCAGCGGCACCCACCACGTGGGGGCGTCGCCGAGCAGCGTCGCCCAGCCCGCGACATCGGCGGTGGGGATGCCCGCGGCGAGCAGGCTGCGACCCGCGGCATCCGGCCCCACCTGGGGCCCGGCCCACGGCACACCGGGGTCGGCGAGCAGGCCCCACACGCCGTTCGAGGTCAGCGCGTGCCACACGAGCGGACCGGCCATCGCCAGGGTCGGGATGACGGTCCAGATCAGCCGGGCGACGCCGCGTCCGGCGCGCAGCGCGATCGACAGCACGATCGTGACGACCCACAGCACGATGAGCGCCGGGGCGAGCGACGGGGCGCACGCGATGACGCCGGCCAGAGCGAGGGATGCCACACCCGCTCCCGACCACGAGCGGTGGGCGACGGCACCGGCGCAGAACAGCCACGGCAGCAGCAGGTGGGCGATGACGGCGGCGGGGCGGCCCTGCGTGAGCGCCATGAGGAACGTCGGGGCGAGCGCCCACACGGCCCCGCCCAGCACGCGCAGCACGCCGCGATCCGTGACGCGCGTCGCGGCGAACCAGCCGCCCAGCGCTGCGAGCGGCAGGGCGAACAGCCACAGCAGCACGAGGCCGCGGGAGGGATCGCCCGGCCACAGGGTGCCGACGACGGCGACGACCGTCGCGAAGGGGTCGGCGGGCGCGATCGTGTCGAGCCCGAGACCGCGCTGGCCGTACAGCGTGTCGGCCCACAGCTGCCCCACGGTCGTGCGCAGCGGCTGGACGCCGCCTCCGCCCAGCACGGGCCAGGCGAGCAGCATCGGCAACGCCGCGATCGAGGCGACGAGGGCACCGAGCACGAGCCATGCGCCGCCGCCCGAGAAGAACCGCAGCTCGCCGCGCAGGCGCGCGCCGGGTTCGACCGGGTCGTCGCCGAGACGCGCCCGCAGCTGCGCGTTCGTGACGCGCAGGGGGGCGATCTGGCTCCACGGCAGCCGGCGCGTGCGCCTCAGGTGCGCACGCGCTCTGACGACGGCGACGACCTGCACCATGGCCAGCGCCGAGGCGACCCATTCGGGGCCGATGCGTGCGGGCTGCTTGCGCACCAGGTGCACGATCGTGCGCAGCAGCGCGAGCGGAAGGAGCGAGAGCCAGAGCAGCGGAACCGCCCACAGCGCCGCGTAGACCAGGCGGCGGTGCAGCTGCGCGACCCGCTCGGCGAATGCGATCCGGCGGCGGTGCTGCCGCGTGACCGGTGCGGGAAGCCCCGCCACGCCGTCGTTCGAGACCGCCACGATCGCGGTCGGGGCGAGAGCGACGCGCGAGTCGGCGAGCCGGGCGCGCACGCCCAGGTCGAGGCCTTCGTCGGCGCCGTGCAGCGCGGGGTCGAGCCCGCCGAGCGCGGTCCACGCGTCGGTGCGCACGAGCACGCCGCGCACGTCGGCGCCGAGCACGTCGTCGGCGGCGTCGTGCTGGCCTTGATCGAGTTCGCCGTCGGTGAGGCCGACGGTGCGCCCGAAGCGGGTCATGCCGACCCCGAGCGACACGATCTCGCTGCGGTCGTCGGCGCGCACGAGCTTGGGTGCGGCGAACGCGACCGACGGAGACAGCTCGAGCACACCGGCGAGCCGGGCGAGGGCCTGCCGGTCGGGTGTCGTGTCCTGCGCGAGCAGCCAGACGGCGTCGGCGCCGCGCGCGGGGGTCGCGAGCGCGAGCGCTTCGGCGAAGCGGGTGGATGCCGGTGCTTCGACGACGGTTCCGGCCCGCGATTCGCGGGCCGCCTCGACCACGCCGGGCTCGGCACCGCACAGCACGATCGTCAGGCTGTCGACGGGGCGCGTCTGCGCTGCGAGGGCTCCGACGGTGCGCCGCAGGTGGTGCGCTGCGGGTGTTCGTCCGTCGGGGCGCACGACGAGAAGAGCGTGGACACGTGCGGGCATGGCCTGGTCAGCCTAGGCGCGCGTCGCGCGTGAGCCGTGTCGCACGCGCCGTTCGCCGCGATCCGGCCGCGGATTCGGACGACAGATCAGACCGCGCGGCGCTTGAGCTTGCGGCGCTCGCGCTCGCTGAGACCGCCCCAGATGCCGAAGCGCTCGTCGTTCTGCAGCGCGTATTCGAGGCACTGGTCGCGCACGTCGCACGTCGTGCAGATGCGCTTGGCGTCGCGCGTCGAGCCGCCCTTCTCGGGAAAGAACGCCTCGGGGTCGGTCTGCGAGCACAGGGCGTCGGTCTGCCACGACAGCGGGTTGTCGTCGTCGCCGTCGACGGCACGGCGAACGCCGGGCACCCCGAGATTGACGGGGTCGACGAACCAGTTGTCGGGTACCGCAGAGCGATACTGGGAACCGGTCATGTCGTTCTCCCCCCGGAGGTCCTACCCGCGACATGGTTGCCGCGTTAGGGATAATTACACCCGTGTAGTTCGGCTCGGTCAAGTCGCAGATACTAAAGCCTCATGCAGGGGTTGAACCTTCACGACGCGCCGACGGCGTGTCGCCTTCGCATAACGACCGCGTGATCAGGATGCCGGTGTCGCGAGGAACACCTCGCCCGAGCCCGCGACCCGCACGGTCCGCTCGTCGGCCGTCACGAGCACGGCCTCGCCCGGCGAGAGCGTGACCGCCTCGCCGCTCGCTGCCCCCGCGACGGTCACCGAGCCCGATGTCGCCAGGATGATCGCGACGCCGTCGATCCCGACCTCGAGCGCTGCCCCGTCGGGCCGCGCGACGCGCAGCGCGAAGTCGGGCACCGGCGCGGCGTAGCGCTCGACGCCCGGCGCCTCGGCGACCGGCCGCACGACCGGCGGCGGGCCCGTGCGCGCGTCGAGCACGGCGACGAGCTCGGCGGCATCGATGTGCTTGGGCGTCAGGCCCCCGCGCAGCACGTTGTCGCTCGTCGCCATGATCTCGACGCCGAGGCCCTCGAGGTAGGCGTGCAGCACACCGGCGGCGACGAACAGCCCCTCGCCCCGGCGCAGCGTCACGAGGTTCATCAGCAGCGCGACGACGATCCCCGGATCCCCCGGGTACCGGTCGTCCAAGCGTGCGGCGAGCGCGAGCTCGGCGGTGAACTCCGCGTCGGCCTGTGCGGCCCCGGCCGCACGCGCGGCGCCGATGACGGCGCGCACGTCGCCGGTGGCGGCATCCGACAGCAGCCAGGCGATCGCGGCGCTCGTCGCCTCGGGCGACCCGTCGAGACGCGACGACAGTCCGGCGGTCGCGTCGCCGATCAGCGCCAGCAGACGACGCGTCTCGGGCAGCGGCCGCAGACCGGCGAGCGCGTGGAACTCGGCGCTCAGCGCGACGATCAGCTCGGGCTTGTGGTTCGCATCGCGATACGTGCGATGTGCGCCGTCACGCGGCATCCCGGCGTCCTCTTCGCGCACGAAGCCCGCCTCGGCCTGCGCTTTGGAGGGGTGCGCCTGGATCGACAGGGGGGATCCCGCGGCGAGCAGCTTCAGCAGGTAGGGCAGCGGCTGCGCGCCCCGGGCGGCGAGCCACGCGCCGAGCGGTGCGCCGTCGGCGGCGAAGGCCGGTGCGCCGGGGTGGTCGCCGAACCACAGCTCGGCCTCGGGTGCGCCCGAAGGCGTGCGTCCCTGCAGCTCGGGCAGCAGCGTCGTGGAGCCCCACGCGTAGTCGCGGGCCGTGTTCGACAGGAGGGTGAGCATGCCCCCGAGCGTATCCGCGCGACCGAGTACCCTTGGGAGGCGATGGCCGTCTATTCGAAGCATCCGGCATCGGCACCGCCGACAGCCCCGGTCCGCGAGAAGACGGGGCAGCTCTTGCTGCGCGGCTGGTGCGTCTTCGTGCTCGTCACGGCGTTCGCCGGCACGGCGTGGGTGCACGCCTTCGGCGACCTCGTCGCGGCCGTCGTCGGCGTGGGCGGGATGCTCGTGTCGATCCTGCTGTGGTTCATCGTGCGTCCGCCCGTGCAGTGGCGGCGTCTGCCGTGGTTCGCCGTGGCGTACATCGTGTGGGCGACGCTGTCGATCCTCTGGTCGGCGTGGCCGGCGACGTCGGCGCTGACGCTGCTGCTGCTGTACGTGACGACCGTGCAGGGGTTCTTCGTGGGGGCGGTGCTGACGTGGCGAGAACTGGTGCGCACCGTGGCATCCGCTCTCAAGTGGACGCTCGCCCTCTCGCTCATCTTCGAGCTGTGGGTGTCGATCTTCGTGCGCGTGCCGCTTCTGCCGGGCTTCGTGCCCCGTGATGAGCCGGTCGATCCGATCCTCTACTGGTCGCGCAACAACCTCTTCGACGGCGGCCGGATCCAGGGGATCATGGGCAACGCGAACCTGCTCGGGCCCATCGCGCTGCTCGCGTTCGTCGTGTTCGCGATCCGGTTCGCCGCGCGCGCTCCCCGCCGCGCTCTGCTGGTCGGCTGGATGCTGCTGTCGGCGTTCCTGTTCGTGCGGGCAGCGTCGGCGACCGCGTTCGTCGCGGCGGCCGCGGTCGTGCTCGTGCTGGCGACGGTGCTGCTCATGCGCACGACGAAGCGGCCGGGCGAGCGCACCCGCTACTACATCGGCTACGCCGTCGTCGGTCTCGGCGGGGGCCTCGGCCTGTGGCTGCTGCGCGACCGCCTGTTCGAGGCGATCGGGCGCGGCTCGGATCTGACGGGCCGCGAGGCCATCTGGCAGTCCGTCGCCGAGCGCGCCGGCGAGCGGCCGTTCGCCGGCTGGGGCTTCGCGACGCCCTGGATGCCGTGGGACCCCGCGTTCGACGGCTGGATCGTCGACCACGGCGAGACCGTCATGCAGGCCCACAACGTCTGGGTCGACGTCTACCTGCAGCTGGGCATCGTCGGGATCGTGCTGTTCGCGCTGCTCATGTTCGCCTACGTGTGGCGCACGTGGTTCTTCGCCGTCGACCGTCCGCGCTGGGATCTGCGCGCCGACCGGCCGTACTCGCCGCTCACGCTGCTGCCCACGCTCGTCGGCACGATCCTGCTCGTGCAGGGCATCGCCGAGTCCGCGCCCCTGTTGCTGTGGGGGTGGATGCTGCTGGTCATGCTCGGCTTCAAGATCAAGCAGTCGCCGCACATCGGCGTCGGACCGGCCGAGCAGAGCGCGGCGATCGAGCGGGGCGAGCCGACGAAGCAGGAGCCGTGACGGTGGGCCCGAGCGAGCAGCGGCGCTGGCTCGGCGCGCTGCTCAGTTCGCCCTCGTTCGCGCGGGCCTACACTCTCACGGCCCTCGCTGCGGTGTTCTCATCGTTCGCGATCGAGCGGCTCATGAGCCCCGTGACCTACGTCACGATCGTCGCGGGTCTGTGCGTCGTCGGCGCCGGCGTCCTCTTCGCCCGGCGCCGCGAGATCTCGTTCGTGCGGCTCGTGCCCACGACGCTCGTGGTGTTCCTCGGCTGGGCGCTCGCGAGCGTCTTCTGGTCGTTCGACCGGCCCGAGTCGTGGTGGGGCTGGGTCTCGCTCGCGGCGATCGCGTTCCTCGCCATCGTCGTGGGCCACATCCGCGACACGCTGCAGACGGCGCGAGCCGTCGGCGACGTGCTGCGGGTGCTGCTGTCGATCTCGCTCGGCGTCGAGATCCTCTCGGGCATCCTGCTCGACATCCCCTTCCGCTTCCTCGGGGTCGAGGGGCAGATCGCCGCGCTCGGCCCCGTGCAGGGCATCTTCGGCACGCGCAACATGCTGGGGTTCGTCGCCGTCGTCGCGCTCATCACGTTCCTCGTCGAGTACCGCACGCAGTCGGTGCGACCGGGGGTCTCGCTCTTCTCGGTCGTGCTGGCGGGCATGCTCGCGGCCTTCTCGGACTCCCCCACGGTGCTCGTGCTCGCCGTCGGCGTCGGACTCGCCGTCGGCGCGCTCGCGCTCGTGCGGCACGCGCGGCCGGCGCAGCGCAGCGCCCTGCAGTGGGTGCTGGGCGGCCTCGTCGTGGTCGGAGTGATCGTGGGCTATCTGGCGCGGCATCCGATCATCGCGTGGCTCGGCGCGGGCAGCGACTTCTCGACGCGCGTCGACCTGTGGAACGTCATGGTCGACTACCTGCGCACGCGGCCCGTGCAGGGCTGGGGCTGGTACGGGCTGTGGCCGCAGGACGGCGTGCCGTTCGGATCGATCAACTTCCTGCTCAACGACACGCACGCGACCGGCCTGAACGCCTACTTCGATGTGCTGCTGCAGCTGGGCTGGGTGGGTCTCGTGCTGTTCCTCGGGTTCGCCGGTGTCGCGCTCGTGCGCTCGTGGCTCGACGCGAGCGAGCGCCGCTCGATCATCTACGCCTGGACGCCGCTCATCCTCGTGGCGCTGTTCATCGACTCGTTCTTCGAGAGCTTCACCCTGATCGGGATCGGGTGGATGCTGCTGGTCCTGTGCGCCGTGCGCGCGGGGCAGTCCCGCTCGTGGCGGGAGCGGATGGGCTCGTCTGCGGCGCCGGGGCTTCCGCGCATCCAGGATCCCCCGAACGCGGCGGGGTAGGATGCTGAGGCCATGCCCACTGCCTCTGACAGCCCTGCGAAGACGTCCTCCACCGGCCCATTCCGGCCCGCGTCGGCGACGATCGCCGTCGTGACCTTCAACCGCTCGGGACTGCTCACGCGACTGCTCGAGAGCATCGAGCGCATGGAGCCGAAGCCCGGTCACGTCGTGATCGTCGACAATGCGTCCTCCGATGACACGACCGAGGTCGTCGAGTCGTTCCGCGCGCGGATCGGCACCGACCTCGTCTACCGCAGGCTCGACACGAACACGGGCGGGTCAGGCGGCTTCAGCGAGGGCATGCGCGTTGCGTTCGAGCTGGGGTCCGAGTGGATCTGGCTCATGGACGACGACGTCGAGGTCTTGCCCGACGGCCTCGCCAAGATGGGCAGGTGGGCGCCGCGGTTCAAGAGCATCCAGGGCCGCCGCTACGACTACGACGGCAGCGAGTTCTACTGGCAGTACCGCATCGCCGAGCGCTTGGGCATCCCGATCCCCTTCGCGCCGTCGAAGTTCGACGCCTCGGGGTTCAAGGAGATGAACTCCGGATGCTTCGAGGGCATGTTCATCCACCGCGACATCGTCGAGCAGATCGGTCTTCCCGACCCACGCTTCTTCATCTACTGGGATGACCAGACCTACGGCTGGCTCGCATCGCGCAAGACGACGTCGGTCATCGTCGACGAGTTCGTGCTGCGCCGCACGCGCGAGATCAAGCAGTGGGACATGGGCATCCGCCACATGAACGCCTCGAGCGACAACTACCGCTACTACATCATGCGCAACCGCGCGATCATCAAGCAGTACTACCGGGCGCACGGCGTCTACAACCCCGTGCTGTTCGGATTGGGCACCGCACTGACGTTCGCGAAGGAGCTCATCCGCCTCATCGCGGTGGAGCGCAAGGTGCGCGGCACGTCGAACCTCTTCCGAGGGCTGAAGGACGGTCGCGCGATCGCCAAGGACGCAAGCTGGCGCCCGATGGAGCCGCTCGCCGCACCCAGCAAATCCTGAACACCGCCACGCCACCGATCTCGGTGATCGGGTCGGGCTACCTCGGAGTGGTGCACTTCGTCCCGGTCGGTACTCAGCACTAGCGCGATTAGATACGGTCGACCTGTCGTACGCGCGGTCGGCGTTCGCGCAGCTCGCTCCTCATCTCGCGCCGGGTGCGATCGTCGGCGGCAAGCCGACGGTGCTCGTCACCGAGCGGGACGGGTATCGAGCTTCACACCCCGCCGCCTCGCGGGTCCCCGCCGGCAAGAACATCGTGGACTGCCGCAATGCGCTCATTCCGCGCGCTTGGCGCGACACGGGCGGGAACTGCCGCGGGATGAGCCGGGGGTCGCGCGTCAGCGCTGAGCTTCGGTCTCGGAAGCCGCGCGGTCCTCCCACGCGAGAGCGTCGCGGATTGCGTCGTCGATCGACAGCTCGGCGCGCCACCGCAGGGCGTGCTCCGCCGCATCGACGAGGGCGAAACCGCCGGCGACGTCGCCTGGACGGCGAGTACCTTCATTCACCGGCAGCGGCCCGGCGATCGCGACGAAGGCGTCGACGAGCTCGCGCACTGTCGTGCCGCGACCCGTACCGACGTTGAGCACGACGGCGGGGACCTCGTCTGTCACGATCTCGTCGAAGTGCTCGACGGCCGCTACGTGGGCGCGGGCGAGATCCCACACGTGCACGAAGTCGCGCAGGCCGGAGCCGTCACGGGTGGGCCAGTCGACACCAGTGATCGTGAAGTCTCTGTCCTCGCGTCGCGCCGCCAGCAGCAGCCCGAGCACATGGCTCGGGCGCGGTGACGTCGGTCCGGTCCGCAGCCGCGGGTCGCAGCCAATGGGGTTGAAGTATCGCAGCGACAACGTACGCAGGTCGCCGGACGCTGCGGTGTCGGAGAGGATGCGCTCCACGTCGGCCTTCGTGCGCGCGTACGGGCTGGCGGGAGCGAGTGGCGCGGACTCGTGGAGCCCGCCGACGAGGTCGCCGGCGTACACCGACGCCGAGGAGCTGAAGACGATGCGGCGGACGCCACGCCGGCGCAGGTGCTGCAGCATCCGCACCGTGCGCCCCACGTTGACGTCGTAGTAGCCGAGCGGATCGGCAACCGACTCGGGCACGACGGTGCGAGCGGCGCAGTGGATGACGGCGAAGACCTCGGGATGCTCGTCGAGGATCCGGTCGAGAAGCCCGCCGTCGGCGATGTCGCCGTCGAAGAAGATCCGACCGACGGTGTGCGCGGCGATCCCCTTCGAGAGGTCGTCGAGGATGACCGGTTCGATCCCCGCGTCGAGACAGGCCGAAGCGATTGTGCTCCCGATGTAGCCGGCGCCTCCCGTGATGAGTATCTTCATGCTCCACTTCCTGTGCCCGGCGTCTCCCCGCATCGATCGTACCGAGGCACCCCGGGTCGCCACCCCGAGCACTGTGCCACGATTGATCCGTGAAAGGCATCATCCTCGCGGGCGGATCGGGTACGCGGCTGCACCCCATCACGCTGGGCGTCTCGAAGCAGCTGATCCCGGTGTACGACAAGCCGATGGTTTACTACCCACTGTCGACGCTCATGCTCGCTGGGATCGATGACATCCTGGTGATCACGACGCCCCACGACGCCCCGTTCTTCGAGCGTCTGCTCGGCGACGGGTCGCAGTTCGGCATCCGGCTATCTTTCGCACAGCAGCCATCTCCGGACGGACTCGCGCAGGCGTTCACGATCGGCGCGGACTTCATCGGCGACGACTCCGTTGCCCTCGTGCTCGGCGACAACTTGCTCTACGGCCCCGGGCTCGGCTCCCAGCTCACCCGCTTCGCCGACATCGACGGCGGCGCGATCTTCGCGTACTGGGTGGCCGAGCCGACCGCGTACGGCGTCGTCGAGTTCGACGCGCACGGCGCCGCCGTCTCGCTCGAAGAGAAGCCCTCCGCTCCCAAAAGCAACTACGCCGTGCCCGGGCTGTACTTCTATGACAACGATGTCGTCGAGATCGCACGGGGCCTGAGGCCCAGCGCGCGCGGAGAGTATGAGATCACCGACGTCAACCGCGCCTACCTCGAGCGCGGCAGGCTCCAGGTGGAGGTTCTCCCCCGCGGCACCGCGTGGCTCGACACGGGGACGTTCGACCAGATGCTGGATGCTGCGGAGTACGTGCGCACCATCCAGCGGCGGACGGGCATGAGTATCGGCGTGCCTGAGGAGGTCGCTTGGCGTCGCAGGCGCCTGTCGGACGACGCCCTGCGCACCCGCGCCGAGAAACTCGTGAAGTCCGGCTACGGCACGTATCTGCTCGAAGTCCTGGAGAGGGGTCGCTGATGTCGCATCTGCTCGTGACGGGAGGCGCCGGTTTCATCGGGTCGAACTTCGTGCACCACGTCGTCCGCCACACCGATCACCACGTGACTGTGCTCGACGCGCTCACCTACGCCGGCAACCTGGAGTCGCTGGCAGGGCTCCCGGAAGACCGTGTCACGTTCGTCAAGGGCGACATCACCGACGCCGGCCTCGTCGACGAGCTGTTCGCCCGAGTCGACGCCGTCGTGCACTACGCGGCCGAGTCGCACAACGACAATTCGCTGCACGATCCGCGTCCGTTCCTCGACACGAACATCGTCGGCACCTACACGCTGCTCGAGGCCGCCCGCCGGCAGGACCAGCGGCTCCACCACATCTCGACCGACGAGGTCTACGGTGAGCTCGAGCTGGACGATCCTGCCCGGTTCACGGAGTCCACGCCCTACAACCCGTCGAGCCCCTACTCGTCGACGAAGGCCGGCAGCGATCTGCTCGTGCGCGCGTGGGTGCGCTCATTCGGCGTCCGCGCGACGATCTCCAACTGCTCGAACAACTACGGTCCCTACCAGCACGTCGAGAAGTTCATCCCGCGTCAGATCACGAACGTCATCCGCGGCATCCGCCCGAAGCTGTACGGCGCGGGCGAGAACGTGCGCGACTGGATCCACGCAGACGACCACTCGTCCGCCGTGCTGACGATCCTCGACAGGGGTGAGATCGGCGAGACCTATCTGATCGGCGCCGACGGCGAGAAGAACAACAAGGACGTCATCGAGCTCATCCTCGGGCTCATGGGCGAGCCGACGGACGCCTACGACCACGTCACGGATCGCGCGGGCCATGACCTGCGCTATGCGATCGACTCGACGAAGCTGCGCACCGAGCTGGGCTGGACGCCCTCATACGGCGATTTCGAGGCCGGGCTCGCGGCGACGATCCAGTGGTACCGCGACAACGAATCGTGGTGGGCTCTGTCGAAGCACGACGTCGAGGCCTTCTATGCCTCGAAAGGCCAGTGATGAGTTTCGGCAAGTCCCTCGAGCGCGTCGAGACCCCGATCCCGGGGCTCGTCGTGTGGGAACTGCCCGTCCACGGCGACAATCGTGGATGGTTCAAGGAGAACTGGCAGCGCGAGAAGATGATCGCACTGGGGCTCCCCGACTTCGGGCCCGTGCAGAACAACGTGTCGTTCAACGACGCCGTGGGCACCACGCGCGGCATCCACGCCGAGCCATGGGACAAGTGGGTCTCGGTCGCCACAGGCCGCATCTTCGGCGCGTGGGTCGACCTGCGCGAGGGCCCGACGTTCGGGGCCGTCTTCACGACCGAGATCGATCCATCCCGCGCGATCCTCGTGCCGCGCGGAGTCGGCAACGGGTACCAGACGCTCGAGCCCGACACGGCCTACACCTATCTCGTGAACGACCACTGGTCGCCCGAGGCGGAGTACACGTTCCTCAACCTCGCTGATGAGACCGCGGCGATCGCGTGGCCGATCCCGCTGGTCGACGTCGAGATCTCGGCGAAGGACGCCGCGCACCCGCGTCTCGCCGATGTCGTGCCCATGGCGCCGCGCAGGACCCTCGTGATCGGTGCGAACGGTCAGCTCGGCCGTGCGCTGCGCCAGGAGTTCGGCGACGCCTCCCACATCGAGTACACAGGACGCGACGATTTTGATCTCGCTGGGGGCGATTTGGCGACCGCACGTCGCTGGCGCGACTACGGCGTCATCGTCAACGCCGCCGCCTACACGGCCGTCGACCTCGCCGAATCGGCAGAGGGACGCAGGGAAGCATGGGCGGCCAACGCGACGGGAGTGGCAGCCCTCGCCCGCGTCGCGGCGGAGAACAGCATCACCCTCGTGCATGTCTCGAGCGATTACGTGTTCGACGGCACGCGCGACGGCGCGTATCCCGAAGATGCGCCGTTCGCGCCGCTCGGCGTGTACGGCCAGACAAAGGCCGCCGGCGACGCGGCCGTCACGACGGCACCACGACATTACATCGTGCGCACGTCGTGGGTAATCGGCGACGGAAAGAACTTCGTGCGCACGATGGCCTCGCTCGCCGAGCACGGCATAGATCCGGATGTCGTCGATGACCAGGTAGGGCGCTTGACGTCCACGGACGACATCGCGGTCGGCATCCATCACTTGCTCACCACCGGAGCCCCGTTCGGCACGTACAACCTCACCGGCGGGGGGGAGCCGATGTCATGGGCGGACGTCGCGCGCGGTGTCTACGAGCTCACGGGCCACGACCCCGCACGGGTGACCGGCGTGCCGACAGAGCAGTACTTCAGAGGGGTTGCCGCGCCCGTCGCGCCGCGCCCGCGTAACTGCGTGCTGGATCTGACGAAGATCACCGCTGCGGGGTTCGCGCCAACCGACTCGATGAAGATACTCGCGGCCCATCTGCGCAGGGACACCACGTCGCACGCGTGACTCGCGACATCCTGCGGAGCTCGGCGACCGCCCCGTAGCTGAGTACGCACTCATGCTGCCGGAGCGGGGAAGGGTAGGATTTCGAGTTGGCCCCGACGCCTTCGGCGCCTGTCCGCCTACGGAGACCCCTCGTGTCACACATCCTCCAGAACATCGTCTTTCCACTCGATCGCGACCCTGATCTCCTCCCCCTCTACGTCGACCCCGAGACCTGGTCGGTCATCGACGAACAACCCGTGCGCGTGTCCAGCCGGGCGCAGCTCGGCAATATCCTCGACCGCACGACGGCACGCATCGTCGCCGGTCGCCGTGTCTCGTTCGGCACGTACTTCAATGCCTTTCCCGCATCGTATTGGCAGCACTGGACCGCTGTGCGCGACGTGAAGCTGCACGTACGGACGAGCGGACCCGCGACGATCCTTGTCTACCGCTCGAACGGCGGCGGCACAAAGCAGCGCCTCGACACCCGCGAGGTCGACGGCATAACCGAATCGACGTTCGACCTCGTCCTTGACCAGTACAGCGACGGCGGGTGGATCTGGTTCGACATCGTCGCGGACGAGAAGAACGCCGTCTTCCAAGGCGCGGAGTGGACAACCGAACAGGAGCCCGCCCGCGCCGGCAACGCCTCCATCGGCATCACGACATACAACAAGCCCGACTACTGCGTCGAGACGCTCAAGACGCTCTCGGAGTCGCCGGGGGTGATGGAGCTCATCGACCGCGTCTACGTCATCGATCAGGGCACCGAGCGCGTCGCCGACCGCCCCGAATACCCAGAACTGCAGGAAGCCCTGGGCGACGCACTCGCCGTACTGACACAGCCCAACCTCGGTGGCTCCGGCGGTTTCGCGCGCGCGATGTCCGAGACTCTCGACGCGGGCGCGAGCGAGTTTGTCCAGTTGCTCGACGACGATGTGCGTATCGAGCCCGAGTCGTTGCGCCGCTCGATCATGTTCGGCCGGTTCGCCACCACGCCCATGATCGTGGGCGCGCACATGTTTGATCTGCTCGACCGACCGAAGCTCCATGCGTGGGCCGAGGTCGTCGACGATCGCTCCTTCATGTGGCGTAATCTCTTTCAAGAGAAGATGCCGCACGACTTTAGCGTGTCGAACCTGCGTCAGTCGCCGATCCTCCACATGCGGCTCGATGCCGACTACAACGGCTGGTGGATGTGCCTGATCCCGGTCCAAGTGATCCGCGAAGTGGGGCTGTCGCTCCCCGCGTTCATCAAGTGGGACGACGCCGAATTCTGCCTACGCGCGCGAAAGTCGGGCTTCCCGACCGTGTCGGTCCCGGGAGTCGCGCTGTGGCACGTCTCGTGGGTGGGCAAGGACGACTCGATCGACTGGCAGGCGTACTTCCACGCCCGCAACCGCATCGTCGCGGCGCTATTGCACTCGGGTCAGCCTAACGGCGGCACGCTACTGCGCCACAGCCGCCGGGTTGATCTGAAGCACCTCATGATGATGCAGTACTACCCCGTCGCGCTGCGCCACCGCGCCCTCCGCGACCTGCTGACCGGCCCGGCGCACATGTGGGACACCCTCGGCACGGCGATGCCCGCCGCCCGCAAGATGGCCGCGGACTTCCCCGAGACCGTCGTGCACCGCAAGGCCGGCGTGCCGCTGCGCGCGCGGCGCGGGCGCCTCGTGTTCAAGCGACTGAAGATGCACCAGTTCGACAGCCCCACGGGGCTGCACCTGAGGTGGTTCACTCTGAGAACCATCGTGTCGCACTGGTTTCACAGACCGGACGCCGCCAATGTAACCCAGCCCGAGGTCGAGTTCGGCAAGGGCGATGCCAATTGGTGGCGTGTGCCGCTCTACGACAGCGCGCTCGTCAACTCGGCGGACGGCTCGGGCAAGTCGATCTATACGCGCGACCGCGCCAAGTTCCGCCGCATGCTAATCGACAGCGTGCGTCTGCACGGCCGCATCGCGAAGGAATGGCCCCGCCTGGCGGCGGAGTATCGCGCGGCGCTGGGCGATCTGACGTCGCACGAGGCGTGGCATCGGCGGTTCGACGAAACGCGCTGACCCCGCCGGGCGCCAGAGTTACGGGCGGTAAAAGCCGTCGGCGACATCCCGCTTGCGCCCGGCGAGCCGACGCGCCAGCGTTGGGAAAGCGGGGTCGGCGGTGGGGCGGTTCTGCTCCTCGCGCAGGTCGGCCCCCGCCTCGACGAGGTTCCACCCGGTGCCGAGATCAAGCAACGACTGGTGCTTGATGTCGTAATAACCTGGCCGCCCGAGGATGACGGTTCCCGCGGCGCCCGCCGCAGCGGCCATGAGGTGCAGGTGGAATCGCGTGGTCAGCCACTGCTGGCGCGCCCGTGCGGGCAGCCCATCGTTCCATACTCGCCCGAACGGGTAGAAGGTCGCCTCCGGCCGCAGACGGGCGTAGTGCGCGTCGTCGGGAGCGACGGCTTCGACGAACCCGACCTCCGCTTTCGGGTTCCCCCCAGTAAAGGTGAGCACCGAGTGCTCCGCCGCCTGCTCAGACCACGCGCGCATGTCGCCCTGGACGAGCACCATCCGATCGGGCGTCGGTTCCTGCGCATACAACGCCCGTCGCATACCGATCGCGAGAAAGGCATCGTCCAGTCCGACCGGCACACCGCAGAACGCGGAGGTCGCGGCATCCCGCACCTCCACGACGTCAAACTGGGCGAGCTGGGATCGCACCCACTCAGCGTGCGCGTCGTCGATAGGGAGCAGACCCAGGCCCGTCACGGCGATGCGGACGCCGAACTCTCGGTGTACCGCGGTCGCGGCGGCGAGCAGCCCAAGATTGTCCTGCCACATCGAGTTGAGATAGCCGCCGCCGACGATGTGGAGTGACGCGATGTCGCGGAGCGCGAGCAAACCTGCGTCGAAGCGAGGTGAGCCGAGGTCGAGGATGAGGGCCGAGATCCTCCCCTCATCCTCGACCGGATCATGGCTCGGGCTCCCCATCGCGAGCTCCCATAGGGTGTTCGTCACCTGAAGGTGCGGATGCGCGCCGCGAAAGAGGTGCGCGGCGCGGCCCGGATGCGGTGAGTCGAGCCACACGGGACTGCGCGGATGGGTCTTGGCGAGGTAGTCGAGCCAGGATCGCGTAATGAGCTCATCGCCGTAGTTGGGATGACCCGCCGTCGACACGAGGTACAGGGGCTTCGGACGCAGCCACGGCCCGACCACGCGCCTCACGAGGCGTACTCGGCGTTGTAGCGGTCGAGCACCTCGGCGATCGGAGCGTCTAGCTGCAGGCGTCCCTTGTCGAGGTAGAGGCCGCGTTTGCAGAACCGGCGCAGGTCGCGCTCGCTGTGCGAGACGAAGAACAGGGTGCGCCCTTCTGCTAGAAGCTCGTCGATGCGCTGATAGCACTTGTTGCGGAAGGCCTTGTCCCCCACGGCGAGCACTTCGTCTACGAGGAGGATCGGCTCCTCGAGCTGCGAGACGACCGAGAACGCGAGGCGAACCTTCATGCCGTTGGAAAGGTGCTTGTAGGGGGTGTCGATGAAACCCTCAAGCTCGGCGAAGCCGATGATGTCGTCGAAGCGCCGGGCGACCTCGGATTTTCGCATCCCGTGAAGGCCCGCCGTGAGGTCGACATTCTCACGCACCGTGAGGTCTCCGACGAAACCGCCTGTGATCTCGATGAGCGGCGCGACGCCGCCGTGTACGGTAACCGAGCCCTCGTCGGGCAGCAGCACGCCCGCCACGAGCTTGAGCAGCGTCGACTTGCCTTGGCCGTTGCGCCCGACGACGCCGATCGACTCGCCCGGACGCACACTGAAGGTCACGTCCCGCAGCGGCCAGAACTCGCCCGGCCGGCTGCGGCGCGGCGAATCGGCGAACAGGTCTTTGATGCTGCGCCGACCGCGTCGATTGCGCCGGAAGCGCACGCCGAGGTCGCGCACCTCAATCGCCAGTTCGCCAGACGTCATCACAGCTCCTTCAGCACGGGTCGCTCGAGTCGGCGGAAAGTGTAGACACCCGCTACGAGGAAGCCAACGCACATGACGACGCCGACTACGACGCTCAGGGTGTCCCACGCCTCGGAGAAGAATCCGACGCGATAGAGGATGAAGACCCCCGACAGGGGATTGAAGGCCGCGATCGGCTCGGCCCAGCTCGGCAGATCCGACACCGAGTAGATGATGGGCGAGGCATAGAAGAGCACGCGAAGGATGAGCCTGGTCGTGCGCTCGAGATCGGAGTAGAGCACGCATAGCGGCGCCACCAGCAGACCCAGCCCGACCAGGAGCATCGTCTGCAGCAGTGCGGCGACCGGGAACAGCAACAGACTCCAGTTAATCTCGATGGCGGTCGTGCTGGTGAACATCGCGACGACGACGAAGCCGGCGAGCACGGGCAGAGAGCACAAGAACTCGATGCCCTTGCTCAGCACGATGCGGTTCACCCAAATCGAGCGCGGGATCGCTGTCGAGCGCACGAGCCGCGCATCTTTGCTGAACGCCCGTGTGAAGTCCGACACGCACGCGTTGAACCATACCCACGGCAGCAGCGCCGTGATTAGGAACACGATGTATGGGTCGTGGCCTACTGTGCGCTGGAATACCTGCGTGAAGACGAACCAGTAGATGAGGCTCATGACCAGCGGATCGAGGATCGACCACAGGTAGCCGAGCGCGCTCGTCGCATAGCGCACGCGCAGATCGCGCGCCGAGAGTAGCCACAGCGAGTGGAGGTAGCGTTGCGGGGATCCCGGCGCGCCGACGGTGGCGGAGCTCACAGTATCGATCCTAGGCGGCGCCTCGCGTGCACGACGTCACCAGCCGAGCCGCGCATCCCGAGCCGGGTGGTCGAACGAAGTCATACCTGAAGAGAGGACCTCACGCGAGCTGGTTGTTCCACATCGACAGTGCCGAGCCGATGGCCATGTGCATGTCGAGGTACTGATATGTGCCGAGCCGGCCGCCGAAGAAGACGTCCTTCTCGCCCTTGCCTAGTTCGCGGTACGCGAGCAAGCCATTACGGTCGTCGGGTGTGTTGATCGGATAATATGGCTCGTCGTCCCGGTCGGCGAAGCGCGAGAATTCGCGCATGATGACCGTCTTGTCCTTCGGATAGCGGTCTTCGCGCTCGGGGTGGAAGTGACGGAACTCGTGGATGCGGGTGTACGGCACACCCGCATCGGCGTAGTTCATGACCGACGTGCCCTGGAAGTCGCCGACCGACAACACCTCCTGCTCGAGGTCGATCGTGCGCCAGCTGAGCGCACCCTCGGTGTAGTCGAAGTAGCGGTCGACGGGGCCGGTGTAGACGATGGGGACCTGCCCAACGGTCGCCTTCTTGTTATAGGGCTGTGACTCGTCGAAGAAGTCGGTCGATAGGCGAACCTCGATGTTCGAGTGGTCGGCCATCCGCTCGATCCACGCGGTGTAGCCGTCGGTCGGCAGGCCCTCCCATGTGTCGTTGAAGTAGCGGTTGTCGTAGGTGTAGCGGACGGGAAGGCGGCTGATGATGTCGGCCGGCAGCTCCTTGGGGTCGGTCTGCCACTGCTTGCCGGTGTAGTCGCGAATGAACGCCTCGTACAGGGGCCGGCCGATGAGACCGATGCCGCGCTCCTCGAGGTTCTGCGCCGTCTTGGGGTCGAACTCGCCCGCGAGTTCGTGCACGAGGGCGCGCGCCTCGTCGGGCGAGTGGGCGCTCTGGAAGAACTGGTTGATCGTGCCGAGGTTGATCGGCAGTGGGAACACGACACCCTTATGGTTCGTATACACGCGGTGGACATAGTCCGTGAAGGTCGTGAAGCGATTGACGTACTCCCACACCGTCGGATTCGACGTGTGGAAGAGGTGCGCTCCATAGCGGTGCACCTCGATGCCCGTCTCGGGCTCGTTTTCGCTGTATGCGTTGCCGCCGATGTGGTGACGGCGGTCGATGACGGTGACCTTGCGGCCGGCGGCCGCGGCCCGTTCGGCGATCGTAAGACCGAAGAAACCGGAACCGACGATGAGGAGATCCATGCGATGCGAGTGCTTTCGTGAGGCGGATGCCGCCGACACGGCGACGCGGCGGACAGAGGCGCCGACACGGCGTTCGAGTCTACCGGGTGGCAACGGCCGCACCCTGTGAGACCGCCTCCTGGTGCCGCCTCCCGCTGCCGCGTTCGGGAGAGGCGGCGCCTGCTCCTGCACAATTGGCTTCATGCATTCTCTCGCCGGTCGCCGCGTCGCGATCATCTCACGGATCTACGGCCCCGAACCAGGAGCCGCGTCCTTCCGGCTCGGCTCGCTCGCCCGTGTTCTTCGCGACCGTGGCGCCGAGGTGACGGTCCGCACCACGACGAGGCCCGCCGGCTACGAGGGCGACCCGCCGGATCATGAGGGCATCACGATCCGGCGGGCGTGGGCGTTGCGCGATCGCGCCGGTTACATCCGCGGCTATCTGCAATACATGAGCTTCGACATCCCCGCGTTCTTCCGAGTGCTGTTCTCCCGCCGTGTCGACTTCGTGATTGTCGAGCCGCCGCCCACGACGGGCGCCGTGGTGCGCATCGCGTGCGCTCTGCGCCGCATCCCCTACGCCTACTACGCCGCCGACGTCTGGTCGGACGCCGTCGAGCTCACGGAAGCACCCTCGTTGGTCGCGCGGGTCGTGCGCACTTTCGAGCGCTTCGCGTATCGGGGCGCCGCGGTCGTCGTGTCGGTCTCGGAGGACTTCACCGCGCGGATCCGCGCCATCGCGCCGACGGCACGGATCGCGACGGTCGGCAACGGGTTTGACGAGTCGCTGTTCTCCGACGAGGGCATGCATCGCAGCCTGGCCGGGCCGTATCTGCTCTATGCCGGGACGGCGTCCGAGGTCCACGGTGCCGGCGTCTTCGTCGAGGCCATGCCGGCGGTGCGCGCCGCGGTCCCGGACGCCCGGCTCGTCTTCGTGGGCCAGGGCGCCGATCGCGCGGCCATGCAGGCGCGCGCCGACGAGCTCGCCCCTGGCGCCGTGCAGTTCCATCCGCGGCTCTCGCCGCAGGAGACGGCGGAGTGGATCCGCGGCGCGGCTGCCTCGCTCGCGAGCATGCGGCCCGAGGGGCGATACCGCGCATTCCCCGCGAAGATGCACGCCTCGGTCGGGTGCGGCACGCCCGTCGTCTACGCGGGCGACGACCCCGGACGCTCGTTCACCGAGATCAACGGCATCGGGTGGGGCGTCGACTACGACGTGGATGCCGCGGCCACCGCCATGATCAGCGCGCTCACACGCCCGCGGGACGACGGAGAGCGGCGTCGCCTCGCGCGGTGGGCCCGCGAGAACGTCTCTCTGCGCGCCGTCTCGGAACGGTTCGTCGAAGCCGTCGAGTCCGCTCCCGCCCAGCGCCGTCCCCCCGCTTCGCCCCAGGAGTCAGACCGTTGAGCAGTCTCGCCCCCCGCGCCCGCATCCTGTGCATCTCGCTGTCGCACATCGTCTCCGATGCACGCGTGCTGCGGCAGATCTCGCTCCTCGCCGAGTTCGGCGACGTCACGACGATCGGCTATGGACCTGCCCCGGCCGACGCGACGGAGCACATCATCGTCCCCGATCACCTCAAGACCCTCCCCCAATCCCCGACCGGGGTGATCAAGCTGGCCCTCCGTCGGCTCAGCGCCGCCGAGCTCGCCGCGCCGGCCATCCAGTGGTCGCTTCGCGCCCTCGAGGGGCACGAATTCGACCTCGTCGTCGCGAACGAGGCGCGCGTGCTCGCCCTCGCCGATCGTGTCGCGCAGGGAGCACCCGTGTGGGCCGACATGCATGAGTGGGCCCCCGAGGAGCGCACCCACATCCTGTCCTGGCGTCTTCTCGTAGCGCCTCTCATGACCCACCTGTGCGCGCGCTATCTGCCGCAGGCGGCCGTCGTCACCACCGTCGCCGAGAACATCGCCGACCTCTACCGCGAGCGGTTCGGTGTCACGTGCGTACTCATGCGGAACGCCGGGCCGTGGCGCAACCTCGCCGTCACTCCGCTCGAAGAAGATCGGATCCGGCTGGTGCACAGCGGCATGGCGGTGCACGGCCGCCGCCTCGAGCTCATGATCGATGCGATGCGGCGACTGGACGACCGGTACACGCTCGATCTGTACCTCGTCGGGGCGGGCGACGGCGGCGCCTACCTGCAGGAGCTCAAGCAGTCGGCGGCGGACGATCCGCGCATAATCTTCCAAGAGCCCGTCGCCCCCGCACTGCTCCCGGACGCGCTCAACGAATACGACGTGGGGGTGTTCTGGATCCCTCCGACGCACACCAACGCGCGCTTCGCGCTGCCCAACAAGTTCTTCGACTTCGTGCAGGCAAGGCTCGCGATCGCGGTCGGGCCTTCGATCGAGATGGCGACGCTGCTCGAGCGGTACTCGCTCGGCGTCGTCAGCGCCGGCTTCGACGTCGAGGACTGCGTCGCGTCGCTCGAGTCGCTCGATCCCACGGCGATCCTCGCGGCCAAGAACGCCTCGGACGCGGCCTCGAAGGAACTCAGCTTCGAGCACGAGGCGACCGTCGCGCGCGAGTTCCTCCGGCGGGTGCTCGGCGTTGCCGAGATCGAGTCCTCGGGTCAAGCCTGATACCATCGTAGCAATCCTCGACACGTGCGACCGGCACGCCGAGGGCGTTTTTCTGTGTGAGGGAAGGTATCGATGGCGTCGGCGATGCCACTGCTCAGTCTCGTCATCCCCGCGTACAACGAGGTCGATTCCGCGGAAGACATCGCGGGCTTCTATCGGGACATCATCGCGGCCCACCCCGACGTGGCGTTCGAGCTCATCGTCGTCGACGACGGCTCGACGGACGGCACGAAAGATGCCTTGCTCGAGACGCTCGATGGTGTCGGGCCGGCCCGGATCGTCAGCCTCTCGCGCAACTTCGGCTCGCACGCGGGGATCAGTGCGGGCTTCGCCCACGCGCGCGGTGACGCTGCACTCACCCTGAGCGCCGACGGGCAGGAGCCCCTCGAGGCCATCGCCGACTTCATCCAGGAGTGGCGCGAGGGCGCCGACATCGTGTGGGGCCTGCGCGCCACACGGGCCGTCAAAAAGGGCATGGGCGACTCGTTCGCACGCGGCTTCTCACGCATCTACGGCGCCAACTCCGATGTGCCGAACTATCCCGCCGAAGGCCCCTCGCAGATCCTCGCTTCGCGTGCCGTCCTCGACGCCCTCGTCGCGATGCCCGAGCTCAACCGCAACGTCCTCGCGATGGCGGCCTGGGTCGGGTTCGATCAGCGACGCGTGTACTTCGAGCAGCTCCCCCGCCCGCACGGCGTGAGCAAGTGGACGACCAAGCGCAAGATGAAGCTCGTCGTCGACTCATTCGTCGAGTTCTCGCACGCCCCCGTGGAGTGGGTCGCGTGGGGCGGCCTCATCATCGGCGCGCTCGGCGCCCTCAGCCTCATCGCAGCGATCGTGCTCGCCTTCTTCACGCCGCTCGGCGCTATCGCGGCCCTGCTCAGCGGCCTCGTGCTCGCGGTCGGGGGCATGGTCCTCGTCGGCATCGGCGTGCTGGGCGAGTACGTCTGGCGCGCCGGCGACGACGCCCGCCGCCGACCCGTCTACATCGTCCGCTCGGTCGCCGAAATCACGGTCGGCGCCCGGAAGAACCCCTCAGGAGAGTCATGAACCGCACCGTCGCCCTCGGCGCTCCCACCGTCGGCCAGGAGGAGCTCGACGCGATCAAGGAGGTGTTCGAGTCGGGCTGGCTCTCCGGCGCCGGCCCCTCGTGCCTGGCGTTCGAGAAGGAGTTCGCCGACGTCGCAGGTGTGGCGAATGTGCTCTCGACGAGCAACTGCGGCTCGGCGCTGCACCTCGCCCAGCTCACGCTGGGCGTGAAGCCCGGCGACGAGGTCATCGTCGGCGACTACACCTTCCCCGCCACCGGCCACTCCGTCCTGTGGTCGGGCGCGAAGCCCGTCTTCGTCGACGTGCGTCCCGACACGTGGTCCATCGACCCCGCGCTCATCGAGGCGGCCATCACACCCCGCACGGTCGGCATCATCGCCGTCGACCCGTTCGGGCAGCCGGCCGATTACGACGAGATCACCGCAATCGCGCGCAAGCACGGACTGTGGGTCATCGAGGATGCCGCGTGCGCGACCGGTGCGACCTACAAGGGCCGCAAGGTCGGCTCGCTCGCCGACGCCACCGCCTACAGCTTCCACGGCCGTAAGGGCATCACCTCGGGCGAGGGCGGGGCGCTCGCGAGCGCCGACGCCGACCTCATCGCCCACGCGCGCAAGCTCCACACCTACGGCATCGCGCCCGCGATCACGCGCGAGGGCTCGACCGAGCTCCCCGTGCCGTCGTTCGACGAGCTCGGCTACAACTACCGCCTTTCGGACGTGCAGGCCGCCATCATGCGCGTGCAGGTGCGCCGACTGCCCGAGCTGCTCGCTGCCCGCGGCCGCGCAGCGGACGGCTATGCCCAGCTGCTCGGCGACATCGCCGAAGTGACGCTCCCGACCGCCCTCCCCGACCGCACGCACCCGTGGCAGTCCTACGTCATCGCCGTCGCCCCCGAGCTCGACCGCGGCTCCGTCGCGATGGCGCTGCGCGCCGCCGGCGTCGGATGCAACTTCGGCACTTACGCCAGCCATCTGCAGCCGCTGTACGGCGAGCAGGCTCCGCTGCCCGTGTCGGCCGACGTCTTCGCCCGGCACATCGCCATCCCGATGCACGCCAACCTCATTGAGGACGACGTCGCGTACGTCGCCGAGACGCTCCGCCAGGTCGTCACCGACCCCGCCAACCGCCGTTGACCCACGCAAGGAACCAGGACATGACTCAGAACCGCACCGCATTCGTCACCGGAGGGGCCGGCTTCATCGGCCTGCACGTCGTCAACCAGCTGCTGGAGCGCGACTGGAAAGTCCGCATCTTCGACAGCATGTGGCGCGGCGACCGCGACCGCGCCAACGCGCTCGCGCAGTCGCACGGTGTCGAGGTCGTCGACCAGGACGTCCGCTCGGGCTCGGCCGTCGCGGCGGCGATGAAGGGATCTACCCACGTCATCCACCTCGCCGCCGACTCGATCAACAAGAGCGTCGCCGATTCGTACAGCTCGGTCGACATCAACATGGTCGGCTCGCACAACGTGTTCGCCACGGCTGCCGACCAGGGCATCCAGCGTGTCGTCTATGCCTCAAGCGCCTCGGTCTACGGCGACCCCAAGAAGCTCCCCATGCACGAGGACGACGAGCTTAGCCCCCTGACGCCGTACTGCATCGGCAAGCGCACGGGCGAAGACCTCCTGCGCTACTACGAGCGCAAGGCCGGCCTGTCGTGGATCGCGCTGCGGTTCTTCAACGTCTACGGACCCGGCCAGAAGACCACTGCGTACTACACCAGCGTCATCAACCACTTCGTCAACCGTCTTCGCAACGGCGAGCCGCCCATCATCGACGGCGCCGGTGAGCAGTCAATGGACTTCATCCACGTGCACGACATCGCGCGCGCCGTGGTCCTCGCGACCGAGGCCGACCAGGGCAACGCAGCGATCAACGTCGGCACGGGCATCGACACGAGCGTCGCCGACCTCGCCCGCATCCTCATCGATGCGATCGGCGCCAAGGTCGAGCCGCAGTTCAACCCGCGGGAGGTGCTCGTGAGCCGCCGTGCGGCCGACACGACCCGCGCCAAGGAGATGATCGGGTTCGAGTACAGCATCCCCGTCGGCGAGGGCATGACCGACCTCATCCGCTACGAGCACGCGCAGGGCTGACCGATGGGCGCCGGCCTGCCGCCGAACCCCTACAGCGACCACGCCTGGGTCATCGGCGCGCCCGCCGTCGGGGTCGGCACGTGGATCGGCGCCTTCACGGTGATCGATGGCTCGGGCGGTCTCACGATCGGCGCCGGCTGCGACATCTCGTCGGGCGTGCAGATCTACACGCACTCCTCGGCGCGTCGGTGCGTCTCGGGCCGGAGCTTCGCCGAGGTCGAGAGGCAGCCTGTCACGATCGGCGACCGCGTCTTCATCGGCGCGGGAGCGATCATCAACATGGGCGTCACGATCGGCGATGAGGCGGTCGTGGGCGCCGGAGCCGTCGTCACGACGGATGTCGCGCCGCGGACGGTCGTCGCGGGCGTGCCCGCCCGCCTCGTCGCCCAGGTCGAGCTTGGGACGCCCGACTCCCCCCGCCCGGAGTTCCGCCGCGTCGACCCGTCCTGACGGGCCACGACGCCGGGTGCGCCGGTGTCAGCGCGCGGCGCCTGCCGTGAGGGCCGCGTCGACGATGCGGTGCGCGGGCAGAATCGAGCGACGCTCGGCATCTTGATCCACGCGGCCGTCGACGACGTCGAGGAAGCGATCCAGCTGCGTCGCGAGCGGCTCGCGGCCCGTGATCTCGGGCACCTCCATCTCGGTGACCTGACGGAATCCGGCGCCGCCGGGTCGGTCCTCCGAGATCGACGTGTGGCGGTACAGCGTCACGCCACGGCGCAGCAAGTCGATCTCGACCATGTCATCGAGCGTCTGCACGAGGAGCGACCGCACTTTGCGCTGACCGAGTCGCGATGCCGACGCCGAGGCCATGCCACCGCCCGCGAAGGCGAGCGAGACGTCGACGACGTCCTCGGCCCCTTCGACCGACAACGGGTGGAAATGGCCTACCTCGACGTTGATCGAGCACGGGTCCTCGCCGCCGAACAGCTGCGAGATGAGGTCGACGTCGTGCACGAGCAGGTCCCACGCTACGCCTGTCTTGATGCGCGGCACGTAGGGCGAATGCCGGTCGGCGCGCGCGTAGAGCGGACCCTCGATCATGCGCTTCGCCGCGATGACTGCGGGGTTGTAACGCTCGAGGAAGCCGCACATGATCGGAGTGCCGGTCGATTCGGCGAGATCCAGGATCTCGACGGTCTGGTCGAGCGAAGGGCACACGGGCTTCTCGACGAGGAGCGGCTTGCCCGCCCGCAAGACGTCGCCCGCGATCGTGTAGTGGTGCTCGGTGGATGCCGCGACCACGACGGCGTCGACGGACGAGACGACCTCGAGGTCGGGCCTCCACTCGGCGCCGTGCTGCTCGGCGAGCGCGCGCCCGGACTCCTCGAAGGGGTCAATGACGTAGGCGAGTTCGGCTGCCGGGCTCTCGGCGATTACGCGGGCGTGGTTGCGCCCCATCGATCCGGCGCCGACGAGCGCGAGGCGACGCTCGGCCATCATGCCCCCAGCGCGGCGCGGACAGCCGTCGAGATCGTATCGAGATCGGCCTCGGCCACGTAGGGGTGCACCGGGATCGATAGGCAGCGACGCGCCGCCTCTTCAGCGACGGGGGTCTCGGAGCGCACGACGTCGGCACGGTCGCGATACGTGTCGTAGTCGTAGACGGGCTTGGGGTAGTAGATTCCGCTGCCGACGCCGTCCTCGGCGAGCGATGCGATGACGGCATCGCGGTCGGTGCCCTCGGGCAGCAGCACGGTGTACTGGTGCCACACGTGCTCGCGCCCCTCGAGCTGCGCGGGCAGGACGAGCCCGGGGATATCACCGAGCCGCGCGGTCAGGCCGGCGGCGTTACGGCGTCGAGCCTCGAGCTGCGCTGGGTAGGCGTCGAGCTGCGGCAGCACGAGCGCCGCCTGGAGGTCGGTCATGCGGTAGTTGTGACCCGCCATGACGTACTCGTAGCGCTGGCGCATGCCCTGATTGCGCATGATGCGCAGCTTCTCGGCGATCGCGTCGTCGTTGGTCGTGAGGATGCCGCCCTCGCCGGTCGTGAGGTTCTTCGTCGCGTAGAACGAGAAGCTGCCGATGCCGAAGCCGCCGACGGGCGTGCCCCGATACATCGCGCCGTGGGCCTGCGCGGCGTCTTCGACGATCGCGAGACCGTGTTGCTCAGCCAGCTCGACGAGCGGTGCCATATCGGCCGACTGGCCGTACAGGTGCACGGGCATGATGACCTTCGTGCGGTCGGTGATCTGCGCGGCCACCGATGCCGGGTCGAGGGCGAAGTCGTTCGTGCGGATGTCGCCGAACTTCGCGGTCGCGCCCGCCTCCAGGATCGCGTTGAGCGTCGCGATGAACGTGAACGGGCTCGTGATCACCTCGTCGCCTGGCTGCAGATCCAGCGCCTGGATGGCTGCCACGAGAGCGGTCGTCCCGTTGTTGAGGGCCACGGCGTGTCTGACGCCGTGCATCTCGGCGAACCGCGCCTCGAACTCTGCGACGACCGGACCCTGGGCGACGATTCCGGAGCGGATGACGGCGAGTACACGCTCTTCAACTTCGGGGCCGAGCTTCACGACGGAGACGGGAATCACGGGGACTGCCTTTCGGAGGATTGTCGACCGGATGGCCACCGAGAATCTTATCCGAGTGCACTCCGGGGCCCTGCCGGGTATGCCGCTCTCAGGTTCGGGATCGACCCTGCGGTAGACTCTTCCAGTTCTCGAAGGCCCGTCGGGCCGCAACGACAAGGGTTTCTATTGGTCTTCGCTGAAGTGCACTCGGCGGCTTTCGTCGGTCCTGGAGTCACCCTCGGTGATAATGTCGTGATCGGCCCCTTGGCCGTCATCCTCGGCCCGTGCACGATCGGTGCCCGCACGTGGATAGGCGCCGGGAGCAAGATCGGCTCGCCGCCCGAGATTTCCTCCCTCCGCCAGAACGCCGCGTGGACGGGTGACCTGGCCCACGAGGGCGTCGTGATCGGCGCGGGTGTCGTCATCCGCGAGAACGTCGTCATCCATCAGGGCAGCCATCGCGCGACGACCGTCGACGACGGCGCGTGGATCCTCAATAGCGCCTACCTCGCGCATGACACCCACGTCGGTGCGGGTGCCACTGTATCGGCAGGCGTCATGGTCGGCGGCCACGCCGAGATAGGCGTCGGCGCGAACATCGGCATGAACGCGACTATCCACCAGCGCCGCCTCGTGGCACCAGGCGCGATGGTCGGCATGGGCACCCCCGTCACGCGCGACATCCCGCCGTTCGCGAAGGTCTACGGCACGCCTCCGCGTGTGCAGGGGGTCAACGCGGTCGGCATGCGACGTGCGGGAGTTCCGGATGCCGCGATCGAGGCGCTCAGCGAGCTGTACGTGTCAGAGACCTCCGATCTGGGCGTCCTCCTCGAAAGCAAGCCGTGGGCGGCTCACCGAGAGCTCCTCGAGTGGTGGTCCACACGCGGAGAGCTTCGTCCGACCCAGCCCGGGGAGCGCACCCGATGACCGAGCCCACCGCGAACGACGGCGTCGAGCAGACGCCCGATCCGACGACGGATGCCCCAGTCACGCCGGCCCAGCGTCGCCGGGCGTTCATCGTCAACGTCATCCGCTGGGTGCTGATTGTCCTCGTGGTGGCGGCTGCGTCGTTCCAGCTCTGGCTCAACTGGAACGTCGTCGTCGAGACCGTCACCGACATGCAGTGGCCCCGCGTCATCCTCTCGTTCCTCGCGGCGATGGCGGGCGTCGGGTTCGCGACCCTCAGCTGGATCGTGCTCGTCGACGACCTCGGCAAGCCGATCGGCTTCGGCCGTGGCGCGCAGATCTTCCTCGTGGGCCAGCTTGGCAAGTACCTGCCCGGCTCGGTGTGGGCGTACGTCCTGCAGATCGAGCTCGGCCACAAGGCCGGTCTCGCGCGGGCGCGCACGTTCGCCGCGACGGTCTTCAACCTCGCCGTCATCCTCGTCGCCGCGCTCCTTGCCGGCGCACTCGCGGTGCCCGAGCTCGTCGCGTCGAACCCCGAGCTCTCGTGGTTGCCGTGGCTCTACCTGCTGCTGCCGGTGGGCCTCGTGATGCTGCATCCGAAGATCCTCACCTCACTCGCGAACTTCGGCTTCCGAATCCTGCGCCGCCCGCGACCCGACCACCCGATCCGGCTCCGCGTCGTGGCCACGTCACTGGGCTTCGCCCTCCTCACCTACCTCTGCTACGGCGCGCACCTGTGGCTGCTCGCCGACACGTGGCAGGGTCTCACGTTCGCGCCGCTGCTCCTGTGCATCGGTACCATGGCGATCGCAATGGTCGTCGGACTCGTCGCCTTCCTGCTGCCGTCCGGCTTCGGCGCGCGGGAGTTCGTCATCATCGCCGCACTCTCGCCGATCGTCGGCATCGGCCCCGCCACCGCCTACGCAGCGGTGAGCCGCCTCATGTTCATCGTCGTCGATCTGCTGTCTGCCGGAACCGCCGCGGGCATCGCCGTCGTCGCCCGGCGCCGTGAGGGCGCGTACCACGGCGACCCCGGCGTCATCAACTGATTCGGAGCACCATGTCTCGCATCCTCGTCGTCGGGGCGGGCATCGTCGGTCTCGCGGCCGCCGAGCGCATCGCCCGGGGCGGTCACACCGTCACGGTCATCGAGAAGGAAGACCGCGTCGCGGCGCATCAGACCGGACGCAATTCAGGAGTCATCCACTCGGGCCTCTATTACAAGCCGGGCAGCATGAAGGCGCAGATGTGCGTCGCGGGGGCGGCCTCGATGAAGTCGTTCGCGCGCGAGCACGGCATCGCAATGAAGGAGACCGGCAAGCTCGTCGTCGCGGTGAAGGACGAGGAGCGTCCGCGCCTCGCCGAGCTCGAACGCCGAGGAATCGCCAATGGCGTGCCACTCGAGCGTCTGACGCCCGAGCAGGCGGCCGAGTACGAGCCGAACGTCGCGTGCGTCGACGCGCTGCACGTCAAGACGACGGCGATCGTCGACTACACGGGCGTCTCGCGAGCTCTCGCGGATTCCGTGCTCGCCCACGGCGGCGAGATCCAGTTTGGACGCCGATTCGTCTCGGCGCACGAGACCGCCGACGGTGTAACGGTCGAGACCCATGCCGGCTCGCACCACGTCGATCTGCTCGTCAACTGCGCCGGCCTCTACAGCGACCGGGTCGCACTGGCCTCGGGCACCCGTCCGGACGTGCGCATAGTGCCGTTTCGCGGCGAGTACTTCGAGCTGCGGCCCGAGCTGCACGACCTGGTCAACGGGCTGATCTACCCCGTGCCCGACCCCGAGTTCCCTTTCCTCGGCGTGCACCTGACGAAGATGGTCGACGGCTCTGTGCACGCGGGCCCCAATGCCGTGCTCGCGCTCGCGCGCGAAGGCTATCGCTGGCGCGATGTGCGCCCTTCGGAGCTCGCGCTGTCACTGACCTGGCCGGGCCTCTGGCGCCTGGGCGCCAAGAATATGAGCGCGGGCGCGAAGGAGATGACCCGATCGGTGTCGCGAAGCCTCTTCGCGCGCAGTCTCTCGGTGCTCGTGCCCGGCATCACTGCTGACGACCTCGTCCCGGCGCCTGCGGGCGTGCGCGCGCAGGCGATGCACCGCGACGGGTCGCTCGTCGACGACTTCTACATCCAGCGGTCGGCGCGCCAGCTTCACATCCTCAACGCCCCCTCGCCGGCGGCCACCGCCGCGCTCGAGATCGCCGCGCACGTCGAGCGCGAAGTCGCGGAGGTGCTCGCATGAGCGTGACGACTGACATCCAGGCCGGGAACGAGACGCCCGACGCGATTGCTTCGCGCGTGCGGGCCTTCATCCCCGCCACGGCGATGGTGGTGCTCGTCGTCGTGGGGTCACTCATCCCGCTGCTGCGCAACCCGGTCTTCTACTACTGGGACGATACGGCCGCCGTCGCCGTCGGCGTGTGGCAGCGCATCCCCGCTGCTCTGCTCTCAGGCGAGCTGCCCTTCCTGCAGCTCGACATGTGGCGAGGCGGCAACCTCATCGCCGAAGCCGCGACCGGCATGTGGAACCCCGTGATGCTCGGACTCATGTTCGTGACGCATCCAATCGACAACCTCGCGGCGGCCATCACGATCTGCAAGATCGCCCTCTTCGTCATCACGGCACTCGGCGTCTACCGCCTCGCTCGGGGCTACGGCGCCGACAGATGGATGTCGGCCCTCGCGGGCACGATGTTGCCGCTCAGCGGATGGGCTCTGTTCATCGACGGCTCGTCGTGGATCAACGGCTCGGCGATCACCGCCTTCACGCCGTGGGCGTGGTGGGCGCTGCGCCGCGCGTTCCGCAAGGGCTTCACGCCGTGGTCGATCGTCGTGGCGGTCGCCTGCGGGTACCTGCTGACATCTGTGGGCAACCCGTACGGGCTCCTGACGATCCTGGTCACCTACATCGCGATCGCGGTCGAGGCGATCGTGACCAAGCGCGCGAAGGCGCTGTGGTGGCTCATTGCAATCGGCGCGATCACGCTCGCCCTGAGCGTCGTGGTGTATCTACCGTTCCTGCTCACCTCGTCGGTCGGCTTCAGGGCAAACTCCGAGATCATGAACGACGAGTTCCTCGCCGTCAGCGTGAGCAACCTGCTGGGCATGAGCACGCCGTCGTATCTGCCCTATATCCGCATGTTCGGACTCCCCGAGATCCGCACGCCCGCGATGTACCTCGCGTGGTTCCTACTGCCAATCCTTCCGTGGCTGCGCTGGCGTGTGACCCGCGAACGGTTCCTCGCCCTGTCGAGTGTCTTCGTCTTCGGTGGCCTGTTCCTACTGCTCGTGCTCGGCCCCTCGCAGTTCCTGATGTTCCGGTGGCCTGCGCGCCTAACCCCATTCCTCTACCTCGCTGTGGTCGTCGCGTTCGCCGTCTTCGCTTCGAAGGGATTCGCACGTGACCGGTTCGGTCTGCGCGTCACGATCTCGATCACGGCCGTCATGGTGGGCGCATGGCTCGCGGCATCCGACGTCCCCCGTCTTGTCTTCTGGCACGTACTGAGCATCGTCGGCGTGTTGGCGTTGGGCGCCGTGTTCCTGCGCTGGTTCCGCGGCAGCACGAAGAAGGCGTTCGCGCTGCTCGCAGCCGGGATGATCGTCTTCCTCGGCATGCAGATGGCGATGGTGCGAGGCAATGTGAACGTCGCTCAGTACGATCTCCCGACGTCTCGCGCCGTGCTGCAGGACGGCATCGGCCAGCGGTATCAGGGCGTCACTGTGCAGATCGCCAATCCGATGGGTACCTTCGATCGCAGACCCGAAGGCGGCTGGAGCGACATGCTCATCGGCACGCAGTTCGCGATCGCGGGCGTCGACGCGACTAATTCGTACAGCGGTATCGGTTACAACGAGCTCGACAGCGCGATGTGCATGACGTACAACGGATCCACCTGCCCCGCCCTGTGGACAGCGCTCTGGGAGCGTCCCGATGGCGCGCCAGCGATCCTCGCCGACCTGCTCGGCGCCCAGACCGTGGTTCTGCAGAAGGACTTCGTGGAAGAGCCGCAGACCCCCGAAGGCTGGAGTATCGCCGAAACGACGGAGTACGCGACGGTCTACGTGCGGGATGACACATCTACGGGAGACGGCACCGTGACATGGTCGGACGCCGACATCCTCTCGGACACCCGCGTGGACACGACAGGCGAGGATGTCGAGTTCTCGGCCGTGGATGGATCTTCGGTTGTGTTCGGCCGCATCGCTTGGCCGGGCTATTCGGCCACCGTCGACGGCAGGCCGCTCGAGGTCGGCGCCGGTCCGGCTGGACTCCTCGAGGTGCAACTGCCGGTGGACGTCGAGGACGGAACGCTCGAACTGCGCTTCACTCCGCCCGGGCTGAACATAGGCCTCGCCGCCACGGCCGTGGGAGCCGCGGGGCTTATGGGACTCTTGGTGTTCATGTTTCTCATGGTGCGGAAGAAATCCAACGGGTAGACTCACGCGGACGAAGACCGACCAGTCCCGGGAGATTCATGCGGATGCGCCGACGACGTTTCGTCCATGCCGCGGTGGCGCTGAGTGTTGCGACGGTAGTCACTCTGTCGCTGGTGGGCGGGGCGCCCACCAGCGCAGAGGCCGCTCCCGTCGTTGCGGCGCCACCTCCCGCTTTCGCGGCCCAGCCGACCGCGATCTCGGGCTCATCGTTCGATCCAAGCTACATAATCAGCGACGAGCGGTTTTTCGACAACGCCGCGATGTCGCAGGCGCAGATCCAGGCGTTTCTCGACAAGATGGTGCCGACCTGCCGCGCGACCAACTCCAATCGGCCGTGCCTGAAGAACCTCGTCACGTCTACCAACACGCGTGCCGCCCAGGCCCCAGGACACTGCACGGGCTACAACTCGGAAGGCTGGGAGTCGGCCGCGCGCATCATTTGGCGCGTCGCGCAGGCCTGTCGCATCAGCCCACAGGTGATCCTGGCGACCCTGCAGAAGGAGCAGGGTCTGGTAACCGCAACCGCGCCCACGGACTGGCAGTACAAGGCAGCCATGGGCTACGGCTGCCCCGATACGGCGCCGTGTGACGCCCGCTACTACAACTTCTTCAATCAGGTCTACATGGGTGCCTGGCAGTTCCGGCAGTACACATACAACCCGTCACCGTGGCGGCATCGCATCGGACCCACCGCCGTCTTCTGGCACCCTAACTCGGGCTGCGGCACCTCGATCGTGAACATCCGCAACCAGGCGACGGCGAATCTGTACAACTACACGCCGTACCGGCCCAATGCCGCAGCCCTTCAGAACCTCTACGGGCTCGGCGACGGCTGTAGCTCGTACGGCAACCGCAACTTCTGGCGCACCTTCACTGAGTGGTTCGGTTCACCCACACTAAGCGGGATCCCCGAGATCGATCGCGTGTACAACGCGATGGGCGGAGCGACCGGCAACCTCGGAGCGGCGACGAGCGACTACCTGACGATAAGCGGCAATGGCGCCGGCACGGCACGCGCATACACGAGCGGATCGATCTACTGGACGGCGCGCACCGGCGCGCACGCCGTCTACGGCGCATACCGCGACCGGTACTTCGCGTATCAGGGAGCGACGGGCTGGCTCTCGTGGCCCACCTCGAGCGTCATCCCGCTCGCAGGGCGCGCCAACTCCGGCGGACAGGCGTTCGCGGGCGGCTCGATCTACTACAGCCCAGCAACGGGCTCCCACTCGGTGCGCGGTGCGATCCGTGCGCAGTACTTCGCGCTCAACGGTGCCGACGGGTGGCTTGGGCTCCCCGACAGCGAGCCCGTGTCGGCTGCGGGGGGGCAACTGCAGCAGTTCACCGGGGGTGCGATCGCGTGGACGAGCACCGGCGGGGCACGTCCCATCACAGCAGCCATCAACGCGGCGTACGCCGCGAGCGGCGGTCCGGCCGGCATCCTCGGCTGGCCGACGAGCACGACGTACTCCTACAGCGTTAACGGCGGCGGGTCGGCACAGACCTTCGCAGGGGGCACAATATACGCATCGGCGGCGGGCGCCTTCGCCGTGCGGGGCGGGTTGCGTGCCGCATACTTCGCGAACGGCGGCGGCACCGGCACGCTCGGTTGGCCGACATCTGACATGACGTGCGCCTCGAGCTCGGCCTGCCAACAGGACTTCCAAGGCGGCACGCTCTTCTGGACACCGACCGGCAGTCGCATCGGCGACACGGCCATAGAGGCAGCGTACGCAGCGAACGGCGGCGCCGCGAGCCTCGGCGCGCGCATGAGCGGCGTCGTCAAGGTTCCCCAGAACGGCGGTGGCTACGCGCAGGCGTTCCAGAACGCGTCCATCTACGCTTCGACAGCGGGAGCATTCGTCGTCAAGGGCGGGGTGCGCCAGGCGTACTTTTCGCTCAACGGCTCAGCCGGCACACTCGGTTGGCCCACCGCGGCGATGACCTGCGTCGGTTCGGTGTGCGAACAGTCGTTCCAGGGCGGCACGCTTTACTGGACACCCACGGGCTGGCGTGTCGGTCTCCCCGTGATCGAAGCGGTGCACACGTCGCTCGGCGGCGACACCGGCGCGCTCGGAAAGCGCACGAGCGTGCTCATCCGCATCCCGCAGAACGGCGGCGGCTACGGCCAGACCTACGAGACCGGCTCGGTCTACTCGTCGGCGGCGGGCGCATTCGCCGTCGTCGGCGGCATCCGCGCGACGTACTTCACGGTCGACGGATCCGCCGGGCTCCTCGGCTGGCCGACCTCGGCGCAGTCCTGTGACGCGAACGGCGCGTGCAGCCAGAGCTTCCAGGGCGGCACGATCGACTGGTCGTCGGCCACGGGTGGCCGAATCCGCTGACGCGGAGAGGGCTCAACGCAGGCCGATCAACTGCGTGCGCCGCCACCTCCGACGACCATGCGCGGCGTGCCGGCCCACGCAGCGGGGTCCGTCACGTTCCGGCCGTCGATGAGCAGGCGCGCCGAAGGGAAGTCGCTCGCCGCGAGTGTTCGGTAGGCCGCGTGGTCGGTCTGGATGATGACGACATCGGCCGCGCCGCCGAGCGCATACGGCTCGAACCCGAGCGCGCGCAGTTCCTCGTCGGAGTAGAGCGGGTCGTGCACCCGGGGCTTCGCTCCCCCGGCGCGCAGCGCTTCGACGACAGGGAAGACGCCCGAGAACGCCGTCTCCTTCACTCCGCCGCGGTAGGCGGCTCCGAGGACGGCGACCTCGAGCCCGGTGAGATCGCCGAGCACGTCTGCGGCACGGGCAACGACGGCCGTCGGCATCCCGGCGTTGACCTCGCGCGCGACCCGCACGATGTCGGCGCCGGGGTCGGTCGACAGGTAGAGGCGGGGATAAACGGGGATGCAGTGACCGCCGACCGAGATCCCCGGCCGATGGATGTGACTGTACGGCTGCGAGTTGCACGCCTCGATGACCTGGTAGACGTCGAGGCCCACGCGGTCGGCGAACAGGGCGAACTGATTGGCGAGACCGATGTTGACGTCGCGGTACGTCGTCTCGGCGAGCTTCGCCATCTCACTCGCCTCGGCGGTGCCGAGATCCCAGACGCCGTTGGCCCGGGCGAGGTCGGGGCGCTCGTCGAATTCGAGGACGGCCTCGTAGAACTCGGTCGCGCGACGCGCGCCCTCGGGGCTGAGCGCTCCAATGAGCTTCGGGTACCGTCTCAGGTCGGCAAAGACGCGCCCCGTCAGCACGCGCTCGGGCGAGAAAACAACGTGGAAGTCGTCGCCCTCCGTGAGTCCCGAGCCCTCCTCGAGCATCGGCTTCCAGCGGTCGCGCGTCGTTCCCACGGGCAGCGTCGTCTCGTAGCTCACGAGAGCTCCGGGAGTGAGGTTCGCCGCGACTTCGCGGGTCGCGGCATCCATCCAACCGAAATCGGGCAGACCCGTCGTCTCGTCGACGAAGAGGGGCACGACGATCACGACTGCGTCGGCGCCGGGGATAGCCTCCGCGTAGTCGGTCGTCGCCCGCAGGCGCCCCGCGGGCACGAGCGCGGTGAGCTTCTCGGCGAGACCCGCCTCGCCCGGGAACGGCTCGAGGCCATCGTTAATCTTCGCGACCGTCGCCGGGTTGACGTCGACGCCGATCACCTCATAGCCGGCGTCGGCGAACTGAGCGGCGAGAGGAAGCCCGATCTTTCCGAGGGCGACGACGGCGATGCGCATTAGACGATTCTACGTTCGCGCGGAGGCGCTCGACGGCGTCACCAGGCGGTCCAGCCGCCGTCGACGGGCACATCGATGCCGGTGACGAACGAAGAGTACGGCGAGGCGAGGAACAGCAGCGCGGTGGCGAGCTCGTCGGCGCGCCCCACACGGCCGGCCGGCACACGCGCGGCGAGGGTGCGAAGGAACTCGGGGGCAGCGTTCTCCTGACGCGGAAACGGTCCCGGGCTCAGTGTGTTCACACGAATTCCCTGGCCGGCCAGGTGCACCGCGGCATGGCGTGCGTACTGCTTGAGGCCGGCCTTCGCCGCCCCGTAGTCGGGCGGGTTCTGGCTCTCGGGCGTCGGGTAGTTGCGCGGATCGGGACTCACCGAGCCGTACATAGACGCGACCGCGACGACGCTGCTCGGCAGCTCGCCGCCCGTGCGCCGCAGCGCCGGCTCGAACGCCTGCACGAGCTCGTGGGTCGCGCCGGCGGCCATCCCCGCGGCACGCGCGAAATCGGCGCCCATGACCGATGAGAACGATGCCGACCGCTGGTAGTGCGCGTTGCTCACCAGCACATCGAGCCGGTCGTGCTCCCGCGTGTAGGCCGCGGCGGCTTCGCGGATGGATGCCGCGTCCTCGACGTCGACGACGAGCCCGACCGCCCGCGCGCCCGACTCGGCGGTGAGCCGCTGAGCGGCATCCGCACAGCGCTCGGCGTCGCGGCCGGCGAGCCACACGTCGGCGCCCGCCCCCGCGAGCGCACGAGCGAACGCCGCACCTAGATGCCCCGTACCGCCGGTGACGAGCGCCACCCGGCCGGACAGGTCGAACAGCCGCCCTGCCGCGCTCGCGGCACCCTGCTCGTCCATGGTCATCCCTTCGTCCACGTCGTCGGATCGATGATGCGGAGCGGCACCTCGCCGAGAATCTCGGCGACTTCGACCGCCTCGGCCGCCGACAGCGGCGCTGCGGCGAACCGCATTACGAGGTCATCGAGCTGCTCCGGCCGCTCGCAACCCACGACGAAGGCGTCGATCCAGGGCTGCGCGCGTGCGAACGCGAGCGCCAGAGCCATCGTGTCACTCCTGCCGACGCGCCGGCGGGCTGCGTCGATGCGATCGAGCAGCGCTGCAGGATCGAACGCGGGCGCGGTCGGCCAGTCCTCGACCGGCACACGCCCGGTGAGCAGCCCCTGCAGGAAGACGCTCCGCGCCGTCACGTGCACGTCCGCGCGGCCGTGAGCCTGCTCGGCGAACGCCTCCCACCGGCGGTCGAGCATGTTGAACGGGATCTGCAGCGCGCCGACCTCTGGCAGGTCGAGCGCGCGGAGCGCCTGGTCGGGATGCTGCACGCTGACGCCGATCCGGCGCACGAGGCCGTCGGCGCGGAGCGCGCGCAGGGCGTCCCATGCCGCCGGCCGGAAGGCGTCGTCGGGGCGATGGAAAAGCACCGCGTCGAACGACGCTCCCCCACCGACGTCGGCGCCGATCCGCACTGCCGAACGCAGGACGGATGCCTCGACGGCGGACGGAAGCCCCGCGTCGGGCAGACCTTCGAGCGACGAGACCTTCGTGGCGACCGCGAGCCGGTCGCGATAGCCGCGGTCGAGGAATCGTCCGATCCGAATCTCCGAGGCGCCGTACCCCACCGCCGTGTCGACGAGATCGATGCCGTGCCGCACGGCGGCGCGCAGCAGTGCCGTCACCGTTTCGTCGTCGGGCATGCCGGTGTCGTTCGCGATGCCGTACGCCATGCCGAGCTGCACGCCGCCCAGCACGAGCTCGCTGCGGCCGGCGCGACGCGGCACCTGCGCGGCGCCCGTCGCGACGGCGAAGCGCTCCGAGAGACGTGTCCAGGGCACACCGACGGGGTCATCCGTGTGCGCCAGCACATCCGCGAGCACGACGTAGTCGTCGAAATTGTCGACGGTTGCGCGGCCGAACGAGTGCGTGCCCGGCGCCCGGGAGTCGTCGGCCGCGTAGGTTCGGCGGATCCACGGGGTGACGTGCTCGCGGTCGAACGCGGCGTCCGTCGAACGATCGGCTTCGCGCAGCGCCGCGACGTCGAACACCTCGACCGAAACGCCATAGGGCACGTCGCGATCCGAATCGGACACGCGATGGTAGCGAAGATCGCGCTGTCCGAGTTCGGCGACCGCCGTCTCGACCAGCTCGCCGTCGGGGATCACGTTGTCAGCGGTGAGCCGCACGACGATGTCGTCGTCGTCGAGATCGGCCGTCGCGAGCACGAAGCGACGAAGGGTGTCGTCGAGGGGGCCGCGCACGGAGCGGATGCCGTGCCCATCGAGCATCGAGACGATGTGCGCGTCTTCGGGCGCCTCGCTCGTTGCGACGACGACGTCGGCGCCCCGGTTCGCCGCGCGCAGCGCGACGAGGGCCGTCAACGGGAGTCCGCCCGCCGACAGGAGGGCCTTAGCGGGGAGCCGCGAAGACGAGAGCCTCGACTGGATCACGACCCGCACCGTCACCGGGAGACTTCCAGCTGCTCGTGGGTGCGCACGACGCGCTGCGCCAAGGCGCCGAACCCGGCTGCCGTCTCACGCCAGTCGGCTCGGGCTTCGACGGCGCGTCGCACCCGGCACGAGGCGACTGCGCGCTCGGCCCGCGGAGTCGCCGCGCGCAGCCGCGTCGCGAGCTCGGATGCAGAGCCGAGCGCGAACGGCTCGACGGCATCCGCGAGCAGCCATGCGCGGTTGCCGGGGATGTCGCTCACCGCCGCGGGGGTACCGCTGGCCATCGCCTCGAGGAGCGAGATCGAGGTGCCGTCGGTCGTCGACGTGCTGACGTACAGGTCGGCCGTGCGATAGAGGTCGGCGAGCCGCGCGTTGTCGGTCTCGCCGACGAACCGCACGCGGTCGGCCAGGCCCGCGGCGTCGACCACTGAGCGCAGGTGAACGGTCTCGCTCCCGGAGCCGGCGATGATCGCGTGGATGCGCGGTTCGTCCGCGACGAGCGCGAGGGCGTCGGCGAGGGTGCCCACCGAGTAGATCGGCTCGTGGCGACGCGTCGAGAGGATGACGACGTCATCGCGATCGAGCCCGAGATCGTCGCGCAGGTCGGCGCCCTCGGGGTGGAACCGCTCGAGGTCGACGCCCCACGGGAACTGCATCGTGCGATCCTCCGGGAATCCGAGAGCCGCGGCGGCCGCGCGGCCGGGATCGCTATCGACGAGCAGCACCGTCGAGGCGGCGATCGATCGGGCGACGCTCGCGCCCGCGGCCCCGCCCCGCTCCAGGTCCTGCAGCAGGTCGTAGCCCCACGACGTGCCCAGGAGCGGCCCGTTCCAGGCGCGTCGGACGTTCTCGACGACATGGGTGAGCGGTCCTGCCTGCACGAGGTCGACCGGCCCTTCGCCGAGCAGTGCGGCGAGGTCTTGCCAGACGGCCGCACGCGGGTCTGCGACGTCGTCGCGCGACACCGAAACCGACCCCACCTCCGCGCCCGCTGCGCGCCACGCCGCGACGAAGCGGTCGTCGTGGCCACTCCATCCCTGGGTGACGTACGCGAGGCGCACGGAGGTCACGTGTGCTCGATGTCCTCGGGGCGGATCCCCTCGTCCTCGCCGACGGCACGGCGCAGCGCCGCACCGACGGCATCCGCGAGGCGATCGGCGGGGATCAGGTCGGGCGTGGCCGGACGCACGACGACGAGATCCTCGCGCCTCAGCACGGTTCCCGCGACGAGATCGCGCGCCGCACGCACGCCGCGGCGCTGGATCACGACGGTCTCGGACTCGTTGGCCTCGACGCGCTTCACGGTGTCGCCGAGGGCAGCCTCGAGGTCCCGTGCGCTGTCGACCATGGCGCGCCACGACGCGGGGTCCATCGAGAACGCGTGGTCGGGGCCCTCTCGGGTGGTGTCGTCGGTGAAGTGCTTCTCGATGACGCGTGCGCCCAGCGCGATGGCGCCCAGCACCGAGGTGTGCCCCGCCGTGTGATCGGACAGACCGAGCACGACATCGGGGAACAGCGCCGCGTACGACGAGAGCACGCGCAGCGACAGGAAACGCATGTTGTCGGCCGACGCCGTGTAGTTGGTGTTGCACTGCATCAGCACGAGCTCGGGGTTGACGGCGCGGATCACGTCGACCGCCGCCACAACGTCGCCGAGCGAGGCTGCGCCGGTCGCGAGGAGCATCGGCTTGCCCTTGCGCGCCGTATGGTCGAGCGACTCGAGCCACGTGATGTCGCCCGAGCCGATCTTGAATGCCGGCACGTAGGGATCGAGCATATCGACCGCCTCGAGGTCGTACGCGGCCGAGAAATAGGCGATACCCGCCTCGTCGCAGGCGGCGCGCAGGGCGGGCGTCCACTCGTGCGGGATGGAGGCATCGGCGTAGACGTCGAACACCGACTTGCTCCATTTCGACTGGTGACTCACGCCCCCGAGCTCGTCGAAGCCGCGGCGCGAGACGATCTTCGGTGCGGTGAAGTTCTGGAACTTCGCCGCGTCTGCGCCGGCCTGCGCCGCGAGGTGGATCAGGTCGACCGCCCTCGAGAGCTCGCCGTCATGGCTCGCCGCGATGTCGGCGATGAAGTAGGTCGGGTCGTCGGGTCCGACGCTGCGATCCGCGATTCTCATGGTCACGGGCCCTCTCCGGGCGCGAATGCCCGCACACGCCCGGGAAGATCCCGAGCCAGATCATCGTATGCGGCATCCAGTCCCGCCGCCTGTCCGGGGAGGTCGCCCACCGTCGCGCGATACCGCGACGTGTCGAGCGACAGGTCGTTCCCGCGGGCGAGTTCCAGCACCGCCCGCGACTCGATCGGCTCGACTCTCTCGGGATCCCACGCGAACCGCCGCGCGATCGCCCGGCCGAAGTCGAACTTCGTCGTGCTCTCGCACGAGACGACGTGGAGGATGCCGGAGGCCTCCGCCTCCTGCGCGGCGACGAGCGCGTCGACGAGAAATCCCGCGTACAGCGTCGACACCGTCACATCGGTGAAGCCGCCGACGGTCTTCCCCGCGCGCAGGGCGTTGACGAAGAACTCGAGCAGGCTGCGCCGGCCAGACGGGCTCCAGCCGTAGAAGTTGACGCGCGCCACGAGCGCATCGGAATGGACGTCGAGCACGGCGGCCTCGGCATCCCGCTTCGTCCGGCCGTAGACCGATGTCGGCGAGGTCGGGTCCGTCTCGCGGTACCCACCGCGCTCCCCGTCGAAGACGGCGTCGGTGGAGATGTGGATGAAGGCCGCACCCTCGCGTCGCGCCTGCGCCGCGAGGTCCGCCGCGGCGGTGACGTTCAGCTCGTACGCCGCATCGGGGTCGCGCTCGCACTCCTCGTGCGATGCCAAGGCCGCGGTGTGCAGCACGACGGCGGGGCCCGACGCGGCGACGAGTCCGGCACGCCCGTCGGCTGACCGCAGGTCGCGCGCCAGATGCGGAGCCGAGGCTCCCGCGGGCGGCCGCCTGCTGACCCCGACGACGTCGACACCGCGATCGGCGAGCCGCGTCGCCGCCGTGGCTCCGAGCAGACCCGAGACTCCTGTGACCAGCCAGGACAATGCGCACCCTCCCCCGTCCGCGCCATGCGGCGGAGGATCCGCCGAGCGAGCGTCCGTTCGCGCGGCCAGCATACCCAAGCGACCGCAGGCCCCACTGATAGGCTGTGGAGGTTGACCACGCAGTCAGAAAGGCGACAACGTGTCGATTCTCAAAGGCTCCTCGCTGCTCGTTACGGGCGGGACCGGGTCCTTCGGAAAAGCCTTCATCCGAAGCATCCTCGATGCCGGCCTTCCTGAGCGGGTCGTGATCTACTCGCGCGACGAGTTGAAGCAGTACGAAGCACGGCTCGCCTTCGGCGACGACCCCCGTCTGCGCTGGTTCATCGGCGACATCCGCGACGAGGCACGGCTCCGCCGGGCGATGCACGGCGTCGACCACGTGGTGCACGCGGCGGCGCTCAAGCAGGTCGACACTGCTGAGTACAACCCGTTCGAGTTCGTGCGCACCAACATCATTGGCTCGCAGAACGTCATCGAGGCCGCGATCGACTCGGGCGTGAAGAAGGTCGTGGCGCTGTCGACCGACAAGGCGTCGAGCCCGCTCAACCTCTACGGCGCGACGAAGCTCGCCGCCGACAAGCTCTTCCAGTCGGCGAACCACTACGCCGCGGGCTACGACGCCCGGTTCTCGGTCGTGCGCTACGGCAACGTCATGGGCAGTCGCGGTTCCGTCGTGCCGTTCTTCCGCAAGCTCGCTGAGGCGGGCCAGCCCCTCCCCATCACCGACGCCCGCATGACGCGCTTCTGGATCACGCTCCCCCAGGCCGTGCAGTTCGTGCTCGACAGCTTCGACACGATGAACGGCGGCGAGCTCTTCGTGCCGCGCATCCCCAGCACGCGCGTCGTCGACATCGCCGAGGCGATCGCCCCCGGCGCCGAGCTCGTCGACATCGGCATTCGCCCGGGCGAGAAGCTGCACGAGGAGATGATCTCGGCCGACGACAGCCGCCGCACGCTCAAGCTCGCCGATCGCTACGTCGTGCTCCCCACGATCGCCAATTGGGGCTTCGTCGCACCCGAGGGCGAGCCGGCCCCCGACGGGTTCGCCTACCGCTCCGACAGCAACGACGAATGGCTCACCGTCGACGAGATCCGCGAGGCGATCGCCGGGCTGGACGCCGCCGCAGGAAGCTGATCGACGCCGTGTCGACTCTTGACCGCGGTCGCAGCCGTGCACGCGGGAGCGCTTCGTGCGGGCGCTGAACCTGCTCTACCGTGAGCTGCTCGCGGCCGCTCCCCCCGGTGCCGCCCGCTTCGCACGCCGCTACTCGGTGACCCTCGGATTCCTCTCGATCCTCGACGCCGCCGCGCTGGGGCTCCTCGCGCTCATCGTCGGCCCCATCGCGTCGGGGTCGACTCCGACCCTCCCGGTCATCGGAAGGCTCGAAGGCGCGAGCGTCTTCATCACGCTGGGCATCGTGTGCCTGCTCATCGTCGTCAAAGGCGGGGCCGCCTCGGTCCTGCTCTGGATCGCCACGAGGCGCTTCGCGCGCTTCGAGTTCGAGATCGGTGCTCGCCTGTTCGGCGCGTACATCTCGGCCCCGTGGGCCGAGCGGCTGAAGAAGAACTCGTCCGACCTCATCCGGCTCACCGACAGCAGCCTGTCGCTCGCGGTCGGGGGCTTCCTCCTGCCGGGTTCGACCGTCGTCGGCGAGGCCATGAGCCTCGTGGCGATCCTGGTGGTGCTCGCCATCGCCTCTCCGGGGATCGCGATCGTCGCGATCGCCTTCGTCGCGGTGCTGGGCGCCGTGCTGTACGTCTGGATCGCCCGCAACGCCCGTGTCGCGGGCCGCGTCAACCTCGCCGCGACACTGCGCACGTCTCGGCTTATGACCGAGATGGTGGGCGCTCTCAAAGAACTCACGCTGCGCGGCAAAGAGCCCGAGATGACGGCCGTCGTCGGCGATGCGCGCTCGCAGGCGACGCGGGCGCGCGGCAACATCCATTTCCTCAATCAGGTCCCCCGGTACGTGCTCGAAGCGGGAGTCGTCGTGGGCATCGCGCTCGTCGGAGTCGTCGGCTTCACCTTCGGCGGCCCGACCGGCGCCCTGAGCGCCGTCGCCCTGTTCGGGCTTGCCGGCTTCCGGATGACACCCGCCGTCATCCGCCTGCAGGCGATCGCGTCGCAGATGGCCGCGAACGCCCCGCAGGCACGGGCGATCCTCGACGAGATCCACGCCTCCGAGGCCTCCGTCGAGGCTCCGAGCGAGACCCGGGACGACGGCATCCCGACCGCTCCCGAGCTGCTGATCCTCGACAGCGTCGGGTTCCGGTACGCACCGGATGCCGCGCCCGCCGTCGACGACGTCTCGCTGCAGATCCCCTTCGGCTCGACGGTCGCTTTCGTCGGGTCGTCGGGTTCGGGAAAATCCACGACGGTCGACCTGATCCTGAGCCTCCTCTCGCCGACCTCGGGGGCCATTCGCATCGACGAGACGCCGCTGCGCGACGTCAGCACGTCGTGGAAGCAGCACGTCGGCTACGTGCCCCAAGAAGTCGCACTGTTCGACACAACGGTCGGCCAGAACGTCGCGCTCACGTGGAAGGACGACTACGACCGGGATCGCGCCGTCGACGCCCTCCGTCGGGCCCAGGTGTGGGACGTGTTCGACGCCCGCGGCGGGCTCGACAGCCCGATCGGCGAGCGCGGACTCTCCCTGTCGGGCGGTCAGCGCCAACGCCTCGGAATCGCGCGCGCCCTCTACGCCGACCCCTACGTGCTCGTAATGGACGAGGCGACGAGCGCTCTCGACACGTCGACCGAGGCGGCCGTCACCTCCGCGATCGGCGCCCTTCACGGCCGGACGACCGTCATCGTCGTCGCGCACCGGCTCGCGACCATCCAGCACGCCGACCGGATCTTCTTCATGCGCGAGGGGCGGGTGACGGCCCAGGGCACGTTCGCCGAGCTCGTGCGCGACGAGCCCGACTTCGCCCGTCAGGCGATGCTCGCGGGTCTCACACAGGGCGAGCTGTGACCGCGCCGACGTCGGAGTCCGTGAGCGGAGTTGTCGCATTCGAAGACTCGCGTCACGATTCGCTGTACACGGTACTGCCAGGTGCGGACTGGCACGTGTGGCCGCTCGTCCGGTGGCCACTCGTCACCGGCGCCGTAGACGCGGAGCTCGCGACACACGCCCCCGTGCACACCGGCACCCCCCGCATCTTCGACGAGATCCGCAGCGCCGCGGCTGGACTCGCCGTGGGGCGCGGGAGCCTCGGCCGCATGCCCGCTCACAGGCGATTCCTCTTCGTCACGGGTGGAGTCACGGTCCATCCCACGCCGGAAGGCGAACGCAACTGGCTCGCCGACGCATACCTTGCCGCAGCGCCGGAAGAATCGGTGCTCCTCACCGATGCGATCAGACCGCGAGGTCGCACGCGCCGCACTGCCTTCCCCGCGACCTTCACGACGAGCGCTGCATTGGTGGGCGGCGAGCTCGCCGATCGGCTCCCGCGCGGGCGCCGCGCCGACGTCGATGCGGCTCGCCGAGCGGTGGACGACCTCGTCGACGCCTTCGAGCCCTTCCTCCCTGTTCCGATTCCGCAAGAGGCGCGAGGCATCGCCGTCCAGCGGCTCCTCCGCGCCGACCGTCGCCACCGCACCCTGAGACGTGTCACGGAACGACTCGACCCCGACGTGGTCCTCATGGAGGACGCCTCCTACGGCAGCAGATCCCCCTCTGTCGAGTGGATGCGACGACAGGGAATCACCGTCGTCGAGCCTCAGCACGGGTGGATCGGGGGCGCGCACGGCGCGTACAACTTCGGCGCCGCCATGTGGGACGACGAGCTTCGGGACTCACTTCCGTCGGAGCTCCTCCTGTTCGGCGAGTTTTGGGGACGTGACCTCGCCCACCCCGCGCGACCGGTCATCATCGGAAAGCCTCATCTCGAGACCGCCGCCGCGAAGATCCGCGAGAAGGGGCAGCGCTCGCGACGAGCGATCGTCGTCTCCAGCGTGTACCGCCGCGAATCGATGATGGATCTGACACTGCGCGTGCGCGATGTCCTGCCGAGTGACTGGACCGTCGCGTTCCGCCCGCATCCGTCCGAACGGGCCACCGTCGAAGAGCTTTACCCTCGGCTCGCCGGTGCGCACCGCGTCGAGTTCGACCGCATTGCCGATGTCTACGAGAGCCTGGGCGATGCTCGCATCGTGGTCGGCACGGCGAGCACGGTTCTGTATGAGGCACTGCGCTTCGATGTGGACGTGCTCGTCATGCAGAGCCCGCTGACGGCGATGTACGCACCCGCTGACGTCTTCGGCCCCTCGATCTCGGACGACTCGCAGCTCAGTCGCGCAATTGCGTCGGCCGTCGACGGCTCTCGGCGCACGCACGCCGTGAACGCGGCCTCGATCTGGGCACCGCGCGCGTCCGAGAACGCTGCAGCTTACCTCGCGTCTGCAGGCGCCCGTAGCGATTCGACTTCGGCCACCGACGGATAGGTGATCAGCACCGCCCGGTGCTTGCCGTTCAGAACGAAGGCGCCGCCGGCGGCGACGCCACTCGCACCCGCGGCGAGCCCCTCTCGGAAGTCGTCCATGCCTCGGGCCCCTCCCAGGGCGACGACGGGGATGTCGACGGCCGCGGCGACCGCGGCGATCTGCTTCACGTCGTAACCCGAGAAGGTGCTCTCGCGATCGACGGACGAGAGCAGGATCTCGCCGGCACCGAGCGCTTCGGCGCGACGTGCGAGGTCCACGGGACCGATCCCAAGCGACGTGGTGCCGTGGACGGCGACCGTGTCGTACCCCGTCAGTCGCTTGCGGAAGTCGACGCTCACGACCGTGCTCGACGAGCCGAGCGACTGCGAGACCTCCGAGACCAGATCCGGGCGACGTGCCATCGCGGAACCCAGGACGACCTTCTCGATGCCGAGGCCGACGATGCGCTCGGCCTCGGAGACCGCCGCGATCCCGCCGCCGTAGCCCACCGGCATGAATGCTTCGGTCGCGATCTCCTCGATCAATCCATAGTCGATCGGGCGCCCCTTCACCGACGCGTCGATGTCGCAGATGAAGAGCTCGTCCACGCGCTTCTCGTTGAAGATCTTGACGGCGTTGATCGGATCGCCGATGTACTTGGATCGACCGAATTTGACCGGCTTGACGAGGTAGCCGTCGCTGATGGTCAGGACGGGGATGACGCGGGGAAAGGCCGTCATGCTGCAGCGAAGTTCGTCAGGAGCCGCATGCCGAAGGCGTGGCTCTTCTCGGGGTGGAACTGCGCGCCGGCGATGTTGTCGCGTCGCACCATGGAGGTGAATTCCGCTCCGTGAGGCGTCCTGGCGAGGACGTGCTCGGGAGCGGTCGGCACCACGTGATAGCTGTGGACGAAGTAGAAGCGCGGATCATCCAGCTCGTCGAACAGCGCATCCGGACGCGCCGGGGTGACCGTGTTCCAGCCCATGTGCGGCACTCTGACCCCGGCAGAAGGCTCGAAGCGCGTAGCCGTGCCCTCGATCAGACCCAGGCCGCTGGAGACACCCTCCGCGCTGGAGTCCATCAGCAGCTGCATTCCGAGGCAGACGCCCAGGACGGGCTTGCCCGTCGCGGCGAAGTCGCGGATGGCCGAGGTCAGTCCCTTGCCTTCGAGGCGGGCGGTCGCCTGGTCGAACGCGCCGACGCCGGGAAGGAGCAGCCGGTCGCTCGCCGCCACTTCCTCCGGTGTGGAGACAAGGCGCGCATCGACTTCGATCCGCCGGAACATGTTGAGGACGGACCCGAGGTTCCCCATTCCGTACTGGATGACTCCGACGGTCAACGCATGACCTTCGTGACCCCCGGGAACTTGCCCGAGACCCGCAGCGCGAGGTCCCAGAGCCACTTCTCGTTCGGATACTCGAGATGATCCACGGGCGCCTGGTCCAGGATGCGGCGGAACTCCTCGGCGGAGACGCCGAGCTTCTTGGCGATGAACTCTTCGTCCTGTCGACGCAGGGCATCGTCGTAGTCCGAGACCGCGAGCTGTGCGAGGGCGTCCTCCCGATCGATCTGACCGGACAGGATGAGCGACGAGAGATGGGCCTTGCGCTTGTCGAATCCGAACTTCGTCGGCAGGTAGTAGCCCTGGAAGTACCGCGTGAAGACCGACTCGTAGTGCTTGCCGCCGTAATCGCGCCATCCGAGCTCATCGGCGATCGCCTGCTTGGCCTCGGTCTTGTAGTACGGCATGTAGTTGAGGAGCGCGACGGTCGTGATCCCGCGGGCACGCGGGTACCAGACGTAGCGGCCGAAGAGACCCATGGTCGGGTACGTGCGCAGCTTCACCGAGCCGAACCGGCGCTGGATCCCCTTGACGTGGCGCACGTCGGCGGCGCTGTAGCCCCACGACTTCGGGAGGATCGACTCCGTCGCGTAGTTGCTGCCCGTGAGGATGTACTTGATCCCGTACTTCGCGGCCTGTCGATAGGCGACCGCAGGGAAGGCGTGATCGGTCGGAATGTCGCAGTTGGCGACGGATGCCTTGAAGAACGACAGCTGGAGGTCGCGCATCTCGCGCCAGTCGACGACGTCGGTGTAGAGATCGAGGTCGAGCTTCTTGACGATGCGCTCGATGTTGCTGACGGCCAGCTCGGAGTTCCAGCCGCTGTCGAAATGCACCGCGAGCGGCCGGAGGCCGAGCTTGACGGCCTGAAGGACGAGGTACGAGCTGTCCACACCTCCGCTGACCCCGATGACGCAGTCGTACGGCTTGCCCTCGCCGGACCGCTTGATCTTGTCGACGATGGCGGACAGCTCGTCGGCACGACCGCCCGTCTGCGCGCGCTCGACCCGGTCTGCAAACAGCTCGTCGAAGCGCAGCGCGTGACTCGAAACGCCGGCATCGTCGAACCAGACGTCGGGGTCCGTCGTGTCCATGACGGTCCTCGTGCACACCTGGGTGACCGTTGCAAGGCTCACGTGCATCCTCCTTGGGAGGGCGCTGATGCACCCCCTGCTCGCGAAATTGTACCCAAGGCGCCTGAGCGACCGCCGACCGCACGCGGCCATGCGCCACCGCCTGTCTCGACGCGCCGAACACTCTGCCAGAATGGAAGACATGCCTTCTGCTGCCCCGGGCACCTCCGCGAAGCCCGACCAGGAGACCTGGGTGGTGATCCCGCTCTATAACGAGGCGTCGGTCATCGGCGAGGTCATCGCCGAGTTGAAGCCGGAATTCACGAACATCGTCTGCGTCGACGACGGCTCGACCGACGGTTCGGCCGCTGCCGCGCGCGCAGCGGGCGCGTTCCTCGTCGAGCACCCCGTCAACCTCGGTCAGGGCGCGGCGCTGCAGACCGGCATCGAGTTCGCGCTCGCGCATCCCTCCTGCGCCTACATCGTCACCTTCGACGCCGACGGACAGCACCGCGTCGAGGACGCCGTCGGGATGGTCGCGATCGCGCGCTCGCACAATGCCGCGATCATCTTCGGCTCGCGCTTCCTCGACGATCGCACCAAGCCCGGGCTGCTCAAGCGCGTAATCCTCAAGACCGCTGTTTGGGTGACGAACATGACGACCGGGATGCGCCTCTCCGACGCACACAACGGGCTGCGCGCCCTGCGGCGCGACGCCGCCGAGAACGTGCACCTCAAGCAGGACCGCATGGCGCACGCGACAGAGATCGTCCTCCAGCTCGGCCGCTCGGGCCTCCCCTGGGAGGAATACCCGGTCGAGCTCCTCTACACCGATTACTCCAAGGCCAAGGGCCAGAGCGTGCTCAACTCCGTGAACATCCTCGTCGACCTGATCGTGAGGTGATCCCATGTGGATCCAGATCATCCTGATCGTCGCCATCCTGGCGCTCGGGTACGCGTTCTTCCGCCGGCCCGGCAGCGACAGCCACCTCGCGATCCAGCGGCTCCTGCTGCTCGCGTTCGTGGTGATCGCCGTGCTCTCGGTGCTCTTCCCCACGTGGCTGTCGTGGCTCGCCAACCTGCTCGGCGTCGGCCGCGGCACCGACCTGCTCCTGTACGGCCTGCTCGTCGTGTTCCTCGTCTTCGTCTACACGCAGTACCGACGCAACGTCGACCTGAATCGGCGCATCACGCAGCTCAGCCGACGCATCGCGCTCGACGAAGCGCTCGCCCGTGAGAAGGCGACGGCCGACGACCGCGCGAGCGACGACTAGCGGCGGATCAGCCGCACGCGGTGACGCGCCACAGGCTCGCGTCGCCTTCGCGGGCCACGAGCTCGAAGCCGTCCCGCCCGTCGAACCCCGACATGGCGGGGATGACGTAGCGACCCGGGGTCGCCTCGCCCGGCCCGAAGTCGAGCACGTACTCGGCTCCGATATCGTCCAGCGCCGCGCAGACCTCCGGGTTGTCGGCGACGTCGCGCAACTCCTGCGAGATCAGGTCGAATTCCTCGGTGCGCGGCGGCGACCAGGTCCTCGGGTAGACGTCGCGATCGGTGAGGACGTACCCGAATGCGATGCCCGTCGACGGGTTGCCGACGGCCACCGCGCCCTCGGGCATCAGGTCGTCCAGCTGGGCGAAGAGCGCCAGCTCGTCGGCCGAGAGGTGGCTTGAGCGCGTGACCTCGTACCGCGTCTCGTCCTCGGTGATGCCCGTGTAGACGCGTCGCATCTGCACGACGGGCGCGACGGCGACGGCGAGGAGTCCGACGATCGCGATGACCGCGACCGCGCCCATCGCGCCGGACCCCGCCTGACGAGGGGCGGCGACCGCCCGCGCCGCCCATGCGGCGATCGCGGCGGCGCCGACCGCGGCCAGCGGCACGACGGTCAGCGGAGCAAGGGCCGCCAGGCGGTAGGGGTCGCCGTACCAGACGCCAAGGAGCAGGTCGCGCAGCGCGGGTGACGCGACGGACGCGGCGATCGCGTAGAGGCCCGAGAAGATGAGCCAGACCGCGAGGATCCACCGCAGCGCCGCGGTGCGCACGGCGATCACGATGCCGACGATCAGGAGCAGGCTCACGCCCCACAGGAACGGGAGCATGACCTGGCCGTTGAACAGGATGTCGGCGATCGTCCGCCATCGTCCTTGGAATGTGCCCCACGTCGATCCGGATGTGCCGCGCGCGAGGAACAGCCACGCCGCCGTGACGGCGAGCAGCGCCGCCACGATGCCGACGGCGCGAAGCAGACGGGCCCGCCCGCCGAGGTCGCGCCAGCCCGCCAGCATCCACCACACCACGACACAGGCGCCCATGATCGCGAACGCCAGCACGGTGGACGGCTGCGCGATCGCGATGCCCACGGCGGCGATCGCGAGAAGGAGGATCGCGCCGACGATGCCGCGCGCCGAGAGCCGATCGGGCTGCCGGCGCTCGCGCCAGGAGGGCAGCGAGAGCAGGAGACCCACGGCACCGGGGAGGATCGCGAGCGACAGCGCGTACGGGTAGACGACGCCCCACTCGAACATCAGGTAGGGGAAGGTCAGCGTGAGGGCGGAGAGCACACCGGCCAGCGCCGTCGCGGGAGCCGATCCGCCGGTCGCCCGGTTCGTCATCCACGCGATGCCCAGGGGCCAGACGACCGCCGCGAGGGCGATCGAGAGCACGTTGGCCGCCACGACGGGCTCGGCGCCCGAGAGCAGAGAGGTGAAGGATGCCAGCGCGTGCCAGGCCGCGGGATAGAACGCCTCGCGCCCGATGACCCCGCTGATGTCGAAGGACGATGCCGAACCCGTCTCGGCGATGAATCTCAGGGAGTTGAGGTGGAAGATCGCGTCGTTGGTCTGCGAGACGTTCGCGGGCGCGCCGATGTAGATGCCCAGGCGGACGGCGATGAGGATCGCGCCCGCGGCGAGCCCCACGCCGATCAGGAGCCGATCGGCTCGCACCCGTGCGGGTCGGTCGGGAGTCGGACGACCGAGGAGGACGGCCACGCCCCAGACGGCCGCGCTCAGCACGAGGCAGCCGAGCGTCGCCGACAGCGCCGTCCAGGCGATGCCCGCGAAGCCGAGGACCGTCGCCGTGACGGCGACCATGGCCGTGCTCAGCGCCGGTGCCACCGCCCAGAGCGCGAGGCCGCGGAGGCGAAAGGCGAGGGCCGCGATGAGGCCCGGGACGAACAGGACGACGAGGGCGACGAGGAATGCGGGGATCGCGAGAAGCCAGTCCACGCTCACGCCTCCAGCGCCGCGAGCGCCTCTTCGACGGGGCCGTCGAAGATGATCTCGCCGCGCTTGACGACGACGCCGCGGGTGCACAGCTCGCGCACCATCGTCGCATCGTGGCTGACCACGACGAGGGTCTTGCGCTGCGCGATGAGCTCTTCGAACTTCAGTCGGCACTTCTCGCGGAAGGGCGCGTCGCCCACCGAGAGGATCTCGTCGACGAGGAGGATGTCGAGCTCGACGTGGATCGCGACCGAGAACGCGAGGCGCATGAACATGCCCGACGAGTAGTGCTTGACCTCCTGGTCGATGAACTCCTCGATCTCGCTGAACGCGACGATGTCGTCGTAGCGCTCCTCGATCTCCCTGCGGGTCATACCGAGGATCGCGGCGTTGAGGAAGACGTTCTCGCGACCGGAGAGCTCCGGGTGGAAGCCCGCGCCCACCTCGATGAGGCCGGCAACGCGTCCGCGTGTGAGCACCTGGCCGGCGTCGGGCTGCATGACACCCGAGACGAGCTTGAGTAGCGTCGACTTGCCCGAGCCGTTGAGGCCGAGGATCGCGACGGACTCGCCCTCGTCGATGACGAGGTCGACGCCCTTGAGGGCGTCGAACGAGCTCGTGAGCCGGCGACCGCGCACCCAGCTGACCAGGGTGTCCTTCAGCGAGAACGCGTGGTTGAGGGTGAAGGTCTTGCGCACGCTGTCGACGATGACGCTCGGGCGCGAGGGAGTGATCTGACTGGTCATAGCGCCTGCGCGAACCTTCCCTCGAGACGGCGGAACACCGTCTGGCCGATCGCGACCGTCGCGATCACGATCAGGAAGGTCCACAGCGTGTTGATCCCCAGCATCGGCGGAAGCGGGATGTCGGCCGCGTTGCCCGGGGTCGCGGTGATCGGGTACCAGAAGGCGTAGTGGAAGAGCTCGACCGCCTGCGTGATCGGGTTGAGCATGTAGACCTCGAGGAGCCACGCCGGGAGCACGTCGCGCACCATCGTCCAGCTGTAGAGCACGGGCGACGCCCAGGTCGCCAGCAGGAGGAAAAGCTCCACGATGTTCTCGGCGTCGCGGAACCGCACGTTCACCGCGCCGAAGAACAGGCCGAGGCCGAGCGAGAAGAGCATCACCAGCAGCATTCCGGCGATGATCGCGAGGATCGCGAGGAACGAGAGCTTGACGATCCAGCCGAAGAAGAGGCAGACGATGAGCAGCAGCGCGACCTGTGGCAGGAAGTGCACGAACGCGACCACGACCGAAGACACGGCGAACAGCTGCCGGGGCAGGTAGACCTTGCGCACCAGCGAGGCGTTGTTGACGATCGACGTCGTCGCGTTCTTGAACCCCTCGCTGAAGAGATTGATGACGACGATGCCCGAGAAGAGGTAGATCGCGTAGTTCGGGATGCCCTTGTTGAGGTCGAGGAAGATCCCCAGCACGACGAAGAAGACCAGGAACTGCGCGGCGGGCCGCACGTACGACCACGTCCAGCCGAGCACGCTATTGCGGTAGCGGGTGGTGACTCCCGTGCGCACGAGCAGGCGCAGCAGGTAGTGCCAGCGGAAGACGTCGAGCAGCCCTCGGCTGCGGCCGGGGGTGTCGAACGCGCTGCGGGGCACGGTTGCGAAGAGTTCGGGGTTGTCGCTCACGTCTGTCAGTTCTCGAGGCATGAGGGTCGCTCCCTCGGTGCAAACCATCACATTCTAGGTGACCCGCCCCCGCTCAGAGTTCGGCGTGGAGCTGCCACACGCGGCCGGCCGCCTCACGCCACGAGAAGGCGCGTCCGCGATCGCCAGCGAGCACGCCGAGACGCCCCGCGGAATCGACAGACGACAGCGCATCCCCGAGGGCGTCGCCGAGCTCGCCGGCATCCGCCCCTGCGACAAGCACGCCGCCGTCGACGATGACTTCGCGGTGCACGGCCGAGTCCGCCGCGATGACGGGCACGCCGAGCGTGAGCGCGTCGACGACCCGCCACGGGAACGCCGCGCGATGCGATGGGGCGACGAAGGCGACGGATGCGCCGTAGACCGCGGCACGATCGCCCGGATCGAGCGTGCCGCGCACGTGCAGCCGTCGCTCGGGCAGACCCGCGGCGGACGCGAGTTCGGCGACGGCGGGCTCGTGCCCCTCGTCGACGTCGATCACGACGACCGGCAGGTCGACGCCCGATGCGGCGACGGCCGCGAAACCAGCGGAGAGAGCATCGGAGGGCAGGGGGCCACCCGCGAGCAGCACGAACCCTTCGGGCAGGTCGAGCGCGCGACGGCGGCCCACCTCGTCGGTCGGCACCGCGAACCCGCGCGGCGACGCGCCCGCGATCACGCGGATCCGGTCGCCGAGCTTGGGCGCGATCTGCCGGATGCCGTCGGCGAGCGAATGCGTGGGCACGACGACGGCATCGGCGTGCTTGACCGCACGCTTGACCATCGCCTTCTGCCACCCCGCAGACCCACGGCCCACCTCGTCGGGCGTCTCCCACGCGGCGAGGCTCCACACCGTCACGACGGTCTGGTCGCTGTCGTGCATCCGGTCGTGCCGCACGAGCGGAGCCAGCAGCGTCGGGGAATGGATCATGCCCCCGCCGATCCCGAAACCGATCCCCCGCTGCAGCGCCGTCGCGAGCTCACGGCGCGCGAGGGCGAGTCGGCGCACGTCGGCGAGGCCGGGCACAGCGTCGAACTCCGGCCCTGCCGGCACGATCGCCGCCACCTCGCAGCGGTCGGGCGCCCCGGCGATGAGGGCCTGCGTCAGTTCGCGCGATGCTTCGGCGAGATCGCGGTCGGTGGGCGCGACCATCTGGTCGAGCATCACCCGCAGCGTCGCCACCATGCGATGAGCCTAATGGCGTGCGCGGCCGTTGCCGGGGAGCGGCGCGGGTGGTCTCGTGACGCCTATTCGGTCGGCGTCGGAGTCGGAGGATGCAACGCGGTGCGCACGAGTTGCTGGATGTGCGGATAGTCCGGGTTGTACTCGTCGATGCCGTGATCGGGCGTCAGCTCGATCGTCGTCACGGGGTGCTCCCTGGCCTTGATCGCGAGCTCGACGAGGAACGGGATGAGCGACTGCGGCAGATCCGTCTCGACGATGTCGGCACCCGCGTTCGCGACGTCTTGGAAGCGGGTGAGCACGGTCTGCGGAGTGAACTGTGCGAGCATCGCCTGCTGCAGGATGCGCTGACGCTCCATGCGGTCGAAGTCGCTCGTCGTGTAGCGCGATCGGGCGTACCACTGGGCGGTGTCGCCGTCCATGTGCTGCGTTCCCGCCTCGATCCAGCCGATCGCCCATTCCGCGGCGGGCTGTCCCGGATACGCCGGTCCGCCGCCCTTGGGCAGGCGTTCGGCGACCGTGATCTCGACACCGCCGAGCGCATCGATGAGCGACGCGAAACCGTGCATGTCGATGAAGACGTAGTACGGGATCGTGATGCCGAGGATTCCCTCTGCGGCATCCTTCGTCGCCTCGATCCCCGGCGCCGAGCCTTGGGCGGCAGCATCCGGATACAGGGCGTTGCCGTCCTGACACACCTCGACCTCGGTGCGCAGCTGGTTGATGCCGCTCCCCCACCCGCAGTTCGGGTCGGTGTGACTGGCATGCCCGTTCGGGTATTTGTCCTGCATCGGGCCGGGCGCGAAGGGGAAGTTCGGCATGTCACGAGGGATGCCGGTGATCGTCGTCGCCCCCGTGTCGGCGTTGACCGACACGACCGAAATGCTGTCGAAGCGCATCGAATCGCGGCCTTCGCCGCTGTCGGCGCCGAGCAGGAGGATGTTGTAGTAGCCGTCATCGGGCGGAACCGACGGTCCGCTCTCGCCGAAGATGATGCCGATCGTGTCGCGCGTGACGCCCGCGATGTTGGCGGCATAGGCCGCCGATCCGCCCGAGACGACGAGCAGCACGACGGCGAGCAGCGCGATGCCGAAGCGGGCGAGCCCGCCCGTCTTGACCAGGCGCACGAGCCGCAGCGTGTCGATCGTCAACACGATCCAGAGCACGGCGTAGCCGATCAACACGACCTGCACGGCGAGCAACGCGAACCAGTTCGTCGCGACCGTGAGGAAGACGCTCTGCCACAGCAGGGCGCACAGGGCCGTGAGCACGACGGCGACCCACAGCACGATCGTCGCGGCGAGTCCGAACCGGCCGAGCCGGCGGTTGCCCGCGAGCACCTGCGCCGACCCCGGGATGACGAAGTTGCACAGCACGAGCCACCAGCCGCGCCGCGACATGAACGCCGGCGACCGGGTGTCGGGGTTGCGCAGCGGGCGATCCTCGACGAGCCTCGCGGTGCTGTAGGGCGCAGCGGCGCCGGGTCGCGGCGGGCTCGCCACGCTCACAGGGAGTCCTTCAGCCGCCGGTTCTTGTCTTCGACCTGCCCCTCGAGTTCGCGCGCATACGCTTCGACGGCGTCTGCGAGCGCAGCATCCGCCCCTCCGAGCATGCGCACGGCGAGCAGTCCCGCGTTCTTCGCGCCGTTGATCGACACGGTCGCCACCGGGATGCCGGCGGGCATCTGCACGATGCTGAGGAGCGAGTCGAGGCCGTCGAGCGTTGCGAGCTGCACGGGAACGCCGATGACGGGCAGAGCGGTGACCGAGGCGAGCATGCCCGGCAGGTGTGCGGCGCCGCCCGCTCCGGCGATGATGACGCGGATGCCGCGGGCCCGGGCCTCGCGCCCGTAGCGGATCAGCTTGTCAGGGGTGCGGTGGGCCGAGACGACTTCGACCTCGTGCGCGACGCCGAAGTCGGTGAGCAGCTGGGACGCGTCGCTCATGACGCGCCAATCGGAGTCGGAGCCCATGACGACGCCGACCAGGGGCGCGTCGGAGGAATGCAGCGGCCGGGTCACTCGACCAGGCTAGGGCGCGTCGCTGGAAACTCCCCGCAACGGCACGCCTCCCGCTGCGCCTCGCGTGGCCTCATTTGACCGCGAGACTGCAACGGCGCGCCGAGACTGCGGGGTCTACCCGCTCTCTCGGCGTGCGGTTGCAGTCTCGCGGGTGTGGGGTGTGGGGTGTGGTCGGGTGTGGGGGGCGTGGGGGCGTCGGGCGGAGTCAGTCGAGGAAGTGGGCGGCGGCGGCGCGAGCCTGATAGGCGACGTCATCGAGGTCGGCCCCGGCGACATTGACGTGGCCGACCTTGCGGCCGGGGCGCGGGGCCTTGCCGTAGGTGTGGATCTTGGCCTCAGGGTGCTCCGACATCGCCACGGCGAACCGCTCGTCGAGCCCACCCTCGGCGGGGCCGCCGAGGATGTTGACCATGACCGTCCACGGCACACGCGGCGACGGGTCGCCCAGCGGCAGGTCGGCGACGGCACGCAGGTGCTGCTCGAACTGGCTCGTGACGGCGCCGTCCTGGCTCCAGTGGCCGCTGTTGTGCGGACGCATCGCCAGCTCGTTCACGAGCAGCCGCTCGTCGGTCGTCTCGAAGAGCTCGACCGCCAGCATCCCGGTCACGCCCAGTCCTTCGGCGATCGCGACGCCGATGTCGCGGGCGACGTCGCGCAGACGGGTTCCCGCCCCGGGAGCGGGCGCGAGCACCTCGGCGCAGACGCCGTCGCGCTGCACGGTCTCGACGACCGGGTACGCGCGCACTTCGCCCGACGGGCGCCGTGCGACCTGCTGCGCCAGCTCGCGCGAGAAGTCGACGAGCTCCTCGACCAGCAGCGCTCCCCCGCGCGCGTCCTCGGCGAGCGCGGCGAACCAGTCCTCGGCCTCGGTCGCCGCCCGCACGACACGCACTCCCTTGCCGTCGTAGCCGCCGCGCGGTGTCTTGACGACGGCGTGACCGCCGTGCGCGTCGATGAAGGCCTGCAGCTCGACGGCATCGGTCACACCGGCCCAGTCAGGCTGCGGCATCCCGAGCTCTTCGAGCTTCGCGCGCATGACGAGCTTGTCCTGCGCGACACCGAGCGGCGACGGGCCGGGATGCACCTGGACCCCCGCCTCGACGAGCTGCGCGAGCACGTCCTGAGGCACGTGCTCGTGGTCGAACGTCACGACGTCGACCTCGCGTGCGAACGCCAGCACCGTGTCGGCGTCGCGATAGTCACCGACGGCGGTCGCGGCGAGCGACGCCGACATCCCTTCGTCTTCGGCCAGCACGCGCAGCTCGATACCGAGCTCGACGGCGGGCGCGATCATCATTCGGGCGAGCTGTCCGCCACCGACGACTCCGACGCGCAATGTCATGGGACCCATCATCCCAGCCCGGGCCGGGGCGCGTGTCCCGGCATCCGTTGCTCTCCTCGGGTTTGGGGCGCGTTCTGTCGGCGACACGCCGTGGCCGGCGGCGTGGCGGTGTCGAGATGCGCCCCAAACCCGGTGGGTGTCCGGTTCGCGAGGCTCACCCGCAGTTCGGGGCGAACACGGTGGTCGTTCCCGGCTCGCGAGCCTCACCCGCAGTTCGGGGCGCGTTGTGTCGGCGACACGCCGCGGCCGGCGGCGTGTCGGTGTCGAAATGCGCCCCAAACCCGGTGGGCGTCCCCGGCTCGCGAGCCTCACCCGCAGTTCGGGGCGAAGGCGGTGGGCCTCCCCGGCTCGCGAGCCTCACCCGCAGTTCGGGGCGCGTTCTGTCGGCGACACGCCGCGGCCGGCGGGGTGTCGGTGTCGAGATGCGCCCCAAACCCCGCGGGGGCGTCCCCGGCTCGCGAGGCTCACCCGCAACGCGGGGCGACCACGGTGGGCGTCCCCGGTTCACGAGCCTCACCCGCAGTTCGGGGCGCGTTCTGTCGGCGACACGCCGTGACCGGCGGCGTGTCGATGCCGAAATACGCCCCAAACCCGGTGGGCGTCCCCGGCTCGCGAGGCTCACCCGCAGCGCGGGGCGAACACGGTGGGCATCCCCGGCGCGCGAGCCTCACCCGCAGTTCGGGGCGCGTTCTGTCGACGACACGCCGTGGCCGGCGGCGTGTCGATGCCGAAATACGCCCCAAACGCCGCGGGGGGCGGTGCGCCGGGGTCAGGGCAGCGGCGGCATGGGAGGCGTGCCCGGAGGAAGCGGCGGCTGCGCATCGCGATGCGCGAGGATCTGGTTCACCTCGACCTGATCTACGAGCGCCTCGTGCACGAGCGCCATACTCGGCACGTTCACGAGCCGCAGTGGCTCGTCGACGCCGTTCGACAGCACGAGCGTGCCCGTGCCCCACATGCGCTGCAGGATGCCGCGCCTCGCCCGGATCGTGTACCCGCGGACGTGCGCGAGTTCACGCCGGTGCGTGACGAGCACGCCGCGCCGCTCGATGACGCGACGCGTCGTGATCGTGTAGACGTGCGTCCACCACACGAGGAACGGCAGCAGCACGAGCAGGAAGACGACGGCAGCGGCCGCGGTCAGCAGCATCCAGTTCTCGTATCCCGCCGGGAGGTTGTTGTAGAGATAGCCGGTGGCACCGGCCACCGCGATCAGCACGAGCGCCGACCACGTCAGCCGCCGCGCGTGCGGGCGGAACCGCGCAACACGCAGCTCGGGCGTCGGTGCGCCCGGCGCCGGCGTCAGGGGGCGCCCGCCGTAGATCGGCTGCGTCATGTTTCTTATTGTGGGGGCGCGATCGCGCGGTGCCGCGACGCCACGACGGATGAGGGCACGAATTCGGTGCGGGCGGGCGACCCTTCGGCAGGCTCAGGGACCGGCGAGCTCAGGGACCCGGCCCGACGGGCCCAGGGGTCGGAGACCGGAGCAGGGCGGATGCCGCGGCTCAGCGCACGTGCAGCACGTCGCCGGCGGACACGGCGGTCTCGACGGCGAGGCCGCCCACGACGACGAGGCGTCCCTCGGCGTCCAGACGCGCGGCGCGACCGATGAGACGCGAGCTGTCCGGAAGCAGCACGACGACCTCGCGCCCGATCGTCGAGCACAGCACCTCGATCTCGGCCGCGAGCCCCGCCGTGACGGCGTTGCCCAGCGCGTCGGCGAGAGCCGTGAGCTGCTCATCGAGCGCCTTCAGGTAGTCGGCGATGAGCTGGTCGTCGTCGCATTCGAGCCCGAGCGCGGCGAACGAGGTCGCGGTGTCGACGGGAAGGTCGACGCGAGGCATGCGCGTGTTCACGCCCGTGCCGATCACGATCGCGTCGGGGTGATCGGGCACGACCTCCGCGAGGATGCCGCAGATCTTGCCGCCGTCGACGAGCACGTCGTTGGGCCATTTCAGCGACGCGGAGTGCGGACTCCCTGCCAGCTGCGCTGCGATCGCCCGGGTCATCGCGGCGCCGGCGATGAGCGGGACCCACCCGCGCGCGGCCATCGGCACCCTCGTCGCGTCGATCAGCGTCGACACCGCCAGCGCCGTGTCGGGTGGTGTCGTCCACGTGCGGTCGAGGCGGCCCCGTCCCGCGCGCTGGTCGGTCGTGAGCAGCACCGACAGGTGCGGCCACTCGCCCGGCGCCTCGGTCACGTGCGTGACGACGTCGGCGTTGGTGGAGTCGGTCGCCTCGACGACCTGCACGCGGGGACTGATCGCGGCGGTGAGGGGATAGCCCTCGTCAGGGATAGGCATGAACGCCACGCTACTCGGGGGTCGGGCTCGCCACCCTGGGTTGACACGCGGCGGCACCGGACCGCGAGACCCGACGTCAGGCGCTGCGGATGAAGGTGGCCAGCGGAGAGAAGCGGTGCGCGTCGAGGTCGCTGCGGCGGATCCAGATCTCGAGATGCCCGCTGTCGCCGAAGACGCCGCCGAACGAGGGGTCTCCGGGGATGTCGAACAGCAGCACGTGCTCATCAGACGGATGCTGGAGCGGTAGCTGCACGCTCAGCACGTGCACGTCGTCGAGCGACATGCCGAAGTCCGGCGCCGCGAGACCGCCCAGATGCACGACCGCACCCGCCCGCGCCTCGAAGGGGCTGCGCTCGGCCGCGGCCTCGAAACCGTCCGGGTAGGAGCCGTTGCGGGCGACCTGATCCGCTTCGAGCTGAAGCCAGCCGGCGCGCTCGACCGCGTCGGCCGACGCGTCCGGCGACGGCTGGAACGTCGGCAGCGCGATGATCTCGACGGCGTGTGCCGACGTCTGGCCCGATTCGATGGGGCCGCGGGCGCGAACATCGTCCTCCGCGACATGGCGCACGACCGCGCCGCCGTTCGGCACGTCCGGTGCGGTGCGCGAGTCACCGAGGGTCGTGTGGAAGACCTGCACGAGCCCATCGGCCGGCCACGCGTGAGCCCGCAGCATCGCCGCGATCGTCTCGTCGTCTTCGGCGAGCCGCGTGAGCGCCGCACCGTCGAGCTGCAGGAGGAACACGGTCCCGTCCGGCATCGACGATCCGGGAGTCGCCGTCGGCACCCCGCCGATACGCGAAAGGTCGCGCCAGTCGTCGTCGAGCTCTTCCGCCGCGTACGGGTCGTCTTCGGAACCGACCTCCGCCAGATACAGCGCGGGGCGGATGTCGAGATCGCCGGACACATCCGCGACGCGCGGGTCGGCCCGCAGCGCGCCGAGGTCGGCACGGTGCTCCCACACGGCCCCGGTCAAGACCTCGTGGAGCACCGCCGCCTCGTCGGGTGCGCTGGTGGCCACGAGCCCCCGCAGCTCTCGCATCAGGTTGCCGTCGGACCGCACATCGCGCGCCGCGGCGACCTGCTCGTCGGCGAGCGCGTTCCACCTCTGTGCCGGAATCTCGTGGATACGCGGTGTCAGCTCGGCGATCTGCGCGTGGAGCTCGACAAGCCTGCGCCAGGCCGGGTGGTCGATGTGAGGCACGTCGTGATTCTTTCGGTCGAGCCCGTGGCCCCGCGCGGCGAACACGCACGGGACCACGAGCGTCGGTCAGATGTTGATTCCGCAGTGGCGCAGGAGCTGGACTCCGAACTTGTGCTGGTTGGTCCAGCTCATCGCCCTCACCTGTGAGCGGATGGTCGCAGTGTTGCGGAAGGCGAAGCCCGCGACACTCCCCGCGAACTTCTTCGCCATCCACGAGTTGACGCACTTCTGGTGAATCGCCGTCGGGATCTGCACCAGGTTCTGCGGGTTGTGGATCGCAGCGGCGGGGAACTTCGTGTTGCCCTGCTCGACGACATGGTGCCACTGATAATTCGGCTTGGCGTTACCGGCCCACGTCTTGAACCTCGCGAACGTCGAGAAGCCCCCTCGGGTCGTCATCGCCATCCCCGCCCGGATCGCCGTCGTCACGAACGCACGAGCAGTCGCCGCCACGAAGATGCGGGCAGCGGCGAGAAGGCCCAGCACGATGAGCGGCGCCGGATCCGAGACGACCGGGAACGCGGCACCTTCGGTGTCGACGACCTGGACGAGCGTGTCTCCCTCGATCTCGTAGTGCGTGGGCAGCGGCATGCCGTCCGCGTCCACGGACCAAGGCGCCAGGAACGCCCCGACGACGACCTCGCCGTCGCCGACGGCTGCGTCGTCAGCACCGATGCCCTCGGCGGCCTCGGCCAGGCCGGCCTCGTACTCCACCGGATCGACCTCGGGGGCCAGCTCGACCTCGGCGTCGGGGTGGGGTCCACCGGTCACGTCGACGATGACGACGTCACCCGAAGACAGCTGCCGCAGCTCCACACCCCCCTGAAGGCGGATGTCGTACTCGTACGCGTGCACCGGGGTGTCGCTGTAGAACTCGTCGGCGACCGTGATGAGGCGAGCCGTACCCCCTTCGACGGGAGCCACCACGACGCCGAGTCCCGACTGCGCATCCGTCGCCGCGGCGAGACCGTCCTCGCCGAGCTCGAGCGGCGTATCGGTGGGCAGATCGATCGAGAAGTCACCCGTGGTCACCTCTGTGCCGATGATCGTCATCGTCCCGTCCGCGTCGGCGATTCCCGCGGCGTACTGCGTCAGCGCGGCGTCGTCGACAGCCCCGACACCGGCGGCTTCAAGCCCGGCCACAGCTGCGTGCGCGGTCGCTTCATGCGGTGTTTCCTCTGCGGCGGCAGCGGGCGCGGCGTGCAGGGCCGCGATGAGCAGCGCAGCAGTCGCGACGGTGGCCACTGCGCCCTGTGCCCGGCGCACATGCATCGTCTGGGACATATTCCTCAATCTTCCTCGAGAGAGCAATCGATGCAGCGAGTGCGACATCGGCGAGTAGAGACTCGGCGATATGTCTACTGCATCCGAAGATCGCGGCGCCACAGAAATTTCCGGTCGCGCCGCTCGACGGGCCTCGTGCCGCGGCATCCGACGATCACGACAGCGGATGCCGCGGGCACTTGTGCGAACCCTCCAACGGTCTGCGAACACCCGCCACTAGGGTGGAATCCGTGACCGAGCAGCCCGACCTCTCGACGACCGCCGGCAAGATCGCCGACCTCCGCGCCCGCTATCAGGAGGCCGTCCTCGATGCCGAGGCGGTCGCGAAGCAGAAGCAGCACGCGAAGGGCAAGGGCACGGCGCGTGAGCGCATCGAGATGCTCGTCGACCCGGGCAGCTTCGTCGAGCTCGACGAATACGTGCGGCACCGCACGTCGGCGTTCGGCATGGACCGTTCACGCCCGTACGGCGACTCGGTCGTCACCGGCACCGGCACGATCCACGGGCGCACGGTCGCCGTCTACGCGCAGGACTTCTCGACCTTCGGCGGCTCGCTCGGCGAGGTCGCCGGCGACAAGATCATCAAGATCATGGAATTCGCACTGCGCAGCGGCATCCCCGTCGTCGGGATCCTCGACTCGGGCGGAGCGCGCATCCAGGAAGGCGTCGTCGCCCTCGGCAAGTACGGCGAGATCTTCCGCCTGAACACGCAGGCCTCCGGTGTCATCCCGCAGATCTCGATCATCATGGGACCCGCCGCCGGCGGCGCGGTGTACTCCCCCGCGCTGACCGACTTCGTCGTCATGGTCGACAAGACGAGCCAGATGTTCGTCACCGGCCCGGACGTCATCAAGACGGTCACGGGCGAAGACGTCGGCATGGAAGAGCTCGGCGGCGCCTACACGCACAACACCCGCTCCGGGGTCGCGCACTACCTGGCCGAAGACGAAGACGACGCGATCGACTACGTGCGGACCATGCTGGGGTTCCTCCCCGACAACAACCTCGCCGAGCTGCCCGACTACGAGTCCGGGTTCGACTTCGAGACGACGGATTCCGACCTCAAGCTGAACACCGTCATCCCGGACTCCCCGAACCAGCCGTACGACATCCACGAGGTCATCCGCCGGATCGTCGACCCCGCCGCGGGCTCGGAGACCGGCGAGTTCCTCGAGGTGCAGCCGCTGTTCGCGCCGAACATCGTGATCGGCTTCGGTCGCGTCGAGGGGCGCAGCGTCGGCATCATCGCCAACCAGCCGTCGCAGATGGCCGGCACGCTCAACATCGAGGCCGGCGAGAAGGCGAGCCGCTTCGTGCGGTTCTGCGACGCGTTCTCTATCCCGATCGTCACGCTCGTCGACGTGCCCGGCTACCTGCCCGGCACCGACCAGGAGTGGACGGGCGTCATCCGCCGCGGCGCGAAGCTGCTCTACGCGTACGCCGAGGCGACCGTGCCGCTGGTCACCGTGATCCTGCGCAAGGCCTACGGCGGCGCGTACATCGTCATGGGGTCCAAGCAGCTCGGCGCCGACATCAACCTCGCCTGGCCCACGGCCGAGATCGCCGTCATGGGCGGTCAAGGTGCGGTCAACATCCTGTATCGGGGCGAGATCAAGAAGGCCGAGGAGGCCGGCGAAGACGTCGCCGCCGTGCGCACGCGGCTCGCGAACGAGTACACCTACAACGTCGCCTCGCCGTTCCTCGCCGCCGAGCGTGGCGAGCTGGACGGCATCATCGAGCCCGCGCAGACCCGCGTATCGATCGCGAAGGCGCTGCGTGCCCTGCGCGGCAAGCGCGCGTCGCTTCCGCCCAAGAAGCACGGGAACATCCCCCTGTGACGAACGACGAGCAGGCTCCGCCGGTCACGATCGACGTGCGCCGCGGCAACCCCACCCCCGAAGAGCTCGCGGCGCTCATCGCCGTCGTCACCGAGGCGTACGCGCAAGAGAGCGCGGGCGCCGTCGCCGACGACGCCCCGCGCCGTTCGGCGTGGTCGGTCACGCAGCGGGGACTGCGCCGGCCGCTCGCGCGGGAGCTCGGCTGGCGCGCGACGTTCTGAGTCGTTGTCCCCCGAAATACCTACAGACAGCCGCATCCCCGCCCTCAGATACTTGAGGTGCTGGAACGCATTACGCGTTCGGTCGGCCTGCACCCTCATGGGTCGCCCAGGTTCGGCCTTGCGGGCGGTTTTCGGGTAACTGCTCGCACTTGGCGAGGGGCGGGCGGCTTCGCCGCCCCTCGCCTTCTCCACTTCGTCGCTCCTCGTCTCGGTTCGCCCTCCCCCACCGAGGCGAGGAGCGAGACTCTGTCCGGCCGGGCTGGGTTCACGTGCCCCACTCTGCTCGGGCCCCGGTTCTTCGCGCGCGTTCCGAGGCAAACGAACGGATGCCGAGGAGACGGCGACGGCACGCGAGTCGGTCAGGAGTGCGGGATCTCACTCCACAGGTCGACGCCGTCTTCGTCGCTGAGGCCGTGCTCCGAGGTCGAGCGTCCCACGACCGTCACGGCGATGCTCTCGTGCGGCGACGTGCGGATGTAGAGGCGATCGGATGCCGCGCTGCGCAATGTCTCGGCGAGCTGAGCGCGGATGACCCCCAGCGCCTCTTCGTCGAGCCCGTCTAGGCCTCCCTCGTCGAGCACCGTGACGACGGCGCCCCGGCGACGGGCGCGCTCGAGCTCGGCGCGCACGTCGTCGTCGAGCAGGCGAGGTCCGCGAAGTTCGTCCCGCAGACGCCCCTCGGCCAGCCGGGCCTCGAGCCGATCGTCTTCGTCGAGCCGGCCGCGCGTCGAGACGACGCGGGTCAGCACGGGACCGGCGACGGCGAGCGCCCGCTGCACCTGCACGCGTCGTTCACGCTGACGCACGACCTGCGATGCCTGCCACGCCGAGGCGGCACGCTGCAGCTGGGCGAGCTGCGTCGTGTCGTGGGCGGCGCGGTCGAGCGAGAACCGGACGAGGTGGGCCACGATGACCCACACGACCGAGCCGACCAGGCCGAGTGCGAGGGCCGGGCCCGCGCCCATCCAGGCGACCGACCCGATCCCGAGGATCGCGATGCCCGACCAGGCCACCCAGGGTCGGCGGCGCACCATCACGATGACCATGAGCGCGCCGAGACCGCCGAGATACCACGTCGCGAACGTCGCCGTGCGATTGCCGTCGCCGACGCCGATCGCGATCGCCGTCGGCACGATCGCCGTCGTCGCCAGGGCCAGGACAGCGGCCCAGACGGGCAGGCGCGCCGTTCCGCCGCGACCCGCGGCATCCGTCGTCGCGGTGCGCGATCGGACGGGGTACCAGTAGATGCACAGCCAGGTCGTGACCAGATAGAGCGCGACGACCGTGACGAGCACGAGGGGAAAGGGCACGGGTTCGGTGAGGGCCAGCGCTCGCGCCGCGATGTAGGCCGTGAATGCGACCGCCAGGGCGGACAGGATGTTGCGGACTCTCATCCGTCGACCTCCCCCGCGGCGAGGTCCGCCTCGGTCACGCCCTGCGGCAGCGGGGCGGGCCAATCGAGCACGACCACCGTGCCGGCCCGACTGGATTCCAGCTGCGCCGTACCGCCCACCGCGGCCACGCGCGCGATGATCGACCCGCGGATGCCGAGCCGGTCGTCGGGGACGCCGGCCATGTCGAAGCCCTCGCCCGCATCGCGCACGACGATGCGGATCCGCTCGGGCGTGCCGTCGACCGTCACGGTCAGGCCCACGCCGCCGGCGTGCTGCACGGCGTTGGCGATCGCCTGCGTCGTGGCGAGCACGAGCGCGCGCGCGACGCGTCCCGGCACGGAGGGCGCGTCGGCGACGACGCTGCGCTGGACCGCGAACTGCACACCGACCTCGCGCGCGGCGACTTCGATGTCGTCGGCCAGCGACGCCGAGTCCTGCGGTGCGTCGCTGCCCTCACGGGCGTCCTGCTCGGCGTTGGCGAGGCGGGTCAGCGCTTCGCGCGCCATCGCCGCGGCGAGCGTGCGCGCGCGGGGACCGTCAGCGCGCTCGGCCGCGATCAGGGCGGCCAGCACGCTGTCGTGCATGAGGGCGGCGACGGCGACGCGCTCCTGCTCCGCGGCATTGGCCGCCGCCGCGCGCGCGTACGACTCGACGGCCTTGCCGCGCGCGTCGTCGACTCCGACGGCGATCGAGCGCAGCACCCACCCGAGGCTCAGCAGCACTCCCCCGAGGATGAGGGCGAACGACACGTCGATCGCGACGGCGGCCCACACGTCGGGACGGAACTCCCCCTGCACGAGGCGCACGAATCCGAACAGCAGCGGCGCGAGAGCCGTCCACACCAGCTGCAGCGGAAGCGAGAACGCCAGGACGGCGGCGAGCGTCGCGATGTTGACGAGGTACCAGATCCACGGCGCTTCGGTGGGGGCGAGGGTCGAGTCCGTCGTCGCGAGCGGCCACACCGCGAGCATGGCGACGTACACGATCGCGAAGACGCCGGCCGAGACGCGCACGCCGCGACCGACGAGGCACGCGACGATCATGAACAGCAGCGGAGCGAACACGACGATCAGCAGCGGCACCTGCCAGCTGCCGAGCTCGGCGCGCTGGCCGAGCGCCGTCACCGCCGCCTGGGCGCCGAGGATGAGCGAGCCGACACCCGACGACACCGAGATGATGCGCTCGACGCGCTGGCGCGTGAAAGCGCCGATCCCCGCCGTCGCCTCACGCGAACGCGGGATGTGGCCCCAGGCGTCATCGAGCGACGAGGGGCCCTCTTGAGTCACCGTGCGCGCCCCGGTGGAGCGGCGGGCGGCGCCGCGCCCGCGGAGTCGGCCAGGATGCCGTCTTCCATCGCGCGACGCAGCAGGTCGACCTTCGTGGGAGCCGGACGCCCCACCTCGACGTACTTGACGCGCACGCGCGTGATGTTCTCTTTCGCCGTCGAGTACGCCACGCCCAGCCGGTCGGCGACGACCTTGAGCGGCAGCCCCGCCGCATACAACCGCAGCACGTCGCGTTCGCGGGCCGACAGCTGCGCGTCGGCGAACTCACGATCGCCCTCGACGGCGCTGGCCCACTCGACGTTGTTGAGGGGTTCTCCGCGGGCGACGGTGTGGATCGCGGCGAGCACGTCGTCGATGCGCGACGACTTGCTGATGACGCCCGCGGCCCCCGCGGCGAGCGCTTCGCGCACGGCCGCCGGACGGTCGGCGACGGAGTGGATGATGACGCTCGAACCGTCGCGGATCAGCGTCGTGACGTTCTCGGTCACGGTCGTGCCGTCGCCGAGCGTGAGGTCGAGCACGACGACATCGGCCGGGGCGGACTGGCTGAACGTTCGCCAGTTGATGTACTCGGTGACCGTCGACCCCGAGAAGACGACGTCCTTCGTCTGAGCGCGCACGCAAGCCGCCTCGAGTCCCAGGCGGACGGACTCGTGGTCGTCGATAAGGGCGACGCGCGTCATTCCCCTTACTTTAGGGCAGACCCGCGACCACCAGGCGGCCTTGCGCTTTACGGCTCGAGGGCTCTAAGGGCTCTCGACGCGAGTGAGCGTGGCGACCGCTTCGACGTGGTGCGAGTTCGGGAACAGGTCGAGCGCCTCGACGCTGCGCGTCTCGTACCCCACCGCCCGGAACGTGCCGAGATCCCGCGCGAGAGCGACGGGGTCGCACGCGACGTAGACGACGGTCGCGGGCGCCAGAGCGGCGATCCCCTCCACGACGGCGCGTCCGGCTCCCGCGCGGGGCGGATCGAGCAGCACGACGCCCCGCGCGAGCCGCTCGCGCTCGACGGCGGATGCTGCGCCCCCGAGCTGCGTGATCCAGCGGTCGACCCGGGCGGTCTCGGCCCGGGCGCCGATCCACTCCGCGAGGTTCTCGCCCGCGTGGTCGGTCGCGCGCGTGTCGGACTCGACCGAGGTGACGCGGGTCGACGGGCCGCCCAGGCTCGCGAGGGTCGCCGCGAACAGGCCGACCCCGCCGTACAGGTCGAGGTGCCACGCGTCAGGGTCGACGGCGTCCTCGAGAGTGCGCGCGACGAGGTCCGTGAGCGACGCGGCGGCGAGCCGGTGCACCTGCCAGAACCCACCCGCATCCACGTGGAAATCGCGACCCGCGACGGTCTCGACGACGACTTCGCGCGCAGGATCGTTGCGGACCGGGGCGCCCGGTGCCGGTGTGCGGCCCCGCCGGCGGGATCCGGCGCGCACCGTCTCGGGACGCGGGACGACCCGCACGCGACCGTCCGCGGGCTGCACGAGGTCGATGCGTCCGGCCGCGCCCTGCGCGAGCTGCCGTGCCGCCTGCGCGACGGCGGCGGTCGCGAGCGGCAACTCGTCGACGGGGATGACGCGGTGGCTGCGGGCGGCGTACGGGCCGACCCTGCCGTCGTCGTCGACGTGCAGGCTGACCCGGGTGCGCCAGCCCGTGCCGTCGTCGGTCTCGGGGTCGGCGCCGTCGGCCCCGGCCGCGCGGATCGCCACCGGCAGCTCGAGGCCGGCGAACCGGCGCAGGGCGTCGGAGAGCACGTCGAGCTTGAGCTCGCGCTGGTGGGCGAGGTCGATGTGGCCGAAGTCGGCGCCGCCGGGACGCAGCTCGGGCGGAGTGTCCACGTCGGCCTGACGCCACACGTGCGCACGACGGTGCGGTGAGGCATCCCGCACCTCGATCGTCTCGGCGCGCCAGAACGAGCTCTTCGACGTGTCCGTCAGCCGGGCGCGCACGCGTTCGCCGGGGATGGCGTCGGGCACGAAGACGACGCGGCCCTCGTGTCGGGCGACGAAGACGCCGCCGTGGGCGACGCCCGTGATGTCGAGGTCGAGCAGATCACCGGAGTCCATTCCCCGATTCTCCCCCACGCGCGGTTCGGGTCGCGGCGCGGGGACCGCGCGCCGACGGCCCCTACCCTGGGGGGATGCGCGTATGCCTCGCCTCGACGTCGCCGGCCCGTCTCATGCTGCTGCGGCAAGCCGGCATCACCCCCCACACGCTCCCGCCCGACGTCGACGAGGAAGCCGTCGTCGCCGCCGTCGAGACGGCCGAGGAGCGCACGCTCGATCCCGACGAGCACGTACTGCTGCTCGCGCGACGCAAAGCCGCCGACGTCGCGGCCCGGCTGGTCGACGACATCCCCGACTTCGACGGCATCGTCATCGGCGGCGATTCGATGTTCGAACTCGACGGCGACGTGCTCGGAAAGCCGCACACGCCCGAGAACGCCGTCGCACGGTGGCGTGCGATGCGCGGCCGCACGGGCGTGCTGCACTCGGGCCACGCCGTCGTGCGCGTCGAACCCGGACGCTCGCCGCGCGAGGTGCACGCTGTGGCCGCGGCATCCGTCACGTTCGCCGAAGACGTCACGGATGCCGAGATCGCGGCCTACGTCGCGACGGGAGAGCCCCTGCACGTGGCCGGCGCCTTCACGGTCGACTCGCTCGGGGGCGCCTTCATCGAGCGCGTCGAGGGCGACCCGTCGACCGTCGTGGGCATGTCGCTCTCGACGATCCGCCGCCTCGTGCGCGAGCTCGGAGTCGAGTGGACCTCGTTGTGGAATTCGGTCGACGACGGTCCGACGTTGTCGTAGGACTCCCACGTTTTTCGTCGGTTCTTGTAGGGAGTGCTCAAAAGGGCTCGCACAACCCTCGCTAGGCTGGCATCCATGCCTCAGACCGCCCCGGCGAAGATCAGCAAGGTCCTCATTGCCAATCGCGGCGAGATCGCCGTCCGCATCATCCGTGCCGCACGTGACGCCGGTATCTCGTCGGTCGCGGTGTACGCCGATCAGGATCGCGATGCCCTGCACGTGCGACTCGCCGACGAGGCGTACGCGCTCGACGGGTCCACGAGCGCCGAGACCTACCTCTCGATCGACAAGATCCTCTCCGTCGCGCGCCGCTCCGGCGCCGACGCCGTGCACCCCGGCTACGGGTTCCTCGCCGAGAACGCCGACTTCGCCCGCGCCGTCGCCGGCGCGGGGCTCATCTGGATCGGCCCCTCGCCCGAGGCGATCGAAGCGCTCGGCGACAAGGTCACCGCCCGCCACGTCGCCGAGAAGGTGGGCGCACCGCTCGCACCCGGCACTCCCGGCCCCGTCGCGGGCGCCGACGAGGTCATCGCCTTCGCCGACGAGTTCGGTCTGCCCATCGCGATCAAGGCCGCGTACGGCGGCGGCGGACGCGGCCTGAAGGTCGCCCGCACGACCGACGAGATCGCCGAGCAGTTCGAATCGGCCACCCGCGAGGCCGTCACCGCGTTCGGTCGCGGCGAGTGCTTCGTCGAGAAGTACCTCGACAAGCCCCGGCACGTCGAGACGCAGTGCCTCGCGGATGCCGCCGGCAACGTCGTCGTCATCTCGACGCGGGACTGCTCGCTGCAGCGCCGCCACCAGAAGCTCGTCGAAGAGGCACCGGCACCGTTCCTGACCGACGAGCAGAACCGGATCCTCTACGAATCGTCGAAGGCGATCCTGCGCGAGGTCGGCTACGTCGGCGCGGGCACGTGCGAGTTCCTCATCGGCGCCGACGGCACGATCTCGTTCCTCGAGGTCAACACGCGCCTGCAGGTCGAGCACCCGGTGTCCGAAGAAGTCACCGGCATCGACCTCGTGCGCGAGCAGTTCCGCCTCGCCGAGGGCCAGGAGATCGGCTACGACGACCCCGTCGCCGAGGGCCACTCGATCGAGTTCCGCATCAACGGTGAAGACCCCGGGCGCGGTTTCCTGCCCCAGCCCGGACCCATTCACGTCTTCAAGACGTTCGGGGGCCCCGGCATCCGTCTCGATTCGGGTGTGACGGCGGGCGACAGCGTCTCGGGCGCGTTCGACTCGCTGCTGGCGAAGATCATCGTGACCGGGCGCGACCGCGCCGAGGCGCTGCAGCGCGCACGCCGCGCGCTCGACGAGTTCGAGATCACCGGGCTGCCGACCGTGCTGCCGTTCCACCGCGAGGTCGTGCGCGATCCGGCCTTCACCGCCGAGGACGGCCGCTTCGGCGTCTTCACGCGCTGGATCGAGACCGAGTTCGCGGGCGAGATCGCCCCGTGGGACGGCGAGCTCGAAGCCCCCGCCGCCCCCGAGCCGCGGCATACCGTCGTCGTCGAGGTGAGCGGCAAGCGCCTCGAGGTGCGCCTGCCCGACCGCATCACCGCGACGCCCGGCACCGGACGCCCCGCCGCCGCTCCCCCGTCGCGCCGTTCGCACGCGACGACCGTCACGGCCGGCGCGTCCGGCGACGCCGTCAAGGCTCCGATGCAGGCCACGATCGTCAAGGTCGCAGTCGAAGACGGGCAGCACGTCGTCAAGGGCGACCTCGTCATCGTGCTCGAGGCGATGAAGATGGAGCAGCCGATCCAGGCGCACAAGGACGGCGTCATCGGCTCGATCAGCGCCGCCGCCGGCACGACCGTCTCCGCCGGCCACCAGCTCCTGACGATCAGCTGACGGCGCGGCCGTCCCCCGGCGTGGTGCCGGGTGTGCCGCCGCGCGTTGCGGCGCGCGGCGTGCCCGTGCGTTGCGCCGTTCCTTTCGTTGACTTGCGCCCTATGCCGGCGACACGCCGCGCGCGAGCGACAAAGGCCGCAAGTCAACGAACGGGGTCGGCCCCTGGCATCCCGCCTCGCGCGTGACCGCCACCCCGCGCGCTGCGCGCGCGGTGCCGCTGCCGCTGCCCACGTGCGTTGCGCCGTTCCTCTCGTCGACTTGCGCCCAATGCCGGCGACACGCCGAGGGCGAGCGACAAAGGCCGCAAGTCAACGAACAGGGTCGGGCCCCGTGCATCCGCCTCGCGCGTGACCGCCGCCCCGCGCGCTGCGCGCCCATCGGCCTTCCCCCGCTCCACGAGCCGCGCGCCCGCCGCACCGTTCCTTCGTCGACTTGCGCCCAATGCCGGCGACACGCCGAGGGCGAGCGACAAAGGCCGCAAGTCAACGAACAGGGTCGGGCCCCGTGCATCCGCCTCGCGCGT
>NZ_JBSHLF010000004.1:8156-186778 GCF_053644215.1 Microbacterium sp. NPDC055442 | reverse complement strand
GGGTCGGCCCCCGGCATCCAACCTCGCGCGTGACCGCCGCCCCGCGCGCTGCGGGTCCATCGGCCTTCCCTCGCTCCACGGGCCGCGCGCCCGTCGCGCCGTTCTTCGTCGACTTGCGCCCAATGCCGGCGACACGCCGAGCGCGAGCGACAAAGGCCGCAAGTCAACGAACGGGGTCGGCCCCCGGCATCCAACCTCGCGCGTGACCGCCGCCCCGCGCGCTGCGGGTCCATCGGCCTTCCCTCGCTCCACGGGCCGCGCGCCCGTCGCTCCGTTCCTTCGTCGACTTGCGCCCAATGCCGGCGACACGCCGCGCGCGAGCGACAAAGGCCGCAAGTCAACGAACGGGGTCGGGCCCCGACGAAACCCGGGCCCGGCGAAACCACGGCCCGACGAAACCACGGAGCGGCGAAGAGCGGATGCCGGGAGGTCAGACCCCGTACACGGTGTGGTCGACGACGTGCATCGCGCGCGCGGCATCCGTGATGCTGCCCGACAGCGACGGGTACACCGTGAACACGCGCGAGACCTGGTCGATCGTCAGGCGGCGCTCGACGGCGATCGCGATCGGGTAGATGAGCTCGGATGCCCGGGGTCCGACGATCACGCCGCCCACCACGCTGCCCGACCCCTGGCGTGCGATGAGCTTGACGAAGCCGTCCTTGATGCCCATCATCTTCGCCCGCGGGTTCGCGGCGAGCGGCAGCTTGTGCACGACGGCGGCGATGCGTCCGTCGATGATGTCCTTCTCCTGCCACCCGACCGTCGCGATCTCGGGCGCGGTGAAGATGTTCGAGGCGATCCGGCGACGCTCCAACGGGATCACGACGTCGCCGAGGGCGTGGAAGACCGCCGTCCGGCCCTGCATCGAGGCGACCGAGGCGAGCGGCACGAACGTCGTGCAGTCCCCCGCGGCGTAGATGTTCGGCACCGAGGTGCGCGCGACGCGGTTGACCTGGATGTGCCCCGAATCGGTCATCTGCACGCCGGCCTGCTCGAGTCCGATGCCCGCGGTGTTGGGCACCGACCCGACCGCCATGAGGCAGTGGCTGCCCTCGACGGTGCGTCCGTCGCTGAGGGTCACGACGACGCGGTCGCCGAGGTTCTCGACCCGGTCGGCGCGGGACTTCGACAGCAGCGTCATTCCGCCCCGCTTGAACACGCGCTCGAGCACCGCCGCGGCATCCGTGTCCTCACCGGGAAGAACCTGGTCGCGACTCGAGACGAGCGTGACCTCGGCCCCGAGGTTCATGTACGCACCGGCGAACTCGGCGCCGGTGACCCCCGAGCCGACGACGATGAGGTGCTCGGGCAGCGCCTTCATGTCGTACAGCTGCGTCCACGTCAGGATCCGCTCGCCATCGGGCTTGGCGTTCGGCAGCTCGCGCGGCGACGCTCCCACCGAGACGACGAGCGTGTCGGCCTCGATGCGGTCGAAGTCGGTGCCGTCGCGATCGGTCGACACGATCACGGCGTTCTCGCCCTCGAGGCGGCCGTGCCCCGAGATGAGGCGCACGCCCGCTTCGACGAGCGCGGCGCGCATGTCGTCGGACTGTTGCCGTGCGAGCGACAGCAACCGCTTGTTGACGGCGCGCATGTTGATCGCGATCTCGGGCTTGAGCGGTCTGCCGTCGCCGCCTTTGGCGAACAGCTGCACCCCGAGGTCGCTCGCTCCGGCGATCGCGACGGCGGCGTCGGCGGTCGCGATGAGCGACTTCGACGGCACGACGTCGGTGATGACGGCCGACCCGCCGATGCCCGCGCGTTCGACGAGGGTCACCTGGGCGCCGAGCTGCGCCGCGGCGAGCGCCGCCTCATATCCCCCGGGGCCGCCGCCGATGATCGCGACGGACTGGGTGCGCTCGAAGCTCAAGGACATGGCATCCATTCTTCCCGACGGATGCCGCCCCCACGACCGGGGCGACACTCCGGCCGCATTCGTGTATGGCGACCACGCGCTCGCGTTCCTAGAGTGGGGGCATGTCAGAGACCACCGCCAATCCCCTCGACGACCCGACGGCCGACCCGTTCGCCGTCGCCGCCGAGGCAGCCGCAGACATCGCCCGGATCACCGGCGTCGAGCGGCACGACATCGCCCTGACGCTCGGAAGCGGCTGGGGCAAGGCCGCCGAACTCATCGGCGAGACGACGGCCACCTTCCCCGCGACCGAGGTGACGGGCTTCAGCAGGCCGGCACTCGAGGGGCACGTGGGCACCCTCCGCAGCGTCCGCACCGCGAAGGGCCGCAACGTGCTCGTGATCGGCGCGCGCACCCATTTCTACGAGGGACACGGCGTGCGCCGCGTCGTGCACAGCGTGCGCACGGCGGCGGCGACGGGCGCGCACACGATGGTGCTCACCAACGGCGCGGGCGGCATCCGCCACACGTGGACCCCGGGCCAGCCCGTGCTCATCAGCGACCACATCAACCTCACGGGCGCCTCGCCGCTCGAGGGGGCGACCTTCATCGACCTGACCGACCTGTATTCGATGCGCCTGCGCGACCTCGCGCTCTCGGTCGACCCGGCGCTCGACGAGGGCGTGTACTGCCAGTTCGGCGGGCCGCAGTACGAGACACCCGCCGAAGTGCGCATGGCCAAGACGATCGGCGGACACATCGTCGGCATGTCGACGGCGCTCGAGGCGATCGCGGCGCGGCAGGCGGGCATGGAGATCCTCGGCCTCTCGCTCATCACGAACATGGCGGCCGGCATCCAGACCACCCCGCTCAGCCATCAGGAGGTCATCGAGGCCGGCCGTGCGGCCGAACCCGTCATCTCGTCGCTGCTGGCCCGTATCGTCGGGGCGCTGTGAGCGGCGCGGAACCCGACCTGGTCGCCTCACAGGCGGCGGGGACGGATGCCGCACCCGGCCTCGACGACGCGCTCCGCGCGCGTGCCGCCTCCTGGCTCGCGCAGGATCCCGACGGCGAGACCCGCGGCGAGCTGCGGGCGCTCCTGGCCGCCGCGGACGAGGGTGACCCGGCCGCCGCGGCGTCGCTCACGGACCGGTTCTCGACGCGCCTGGCCTTCGGCACGGCGGGTCTGCGCGGCCGGCTGGGCGCGGGCAGCAACCGCATGAACCGCGTGCTCGTGGGGCAGGCGGCCGCCGGGTTCGCGGCGTACCTGCGCGAGAAGGCCGGCGCCGACGACACGCCGACGGTCGTCATCGGCTACGACGGGCGGCGCAATTCCGATGTGTTCGCGCGCGATTCCGCCGAGATCTTCGCCGGCGCCGGTCTGCGGGTCATCCTGCTGCCCCGGCTGCTGCCGACCCCCGTGCTGGCGTTCGCCGTGCGGTACTTCGACGCGGCGGCGGGCGTCATGGTGACGGCATCCCACAACCCGCCCGATGACAACGGCTACAAGGTGTACCTCGGCGGTGCTGACGGCGGGTCGCAGATCGTCGCGCCCGCCGACGCCGAGATCGCCGCGCACATCCAGCGCGTCGCCGACGAGGGCGATCTCGCCGCGATCCCCCGCTCGCTCGCCTACGCGACGGCGCCCGAGGCGGTCATCGACGAGTACGTCGCCGCGACGGCGGCGGTCGCCCCCGCGGGGCCGGGCGCCGACGGGTTCTCGTGGGTGTACACCGCGATGCACGGCGTCGGATGGCAGACCTTCGCGCGCGTCCTCGGCGATGCCGGATACCCCCTGCCGACGCTCGTCGAGGCCCAGACCGAGCCCGACGGCGCGTTCCCGACCGTGTCGTTCCCCAACCCCGAAGAGCCCGGCGCGATGGACCTCGCGTTCGAGACCGCCCGCGCTGCGGGTGCCGAGCTCGTGGTCGCGAACGACCCCGACGCCGACCGACTCGCGGTCGCGATCCCGGATGCTGCGGCCGAAGGCGGCTGGCGGCGCTTGAGCGGGAACCAGGTCGGACTGCTGCTGGGGTGGCGCGCCGCGCGGCTCGCGGCGGGCACCGACGGTGCATCCCTCGCCTGCTCGCTCGTGTCGTCGCCCGGGCTCGCGGCGGTCGCCGAGCACTACGGGCTCGACTTTCACGCGACCCTGACGGGGTTCAAGTGGATCTCGCGCGCGCCGGGCATGGTCTTCGGGTTCGAGGAGGCGCTCGGGTACCTCGTCAACCCCGAGACGGTGCGCGACAAGGACGGCATCTCGGCCGCCGTCGCGATCCTGGGGCTCGCGACCGACGCGCGCGAGGAGGGTCGCTCGCTGGTCGACCTGCTCGACGAGTTCGACGCGACCTTCGGGTCGTTCGCGAGCGACCAGATCGCCGTGCGCGTGGACGACGTGTCCACGATCGCGCGCATCATGGGCGCGCTGCGGACGGAGCATCCGGCCGCGATCGGCGACGTCGCCGTGGAGCGCATCGACGACCTGCTCGCGGGCGTGGACGGACTGCCCCCGGGCGACGTGCTGCGCCTGTGGCTGACCGACGGCTCGCGCGTGCTCGTGCGCCCGAGCGGCACCGAGCCCAAGCTCAAGCTCTACCTCGACGTGCGCGGCGATTCGCCCGACGACGCGCGGGCCCGCATCGCGGCCCTCGCCGCGGGCGCGCGCACCCTGCTCGACGCCCTCGACTGATCGCGCGGGTTCTGGGCGCTGCGCGCCGCGCGCCGCGCGCCCGCCGGCGTCAGCGCGGGCGCCTGCGCGCCCGTCGGCGTCAGCGCGGACTCCGGCGCGCCCGTCGGCGTTCGCGCGGGCTTCTGGGCGCCCGTCGGCGCACTCCCCCTTCGTCGACTTGCGCCCAATGCCGACGACACGCCGGGCGCGAGCGACAAACGCCGCAAGTCAACGGAGGGGCTCGGGCCGCGACGACCTTGGATGGGCGAAGAGCGGATGCCGGCACGGCCCACCCCGCGCGGCCCACTTTGACCGCGAGACCGCAACGGCGCGCCGAGACTGTGGGGTTCAACCGCAGTCTCGGCGGTCGGGTGCAGTCTCGCGGCCAAAAGCGGATGCTGCGTGTCCGGAGTGCGTGTTATCGTGCCACCCGGTCTGCACGCGAGGCTGCGACGAGGAGGCACCGGATGAGCGACGACATGACGACGTCGGACGCGCCCGCGGCATCCGATCATCCACGCTGGCTGCGCAACGTCATCCTGTTCCTCGGCGGGCAGACCTTCAGCCTGTTCGGCTCGATGCTCGTGCAGTACACCGTCTTCTGGTACCTGACGATCACATACCAGTCCGGGCTCATCATGACCCTCGCGGCGGTGTTCGGCTTTCTGCCGCAGGCGGTCGTGTCGATCTTCGGCGGCGTCTGGGCCGACCGTCACAACCGCAAGTTCCTCATCATGGGCGCCGACGGCGCCATCGCCCTGTCGACGCTCGCGCTCGCCCTCATCATGTTGAGCGGCTACGACGCGGTGTGGCTGATCTTCCTCACGATGGCGATCCGTTCGGCGGGCGCCGGCATCCAGACGCCGGCCGTGTCGGCGCTGATCCCCCAGATCGTGCCGATGCGCAACCTGATGCGGGTGAACGGCATCAACGGGTCGATCCAGTCGGCGATGGCGCTGCTCGCCCCGGCGGTCGGCGGCGCGCTGTACGCGTGGGCGTCGGTCGTCTACGGAGGCACGGCGGCATCGCTCATCCCGATCTTCTTCATCGACGTCGTGACGGCCGCCCTCGGCATCGGGCTGCTCGCGTTCATCCCGGTGAAGGCCGTGCGCCGCGCCGCCGACGCGAACACCGGATACTTCGCCGATCTCGCCGACGGCGTGCGCTACATCGCGCATCACGCCTTCGTGCGCTGGCTGCTCATCGTCTTCGCGATCATCTTCCTGCTCACCGTCGCTCCCTCCAACCTCACGCCGCTCATGCTCGTGCGCTCGTTCCCCGCGGGCGAAGCGCAGGACGTCGTCAACCTCGCGATCCTCGAAGTGTCGTTCAGCGTGGGGATGGTGCTGGGCGGCATCGTCGTCGCCTCGTTCTTCGCCCACCGCAGTCGGATCGGGATGATCGTCGTCTCGTCGCTCGTCTTCGGGGCGCTGTCGATCGGACTCGGCCTGTCGTTCAACATCTGGCTGTTCTTCGGCTTCATGTTCCTCGTCGGACTCGCCGTGCCGTTCTTCTCGACCCCGTCCATGACGCTGCTGCAAGAGACCGTCGAGCCGGAGCGTCAAGGCCGCGTATTCGGGTTCGTCGGCATCGTCATGGCCGTGGCGATGCCGCTCGGCATGGTCGTGTTCGGCCCCCTGGCCGACATCATGCCGATCGAGACGCTGCTCGTCGTCGCGGGCGTACTGACCTTCATCGTGATCGGGCTCGCGATCGGCCTGCCCGCGGGGCAGCGGGCCATCCAGGCCGCACGCCAAGCGGCCGGCGCCGGCTCTCCCGCCGCGGGGGCCGCCGCTGTCGACGCCGCCATGCACGACGACGAGGGCTGAGCTCGTCCCGTTCCACCCCGGGGTTCGGGGCGGATTCTCTCCGCGACATGCCGACGACGGCGGCGCGTCACGACCGGGATGCGCCCCAAACCGGGGAGCGCCGCCGCGGTGCGGCATCCGGTTATCCACAGGGGATCAGAGACGGACGCGAGTTCGCGCATGCTGATGCGGTGGACGAAGACATCGCACTGATGCGATCCGACGAACTCGCAGCCCAAGGATTCGGGCCCGCGCGGCGCCGAGACCTGCTGCAGGACGACATCATCATGCGCGTGCGCAGCGGGGTCTTCACTTTTACTGAGCAATGGGATGCCGCGTGGCCCGAGCAACGGATCCTGATGCGAGCCCGTGCTCTCGCGCTGACCTCGAAGCGTCCGCCCGTCTTTTCGCATGAGACGGCTGCGGCGATGCACGGTCTTCCGCTGTACTCACCGGATGCAACGCGCGTGCACGTGATCGCGCCGTCCGAGCGACCGGGTGCGGCCCGCGATGTCGTGCGCCATCGCGGTGATCTGCGCGACGACGAGATCGTCGAGGTCGGAGAGTTGCGATGTACTTCGCTGGTGCGGACCGTGGCGGACGTGGCACGCACCGCATCGTTCGAAGCCGCGGTGACCGTCACGGACGCCGCGCTGCGACTGGCGGTCGCCGAGGACCCACTCGCTGAAGCCGAGGCCCGCACGCTCATCCGCGAAACGTTCCGCCGCAGCGCGCACGGGCAATCGCGCGCCGAACGCGTTCTGCGCTTCGCTGATCCGCGCGCTCAGCGCCCCGGCGAGAGCGTCAGCCGCATTCGACTCGTCGAACTCGGATTCGCCGTTCCCGATCTGCAGGTGGCGATACCTGGACCGCACAGCGACAGCACCTACTACGTCGACTTCGGTCTCGATGATGTGAATGCCCTCGGAGAGTTCGACGGGCGGATCAAGTATGTCGATGGGCGTTTCACTCTCGGCCGGAACCCCGCCGAGGTCCTCGAAGAGGAGAAGCAACGCGAGGACTGGATCCGCGGCATCCGGCAGTGTCCCTTCGTGCGCTGGGGCTGGCCACACATCGGCTCGGCCCCGAAGCTCGGGTCGCGGCTCGCTTCGTTCGGCGTTCATCCTCCGCGCTGAGCTCGAGTCGCGGCATCCGTCGGCGCGCTGTCGGGGACAGCGCGGCGGACGCGAGCAGGCGAGGCCTCGGCTGCCCGCGCCGCCGGGCGCGCCGCCGGGCGCGGGTTTGGGGCGCATTCCCACCGCGACACGCCGGACACCCCGGCGTGTCGACACCACAACCCGCCCCAAACCCGACCGACAACGCCGCTGCCGACCGCCCCCGCACCCCCGGCCCCACCCCGCACCACCACCGGGCGCGGGTTTGGGGCGCATTCCCACCGCGACACGCCGGACGCCCCGGCGTGTCGTCACCACAACCCGCCCCAAACCCGAAGTGGCCACGCAAAGGAGCGGGCGCGGGCCCTCACAGCCCGAAGCACGCGCGGGTCACCCGCACACGACGGCGACCAGCTCGTCGAAGAAGGGCCACCCACCCACGACGGCGACCGGCTCGTCGAGGAAGGGTCACCCACCCACGACCGCGAGCAACCCGACGAACCCACCCTCACCCGTCGACGACGGCGACCAGCTCGTCGAGGAACGCGGCGAAGTCGGTGCTGCGGCGCACGATGCGCTGCACCGACTCGCGCTCGCTGAACACCTCGACGAACTGCTCGAACACCGTCTGGAACGCCTCGCGGTCGGTCTCGGAGAACGCCACGAGGGCGACGACCTGCACGCGGCCTTCGCCCCACGGGATCGACGGGTCGGCGATGCCGATCGCGATCGCCGTGCGCGTCGCGGTCATCCCCAGCGCGTGGGGTACCGCGAGTGCGTCGGTGAACGCCGTCGACGAGAGCTCCTCGCGCTGGATCGCCCGCTCGACGTAGTCGTCGTCGATGACGCCCTGGTGCACGAGCAGTGACCCCAGCCGCCGGATCACCGAGTCCGAGGACCCGCCCTCGAGCCCGTGCACGAACGCCTCGGGCGAGAAGTACCGCGACAGCTCCTCCCGCAGCCGGGCGAGCCGGCGCCCCCGCCGGATCCGCCCCGCGGCCGCCTGCACGCGCTCGACGTCGGCGCCCGTGAGGAAGGGCTGGATCCGTACGACGCGGTCCCCCAGGGCCGGCGAGTCGATCGTCGTGAGCACGAGGTCGGTGTCGATCGAGGCCCAATCCGGGTCGACGCGCGTCTCGACGCCGACGACCTCGATCGCCTGCCCCAGGGAGCGGTCCACCGACGAGCGCAGCAGTTCGTGCAGCTCGTAATAGCCGGGGCACACGATCGTCGCCGTCAGCAGCTGATCGGCACGGCGGCTGCGCTCGAGGCGCCCGCCGACGTGCATCGCGATGTAGGCGATCTCGTCGTCGAGCAGCGGGATGTCCAGGCGCTCGTGCAGCCCCGACGCGATGTAGACGGCGACCTCGAAGATCATCGGATACGTCGACTTCAGCGACCGCGTGAGCGGATTGCGCGACCACGCCTGCTCGCGCGCGCGGTGTCGCAGGTTCTGCACGTGCAGCGCGAGCCGCAGGATGAAGTCCTCGTGCGCGATGTCGACGAGGAATTCGGATGCCGCAGCCTCGACCACCGCCCGCACGGCTTCCTCGACCTCGGGCTCGAGGCGCGAGCGCGCCTCCGCACCCGGCTCACCCGCACCGGGCGCGACGACGCGCGTGAGCACGAGGGTCGCGAGGTGCTGCACGTCGCCCGCGCCGAGCGTCACGCCGAGGTGCTGTTCGGACAGCGCCGCCAGGATGTCCGCGACCTCCTGCTGCGCGGGGCGCTCCCCCACCCCGCCCTCGAGTCCGCGGTCGCGCGAGACGCGGTCGGCGGCGATCGCGATGTGCATGACGACGTCGGCGATGCCGAACTCGTTGACGAAGTAGCCCAGCGCGCCGAGCCGCGTGACGAGCTCGGTCTTGAACGGGCCGAACGCGCGCGCGCCGACGGAGCCCTCGCCGAGGGTGCGCCGCAGGGCTTCGAGGTCGAACGACCCCGCCTCCATCTCATCGTGCGCGAGCCGCGACAGCAGGCGCCGCTGCGCCATCTCGGTGCCCCGCAGTCGCGCCTGCGACGCCGAGCGCTCGAGCGTCAGCTCGGTGCCGCCGAGCAGTCCGCGCACGCGCGCGAGGTCGGCATCGAGGGTCGCGGGGCTCACGTGCAGCGCGTCGGCGGTCGCGAAGACCTCGATCCCGTCCGATGAATCCAGCAGCGCCCGCACGAGCGTGTGCAGCCGGTCGCGGGGCGCGTCGACGCCACCCGTCGCGCGCAGTGCGGTTGCGGCATCCGGTCCCGCGCGATACCCGTGCGGCCCCGATTCGACGGCGGCGCCCACGGGCACGCGCGCGTTGAGCGCCGTGACGTACGAACGGATGCTGCGCGGGGTGACCCCGAGCGCATCGGCGAGGCTCGCGGCGGTCGCCCACTCGCCGTCGCGCGCGAGCAGACCGAGCAGGCGATCCTGTCGCGCTCTGGTCACGGTGCTCCTTCGATGGGCGGTCCGCGCCCAGTCAACCACGCGCCCCGTGGCTCGTTTCCGCCCCCGCGGAAGAACGAGTGGTTGTCGCTTCCCAGCGTTTTCACAAGAATGGCGTCAGGGAGGGCGGGTCGATGAGGATCCTCGTGGTCTGCGGTGCGGGTGCGTCGAGCACCTTCGTCGCGCAACGGCTGAGGCACGCCGCACACGACCGCGGCTTCGATTTCACCGCCTTCGCGGGCACCGAGCAATCGCTGCCGATCGATCTCGACGCCGCCGACGTCGTGCTCGTGGGCCCGCACCTCGAGCACGACCTCGATCGCATCGAGATGGATGCCGCCTACCGCGGAACCACCGTCGTGCTGCTGCCGTCGGACATCTTCACCGATCTCGACGGCACACGCACGCTGCAGATCGTCCGTGCCGCGGTCGGAGACTCCGGGGGGAACGTCTCCGACCGCGGGCAGCTGCCCGCACCCATCGCACCGCACGAGAGAGAAGAGAGACAGACCATGCCATCCATCACCAGGACGGTCCGAATCGGGTCGTCGCACGGACTTCACGCTCGTCCGGCGAAGATGTTCGCGCAAGCGGCGAAGGACGCGGGGATCCCCATCACGATCGCGAAGGATGCCGGGGGCCCGGTCAACGCCGCGAGCATCCTCGGCGTCATCGCCCTGGGCATCGAACAGGGCGACTACATCACCCTCACCGCCGACGGCGACAACGCCGAATCCACCCTCGATCGGCTCGCCGAGCTGCTCGCGACCGACCACGACGCGGAGTAGGACCATGGCAGAACTTCGCGGAGTGGGAATCGGGCTGGGCGTCGCCCAGGGGATCGTCGCGCGCATGGCGGAGCCGTCACCCGCGCCGAGCGACGCCCCCAGCGAGCGCAGCACCGAAGAAGAGACGACACGCGTACGAGAAGCCGTCGCGGCCGTCGCGCGCGAGCTCGAGGCACGCGGCGCGCAGGCGGGCGGCGCGGCGCAGGACGTGCTCGAGGCGCAGGCGATGATGGCGGAGGACCCGACGCTCGAGTCCGAGATCGACGCGCGGATCGCCGACGGCAAGACGAGCGAATTCGCCGTGCACGACGCGTTCGCGTCGTTCCGCGACCAGCTCGTCGCGATGGGCGGCTACCTCGGCGAGCGTGCCGCCGACCTCGACGACGTCGCGCAGCGCGTCATCGCGCGGCTGCGCGGCGTGCCCGCGCCGGGTGTGCCCGACCCGGGGCATCCGTTCGTGCTCGTGGCGAAAGACCTCGCGCCGGCCGACACGGCCCTGCTCGACCTCGACAAGGTGCTCGCCCTCATCACGACCGAGGGCGGACCGACCTCGCACACCGCGATCCTCGCCCGCGAGAAGTCGATCGTCGCGATCGTCGGCGCCGTGGGCGCGAAGGACCTCGCCGACGGCGAGACGGTGATCGTGGATGCCGCCGCCGGCGTCGTCACGACGGATCCGACCGGCGACGAGCTCGTGCGGGCGCAGCATCGAGCTGACGCGCGTGCCGCGGCGGCATCCGCCCCCATCACCGACGGAGCCCTCGCCGACGGCACCGCGATCCCACTCCTCGCGAACCTCGGCAACCCCGAGGGCGCGGCCGAGGCCGTCGCGCTCGGCGCCGAGGGCGTGGGACTCTTCCGCACCGAGTTCCTGTTCCTGAGCTCGAACCAGGCGCCGACGGTCGGGCAGCAGCGCGAGGCGTACACGAAGCTCCTGGCGGGCTTCCCGGGCAAGAAGGTCGTCGTCCGCGTGCTCGACGCGGGCGCCGACAAGCCGCTCGCGTTCCTCAACGACGCGCACGAAGACAACCCCGCCCTCGGCCTGCGCGGCATCCGCGCGCTCCGCGCGAGCGAGGACATCCTGCGCGAGCAGCTGACCGCCCTGGCCGAAGCGGATGCCGCCACCGACGCCGACCTGTGGGTCATGGCGCCCATGATCGCGACCGTCGAGGAGACGCGGTACTTCGTCGACGTCGCCCGCGACTACGGCATCAAGACGGCGGGCGTCATGGTCGAGGTGCCGTCGTCGGCGCTGCTGGCCGACCGGGTGCTCGCCCACGCCGACTTCGCCTCGATCGGCACGAACGACCTGACGCAGTACACCCTGGCGGCCGACCGCCTGCTCGGCTCGGTCGCGGCGTTCCAGGACCCGTGGCATCCGGCTGTGCTGCGGCTCATCCGCGAGGTCGGCGACGCCGGCCGGATGACCGGCAAGCCCGTCGGGATCTGCGGCGAGGCCGCCGCCGACCCGCTGCTGGCCGTCGTGCTCGTCGGTCTCGGCGCGACATCGCTGTCGATGGCTCCGACCGCGCTCGCGGATGTGCGCGCGGCGCTGCTGCAGTACACGTCGGACGATGCCCGCGACATCGCCGAATCCGCCCTCGCCGCAAGCGACGCGGCATCCGCACGAACCGCGGCCCAGACGGCCGCGACCCGGAAGAAGGAGACACAGTCATGACAACGGCGTCGACGCCTGCAAAGGCTGCCGGGGGCGCACGCGTAGGCGTGCAGCGCTTCGGCACGTTCCTGTCCGGCATGATCATGCCGAACATCCCGGCCCTGATCGCGTGGGGCATCTTCACGATGTTCTTCATCGAGAAGGGATTCACCCCCAATGCCGACCTGGCGACGATCGTCGGGCCGTTCATCCACTACCTGCTGCCGCTGGTCATCGGCTACACGGGCGGCTACATCGTCTACAAGCAGCGCGGCGGCGTCGTCGGCATCATTGCGACGATGGGTGCGATCGCCGGCTCCGACCTGCTGATCGCCCAGATCAACGCCGACCTTCCCGCCGACAACCAGCTCGGCCAGGTGCACATGTTCATCGGCGCGATGATCATGGGGCCGCTCGCCGCCTTCACGATGCGCTGGCTGGACAGCCTGTGGGACGGCAAGATCCGCTCGGGCTTCGAGATGCTCGTCAACATGTTCTCCGCGGGCATCTGGGGCTTCGTCATGGCCATCGTCGGGTTCTACCCGATCGCGTGGATGGTCAACGGCCTCATGACGGTGCTGAGCAATGCGGTCAACTGGCTCGTCGAACTGAACCTGCTGCCGCTCACGAGCATCCTGATCGAACCGGCGAAGGTGCTGTTCCTCAACAACGCCATCAACCACGGCGTGCTCACCCCGCTCGGCATCACCGAGTCCGAAGCCGACGGCAAGTCGATCCTGTTCCTGCTCGAGGCCAATCCCGGTCCGGGACTCGGACTGCTGCTGGCCTTCGCGTTCTTCGGCCTGGGCGCGGCTCGTGCCTCGGCGCCCGGTGCGGCGATCATCCAGTTCGCCGGTGGCATCCACGAGGTGTACTTCCCGTACGCCCTGATGAAGCCGACCCTCATCCTGGCGCTCATCGCCGGCGGTGCCACGGGTGTCACGACGAACATGCTCCTCGGCGGCGGGTTGGTCTTCCCAGCCGCACCGGGCAGCATCTTCGCCGTCAGCGCGGCCGCCGTCGGTGCGGGCGTGCCGAACCTGCTCGTCGTGCTGCTGTCCGTGCTGCTGGCAGCGACGGTCACCTTCCTCGTGGCATCCGTCATCCTGCGGGCGTCGCGCAAGCGGGACCTGCTCGCCGAGGCGGACCAGTTCTCGACGGCGGTGTCCAAGACGGCGGCGAACAAGGGCAAGTCCTCCGCCGCACTCGATGCCCTGCGCGCATCGGACGGCAAGGACCCCGAGACGATCCGCGACGCGCAGGAAGCCGTGGACAAGCTCGAGACCGAGGCCGAGACGGGCGGACAGCTCGATGGCGGCGTCGTCGCGACGAAGCCGGTCACGAGCATCGTCTTCGCATGCGACGCGGGCATGGGCTCGTCGGCGATGGGCGCGAGCGTACTGCGCAACAAGATGAAGAAGGCCGGGGTCGAGGGCATCACCGTCGTCAACAAGGCGATCGCGAACCTCGACGACAGCGCCGACCTCGTCATCACGCAGAACCAGCTGACCGAGCGTGCGCGCAAGCAGGTGCCGGACGCGATGCACGTGTCGGTCGACAACTTCATGAACTCCCCCAAGTACGACGAAGTCGTGGACCTGGTGCGCGACCAGCATCAGGATGGGGAGTAACCGCTGAGACCGCTGCAGGATCGGGCCGGCGCGATGCCCCCGGTCCTGCAGCCTCGGCGCGCGGCATCCGTCAATCGAAGAAGGGCAAGCGAAATGGCACGTGACGTACTGAGCCTCGGCCAGGTCAGGATCCACACCGGCAGCGCGACGCGCGAAGAGGCGATGAAGGAAGCCGCCGACATCCTCGAGTCGGCGGGTGCCGTCACCGGCGCCTACTTCGACGCGATGCAGCAGCGCGAGCAGACGGTGTCGACCTACATGGGCAACGAGCTCGCGATCCCGCACGGCACGAACGAGACGAAGGACGAGATCCTCGATTCGGCCCTGTCGGTCGTGCGCTACGACGGTGGCGTCGACTGGGGCGGCGAGCCCGTGACGTTCGTCGTGGGCATCGCCGGCAAGGGCGACGAGCACCTCGAGATCCTGTCGCAGATCGCGATCCTGTTCTCCGAAGAGGACGACGTCGCCAAGCTCCGGGCCGCGCAGACACCCGAGGAGCTCTACGCCCTCGTGTCGGCGGCGGGCGTGTGATGAAGGCCGTCCACTTCGGAGCGGGCAACATCGGGCGCGGCTTCATCGGCCTGCTGATGCACGAGGCGGGGTACGAGCTGGTGTTCTCCGACGTCGCCGCGCCGCTCGTCGACGCGATCAACGCCGTCTCGGAGTACACCGTGCACGAGGCCGGCGACGGCGGGCGGGACACCGTCGTGACGGGGTTCCGTGCGGTCAACAGCGCGGAGCACGCCGACGAGGTCATCGAGGAGATCGCCGGTGCGAACATCGTCACGACGGCCGTCGGGCCGAACGTGCTGAAATTCGTCGCGCCGCTCGTGCTGTCCGGACTCGCGCTGCGCGATCCGTCGTCGCCGCCGCTGCAGATCATGGCGTGCGAGAACGCGATCAACGCGACCGACATCCTGCGCGACGAGATCCGCGAGCAGGCGGGCGACGCGTGGGATGCCATCTCCGGCCGCGCCGTGTTCGCCAACACGGCGGTCGACCGCATCGTCCCCGGACAGGCCGCGGGCACCGGCGTCAACGTGACGGTCGAGCCGTTCTTCGAGTGGGCGATCGAGCGTCCGCCGTTCGGTGACGCCGTGCCGGACATCCCGGGGGCGCATTTCGTCGACGACCTCACGCCGTACATCGAGCGCAAGCTGTTCACGGTCAACACCGGGCACGCCACGACGGCGTACTTCGGCGCGCAGGCCGGGGTCGAGAAGATCTCGGACGCCCTGGCCGACCCCGGGATCGCCGCGAAGGTCGAAGCGGCGCTCGAAGAGACGTCGGCGCTCCTGGTCGACAAGCACGGCCTCGATCCGGCGGTGCAGGCCCAGTACCGTGCGACGATCCTCGGGCGGTTCCGCAACCCCGCCCTGCCCGACACCGTGTGGCGCGTCGGCCGCCAGCCGCTGCGCAAGCTGTCCCGGCACGAGCGGTTCGTGGGACCGGCGGCCGAGGCCGCCGAGCGCGGTCTCGCCGTCGACGCGCTGGTCGCCGCGATGGGGGCGGCGCTCGAGTTCGACGATGCCGAAGACGCGCAGTCGGTCGATCTGCAGCGCCGGCTGCGCGAGCAGGATGCCGCGACCGTCACCGCGTCGGTCACGGGCCTCGAGCCGCAGCATCCGCTCTTCGCGCGCGTGCAGGAGGTCGTCGCGGCGCGCCAGGCCGACCTCACCTGACCCGCTCTCTCCTCGCGCGGGCCCGCACGGTCCCCCCGCGCGCGCTGTCGCGCGCCCTCCCCCGCTTCCGTTTCCCGTTTCCGTTTCCCGTTGACGTTTCCCGTTGACTTTTCCCGTTGACTTTTCCCGTTGACGTTTCCCGTTGACTTGCGCCCTCTGCGCGCGGCACGCCGCGCGCTTCGCGCACAAGGCGCAAGTCGGCGGGAAGACGCACGCCACCACCGCGCACGCCACAAGGCGCTAGCGACAACGGCGGACGCCACAGGGCGCTACCACCTCGGCGCACCCCACAGGGCGCCACTTGCGGCCTGTGCACGCGACACGCCGGGCGTTTCGCGCACAAGGCGCAAGTCGGCGGGAGGAGGGCCGAGGCACCGGCGGGAGGAGGGCCGAGGTACCGGCGGGACGACGGCCGAGGGACGGGCGCGGAGCGGCGCGAAGCGGTCACCCGCGGAACGTAGACTTCTCCGCCGTGACCTTCGTCCTCGCGTGCGCCGCGGCATTCGTCGCCGCCGTCATCCAACGCATCACGGGGCTGGGGTTCGTCCTCGTGCTCATCGGTCCCATCGTGCTCGTCTACGGCCCGGTCGAAGGCGTCACGATCGGCGTGCTGCTCGCGCTCGTGGCATCCCTCAGCGCCGTGCCGATCGTGTGGCGGCAGGTGCAGTGGCGACGCACGTGGTGGCTCATCTGGCCGGGCCTTCTCATGGCTCCGCTCGGGGCCTTCCTCGTCCTGGCGCTCCCTGAGCCGGCTCTGCTCCTGCTCATCGCGGCGATGGCGTACTTCGCCCTCATCGCGGGATGGATCCCCGCGCTGTCGGCATCGCTGCGCGGCCGCAGCGGCGCCGCCGTCGCAGGAGCCGCGGGCGGTTTCATGCACGTCGCGAGCGGGCTGTCCGGTCCCGCCCTGGCCGCCTACGCCGTCGGCGACAAATGGCCCCAGCGCAGCTTCTCGGCGAGCGTGCAGGTCGTCTTCGTCGCGTTCAGCGCTGTTTCCGTCATGCTCCGCGGCATCCCGGTCTCTCCTCTTTCCGAGGTCGGGCTGCTCGTCGTGGCGACGGTCGCCGGCATCCTGGCGGGCACCGTGCTCACGCGCTTCGTGCCGCCGCGCCCCGCGCGGATCGCGATGCTCGCGATCGCCTGGGCGGGCGCGACGGTCGTACTGGTTCGCGGGGTGCTGTCGCTCATGAGCGGGATGCCCGGCTGACAGCACCCACCCTTCCTCGCGCGACTTGCGCCCAATGCGCGACGCGCCAGGCGTGTCGCGCGCACAGGGCGCAAGTCAACAGGAGGACGGACGAGCGCGGCGAGAGCGGCGAGAGCGAGAGCGGCGAGAGCGAGAGCGGCGAGAGCGAGAGCGGCGAGAGCGAGAGCGGCGAGAGCGGCGAGAGCGAGAGCGGCGAGCGCGGCGAGCGCGGCGAGCGCGGCGAGCGCGGCGAGAGCGCGGCCTCCTCGCGCGACTTGCGCCCAATGCGCGACGCGCCAGGCGTGTCCCGCGCACAGGGCGCAAGTCAACGGGCGGACGGCGAGCGCGGCGAGAGCACGGGCGGACGGCAAGCGCGGCGAGAGCACGGGCGGACGGATAAGCGCGGGCGGACGGACGAGCCCGACGAGCCCGACGCGACGACCGAGCCCCGTCAGAGGCCCTGCCAGGCGGGCTTGTTCGCCCACGCGGAGCGGTAGTACTCGGCGAAGCGCAACCCGGCCGCGGCGGCCTCGTCGACGATGATCGTCGTGTGACCGTGCACCTGCACGGCAGAGGCGGGGTTGCTCGCCGACACGGGGCCCTCGACGGCACCGGCGACCGCCTCGGCCTTCGCCTCGCCGAACGCGAGCAGGAACAGGTGCCGCGCATCGAGGATCGTGCCGATGCCCTGCGTGATGCAATGAAGGGGCACGTCGTCGGGCGAGTCGAAGAAGCGCGCATTGTCGGCGCGCGTCGCCGCTGTCAGCGTCTTGATGCGGGTGCGGGATGCCAGCGAGCTGCCCGGCTCGTTGAAGCCGATGTGCCCCGTGCGCCCGATGCCGAGGATCTGCACGTCGACGCCCCCGGCCGCCGCGATCGCGGCGTCGTACTCGTGCCCCGCCGCCTGGGTGCTGGACGCACCGTCCCCCGGCACGACGACGAGCTCGGGAGTCAGGCCGAGCGGCCCGACGACCTCGCGCGTGATGACGGCGCGGTAGCTCTCGGGATGCCCTGGCGGCAATCCGACGTACTCGTCCAGCGCGAAACCGCGCACCCGGGTGACGTCGATGCCCTCCTCGGCGATGATCCGTGCCAGCGCCCCGTAGACGGCCAGCGGCGTGGAGCCCGTCGCGAGCCCCAGCACGGCGTCGGGCTTCGACGCGATCAGGTCCGCGATCGCGCGCGCGACGATCTCGCCCGCGTGCTGCTGCGACGGGACGATGAGTACCTCAGCCATGTCAAATCTCCATGTGAGGGCGCGCCACACGCCCGGTCGTCCTCTCGGGCCGAAGCCCGCACCATCCGCGACAGACCGCCTCGAAACCCGAAGAGCGGATGCCGCGGGCCGGTCAGCGGCTGAAGCCCTCGCCGATGATCTCGATGAGCTCCTCGCGCTCTTCGACGGCGAGGAAGGCCGCCGCGGCGGCGTTCAGCTGGAAAGCCTCGACGTCTTCGAGGGAGTACTCGAAGGTCTCTACGAGGTGCGCGAGCTCGCGCGTGAGCGACGTGCCGCTCATCGTGCGGTTGTCGACGTTGACCGTCACGGCGAAGCCGAGCTGGTAGAGCAGATCGAACGGGTGGTCCTCGAGGCTGCGGCCCCACGCCGCGCTCGCCCCCGTCTGCAGGTTCGACGACGGGGACAGTTCGAGCGGGATCTCGCGATCGCGCACCCAGCGCGCGAGGTCGCCGAAGCGCACGAACACCTCGTCGCCCTCGCTCGAGACGAGCTCGAGGTCTTCGGCGATCCGCACGCCGTGGCCGAGCCGCAGCGCCCGTCCGTCGAGCAGCGCACCGCGGATCGAGTCGAGACCTGCCGCTTCGCCCGCGTGCACCGTGACAGGGAAGAACTCCCCCGCGAGATAGTCGAACGCGGCGCGGTGGCCCGATGCCGGGTAGCCGTCTTCGGGGCCGGCCATGTCGAAGCCGACGACTCCGCGCTCGCGCCAGCGCACCGCGAGTTCGGCGGTCTCGAGCGAACGGTCGTTCTGGCGCATCGCGCTGAGCAGCTGGCCGACGCGGATGTCGTGACCGCGGCCCTCGGCGGCATCCTCACCCTCTTCGATGCCCTCCTGCACGGCAGACACGGCCTCGTCGGGCGTGAGCCCACGGGCGAGGTGCTGCTCGGGCGCCCAGCGCATCTCGCCGTACACGACGCCGTCCGAGGCGAGGTCCTCGACGAACTCCCGCGCGACGCGGGTCAGCCCTTCGCGCGTCTGCATGACCGCGGTCGTCACCTCGAACATCTTGAGGTACTCCACGAGCGAACCGGCCTCACTGCGCGCGGCGAACCACTCCGCGAGATCGCCGGCGTCGGTCTCGGGCACGTCGATCCCGTGCTCATCGGCGAGGTCGACGATCGTCGCGGCCCGGACGCCCCCGTCGAGGTGGTCGTGCAGCGACACCTTCGGCAGGCGGCGGATCGAGACGCCCTGGACGACGGCGTCGCCGTTCTGGTCGATGGGCATGGCGTGGACTCCTCGGGTCGTGCGGCGGGTTCGGTTCGGATCGGGATGCCGGTGGCTCACGCCGTGATGCGCTCGAAGACGAGCGGCGTGCGCGCGGGGGGTTCGAGCGCGATCTGCCAGGCTCCGTCGACGGCTTCGAGCGCGCGGTCGAAGCGCGACGCGTCGTGGCCCAGCAGCGTGAAGAGGGGCTGGCCGGCGGCGACCTCATCGCCGGGCTTGACGTGCAGGTCGATGCCCGCCGCGTGCAGCACGGGGTCCTCGGCGCGCGCGCGACCGGCGCCGAGCCGCCACGCGGCGATCCCGAACGGCAGCGCCTCGATGCGCGCGACGAAGCCGGCCTCGGGAGCGGTGACGGTGTGCGTCTCGTTCGGCTGCGGCAGCGCGGCATCCGGATCGCCGTCCTGTGCGCGGATCATGGCGCGCCACGTGTCCATCGCACGGCCGTCCTGCAGCGCCCGCTCGACGTCGGCGTCGGGCTGTCCGGCGAGGGCGAGCATCTCGCGCGCGAGCGCCACCGTGAGCTCGACGACATCGGCGGGACCGCCGCCGGCGAGCACCTCGACCGATTCGCGCACTTCGTTGGCGTTGCCGATCGCGAGGCCGAGGGGCGTGTTCATGTCGGTCAGCAGCGCCGTCGTCGCAACGCCCGAGTCGGTGCCGAGCGCGACCATCGTGCGGGCGAGCTCGCGCGCCCGATCGACGTCGCGCATGAACGCGCCCGAGCCGAACTTGACGTCGAGCACGAGCGAATCGGTGCCCTCGGCGATCTTCTTCGACATGATGCTCGACGCGATGAGCGGGATCGCCTCGACCGTGCCGGTGACATCGCGGAGCGCGTAGAGCTTCTTGTCGGCGGGGGCGAGACCCGACCCGGCGGCGCAGATGACGGCGCCGACGTCGGCGAGCTGCGCGAGCATCTCTTCGTTCGAGAGCGCCGCACGCCATCCCGGAATGGACTCGAGCTTGTCGAGCGTGCCGCCCGTGTGGCCGAGGCCGCGGCCGGACAGCTGCGGGACGGCGACGCCGAACGACGCCACGAGCGGAGCGAGCGGCAGCGTGATCTTGTCGCCGACACCGCCCGTCGAGTGCTTGTCGACCGTGGGCTTTCCGAGGCCCGCGAAGCTCATGCGCTCACCGGAGTCGATCATGGCGTCGGTGAGCACGCGGATCTCGTCGCGCGTCATGCCGTTGAGCAGGATCGCCATCGCGAACGACGCCATCTGCGCATCGGCGACGTAGCCGCGCGTGTACGCGTCGACCATCCAGCGCAGCGCGTCTTCGGGCACAGCGCCGCCGTCGCGCTTGGCCCGGATGACGTCGACCGCGTCGTGCGCCTCGACTGCGGGGCGCGACCCTTCGACAGGCTCAGGGACCGAGGCGGCAGGCTCAGGGACCGAGGCGACAGCCTCAGGGACCGCGGGGGTGGGGGTCATCGGGCCACCGCCTCGAGGTCGCGGGGGCCGAACGCGTCGGGCAGCACTTCGTCGATCGTGCGGATGCCGGACACCGTCTCCAGCAGCATCCCGGGAAGGGCGAATTCGTACAGCAGCTGCCGGCAGCGTCCGCACGGCATGATCGTCTCGCCCTCGCCGTTGACGCACACGAAGGCGACGAGCTGGCCGCCGCCGGACATCTGCAAGTCGCTCACGAGTCCGCACTCGGCGCACAGGCCCACGCCGTACGACGCGTTCTCGACGTTGCATCCCTGCACGATGCGGCCGTCCGACACGAGCGCCGCCGCCCCCACCTTGTAGCGGGAGTAGGGCGCGTAGGCCCGCTGCATCGCCTCGGTCGCGACGGCGCGCAGTTCGTCCCAGTCGATATCGGTCACGTGTGTCTCATCCCTTGATGTACGGTTTGCCCGCCGCGGCGGGGCCTCGGATCTGTCCCGCGAACCCGGCGACCGCGAGGATCGTCACGAGGTAGGGCAGCATGAGCATGAACTCGCTCGGGATCGGGGTCTTCAGCACGGTCAGCAGGTTCTGCAGGTTCGTCGCGAATCCGAACAGCAGCGCGGCGAGCGTCGCGCGGATCGGATCCCACCGTCCGAAGATGACGGCCGCGAGGGCGATGAAGCCCAGGCCCGCCGTCATCTCCTTGCCGAACTGCGGCACCGAGACGAGCGTGAAGTACGCGCCGCCGATGCCGGCGATCGCGCCCGCGAGCGTGAGGTTCCAGAACCGCGACGGGTTGACCTTGATGCCGACCGTGTCGGCCGCCTGCGGGTGCTCGCCGACCGCGCGCAGGCGCAGTCCCCACCGCGTGCGGTACATGGCCCACGCGACGAGGGCGACGACGACGTACATGAGGTAGACGATGAACGTCTGGTTGAACAGGACCGGTCCGATGATGGGGATCTCGCTGAGGAGCGGGATCTCGATGCGTGTGAACCGGATCGGCGTGTTGAGCGCGGCGGTGTTCGGCACGAGCAGGACGCCGTACAGGAACCCGGTCAGTCCCGTCACGAGCACGTTCAGCACGACGCCGACGATGACCTGCTCGACGAGGTACTTGATGGCGAAGGCGCCGAGCACGGCCGCGACGAGCATGCCGCCGATCATCGCGCCGATCAGGCCCACGAAGGGGTTGCCGGTCATGCTCGACAGCAGAGCCGCGCTGAACGCGCCGAGCAGCAGCTGTGCCTCGATCGCGACGTTGACGACGCCGACGCGCTCTCCGATGACGCCGCCGAGGGCGCCGAAGACGAGCGGCACCGAGAGCGACACGGCGCCGAACAGCAGCCCGGTCACGGGCACGAGCCCGCCCGCCGACGCCCAGGTCAGGAAGGCGAACACGGCGAGCACGCCGTAGGCGATGGCCAGCCACACGCTCGAGCGCCGGTAGCCGTAGGCGTCCCAGATCGACCAGAGCGTCAGCAGCACGAGCACGACGAACACGCCCCAGCACGTCGCCGCCGTCGGCACGCCCACGTTGGGCAGCGCGATCGACGAGCCCGGGTCGCCGAGGCGGAAGGTGCTCGTCCCGTCACGGGGAACGAGGAGGAACAGCAGACCGAGCAGCACCGTGACGGTCACGAGTGTGATGGCGAACTTCCGGTGCCGCACGCGCACGCTGGTGAGCTCGATCGTGCCGCCGGCGAGATCCGGCGTCGTCGCGGTCATGCCGTCACCGCCTTCTTGGCCGCCTTGGCTCTCGCCTTCGCGGCCTTTTCGGCGTCGGTCTTGGGGAGGAAGAAGATCGTGCGGATCAGCGGCGGGGCCGCGATGAACAGCACGATGAGCGACTGCACGACCAGCACGATGTCGACGGGGATGCCCTGCGAGGCCTGCATCGTGAAGCTGCCCGCCTTCAGCGCTCCGAACAGGATGCCGGCGGCGAAGACCCCCCACGCACGGCTGCGGCCGAGGAGGGCGACCGTGATGGCGTCGAAGCCGATGCCCGCGTCGATCAGACCGTCGAAGCCGCTCGTCACGGCCCCCTGGATCTGGTTCATGCCGGCAAGGCCCGCGAGACCGCCCGCGAAGAGCATCGCGTAGATGTACATGCGCTGCACCGAGATGCCCGATGCGAGCGCCGCGTGCGGGTTCTCGCCGACGGCGCGCAGGCGGAAGCCGAGCGATGACCGCTCGACGAGCCACCACACGAACGCCGTCGCGGCGATCACGATGACGAAGCCCCAGTCCAGCAGCGGGAACCGCGGCCCGAGCAGTTCGGGGAACTGGGCCGTGACCGGCGTCGGGTCCGAGATCGGCTGATCTCCGGCCGCGCGCTGCAGCACGCCCGGCGTGCGGACCATCCACGTCACGAGATAGAACGCGACGTAGTTGAGCATGATCGTGAGGATGACCTCGTGCGCGCCCGTCTTGGCCTTCAGGATGCCGACGATGCCACCCCAGATCGCGCCACCGGCGATACCCGCCGCGAGCGTCAGCGGGATGTGCACGGCCGCCGGCAGGTCGAGGTGGAAGGTCAGCAGCGCCGCCGTCGCCGCACCGATGAGGATCTGACCGCGGCCGCCGATGTTGAACAGGCCGACCCGGAACGCCAGGGCGACCCCGAGCCCCGCCGCGATGAGCGGCGCGGCGAACCCGAGGGTGTTCGTGAGCGGCCGGATCGCGGTCAGGAAGTCGTCGGCGCGCGCGTTGTAGATCGATCCGCGGAAGAGCGCCTCGTACCCGCCGTACACGGAGTTCCACACCGCGGCGAGCATGTCACCGGGGCGGGCGAAGAAGTAGCCGGCCGTGGCCTGCACCTCGCGGTTCGTGACCGCCATGAGGATGCCGCCGACGATCATCGCGACGACGATCGCGAGGATCGTGGTGACGGCGCTGCCGCGCAGCAGCTCTTTGATGAAGACGTTCTGCCTCGGCGGCGGCTCGATCTCGGGGGTTCCCGTGAGAGGACCGGATGCCGCGGGCAACTGCTCCGCCGGCATCCCCTTGAGCTGCTCGGGGCCCGATCCCGGGGTCTGACCGGTCATGCCGCCACCCCCTCGGGCATCTCGCCCGCCATCATGAGCCCCAGCACGTCGCGCGGTGTGTCACCGGGCACGATGCCGATGATGCGCCCGCGGTACATCACCGCGATGCGGTCGGCGAGGGCTGCGACCTCGTCGAGCTCGGTCGAGACGACGACGACCGGGATCCCGGCATCCCTCGTCTCGACGATGCGCCGGTGGATGAACTCGATCGAGCCGACGTCGACGCCGCGCGTGGGCTGTGCCGCGATCAGCAGCGACAGCTCGCGGCTCATCTCGCGCGCGATGACGACCTTCTGCTGGTTGCCGCCCGAGAGCGTTCCGGCGGGAGTGTGGGTGCCCTGGGTGCGGATGTCGTACTCGGTGATGCGCGCGCGGGCGAAGTCGTCGAGCACCCCCCGGCGGATCGTGCCTGCCGAGACGAACTCGGGATCGCTCGACCGGTCGAGGATGAGGTTCTCGGCGACCGAGAACGTGCCGACGAGGCCGTCTTCCGTGCGATCCTCGGGCACGAAGCCCACACCCTGATCCAGGATGCCGCGCACGCTCTTGCCCGCCAGTTCCGTGCCGTTCAGGGTGATCGAACCGGTCACGCCGGGAGCCAGGCCCACGAGGGCCTCGATCAGCTCGGTCTGGCCGTTGCCCTGCACACCGGCGATCGCGAGGATCTCGCCGGGCCGCGCGTGGAAGCTCACATCGTCGACGACGACGGTGCCGTCTGGCGTCACGACCCGCAGATCCCGCACGTTCAGGCCGCCGTCGCCGATCCGGGGCGGATCCTTCTGGACCGTGAGCTCGACGGCGCGGCCGACCATGAGCGAGGCGAGCTCGGCGTTGGTCGCCGTCGGCGACGCTTCGCCGACGACCTTGCCGAGGCGGATGACGGTGATGCGATCCGCGACGGCGCGCACTTCGCGCAGCTTGTGGGTGATGAACACGATCGACGTGCCCTCGTCGCGCAGCTGCCGCATGATCGCCATGAGCTCGTCGGTCTCCTGCGGCGTGAGCACGGCCGTGGGCTCGTCGAACACGAGTACGCGCGCGTCGCGCGAGAGAGCTTTGATGAGCTCGACACGCTGCTGGACGCCGACCGGCAGGTCGCCCACGAGCGCATCGGGATCGACGTCGAACCCGAAACGCGCGGCGACGTCGCGCACGTGCTGACGAGCCTTGTTCAGATCGAGCGCGCCGACCCTGTTGGTGTTCTCGTGTCCGAGCATGACGTTCTCGGCGACGGTGAAGACGGGGATGAGCATGAAGTGCTGGTGGACCATGCCGATGCCGGCCGCCATCGCGTCGCCCGGTCCCCGGAAGTGCTGCACGACGTCATCGAGCAGGATCTCGCCCTCGTCGGCCTGATAGAGGCCGTACAGCACGTTCATCAGGGTGGACTTGCCGGCCCCGTTCTCACCGAGGAGCGCGTGGATCTCGCCGGGCTCGACCACGAGATCGATGTGGTCGTTCGCGACGAGGCTGCCGAACCGCTTGGTGATGCCGCGGAGTTCGAGCTTCATACTGTGCACCTTATCTAGTCGTCCCGCCGGCCTGGAAGAAGCGCCCGGAAAGAACAGCGGCCGGGTGGACGAAGCATCCACCCGGCCGCTGTGCGGTACTGGCGTGCGCTCAGCCGCCGATGGGCGACGCGGGCGAGGTCACCTCGAGCTCACCCGAGATGATCTGCTCGCGCAGCGCGTCGAGCTCGTCGAGCAGGCCGTCGGGCAGCTGCGACTCGAACGAGCCGAAGCCGGACAGGCCCACGCCCTCGTTCTCGAGCGTTCCCACGTAGGGGGTGGCGTCGAAGTCGCCGGCTGCCGCCTGGATCGTGGCGTCGTACACCGACTGGTCGATGCGCTTGAGGATCGACACGAGCACCATGTCGGCGACGCTCGGGTCGGCGACCGCGAGGTCGGAGTCGACACCGAGCATGACGACGTCGCCGCCGCCGTCGCTGATGGCCGCTGCCGCGCTCTGATAGACGGGGCCGCCGACCGGCAGGATCACATCGACGCCCTGGTCGAGGATGCCCTGAGCGGTCTGCTTCGCGCCGTCGTTCGCGGCGAAGCCGCCCGTGAACGCGCCGTCCTGCGCTGCGACGTCCCACCCGAAGGTCGCGACATCGACGCTCTTGTCCTCGTTGTACTTCTCGACGCCGTCGACGAAGCCGTCCATGAAGATCGTGACGGGCGGGATCGGGATGCCGCCGAACGTGCCGACCTTGTCGACGCCCGCGGCGTTCGACCACGCCGCTGCGGCGTAGCCGCCGAGGTACGCGGCCTGGACCGTGTCGAACAGGAGGGGCTTGATGTTGGGGGCGTCGGTCGTGCCGTCGCCGTCCGCGTCGGCCCAGTCGTCGATGATGGCGTACTCGAGGTCGGGGTTCGCCGTCGCCGAGGCGATCGTGTCGGCCGACAGCTTGAAGCCCACGGACACGATGAAGGTGCAGCCTTCCGCGACGAGGTTCTCGAGGTTCGGGGCGTAGTCGTTGGCGGAGTTGGACTCGACCTCGATCGCCTCGACGCCGAGTTCGGCCGCGGCGCGGTCCATGCCCTCCTTGGCCGACTGGTTGAACGACTTGTCGTTCCAGCCGCCTTCGTCGGAGATGAGGCAGGGCGTGAAGCCCTCGGTGGCCTCGGGGGCTTCCGTGCCGTCTCCCCCGGCTTCGGGCGCGGCGCCGCAACCGGCGAGGACGAGGGCGATGCCGGCTGCTGCAGCGAGGCCGCCCAGCTTCTTGGTGCGTGAGATGGTCAACTCAGCCTCCACATCCTTAGCCCCGCGTCTCTCGCGGGGACGGTAAAGATTACCCACGCCGACAGCGCCCTCGTACACCCCACGAGACGGTTGACGCCGAAAGGTTATGAAGACGCAACCCGGCGAGGTCAGAGGACGTCGCCGCGGCCGGTCAGTTTCAGGGCGTCGACGACACCCTTGACGCGCTGCGCGTGCTCGGTCGTGGTGACCAGGAGCGCGTCTTCGGTGTCGACGATGACGATGTCCTTCACTCCGATCACGCTGATGACACGGGGCGTCTGGCTCACGACGATTCCGCTCGAGGTGTCCGACAGGATCCGCGCGTTCTCGCCGAGGATCGCGAGGTTGTCTTTGCGCCCGCCCGAGTTGAGCTTGGACAGGCTCGCGAAGTCGCCCACGTCATCCCAGTCGAAATGGCCGGGGATGACGGCGAGCCGCCCCTTGGCGGCGGCGGGCTCGGCGACGGCGTAGTCGATCGCGATCTTCTCGAGGGTCGGCCACACGCGGTCGACGACGGGGCCGCGCGCATCGCGGTCGTCCCACGCCTCGGCGAGTTCGAGAAGTCCCGCGTGCAGGGCCGGGCGGTTCGCCTCGATCTCGGCCAGCAGGACATCGGCGCGCGTGATGAACATGCCCGCGTTCCACAGGTACGAGCGCTCGGCGAAGTACTGCTTGGCCGTCTCGAGATCGGGCTTCTCGACGAAGCTGTCCACGAGTGCAGCCTCGGGCGCGCCGTCGATGATGAGCCCGTCGCCCTTCTTTATATAGCCGAAGCCCACCGACGGCTCGCTGGGCTGGATGCCGATCGTCGCGATGTATCCCTCGCGTGCCGTCGCGACCGCCTGGCGCACCGCCCAGTCGAACAGGTGCGGCACTCGGATGACGTGATCGGCGGCGAACGATCCGATCAGCACATCGGGCTCACGGCGGGCCAGCACGGCGGCGGCCAGCCCGATCGCGGCGGTGGAATCGCGCGGCTCGGATTCGAGGAAGACGTTTCGATCCGGGATGCCGGGAAGGTCGGCCTCGACGGCCGCGCGGTGCGCGCGTCCTGTCACGACCGCGATCCGGTCGGCGCCGGCGATCGGCTCGAGCCGGTCCCACGTCGCCCGCAGCAGCGAGTGCCCCGCGCCGGTGAGGTCGTGCAGGAACTTCGGCGCCTCGGCACGAGACAGCGGCCACAGCCTGCTGCCGATGCCGCCGGCGGGGATCACGGCGTAGAAGTCGGCGATGGGCTCCGTCATGCGCTCCAGGCTATCCGGGTCGCGGGCTAAGGGTGTCCTACGTCGCCACCTCCTCTCGAGCGGCAATAGGATGGTCGGAGCGCCCGCGTGACGCCGGTGATCCGTTCGGCAGCGAAGGATCATCCGGGGCATCGATTCCGCCCCCACTCGAGATCGATCCAGGGAGGACGGCCGTGTCGGCACCAGCCCGCGAGACACCGTCGATATCAGAGACGACTTCTCGCGTCCCACGGGGGACGCTCTACCGAGGCAACGAGGGCATGTGGTCCTGGGTGCTTCACCGCATCACCGGCATCGCACTGTTCTTCTTCCTGCTCGTGCACGTGCTCGACACCGCGCTCATCCGCGTGTCGCCCGACGCGTACGACGCCGTCATCGGCACCTATAAGAACCCGGTCATGGCACTCGGCGAGGTCGCCCTCGTCGGCGCCGTCGCCTATCACGCCTACAACGGCCTGCGCATCATCCTCGTCGACTTCTGGTCGTGGGCGACGCGCCACCAGCGTCAGCTGTGGTGGGGCGTCCTCGGGCTCTGGCTCGTCACGATGCTCGGCTTCACACCGCGACACCTCATGCTCGCGTTCGGAGGGGGGCACTGATGACCACCGCAATCGCCGACCCTCGCGCACCGCGCGCCGCCGTCCGCCGCAAGGGGCCGAACCTCGAGAAGGCCGGCTGGATCTACATGCGCGTCTCGGGCGTGCTGCTCGTCGTCCTGATCTTCGGGCACCTGTTCGTCAACCTCATGCTCGGCGAGGGCATCCACGGGCTCGACTTCGCGTTCATCGCGGGCAAGTTCGCCACGCCGTTCTGGCAGTGGTGGGATGTCCTGATGCTGTGGCTCGCGCTCATCCACGGCGCGAACGGCATGCGCACGATCGTCAACGACTACGTGACCCATCAGACGACCCGTCGCGTGCTCGTGTGGGCGCTGTGGCTGTCGGCGGGATTCCTCATCGTCCTCGGCACGCTCGTCGTGTTCACGTTCGACCCGTGCATCCCCAACCTGAGCGACGGAAGCGTGCTCGCAGAGTTCTGCAGCACCCAGCCCTGAGCCGGCTGCACCCGTTCTCCACGCATCCAGACAGCAGAGGCATCCATCACGTGAGTACCCAGACCACTGACAGCTACGTCAAGGACGGCGTCCACTACCACGAGTTCGACATCGTGATCGTGGGCGCGGGCGGCGCCGGCATGCGCGCCGCCATCGAAGCGGGCCCGGGTGCCCGCACGGCGGTCATCACGAAGCTGTACCCGACGCGTTCGCACACCGGCGCGGCGCAGGGCGGCATGGCCGCGGCGCTCGCGAACGTCGAAGAGGACTCGTGGGAGTGGCACACATTCGACACCGTCAAGGGCGGCGACTACCTCGTCGACCAGGACGCCGCCGAGATCCTCGCGAAAGAGGCCATCGACGCCGTCATCGACCTCGAGAACATGGGCCTGCCGTTCAACCGCACCCCCGAGGGCAAGATCGACCAGCGCCGATTCGGCGGTCACACGGCCGACCACGGTAAGACCCCCGTGCGCCGCGCGTGCTACGCCGCCGACCGCACGGGCCACATGATCCTGCAGACGCTCTTCCAGAACTGCGTCAGGCTCGGCATCAACTTCTTCAACGAGTTCTACGTCCTCGACCTGATCACGGTGAAGGATGCCGCCGGCGCGACGCAGATCGCCGGTGTCGTAGCATACGACCTCGCTACGGGTGAACTGCACGTCTTCCACACGAAGGCGGTCATCTTCGCGACGGGCGGCTTCGGCAAGATCTTCAAGACGACCTCCAACGCCCACACCCTCACGGGCGACGGCGTCGGGATCGTCTGGCGCAAGGGCCTCCCGCTGGAGGACATGGAGTTCTTCCAGTTCCACCCGACGGGCCTGGCCGGTCTCGGCATCCTGCTCACCGAGGGCGCGCGCGGCGAGGGCGCGATCCTGCGCAACGCGTCGGGCGAGCGGTTCATGGAGCGCTACGCCCCGACCATCAAGGACCTGGCCCCCCGCGACATCGTCAGCCGCTGCATGGTGCAAGAGGTCGCCGAAGGCCGCGGGGCAGGACCCGAGAAGGATTACGTGCTGCTGGACTGCACGCACCTGGGCGCCGAGGTCCTCGAGACGAAGCTTCCCGACATCACCGAGTTCGCCCGCACCTACCTCGGCGTCGATCCCGTCGTCGAGCCCGTGCCCGTCATGCCGACGGCGCACTACGCGATGGGCGGCATCCCGACGAACGTCGATGCCGAGGTGCTCAGCGACAACACGACGGTCGTCCCCGGCCTCTATGCCGCGGGCGAGTGCGCGTGCGTCTCGGTGCACGGCTCCAACCGTCTCGGGACGAACTCGCTGCTCGACATCAACGTCTTCGGCAAGCGCGCCGGCCGCAACGCCGTCGAGTACGTCAAGTCCGCTGAATTCGTGCCGATGCCCGAGGACCCGGCGAAGGAGGTCCGCGAGATGATCGAGGGCCTGCGCAACAACCCCGGAACCGAGCGCATCGCGGTGCTCCGCCGCACGCTGCAGGAGGAGATGGACCGCAAGGCCCAGGTCTTCCGCACCGAGGAGTCCCTCACCGAGGTTCTCGGCACGATCGAGGAGCTGCGCGAGCGCTACCGGAACATCCACGTCGACGACAAGGGCAAGCGGTTCAACACCGACCTGCTCGAGGCCGTCGAGCTCGGCTTCCTCCTCGACATCGCCGAGGTCGTCGTCGTGACCGCGCGCAACCGCAAGGAGAGCCGCGGCGGACACATGCGCGACGACTACCCGAAGCGCGACGACGAGAACTACATGCAGCACACGATGTCGTACCTGACGGGCGACCCGCACTCGTCGAACGCCGACGACCACATCACGTTGGATTGGAAGCCGGTCGTGATCACCCGGTACCAGCCGATGGAGAGGAAGTACTGACGTGACCAGCGCCACTGACGTCATCGAACGCACCGATGCCGACGCGCAGGAGATCGCGCAGAACGCGGCCGAGGACACCGGCATCCAGTCGTTCCTGGTGACCTTCATCATCCGCCGCTTCGATCCCGAGGTCGACGAAGAGCCGCGCTGGGTGGATTACGACGTCGAGCTGTACTCGACCGACCGCGTGCTCGACGCCCTGCACAAGATCAAGTGGGAGGTCGACGGTTCGCTGACCTTCCGCCGCTCGTGCGCGCACGGGATCTGCGGGTCCGACGCGATGCGCATCAACGGGCGCAACCGGCTCGCGTGCAAGACCCTCATCAAGGACCTCGACATCTCGCAGCCGATCTATGTCGAGGCGATCAAGGGCCTGCCGCTCGAGAAGGACCTCATCGTCGACATGGAGCCGTTCTTCGCGTCGTACCGCGAAGTGCAGCCGTTCCTCATCCCGGGCACGAAGGCCGAGCCCGGCAAGGAGCGCATCCAGTCGATCGTGGACCGTGAAGTGTTCGACGACACCACCAAGTGCATCCTGTGCGCCGCGTGCACGTCCTCGTGCCCCGTCTTCTGGACCGACGGGCAGTACTTCGGGCCGGCTGCGATCGTCAACGCGCACCGCTTCATCTTCGACTCGCGCGACGACGCGGGCGACGTGCGCCTGGACATCCTCAACGACAAGGAGGGCGTGTGGCGGTGCCGCACGACCTTCAACTGCACCGAGGCGTGCCCTCGCGGCATCGAGGTCACCAAGGCGATCGCCGAGGTCAAGCAGGCCGTCCTGCGCGGCGGTTCCTGAGCAGATCCCGCGTGCGACCGCATCGAGAGCGAACCGTAGCCCGCGCATGCCCTCGCTAAGGTGATGAGGGTGTCTTCGAGTCACCCGCAGCCGTCCGCCGACGACGACGTGCGCGCCGCCGAGGAGTCGCTGCGCGAGCGGTGGGAGGCGACGCAGGAGAATCTGCGCGAGCGCTTCGACACGCCGATCAACAAGGCGACGGCGATCACGAGACGCACGCTCGGCTGGTTCCCCGTGCGGGTGTGGCGGCACTTCCTGCAGCACAACGGCTTCGTCCTCGCGGCGGGCGTGAGCTATCAGGCGCTGTTCGCGATCTTCGCCGCGATCTATGTCGCCTTCGCGATCACCGGACTGTGGCTCGGCGCGAGCGAAGCGGCCATCAACGGCCTCATCGCCGTCATCAACGGCTACATCCCCGGTCTCATCTCGGACACCCCGGACCGGGGCCTGTTCACGACCGCTCAGGTCACCGAGATCGCCAGGACGAGCGCGAGCGTGCTCGGCGTCACCGGACTCATCGCCCTCGGCGCCCTCATCTGGACCGCGATCGGCTTCGTCACGTTCGCCCGCCGCGCCGTGCGCGACATCTTCGGCATCCGCCCCGACAGCCGGAACTACGCGCTGCTGAAGGCCCGCGACCTGGTCGCGGCGGTCATCTTCGGGGTGGCGCTCCTGCTCGGATCCGCGGCGACGTCGATCGGCACCTGGGCGCTCAGCCTCGTCTTCGACCTGTTCGGGGTCGGCACCCACACGATCTGGTACCAGCTCGGCGTGCGGCTCGCCTCGATCGTCGTCTCGTTCGTGCTCTACACCGGCGCGCTCGCCGCACTCGTGAAGTTCCTCACGGGGACGTCGCTGCGCTGGCGGCAGATCTGGCCCGGCGCTCTGCTCGGCGGCGGCGCCGTGACGCTGCTCCAGGTGGGCGCCGGACTGCTGCTGAGCTATACGCCGCGCAACCCGCTGCTGGCGACCTTCGCCATCTTCGTGGGTCTGCTGCTGTGGTTCCGCATCATCGGCGCGATCATCCTCGTCGCGTCGGCCTGGATGGCGGTCTCGGCGAAGGACGAGAACGAGCCGCTGCTGCACCAGACCGAGGCGGAGCGCCTCGTCGAGGAGCACCGCGCCCTCCTCATCGCCGCGCGGGTGCAGCTGCGCTCGGCGCGGGAGGCCCGGACGGGAGCTCCCTGGTACCGCGCCTGGATCGCGGACCGCGCCGTGCGCGAGGCGAAGACGAAGCTCGCGGAACTCGAAGCCTCCCCTCCCCCGGCACCGCGACGGGGCTCGCTGTTCGAGTGACGGGCGTGTCCGCGCCCGCGGATAGGCTGGCGGGCGTGCCTCGCCGAATCCGCATCGCCTCTGTCAACGTCAACGGGATCCGCGCGGCGGCGCGCAAGGGGATGCTCGAATGGCTCGATCGGGCCGATGTCGACATCATGGCGCTGCAAGAGGTCCGGGCGCCCCGCGAAGAGCTCGTGAAGGCCTTGCCCGGCTGGCGCATCGTCAACGACGAAGCGCTCGCGAAGGGTCGCGCCGGCGTCGCCGTGGCATCCCGCACCGACGCGGTCGATGTGCGCCGCGTGCTCGGCGACGACCCCTTGCTCGATTCGGCCGGCCGCTGGATCGAGGTCGACTTCGACGTCGACGGCGAGCGCCTCGCCGTCGTGAGCGCCTATGTGCCGACGGGTGAGGCCGAGACCCCGAAGCAGGATGCCAAGTGGGCGTTCCTCGACGCGATGGAACGCCGGCTGCCCCGTCTCGCCGCCGAGACCCCGCTCGCGCTCATCATGGGCGACCTGAACGTCGGCCACCGCGAGTTCGACATCCGCAACTGGCGCGGCAACGTCAAGAAGTCCGGCTTCCTGCCGCGCGAGCGCGCGTACTTCGACCGCTTCCTGGGCGAGGTCGGTGCCGATGTGACCGGCGTGGACGGGTCGGCGGGCACGGGGCTCGGCTGGGTCGACATCGGCCGGCGCGCCGCCGGCGACGTCGACGGGCCGTACACGTGGTGGTCGAACCGCGGCAAGGCCTTCGACAACGACACCGGCTGGCGCATCGACTACCACCTCGCGACGCCGGGCCTCGCCGAACGCGTCAGCGACTATCACGTCGTGCGCGCCCCCTCCTGGGACACGCGCTGGAGCGACCACGCCCCCGTCGTCGCCGACTACGCGCTGGGGCGCTGACCCGCCAGGCGCATCCAGGTCTCGACGACCGTGTCGGGATTGAGCGACATCGACTCGATCCCCTGGTCGAGCAGCCACTCCGCGAGGTCGGGGTGATCCGACGGCCCCTGCCCGCAGATGCCGATGTACTTGCCGCGGCGCGTGCACGCCTCGATCGCCATCGCGAGCATCTTGCGCACGGCCGGGTCGCGCTCGTCGAACGTGCTCGCGATGAGCGACGAGTCGCGGTCGAGCCCCAGCGTGAGCTGCGTCATGTCGTTGGAGCCGATCGAGAAGCCGTCGAAGACGTCGAGGAACTCATCGGCCAGCAGTGCGTTCGACGGAACTTCGCACATCATGACGACCTCGAGGCCGTTCTGCCCCCGCACGAGACCGTTCTCGGCGAGCAGGTCGACGACCGCCTGCCCTTCGGTGACGGTCCGCACGAACGGGATCATGAGCTTGACGTTCGTCAGCCCCATCTCGTCGCGCACGTAGCGCATCGCCTCGCACTCCATGTCGAAGCACTCCCGGAAGTCCGGCGAGACGTAGCGGGACGCCCCGCGCCACCCGAGCATCGGGTTCTCCTCGTGCGGCTCGAAGCGCTCCCCGCCGATGAGGTTGGCGTACTCGTTCGACTTGAAGTCGCTCATCCGCACGATGACCGGTTCGGGAGCGAACGCCGCCGCGATCATCGCGACGCCCTCGGCGACGCGCTCGACGAAGAAGTCCCTCGGTGAGGGGTAGGCCGCGATGCGGTCGCCGATCTCGGTCTTGAGGTCGGCGGGAAGCGACTCGTACTCGAGCAGCGCGCGCGGGTGGATGCCGATCTGCCGGTTGATGATGAACTCGAGCCGGGCGAGCCCGACGCCCCGGTTCGGGAGCTTCGCGAACGAGAACGCCTGATCGGGCGTGCCCACGTTCATCATGATCTTGACGGGCAGCTCGGGCATCGCGTCGAGGTGGGTCTCCTCCTCATCGAACGCGAGAGCACCCTCGTACACGAAGCCGTCGTCGCCCTCGGCGCACGACACCGTGACGGATGCACCGTCGGCGAGCCGCCGTGTCGCATCGCCCGCGCCGACGACGGCGGGGATCCCCAGCTCGCGCGCGATGATCGCGGCGTGGCACGTGCGTCCGCCCCGGTCCGTCACGATCGCCGAGGCCTTCTTCATGATCGGCTCCCAGTCCGGGTCGGTCATGTCTGCCACGAGCACGTCGCCGGCCTGGAACTGCTCCATGTGCGCGATGTCGCGGAGCACCCGCACGGGGCCGGCGCCGATCTTCTGCCCGATCGCGCGACCGGTCACGATCACGTCCGAGCGCTCGCGCAGCACGAATCGGCGCATGACGTTGCCGTCGGCGCGTGAGACGACCGTCTCAGGCCGCGCCTGCACGATGAACAGCTCACCGGTGATGCCGTCCTTGGCCCACTCGATGTCCATCGGACGGCCGTAGTGCTCTTCGATCGTGAGGGCCTGGCGGCCGAGCTCTTCGACCTCGGCGTCGGTGAGGCACAGGCGCCGGCGGTCGGCTTCGGGCACGTTCTCGAAAGCCGTCGTGCCGCCGACCTCGGTGCCCGAGGTGTAGCGCATCGCAATCGCCTTCTCGCCGACCTGTCGCTTGAGGATCGCGGGGCGCCCGGCCCGCAGGGCGGGCTTGTAGACGTAGAACTCGTCGGGGTTGACGGCCCCCTGCACCACGGCCTCGCCGAGCCCGTAGGCGCCCGTGACGAAGACGGCACGGTCGAAGCCCGACTCGGTGTCGACCGTGAACATCACGCCCGACGCCGCGACGTCGGAGCGGACCATGCGCTGCACCCCGGCCGACAGCGCCACGTCGTGATGGTCGAAGCCGTGGTGCACGCGGTACGCGATCGCGCGGTCGTTGTACAGCGACGCGAACACGTGCGAGATGGCCGTGAGCACGTTGTCGATGCCCCCGATGTTGAGGAAGGTCTCCTGCTGGCCCGCGAACGAGGCATCCGGAAGATCCTCGGCCGTCGCACTGGAGCGCACCGCCCACGTGACGCGGTCGGGCTCGGGGTCGCCCGCGAGCAGCTGGTCGTAGGCGGCACGGATGTCGCGCTCGAGGTCGGCCGGGAACGGCTGCGCCTCGATCCAGCTGCGCACCTCGGATCCGACGCGGGAGAGCCCCGCGACATCGTCGACGTCGACCGCCTCGACGGCGGTGCGGATGCGGTCGGCCAGACCGTCGTGCGCGAGGAAGGCGCGATACGCGTCGGAGGTCGTCGCGAACCCGCCGGGAACCTTGACGCCCGCCTCGGACAGGTGCGACACCATCTCGCCGAGCGAGGCGTTCTTGCCGCCGACCTGCGGCAGGTCGGACATGCCGATGTCTTGGAACCAGAGGATGCTGCTCATTCGATGACCTCTCGGGGTTTGTCAGGCACCACGCAGTCTCATGGTCTGCATGATGACGGCGGACATCTCCTCGACGCTCTTCGTCGCGGAGTTGAGGAAGGGGACGCGATTGCGTCGGTACAGGTCTTCGGCGCGGCGCAGCTCGAGCGTGCACTGCTCGAGGCTCGCGTAGTGCGAGCCGGGACGACGCTCGTGCCGCACCTGGCTGAGCCGCAGCGGCGTCGTCGTGAGCCCGAAGCACCGCTCGGCGTAGGGCGCGACGGTGCGCGGAAGGCCCTCGGTCGGGTAGTCGTCGTCGGTGATCGGGTAGTTCGCGACGAGCAGGCCGTACTGCAGCGCGAGGTACATCGTGGTGGGGGTCTTGCCGCACCGGCTGGGCGCGATGAGGATGACGTCGGCCAGATCGAGCGCCCGCATCGACTGCCCGTCGTCGTGCTCGATCGCGTATTCGACGGCGCGCATGCGCGCGAAGTACCGGTGCATGTCGCCGACCGCGTGGTACTGGCCGAGCTGCTCGGACGCCGTCGTTCCCAGGGCGCGCTCGAGCTCGGTCAGATGCCCCGCGAGCAGGTCGATCATGACGGCCCGGGCCTCGGCGAGCACGGCGCGCAGCGGCGCCTGCTTGACCGTCGTGAACAGCAGCGGCGAGGCGCCGCGTTCGGCCGCGGCGTCGATGTCGGCGGCGACGGCGCGGGCGCCCTCGAGGGTGTCGACGAACGGGATGGTGTGCCGCTCGAACTCGACGCCGGGGAAGTTGGCGAGCAGGGCGCTGCCGACCGTCTCGGCCGTGATGCCCGTCGAGTCCGAGACGAAGTAGACGGCGCGCCGCGCGAGCGGCACGGGGCCGGTCGTCGGCGCGATGGACGCTGCCGGGTCGATGATGTCGGGGTCGATCACGCTGCTCCTCTGCGCGCGGACAGGGCCGACGCGGGCGCCGACGGGCCCAGCGTAGGGGTCGGACCAGCGGATTCGGCGGACTTTCCGGCATCCGCTCCGTCAAGAACCTCGCTTCTTTCCTCACCCTCAAGAACCGCTGCCGCTACCCCGCCACCCCTGGCGTTTGGGGCGGATTCCCACGGCGACGCGCCGAAGGGTGCGGCGTGTCTCCAGGGAAATCCGCCCCAAACCCTTCGAGAGCACGACGAGGGGCGGCGCCAAGGAGGGGGCGGCACCAGGGAGGGGGCGGCACCGGGGGTGCAGGGGGTCGGCACCAGGGAGGGGGCGGCGCCGGGCGTGCAGGGGGTCGGCACCAGGGAGAGGGCGGCACCGGGGAGAGCGGCGCCGGGCGTGCAGGGGGTGCCGCCGGGGGCCGGGGGCGCCGAGTGGGCCGGGGGGCCGAGCGTGCACGGGGGGCACCAGGGAGGGGGCGGCACCAGGGAGGGGGCGGCCCCGGGGAGGGGGCGGCGCCGGGCGCCCGGGGGGCACCGCCGCGGGGCCGGGGCGCGGCATCCGTTCGCCGTAGGATCGAGGGATGAGCAAACCGCGCCTGTATTCCGGCATGCAGCCCTCCGCCGACTCCCTGCAGATCGGCAACTACATCGGGGCCCTCATGCAATGGCGCGACCTGCAGGAGTCGTACGACGCGGTGTTCTCGGTCGTCGACCTGCACGCCCTGACGCAGCCCAACGATCCGGCCGAGCTGCGCGAGAAGACCCGGCGCACGGCCGCCCAGTACATCGCCGCCGGTATCGAGCCGTCCAAGTCGACGCTGTATGTGCAGTCGCAGGTCCCGGCGCACGCCGAGCTGCAGTGGGTGCTGTCGACGATCACGGGGTTCGGCGAGGCCGGGCGCATGACGCAGTTCAAGGACAAGACCTCACGCTACGGCTCGGACGCGACCTCGGTCGGACTCTTCACCTACCCCGTGCTGATGGCCGCCGACATCCTGCTCTACCAGACCGACATCGTGCCCGTCGGCGACGACCAGAAGCAGCACGTCGAGCTCACCCGCGACCTCGCCGAGCGATTCAACGCGCGCTTCGGCGAGACCTTCCGCGTGCCGGTGCCGGTCATCCAGCGCGACACCGCGCGGATTTACGACCTGCAGAACCCGACCGCGAAGATGTCCAAGTCGGCCGAGTCGGATGCCGGTGTCCTGTGGCTGCTGGATGACCCGGCGGCATCCGCGAAGAAGATCATGCGGGCGGTGACTGACTCCGAAGGGTCGGTCCGCTACGACCGCGAGAACAAGCCGGGGGTGTCGAATCTGCTCGTCATCTACGCCGCGCTGACGGGCCGTCAGATCCCGGCGATCGAGGACGAGTACGCCGGCCGCGGCTACGGCGACTTCAAGAAAGGCCTCGCCGAGGTCGTCGTCGGTGAGTTCGGCCCCGTGCGGCAGCGTGCGCTCGACCTGCTCGCCGACCCCGCCGAACTCGACCGCGTGCTCGCCGCCAACGCCGCGAAGGCCGAGACCGTCGCGAACGCGACGCTCGACACCGTGTACGACCGCGTGGGCCTGCTCCGCCGCCGCTGAGCGGGTTCGGGGCTGGGCCGCCGCTGCCTGCCGGGGTCTGACCGTGGGGTGGGCCGTGCACAACTCCTCATAGGAAGTGCCGCGAGGCCCCTGAAGCGGCCGAACCGGATTTCCGTGAGGAGTTGTGCACAGTTGGGCGTCCGCTGAGCGCGCCGCGAAGCGCGGACATGACCTCGTCGGGCCGGTACATGATGTCCTCGGCCAGGAGTCGGAGCGTGACGTAGCCGGCCTGAGCCGCCGCGAAGTCGCGGCGGCGGTCATCGCGCTGCTGCTTCCAGCTCGAGTGGAAGGCTTTGCTGTCGCACTCGACGATGAGCCATCCGTCGACGAGCAGATCGACGCGGTGGATCTCGACCTGCGCGACACACGAGCTGCCGAGCCGGCGCAGCATGAGCCGCACGAGTGTCTCCGGCCCCGACTCCGCCAGGGGGTCAAGGAACGGGCGGATCGCGCGATACCGCGCGGGCAGAAGACTGAGCACGTCGGCGATCTCCGCCTCCTCCACGAGGCCGAGGTGCCACGCGCTGTCGAGCGTCGCGATAGCGGCGGGGATGGGCTGGCACCGGCAGGCCTGTGCGAGCGCCCCGACGACGACCGGGTTGGCGACGACATCGTCGTCGAGCGACCGCCAGTGCCGGACAACCCCTTTCGGCACGGTGCCGAGCCGACTGGATCCCACCGGTACGACGATGTGCAGCGCAGGACGCTCGAGCACGAACACACCCAGATCGGCCAGGAGCGAGATGCAGTCGGGCTTTCCGCCCAGGCGTGCGGCGCGGACGACGTCGGATGCGGCGTGCGACTCGAGGTAGCGCCCCTTGCGGACGCGGATCAGGTCACCGGCGCGCACAGCGCGGTCGATGCCGCGTCGGGTCATGCCCGACGCGCGCAGTTCGGCGTAGGTGTGCTGTTGTGGATCCATGCCGACCACCGTCGTCCGTCCGCGGCGCGCCCGAGGCCCGCACCCGGATTCTCTGGACAACCCGAGCGGCAGCGGGCCTGAGGAGGAAGCGTGCACAACTCCTCTTGAGCGAACGACCAGGCAGTCAAACCGAGCATGCCGACGCCGCCGTGAGGAGTTGTGCACGCGGCCGCGCGCGTAGGAAGAACGTGCACGCGGCCGCGCGCGTAGGAACAGCGCGCACGCGGCCGCGCGCGTCGGAAGAACGTGCACGCGGCCGCACGCGTAGGAAGAACGTGCACGCGACCGCGCGCGTCGGAAGAACGTGCACAACTCCTCCTGAGCGGACGACCAGGCAGTCAAACCGGGCAGACCGGCGCCGCCGTGAGGAGTTGTGCACGCGGCCGCGCGGGTAAGGTAACCGGGTGGAACCCGTCGTCCTTCACACCGCGCGGCTCGAGCTGTCGCTGCCGACGCCCGACGACGTCGACGCCATCTACGAGGCCTGCCAGGACCTGGACACGCAGCGGTACACCACGGTTCCCTCTCCGTACGAGCGCCGCCACGCCGAGGAGTTCGTCCCGCGCGTCGCCGCGGACTGGGCCGGCGGCGCGCACGTCACCTGGGCGATGCGCGAGGGTGCGACGCTCGCCGGCATGATCGGGCTCTACCGCCTCGACGGCAAGGGCAACGGTGAGCTCGGCTACTGGGTGTCGCCAGGGTCGCGCGGCCGGGGGCTCCTCACCGAAGCCGCCCGCGCCGTCATCGACTGGGGATTCGCGCCCGGCGGTGCCGGACTCGTGCGCATCGAATGGAACGCCGCCGTCGGCAACATCGGCTCCGCACGCGCGGCCCGCACGCTCGGCTTCCGCTACGAGGGCCTACGCCGACGCGCGCTGGTCAACTCCCTCGGCCGCGACGACGGGTGGATGGCCGGGCTCCTCGTCGACGACGACCGCGCTCCGCAGCCCTGGCGGATCCTCGACGGTGTCGGCGGTGCGTGACAGGATGTCGGCATGCCCGAGATGCCCGAGGTGCAGGGGCTCGTCGACTTTCTGCGCGACCGCCTGACCGGACGCACGATCACGAAGGCCACCGTCGCGAACATCGCGGCGCTCAAAACGTACGATCCGCCGATCACGGCGCTCGTCACCGGCGAAGTGACGGATGCCGCACGTCACGGCAAGTTCATCGATCTGTCGACGTCGGGCCCGCACCTGGTGTTCCATCTCGCGAAGGCCGGCTGGCTGCGCTGGTACGACGCACTGCCGGGCACCGTCGTCCGCCCGGGCAAGACGCCCATCGCGCTGCGCGTCGGGTTCGACGACGGGTCGGGCTTCGACCTCACCGAGGCGGGCACGAAGAAGTCCCTCGCCGTTTACGTCGTGCGCGACCCGGCCGACGTGCCGGGCATCGCACGGCTCGGCCCCGACCCGCTCGATCCCGGCTTCGATCGCGCGACGTTCGGCGCACTGCTCGAGGGGCGCCGCACGCAGATCAAGGGCCTGCTGCGCGACCAGTCGGTCATCGCCGGAGTCGGCAACGCGTACTCCGACGAGATTCTGCACGCGGCGCGCATGTCGCCGTACGCTCTCGCCTCGAACCTCACACCCGATGACATCGACCGTCTTTTCGGCGCGATGCAGTCAACCCTCGCCGACGCGCTGGCCGAAGCGTCGGGCAAGCCGCCCGCCGACCTGAAAGACGCCAAGCGACGCGGGATGCACGTGCACGGCCGCCGCGGAGAGCGCTGCCCCGTCTGCGGCGACGAGGTGCGCAGCGTCTTCTTCGCCGACAACTCGCTCGAATACTGCGCGACGTGTCAGACCGGCGGCAAGATCCTCGCCGACCGTCGGCTCTCCCGCTTGCTGAAGTAGACGCGACCCGGGTCAATGCTGCGCAGCAGCGTTGAGGCGGGTCGCGTCTAGGTCGAGTAGACCGCCGCAGGCGGTCGTATCGAGACCTCAGCCGCCCCGCGTCTCGATACGCCGCTCCGCGGCTACTCGACGAACGGAACGGCACGGCGCTCGCGTCTCGATACGCCGCTCAGCGATTCCTCGACGACCGGGAACGGCGCGGCGACCACGTCTCGATACGCCGCTGCGCGGCTACTCGACGACCGGAAAGGAACGACGCGGCGACCACGTCTCGATACGCCGCTCCGCGGCTACTCGACGACCGGAAAGGAACGACGCGGCGACCACGTCTCGATACGCCGCTCCGCGGCTACTCGACGACCGGAAGGGAACGGCGCTCGCGTCTCGATACGCCGCTCCGCGGCTACTCGACGACCGGAAGGGAACGGCGCTCGCGTCTCGATACGCCGCTTCGCGGCTACTCGACGACCGGAAAGCCACGACGCTCCCCTCGAGATACGCCGCGTCGCGGCTCCTCCACGGCCGGGAAAGGCGGCGCCTCAGCCCGCGGTCGTGCCCATCAGCACGCGCGCGTCGTCGTCGACCCACTCGAGCGACTTCGTCACGGCCTTCTTCCATTGGCGGTAGCGACGGCGGCGTTCGTCCTCGCCCATGCGCGGCTCGAACCGGGCGTCCTCGCGCCAGTGTGCGCGCAGCTCGTCGCGCGACGACCACACGCCCGTCGCGAGGCCTGCCGCGTAGGCAGCGCCGAGCGCGGTCGTCTCGATGACCTCGGGCCTGACCACCGGCATCCCGAGGATGTCGGCCTGGAACTGCATGAGCATGTCGTTTCGGGTCATGCCGCCGTCCACGCGCAACTCCGTCAGCTGTCGTCCTGCATCGGCCACGACCGCCTCGATCACGTCGCGCGACTGGAATGCCGTCGACTCGAGCGCCGCGCGGGCGATGTGGGCCTTGTCGACGTAGCGCGTGAGACCGACGAGGGCCCCGCGCGCATCGGGCCGCCAGTACGGGGCGAACAACCCCGAGAACGCCGGCACGAAATAGGCACCGCCGTTGTCGTCGACCGTGCTCGCGAGCGTCTCGATCTCTTCGGAGCGGCGGATGATCCCGAGGTTGTCGCGCAGCCACTGCACGAGCGACCCGGTCACGGCGATCGATCCCTCGAGTGCGTAGCGCGCCGGCTCGTCGCCGCACCGGTAGGCGACCGTCGTGATCAGGCCATGGCGCGAACGCACGATGTCGGTGCCCGTGCTGACGAGCAGGAAGTTCCCCGTGCCGTACGTGTTCTTCGACTCGCCCGCGTCGAACGCGGTCTGCCCGAACGTCGCCGCCTGCTGGTCGCCGAGGATCCCCGCAATCGGGATGCCGCGGGCCACACCGGGCAGCCGCACCTCGCCGACGACCTCGGACGACGAGCGGATCTCGGGCATCATCGCCCGCGGAATCCCCCACACGGCGAGCATGTCGTCGGACCAGTCCAGGGTGCGCAGGTCCATGAGCAGCGTGCGGCTCGCGTTCGTGACGTCGGTCACGTGGATCGCACCGCCGTCGCTGCCGCCCGTGAGGTTCCAGATGACCCACGTATCGGGGGTGCCGAAGAGCAGATGCCCCGCTTCCGCTGCTTCGCGCGCTCCCGCGACGTTGTCGAGGATCCACGCGATCTTCGACGCCGAGAAGTAGGTCGCCAGCGGCAGTCCCGTGACATCGGAGAACCGATCGATCCCGCCGTCGGCGGCGAAAGCGTCGACGCGCGGCTGCGTGCGGGTGTCCTGCCAGACGAGCGCGTTGTGCACGGGGCGGCCGGTGCGCCGATCCCACACGATCGCCGTCTCACGCTGGTTCGTGACCCCGACCCCCGCGACGTCGACCGCGGCTTCGGCGAGCGCGGCCGAGACCACCCACTCCGTGTTGATCCAGATCTCCACGGGGTCGTGCTCGACGCGGCCCGCGCGCGGCAGGATCTGCTCGTGCTCACGCTGCGCGGTCGAGACGATGCGGCCCTCATCGTCGAACACGATGGCACGCGTCGAGGTCGTGCCCTGATCGATCGCCAGGATGTGGCGGCTCACGTCGTCCTCCTCGTCACGTGCGTCCGCCCGCGGACGCACGGCTCAGGGTATCGCGGCACGCGATCAGGTCCGCGCGGGGGAAGAAGAGGGATGCCACGTCGGATCGGCCGCGTGCACGCGCGCGAGCGCGCGGTCGATCTCGCCACGCCGGGTCGCGGCATCCCACCCGAGAACAGGGGCGATGGCATCGGCGATCTCGGTCGCTGACGCCTCGGTCACCGCGCCCGTGAAGGCGAGGCTCGTGCGGCGCTGCAGCACGTCGTCGAGGTGCGTGACCTGCTCGCTGCGGACGAGGTGCCGCAGCTCGCCCGTGCTGTAGCCCGCGGCGGTCTCGAGGGGCCGGTCATCGGGGTCGGACACGATCGCCTCGATGACGTCGGCGGCGACCGTGCCGTAACGGTCGAGCAGCACGGCGGCTCGGGCTGTGCCGAGCCCCGATTCGTTGAGCTCGATCCACTGGTGCCGCGCGCGTTCGGTCGTCGGGAAGTTGCGTCCGCCGCCGATCGGCCGCCCCTTCGTCGAGCGCCGGCGAGGGTGCGCGAGCAGTTCGAGCGCGCGGTCGGCGAGGTGCTCCGCCGAGGCGCGGAACGTCGTCCACTTTCCGCCGACGAGGCTGAGGACGCGCGGCCCGGCGTCGCCCGCGAGCGGGGCCGACTCGATGCGGTAGTCGCGCGACACGAAGCCGGGAGCGAGGTCGCCGTGCCCGGGCAGCGGTCGCACCCCCGAGAACCGGTACACAATGGCCGACCGGTCGACGGTGACGCCCGGAAGCACGTGTGCGATGAGGTCGAAGAAGTAGTCGACCTCCTCTTCCGTGCACACGATCGGGTCGGCCATGTCGTGCTCGAGGTCGGTCGTGCCGACGAGCACGCGCCCCTTGAGGGGGTAGATGAGCACGATCCGGCCGTCGCTGTGCTCGAAGAAGAGTTCGCGCCCACCGGTCGCGGCGAGCAGCTCCGGGTCGTCGATCACGATGTGCGAGCCCTTCGTGCCGCCCATGTAGGTCGTCGGGTCGCCCAGCGCGAGGTTGGTGATGTCGGTCCACGGTCCGGACGCGTTCACGATGACGGATGCCGCGAACGCGACCTCGTCGCCGGATTCGACGTCGCGCAACACGACCCGCTCACCGTCGGCGCCGACGGCCGCGGTGTAGTTCGCGGAGCGGGCCCGGTCGCCCCCGGCGTCGCGTCCGTCGCGGAGCAGGTCGAGGGCGAGCCGCTCGGGGTCGTGCAGCGACGCGTCCCAGTAGGTCGCCGTGTAGCGCACGTCGGGATTGAGCTGCGGCAGTTCGGCCAGCGAGCGCTTCCGGCCCCGGAAGGTGTGACGCGGGACGCGTCCGCCGCTGCGCGAGAACGAGTCGTAGATGACGAGTCCGATCTTGATGAGCACGGCTCCGCGCTCGCTCGCCTTGCCGGCGCCGTGCCGCAGGAATCGCAGCGGCGCGCTCAGGATGCCGGAGAACGTCGAGTAGATCGGGATCGTGGTCTGCAGCGGTCGGACGTAGTGCGGCGCAATGCGCAGGAGGGCGTTGCGCTCGGTGACGGCTTCGTGCACGAGCCGGAACTCGCCGTTCTCGAGGTACCGGATGCCGCCGTGGATCATGTGCGACGAGGCCGCGGAGGCGCCGCTGACGAAATCGCCGCGGTCGACGAGGGCGACATCGACCCCCTGCAGCGCGAGGTCTCGGAACGTCGCGATCCCGTTCACGCCGCCGCCGATGATGAGGACGTCGGCGTACGGCCGCTCGGCCAGCTCGTCGAATCCGCGCTGCTGCATGATCCCTCCCGTGCCCTGTGTGGCCTCCATCCTCCCACCGCTGAGCGTTGTTGCATCCGGATTGCACACACGTGCACAATCGGGGGATGGACGATCCCGCCGACTCTCGTACGGCGCAGCGCGCGCTCACCGCCGCGCACCTCTACTACGTGCAGCACCGCACCATGGAGGCCATCGCCACGGAGCTGGCGACCTCGCGCTCCACGGTGTCGCGTCTGCTCTCGCACGCGCGCGCGACGGGCATCGTCGACATCCGCATCCGCTCCCCCTTCGCCGCGCCGAGGCTGCTCGAAGAGCACCTCGCCGAGCGCTACGGCATCGTCGCCCACGTCGTGCCGGTTCCCGATGACGCGAGCGACGTCGAGCGGCTCGAGCGGGTCGCGGTCGCCGGCGCGCACCTGGTCGGCGAGCTCGTCCAGCCCGATATGACGATCGGGGTCGCGTGGGGTGCGACGACGGCGGCGATGAGCCGCCGGCTCGTGCGCAAGGGCGTGCACGGCACGACGTTCGTCCAGCTGAACGGGTCGGGCAACACCCACACGACCGGCCTGCTGTACGCGAGCGAGATCCTCAGCCGGTTCGCGGCGGCCTACGGCGGCAACGCCCAGCAGTTCCCCGTGCCGGCGTTCTTCGACGAAGCCGCGACGAAGCGCGCCATGTGGCGAGAGCGCAGCACCCGCCGCATCCTCGCGATCCAAGCCGCCATGGACCTCATCGTCTTCAGCACCGGGTCAGCCGACTCGCGCGTGCCGAGTCACGTGTACTCGGGCGGCTATCTCGAGCCCGACGATCTGACCGAGCTCGAGACGGAGCGGGTGGCCGGCGACGTCGCCACGGTGTTCTTCCGTGCCGACGGCTCGAGCGACCGCATCGCGCTCAACGACCGGGCGACGGGGCCGCCCCTCGACGTGCTGCGGCGCATCAAGCGGCGCCTGTGCGTCGCGTCGGGCGAGTCCAAGCTCGCCAGCATCCGTGGTGCGCTCGCCGCGCACCTCGTGACGGACCTCGTGATCGACGAGGCGACGGCACGGGCGCTCGCGGGCTGATGGAGGCACCGGGAATGGATGGGTGCCCGTGGCGTTGACTACACTCGTGAGCATCGACGTGCTCCGGGGTCGGTGAGAATCCGAACCGGCGGTGACAGTCCGCGAGTCGTGGCTCGCATCCGTGAGGATGCCGCGCCACGGCCGATCCGGTGGAAATCCGGAACCGACGGTGATGCGGGGAAACCCGCTAGTCCGGATGGGAGGCAGCACGTGAGGTGAACCGGTATCCGGTACGCCTCGCCTACCCGTCTATCTGGGACCCGTCGATCAGAAACCCTGACGAGCGGTGGGACGGATGACGGCGAACGACGCGGAGCGCGCGGCCATGAGGCGGGCCCTCGAGCTCGCGCTGCGCGGCCCCCGCGGGATCAACCCGCAGGTGGGGGCCGTGATCCTGTCGCCGGTGGGCGATGTGCTCTCGGAGGGATTCCACGACGGGGCCGGTACGCGTCACGCCGAAGTCGACGCGCTCGCCGCGCTCGCTCCCGGTGCCGCGAGCGGTGCGACCGCCGTCGTGACCCTCGAGCCGTGCAATCACACCGGACGCACCGGACCGTGCGCGCAGGCCCTCATCGACGCCGGTGTCTCACGCGTCGTCTACGCCGTCGCCGATCCGGGCGAGATGTCCGGGGGCGGCGCCGAACGGCTGCGCGCGGCGGGCGTCGACGTCGGCGCGGGGCTGCTCGCCGACGAGGCGACGCGGCTGCTCGAGTCGTGGCTGACGACGCAGCGTCTCGGCCGCCCGCACGTGACGGTGAAGTGGGCGCAGAGCCTCGACGGCCGCGCGGCGGCCGACGACGGCACGAGCCAGTGGATCACGGGCCCGGACGCACGCGCCGACGTGCACGCGCGCCGGTCCCACGCCGACGCGATCGTCGTCGGAACCGGCACGGCCCTCGCCGACGACCCCGCACTCACCGCCCGGCGGCGTGACGGTTCCCTCTACGAACACCAGCCGCGTCCCGTCGTGCTCGGCACGCGCGCCATCCCGGCGCAGGCGGCCGTGCACCGGCATCCGCTCCCGGTCCTGCAGCGCGACGGCCGCGACCTCGGCGACGTGCTCGCCGAACTGCGCGAACTCGGCGTGCACCGTGTCTTCGTCGAGGGCGGCCCCACACTCGCGAGCGCCTTCGTGCGGGCGGGCCTGGCCGACGAGATCCTCGCCTACATCGCGCCGGTGCTGCTGGGCGGCGGGCGACTCGCGCTCGGCGACATCGGCGTTGCGACGATCGCCGACGCGCGACGACTCACGGTCCACTCGGTCGAGACCCTCGGCGACGATCTGCTCGTCGTCGCGGCCCTCCGGCAGGTTCCGGGGCCCACCCCGACAGGAAAGCACGAAGAAGGAGACAGCTGATGTTCACGGGAATCGTCGAAGAGATCGGCGAGGTCACGGCGGTCACGCCCTCGGGAGACGGCGTGCGCCTCACGGTCCGCGGTCCCCAGAGCGTGTCGGATGCCGAGCACGGCGACTCGATCGCGGTGAGCGGCGTATGCCTCACGGTCATCGACCAGGGTGAGGACTGGTTCACGGCGGACGTCATGAAGCAGACGCTCGACATGTCCACGCTCGACGGCGTCGCCCCGGGCAGGACCGTCAACCTCGAGCGCGCGACCGCCGCGGGCGGCCGACTGGGCGGCCACATCGTGCAGGGTCACATCGACGGCACGGGCGACGTGCTCGAGGTGCGGCCGGGCGAGCAGTGGCGCGTCGTGCGGATCGGGCTGCCTGCCCATCTCGCTGCGCTCGTCGTCGACAAGGGGTCGATCGCGGTCGACGGCATCTCGCTCACGGTGAGCGGGGCGTCCGACCCTTCGGCAGGCTCAGGGACCGGTGCGGGCTCAGGGACCGGTGCGGGCTCAGGGACCGGTGCGGGCTCAGGGACCGGGCACTGGTTCGAGGTGTCGCTCATTCCCGAGACGCTCGCGGCGACGACGCTCGGCGAGCGCGTCGCGGGCGACCGCGTCAACCTCGAGACCGACATCCTGGCCCGCCACGTGCAGCGCCTACTCGCTTTCGCCGCTCCGACTCCCGGCGCCGCTCCGACGGAAGGAGGCTCGCTGTGAGCCTGTCCACGATCCCCGACGCCCTCGCCGCTCTCGCGAAGGGCCGCCCCGTCATCGTCGCCGACGATGAGAATCGCGAGAACGAGGGCGACATCGTACTGTCGGCCGAACTGGCCACCCCCGAATGGCTCGCCTGGACGGTGCGCTGGTCGAGCGGGTTCATCTGCGCGCCGATGCCCACCGAGTGGGCCGACCGGCTCGACCTGCCGCCCATGGTCGCCGTGAACGAGGACTCGCGCTCCACGGCCTACACCGTGAGCGTCGACGCCGCCGATCGCGTATCCACCGGGATCAGCGCCACCGACCGCGCGCACACCCTCAATGTGCTCGCCGATCCGGAGTCTCAGCCCTCGAGCGTCATCCGGCCGGGGCACATCCTGCCGCTGCGCGCCGTGGACGGCGGAGTCCGCGAGCGCGCGGGACACACCGAAGCGGCCGTCGAGCTCATGCGGCTCGCCGGTCTGCAGCCGGTCGGAGCGATCGGCGAGGTCGTCGCCGAAGACGGCAGCATGATGCGCCTTCCGGAGCTCATCGAGCTCGGCGCGCGCGACGACGTGCCGGTCGTCACGATCGAGCAGCTCATCGACTATCTGAACGAGCACGAACCGCTCGATCCCGAGGCGCCGGTCGTCCACCGCCGCCGGGTCAGCCTGCGTGCCGAGTCGCACGTGCCGACCTCGCACGGCGACCTGCGCTTCCTCGCATACAAGGACCGGACGACCGGCACCGACCACATCGCGGTCGTCTCGGGCGACCTGACCGAAGCCGCACCGCTCGTGCGCGTGCACTCCGAATGCCTGACCGGTGAGGCGTTCGGCTCGCTCAAGTGCGAATGCGGCCCCCAGCTGTCGGCCGCTCTCGGCATGATCGCGAAGGACGGCGGCGTCGTCGTCTACATGCGCGGGCATGAGGGTCGCGGCATCGGCCTCATCAACAAGCTGCGCGCCTACAGCCTGCAGGAGGGCGGCATGGACACCGTCGACGCCAATCTGGCCCTGGGTCTGCCCGCCGATGCGCGCGACTACGCCGCGGCCGCCGGCATCCTGGCCGACCTGGGGGTCGACAAGGTCCGCCTGCTGACGAACAACATCGACAAGACCGCGCAGCTGCGCGCGCTCGGCCTCGACGTCGTCGAGCAGGTGCCGCTCATCGTCGGCGTCGGACCGAACAACCACCAGTACCTCGAGACGAAACGAGACCGCATGGGTCACATCATCGACGACACCGAACTGCGAGAGGCGCTCGCCGACCTGCACGACGGGTCCGACCGATGAGCCGCGAGGGCGCCCCGCAGACGAGCGAGCCGATCGACGCGCGCGGGCTCGAGGTCGTCGTCGTCGCGGGAACGTGGCATGAGGTCATCAGCGAGGGACTCATCGCCGGTGCGCAGCGTCTGCTCGAGGCATCCGGTGCGACGTGGCGACTCGTGCGGGTGCCGGGCTCGTTCGAACTGCCCGTCACGGCGAAGGCCGCTCTGGACGCCGGCGCCGACGCCGTCGTCGCGCTCGGTGTGATCATCCGCGGGGGCACGCCCCACTTCGAGTACGTCTCGGCTGCGGCGACCGACGGGCTGACGCGCGTCGCGCTGGACACGGGAAAGCCCGTCGGGTTCGGGCTGCTGACCCTCGACGACGAGCAGCAGGGCCTGGATCGCGCGGGGCTCGAGGGCTCGCGAGAGGACAAGGGCCACGAAGCGGCCGACGCGGCCCTGCGCACGGCGCTCGTGCTGCGCGCACTTCGACAGACTCAGTGACCGGAAGCGGCACGGCGACCGACAGCCACGCAGTGACCGGAAGCGGCTCGGCGACCGCCACGAAGTGAGGCCGTCCTTGCTGGCGCGACACGCCCGGGAGCCCTAGCGTGTCGGCATGGAGACCCTCCGCCTCATCGTCTTGTTCCTGCACATCACCGGCTTCGCCCTGATCTTCGGAGGGTGGGCCGTCGAAGCGTTCTCGCGACGTTTCCAGATCAACCGGGTCATGAACATCGGTCTGATCCTGGCCGCCCTCGCGGGCCTCGCCCTCGCCGCCCCGTGGGGCCTCTCGTACGACCTGAACTACACGAAGATCGGCATCAAGCTGGTCGTGCTCCTCGTCGTCGGAGCGCTCATGGGCATCGGTGGCGCCCGGGCGCGCAAGGGCAAGGGCTCGGTTGCGCCCGGCCTGTTCTGGGCGATCGGCATCCTCACTCTCGCGAACGCCGCCATCGCCGTCATCTGGCGCTGACACACCGGACGATTTCGGATGCCGCGGGCTCGAGCCCGCGGCATCCGTCGTTTCCGGCGTGACGCACGGGGCAGAAGCGGCGCGAACCGACCTCGGATGACCGGTCGATCCTGCACACCGCACACGCAGTGACCTGAACCGCCTCTCGCACGAAGTACGGTCGAAGGTGACCGCATCACGAACGAGGTAGACGCATGTCCTCCGACGCACCTTCACGCCGCGCGCGTCCGACGCGCCGCTCACTCCGCGTGAAAGACGACGGCCCGCGCGCCAGCTTCGGGCAGCTGCTCCCCTACCTCTTCGAGCACAAGCACACCCTCATCGTCGTGTCGATCCTGAGCGTCTTCGGCTCGGGCACGATGCTCGTGCAGCCGCTGCTGGTCGGGCAGGTCATCGACCGCGTGCAGCGCAGCCTCGACCTCGGCGTGCTGCTGTGGGCGCTCGTCGGCTTCGTCGTCGTGTCGTCGCTCATCACGGCTTGGCAGCACTACCTGCTGCAGCGCACGGGCACCGCCGTCGTCTACTCCAGTCGACGCAAGCTCATCGCGCGCATCTTCCACCTGCCGATCAGCGAGTTCGACGCCCGTCGCACGGGCGATCTCGTCTCGCGCGTCGGCAGCGACACGACGCTGCTCTACGCCGCGCTCACCCAGGGCCTCGCCGATGCGATCGGCAACGCTCTGCTCTTCGCCGGCGCCCTCATCGCGATGGCCGTCATCGACGTCGTGCTGCTGGCGATCATCGTGGTCGTCATCGGCGTCTCGGTCATCGGCGTCGTGGCCCTCAGCGGCAAGATCCGCACGGCTTCGACCGAGCAGCAGGAGAAGGTCGGCGAGCTCGCATCGGGAGTCGAACGAGCCGTGGGTTCGATCCGCACGGTGCGTGCGTCGGGTGCGACCGACCGCGAGGTGGCATCCGTCTCGGAACGTGCGTCGGACGCCTACCGCGTCGGCGTCCGCATCGCGAAGATCTCCGCCCTCGTCGTGCCGATCGCCGGCATCGCCCTGCAGGTCTCGCTGCTCGTCGTGATCGGGTTCGGCGGGTTCCGTGTCGCGACGGGCGCGATCACCATCGCGAGCCTCGTGATGTTCATCATGTTCCTGTTCATGCTGATCGCTCCGCTCGGGTCGTTCTTCGGCGCGATCACCTCGGTCAACCAGGCCCTGGGCGCGCTCGGTCGCATCCAGGAGGTGCTCGAGCTGCCGATCGAATCGCAGCACGACGCCGAGATCGCGGCGCGAGTGCCCCACACAGCCGCACCCCGCACCTCGGCGGCGATCGAATTCCGCGACGTGCACTTCCGCTACCCCGAGGCCGTCGTCCAGGCCCGGCGCAAGGCCGAGTCCGAGGCCATCGCCGTGCTCGAGAGCGCGCACGTCGACACCTCGGTGCTCGCAGAGTCCGAGACGACGGATGCCGCGGGCGATGTGCTGCGCGGAGTCTCGTTCTCGGTGCCGCGCGGCGCGCGTGTCGCCCTCGTGGGGCCATCGGGTGCAGGCAAGAGCACGACGCTGGCGCTCATCGAGCGGTTCTACGACCCCACCGCCGGCGCCATCCTGCTCGACGGCGTCGACGTGCGCGAGATCGACCGCGACGCCCTGCGCGCGCAGCTCGGCTACGTCGAGCAGGATGCACCGACCCTCGCCGGCACGATCGGCGACAACCTGCGTCTGGCCTCACCCGACGCAACCGACGCGGCGTGCGAAGCGGTGCTGCGCGCCGTGAACCTCGGCGACGTGCTCGACCGCAATCCGCTCGGACTCGACGCGCCCGTTGGCGAAGCGGGCGTCATGCTCTCGGGCGGCGAGCGCCAGCGCCTCGCGATCGCGCGCGCGCTGCTCGCCGCTCCCCCCATCCTGCTGCTCGACGAGTCGACGTCCTCGCTCGACGGGCTCAACGAGCAGCGCATGCGCGAGGCGATCGACGCCGTCGCACAGGACCGCACGCTCATCGTCATCGCCCACCGTCTGTCGACGGTCGTGGACAGCGACCACATCGTCGTGCTCGAGCACGGTCGCGTGGTCGGCCAGGGCACGCACTCCGAGCTCGTCGCCTCGACACCGCTGTACCGCGACCTCGCGAAGCACCAGCTGCTCGTGTGACGCGACGCGCGCTTCTCGGCGCCCGCGTTCAAGCCCAACCGGGGTTTGGGGCGCATTCCGTCAACGACACGCCACGCAGCCCGGCGTGTCGCGGCAGCATCCCGCCCCAAACCGCCGCGGCGAGCTCCCGGCGACGCCCACCAGGGGATTTGGGGCGCATTCCGTCAACGACAAGCCACGCAGCCCGGCGTGTCGCGGCAGCATCCCGCCCCAAACCGCCGCAGTGAGTCCCGCGACGCCCGTCAACGACACGCCACGCAGCCCGGCGTGTCGCGGCAGCATCCCGCCCCAAACCGCCGCGGTGAGTCCCGCGACGCCCACCAGCGGGGTTTGGGGCGCATTCCGTCAACGACACGCCACCCCGCCCGGGGTGTCGCGGCAGCATCCCGCCCCAAACCGCCGCAGTGAGTCCCGCGACGCCCACCAGGGGGTTTGGGGCGTAATCCGTCGACGACACGCCACGCAGCCCGGGGTGTCGCGGCAGCATCCCGCCCCAAACCGCCGCAGTGAGTCCCGCGACGCCCACCAGCGGGGTTTGGGGCGTAATCCGTCGACGACACGCCACGCAGCCCGGGGTGTCGCGAGAGGAATCCGCCCCGAACTCGCAAGAGGCACCTGCACCGAGCGTCGGAGAGCGGATGCCGCGTCCCGATGTCGCGGACACAGAACGCATCGCGCACGGCGGCGCATCGAAACGTCGCCACACCCCGGCCCTGCGCTCGCTCGCCTCATTCTGCTCGGTTCAGCTCGCGCGGCGCGCAGAGTGAGTCACATGAACGAATGACGTCGCCCGCTGAGGCGCGTCACGTCGAGGAGGGGGTCTCCCCGCTCGCCCCGACCAGACATAGACAGACGGATGCCCCGACCCCCGCGGCGCGGGCGTGTCGGGGCATCCGTCAGGTTGGTCAGGCGCGCTGCAGGCGGTAGCGCAGCGCGGCGAGCTCTGCCCACAGCGGCGCGGGCACCCGGCCCTCGAAGGTCTGGTAGAACTCCTCGGTGAGGTCGGCCTCCTTCGCCCACGACGCGCGGTCGATCGCGAAGAGCTCGTCGAGGTCTTCCTGCGGCACGTCGATGCCGTCGAGGTTGAGATCCGACGTGCGCGGAAGGCGCCCGATCGGGCTGTCGACGGCGGGGACGTCGCCTTCGATGCGGCGGATGATCCAGTCGATGACGCGGGAGTTGTCGCCGAAACCGGGCCACAGGAAGCGCCCGTCCGAGCCCTTGCGGAACCAGTTCACCTGGAAGATCCGCGGCGCGCGGTCGAAGCGCAGCTTCTGCCCGACCTTGAGCCAGTGTCCGAAGTAGTCGGCCATGTTGTAGCCGCAGAACGGCAGCATGGCGAACGGGTCGCGGCGCAGCTCGCCGACCGTGCCCTCGGCGGCCGCCGTGCGCTCGGACGACACGTTCGAGCCCATGAAGACGCCGTGCGTCCAGTCGGTCGCCTCGACGACGAGCGGCACGTTCGTCGCGCGGCGCCCGCCGAACAGGATCGCATCCAGCGGCACACCCTCGGGTGCATCCCAGTCCGAGGCGATCTGCGGGCACTGGGCCGCCGCCACGGTGAAGCGCGAGTTGGGGTGGGCGGCGGGACGACCGGATGCCGGTGTCCAGGGCTCGCCCTGCCAGTCGGTCAGCTCGGCGGGAGCCTCGTCGGTCAGACCCTCCCACCAGACGTCGCCGTCGGGCCGCAGCGCGACGTTCGTGAAGATCGTGTTGCCCCACAGCGTCTCGACGGCGGTGACGTTGGTCGACTCGCCCGTGCCCGGTGCGACGCCGAAGAAGCCGGCCTCGGGGTTGATCGCCCACAGACGCCCGTCCTCACCGGGACGCAGCCATGCGATGTCGTCGCCGAGAGTCTCGACGCGCCAGCCCGGGATCGTGGGGCGCAGCATCGCGAGGTTGGTCTTGCCGCACGCCGACGGGAACGCCGCCGCGACGTGGTACGCCTTGCCCTCGGGCGAGATGACGCGGATGAGCAGCATGTGCTCGGCGAGCCAGCCCTCGTCGCGGCCGATGACCGAGGCGATGCGCAGCGCGAAGCACTTCTTCGCCAGGATCGCGTTGCCGCCGTATCCCGAGCCGAACGACCACACCTCGAGCGTGTCGGGGAAGTGCACGATGTACTTCTCGTCGTTGCAGGGCCACGCGACGTCCTGCTCACCCTCCGCGAGCGGGGCGCCGACCGTGTGTACGGTCTTGACCCACGGCGCGCCGTTCGCGATCTCGCGCAGCACGTCGTCGCCGACGCGGGTCATGATCTCGATGGATGCCACGGCATAGGCGCTGTCGGTGACCTGAACGCCGATGTGCGACAGCGGACCGCCGACCGCGCCCATCGAGAACGGCACGACGTACATCGTGCGACCGGTCATCGAGCCGTCGAAGAGGGGGGTGATCGTCGCGCGGATCTCGTCGGGGGCGGCCCAGTTGTTGGTCGGGCCGGCGTCTTCCTCGCGCTCGGAGGCGATGAAGGTGCGCCCCTCGGTGCGGGCGACGTCGCTCGGGTGCGACCGGGCGAGGTACGATCCGGGACGCCATTCCGGGTTGAGCTTGATGAGCTGACCGTCGTCGACCATCTTCCGCAGCAGCGCGTCGTTCTCGGACCGCGAGCCGTCGACCCAGTGGATGCGGTCGGGCTTCGTCAGAGCCGCGATCTCGTCGACCCACGCCTCGAGGTCGGCCATACCCGGTCCGGACACCGCCGGGCGAGCGCCGGAGCCCGATTCGGGGGCGGCGACGGTGCGGATGCTGCCGGTGGCGGGTCGCGTGGAGATGTCGGCCAGAGCCATGGGGAGGTCCTCTCGGTCGGCGGCACGGGAAAACGCGTGCACGACCACTCTCGTCGTATTCGCGCGCACTTTCCGCGTTCCAGGCTGACAAATTCTGCGATTCTTTCGATACCATCAAGGAATGGCGCCCTCCCCTCTCGAACTGTCCACCCTCGGTCATCGCATCCGCCACCAGCGGGTGAGCGAGGGACTCACGCTCGACGAACTGGGCGAGATCGTCGGGATCGCCGGGAGCCAGCTCAGCCTCATCGAGAACGGCAAACGCGAGCCGAAGCTGTCCGTGCTGCAGGCCATCGCATCCGCGACCCAGGTCGAGGTCGCCGACCTGCTCTCGAACGAGCCGCCCAACCGGCGTGCGGCCCTCGAGATCGAGCTCGACCGCGCTCAGTCCAGTTCGGTGTTCCGCCAGCTCGGCGTCGCCCCCGTCAAAGTGACGAAGGGCATGGCCGACGAGACGATCGAATCGGTCCTCGGCCTCCACCGCGAACTGCAGCGTCGTGAGAGCGAGGCGATCGCGACACCCGAAGAGGCCCGACGCGCCAACACCGAACTGCGCTTGAAGATGCGGCGGATCGACAACTACCTGCCCGACATCGAGAAGCTCGCCGAGAAGCAGCTGCGGGCCGCGGGGCACGTCTCCGGCGCCCTGACACACCGCACGGTCAGCCTCATGGCCGAAAGGCTCGGTTTCGAGCTCATCTACGTCAACGATCTGCCGCACTCCGCGCGCTCGGTCACCGATCTCGAGAACGGGCGCATCTACCTGCCGCCCGCATCGATCCCCGGCGGGCACGGCCTGCGCTCGATGGCGCTGCAGGCGATGGCGCATCGACTGCTCGGTCACGTGCGCCCCACCGACTACGCCGACTTCCTGCAGCAGCGACTCGAGATCAACTACTACGCGGCCTGCTGCCTCATGCCCGAAACGGCATCGGTCGCGTTCCTGCAGCAGGCCAAGAAAGACCGAAACCTCGCCGTCGAGGACTTCCGCGACGCGTTCGGTGTGACCCACGAAGCGGCCGGGATGCGGCTCACCAACCTCGCGACCCACCATCTGGGCATCAAGCTGCATTTCCTGCGCGTCGACGGGGTGGGCACGATCTCGCGCGTCTACGAGAACGACGATCTGCCGCTGCCCATGGACGTCACCGGCGCCGTCGACGGCCAGATCGCGTGCCGCAAGTTCTCGGCGCGCGCCGCCTTCTCGGAGCAGAACCGCACGACCGAGCACTACCAGTACACCGACACCCCCGCCGGCACCTACTGGTGCTCGACTCAGATCGGCTCGACGTCCGACGGCGAGTTCTCGATCACGGTCGGCGTGCCCTTCGACGACGCGCGCTGGTTCCGGGGGCGTGAGACCCAGAAGCGTGGTGTGTCGACGTGCCCGGGCGAGTCCTGCTGCCGCCGCGCGCCGGCGGATGTCGCCGAGCGGTGGGCGGGCAAGGCCTGGCCGAGCGCGCGCGTGCACATGCAGATGTTCTCGCCGCTCCCCCGCGGAGCCTTCCCCGGAGTCGACGACAACGAGGTGTACGCCTTCCTCGATCGGCACGCCTGAGCCGCGGCATCCGGCACCGCGCCGCGGCGCGTGCGACGGTGCTCGGATGCGCGGGCGCGCTCAGCTCTCGACGGTGACCTCGACGCGGGGCGGGAGCACCGTGGGGTGGGTTCCGGCCATCTGCTCGACGACGCGCACGACCTGCGTCGAGTAGCCGAACTCGTTGTCGTACCAGACATAGAGGATGAGGTTCGTCTCGTCGGCGATCGTCGCGAGCCCGTCGACGATGCCCGCACGGTGCGACCCGACGAAGTCGGTCGACACGACCTCGGGCGACTCGACGTAGTCGATCTGCTGGCGCAGCTTGGAGTGCAGCGACGCGCGGCGCAGGTAGTCGTTGACCTCGTCCTTGTTCGTGGGGCGCTCGAGCGTCAGGTTGAGCACGGCGAGCGAGACGTTGGGGGTGGGCACGCGGATCGCCGAGCCGGTGAGCTTGCCCTCGAGCTGCGGCAGCGCCTTCGCGACGGCCTTGGCTGCGCCGGTCTCGGTGATGACCATGTTGAGCACGGCCGAGCGTCCGCGGCGGTCGCCCTTGTGGAAGTTGTCGATGAGGTTCTGGTCGTTCGTGAACGAGTGCACCGTCTCGACGTGTCCGCGCACGACGCCGTAGGCCTCATCGATCGCCTTGAGGACGGGGGTGATCGCGTTCGTCGTGCACGACGCGGCCGACAGGATGCGGTCCTCGGCGGTCATCGTGTCGTTGTTGATGCCGTAGACGATGTTCTTGATCGGGGTCTTGCCCGGTGCCGTCAGCAGGACGCGCGCGACGCCGGTCGAGCGCAGGTGCTGCGAGAGGCCCTCTTCGTCGCGCCAGCGTCCGGTGTTGTCGACGACGATCGCGTCACGGATGCCGTACGAGGTGTAGTCGATCGCGGCGGGGTCATCGGCGTAGATGACCTGGATGCGCGTGCCGTTCGCGATGATCTGCTGCGCGTCTTCGTCGACCGTGACGGTGCCGTCGAACGGCCCGTGCACGGAGTCGCGCAGCAGCAGGCTCGCGCGCTTGACGAGGTCATTCGAGCCGCCCTTGCGCACGACGACGGCGCGCAGGCGCAGGCCCCGTCCGCCGCCCTGGTGCGCGACGAGGATGCGCGCGAGCAGGCGCCCGATACGGCCGAACCCGTACAGGACGACGTCGGTGCCGCCGGCCGGGTAGGCATCGGCGTCGAGCACGTCGGCGAGCTCACCGGCCAGGTACTCCTCGAGGTCGACGCCCGATTCGTCGTGTCCGACGATGAGGCGCGCGACGTCGAGCGACGCGGGGCCAGGCGCGACCGCGCGCAGGCCCTCGAGCACGCGCAGCGTCTCGTCGAGGGGGATGGCGGCGTGGCCCAGCTGCTCGACACGCTCGTGCGCCTCGATGATGCCGGTGACCGACAGGTTGATGAGACGGTGTCCGTGCAGAGACGTCACGACGCCTCGATCGCGGTAGAGCGCGCCGATGTGCGGGATCATCCGCTCGGCGACCTGCTCGAGCGCGACCCAGGCCGCGCGGTCTTCGTCGTACGTGGGCATGCGTGCTCCTCTGCGCGCCGGGGCTGTGGCGCCCCGCGGCGCTGCGTCTGGGGGAAGTGGGCGGTCGAGTCGACCGCGACCATTCTAGGAGGCCGCCGTGAAGGAATCCCGGGGCTCGAGCCGTTGCGGCGCGTCAAGATCTGCCCTTCTTTCCGCGCCGTCAACGTCGCGGGATCAGAACGAGCCGACCACCAACGCCACGACGTCAGAACGGGTTGGGCGTCAGCGTGTACTTCGTCTGCAGGTACTCGTGGATGCCCTCGGCACCGCCCTCGCGCCCCAGGCCCGACATCTTCCAGCCTCCGAACGGCGCCGCGGCATTCGACACGACACCGACGTTGAGCCCCATCATGCCGGTCTCCAGACGCTCGATCATGCGCTGGCCGCGGGCGAGATTCTCGGTGAAGACGTACGAGACGAGTCCGTATTCGGTGTCGTTCGCGAGCCGCACGGCGTCGTCCTCCGTGTCGAACGGGATGATCGCGAGCACAGGTCCGAAGATCTCCTCACGCAGGATCTCGCTGCCCGCCTGCACGTCGCTGATGACGGTCGGCTGGTAGAAGGTTCCGTCGCCGTCGATCCGCGCGCCGCCGGTACGCAGCGTCGCTCCTCGGCCGACGGCATCCGTCACGAGCTCTTCCGCCTTCGCGACAGCCTTGTCGTCGATGAGCGGACCGATCTGGACGCCCTCCTCGGTGCCGCGCCCGATCGTCATGCCCTGCACGCGCTCGGTGACCCGCGCGGCGAACTCGTCGGCGATCGAGCGGTGCACGATGAAGCGGTTCGCGGCCGTGCAGGCCTGGCCGATGTTGCGGAACTTCGCCAGGAGCGCTCCTTCGACCGCCTTGTCGAGGTCGGCGTCGTCGAACACGACGAAGGGGGCGTTGCCGCCGAGCTCCATCGACGTGCGCAGCACGCCTTCGGCCGCCTGCTCGAGCAGGCGCTGGCCGACCGGGGTCGATCCCGTGAACGACAGCTTGCGCAAGCGCGGGTCGCGGATGATGGGTTCCGAGACAGCCCCGGACGACGCCGTCGCAATGACGTTGACCACTCCCGCGGGCACGCCGGCGTCTTCGAGCAGCTGCGCGAAGTAGAGGGTCGTGAGCGGCGTGAGCGCGGCGGGCTTGATGACGACGGTGCAGCCGGCGGCGAGCGCGGGCGCGATCTTGCGCGTCGCCATCGCGAGAGGGAAGTTCCACGGCGTGATGAGGTAGCAGGGGCCGACGGGATGCTGCGACACGATCATGCGGCCCGTGCCCTCGGGGTTCGCCCCGTAACGGCCCTGCACGCGCACGGTCTCCTCGCTGAACCAGCGCAGGAACTCACCGCCGTATGCGACCTCTCCGCGGGCCTCGGCGAGCGGCTTGCCCATCTCGATCGTCATGAGCAGCGCGAACTCTTCCTTGCGCTCCTGCAGCAGGTCGAACGCGCGCCGCAGGATCTCGGCGCGTTCCCGCGACGGGGTCGCCGCCCAGGCGGGGAACGCATCGACCGCTGCGTCGAGCGCGGCCATGCCGTCGGCGGCTCCCGCACTCGCGATCGTCTTGACGACGTCGCCGGTCGCGGGGTCGAACACGTCGAGCGTGCGCCCGTCCGCAGCCGCACGCCACTCTCCCCCGATGAACAGTCCGTCCTCGACGGATGCCAGCAGCTCGGTCTCGCGGTTCTCGCTCACGGGGACTCCCTCGTCATGTCCGGGATGCCGCAGCACGCAGCATCCTCAAATCGTATACGATCCTGGGGTTTGCTGTCCTATTGTCACCCGGACGGGTGGGTGAGGGCGATGTCCTGCGTGTACAGAACCCGGAGGAGACCCTCCGCCGGGGCGAATCCGTCAGAAGCTCTCGACGAAGCGCACATCCATGCCGGTGAGCCGGTCGGGGACGCCGTCGAAGGCGGCCGCGCGGGCATCGGAGGCACGGTACTCCGTCTCGAGTGCGAGGAAGGCCGCTTCGTCGCCCTCGGCGCTGACCGCCCAGATGAACTCGTTCGTCTCGCGGATGCCGTAGGCGAACTCGATCGTGAACCCCGCCGCGGGGCGCACGACCTTCATCGTCGCCTGCCACCACGCGACGAAGTCGTCGTACTGTCCGTCGACAAGGGAGTACCGGCGCAACTGGGTCGTCTTCATCCCTCCATCATGCCCGCGCCGTGCCCGCGCGACTGCCGCCATGACCGCACCCTGCCCGCGCGACTGCCGCGATGACCGCGCCATTGGCCGCGAGACTGCAACGGGGCGCCGAAACAGCGGGGTGACCCCGCAGTCTCGGCAAGCCGTTGCAGTCTCGCGGTCGAAGGGTGCGTCGCGCGGTCGAAGGGTGCGTCGCGCGGTCGAAGGGTGCGTCGCGCGGGCGAAGGGTGCGTCGAGCGGGCGGAGGGAGCCGGCGGGAGCGACCTATACTCGAACCGTCCGGCGGCGTCGCAGCCGCCCGGTGCTCGAAAAATGAGCACGCAGCCGTCCCGGCAGGGTCTGGGCGCGCGAGACACATACGGCCTCGATCCGTCGTCCCTGCTCTCGGGAGTTCTCATGCCCACCGTCTCCGCCCATGTCGCCGTGACCCTCGCCCGCCACATCGATCACGTCTTCGGTGTCATGGGCAATGGAAACGCCTGGTTCCTCGACGCCCTCGTGTGCGACACCCCCGCCGGATATACGGCCGTCCGCCACGAAGCGGGTGCGGTCGTCGCCGCGGATGCATTCCACCGCGCGTCCGGTCGCCTCGCCGCCGCGACCGCGACGTACGGCGCCGGCTTCACCAACACGCTGACGGCGCTCGCCGAAGCCGTGCAGGCCCACGTGCCGCTCGTGCTCGTGGTCGGCGACGAGCCGACGTCGGGCCCGCGCCCGTGGGACGTCGACCAGATCGCCCTCGCCTCGGCGGTCGGCGCGCGCACGTACACGGTCGGCAGAGCGGATGCCGCCGCCACGACCGTCATCGCGATCGAGCACGCCCTCACCTATCGCGTGCCGACCGTGCTCGCGATCCCCTACGACGTCGCGACTCTCGACGCGGGGCCTGTGCCCGACACCCTCGATCCGCGCCTGCCCGAGCCCCTGCAGCCGAGCCCTTTCGCGCGCGAGAGCGTCATCGAGCTCGCGCGCGCTCTCGCCGCTGCGCGCCGACCGTTCCTGCTCGCCGGGCGCGGGGCGTGGGTCTCGGGAGCGGGCGACGCCCTCGGCGCGCTCGCCGAGGCCACGGGAGCGATCACGGCCGGCACGGCGCTCGGACGCGGAGTGTTCCCCGCCACGGAGTTCGACCTCGGCGTGACGGGCGGCTTCGGCGCCGAGGGGGCCATGGAGCTCATCCGCGATGCCGACGTCGCCGTCGTGTTCGGTGCATCCCTCAATCAGTTCACGATGCGCTTCGGCGAGCTCTTCTCACCCGCCACGCGCGTCGTGCAGGTCGACGTCGCGCCCACCGCGACGCATCCGCACGTCGGCGGATACATCCGAGGAGACGCCCGCGTCGTCGCCGAGGCGCTCAACACCGAGCTCGCCGCGCTCGCTGCGACGTCGTCGGGGTGGCGCGAATCGGTCGACATCGCCCGGCTGCGCACGCAGGAGCCCGGCGACGGCGTCGCGGCGGACGGCCGCCTCGACCCGCGCAGCGTCGCGGCCCGTATCGGCGAGCTGCTGCCCGAGGATCGGGTCGTCGTCTCGGACGGCGGGCACTTCATCGGGTGGGCGAACATGTACTGGCCCGTCGCCTCACCCGACCGGATGATGATGGTCGGCACGGCGTACCAGTCGATCGGCCTCGGCTTCCCCTCGGTTCCGGGGGCGGCGCTGGCCCGGCCCGAGGCGACCGTCGTGCTCACGACGGGCGACGGAGGCGGGCTCATGGCACTCGCCGACCTCGAGTCGGCCGTGCGCGTCGCGGGCGGGCGCGGCCTCACGGTCGTGTGGAACGACGCCGCGTACGGCGCCGAGGTGAATCTGTACGGCCTCAAGGGGGTCGCGACGGGTCCCATGATGATCCCCGACGTCGACTTCGCCGGTCTGGCCCGCGCCGTCGGCGCCGAGGGCGTCGTGGTGCGCGAACTCGCGGATCTCGACCGCCTCGCCTCGTGGACCGCCGAGGACCCCGCGACCCGCCCCCACCTGCTGCTGGACGTGCGCATCTCGGGCGCCGTCGTCGCCCCGTACCAGCAGGAGATCATCCGCGTGAACTCCTGACCCCCGCGCCGACTCCTGACCCGCGCCGACTCCTGACCCCCGCGTGAACTTGACGCCGCACGGTCATGACCCCCGCGCGGCCATGACCGCGAGACTGCAACGGCACGCCGAGACCGTGGGGTTCGCCCGCTCTTTCGACCTCCCGTTGCAGTCTCGCGGTCAGAGGGAGAGTGAGGCGGATGCCGCGGCGCGGCGCAGATCGCGGATGGCCGAGCGGGTGTCGGTGCGGCGCGTGCAGAGGTACACGTGGCACTCGCCCGCGTCGACGATGGGACGGTACACGACCCCCGGATGCTGCAGGCGAGTCGCCACGGACGCGGCGGTCATCAGCAGGTGCCCCTCGAAAGCGACCTGGTTGAGTGCTTCCTCCATCGTCTCGACCCAGGCGCCGTAGCGCACCGGCACGCCGCTCGGCCGAGGATCGACGACCCAGAACCGCGTCCACTCGCGCGCCGCGCCGGAGGCGCCGAGAAGGGAATAGCCGTCGAGATCGGCGAGGGTGACCTGGGCGAGGTGCGCCAGCGGCGAATCGACGGGAACCCCCACGACGCGCGGCTCGACGTGCACGGGGATCATGTCGAGCCCGTCCGTGCCGGCATACGGCGGACGGGCGAGTGAGGCATCGAGATCGCCCGCGACGAGGCGACTCACCTGCTCGCCCCACCCGACCTGCAGGAGGCGGATGCGGATGTCCGGGCGTGCCCGGCGATACGTCCCGAGGAACCCCGCGTCGGGCCCTGCGGGGTAGCCGTTGATGAAGCCGATGCGCAGCTCGGGATCCACCGTCTCGCCCATCGCGAGGCGAGCATGGGTGAGCGAGACGGAGGCATGCTCCATGAACCGCTCCCCCGCCGCCGTGAGCCGCACGGGCTTCGTGCCGCGCTCGACGAGTACGAGACCGACGGCGCTCTCCAGTCGCTGGATCTGCTGAGTCATCGCGGGCGGCGTGATGTGCAGGCGTTCCGCGGCGCGCGTGAACGTCCCCTCCTCCATCAGCACGGAGAGAGAGTGCACGAGGTTGAGATTCAAGAACTCCGTCATTGCAGCCTTCCGGACCCACGGCATGAAGGTCGGGCTTAATCCGGGGTCGGACTCACCAATGTACAGCTCGGCGCACCTCTGAAAAGGTCGGATTCACGGCGACGATGCCGGGATCTCCCTCGTCGCTTCGTCCAGCGAAAGGGATCAGATGATTTCGTCCACCACGAGGCCTGCAGCGGCTGTCGTCACCGGCGCCGCCTCGGGAATCGGCCGCGCGATCGCCGACCTCGTCATCGAGCGCGGCGGCCGCGTACTCGGCTTCGACACCGATGCGGCCGGGCTCGACGCGGCGGCCGCCGCCCACGGCGACTCCTTCGTGCCGTTCACTGGCAGCGTCGCCTCGGCGGCCGACAGCGAGGCGGCGATCGAGCGGGCCGAAGCCGCCTTCGGCGAGATCGACAGCCTCTTCAACGTCGCCGGCACGATCCGCGCGGCAGCGATCGTCGACCTCGCCGAGCCCGAATGGGACATGACCGTCGACGTCGTCCTGCGCGGCACGTTCCTGTGCACGAAGTTCGCCGCGCGCAGCATGATCAGGGCGGAGCGCGGCGGGGCCATCGTCAACATCTCGTCTGTCAACGCGCACCTGCCGATCTGGGGCGGCAGCGCCTATGCCGCCGCGAAGTCGGGGGTCGAGATGTTCGGGCGCAACGCGGCGCTCGAACTGGGACGTTACGGCATCCGAGTCAACACGATCCTTCCTGGCCTCGTCGATACGCCGATGGCGGCGTTCATCACCCAGAACGAGGGCATCATGACCGAGTTCGATGCGAACGCAATCCTCAAGCGACCCGCCCAGCCGCGCGAGCTCGCCGAGCCCGCCGTCTTCCTCGCGAGCGATGCCGCGAGCTATGTCACCGGTGCGACCCTGACGGTCGACGGCGGCTACGAGATCGGCGGCTATCCCGACCTCAGCGCACACCTGGGCTGAACTTCACCACCCACCCGAAAGGAAACGCAATGACGATCACCACCCCACCCGCCGCCGAACCGCGCACCTCGTACGAATTCGAATTCGCACACCAGATGGATGACATCGACGCGCTCATCGAGACCGAGACGAACCCCGCCCGCCGCCGCATCCTCATCAACTACCGCCGTCACGGGATGCTGGAGGTCTCCGGCCGCTACGACGAGCTGCTCGCCGAGAACATGACCGTCCGCCACCCGAAGTACCGCATCTTCGAAGGCGGTGCGGGCGTCATCCTGGACGGGATGCAGCAGGTGCGCGACTTCTACGCGATGCTCGCCGACATGGACATGCTCGTCATGTGGACCGGCCGGCAGAAGATGGCCGTGGCCGAGTGGGGCTTCGCGGGCGAAGCGGAGTTCAGCCAGTTCGTGCCGGGCAAGCTGCTCGGCGACAACGTGTTCGCCTCGGCCGGCGACGAGTCGGCCGCGAGCTCGGAGTACGACCCCGACGGCTGGTATCTCGTGCGCCGAACGCTCGCATTCGCGTGGATGTACGACGAGAATCAGCTCATGATCGGCGAGCACGTCTACGAGGACACGGAGTCGAAGGTCGTCACCCAGGTGTCGGCCGACGAGGTCATCACGGCCGCGCGCGCCGCCGAACTGCTGGCCGGGATCATCGACAAGTACCCGCTGGGCGGATGACCTCGAACCGGTGGGCCCCGCGGATGACCGGGGTCCACCGGTTTCCTCTGAGAAACGGAACCCGATGTCGACGACGACAACGATGCATCCCGAGACCGACGCCCTCGACCCCGAGGAGCGGATGTCACGGGAGGAGATCCAGGAGCTGCAGCTCGCACGGCTGCAGGAGACCGTGCGCCACGCCTACGCGAACGTCCCCCTCTACACCCGCAAGCTCGACGGAGTGGGGGTGAGCCCCGACGACATCCGGTCGCTCGACGACCTCGCGCGCCTGCCCTTCACGACGAAGGAGGATCTGCGGGAGACCTACCCCTTCGGCATGTTCGCCGTTCCGATGGCCGAGGTGCGCCGCATCCATGCATCATCGGGAACGACGGGGCGGCCGACGGTCGTCGGATACACGCAGCGCGACCTCGACCACTGGGCGACCCTCGTCGCGCGCTCGCTGCGGGCGAGCGGTGTGCGGGCCGGGATGAAGGTGCACAACGCGTACGGGTACGGCCTGTTCACGGGCGGGCTCGGTGCGCATGCCGGCATCGAGCGGCTCGGGGCGACGGTCATCCCGATGTCGGGCGGTCAGACGGCGCGTCAGGTGCAGCTCATCCGCGACTTCGAGCCCGACGCGATCATGTGCACACCGAGCTATCTGCTCACGATCGCCGACGCGATGGAGGCGGCGGGCATCGATCCGCGCGCGACGAGCCTGCGCGTGGCGATCCTCGGCGCCGAGCCGTGGACGAACGAGATGCGTGTCGAGCTCGAACGCCGCCTCGACCTCGACGCGGTCGACATCTACGGACTCAGCGAGGTCATGGGACCGGGTGTCGGCAACGAATGCGTCGAGACGAAGGACGGCCCACACCTGTGGGAGGACCACTTCATCCCCGAGATCATCGACCCGGAGGGTGCGCCGCTCGCCGACGGCGAACGGGGCGAGCTCGTCTTCACGTCGCTCACGAAAGAGGCCTTCCCCGTGCTGCGCTACCGCACGCGCGACCTGACGCGCCTGCTTCCCGGGACGGCCCGGCCCGGAATGCGCCGGATGGAGAAGATCACCGGGCGCAACGACGACATGATCATCCTGCGCGGCGTCAACATCTTCCCGACGCAGATCGAGGAACTCGTGCTCGGCATCGAGACGCTCACGCCGCACTTCATCATCGAACTGACCAGGGAAGGGCGACTCGATGCCATGACGGTGCGCATCGAGCGATCGCCGCACCTGGAGCGGGCCGTCTGCGAAGCGGCGGCGGAAGTTCTCGCGGAGCGCATCAAGATCCACATCGGGTCGAGCGTCGCCGTCCGGCTCGAAGAGCCCGGCGCGTTGCCGCGCAGCGAGGGCAAGTACCAGCGCGTCTACGACAACCGTTGACGCGCCGCCCGCCGGCCGACCCGCGGGTCACGCGCACGGACCGGCGAGACTGCAACGGGAGGCCGAGACAGCGGGGTTAACCCACGGTCTCGGCCTCCCGTTGCAGTCTCGCGGTCAGGAGCGGTCAGGCGCGGTCAGGACATCGAGCGGGCGAAGAACGCGGCGAGCTCGGAGGTCGCGGTGAGCGGAAGCACGGCGGCGACGTACTGGTCGGGGCGCACCACGACCACGACGCCGTCGCGCGAGAGACCGCGCTCGGCGAAGATGTCGACGGTGTTCCACCGGGCGGGCCCGGCGGCGAACACCTTCTCCCAGTCGGTCAGCGCGAGCGGACCCGACTGCGGACGGAAGATCCCCGGCACGGTCGACAGGTCGACCTCGTCGTAGGACTGCGGGTAGATCGCCTTGACGTCGAAGACCGCGTCGAGGTCGGCACCCTCGGGCGTGTGCCGCCGCACGGGCGAGTCCTCGGCCGTGGCCATCCACTCACCCCATTCGGCGAGCGCCGTGCCCGCGGCATCCGCGAAGGCGTACACGCGCCAGCGACCGTCGGCCGTCGCGTGGTGCCCGAGGTGCACGGCGTTGCCGTCGCACACGAGCGTTACGGGAGCGGACTTGAAGCGCTTGCCGAGCGGGAAACCCGTCGCGAGCCCCTGGTGCGCGGCATCCCCGACGATCGAGGACTCGTCGTACTGCGTCATGAACCCCGACGGGAACTCCGCCGTCGCGAGGTAGTGGGTCGCCAGGTCCTGAGGGTCGGAGATCTCCTCGGGCTTGCGCGCCATGAGCGCCGACCACTCGCGGTCGAAGTCGATGAGCTGCTGGGCGACGGGCTGACGCTCGGCCGAGTACGTCGACAGCAGATCGACGCCGCTGCGGCCCGTGAGCACCGAGCCGAGCTTCCAGCCGAGGTTGAAGCCGTCCTGCATCGAGACGTTCATGCCCTGGCCGGCCTTCGCGCTGTGCGTGTGGCACGCGTCGCCCGTGAGGAAGACCCGGGGTGCGCGATCGGAGCCCACCTCGACGTCGTCGAACTTGTCGGTCACGCGGTGCCCGACCTCGTAGACGCTCGACCAGGCGACCTCTTTCACGTCGAGCGTGTAGGGGTGCAGGATGTCGTTCGCCCGCTGGATGACCTCTTCGACGGGCGTCTGGCGCACGCGGTGGTTGTCGTCTTCGGCGACCTCACCGAGGTCGACGTAGATGCGGCTCAGGTAACCGCCCTCGCGCGGGATGTGCAGGATGTTGCCGGCGGCCGAGTTGATCGCGCACTTCGTGCGCCAGTCGGGGAAGTCGGTGTTCACGAGCACATCCATGACACCCCACGCGTGGGCGGAGATGCCGCCGATGTGCTTGCGCCCGATCGCCTCGCGCACCCCGCTGCGCGCGCCGTCGCTGCCGACGACGTATTTCGCACGGATCGTGCGCTCCTGCCCCGCGCGCTCACCCCCGACGAACTTCACGCGCACCTCGACGGGGTACTCCCCCTCGTCGTGCACCGTGAGACCGAGGAACTCGACGCCGTAGTCGGGCACGATGCGCCCTGGACCGTGCGCCGCCGCTTCGGCGAAGTAGTCCAGCACGCGCGCCTGGTTGACGATGAGGTGCGGGAACTCGCTGATGTCGTACGCGTAGTCCTCGGTCCGCGACGTGCGGATGATGTTCTTCGGGTTCTCGGGATCGGCGTTCCAGAAGTTCATGTAGCCGATGTTGTACGCCTCGGCGATGATCCGCTCGGCGAAGCCGAACGCCTGGAACGTCTCGACGCTCCGCGGCTGGATGCCGTCGGCCTGACCGAGCGGCAGCCTCCCTTCGCGGCGCTCGATGATGCGCGTCGCGACGTCGGGGAACTGCGACATCTGCGCCGCCAGGAGCATTCCGGCCGGGCCCGACCCGACGATGAGCACATCCATCTCGTCGGGAAGGTCGGCCGGTCGGTCGAGGCCGATCCCGGCGGCCGGCTGCACGCGCGGATCCTTCGAGACATAGCCGTGGTGATGGAACTGCATGGGTCCTCCTCGCTGTCGTCAGGCTACGGGTCGGCTCACGCCTTGGACAGCCCGTAGATCGGGCTGACCGACTGCTCTTCCTCGTGGTCGGGTCCGAGCGGAATGCCCGAGCGGTCGCGCAGCAGCAGCGTCGCGATGAGCCCGATGACCGTCATGCCGGCCAGGTACCAGGTGACCGAGTCTGTCGTGCCGGTCGTCTGCACGAGCCACTGGGCGATCGTCGGTGCGAAGGCGCCACCGGCGATCGCGCCGATCGCGTACGAGATCGACACACCCGAGAAGCGGATGCTGGCGGGGAAGAGCTCGGAGTAGAGAGCCGCCTGCGGGCCATAGGTGAAGCCGAGGCCGATCGTGAGGATCGCCAGGCCCGCGAAGAGCAGTCCGACGTTGCCCGTGTTGACGAGCGGGAAGAGCGCGAACACGCCGCCCAGCTGCAGGACCCAGCCGATGAGGTACGTCGTGCGGCGGCCGATCTTGTCGGCGATCCAGCCGGCGAACAGCGTCGAGAGCAGCCACGTGACGGCCGAGCCGGTGACAGCCCACAGCACGGGACCGCGCTCGAGCTGCAGCGGACCCTCGGGGTTCGTCGCGTAGCCCTGGATGTAGCCGCCGGTCGTCATGTAGCCGACGGCGTTGTTGCCCGCGAAGACGAGTGCGGCGATGATCACGAGCAGCAGGTGGCGCTTGAACAGCTGCACGATCGGCATCTGCGCCTTCTCCTTGCGCTCGGCGAGCTCGGTGAACACCGGGCTCTCCTCGACCTTGCGACGCACGTAGTAGCCGATGACGATCAGCACGATGCTGAGCAGGAACGGGATGCGCCATCCCCACTCGAGGAACGCGTCACCGGGCGCGATGATCGCCATGAGCGCCATGATGCCCGAGGCCAGCAGGAGGCCGAGCGGCACGCCGATCTGCGGAGCGGCGCCGAAGATGCCACGACGGGTCCGGGGTGCGTGCTCGACCGCCATGAGCACGGCACCGCCCCACTCGCCACCGGCCGAGATTCCCTGCAGGATGCGCAGCAGGATGAGCAGGATCGGAGCGGCGATGCCGATCATCTCGAACGTGGGAAGGACACCGATCAGGGTCGTCGCCGCGCCCATCAGGATGAGGGTGACCATCAGCACGAACTTGCGGCCGTACTTGTCGCCGAAGTGTCCCGCGAGGAACGCGCCGAGCGGGCGGAACAAGAAGCTCACGCCGACGGTCGCGAACGAGATCAGCAGGCTGTTCGCACCGAGGCCCTCGAAGAAGAGCTGGCCGAAGACGAGGCCCGCCGCCGAGGCGTAGACGAAGAAGTCGTACCACTCGACGGTCGTGCCGACGACCGTCGCGAAGACGACGCGTCGGCGGTCTTTGTGTGACGCGATGGTGCCGGTGGGGGTGAAGCCCCCGGCGCGGTCCTGTTCTGGTGTGCTCATCGTCGATGCTCCCGTGTGACGTCGATGTCGGGCAAGGATCCTCGCTTGCCCCTTTCCGACGAATCATATACGATTTCGGATACGACGCAAGAGCGAGGGAGCTCATGACTGACAACATCGCACGCGGAACCCGGAACGAAGACCCCCGGTTCGCCGCGTTGCCCGTCCGCCCGGGCAAGATCATCGCCATTCACCTCAGCTACGCCTCACGCGCGGATCAGCGGGGTCGGCGCCCCGCGCACCCGTCCTATTTCTTCAAGGCGTCCAGCTCGGTCGCCGCGAGCGGCGGCACGGTCGAGCGCCCCGCGGGCACGGAGCTGCTCGCGTTCGAGGCTGAGATCGCGCTCGTGATCGGCGCCCCCGCGCGTCGCGTCTCGATCGACGAGGCCTGGGACCACGTCGCCTTCGTCACGGCGGCCAACGACCTCGGCGTCTACGACCTGCGCGCGAACGACAAGGGCTCCAACGTCCGCTCGAAGGGCGGCGACGGCTTCACGCCCATCGGTCCCGACCGGATCGACGCGCGCGCCGTGACGCCCGATGCCCTCCGTGTCCGCGCGTGGGTCAACGGCGAGATCGCGCAGGATGACACGAGCGCCGGGATGATCTTCCCCCTGACGCAGCTCGTCGCCGACCTGTCGCAGCACTTCACGCTCGAAACGGGCGATGTCATCCTGACCGGAACGCCGGCCGGATCTTCCGTCATCGAGCCCGGCGACGTCGTCGAGATCGAGGTGGACGCGCCCGACGCGGGGCTCACGACCGGTCGCCTGGTCACGACGGTCGTCGCGGGTGACATGCCGTTCGACGCCGAGCTCGGTTCGCTGCCGGCCGTCGACGACACGCAGCGCGCCGAGGCGTGGGGTTCGCGCGAAGCCGCGGGCCTGCCGCCCGCCGATGCCCCCACCCTCTCGCCCGAACTCCGCGCCAAGCTCGAGCGCGTGCCCGTCGCGGGCCTCTCGCAGCAGCTGCGCAAGCGTGGGCTCAACAACGTCACGATCGACGGCGTGCGGCCCCTGCATCCCGAGGCCAAGATCGTCGGCACGGCCAAGACCCTGCGGTTCGTCCCGAGCCGCGAAGACCTCTTCAAGAGCCACGGCGGCGGATACAACGCGCAGAAGCGCACGTTCGACGCCGTCCGTGACGGCGAGGTCATCGTCATCGAGGCGCGCGGCGAGAGCGGCTCGGGCACACTCGGCGACATCCTCGCGATCCGCGCCCATGCCCAAGGGGCAGCCGGCATCGTGACCGACGGCGGCGTGCGCGACATCGACGCCGTCACGGCGGTCGGCATCCCCGTCTACACGACCGGCGCGCACCCGGCCGTGCTCGGCCGCAAGCACGTGCCGTGGGACCACGACATCACGATCGGATGCGGCGGCACGACCGTGCAGCCGGGCGATGTCATCGTCGGCGACGCGGACGGAGTCATCGTGATCCCTCCCGCCCTGGCCGAAGAGGTCGCCGACGCGGCGCTCGCGCAGGAGGACGAAGATGCGTGGGTCGCCGCGCGCGTCGCGGAGGGACACCCCATTGAGGGCCTCTTCCCGATGAACGCCGAGTGGCGCGCACGGTACGACGCGGCGGTGAGCGGATCGTGACGCTCCGAGAGGCGTCGGCGAGCCGTCAGGAGACGACGGGGCTGCAGGAAGCGCAGCCCAGCAAGTCGCAGCTGGCGTACCGGTGGATCAAGGAGCGCATCGCCAGCCAGGAGTTCACGCCCGGCTACCGCCTCGTGCTCAGCACGATCGCCGGTGAGCTGGACATGAGCGTCGTGCCCGTGCGCGAGGCGATCCGCCACCTCGAGGCCGAGGGCCTCGTGATGTTCGAGCGCAACGTCGGCGCACGCGTCTCGATGGTCGACGACTCGCAGTACCGGTACAGCATGCACGCGCTGTCGATCCTCGAGGGTGCGGCGACGGCGTTGTCGGCACGCAGCCTGAGTGTCCAGGACATCCGCCAGGCACGGTCGATCAACGAGCTCATGATCGAGACGCTCGACCATTTCGATCCGCGCGCCTTCACGCGACTCAACCAGGATTTCCACACCGTCCTGTTCTCGACGTGCCCCAATCCGCGCATGACCGATCTCGTGCGCGGCGAATGGGCGCGCCTGGGCCACCTGCGCGATTCGACGTTCAGCTTCGTCCCCGGCCGCGCGGCGCAATCCGTCCGCGAGCACGAGGACATCCTCCACCTCATCGAGACGGGTGCCCCGCTCGACGAGATCGAGAAGACCGCGCGGCGCCACCGCTCGGCCACCCTCGACGCATACATGACACACGAACACCCCGACGAGAGCCTCGGGCTCCCGGCATTCTGACCCCCTCCCGCGAAGGAGCAATCCCATGACCGACACCGTCACGCGCCACGTCCCCACCGACCTGCCCGACCGCATCCAGCACTACATCGACGGCGAGTTCGTCGACTCGGGAGACGGCGACACCTTCGATGTGCTCGACCCCGTCTCGAACGAGGTCTACGTGCAGGCCGCCTCGGGCAAGAAGGCCGACATCGACCGCGCCGTCGCCGCCGCCGACCGCGCATTCCGCGAAGGACCCTGGCCGCGGATGCTGCCGCGCGAGCGGTCGCGGATCCTGCACCGCATCGCCGACCTGGTCGAGTCCCGCGATGCGCGACTCGCCGAGCTGGAATCGTTCGACTCCGGGCTGCCGATCACGCAGGCCCTCGGACAGGCGAGGCGGGCGGCCGAGAACTTCCGGTTCTTCGCCGACCTGATCGTCGCGCAGGCCGACGACACCTACAAAATGCCGGGCCGCCAGATCAACTACGTCAACCGCAAGCCGATCGGCGTCGCGGGGCTCATCACCCCCTGGAACACGCCGTTCATGCTCGAGTCCTGGAAGCTGGGACCCGCTCTCGCCACCGGCAACACCGTCGTGCTGAAGCCCGCGGAGTTCACGCCCCTGTCGGCATCACTGTGGGCCGGAATCTTCGAAGAGGCCGGACTCCCGAAGGGCGTGTTCAACCTCGTCAACGGGCTCGGCGAAGAGGCCGGCGACGCGCTGGTGAAGCACCCCGACGTGCCGCTCATCTCGTTCACGGGCGAGAGCAGCACGGGGCAGCTGATCTTCGGCAACGCCGCGCCGTACCTCAAGGGGCTGTCGATGGAGCTGGGCGGCAAATCCCCCGCCGTGGTCTTCGCCGATGCCGACCTCGACGCCGCGATCGACGCGACGATCTTCGGTGTGTTCTCGCTCAACGGCGAGCGCTGCACGGCAGGCAGCCGCATCCTCGTGCAGCGCGAGGTGTACGACGAGTTCGTCGAGCGGTACGCCGCGCAGGCGAAGCGCGTCGTCGTGGGCTACCCGCACGAGCCCGAGACCGAGGTGGGGGCGCTCGTGCACCCCGAGCACTTCGACAAGGTCATGTCCTACATCGAGATCGGCAAGTCCGAGGGCCGGCTCGTCGCCGGCGGCGGCCGCCCCGAGGGCTTCGACACGGGCAACTTCGTCGCTCCGACGGTGTTCGCCGACGTGGCATCCGATGCCCGCATCTTCCAGGAGGAGATCTTCGGGCCGGTCGTCGCGATCACGCCGTTCGACACCGACGAGGAGGCGCTCGAACTCGCGAACGGTGTGAGGTACGGCCTCGCGGCCTACGTCTGGACGAACGACCTCAAGCGCGCACACAACTTCGCGCAGGCGATCGAGGCCGGCATGGTCTGGCTCAATTCCAACAACGTGCGGGATCTGCGCACGCCGTTCGGCGGCGTCAAAGCCTCGGGCCTCGGCCATGAAGGCGGCTACCGCTCGATCGATTTCTACACCGACCAGCAGGCCGTGCACATCACGCTCGGCAAGGTGCACAACCCGACGTTCGGCAAGCAGTCGCCGAAAGCCGAGATCACCGAGGCGTCCGAAGACGCCGAGTCCTGACATCCGACACGACAAGCAAGGAAGCTGACATGACCCACCGTGACGACATGACCCTGACCTCCTCGGGCTTCTTCGTGAGCCAGGAGGCGCCGATCCACTCCGACGATCCCGTCCCGACCCCCTCCGCGCCGGCGCCCGACATCCTGCGGTGCGCCTACATGGAGCTCGTCGTGACCGACCTCGCCGCTTCGCGCGACTTCTATGTCGACGTGCTCGGCCTCACCGTGACGGCCGAGGACGACGACGCCGTCTACCTGCGCTCGCTCGAGGAGTTCATCCACCACAACCTCGTGCTGCGCCAGGGCCCCGTCGCCGCCGTCGCCGCGTTCTCGTACCGCGTGCGCACGTCGGAGGACCTCGACAAGGCGGTCGCGTTCTACGAAGAGCTCGGCTGCGACGTGCGCCGCAATCCCGAGGGCTTCACGAAGGGCATCGGCGACTCCGTGCGGGTCACCGATCCGCTGGGCTTCCCGTACGAGTTCTTCCACGACGTCGAGCACGTCGAGCGGCTCGCCTGGCGCTACGACCTGTACACGCCCGGTGCGCTCGTGCGGCTGGACCACTTCAACCAGGTGACCCCCGACGTGCCGCGTGCTGTGAAGTTCATGCAGGACCTCGGCTTCCGCGTCACGGAGGACATCCAGGACGAAGAGGGCACGGTCTACGCGGCATGGATGCGTCGCAAGCCGACCGTGCACGACACCGCCATGACCGGCGGAGACGGCCCTCGCATGCACCACGTCGCCTTCTCGACGCACGAGAAGCACAACATCCTCGCCATCTGCGACAAGCTCGGCGCCCTGCGGCAGTCGGATCGCATCGAACGCGGCCCGGGCCGGCACGGAGTCTCGAACGCGTTCTACCTCTACCTGCGCGACCCCGACGGGCACCGCGTCGAGATCTACACGCAGGACTACTACACCGGCGACCCCGACAACCCCGTCGTGACGTGGGACGTGCACGACAACCAGCGTCGCGACTTCTGGGGCAACCCCGTCGTTCCGTCGTGGTACACCGAGGCGTCGCTCGTGCTCGACCTCGACGGCAATCCGCAGCCGCTGGTCGCGCGCGAGGAGGAGAGCGAGATGGCAGCGACGATCGGCGCCGACGGGTTCTCCTACACGCGCCGCGACGAGGGCGAGGAATCGATGCCCGATTACAAGAAGGGCGAGTTCAAGCTGGGCAACCAGCTCTGAGCCCCCACCCGTCCGGTCGCTGAGCTTGCCGAAGCGTCGACCCTTCGGCAAGCTCAGGGACCACCCTTCGGCAAGCTCAGGGACCACCAAGCTCAGGGACCGGTGGAGAGACCAGTGGACGCGATGAACACCAAGGAGGACGGATGCTGGACCCAGAAGTGATCGCCGCGATCGCGGACGAACTCGCCGAAGCAGATCGCACGCACGGCGTGATCCCGCGGATCACGGCGCGCTACCCCGACGCGACGATCGAGGATTCCTACGCGATCCAGGGCGTGTGGCGTGACAAGAGCATCGCGGCCGGGCGCCGCCTCGTGGGCCGCAAGATCGGACTGACGTCGAAGGCCATGCAGGATGCCACCGGCATCACCGAGCCCGATTACGGCGTCATGTTCGACGACACCGTGTATGCGACGGGCGCGGACATCCCCGCTGACCACTTCTCGAACATCCGCATCGAGGTCGAGCTCGCGTTCGTGCTGAAAGAGCCGCTCGCGGGCCCGGACTGCACGCTCGAGGACGCCCTCGCTGCGATCGATTACGCCGTGCCCGCCCTCGAGGTGCTGAACTCGCACATCGAGATGGAGGGGCGCACGATCGTCGATACGATCGCCGACAACGCCGCGTACGGCGCCATGGTGCTCGGCGACGTGCACAAGCGCCCCGACGAGATCGACCTGCGCTGGGTGCCGGGCGTGCTCGCGCGCAACGGCGAGATCATCGAGACGGGTGTCGCGATGGGCGTGCTCGGGCACCCCGCGACGGGCGTCGCGTGGCTCGCGAACAAGTTCCACCAGCACGGCGCGCGTCTCGAGGCGGGCGAGCTTATCCTCGCGGGATCGTTCACGCGCCCGATGTGGGTTTCGCGCGGCGACGAGGTGCGCTGCGACTTCGGACCGATGGGAGTGATCGAATGCCGCTTCGTCTGACGCCGACCTTCCGCGACCGGCTCGGCGAAGCCACGCGCCCGCTCGCGGGCATGTGGATCTGCTCGGGCTCGCCGCTGGTCGCCGAGATCGGCGCCGGCTCTGGCCTGGACTGGCTGCTGATCGACATGGAGCATTCCCCCAACGGGCTCGAATCCGTACTCGCGCAGCTGCATGCCGTGTCGGCGTACCCGGCGACTCCCGTCGTGCGGGTGCCGATCGGCGACGTCGTGACGATCAAGCAGGTGCTCGACCTCGGTGCGCAGAACCTTCTGGTGCCGATGATCTCGTCGGCCGACGAAGCCCGCGAGGTCGTCGAGGCCGTGCGGTATCCGCCACGCGGCCGACGGGGCGTCGGGTCGGCGCTCGCGCGCTCGGCCCGCTGGAACCGCATCGACGACTACCTCGCGAACGCTGACGACCACGTCTCGCTGTACGTGCAGATCGAGACGGCGGCCGGTGTCGACGCCGCTGCCGAGATCGCGGCGGTCGACGGGGTGGACGGCGTCTTCGTGGGCCCGAGCGACCTCGCGGCATCCATGGGTCTTCTCGGACAGCAGACGCATCCCGACGTCGTCGCCGGTGTGCACCGCGCGTTCGAGGCGGTGAACGCCGCCGGAAAGCCCGTCGGCGTCAACGCCTTCGACCCGGGCGCCGCCCAGTCCTACCTCGATGCGGGCGCCGCTTTCGTGTTGGTCGGCGCCGACGTGGCGCTGCTCGCTCGCGGATCCGAAGCCCTCGCCGCACGGTGGAGCGCGGGCGGCGAAGGGGAGCGCGCCTCGTACTGAAGCCTCTTCCACTGACCCCACGGTTCCGATATCGTCCGGGGCATGACGCCCGCCATCGGTGTTGACGGTCCGGCTTCCGACGCTCTGCTGAAGGTCGGCAGGTTCTTCACGCGGTGGGAGGAGACATCCGACGGGCGTGCCGTGTTCCGTGAGGGCGGGCGCGAAGGAGACGCGTTCTACCGCGAGCGCTGGAGCCACGACAAGGTCGTCCGTTCGACGCACGGCGTCAACTGCACGGGCTCGTGCTCGTGGAAGGTCTACGTCAAAGACGGCATCATCACGTGGGAGGCGCAGCAGACCGACTACCCGTCGGTCGGCCCCGATCGCCCTGAATACGAGCCCCGCGGTTGCCCCCGCGGGGCTGCTTTTTCGTGGTACACCTACTCGCCGACGCGCGTGCGCTACCCGTACGTGCGCGGTGTTCTGCTCGAGGAGTACCGCAGAGCGAAGGCGCGCACGGGCGATCCCGTCCTCGCCTTCGGCGAAGTGACGAAAGATCCCGAGACCCGGCAGGAGTACCAGCGCGCGCGGGGCAAGGGCGGTCTCGTACGGGCATCGTGGCGCGAGGCGGTCGAGCTCGTGGCGGCCGGTTACGTCCACACGATCAAGGAGTACGGTCCCGACCGGGTCGCCGGGTTCTCGCCGATCCCCGCCATGTCGATGGTGTCGCACTGCATCGGCACGCGATTCACCCAGCTCGTCGGCGGCGTCATGACGTCGTTCTACGACTGGTACGCCGATCTGCCGGTCGCCAGCCCCCAGGTGTTCGGCGACCAGACCGACGTGCCCGAGTCGGGTGACTGGTGGGATGCCACCTACCTCATGATGTGGGGCTCGAACGTGCCCGTCACGCGCACCCCCGACGCGCACTGGATGGCCGAAGTGCGCTACCGCGGCACGAAGGTCGTGACGGTCTCGCCCGACTACGCCGACAACACGAAGTTCGCCGACGAGTGGCTGCCCTGCCAGGCGGGCACCGACGCGGCGCTGGCGATGGCGATGGGGCACGTGATCCTCAAGGAGCGCTACGTCGACCAGCGCGTGCCGTTCTTCGTCGACTTCGCCCGCACCTACACCGACCTGCCGCACCTCATCACGCTCGTGCCGCACGCGAGCGGCGGTCTCGTGCCCGGCAAGTTCCTCACGGCCGCCGACCTCGGCGAGACGGCGCCCGAGGACGCCTGGAAGACGGTCGTGCTGGATGCCGCGTTGGGCGAGCCGCGCGTGCCGAACGGCTCGCTGGGGTTCCGCTATGCCGAGTCGGGCGAAGGCCGGTGGAACCTCGACCTCGGCGACGTGCTGCCGGCGCTGTCGGTGCGCGACGCGAAGGTCGCGGAAGAGCCCACCGAGGTGCTCTTCCCCCGGTTCGACGCCCCCGACGGCTCGGGCGACGTGCTGCGCCGCGGAGTGCCGGCGACCCGGGTGAACGGCGTGCTCGTGACGACGGTGCTCGACCTCATGCTCGGGCAGTACGGCGTCGGCCGCGACGGGCTGCCGGGCGACTGGCCGACGGGCTACGACGACGCCTCGACCCCCTACACCCCCGCGTGGCAGGAGGACATCACGGGCGTTCCCGCCGAGGCGTGCACGCGCATCGCGCGCGAGCTCGCGCAGAACTCGGCCGAGTCCAACGGCCGCACGATGATCATCATGGGCGCCGGGATCTGCCAGTGGTTCCACGGCGACGCGACGTATCGGTCGATCCTCGCGCTGCTGATCCTCACCGGCGCGATGGGGCGCAACGGCGGCGGATGGGCCCACTACGTCGGCCAGGAGAAGTGCCGCCCCATCACGGGCTGGCTGTCGCTCGCGAACGCCCTGGACTGGGCGCGCCCGCCGCGCACGATGATCGGCACGGCCTACTGGTACATGCACACCGACCAGTGGCGCTTCGACGGATACGCCGCGGATGCGCTGGCCTCACCGCTGCACGAGGGCAACCTCACCGGCATGCACACCGCGGACACGATCGCGCAGTCCGCGCGCCTGGGGTGGATGCCGTTCTATCCGCAGTACGACGCGAACCCGCTCGATCTGGCCGATGAGGCCGCTGCCGCCGTCGATGCGGGCGAAGCGAAGGATGCCGCATCCTATGTCTCGTCGCGGCTCGTCGACGGCACCCTCAAGACCGCGATCTCCGACATCGACGCGCCCTCGTCATGGCCCCGTCTGCTCACCCTGTGGCGGTCGAACCTGATGGGCTCATCGGCCAAGGGCAACGAGTACTTCCTCAAGCACCTGCTCGGCACCCACCACAACGTGATGGGCGCCGAAGAGGCGACCATCCGGCCGCAAGAGGTGGCCTGGCGCGACGAGGCCCCCGAGGGCAAGCTCGATCTGCTCGTCTCGGCCGACTTCCGCATGACGTCGACGACGCTGCTCTCCGACGTCGTCTTTCCCGCCGCCACCTGGTACGAGAAGCACGACCTGTCGTCGACCGACATGCACCCCTTCGTGCACGCCTTCACCCCCGCGATCGACCCGCCCTGGGAGGCGCGCAGCGACTTCGACCTGTTCCACGCGGTCGCGCGCGAATTCTCCGAGATGGCCAAGACGCACCTCGGTGTGCGCCGCGACATCGTGTCGGTGCCCGTCCAGCACGACACCCCCGGAGAGACGGCGCAGCCCGGTGGCGTCGTGCGCGATTGGGCGCGCGGTGAGGTTCCGCCGATCCCGGGCACGACGATGCCGGCGCTGGCTGTCGTCGAGCGCGACTACACGGCGGTCGCCGACAAGCTCGCGACGGTCGGACCGCTCGCCGACAGCGCCGGGTTCACGATCAAGAACGTCACCTACGACGTGTCGGCCGAGGTCGGACTCCTGGCGCAGAAGAACGGGGTCATGCTCGGCGGCGCGGGCGACGGGCGGCCCGCGATCGACACCGACGTCAAGATGGCCGAGGCGATCCTGGCATTCTCGGGCACGACCAACGGCGAACTCGCGGTGCAGGGCTTCACGACGCTCGAGAAGCGGGTCGGCAAGAAGCTGCACGATCTCGCCGAGGGGTCGGAGGAGAAGCGCATCACCTTCGCGATGACGCAGGCCGCTCCCATGCCCGTCATCACCTCACCGGAATGGTCGGGGTCCGAGACCGGCGGCCGGCGCTACGCCCCCTTCACCGTCAACATCGAGCGGCTCAAGCCCTTCCACACCCTGACGGGACGCATGCACTTCTACCTCGACCACGACTGGATGCGCGATCTCGGCGAAGCCCTGCCGATCTACCGACCACCGCTGGACATGCACCGCCTGTTCGGCGAGCCCAAGCTCGGGCCCGACGGACGTCAGCAGGTGGTCGTGCGCTATCTCACGCCGCACTCGAAGTGGTCGATCCATTCGGAGTACCAGGACAACCTGTTCATGCTGTCGCTCTCGCGCGGCGGGCCGACCGTGTGGATGAGCCCCGCGGATGCCGCGGCGATCGGCGCCGCCGACAACGAATGGGTCGAGTGCGTCAACTCCAACGGCGTTCTCGTCGCCCGCGCGATCGTCTCGCACCGAATGCCCGAAGGCGTCGTCTACGTGCATCACGCGCAGGAGCGCACGATCGACGTGCCGAAATCCGAGGCGACGGGCCGGCGCGGCGGCATCCACAATTCGGTGACGCGTTTGCTCGTGAAGCCGACGCACCTCATCGGCGCATACGCGCAGCTCTCGTACGCGTTCAACTACCTGGGCCCGACGGGCAACCAGCGCGACATGACGGCGACGATCCGCCGTCGCAGCCAGGAGGTGACCTACTGATGCGTGTCATGGCCCAGATGGGCATGGTGATGAACCTCGACAAGTGCATCGGATGCCACACCTGCTCGGTCACGTGCAAACAGGCCTGGACCAACCGGGCCGGCACCGAGTACGTGTGGTTCAACAACGTCGAGACCCGACCGGGGCAGGGGTATCCGCGACGGTACGAGGACCAGGAGACCTGGCGCGGCGGGTGGACCGTCACCAAGCGCGGACGCCTCAAGCTGCGCACGGGTTCCCGGCTCAGCCGGCTGCTCACGATCTTCTCGTCGCCCGTGCAGCCCAAGCTCGAGGACTACTACGAACCCTGGACGTACGACTACCGCACCCTCATCGATGCGCCGCTCGGCGACGATTTTCCCGTCGCGCGGCCGAAGTCTCTCATCACGGGCGAAGACACCCAGATAACGTGGTCGGCCAACTGGGACGACGACCTCGGCGGCGCGACCGAGATGGGCCATCTCGATCCGATGGTCGAGAAGGTGCGGCGCGAGTCCGAGGACAAGATCAAGTTCCAGTTCGAGCAGACGTTCATGTTCTACCTGCCGCGAATCTGCGAGCACTGTCTCAACCCGTCGTGCATGGCGTCGTGCCCGTCGGGGGCGATCTACAAGCGCAGCGAAGACGGCATCGTGCTCGTCGATCAGGACCGCTGCCGCGGCTGGCGCATGTGCATCACGGGCTGCCCGTACAAGAAGATCTACTTCAACCACAAGACCGGCAAAGCCGAGAAGTGCACCCTGTGCTATCCGCGGCTCGAGGTGGGCCTGCCGACGGTGTGCTCCGAGACGTGCGTGGGGCGCCTGCGATACCTCGGGCTCTTCCTCTACGACGCCGACCGGGTCACCGCCGCCGCCGCGACCCCCGACGAACGCGACCTGTACGAAGCGCAGCTCGATCTCATACTCGACCCCGACGACCCCGAGGTCATCGCGCAGGCTCGCGCAGACGGGATCCCCGACGACTGGATGGATGCCGCGCGCCGATCCCCCGTCTACATCCTCGCCAAGAAGCACAAGGTCGCGCTGCCCCTTCACCCCGAGTACCGCACGATGCCGATGGTCTGGTACATCCCGCCGCTGTCGCCCATCGTCGACCTGCTGAGCGAGCAGGGCCACGACGCCGAGTCGGCCGGCACCCTGTTCGGCGCGATCGAGGCGCTGCGGATCCCGGTCGAATACCTCGCCGAGATGTTCACCGCCGGCGACACCGCCGTCGTGACGGAGGTGCTGCGCAAGCTCGCCGCGATGCGCGCGTACCTGCGCGACATGACGCTCGAGCGCGAACTCGACGAGTCGATCCCCGCGTCGGTCGGCATGGACGGCGAATCGATCTACGCGATGTACCGGCTGCTGGCGATCGCGAAATACGAGGACCGGTACGTCATTCCCACGGCCCACTACGAGCAGGCGCACGAGCTCGAGGAGCTCGGCTGCTCGCTCGACTTCGACGGCGGCCCGTACGAGAGCGCGTCGGGACCGTTCGGCGAGGCGAGCGGCCTGCCGACCCCCGTCGCGGTCGAGACCTTCCAGGCGCTGCAGGAGCGACAGACCTCCGGCGCGATGGCCAGCGGCGAACAGCTGCGCGGTCGCGTCAACCTGCTCAACTGGGACGGCAACGGCAGCCCCGACGGGCTGTTCCCCGAGCGCGGCGCCGACGGCGGGACGCCGACATGAATCGCGCCGTCGTCTATCAGGCCGCCTCGATCGTGCTGAGCTATCCCGACGACGACATCCTCGCCCTGCGGGAGGTCGTGCGCCGCGCGCTCGACGAGTCGGCGCGGGGTGCATCCGCCTCCTTCGCTCCCCTGCTGGAGTGGTGGGATGCCTCGACGCCCGAGGCCGTGCAGACCTCCTATGTCGACACGTTCGACATGTCCAAGCGGCACGCGCTGTACCTGTCGTACTGGACCGACGGCGACACGCGTCGGCGCGGACAGGTTCTCGCCGACCTCAAGCGCCGCTTCCGTGAGCAGGGCCTGGAGATCTCGGGCACGGGCGAGCTGCCCGATCACGTGCCCCTCGTGCTGGAATTCGCCGGCAGCAGGCCCGAAGCGGGGGCAGCGCTTCTGCAGGAGTACCGCGCGAGCCTCGAGCTCATCCGCCTCGCCCTCGCCGAGCGCGCATCACCGTATGCGGGCGTCGTCGCGGCGGTCTGCGCGACGCTGCCCGGACGGTCGCCGCAGGACCGGCAGCAGGCGATGGCGATGGCCGCCCAGGGCCCGCCGACGGAGACCGTGGGCTTGGACGCGTACGACCCGAGACTCCTGCCGATGGCGAGCGGAGGGCGCTGATGGATCTGTTCCTGTGGGGCATCCTGCCGTACATCATGGTGGCGATCCTCGTCGGCGGCCTGATCTGGCGCTACCGCTACGACCAGTTCGGCTGGACGACCCGCTCCTCGGAGCTGTACGAATCGCGGCTGCTGCGAATCGGGTCGCCGCTGTTCCACTTCGGCATCCTCGTCGTCGTGATCGGCCACGTGATCGGGCTGGTCATCCCCGAGTCCTGGACAGCGGCGGCCGGCGTGACCGAGGACACGTACCACGTCGTCGCCCTCAGTCTGGGCGGCGTCGCGGGCTTCGCGACGTTCGTGGGCATCGGCATCCTCATCTACCGGCGCCGCACGACGGGGCCCGTCTTCATGGCCACGACGAAGAACGACAAGCTGATGTACGTCGTGCTCCTCGCGGCGATCGTCGCCGGGCTCGCGACGACCGTCATCAGCGTCTTCGACCCGCATCCCGACCAGAACTACCGCGAGACGGTGTCGCCCTGGTTCCGGTCGCTGTTCGTCTTCCAACCGCAGATCGAGGCGATGGCGGCTGCGCCCTTCGCGTTCCACCTGCACACGCTCATCGGCATGGCGCTGTTCATCATCTGGCCCTTCACGCGGCTCGTGCACGCCTTCACCGCACCCGTGCACTATCTCTTCCGCCCCTACATCGTCTACCGCTCCCGAGATGCACGCCCGACGACCGCGGGCGCGACGAAACGCGCCTGGGCGCCCATCGGGACCCCCGATCGCGGCGAGCGCCGACCGAGCCGACGGAGACGTCGATGAGCGCCCCGGCGCCCGCCGCCGACGCGCTGCCCGGCCGCGGGCGCAACCTGGGACTGGCGCTGCTGGCCTTCACGATGACCTTCTGGGCCTGGAACATCATCGGCCCGCTCGGGGTGAGGTACGCCGACGAGCTCGACCTCACCCCGACGCAGCTGTCGGTCCTCATCGCGACCCCCGTGCTCGTCGGGTCGCTGGGGCGCATCGTCACGGGTGCTCTGACCGATCGCTTCGGCGGCCGCGCCATGTTCACGATCTTCACCGCGATCTCGGCCGTCCCCGTGCTGCTGGTGCTGTGGGCGGGCGAGTCCGGCTCGTACGCCCTGCTCATCGTCGTCGGCTTCGTGCTCGGCATCGCCGGGACCACGTTCGCGATCGGCATCCCGTTCGTCAACGCGTGGTATCCGCCCGCCAAACGCGGCTACGCGACGGGCCTGTTCGGCGCGGGAATGGGCGGCACGGCCCTGTCGGCGTTCTTCACACCGCGGATGGTGCAGTGGTGGGGATACACCGCGACGCACATCGCGATCGCGGGCGCGCTGCTCGTCGTCGCCGTCATCGTGTGGTTCGGGATGAAGGACTCCCCCGCGTGGAAACCCAATCGCGACCGCGTCGTGCCCAAGCTCGCGGGTGCCGGCAAGCTCGCCGTCACCTGGCAGATGGCCTTCCTGTACGCCGTGACGTTCGGCGGCTTCGTCGCCTTCTCGACCTATCTGCCGACCTACCTCAAAGAGGTGTACGGCTTCGACCTCGCCGACGCGGGTGCGCGCACGGCGGGATTCGCGATCGCCGCCGTCGTCGCGCGTCCCATCGGCGGATGGCTCTCGGACCGGATCGGTCCCGCCACGATCCTGGGCATCTCGCTCGGCGGCGCGGCCGTCATGGCGGTCGTCATCTCGCTCAAACCTCCTCCCGAGCTGCTCGCCGGGGCGACCTTCGTCGGGATGGCGGTCTTCCTGGGGCTGGGGACCGGAGCCGTGTTCACGTGGGTCGCGCAGCGGGCTCCCGCCGAGCGCGTCGGATCCGTGACCGGCATCGTCGGGGCGGCGGGCGGCCTCGGCGGCTACTTCCCGCCGCTGGTGATGGGTGCGACGTACGACACGGCGACGCACAGCTATACGACGGGACTCCTGCTGCTGTGCGCGACGGCGATCGTGGCGCTCGCCTTCACGATCTTCCTCGGAGCCCGCTCGCGGCAGCGTCGTCCCTGAGCGATCGGCGTCAACGGCCGAGCATGCGCAGTTGCAGCATCGCGGTGAACCGCGCATCAGCGTCGCCGAGGTCGAGCCGGCCGACCTCGGCAGCCTTGCGCAGCCGGTAGCGGAACGTGTTGGGATGCACGAACATCGTCGCCGCCGCACGCCCGACGTCACCGAAGTGGTCCAGCCACGCACTCAGGGTCGCGACGAGGTGGCCGCCCGCGCGATCATCGTGCTCGACCAGGCGCGCGACGGCGCCCGTCACGACGTCACCGCGCGCCGCGACGAGATCCCTCAACTCCAAGAGCAGCGATTCGGTCAGCACATCCGCCATGCGCGCGACGAGGCGCACGGGGCGGTCATCGGACGGCGGATGCTGCTCGCGGAGCACCCGCAGCACGCGCTGTGCCGCGGCGCGCGACCGCGCGACACCGGCGATGTCGTCGGCGCACGGGCCGACGGCGATGACGGCCGGCATGCGCGTGCCCACGCGCTCGAGGAAATCCCGGGCGATCCGCACGGCGCGCACCTGGTCGTCATCGCCCGCGACGGGGAGCAGACCGTAGACGGTGTCGCCCACGAGCGCCGCGGCCGAGCCCGGCCGCACCGCCGACAGGTGCACGGCGAGCGCATCGGCGAAGCGCTCCCGGTCGGCGAGGAGCTGCTGGTCATCCCGTGACGCCCCGTTCGGCGTCGCCGCCGTGAGGGATGCCGCCACGACGCTGACCGGCTCGCCCGCCAGACTCAAGCGCGCGAGGGCGTCACGCGCACCGGCGCCGCCCTCGAGCGCCGTGCTCACGAGCTCGGCGCGCAGGCGCCGCTGCACGTCGGCGCCCGCGCGCACGCGCAGCAGATGGAGCGCCACGAGCTTCGCCGCATCGCGCAGGGTCGCGACGCGCTCGTCGGTGAGCGGCCCGTCCATCGCCGCCCAGATCGAGCCGAGCATCTCATCGCCCGCGCGCACGGCGATCGCGACGCGCTGCGTCGTGACGCCCTCTCCGAGCTGGATCGGATCGATCACGACGGGATGGTCGTGACGGTACAGCTCGCGGAACACCCCGAGCTCGGTCAGCGTCCGGGCGTAGCGCTCGGGCACCTGGCGCCCGATGATCGTCTCGGCGCGCGAGGGGTCGGCCTCGTCCTGTCGTCCCGAGAAGGCGAGCACACGCGATGAGCGGTCTTCGATCGTGATGGGGGCGTCGAGCAGTGCCGCGATGGCGTTCGCGACCGCGAAGAGGTCCCCTGAAGGAAGCCCGCCAAGCGATTCGATCTGCTCTTCGCCGACGTCGTCTTCGGCCAGGAGCGACCGCAGCAGGGCCGCGAGCTGCGTCCAGGTCGCACCGCGCGCCAATCCGAGCAGCGTGACGCCCCGTCGATCCGCCGCGGCGCGCACGGCGTCGGTCACCGGAACGGGTGAACGCACGACGACGGCCGCGATCGAGCGCGGCGCGAGGTCGTCGAGCAGCGCCGTCAGGCCCGCGGCATCCTGGATACCGATCCCCAGAACGATCGCGTGCTCGGGGTAGACGGGTTCGTCGGCGGGGTCATGGATGACGACACCTCCGACGAGCCGCGCCGCGTCGATGCCGCCGTGCGCGATCTCGAGCAGCGTGATGCCGAGGTCGTCGTAGATGCGGCCGAGACTGGACCGCGCGAAGCCGTGCTCCGGAGCGGATGTCATGAGCGGGAGCATATCCGTCTCAGAGGGGAAGCCACTCCGTGTGGGTCGTGAGCTCGTCGAGCACGTCGGTCAGCGGGGCGACGCCGAGACCCGGCCCGTCGGGCACCGCGAGGTGCCCATCCTGCATGACGAACGGCTCGGTGATGTCGGTCCGGTAGAACCGGTCGCTCGCCGAGACATCACCGGGAAGCGTGAAGCCCGGCAGCGACGCGAGCGCGATGTTCGCTGCGCGCCCGAGACCCGATTCGACCATGCCGCCGCACCAGACCGGCACGCCGTGAGCCGCCGCCAGATCGTGGATGCGGCGCGCCTCGAGGTAGCCTCCAACACGGCCGGGCTTGATGTTGATGATGCTCGTCGCGCCGAGCCGGATCGCCGCCGCCGCGGTCTGCGCCGACGTGATCGACTCGTCGAGACAGATCGGGGTGCGCACGATCTTCGCGAGGTCGGCGTGGCCCAGCACGTCTTCCTCTTCGAGCGGCTGCTCGATCAGCAGCAGGTCGAAGTCGTCGAGCTTCGCGAGGTGGCGTGCGTCGCGCAGGGTGTACGCCGTGTTGGCGTCGACCTGCAGCAGCACGTCGTCGCCGAACCTCTCGCGCACGGCACGCACGACGTCGACGTCCCACCCCGGCTCGATCTTGAGCTTGATCCGCACGTACCCCTCGTCGAGGTACCCGCCGACCGCTTCGAGCAACTCGGGAGTGGAGTCCATGATCCCCACCGACACCCCGCACGGCACCGTGTCGGTGATCGAGCCGAGCTCGCGGGCGAAGGACCGACCCTCGCCGCGCAGCTCGGCATCGAGCACGGCCATCTCGATCGCGGCCTTCGCCATGCGGTGACCCTTGAAGCGGTGCAGCGCCGCCGCGACGCCGTTCGCATCGCGGACGCGCGCGACAGCGGGCAGGAAGAACCGCTTCATGACGTCGACGGCACCCTCGGTGTACTCGGGCGAGTACACGGGGTCGGGAAGCGTGACGCATTCGCCCCATCCCTCGGCGGCATCCGTCACGGCCCGCACGAGCAGGATGTCGCGCTCGGTCTGCGTTCCGAAGGACGTGCGGAACGGCGAGACGAGCGGCATCGCGACGCGTCTCAGCTCGAAGCCCTCGATCTTCATCGGCTGTCTCCTTCTTTCACGATGTAGCCCGCCGCCCGGTCGTAGCCGACGATGCGTCCTCCTGCGGCGAGCAGCCCGGACAGCTGCTCCCGCACGTCTCGGCGCCACACGCGGGCCCGCGCCGGGTCGCTCGATCGCAGCTGCTCGATCCGCTCCGGCAGCGCCACGCTGACGTGCCCCGGTGCGCGCGGATCGATGCGCCGAGCGGATCCGGATGCCGCGGCCCGCACGACGTCGTCGTTCAGCTCCCACCGCACGAGCAGACGGTCGGTCTCGTCGTCGCCGTTGATGGCATCGGACATCGCCCCGTAGAAGTTCGGAAGGTACTCGAGGGGTCGCGCGCGCAGCTTCTCGACGTTGAAGTACGCGTTGCGCGAGATGAGCGGATCGAAGGTCCACTCGATCGCCTCGATGTCGCGCTCGAGCGCCCAGCCGCGCTGATGCAGTTTGAGCGCGAACCCGACCGAGCGACCGCCGTGCGGATCCCGCACGCCCGCGATGTGACTGTGCATCGCGTGCCGGTCGGGCGAGGCATGGAAGGCGACGGCCGCACCGATCAGCTCGTCGCCGTCGAACGCCCCGCCGATGTAGTTCCCCGCCTTCGCGAAGGCGCGCAGCAGCTCGGGCGCCATCGGCGGATTCTCGGCGCTTCGACCCCAGATGCCGCAGAGCAGTTCGACCACGGCGTGCTCCTCGGCGATGTTCGAGATCTCGCGCACCGTGACCCCCGCTGCCCGGGCGGCGGTGTGTGCCGCCGCCCGGGCGTCGCCCACGGTGTCATCGGCGTGCAGCAGATCGGTCACGATGGGCCCTCTTCCGTGTCCGAACGCAGCTCCTCGACGAGCTCGGCGAGCAGCAGGGTGCGCGGCACGAGGTCGGCGATCTGCACGTGCTCGTGCTCGGCGTGCGCTCCGCCGCCGACGGCGCCGAGACCGTCGAGGGTCGGCACGCCGACACCCGCGGTGAAGTTGCCGTCGCTGGCCCCTCCCACGGCGACCCCTTCGAGGGGCGCCAGGCCGAGGCGCTCGGCGGTCGCCTGCGCGAGCGCGAACAGACGAGCGGATGCCGCAGCCTCGAGCGGCGGACGGTTGATGCCGCCGTGCACCTGGACGTGCGCGCCCGGGACCGTCGGCACGAGCGCGCGCAGCGCAGCATCCACCCGTTCCTGCTCGAGAGCCGTTTGCGCACGGACATCGATCCAGAACGAGGCCCGAGCGGGCACCGTGTTGGTGGTCGTGCCGGAACCCGCGACCGTCGGGGTCACCGAGGTGCCGGCGGTCGCGTCGCCGAGGGCGGCGACGGCGAGCACCTGATGGGCGAGCTCGATCGTGGCGTTGACGCCCTTCTCGGGCTCGAGGCCCGCGTGGGCGCCGAGCCCGTCGACGGCGATCTCGTAGAGCGAGACGCCCTTGCGTGCGATCTTGAGGGCGCCGCCGTCGGCGGAGGCCTCGAGAACGAGCGCGGCGTGCGCGCCGACAGCGGATTCCTCGATGAGGCCGCGCGAGGTCGGCGAACCGAGCTCTTCGTCGCCCGTCACGAGCAGCGTCACGCCATCGCGATCGTCGAGGGCGGCCAGGGCGTGCAGTGCCATCGCGAGGCCCGTCTTCATGTCGAAGCATCCGGGTCCGCGCATCACTCCGTCGATCACCGAGAACGGCAGGCGTTCGAGCGTGCCGATCGGCCAGACCGTGTCGTGGTGCGCGACGACGAGCACGCGGGTCGAGTCGCCGAAGCGCCAGCGCACGTGCGTCACACCGTCGATCACGATCCGCTCCGCGGGAACGCCGAGGAGCTCTTCACCCACGGCGGCGACGACGTCGGCCGAGCGGGCGACGGCGGCGAGGTCGGCCGAGGGCGACTCGCACTCGACGAGTCGGCGGATCGAGGCGACGAGCGTGTCGACGTCGGCGGGGGCGGTGATCATGCCTGTGTCCCGACCTTCTCACGGACCTCGGCGGACGCGGCCGGGGCGACGTCGCTCGAGACCTTCGGCGTCGCGCGCGCGCCGAAGTGCACGTACTCCTCACCCGTGGGCAGGGCATAGAAGGTCAGCGTCATCCAGGTCTGCGTCCCGGGTGCCCGCACGGCCCACAGTCGGTCGTCGAGTCCGACGAGGTCGTATTCCTCGACGGGGTCGGGCATCATCTCGGCGAGCGGACCGAGGGTCGTCGTGCGCAGCTTGGCACCGCCGTCGGCCTCGAGGATCTCCATGCGCACCGACGCCCGCTCGTACGTGCCGACGAGCGGGGTGATGTCGATGTCGAGCGGCTCGTCGGGCACCGACACGGGCGCCTTCATCTGCAGCCCCGAGAGTTCGGCGAAGATCTCGCGGTAGAGGTCCTCATAGAGGTCTCGCGTGTTGCCGCCGTTCGTGAGCAGCGTCACGGCGACGCCGGACTCGGGATGGATGCGCAGGAACGCCGCCTGTCCGAGCGTGTTGCCGTCGTGGCCGTAGAGACGCTCGCCGTTCCACTCGAAGCGGATCCAGCCGAGGCCCCACGAATCGCCGAGCACATGCTTGTCGGGCACCTCGGCGTGGAACTCGTTCATCGCGGCGACCGTGCGCTCGTCGAGCAGCCGCGTGCCGTCGGCGGCGAGGCCGCCCGCGAGGTGCAGGCGCGCGAAGGCGAGGACGTCCTCAGCACGTGCCGTGATGAGTCCGGCGGGGCCGACCGAACGCGGCAGCAGGAAGGCGGGCGTCACGATCTGCTCGCCGCCCGCGTCGACGTGGCCGACGGCGGCGCCGTAGAGGATCGCATCCTCGGGCAGCGTCACCGTGTGGGTGAGGCCGAGGGGCTCGTAGAGCAGCTCGCTGAGGGCCGCATCCCACGTCTTGCCCGTCACGACCTCGATGATCCGGCCGAGGATCGAGTACCCCGAGTTGCAGTACGACCAGGTCACGCCGAGGGGGTGGTTGCGGCCGGCCGTGTCGAGCGAGTCGACATACTTCTCGACGGCGTCGTCGCCGCGACCGGTGTCGGTGAAGATGTCGCCGTCGATGCCGCTCGTGTGAGTGAGCAGATGCCGGACGGTGACGCCGTCGGTCGTCTCGTCGTCGACGAGACGCACACCGGGAAGGATGTCGGCGACCTTCGTGTCGAGGTCGATCCTGCCCTCGTCGACGAGGCGCATGACGACGGTCGCCGTCCACACCTTCGAGATCGAGCCGATCTGGAAGATCGAGTCCTTCGTGACGGGTGCGACCTCGAGGTTCTTGTTGAGCGTGCCGTGCACGGCCGTGACGACCTCGTCGGCCCGGCCCTCGTGCATCCGCAGAATGCCCAGCTGCGCGCCGGGCACGTTGTGGCGCTTCGCGAGGGCGGTCAGCCGTCGTTCCCAGTGCCCCGCGTCGATCGCAGCCGGGCGGGGACCTGCGGCATCGCCGGCGTAGCGCTCGACCCAGTCGACGACACGCTCGTTGTAGTCGATGCGGTGGCTCGGACGCCCGAGGATCGGGAAGATGTGGCTGCCGCCGGGATAGAGCACGAGACGGGTCGGGATGCCGCGCTCGCGCAGCGCCGTGTGCCACTGGCGCGCCTGGCCGACGGGGCAGCGCAGGTCGTCATCGCCGTGCAGCACGAGCGTCGGCGTCGTGACGTTCTCGACCTGCGAGTAGGGCGACATCTCGGCGAGACGTTCGCGATCCGCGCTGCTCCACGGCATCGCCCCGATCTCGAAGACGTTGAGCAGGTGCGCGTCGTCGCTCGTTCCCCCCATACTCACGAGGTCGCTCACGACACCGCCCGCGACGGCGGCGGCGAAGCGGTCGTCGCGGCTCGTGAGATAGCACGTCATGAAGCCGCCGTAGCTGTAGCCGGTCACCGCGAGCCGCGCCGCGTCGACGACGCCCTCGGCGACGAGCTGGTCGATCGGCTCGAGGAAGTCGTTCGCGTCGCTCACGCCCCACGCGTCGTTGACGGCCGTGAAGAACTCCTCGCCGTACCCGTCGCTGCCGCGCGGATTGAGCATCAGGATGGTCCAGCCGCGTGCGGCGAGCACCTGGTGATACAGGTGCATGTCGTCGACGGCACCGTTCCACGCGTTGTGGGGGCCACCGTGCACGTCGACGAGGAGCGGCGTGGCACCGGACACCTCGGGGTCGCGCAGGATCCACCCCTGCACCCTCACGCCGTCGCCGATCTCGAACTCACGCGACTCCCGCACGAACAGCTCGACGCCCTCGGGTGCCGAGCCCTGCGCCGTCACGATCTCGTGCGTGCCGGTGGTGACCTCGAGCCGCACGATCTCGCCGAACGAGGCGGGCCCCGAGGCGGCGAAGGCCGCGACATCGCCGGCGACCGACAGACCCGCCACGACGATGCCGTCGCCGCCGTGGACGAGTCGGGGCTCACCACCCGTGAGCGCAACGGCATACAGGTGCGAGCATCCGCGGTCGCGCACGGCGAAGAGCACATCGCCCGATGCGGTCACCTGCGGAATCGCGCCGGGATACGCGGGGGCACCGGGCATGACGTTGCGATCGAGGGATGCCGCGAGTTCGACGGCATCGCCCGTGACGGCGTCCACGCGGTACAGCCGCGCGATGCCGACGGGCTCGGCCGCCCAGCCCACGACGACGAACTGCTCGCCGTCCGGCGTGTAGGAGACCGTCATGGCGCAGCCCTCGGCGAACCCGACGACCTTCGGCGCGGCGGCGGGGTCGGCCGGGTCGATGACGTGCACCGCCGCGCGGAAGACGAGGTCGCCCGCCCCTTCGGACGCCGCCGTGTACGCGATCCGCGAGCCGTCGGGCGACCACGCGGGGCTCATCGCCTGGGCGTCGGCCGATGTGAGCTGCCGCACATCGCCCGAGGCGAGGTCGAGAACGTGCACCTGCATCCGCATGCCGCGGAGGAATCCGGTGCCGTCGACCTCGTAGCCGACGCCGTCCGTCACGATGGGACTCGTCGAGCGCTCAGCGCGGTCGTCATCGGTCTCATCGCCGTGCGCCTCGAGCTCGACCGGCGCCACGAAAGCGATGCGGGTGCTGTCGGGCGAGAACACCGCGGAGCCGGCGCCGAGCGGCAGGTGCGTGCGCTGCTGCCCCTCTCCGCCGGCGACCGGCAGCGTCCACAGCTGGCCGTCGCGCAGGAAGGCGAGGGTCTGTCCGTCGGGCGAGAACACCGGCGCCGAGTCGGACGAGCCCTGCGTGAGGCGGCGGGCCGCGCCCGCGGCATCCGTCATCCACAGCGTCGTCGTCGGCCGGTCGGTGTCGCCGTCGACACCGGCGAGGACATAGGCGATGCGGTCGCCGCCGGGTGCGAGAGCGGGCTGGCTCGGGATGGTGAGGTCGAGCAAGTCGTCGATGCGGAGTCTGCGGGTCACGGGGTGCTCCTCGAAGGGTCGGGATGGGAACGGACTCGGCCGGGGATGGCGGCCAGAAGCTCGCGCGTGTACTCGTCGCGGGGGTGGGAGAGGACCTCAGCGGCCGGCCCCTCTTCGACGATACGGCCGCCGTGCATGACCGCGACGCGCGAGGCGACGTAGCGGACGACCGCGAGGTTGTGCGAGATGAACAGCATCGACAGCCCGAGCTCGGCCTGCAGTTCGCGGACGAGGTTCAGGATGGCGCCCTGGATCGAGACGTCCAGGGCCGAGGTGATCTCGTCGGCGATCAGCACGTCGGGTCGCCCCGCGAGGGCGCGCCCGATCGCGACGCGCTGCCGCTGGCCGCCGGACAGCTGCGACGGATAGGCACCGGCACGGGCGGGGTCGAGGTGCACGAGCTCGAGCAGTCGCTCCACCTCGAGACGCTGCGCCGCACGGGTCAGACCCCTCGGCAGGGTCTCGGCGATGCTCGCGCCGATCGTCATGCGGGGATCGAGCGACGAATAGGGATCCTGGAACACCATCTGCAGGGGCCGGCGGCCGCGGCGGACGTCGATCGGCCGTCCGTCGAGCAGGATGCGCCCCGCGTGCAGCGGGGTGAGACCCACCGACGCACGGGCGAGCGTGGATTTGCCCGAACCGGATTCGCCCACGAGGCCGAGCACTTCGCCGTCGGGCACCGTGAGGCTGACGTCGTCGACGGCGGTCGTCGCACCGCGGCCCGACCCGAAGCGCACCGAGACGGCGTCGAAGCGCAGCTCGCTCATACGACCGCCTCCTCGGCGTCGCGCACGGGATCCGTCACGACCGGCAGCGGCTCCCCGGCATGCCAGCACGCGACGCGGCGACCCGCCGCATCCGTCACGAGGTCGGGGTCGACCTCGCGACAGTGGTCGTCGGCCAAGGGGCATCGGGCGGCGAAGGCGCAGCCGGCAGGCACGAGCGCGGGGTCGACGGGTCGGCCGGCGACCGTCGCGAGAGGGCGATCGAGGTCGGTCTGCATGTCGGGGACGGCCGCGAGGAGGGCCCGCGTGTAGGGATGCTGCGCGTGCGACAGCTGCGCGGCGGGCAGGTCCTCGACGATGCGGCCGGCGTACATGACCAGCACGCGATCGCAGATCTCGGCGACGACCGACACGTCGTGGCTGATGAGCAGGATCGCGACGTCGTCGTCGTCCCGGATCGCGCGGAGCAGATCGAGCACCTGCCGCTGCACCGTCACGTCGAGGGCCGTGGTCGGCTCGTCCGCGATGATGAGCCGCGGACTGCCCATGAGTCCCATGCCGATCATCGCGCGCTGACGCATGCCACCGGAGAACTCATGAGGGTACTGGCGGGCGCGGTGCTCCGGGTCGGCGATCCGCACGGCACCCAGGCGGTCGACGGCGCGAGCGTGCGCTTCGCGGCGCGTCATGCCGTGGTGCTGCGTCGACAGTTCGGCGAGCTGACCGCCCATGCGCTTGGTCGGGTTGAAGCTCGTCATGGGGTCTTGGAAGACCATCGCGAGCGACGTGCCGAGCAGGCGTCGGTGATCGGCCGGTGCGCCGTCGAGCAGGTCCGCTCCGATGAACCGCAGAACGTCGGCGTCGACGACTCCGGGCGACTCGACCAGCTGCGCGATCGACAGTGCCGTCAGCGACTTGCCCGAGCCGGATTCGCCGACGATGCCGACGACCTCGCCCGCGCGCAGCGAGAAGGTGATGCCGCGCACGGGTCGGACGAGCCCGTGCTCGCCCGGGAACGTCACCGTGAGGTCGCGGACGGTGAGCACGTCGTCGGCCGGGACGGAGGCGGACGTCGCGGGCTTCGCGCGCCGCGGCTGCACGCTCGCGAGTTGCGCGACGATCCCCGAGGACTGGATACCGAGTGCACGCGCCGCCGCTTCACCCACGAGGTTGAACGCGAGGCCCGCGATCACGACAGCGAGGCCGGGCGCGAGCGCCGCGAGCGGATTGATGTAGATGCCCGACAGGCCCTCCATCATGAGCCGGCCCCAGTCGTACTCGGGCGGCTGGACGCCGAGGCCGAGGAAGGAGAGCCCGGCGAAGGCCAGCAGGCTTCCGCCGGCGCCGATCGTCGCGTTGACGATGAGCGGCTCGCCGATGTTGGGGAGGATGTGGCGGAAGAGCACGCGCACGCGACCGACCCCGCCGATGCGCGCCGCCGCGACGAAGTCGCGCGCCGCGATGCCCGCGACGAGCGTGTGGCACAGGCGCGCGAACGCCGGCGCCCCGGCCAGACCGATCGCGAGCGTGGCCCCGAACCATCCGGTGCCGAAGATGACGGCGAAGAAGAGCGCGAGGAGAAGACCCGGGAAGGCCACCGCGATGCCGACGAACCACGTCACGGCGCGCCCCGCACGGCCGAGGAGGAACGGCGCGACGCCCAGCAGAACGCCCGCCGTGACCGCGACGACGGTCGCCGTCAGGGCGAGCAGCACCGACAGCTGCGTCGCGACGAGCACGCGCAGCAGCAGGTCGCGACCGAGTCCGTCGGTTCCGATGGGATGCTGCGCCGACGGCCCCGCGAGGATGTTGTCGGTGTTCGTCACGTCGGCCTGCGCACCCCACAGCACGGGTGCGAGCACGGCGGTGAGCAGCACGACCGCGAGGAGGATCGCGGCCGTGAGGCCTAGGGGCGTGCCGAGCGTGCGGCGGACGGCGCGCATCAGTGCTCCGCCACCGTCGTGCGCGGGTCGAGCACCGCGAGGATCGCGTCGACGACCGTGTTGATGATGAGGACCCCCGCGCCGTAGACGAGCACCGTCGCCTGCACGACGGGGTAGTCCTTCATCTGGATGGACGACACGATCGTCGAGCCGAGACCCGGCCACGCGAAGACGTTCTCGACGAGAACCGTGCCGACGACGAGCGTGCCGAGCAGGAGGCCCGCGAGCGTGAGGGCAGCCGTCACGGCGTTCGGCAGCGCGTGACTGAGATAGATCCGCCACGCCGGCAGGCGCTTCGCCCGCGCCGTGCGGACGAAGTCCGCCTCGAGCACGCCGAGCATCTCGACGCGCACGATGCGCGCGAGCACGGCGGCGGGTCCGAGAGCCAGGGCGATGACGGGCAGGATGTAGGACTCGGGGCCCGTGCGGCCCGCGATCGGCAGCCAGCCGAGCGACACGCCGAAGACCGCGACGAGAGCGACGCCCAGGAGGAAGTCGGGGATCGCCGAGACGAAGACGCTCCCGGACGCGAAGCCCAGCTCGAGCTTGCGTCCGCGCCCGCGACGCGTCGCGACGGCCACCGCGACGCCGATCGGGATCGAAATGACGAGGGCGAAGAGGAACGCGAGGACGGCGAGGCTCGCGGTCGCCGGCAGACGCTGCGCGATGACGTCGACGACGGGGACGTTCGTCTGGATCGAGGTGCCGAAGTCGCCCGTGAAGACACCGCGGAAGTAGTTGACGTATTGCACGAGGAGCGGGTCGTTGAGCCCGAGCGCCTCACGACGGGCGGCGACGAGCTCGGCCGAGGCCGTCGGGCCGAGCGCAGCGCGCACCGGATCGCCGGGGATGAGGTGCACCATGAGGAACGCCGCCGTCATGAGCACCCACAGCGACACCACCAGTCGCCCCGTCCGGCGCAGGATGAACCGGAGCCAGCGATGATCGCGGGCTGGGCGCACCTCTGCGGCGGGCGGGGCGACGGCGGTGGTCATGCGGAGGGGTCCTTTCCGCGCCCGACCGGGTCCGACGCGTTCACGGGTTGATGTCAGCCGGCCAGCATCCGGATGCTGGTGGGGATGATCGTGTCGAGCTGATCGAACTGCACGCTCTTCCCGAAGGTCTTCACGACACTGTTCGCGAACGGCACGACATCGGCCGCACGATAGAGCTCGGCCTCGGCCTCGGCCCATGTGTCGCACCCGTCGATGCCCGGGATCGTCATCGCCTCGGCGACGCCCGCTTCGTACGCGTCGTTCTGGATGCCGGCGAAGTTGGTGCCCTCGGGAGCAGCCGGGCCCGACACGAAGCCGACGACCTGGTCGGGATTGTTGACGTTGAGCGGCACCCACGCGATGTCCCACGCGCCCGTGCCGAAGATCGCGTTCGTGAGGGTCGTCGAGTCATTCTGGGTCGGGCTGGCCTTGACGCCGATCTCTTCCCACGCCTTCGCCGCGAGCTCAGCGGCCGACGTGCCGCCCGTGCCCAGCGTGTTGGCGTAGAGGAAGGTGAACTCGAGTCGCTGACCATCCTTCTCACGCACGCCGTCGGACCCGAGTGTCCAGCCCGCGTCGTCGAGCATCGCGTTCGCCGCATCGACGTCGGTCTCGGGCAGGTTCCCCGTCACGGCGTCATATGTGCACGCCGAGGGAGCGACGATCGTGAGGCGCTTCGCGGGAGCGCCGGTGCCCCCGGTCAGCACTTTCTGCAGTTCAGCGAAATCGAGCGCCTGCGTGAGGGCCATCCGCACGGCGGGGTCGCTCGTCGCGTGCGCCTCGCCCTGGTTGTACCACTGCTCGCCGGTCAGGGCTTCGATGCTCGTCGAGAAGAGGTCTGCCGCCTCGAGGCGCTGCATGTCGGGGCCGACGATCTGCGCGGCGTTGATCTCGCCGGACATCACGAGGTTCGCCGCCGTCGTCTCGTTGGGGATGATGCGCGAGGTCACTGTCGCGGGCATCCCCAGCTCGGCTGTCGTCGCGCCCCCGGGACCCCACGTGTACCCCTCGCGGAGCTCATACGTGTAGTGATCGTTCGGCACCGCCTCGGTGAGCACGTATGGCCCGGTGCCGAACGTCTGCGTCGCGAGCTGACTGCGATCGGCCATGCCGGCATCGCAGACCATCGGCACGTTCGACAGCCCCTGCAGCACGAAGGGCGTCGATCCCGCCAGCGTCAGGGTCACGGTGCTGCCCTCGGCTTCGGCCGTCGACCCCGGAGGGTAGAACGACCCGAGGAACGGGCTCTGGTTCTCGGGGTCCGAGATCCAGTCCAGGTTCGCCACGACGGTGTCCGCGGTGAAGTCCGCGCCGTCCGCGCAGGTGATGCCGTCGTTCATGACGAAGGTCACCGTCTGGCCGTCGACATTCCATTCCTTCGCGAGCTGGCTGCCCACCGTGCCATCGGCGTCGACCGAGACCAGACTGTCGTAGGCGAAGACGCTCAGCTGGAACAGCGAGCTGACGGCGGATGCCTGCGGGTCGAGCGCGCCGGGATCGGCGACCTGCGCGAGGGTGAACGATGCTCCGTCGACGTACTCGCCTCCGTCGCTGGGCTGTCCCCCGCCCCCGCCCGAGCAGGCGGTGAGGGCGGCGACGGCGAGTAGTGCTGTGGCGGCGGTCAGCGCCGGCCTGGTGAAGGCGGTCATGCGGTTCTCCTGGAGTGTCGGGCGGTGTCGTGCTTTCGGTGTCAGTCCGCGCGGCTCATCGCGCGGCCGTAGTGCAGGTACTTCCGGCGACCTGAGCCGTCATCGCCGAGGAACGTGTAGACCATGTGCATGTCCTTCATCGCGGGCTCGAGCGCGATGAGCGAATTGGCGGCGAGCCCGACGATCTCGACGCGCTGGGGCTTCTCACCCATCTCGGCGGCGAGCCCCTTGGGCGTCGTGTCCATCCACAGGCGGCCGTCGTCGTCGACGCTCACGCTCATGTCGAACGTCGAGTTCGAGAAGGCGCCGACGAACGGGGCGGGATCGACGGCCAGCGGCTCGGCGGGCGGCAGCGGGAACCCGTGCAGCTCAGCGCCCGCGGCATCCTTCACGATGCGTCCCACGACCGCGTTGAACAGTCCCATCACGTCGCCGCCGTTGGTGAGCAGCGCCACGGCGATCCCCGCCTCGGGCAAGACGCGCAGGAACGATGATTGGCCGATCGTGCCACCGTCGTGGCCGACGATGCGCGGTGCCCTGTCGGCGAAGATCTCCCAGCCGAGCCCCCACGCGTCGCCCATGCCGGTGACGAGCGGAAGGTCGACGTGCGTGTCCTGCATGGCGCGGACGGATGCCTCGGCCAGCACGCGCGTGCCGTCTGCGGCGGCCCCGCCCTCGATGTGCATACGCGCGAACGCCACGAGGTCGCGCGCCCGCATCGCGAGCATCGATCCCGCCGGCTCGTTCGACTTCGCGAGGGCCCACACCGGCGCGGGCGTCTCGACGCCGTCCTCGCCCGGACCGACGTGACCGACGGCGACGCGGTGCAGGATCGCCTCGTACGCGCTCGGCGCCGTGTGAGTGAGACCCAGCGGCGCCACGAGGTGCTGCATGAGCGCGGCCTCCCAGGTCGTCTCGCGCAGCACCTCGATGAGGCGGCCGAGCACGATGTAGCCGGCGTTGTTGTAGGCGAAGAGCTCCCCGGGAGCGAAGACCTGCGGCAGCTCGGCGAGCGTCGCGACGTACTTCTCGATCGCGTCGTCTCCGCGGCCGGTGTCGGTGAAGACGTCACCCTCGAAGCCCGCCTGATGGCTCAGAAGCTGCCGCGTCGTGATCGCCGAGGCCGCGCCCTCGTCAGCGATCCGGAAGTCGGGCAGATAGTCGCGCACCGGGGCGTCGAGGTCGACAAGCCCCTCGTCCACGAGTTGCATGACGAGCGTCGCCGTCCACACCTTCGTGATCGATCCGATCTGGAAGACGGAGTCGGACGTCGCTTCGACACCCGTCGCCGTGCTCAGCACGCCGGCTGCGGCATCGATCACCTCGCCGTCCTTCAGCACGGCGACGGCGGCACCGGGCACTCCGTGCTCTGCCACGAGGCGAGCGAAGTCGGTGCGGAGGAAATCGGCGACATCGGCGATGTTCTGCATCCCCTCACCATAAGAACCGAAGCCGTCGCAGTTTTTGTTCAATCGGATGAAACTGACGCGGAGGATTGGTCCAGCTCACCCAAAGTCACGCAACGCGTCGACGGCCAGACGCGCAGCGACGCCGATCGCACGATCCACCTCGGGGCGATGACCCTCGAGCGAGTCCGCACGGGTGAACACGGCCACGGCGTAGACCCGGCCATCGGGGTACGTCACGGCTCCCACCTCGTTGCGGATCGCCGGAAGCGTGCCGGTCTTGCCTGCGACGCGCACGCCCGCCGGAAAGCCCGACGACAGTCGGTGGGGCCAGACCCGCTGCGCCATCGCGGCGCGCACGCGAGCGCACGCGTCGGGAGGTGCGGCGCGGTCGGTCCAGAGGGCGTCGATGAGCGTCGTCATCTCGCGCGGGGTCGACGATGTCGATCGCGTGGGATCGAGCGCCGAGAGGGCCCAGAGTCGCTCGGCGGGCTGCCGGCCCAGCGCCGCGTCGATGTCGGGGACGTCGCGCGGGATGCCCAGCTCGTCGACCATCGAGTCGATGATGTCCTCGCAGCATCCGTCGATCCGCGTGCCGGCCAGGCCGAGATCGGCGAGCACCCGATCGACGGCGGCCTGGCCGACACGATGGAAGAGAGCATCGGTGGCGGCGTTGTCGCTGAGGGTCAGCATGAGATGCGCCAGGTCGCGCCAGGTCAGTACGGCGTCGTCGCGGAGCCCGGCGAGCCCGACACCGCCACGGCGATAACGTGCGGTGATCGTCGTCTGCTCGTGCGGCAACAGCTCGCCCGCCGACACCGCGCGTTCGACCGCGACGGCGACGGGGATCTTGAACACCGACGCCAGCACGACTCGCGCGTCGGCCGAAACGTCGACCTCGGCTCCCGCACGGCTGCCCACGGGACGCGCGTGGAGGAAGCCCGAGACCCCCGCTTCGTCGAAAACGGTCCGGATGTCATCCTCGACGGTCATCGCTGCGCACCCGCGGGCGACTCCGTCCGCCGCAGCGTGCGGCCCTGCGTCTTCAGGCGGACGACGGCACCGTCTGCGCCGCGCTCGAACCGCCCGAAGACCGTCTGCGGCGCTTCGGGACGCACCACTTCGTCGCGCACCCCCGTGAACGCCAGGCGCAGCGGCGGCGGGAGCACCCGCTGCTCGTCGTCGGACGGCGAGGTGAAGAAGAACGTCGCGCGCAGCATTCCCTCGTCGGCGATGAGGTCGATCCCCCAGGTGCCTGCATCGAACCGTCCGCAGTAGGGCGCCAGCTCGCGCGGTTCTTGCGAGACCGCGGCGCGGGGCTCATCGGGCACGCGCCCGAGCAACGTGCGGAAGCACCATTCATCGACCGCGGCACCGAGCGCGCCGCCCGCCCCCGAGTTCGCGAGCACCGTGACGCCCAGCCCCTCGTCGGGAACGAGCGTCATCGTGGAGCGCTGGATGCCCGCGACGTTGCCGCCGTGGGTGACGGCGGTCGTGCCGTACTCCCGCACGAGGAGCCACGGGAGCCCCACCGCGTCGAACGGCACGGCGGCATCGGCCTGCGCCGTCTGCATCAAGCGACGCCGTTCCGGCGAGACGGGCGCCGAGACGGCGGCGGTGCCGTCGAGGTGGAACCGGAGGTATCGCGCCTGGTCGGCGATCGATGAGACGAGGCCGCCCTCGGGGAGCGCGGACCGGCCGAGACCCCACGTGTGCACGACGGTCGAGGCGCCGTCGGGTCCCACCTCGTGTCCGGCGACGTGGGGCCGGGAAAAGACATCCCACGGCAGGAACAGGCTCGATCCCATGCCGAGGGGCTCGAGCACGCGGCGGCGCACCACGATGTCGTAGTCGTCGCCGTCGACCACCTCGAGCAGACGACCGAGCAGCCGGAACCCGGCGTTGCTGTACGAGAAGCTCTCCCCCGGCGGCGCGTACTGCGGCAGTTCCCCGTACTGGGCGATGCTGCGCTCGAGAGCCGCACGCGACCAGTCGGACTCGTCGTCGGCGATGTCACCCTCGAAGCCGCCCGTGTGGGTGAGGAGGTGCCGCGGCGTCAGTGCCGCGAGTGCGCGCGAGCTGCTGAGCCGCAGCTCGGGCAGAAGGTCGGCGACGGGCCGGTCGAGGTCGAGACGCCCTTCCTCGACGAGAGCGAGCACCGTCGTCGCCGTCACCGTCTTGGTGGTCGAACCCGTCATGAAGAGCGTGTCGATCGTGACCGGAGCGGGGGCCGCGACGCTGGCGACGCCGGTCGTGAACAGTCGTTCGACACCGTCGTGCACCACCGCGACCGCCGCGCCGGGGATTCCGGCATCCTCGGCCGTGCGATCGATGAGCTCCTGGAGCGCCGCGAACGTGGCATCCATTGCATACACCTCGTATCCATTGTTGGAATCTGCCTCTTGATCAAGACTTGATCATGTCGATACAGTCTGTATCGAGGAGGCAAACCTTGGCAAGAGATCCCCGCGATGTGACTCGCGCACGAATACTCGAAGCGGCACGGCGCCTGTTTCTGGCACGCGGGTTCACCCGTGTGGCCATAGAGGATGTCGCGGCGAAGGCCGGCTACACGCGAGGAGCGGTCTACTCGAACTTCGCGAACAAGGGCGAGCTCTTCCTCGCGCTCGTGGACGAGCGGTTCGACAGGCAGCAGGACCGCTCGTCTTTCGTCGCACCCGCCACCGCGACGGCCGCACAGCGCGTGGACCTGCTGGCGCGCTGGCTCGCGGCGGAAGCATCGCAGACGCGCGAATGGCTGTCGGCCGAGGTCGAGTTCACCGCCTTCGCGTCCACCGATCCGGCGCTCAGCGTCCGGGTGATGCAGGCCCAGCGGGCGGGTCGCAGCGCTCTGGCCGAGCTGCTTGCCGAGCAGTGTCGCCTGATCGGCGTGACGCCGCCCCTCGCGGCCGACGATCTCGCCGCCGTCGTCACGAGCCTCATCCGAGGACTCACGATCGAATACCTCGTCGACCTGCACACCGACGTCGGGGGCCTGCTGGCAGCGACACTGCGCCGACTGCTGGGGGTGCCCGACGATTCCCCTGCCCCACCGAGAAAGGACTCCCCCGATGACCATCGACCGTGACGCCTGGCAGGCCAGGCTCGACGATCTCGCCTCCCCCGATTCCTTGCCCGGCCTGTCGCTCGGCATCCTGAGCGACGGCGAGGTGCACACGTTCGCCTCCGGGGTGCTCAACCTCGCGACCGCCGTCGACGCGACGCCCGACTCGGTCTTCCAGATCGGCTCGGTCACGAAGGCGTACACGGCGACGCTGCTGCTGATGCTCGCCGACGACGGCCTGCTGGACCTCGACGCACCGCTCGTGTCGGTCATGCCCGAGCTCGCCTGGGGCGATGCCGCCGCGCGAGAAGCGGTGACCGCCCGACACCTGCTCACGCATACGAGCGGCATCGACGGCGATCACTTCCTCGACCTCGGACGCGGCGAAGACGTGCTCGAGCGCTACGTCGCCACCTGCGGCGAACTCGCCCAGGTCTTCGCGCCGGGCGCGGCCTGGTCGTACAGCAACACCGGGTTCGCGATCGCGGGCCGACTCATCGAGAGGGTGACCGGCCTCACGTACGACGAGGCACTCGCCCAACGACTGCTGCGCCCTCTGGGGATGACGCACTCGTGCACGCTGCCCGAAGAGGCGCTGCGGCATCGAGCGGCGTTCGGCCACGTTCCGGGTGCCGACGGCCTCGAGCTGGCTCCCCTGGTCGCGACACCGCGGACCATGGGCTCGGCCGGAGGCCTCGCTGCATCCGCGGCCGACGTGCTCGCGTTCGCGCGCCTCTACCTCGACGGCGGCACGGGACCGGGCGGCGGGCGGCTGTTGTCCGAGAGCGCTGTCGCGGCGGCGTTCGCGCCCGCGGTGCGCGTGCCGGACCCGTCGCTCGCCGACGACTGGGGGCTCGGGTTCATGCTGCGCACGTGGGACGGCACCCGGATCACTGGCCACGACGGTGGCACGGTCGGACAGGGCGCGTCGCTGCGGATCCTGCCCGACCACGGCACCGCCGTCGTCGTGCTCGGAAACGGTCCGGGCCTCGGCGCCGCGATGGAGTCGCTGACCGCCACGGCGATCGAGGAGATCTGCGGCATCCGCCCTCCGGCACCGCTCGAGCCGAGCACCGGCGCGGCTGATGTGAGCGAATGGGCAGGTGTCTACGAGCGGGTCAACATGCGCATCGCCGTGTCGGATGCCCCATCGGGCGCCCCCGCGGTGCAGATCGACATCGGCGGGCTCGCGGCGGAGAGCCTCGGGCGCGACAGCTTCTCGGGCACGATCCGGCAGGCGGCCGACGGCACCTTCCTGACCGACGCCCTCGGCGCCTTCATGCCTATCGTGCCGTTCTCGCTCTCCGACGGCACACGCTGCCTGCACTTCGCGGGACGCGCGCAGCCCGAGGTGCGCTGACAACGACGACTCGACATGCCACGCTGGGGCCATGAAGGCCTGGCTCGTGCGTTTCGTGTCGCTCTACGTGTTCAACGTCGTCGTGCTGCTCATCGTCGGCATGCTGCTGTCCTCGGTGCGCGTCGGGTGGGCGGCCCTGTGGGCGGGCGTCGTGCTGACGGCCGCGACGATCTGGCTCAAACCCCTCGTCGGTCGGATGTTCCGCGGCGCCGCGGCGAAGTCGGCCGGTCAGCGCACGCGGCTCGGCGAGAAGCTCGTGCAGTTCGGGCTCGTGTTCGTCGTCGAGCTCATCGTGTGGATCCTCGTCGTCGTCCTCTCGGGCGTCAACGTGTCGGGCTGGTTCTGGGGCTGGGTCATCCCGCCCCTCGCCCTGCTGCTCGCCTGGGTCATCTACGACGCCGTCGACGACAAGATCGAGGCGCGCGCGGGGGCTCTCTACGACCGTGCGACCGGGGGTCGGGTCCGGTCAGCGGACGCGACCCCCGAAACGCCCGCCTCGGCGGCAGGCCGCCGCGAACTGAACGACGGCCTCACCGACGAGCAGCGGAAGATGCTCGACGGGCTCTGAATCGCCGCGGCGCCGCGGGTGCGGCCACGGGGTGGCGGGATCCGCTGGTCTGCTCTCGCGTCGTGGGCGGCGGGTGGCGGCCACGGGGTGCGGCATCCGCTGGTCTGCTCTCGCGCCGTGGGCGGCGGGTGGCGGCATCCGCTCGTGTCGACCTCGGAGAACCGCGCCAAGCTCGGACCCGCAAGCCCGTCCAGCCCGAACCCCGCGCGAGCCTCCGAACCCCGCGCGAACCTCCGAACTTCGCGAAGCCCCCACCCGACTCCACATCCCAGCCCCGGAGAATCGCGCCGCGGGCGGCAGGTGGCGGCATCCGCTCGTGTCGACCTCGGAGAACCGCGCCAAGCTCGGACCCGCAAGCCCGTCCAGTCCGAACTCGACGCGAGCCTCCGAACCCCGCGCCAACCTCCGAACTTCGCGTGACGCGCGACGCCTGACGCGCACGGTTGCGCATCTCGACCTCGGAGGTCGGCGCGAAGCTCGGACTCGCGCGGCCATCCCATCCGGACTCCGCGCGAAAGTCCGAACTTCGCGCGAAGCTCCGAACTTCGCGACCCGCACGCCGCGCGGTCAGGCCAGGGAGCGTTCGGCGGCCTCGACGACGTTCGTCATGAGCAGGGCGACCGTCATGGGCCCCACGCCCCCGGGGTTGGGTGAGAGGTAGCCGGCGACCTCGGCGACATCGGGATGCACATCGCCGTGGACCGTGCTCTTGCCCGTCTCGGGGTCGGTCTCCCGCGTCACGCCGACATCGAGCACGGCGGCCCCGGGCCTGACGTGCTCGGGCCGCACGATGTGCTTGACCCCCGCTGCCGCGACGATGACGTCGGCCTCGCGCAGGTGGCGGTCGAGGTCGGTCGTGCCGGTGTGGGTCAGGGTCACGGTCGCGTTGATGTCCCGGCGCGTCAGCAGCAGGCCGATCGAACGGCCGATCGTGACGCCGCGTCCGACGACGACGACGTGCTTGCCGTTCAGGTCGTAGTCGTTGCGCAGCAGCAGCTCGATGACGCCGCGGGGCGTGCACGGCAGGGGGGTCGTGATGGGCTTGTTGACGTTCAAGACGAGGCGCCCGAGGTTGGTCGGGTGCAGTCCGTCGGCGTCCTTCGCGGGGTCGATCCGCTCCAGGATCGCGTCGGTGTCGATGTGCTTCGGCAGCGGCAGCTGCACGATGTAGCCGTGGCACGCGGCATCCGCATTGAGGTCGTCGATGACGGCTTCGACGTCGGCCTGCGACGCGTCGGCGGGAAGCTCGATCTGGATCGAGTTCATGCCGATCGCCTCGGACTGACGGTGCTTCATGCCCACGTAGAGCTGCGACGCGGGGTCGGCGCCGACGAGCACGGTCGCGATGCCGGGCACGACGCCGCGCTCGCGCAACGCGTCGACGCGGCCCCTCAGCTCGTCCTTGATCGCCGCCGCCGCGGCCTTCCCGTCGAGTGTGTTCGCGGTCACTTCTGCGTCTCCATCAGGTCGAATTCGGCTCGCCCGCTCCGAGGATCGCCTCGAACCGTACCTTTCGCGGCGAACCCGACGCCCTCGACGTCTGTCTCGACGGAAAGGGTACGGTTCGGCGAAAGGCGCGGCGCCGGGCGGCTCCGGGCGGCTCCGGGCTACTGCTGCAGGTCGGGGTAGAGCGGGAACGCGGCGGTGAGGGCGGCGACGCGGGCGCGCAGCGCCTCGGTGTCGGCGTCCGGCAGCAGCGCGAGCGCGATGATGTCGGCGACCTCGGTGAACTCCGCATCGCCGAACCCGCGCGTCGCGAGCGCGGGCGTGCCGATGCGCAGACCCGACGTCACCATCGGCGGACGCGGGTCGTTCGGGACGGCGTTGCGGTTCACCGTGATGTGGATGTCGTGGAGCAGGTCTTCGGCCTGCTTGCCGTCGATCGCGGCGTCGCGCAGGTCGACGAGGACGAGGTGCACGTCGGTGCCGTCCGAGCGCAGCGTGATGCCGGCATCGGCGACGTCCTGCTGCATGAGCCGGTCGGCGAGGATCGCGGCCCCGCGCAGCACGCGCTCCTGACGCTCGGCGAACTCGGGGGTGCGGGCGAGCTTGAACGCCGTCGCCTTCGCGGCGATGACGTGCATGAGCGGACCGCCCTGCTGACCGGGGAAGACCGCCGAGTTGATCTTCTTCGCGATGTCGGGGTCGTTCGTGAGGATGAAGCCCGAGCGCGGACCGCCGATCGTCTTGTGCACGGTCGACGAGACGACGTGCGCGTGCGGCACGGGGTTCGGGTGAAGGCCCGCCGCGACGAGCCCCGCGAAGTGCGCCATGTCGACCCACAGGAGCGCCCCGACCTCGTCGGCGATCGCGCGGAACGCGGCGAAGTCGAGCTGGCGGGGGTAGGCCGACCAGCCCGCGATGATGACCTTCGGCTTGTGCTCGAGGGCGAGGCGGCGCACCTCGTCCATGTCGACGACGGACGTCTCGGGGTCGACGCCGTACGCGACGATGTTGTAGAGCCGGCCCGAGAAGTTGATCTTCATCCCGTGCGTCAGATGACCGCCGTGATCGAGCGACAGCCCGAGCAGCGTGTCGCCGGGGCGCGCGATCGCGTGCAGCACGGCGGCGTTCGCCGACGCGCCCGAGTGCGGCTGGACGTTGGCGAACTCCGAGCCGAACAGCTCCTTCGCCCGCTGGATCGCGAGCTCTTCGGCGACGTCGACCTCTTCGCATCCGCCGTAGTAGCGCCGGCCGGGGTACCCCTCGGCGTACTTGTTGGTGAGCACTGACCCCTGCGACTGGAGCACCGAGACGGGAACGAAGTTCTCGGATGCGATCATCTCGAGGTACCCGCGCTGTCGCTCGAGTTCGCGCTCGAGCACCTGCGCGATCTCGGGATCGACCTCGGCGAGCGGGGCGTTGAAGAACTGGTCGGTCATGACGGTCTCCTTGACTGCGGCAATCGGAGGGTTCGAAAGGTCACACATCGGCCCAGGCGTGCGGTCGAATGCCGTCGTCAGCCGCTCCCCGGTGGTGACCCACCTCAACGCCAGTCGCGACGCTCCGAGCATAACGGATGCCGCCGCCCGGCTTCATCGATCTGCACACGCACGGCGGCGGGGGCGCCGCGCACGAGGACGGGCCCGACGCGATCCGTGCCGCACGCCGGTTCCATCTCGGCCACGGCACGACGCGCGCCGTCGTCTCGCTCGTGACGGCTCCGCTCGATCGGATCGCCGAGCGGGCGGCCGTCGTCGCCGACCTGACCGGCTCGGAGCCGACCGTGCTGGGTGCGCACCTCGAGGGGCCGTTCCTCGCCCCCGACCACAAGGGCGCGCACGACGGGGCGCAGCTGCGGCATCCCGATGCGGACTCGGTCGCGCGCCTGCTCGATGCGGGGCGCGGCACGGTGCGCCAGGTGACGCTCGCCCCCGAGCTGCCGGGCGGTCTCGACGCCGTGCGCGCCGTCGTCGCCGCGGGCGCCGTGGCCGCCGTCGGGCACACGGGCGCCGATCTCGATCGCACCGCAGCGGCCTTCGCCGCGGGGGCGACGCTCCTCACCCACGCCTTCAACGCGATGCCGGGCCTGCACCACCGCGCGCCCGGTCCGGTCGGCGCCGCGACCCTCGATCCCCGCGTGACCCTCGAGCTGGTCGTCGACGGCCTGCACGTGCATGCCGAGGTCGTGCGCATCGCGTTCGCCGCGGCGCCGGGGCGCATCGCTCTCGTGACGGACGCCATGGCGGCGGCAGGGCAGCCCGATGGGCGCTACGAGATCGGCTCTCTCGCCGTCGACGTCGTCGGCGGCGCGGCCCGGCTCACCCGCGGCGGAGCGATCGCGGGTTCGACGCTCACCCAGGATGCCGCCTTGCGGCGCACGGTCGCCGCGGGCGTGCGCCTCGGAGACGCCGTCGCGGCTCTCACCACGACACCCGCACGCGTGCTCGGCCGCGACGACCTCGGTGCGCTCGAACCCGACCGGCTCGCCGATGCCGTGCTGCTCACGGGCGACTTCGAGGTCCGTGGCGTGTGGCTCGGCGGCCAGCGCGTCGAGACCGAGGAATGAGGCGGCCGCTGCATCCCCATGTGCAGCGGCCGCGACTCCCCCTGGCGAGACATCCGGCGGACTCGGAACCCCTCCCCCGAGCGGTTCTCCGAGTCCGCCTCCGGCTGCTCCGGACGGTTCGCCCATCGCGCCGTGCCCGGCTCCTGCCCCCCGACGGGAGTGCGGGCAATGTCTCTCACACCATGAGACGGGGGTCATGCCGATCTATTACGCGGGTTCCGGGAAATTCTTCTCCGCACCCGTCAGAAGGCTCATCCGGCGGCCGGAGAACAGGAGACAAACGGCCGTAGGGCGAGCAGAATGGGAAAGTCGCGTGATGATTCCCGTCTTCGCGCGTCTCATGAGTGGAAGGTGCTCGACCTTCCCTCAGCCACGTGGAGTCCGCATGACGATGAACGACACGCCCGGCGCCACCGAGCTCGGCGACGCCGACCTCGTGCTGCGCGCACGCTCGGGCGATGCGTCCGCGTTCGGCGAGCTGTGGCGGCGCCACTACCGGTCCGGTGTGACGGTCGCGCGTTCGGTCTCGTCGTCGCTCGATGCCGACGACCTCGTGCAAGAGGCCTACACGCGGATCTATCAGTCGATCCAGAAGGGCGGCGGACCGACCGGCTCGTTCCGCGCCTACCTGTTCACGAGCATCCGCAACACGGCGGCCGGTTGGGGACGCGCCCGCAAGGACACCGCCGTCGACGTCCTCGACACGGTCGAGGATCCGGCGACGACCGAGCAGGCGACGGATGAGGCCCTCGATCGCGGGCTCACGCACCAGGCATTCCGGAGCCTGCCGACGCGCTGGCAGGAGGTGCTCTGGTACTCCGAGATCGAGGGCATGAAACCCGCCGAGATCGCGCCGCTGCTCGGGTTGAAGGCGACCGCCGTCGCACAGCTGACGTTCCGTGCGCGCGAAGGCCTGCGCGAAGCCTGGATCCAAGCTCACCTGCGCTCGGTCACCGACGGCTCCCCCTGCCAGTGGACGATCGAGCGTCTCGGCGCGTACGCCCGCAGCAATCTGGGGCGCCGCGACCACGGCAAGCTCGAGTCGCACCTGGCGGAGTGCACGCGCTGCACGATCGTCGCGAGCGAGGCGAAAGAGGTGGGCAGTCGCCTGGCGCTCGTCCTGCTGCCGCTCACGATCGGCACCGCGGGTGCGGCCGGATACCTCGCCTCGCTGCAGGGCGGCGGTGCACCTCTCGTCGCCCTCGCCGCCATGCCCTCCACCGTCGTCGAAGGAGCCGTGACGATCGGCGGCTCGGGTGCCGCGACCCTCGCCCCCGCGGGATCGGCCGCCGGCAGCGGCGGGGCGCAGTCCCTGCTCGTGCCCGTCGGGCCGGCGAGCTCGGCAGCTTCGCTCGGCGGCTCGGCGTCGACGACGGCGGCAGTGACCTCGGGTGGCGCGGCAGCGGGAGTCGCCGGCGCGACGGTCACGGGCGGCGCCCTGTCCGGCATCGGCGCGATCACGGGGATCGCCGCCGCGAGCCTGCTCGTCGCAGGGTCGGTCGTGACGGCAGCCGTCATCGTGCCCGCCCTCACCTCGTCGCCCGTCTCGGCGCAGAATGCGATCGTGGAGACCGTCGCCGAAGCACCCGTCGACACCGACGAGCCCCTCGTGATCTCCACGCCCGCCCCCACTCCGTCCGCGCCGCTCACCGAGCCGACACCGCCCGCCGCGACCGTGCCGTCGCCGGATCCGCGCGAGACGGCACCGCGTCCGAGCGCTCCGCCCGTCCCGGCTCCGACGCCGCCCGCCGCGGACCCCGCGACGCCCACGCCGACACCGGCGCCGGATCCCGACCCCACCCCGACCCCGGATCCCGAACCGACCCCGACGCCGGATCCCGAGCCCACGCCCGATCCCGATCCCACGCCCGATCCCGAGCCGACCGACCCGCCCGAGCCCGTCCTTCCCGAGGGAACACCCGCGATCGACGACGTCTCGACGTGGTTCGAGGGCACGCGTCTGACGATCGGGTTCGACGTCACAGGAGACCCGGGCACGCAGGTGCACGTCACCTACAGCGGTGCGGATCGCGGCATCCTGACCCTCGACGGGGCCGGCGCCGCGCCCATGATCCTCCGCCCGACGGTCCTCGACCTGCTCATCGGTGCACGGCTCCAGCTCCAGTACATCGCGGGAGATCAGACCGGCCTCGTGCAGTCGTACAACGTGCAGGATCTCGTGTCGCTCGGCGACGGGCTCTGACCCGGCGAAGACAGCGCGGAGGACACCCGAGCGTAGACTGGAGCCCATGGCCGAGACCCCGTACGTGACGCCTCAGACGCCCGCCGCACCGGCGGCCGGAATGCGCACCCCGCTCTCCGGAATCGACGTGCTCGCGTTCCTCTGCCAGATCCTCGCGTTCGGCTCGCTCGCGTTCTGGGGCTTCGTCGCGTGGCCCTTCCCGTGGAACATCGTCGCCGGCATCGGCGCCCCCGCCCTCGCGATCCTCGTCTGGGCGTTGTTCGTCTCACCGCGCGCCGTCTTCGCCGTGCATCCCTTCGTGCGCGCCGTCGTCGAACTGCTCGTCTATGTCGCCGCGACGATCGCCTGGTGGAGCATGGACATGGCCTGGGTCGGCCTCGCCTTCGGCGTCGTCGCCGTCACGGTGGGCGTCTTCGCGGGCCGGCGGCGCTTGGCGTGACCGACCGCGCCGGTGTGCTCGCGCAGTTGCGCGCGGTGCTCGGCGATCGAGTCGACACGACGGATGCCGCGCGCGAAGCCGCGCGCGCCGACAAGTCCGGCCACGTGGCATCCGGAACGCCCCTCGCGGTCGTCCACGCGCGCAGCGTCGACGATGTGCAGCAGACCATGCGGATCGCGAACGCGACGGGCACGCCCGTCGTGACGCGCGGGGCCGGCACGGGACTCGCGGGCGCCGCGAACACGGGCGACGGTGAGATCGCGCTGTCCGTGCGCGGCATGGGACGCATCCTCGAAGTGCGCCCCGACGACCTCGTCGCCGTCGTCGAGCCGGGCATCCTCAACGCCGACCTCAACGACGCCCTCGCCGTCGAGGGACTGTGGTGGGCACCGGATCCGGCGAGCCGCGCGATCTCGACGGTCGGCGGCAACATCGCCACCGGCGCGGGCGGGCTTCTCTGCGCGAAGTACGGCGTCGTGCGCGATGCGGTCCTCGGTGTCGACGTCGTCCTCGCCGATGGGCGCTTCCTGCGGCTCGGACGACGCACCGTCAAGGGCGTCACGGGCCTCGACCTGACCTCGCTCATGATCGGGTCCGAGGGCACGCTCGGCGTCATCGTCGGTGCGACGCTCAAGCTGCGCCGTCTCGTGCCCGGCGAGGTGCGCACGATCGCCGCGACCTTCCCCGACGTGCGCGCCGCCGCGACGGCGTCGTCCGCCGTGACGGCCGCGGGACTGCAGCCTTCGATCATGGAGCTGATGGATGCCGCATCCCTCGCCGCCGTCCACGCGCTGCTGGCCCTCGCCGCGCCGACCCCCGGCGCCGCGCAGCTGACGATCCAGACCGACGGACCCGCGAGCGGCGATGAAGCCGCCGCCATCGCCGACGTACTGCGCGCCGCGGGCGGAGCCGTCGTGGTCTCCCGCGACCCCGAAGAGGGCGAGCGGCTGCTCGCGATCCGCCGCTCGATGCACCCCGCCATGGAGACGCTGGGCACGACGCTCATCGAGGACATCGCGGTTCCGCGCAGCGCCATGCCGGCGATGTTCGACGAGATCGCCCGTGTCGAGCGCGAGCACGGCGTCTCGATCCCGACGGTCGCCCACGCGGGCGACGGCAACCTGCACCCGAACTTCGTGTTCGACGGCCGACCCGACGAACACGGCATCGTCGAAGCCCCGCCCTCTATCTGGGATGCCGCCGACGACCTGTTCCGCGCGGCTCTGCGGCTCGGGGGCACGCTGACCGGCGAACACGGGGTGGGGGTGCTCAAGCGCCGCTGGCTCGCCGACGAACTCGGCGATGACCAGTGGCAGCTGCAGCGCGAGATCGCCCGCGTGTTCGATCCGCACGGCATCCTCAACCCCGGAAAGGTGTTCGACAGCTGAGCCGTCCACGGGCGTTTACCGAAACGTTAACGTCGTGGCGATCGGACCGCGCCCCGCGCGCCTGACACGCTCGGATACGATAGGGGGATATATCCGTTCAAGCCGGGGGGTTTCTGCGTGACGGATCTCGCGATCAAGCCTGGAGCCGAAGAGCCGACCAGCGCCGACGGCACGTCCGTCGATCCAGCTGAGTCGACGACCGCGGCGATTCCGCGCGCCGATGCCTCCGACCAGCCCGAGTGGGCTCCGCGCGACCCCGCGCCCAAGAAGAAGCACACGGGCATCTGGATCGGCGCCGGAGCCGGCACCCTCGCGGTCGCCCTCGTCGCGACGTCGCTCGTGCTCATCGCCCCGGGCACCTCCGTCGCGGGTGTGCCCGTCGGACTGCTCACATCGGGCGCGGCGACGGATGCCATCAACGAACGACTGGCCGAGACCGACGTGGTCCTGACCGGGGCCGGCGGCGACGTCGCGGTCAACGCACTGGATCTGGGCGCCACGGTCGAGGCCCGCGCTCTCGCCGACACGGCGTTCGCGGCGAGCCCGATGTGGAACGTCACGCAGTGGTTCCCCGAACCGATCGAGGCGTCGATCAGCATCGACCCCGAGATCGCGACGGCTGCGCTGCGCGCTGCGGCACCCGACCTCTACGTCGACCCGGTCGACGCGACACTCGCCTATGACGCCGAGAGCGTCAGCTTCATCACGACTCCCGCCGTCGAGGGCACCGGCGTCGACCTCGTCGAGCTCGGCGCGAGCCTCAACGCCGCGTTCGCCGAGGGTGAGACGACGGTCGCATTCGACCCGGTCGCCGCCCCCGTCGTCGCCGGCACCCCGACGTTCGTCGCCGAATCCGCCGCCGTCAAGCTCAACGGCGTCCTCGACACGGCCGGCTTCTACATCGGCGACGAGCGCACCGTGCCGATCACCCGCGAGCAGGTCGCCTCATGGCTCACCGTGACTCCGGGGCCGCGCGGCACGTTCGAGGTCGGTGTCGACGAGGCCGCCATCCAGGCCGTCGTCGATACGCTCCCCGCCGCGGTCAACCGCGAGGCGGCGAACGCGACGGTCGTCACCGATTCGGGGGGCGGCGTGCTCAATGAGCTGGCCACGGGCGTCGTGGGCCGCGAACTGGGCGATACGTCCGGCATCGCGGCGGCGTACGCCGAGCAGCTCGCGGCCGGCGAAGCCGCATTCGCCCTGCCGGTCACCGAGGTGCCGTTCGCGACGACGACACTCGCCCGCAACGTCGTGGTCGATCTCGGCGATCTGCGCACCTACCTCTACGAGAACGGCAACCTCGTCAACTCGTATCCCATCTCGGCCGGCAAGTCCTCGACGCCGACGTTCACCGGGTCGTTCCGCATCAACTGGAAGCGCAATATCCAGGACATGGGATGCTTCCCCGGAGCGCCGTACTGCACCGAGAACGTTCCGTGGGTGGCGTACTTCAACGGCGACCAGGCGTTCCACGGCGCCTACTGGCACAACAGCTTCGGTGCCGCGCACATCAGCAGCGGCTGCGTGAACATGCCCGTCGGCGCTGCCAAGTTCCTCTTCGACTGGGCGCCCGTGGGCACCGAGGTGCAGGTCCGCGCCTGACCGCCCCCGCATACGCCCCTGCCACGCGGCATCCGGTGTGAACGACGAAGGCCCTGCCCGCTGAGCGGACAGGGCCTTCGTGATCGGGCGGGTCAGATCCCGTCGATGATCGCGTTGAGCGTCGCAGACGGCCGCATGATGGCGGTCACGAGCTCGGTGTCGGGGCGGTAGTAGCCGCCGATCTCGGCGGGCGCGCCCTGCACGGCGAGCAGCTCCGCGACGATATCGTCTTCGGCCGACGCGAGTGCGTCGGCGACGGGTGCGAAGGCCGCGGCGAGCTCAGGGTCCGCCTGCTGGTTCGCGAGCTCCTGTGCCCAGTACAGCGCGAGGTAGAAGTGGCTGCCCCGGTTGTCGGTCGTGCCGAGCGCACGGCCCGGCGACTTGTCGTTCTCGAGGAAGGTCCCCGTCGCGGCGTCGAGCGTATCGGCGAGGACCTGCGCCTTGACGTTGCCCGTCACGGTCGCGAGGTGCTCGAGCGAGGCCGCGAGAGCGAAGAACTCGCCCAGCGAATCCCAGCGCAGGTAGTTCTCGGCCAGCAGCTGCTGCACGTGCTTGGGCGCCGATCCGCCGGCACCGGTCTCGAAGAGGCCGCCGCCCGCGAGGAGCGGCACGATCGAGAGCATCTTGGCGCTCGTGCCGACCTCGAGGATCGGGAAGAGGTCCGTGAGGTAGTCGCGCAGCACGTTGCCGGTCACCGAGATGGTGTCCTCGCCCTTGCGCAGCCGGTCCAGCGAATACCGGGTCGCCTCGGCGGGCGCGAGGATCTCGATCGTGAGGCCCGTCGTGTCGTGATCGGCGAGGTAGGTCTTCACCTTCTCGATGAGCGCGGCGTCGTGTGCGCGGTTCTCATCGAGCCAGAACACGGCCGGCGAGCCGGTCGCCCGCGCGCGCGTGACGGCGAGCTTGACCCAGTCGCGGATCGCGATGTCCTTCGTCTGCGTCGCGCGCCAGATGTCGCCCGCCTCGACCTCGTGCGAGAGCAGCACCTCGCCGGTGCCGCTGAGCACCTGGACCACGCCGGGCGCCTCGATCTCGAACGTCTTGTCGTGGCTGCCGTACTCCTCGGCCGCCTGGGCCATGAGACCGACGTTGGGCACCGTGCCGATCGTCGCGGGGTCGAGCGGGCCGCGCGCGATGACGTCTTCGATGACGGTCTGGTAGACCCCCGCGTAGGACGAGTCGGGGATGACCGCGAGCGTGTCCGCTTCGCCGCCGTCGGCGCCCCACAGCTTTCCTCCGTTGCGCACGAGCGCCGGCATCGACGCGTCGACGATGACGTCGGAGGGCACGTGCAGGTTCGTGATGCCCTTGTCGGAGTTGACGTAGGACAGCCGCGGGCCGTTCTCGAGGTCGGCCTTGACGGCGGCGGCGATCTCCTCGCCGCGCTCGAGGGCCGGCAGACCCGCGAGGATCGCACCGAGGCCGTCGTTCGGGCTCAACCCCGCCTGGGCGAGCTCGGCACCGTAGCGCTCGAAGACGTCGTCGAAGTAGGCCTTCACGACGTGGCCGAAGATGATCGGGTCGCTGACCTTCATCATCGTGGCCTTCAGGTGCACCGAGTAGAGCACGTCGTCGGCCTTGGCCGTCTCGAGCGTCTCGGCGAGGAAGGCGTCGAGCGCCTTGGCCGACAGGAAGGTCGCGTCGACGATCTCGCCGGGGAGCACCTTCAGGCCGGTCTTGAGCGGGGTCACGCTGCCGTCGGCGGCGACGTGCTGGATCGACAGCACATCGTCGGCTTCGATGAGGACCGACGTCTCGTTCGCCTTGAAGTCGTCGTGGCCGAGCGTCGCGACGCGCGTCTTGGATCCCTCGGCGAACGGCTTGTTGCGGTGCGGGTGCTTGCGCGCGTAGTTCTTCACCGACAGCGGCGCACGACGGTCGCTGTTGCCCTCGCGAAGCACGGGGTTCACCGCCGAGCCCTTGATGCGGTCGTACCGCGCGCGGACGTCCTTCTCTTCGAGCGTCGTGGCCTCGTCGGGGTAATCCGGGACGTCGTAGCCCTGGGCCTGGAGCTCGGCGATCGCGGCCTTCAGCTGCGGGATGGACGCCGAGATGTTCGGGAGCTTGATGATGTTGGCCTCGGGCAGCGTCGCGAGGCCACCGAGCTCGGCCAGGGCGTCACCGACCTGCTGCTCGGGCGCGAGCGCCTGCGGGAACGCCGCCAGGACACGGCCTGCCAGAGAGATGTCGCGCGTTTCGACGTCGACGCCCGCCCGGCCGGTGACGGCCTTGACGATCGGCAGGAACGATGCCGTCGCGAGCGCCGGAGCCTCGTCGGTGTAGGTGTAGATGATGGTCGAATCTGTCACCGGTCACGTCTTTCGTTCAGTCGGGATTCAGGTCTTCAGTCAAGATTCCAGGCTACCTCAAACCATCGAGATATCTCGATATCAAGATAATCTGCGCCGTCTTCGCACGGATGTGACGACGGATGCGTGACCCGCGACCGAGAATGCGGTTAGCCTGTCGTCTATGGGTGATCTGCGATTGGTCGAACTGTCAGCGGCGACGATCGTCGCCGTCAACAACATGTCCCTCAAGCCCGGCCAGGAGCAGTTCCTCGCGCCGGTGAGCTACGGGATCGCAGCGACCGTCGTGAATCCGCAGACGACGTGGCAGCGCGTCGTCCTCGACGGCGACGACGACGAGGTCGTCGGCTTCGTCAGCGCGAGCTTCGACCCCGAGGCGCCCATCGAGCACTTCCAGTCGATCCTGTGGCGCATCAACGTCGACGCCGATGACCAGGGCCGCGGCGTCGGCCGGTTCGCCGTCGAGCAGCTCCTCGAAGAGGCGCGCTCCCGCGGCATGGGCCGCGTCACGGTGATCTACGAAGCCGGCGAGGGCGGCCCCGAGGCGTTCTTCCGCCGCGTCGGCTTCACGCCCGTGGGCGAGACGGAGTACGGCGAGGTCATCGCCGAATTCGGCCTCTAGACCCGGCATCCCCCACTTCGCGAGACGGTCGTCGTCCGCGATCCTTTCGAGGACCCTTTCGGATGCCGGCACCCGGCCGCATCCGCCCGCCTCGGCGTGCCCCGATGTCCGCGCATACAAGACGAGGACGGGCCCCGGAGCATGTGCTCCGGGGCCCGTCCGTTGGGGGGATCCGCTCAGATGAGCGTGAGCGTCAGCACACCGGCGTAGGTGCCGGCACGCGTCGACCCGGGGACGCCGAGGGTGAGGTCGGCGCCACAGACGAACGCACCTGCGCTGTTGCCCGCGGGCGACTCGCAGAGCGTGGAGGGAACGCCGATGCCCGAACCGGGGACGGCGACGTTTCCGGGCGTGACCTTGCTCGACTGGCCGGGGGCCTGCGGCAGGTCGCCTTCGACGGCCTCCGCGCGCGGCGCCCAGCCGAGGTTCTCCGCCACGATGAGGCCGGAGCCGCTCGTGAAGTCCGACACCTCGCCGGTCAGGTCCCAGCCCGCAGCGGTACCGCGCGAGTCGCGGACCGCGACGTCGTGCAGAGCACCGGTCGCCGTCTGGTCCGCACCGTTCAGCGCGACACCGTCGAGCACGACGGGCTCGTCGCTCGCGATCGCGAGCGACAGGGCGCCGCCGGTGACCTCGGTCGTGATGACCTGACGGTTGTCGGCGTCATCGCCACCGAGAACCGTGACGGTGAACGCCTTCACGGGGCCGATGTTGCCCGACGCGTCGGTCGCGCGGTACTCGACACGGTGCGTGCCGTAGCCCGGCTCGGTCTCCTGGAACGGCGAGTGCGACATGCCGGCCGAACCGAGGCTGCCGTAGATGAGGTCGTCGACGTTCGTGCCGGTGGGCGTGAAGACGAACGGGTCCTCGGGGTTGGTCGGCGAACCGTAGTAGTTGTGCCAGCCGTCGCCGTTCAGGCGGAACTCCGAGATGAGCGCACCCTCGCGGTCGTCGGTCGCGACGAGCTTCATCCCGAACGACTCGTTCACGATGTAGTGCGGCTCGCCGTTGGCGCCGGTCGTGGTCGAGATCGGAGCCGTCACGGTCGCCTCGACCGTCGGGCCCGATGCGTCGACGTCCCACTCCTGCACGACGCGTCCGGCACCGGAGTTGCCCGGGTCGGAGACGGTCGCCGAGACCTCGTGCGCACCGCTCAGGTTGAGCGCGCCCAGGTCGAACGTGTTCTTGCCGGCGGGCGTCGCGACGACCTCGCCGTCGACGCGCCACGTGATGTCGAACGCGCGGTCGGTGCGGTGCGTCGTGTTGACGTACAGGATGTCGTCCGCACCGGCGGGCTTGAACGTCGGGAACGCCTCGGTGATGCCGGGGCGGACCGTGCCGCCGTTGGCGGTGCCCGAGCCCACGGTCCAGGTGCGCGTCTGCGTCATCGACGACTTGGCGCGGATCGCGGGGTCGCGGATGAACTCGGTGTTGTCGACGACGGTCGCCGTCACGGTGTCGCCGGCCTTCACGCCGAGCTTGCCGAGGTCGAGCGTGCGCAGGTTCGCGGGGTTGTCGACCGCTTCGCCGTTGACCGCCCAGGTGACGTCGTTCTCGTGGTAGACCGGGTGGGACGTCTCGACATACAGCACCTGGTTGGGCGCGACGGCGGCGTCGGTGGAGGTGGACGCGGGCACGAGCGGCGCGCGGCCGGCGACCTTCTCGGTCATGATCTCGCGGCTGACCTGGTCCATCTGGTAGCCCAGCGACTTCATCATCGAGTGCTGGCTGGGACGGTAGATGCCCGTCGAGTAGTACATGCCGCCCTCGTAGACGTCGATGATGCCACCCGACTCGCTCTCCTCGCCGAGCCAGCGCCACCACTTCGTCTTCTGCTCGGCCATCTGCTCGGCCGTCTGGAGCGTGTGGTGCGCCGAGCTCGGCTCGCGGCCGGTGTAGTCACCGGTCGTGATGCCGCGCGTGTAGTAGTCGTACTCGTCCTGCAGACCACCGAGCGAGTGGGCGATCTCGTGGGGCGAGATGAGCGCCGACAGCGGGTTCCCACCGCTGGCCGTCGCGTAGGCGCCGCCCGCGCCGCCGTAGGTGTCGCTGTTGGCGAGCGCGAGGATCTGGTCGACCTTCGGCGCCTGCGCGGCGTACCGCTGCGCCGCCGAGTTGTTCATCGTGATGAGGCGCTCGACGCTCGAGGCGCGGCATCCGCCCCAGAACGACATGCCGAGCGGCGTGTTGCGGCGCGGGGCGTCGAGGGTGCGGTCGCAGCTGATGCCCGACTCGCCCGAGACGATGCCGATCGCGTAGACGTTGAAGTGGTTGCGGTAGCTCTTGAAGGGCTCGATGCTCCACATCGTCTCGAGGTGCACCTCGACCTCGTCGTAGAACTTCTGCTGCTCGTCGGCGGTGTAGCCGTCACCCATGATCACCAGCGAGAAGCGCTCTGCATCATCACCGGTGATCTGCATGGGCACGACGGTCGATGAGCCCACCTCGGACTCGGCCGCCAGGGCGACGGCGGGGGGCGCGAGGGCCACGAGGGACGCCGCCAGGGTCGATGCGGTGAGCATCGCCCCCCAGCGCCGCCTCGGAGCGACCGCAGTTCGGGTACTGGTCATGGTCTCCACTTTCGGCTCGAATGGGCTGTGACCCGCACGCGCCATGGCATGACACCTTCGTCGGAGCGGTCGACTCACGGGTGAGAGCCTAGGGAGCAGGTCCAGCCGAATCACGGTGCGCGCGTCTCGCGTCTGACAGCACCCGCGCGACGTTTGTCGGATGCCGAGGTTCACGCGCGACGGCCGGGTCGCGGCATCCGCTCTCAGACGAGGGATTCGCGCCACGCGGCGTGCAGCTGCGCGAACTTGCCCGTGCCCGCGATGAGGTCATCGGGGGTGCCGTCTTCGATGATGCGGCCGTGCTCCATGACGAGCACGCGGTCGGCGATCGCGACGGTCGACAAGCGGTGCGCGATGATGATCGCGGTGCGATCGGCGAGGAGCGTCTGCAGGGCGTCCTGGATCATCCGCTCCGAGGGGATGTCGAGCGACGCGGTGGCCTCGTCGAGGATCAGCACGGCGGGGTCGGCGAGGAACGCGCGGGCGAACGAGATGAGCTGGCGCTGTCCGGCCGACACCCGTCCCCCGCGCTTGTTGACGTCGGTCGCATAGCCGTCGGGCAGCTTCTCGATGAAGGCGTCCGCGCCGACCGCGCGGGCCGCCGCCCGGATCTCGTCGAGCGTCGCGTCGGGCTTTCCGAGTGCGATGTTGTCGGCGACGGTGCCGCTGAAGAGGTACGCCTCCTGCGTGACCATGACGATCGCCCGGCGCAGGTCCTTCGGATGCAGCGAGCGCAGGTCCACCCCGTCGAGCGTGACGCGTCCGCGCGTCGGATCGTAGAACCGCGAGACGAGCTTGGCGAGCGTGGACTTGCCCGCGCCCGTCGTGCCGACCAGGGCGACCGTCTGCCCGCCCGGGATGTCGAGCGAGAAGCCGGGGAGGATGGTGCGCTCACCGGAATACCCGAACACGACGTCGTCGAACCGCACGTGGCCGCGCGACTCCCACAGGTCGACCGGCTGCGTCGGGTCGGGGACCGTCGGCTCCTCTTCGAGCACGCCGGAGACCTTCTCGAGGGCCGCCGTGGCCGACTGGTAGGAGTTGAGGAAGAACGCCACCTCCTGCAGCGGCGCGAAGAAGTTGCGCACGTACAGCACGGCTGCCAGCAGCGTGCCGACGAGGAGGGTGCCGTCGACGATGCGGAACCCGCCCCACGCGACGACGACGGCGAGCGTGACGGATGCCACCGCCATGAGCGCCGGCTCGAAGGTGCCGAAGAGGCGGATCGAGCGCATGTTGATCTCGCGATAGTCGCCGGACAGCTCGCCGAACTCGTCGTCGTTGCGCACCTCTTTGCGGAACGCCTTGACGGCGCGGATGCCGGTCATCGTCTCGACGAACTTCACGATGACCTTCGCGCTGATGACGCGCGACTGGCGATAGACCCGCTGCGAGCGCAGGTAGAACCAGCGCATCAGGAGATACAGCGGAATGCCCATGACGACCAGGATCAGCCCGGACTGCCAGTCCCAGATGAGCAGCATGACGAGTGTGAAGGCACCGTACAGGATGCCCGAGACGAGCTCGTTGAGCCCGCCGTCGAGCAGTTCGCGGATCGTGTCGAGGTCGCTCGTCTGCCGGGAGATGATGCGGCCCGACGTGTACGACTCGTGGAACTCGAGGCTGAGCTTCTGCGTGTGCAGGAAAATCCGCTTGCGCAGATCCAGCATGATCGCCTGCGTCAGCCGTGCCGTCACGACGACGTACCAGCCGATGAGCGCCGCACCGCCGATCGCGGTGACGAGGTACACGAGCACGACGAGGACCGTCGGCATCCAGTCCATCCGGTCGACGGCGGCGGGCAGGGCGCTGTCGACCCCGACCGCGATGAGGGCGGGACCCGCGACGCGCAGCGCGGTCGAGATGACCAGCACGACCGCCGCGAGCACGAGCTGTCCGCGCACGGGCAGCACGAGCGAACCGAGCAGGCGCAGCGAGCGGCGGCGCACAGCGCGGCTCTCTTCGCGCGTGTAATCGGAGCGGTCTTCGCCGCTCGTTCCGACGACGGTGCTCACGCGTTCGCCTCCGGTTCCTGGCCCGAGCCGTACGGTTCGAACCTGAGCTCGCGCAGCTGCGTCTGTTCGTCTTCGAGGCTCGAGATGACGTGGCGGTAATGGTCGTTCGCACGCAGCAGGTCGGAGTGGGTCCCGACGGCGGTGATGCGGCCCGCCTCGAGCAGGGCGACCCGGTCGGCGAGCATGACGGTCGAGGGGCGGTGCGCGACCACGAGAGTCGTCGTGTCGTGCATGATCTCGCGCAGCGCGTCTTCGACGAGCGCCTCGGTGTCGACATCGAGCGCCGAGAGGGGATCGTCCAGAACCAGCACGGCGGGCCGTGCCGCGACGGCACGCGCGAGCGCGAGTCGCTGGCGCTGCCCGCCCGAGAGGGACAGCCCCTCTTCGCCGACGACCGTGTCGACGCCGTCGGGAAGGTCCTCGACGAAGCCGGCCTGCGCCACCCCGAGCGCTTCGCGCAGGACGCGCTCGGCCTCGGGCGACCCGGGTGCGAGGTCTTCGCGTCCGAGCAGCACGTTGTCGCGCACCGACTGCGAGAACAGCGTCGCGTCTTCGAAGGCCATGCCGATGCTCCGCCGCAGGTCGACCAGGCTGAGGTCGCGCACGTCGATCCCGTCGAGGGTCACGCGCCCCGCCGTCACGTCATACAGGCGCGCGGGCAGGGTCGTGAGGGTCGTCTTGCCTGACCCCGTGAGCCCGACGAGGGCCATCGTCTCGCCGGGGCGCAGCACGAGATCGATGCCGTCGAGCAGGTCGCGCTCGTGGGCTGCGGCATCCTGATACCGGAAGTGCGCACCCTCGAAGGCGAGCTCGCCCCGCGGCTCGGCGATCGCGACGGGCGCAGCCGGATCGACGATCGGATTCGGCTCGTCGAACACCTCGAAGATGCGATCGGTGGCGGTGCGCGCGTCGAGCAGGAACGAGAAGAGGAAGCCGACGGACTCCATCGGCCAGCGCAGCACGGTCGCCATCGCGAAGAACGCGAAGAGCTCGGCGACCTGCAGCTCGCCGAGCTGCGTCAGGTAGATGCCCGCCCCCAGGCACAGGGCGAACGCGATATCGGGCAGCAGCACGAGCCAGAACCAGATCCAGCCGACGGACCGCGCCTTGCTCATCTCGGTCTCGCGCAGGCTCTCGGCCTGCCGCGTGAATTTCACGAGCGCGTGCTTTCCCCGGCCGAAGGCCTTCAGCACGCGGATGCCGTGCACGCTCTCTTCGACCGAGGTCGCGAGATCTCCGGCCTGGTCTTGGCTCTGCCGCGTGAGCGTGCCGTAGGTCTTCTCGAACCGGTACCCGGCATACCAGAGCGGGGCCGAGCAGACGATGAAGATGACGCCGAGGATCCAGTGCCAGCGGAACAGCAGCACGATGCCCACGACGATCGTGATGGCGTTGACGACGAGCAGCACGAGGCCGAACGCGAGCCAGCGTCGCAGCATGCTGATGTCCTGCATCATGCGGCTCAGCAGCTGGCCGGACTGCCAGCGGTCGTGGAACGAGACCGGCAGACGCTGCAGACGCTCGTAGAAGCCCGTGCGCAGGTCGTACTCGACCTGCGTCGCGGGCGCCAGCACGAACCAGCGTCGCGCCCAGACCATGAGGGCTTCGAACAGACCGAGCGCGAGGATGGCCGCGGCACCCCAGATGATCTGGGTGATGTCACCTGTCGAGATGGGACCCTCGACGACGACCTCGAGCACGAGCGGGATCGCGAGGGCCAGCAGGCTCGCGATGAGCGCGCTGACGGCGCCCAGCACGAGGCGAGGGAGCACGGGCCGGGCGAACGGCACGAGCCGCGCGAGCGCCTTCGCGGTGGACAGGTCCGACCGTCGGGGATCAGCGGTGATGGTCATGTTCCTCAGGGGTGGTGCCGCGAACGAGACAGCCCACCAGCTTAGAACGGGGTGTTCACTGCTGCAAGCTCGCTTCGCGGTCGAGCAGCGCCCGCTTGACGTCGACGCCCCACGCGAACCCGCCCATGGCGCCGCCCGTGCGCAGCACGCGGTGACAGGGCACGAACAGCGCCGGTGCGTTTCGGGCGCAGATGGATGCCGCGGCGCGGACGGCGCCTGCAGAGCCGAGCACGCGGGCGAATTCCGCGTAGGTGAGCGGACGACCGGGCGCGATGGCGCGCAGCGCCTTCCATCCCGCCTGCTGCATCGGCGTGCCGTGCTGCCGCACCTCGACGGTGTCCACGGCGGCGAGGTCGCCGTCGTAGTAGGCGACGACGGCTTCCCCCGCCGCTGTGCGGCCCGTGCCGAACGACGCGGGGCGGGCGGACGGGCGCAGTCGGTCGAGGATCTGCGCGGACACGGCCGTCCATCCGGAGGCGAGCACCCGGCCGTCGTCGTCGGCGAGCAGCGTGAAGGGGCCGTCGGGGGTCTCCAGGGTCTGCATCGTCGTCATGAGCGGGGTCCTTCCGTGCGATGTGCAGGATCGGGTGTGACGGATGTCGTCTCGATCGGCCCTGTCGCCCTGTTCCGGCTCGTGCGTCCTGCAGATCGCACGGGGCGGGGTGGAACAGCACGCCACAGGTGCGCCGTGAGGTAGCTGCGCCACGGCGCGGCGCGGGCGGCCCAGGCCGTGAGCGCCGGCGCATCGGAGGGGAGGCCGGTCGCGGCGGCGCCCGCTCGCACGGCGACGTCGCCCGGCAGGAAGACGTCGGGGTCGCCGAGCACCCTCATGCGCACGTAGTCGGCGGTCCACGGCCCGATGCCCGGCATGGCGAGCAGCGCGGCGCGCTGTTCGCCGGCGTCGTCACCCGCCGTGAGTGTGAGCGATCCGTCGGCGAGGGCGGCCGCCGCGGTCGTCACGGCCCGGATGCGCGACGCCGGTCCGCGCAGCACATCGGCCCCGTGCTCGGCGATCGCGGCCATCGTGGGGAACAGACGCGTCGCCGGCCCGACGCCGTCGATCGGGTCGCCGATCTCGGCGGTCAGCCGCGACAGCACGGTACGGGCCGCGGCGACCGAGATCTGCTGGCCGATCATGGCGCGCACGAGCATCTCGTGCGGGTCGGCGGCACCGGGCACGCGGATGCCGGGAAGACCCGCGACCAGCGATGACAGTTCCGGATGCCGCGCGAGCGCCTCGTCGACGGCGACCGGGTCGGCGTCGAGGTCGAACAGCCGACGCGCGCGGGCCACGAGCGACGGCAGATCGGACAGCTGCGTCAGCCGCGCGCGCAGCCGCACACGCCCCGCACCGTCGATGTCCAGCTCGAACCACGCCGGCCCGCCCGCGAGGCGCACCGCGCGGCCGAACGACGTCGCCGTCGCCACCTCGACGCCGTCGACGGCACGGGCGGCCATCCAGGAGAAGAGCCCCGGCGCGTCGAGTTCCCCGCGGTGCGGCAGCACGAGCTCGATGACCCCGAGCACGTCCGAAGCGGAACCCTCGTCCGTCCCCATCCCCTCGGGCCGCGCCCCCGCTCCCTGAGCTCGTCCCCGCGCTCCCTGAGCTTGTCCCACCGCTCCCTGAGCTTGTCGAAGGGAGCGCCGCCGCGCACGCAGAGCGAGCGGCGGCATCCCGAACACTTCGCGGATCGTGTCGTTGAACTGCCGCACGCTCGCAAAGCCCGCGGAGAGGGCGACATCGGATGCCGGCATATCGGTGCCGACGAGGAGCATCCGCGCCGTCTGCGCGCGATGCGCGCGACTGAGGGCGAGGGGTCCGGCGCCGAGCTCGGCCGCCAGGAGCCGGGTCAGGTGGCGCGGCGAATAGCCGAGCCGATGCGCGAGGCCCGGCACGCCCTCGCGTTCCACGACGCCGTCGGCGATGAGCCGCATCGCGCGGCCCGCAACGTCGCCGCGCAGATCCCATCGCGGCGAGCCCGGCGCCGCCTCGGGAAGGCACCGCTTGCACGCCCGATATCCCGCTTCGTGCGCGGCCGCGCTGGTCGGGTAGAACGTCACGTTCTCGGGTTTCGGTGTGCGCGCGGGACAGCTCGGCCGGCAGTAGATCCCGGTCGAGCGCACGGCCGTGACGAACTGGCCGTCGAACCGCGCATCGCGCGAATCGATCGCGCGATACCGTTCGTCGAACGTCATGGCCGGGATGCTCACACCCCTAGCCTGACACGCTCCCGGACACCCGGCTCGCGGAAATCGGACACGATGGTCCGGTCCGCGACTCAGTGGAAGAAGTGGCGCTCCCCCGTGAAGAACATCGTGACTCCGGCTGCCCGTGCCGCGTCGACGACCTCTTCATCGCGCACCGATCCCCCGGGCTGCACGATCGTGCTGATCCCGGCGTCGATGAGAACCTGGGGCCCATCGGCGAACGGGAAGAAGGCATCGGATGCCGCCACCGAACCGGCTGCGCGGTCGCCGGCGCGTTCGACCGCGAGACGGCACGAGTCGACACGGTTCACCTGGCCCATCCCGATGCCCACCGTCGCGGAGTTCTTCGCCAGCACGATGGCGTTCGACTTCACGGCGCGGCACGCCTTCCAGGCGAAGATGAGGTTGGTCATCTCCTCGTCGTCGGGCCGCTCGCCCGAGACGAGCTCCCAGTTCGCGGCGACCGAGTCGATGTCGTCGGGGAACCGGTCGGCGTCCTGCAGCAGCAATCCTCCCGAGACGAGCCGCACATCCATGCGCTCCTGCTGCCAGTCGGCGGGCAGCTGCAGCACGCGCAGGTTCTTCTTGAGCCGGAACACCTCGAGCGCCTCGGGCTCGAAGTCGGGCGCGATGATGACCTCGGTGAAGATGTCGCGCAGGTTCTCGGCCATCTTCAGCGTGACCGTGCGGTTGGCCGCGATGACCCCGCCGAACGCGGACACGGGGTCGCATTCATGCGCACGCAGGTGGGCGCTCGCGATGGGGTCGAGCGCCTGGGGCGCCGCGATCGCGATTCCGCACGGGTTCGCGTGCTTGATGATCGCGACGGCCGGCTTGACCATGTCGAACGCGGCCCGCAGGGCGGCATCCGCGTCGACATAGTTGTTGTAGGACATCTCCTTGCCCTGCAGCTGCGTCGCCTGCGCGATCCCGTGCCCGCCGACACGCGTGTAGATCGCGGCGCGCTGGTGCGAGTTCTCGCCGTAGCGCAGCGACGCGAGGCGTTCGGCCTTGATCGTGAGGTGCTGCGGCAGGGTCTCCTCGTCGGCGAGGGTCGCCTCGGCGAACCACTGCGCGACGGCGCGGTCATAGGCGGCGGTGTGCGCGAAGGCGCGCGCCGCGAGGTCGCGGCGATGCGCGAGGGTGGTCCCCGCCGCCCCGGCGGCCTCGATGACCGCGGGGTACGACTCGGGTGAGACGACGATGGCGACATTGGCGAAGTTCTTGGCGGATGCCCGCACCATGGCGGGGCCTCCGATGTCGATCTGCTCGACCACGTCGACCGCCGACGCACCCGAGGCGACGGTCTCGACGAACGGGTACAGATTGACCACGACGAGCTCGAACGGGGCGATGTCGAGCTCGTCGAGCTGGCGCTCGTGGTCCTCGAGGCGCATGTCGGCGAGGAGGCCCGCGTGCACGCCGGGGTGGAGGGTCTTCACCCGGCCGTCGAGCGACTCGGGGAACCCCGTGATGGCCGACACGTCGGTCACGGCGTAGCCCGCGTCGCGGATGAGCGAGGCGGAGCCGCCCGTCGAGACCATCTCGACTCCCGCCGACGAGAGCGCCTCGGCGAGTTCGAGCAGCCCCGTCTTGTCGCTCACGGAGATGAGGGCGCGACGGATCGGCACGACGTCGCGTTCGCGGTAGAGAGCGGGATCGTGGCTCGGGCCGGCCATGGGGACTCCTCGGTGGTCGTCAGGGGGTGGATTCGGCGGTGCGCCGCACGGCGGCGAGATCGAGGTCGCCCGCAGCGATGCGGCGCACGACGTCGATGAGCAGCCGCCGTTCGACGGGCTTGATGCGTTCGTGGAGCGCGTGCTCATCGTCGCCGTCGAGGACGGGAACGCGCTCCTGCGCGAGGATCGGTCCGGTGTCGATGCCCGTGTCGACGACGATGACGCTCGCGCCGGTCTGCGCGACTCCGGCGGCCAGCGCATCGCGCACGCCGTGCGCACCGGGGAACTCGGGCAGGTGCGCGGGGTGGGTGTTGAGGATGCGCGGCTCCCACGCGTCGACGAGCGAGGCGGGCAGCAGCCGCATGAGACCGCTCAGCACGATGAGATCGGGCTTCCAGATCGACAGCTGCTCGCCGAGCGCTGCTCCCCACGCTTCGCGTGTGTCGTAGCTCTCCCAGGGCACGAGGAAGGTCGGGATGCCGTACTGCTCGGCATGTGCGAACCCCGCTGCTTCGCGATCGGCGCCGACGGCGACGATCGAGGCGGGGAAACCGGGTTCGGCGGCGGCATCGAGCAGCGCACGCAGGTTGGACCCCGTGCCCGAGATGAGGACGGCGACCGTGAGCACGCCGTCAGTCTACCGGCGGTCGTTCGGGCAGCCGGTCCAGCGGCTCGGTCACGGATTCCTCCGCACCCCCGCCCCCTGCCTCACCTTCGGCCCCTGAGCCTGCCGCGGCCCCTGAGCCGCTCGCGGTCCCTGAGCCGCCCCCGGTCCCTGAGCCCGCCGAAGGGTCGCCCCCGGTCCCTGAGCCCGCCGAAGGGTCGTCGGCGAACATCGCCTCGCGATACGCCTGATCCTCCGCACGCGCGGGTCCACGAACGGTGTCGGGTTCGCCGGTTCGGCTCCGCGGCAGACGGGGTCGGGGCGAGAGCAGCAGGATGCCGGCGCCCAGCGCCGTCTCGAGCCCGATCGCCAGCGCGAGCGGACCCGGTTCGGGACCGGCGTACGCGAGTGTGCCGGGGCCGATCGAGCCCGATGCCAGCGTGGCGAGCAGTGCGGCGATCGCGGCCGCGCCGACCGCGATGCCCGCCGCGACGACGAGTCTCGCCCCGAGCGGGTCGTGTGCGTCGTCGGGTCGCCGGGCTGCCCCTGCCGCCGCGAGCCGGGAGCGGGCGATCCAGCCCGCGAACGCACCGAGGCCGACCGGCAGCAGCGCGAGCAGCAGCAGCCACGTCGTCGTGGATTCGGGAACGGCGCCGAGCACGGGGATGCCGGGCAGGATTCCGGCCTGCGTGCCGGCGGGGCCCACGACGGTGTCCATCCCGACCGAGAAACCGGGACCGGCCACGAACGACATCGCCCACACGATGAGAGTGGGCAGGTACGCCAGCTGGGCGAGCATCATGACGGTCGCGCCGAACGCGTCGACGTGCGACGCCTCGAAGAGCGCGACGATCTCGCCCCCGCCCAGCGCCACGGCGACGGCCGTGGCGAGGGCGCCGAGCCCGACCAGGCCCGTGCACACGATCGCCGTGCCGCGCGCGATCGAGCCGGGCACCTCGCTCCAGCCGTCCGAGAGCATCTCGACGCGGTCGCGCAGCCGCGCCACGACGCCGTCGCCGGCTTCGCTCCACTCCGTCACGAGGGCGCCGAGAAGCGCGGGCACGATGAAGACGAGCGAGGGGAAGAGCACGGCCTGCCACGTCTCGACCTCGGCGAGCGCGAGATGACCCGTCAGGGCGATGAGCACGGCGGCGGCGACGAAGACGATGATCCCCGTCGCGACACCGGTGATCCACGCGCCCGCCTGCGAGGCCCGGCGCCCTGAGCGCGCGGCGAAGATGGCGGTGAACGCCGTGAAGGCGAGCGGGGCGAGCGAGATCGTGAACGCGGCGGCCGCGGCGTCGATGCCCGTCTCGGCGAGGTAGTCGTCGGCCAGGAGCACGTCGACGGGCACGGCGTGACCGAGCTGCCAGATCGTCGCGCTCGCGGGCCAGAGCGCGCCCCAGTCGGCCCCCGTCCCGATTCCGACGGCCCACAGGAGGGTCAGCGAAGCAAGGAGGACGGCGAGGCCGACGGCGACCGCGATGAGGGCGTCGACGGCGGCGAGGATGACGACGATGAGGCGATGCATGCGCTGTCGACCCTACCTACGGCAGCCCTGTGCGTTCGGTCGGCACGCCCGCCGCGGCATCCGGATATGCGGTTGTCGTGCGAGTGCCGATATCTTGTCCGAGGAGGTCCCCGACATGACATCAGCCCCCTCGTCCGCGCCCGAAATCACGGACTCGACTCCGAAGAACGGTTTCGACCGGTTCTTCGAGATCACGAAGCGTCGCTCGACGCTCGGAGCCGAGATCCGCGGCGGCGTCGTGACGTTCGTCGCGATGGCGTACATCGTGATCCTGAACCCGATCATCCTGTCCGGTTCGCCGGACGTCGTGGGGGACGAACTCGGATTCACGCAGGTCGCCGCGACGACGGCCCTGACGGCGGGCGTCATGACGATCCTGTTCGGTCTCGTCACGCGTCTGCCGTTCGCGTTCGCGGCCGGGCTCGGCATCAACTCGTTCCTCGCGGTGTCGGTCGTCGGGCAGGTGACATGGGCCGAGGCGATGGGACTCGTCGTCATCAACGGCCTGATCATCGTGCTGCTGGCGGCGACGGGACTGCGCCGCATGATCTTCGATGCCGTGCCGATCCAGCTGAAGCTCGCGATCACGGTCGGGATCGGCCTGTTCATCGCCTTCATCGGCTTCGTCAACGCCGGATTCGTCACGGCGACCGGCACGTCGTCGCCGCCTGTCGGCCTGGGTGTCGACGGGTCGGTCACGACCGTGCCGACGCTCATCTTCGTCATCACACTGCTGCTGACCGGCATCCTCGTCGCACGCAGGGTGAAGGGCGGCATCCTGATCGGGCTCGTCACGGGCACCGTCGTCGCCGTCATCGTCGAGGCGATCTGGAAGATCGGCCCCATGTTCGGCGACGACGGCGTCAACCCGGGCGGCTGGAGCCTGTCGGTCCCCGAGCTGCCGGGGGCCATCGTCAGCATGCCCGACCTGTCGCTGCTCGGACAGGTCGGGTTCGACGCGTTCGCCGGCTCGTTCGAGCGCATCGGCGTGCTCGCGGCCCTCATGCTCGTCTTCACCCTCGTGTTCACGAACTTCTTCGACGCCATGGGCACGATGACGGGGCTGTCCAAAGAGGCGAACCTCGCCGATGCGAAGGGCGACTTCCCGCGCATCAAGTCGGCGCTCGTCGTCGAGGGCATCGGCGCCGTCGCGGGTGGCCTCACGTCGAGTTCGTCGAACACGGTGTTCATCGAATCCGGTGCCGGCATCGGCGAAGGTGCCCGCACGGGCTTCGCGAACGTCGTCACGGGCGTGCTCTTCCTCGTCGCGATGTTCCTGACCCCGCTCGTGTCGATCGTGCCGACCGAGGTCGCCTCGGCCGCGCTCGTCATCGTCGGCGCGCTGATGATGTCGCAGATCCGCTTCATCGACTTCTCGGAGTTCTCGGTGCTCCTGCCGGTTTTCCTCGCCGTGACCGTCATGCCGCTGACCTACTCGATCGCGAACGGCATCGGCGCGGGCTTCGTCGGCTGGGTCATCGTGCGATCGCTCTCGGGCAAGGCCAAGCAGATCAGCCCGCTGCTGTGGATCGTCGCGGCCGGCTTCCTGGTGTACTTCGCACGCGGCCCCGTCGAGGCGATCCTCGGCGGCTGATCCCCCGCTGACGCGACGCGCGTGGCGCCGGGTGCGGCCCGAACTTCGGAGAGTCGCGCGAAGTACGGAGGCCAGGCGGCATCGGGTCCGAACCCCGCGCGAAACCCCGAACCCCGCGCCAAATTCCGAACCTCGGAAGGCAGCGCGACGCGCGTGGCGCTGGGTGGCCTCTCGGTGCGACGCGCGACGCACGTGGCGCTGAGTGCGGGCCCGAACTTCGGAGAGTCGCGCGAGGTACGGAGGCTTGGCCGCATCGAGTCCGAACCCCGCGCGTAACCCCGAACCCCGCGCCAAACTCCGAACCTCGGAAGGCAGCGCAAAGTACGGAAGGCAGTGCGAGGTACGGAGACTCGGCCGCATCGGGTCCGAGCATCGCGCGAAGCTCCGAGTTACGCGCGAAGCTCCGAGTTACGCGCGAAGCTCCGAGTTACGCACGTAGCTCCGAGTTACGCGCGAACCTCCGAGTTCGGCGCGAAGTCCGACGCACATAGCCGACGAGAGCAGCTGGCGGCAGTCGCAGCGGGTCAGCCGGCGCGGCTCCACGCACCGGAGGCGGGAAGAGTCCCACCGAACAGCTGAGAGACGGTGACGAGCGAGAACCCGCGGTCGAGCAGTCCCGCGACGACGGCCGGGGCGACCCGCACGGACCGCTCGTGGATGTCGTGGAAGAGGATGATCCCGCCCGGCGACGCACCGTCGACCGCCGTCGCCTCGAGCACGTCGTCGGCGGGGCCCGCCCAGTCGCGCGTGTCGACGCTCCACAGGATCGCGGGCTGCTGTGCCACGTCGAGCACCCGCTGGTCGTATTCGCCGTAGGGCGGGCGGAAGCTCGCGACGGCCTGCCCGCTGATCCCGCGCAGCAGATCCCCCGTGCGGACGATCTGAGCGGCGACCTGTTCGTCGTCGAGCTCGGGCAGCTGCGGGTGGCTCCACGTGTGGTTGCCGATCAGATGACCCTCGGATGCCACGCGCCGGACGGTGTCCTCGCGCGAGGCCGCAGACGGGCCGAGCATGTAGAAGCTCGCCGCGACGCGCGCCTCGGCGAGAACGTCGAGCAGCGTCGGTGTGAGGCTCGAGGGCCCGTCGTCGTAGGTGAGGGCGATGCACGGGACGAGCGTGCAGTCGACGCGATCGAACCCCGCGGGACCCGACGGGCCGGTGTAGGGCTCGCCGGCGGACCCGAGCAGACGCGCGCCGAACGGCGTCACGAGATCGGCGACGATCGCGGCGGGTACGCCGATCGTGAGCGGCTCGGCCGTCGCGTCGACGCCGAGGGCGCGCAGCGCGGGCGCTTCGAAGCCCGCCGCGATCGTGAAGACGAGGCCGCCGTCCCCCGCGGGCACGGTCGTCGAGAGGGCGGCTTCGATCGCCGCGAGCTGCGCGTCGTCGCCGGCCGCGGCCGGGGCGAGGGTGAGGGCGCCGGCGTCGCGGCGCAGCGCATCGACGACGTCGGCGCTGAGGCGCGCGGCGGCGTCATCGGCCCACAGCTGCGCCGCTGTCACGACCTCGCCCGACGCCGTGTCGGCATAGAACGTCGTCGTGGCATCGGAGCGGGGTGCGTCGGGCCCACCCGCGACGACCCGCACCCGCTCGCCGAAGAAGGGGCCCGCCGCGGCGACGATGTCGCACACGACGGCGGAGCCGCTCGCGCCCACCTCGGCGAGGATCTCGTCCGCCGTCCACGCCGTCGAGCCCGTGATGCACGCGCGGTCGGCGAGTCCCGCGCCCGTCGCCGGCGCGTAGGCGACGCCCGAGGCGGCGGACTGCGTCGCGACGGCATCGCGCACGAGGTCGCCGATCACGGCGTTGAACGCGTCGACGCCCCCGCCCGTCCCGGGCAGCAGGGCGAAGCGCGCCTCGACGCCCACGGCGGCGTTGTGCAGCCGGTACGACGTGACGGATGCCGCGAGCGCGGTCTGCGCCGCGAGGTCGAGGGCCGCGGGCGGGCGGGCGACCGTGATCTCCTCCTCCGCCCAGGACGGCGGTTCCCACGCGGCATCCGTCACGGGCGCACACGCGCCGAGCACGAGCGCCGCCCCGAGCACGACAGCTGCCGCCGCGACTCGCCTCACGGTGCGATCCCTTCGAGCAGCTCGGCCAGGGCCGGCCGGTAGGCCGCCATCGTCCGCCCTTCGGCCGCGGTCGCCGTCACCCGCACGCTGCCGCCGTCCGCGCCGAGGCCCACCGCCGCGACGACGCCGTCGGGCGCCACGTCGACGTGCACGACATCGCGGCCCGTCGTCAGCTGTTCGCCGCGCACGGGCGACGCGATGTCCGGCGTGGCTCGGATCGCGGCATCCGCGGTCTGATCGATCAGCTCGAGCTGCGCCGTCATGCCGCCGTCGGGCGTGCGCACCGTGACGGCCGCGGACGATTCCCGCACGATCGTCCAGCCATCCGGCACGATGATCCCGGCGTCGACGCGATCGGTCTCGAGGGGCGTGGGCGTCACGCCGTCGGACGACGAGCTCGCGAGGTTGGCGATCGACGGCGGGACGGCGGTGAGCAGCGCGAACGCGACGACGGCGATCGCGGCGAAAGCGGCGACGATCGAGAGCAGGACGGCGGTGCGCTGAGACGGGCGGACCCCGCCCGGGGACGCCTTCATCGAGCCGCGAGGGCTCGGGGAGGAACGGGGGGCATGGGCGGATGCCGCCGAATCAGGCCGTCATCGGGTCGAGGACGAAGACGGCGATCACGCGATCGGTCTTCTCCTGGTAGTCGGCATACGCGGGGAACGCCGCGACGGCCCGCTCCCACCACTGGGCGCGCTCGTCGCCGCTGAGCTCGCGGGCGCGGTAGTCGCGCGTGACGGCGCCGTCCTGCAGTTCGACGTGATCGTGGGCGCGCATGTTGCCCGCCCACGCCGGCTCCTTCGGCGCACCGCCCATCGAGGCGACGGCGAGGTAACGGCCCTCGTGCTCGACGCGCATGAGCGCGGTCTTGCGCAGGGCCCCCGTCTTACGGCCGACCGTCGTCAGCACGATGATGGGCATGCCGCGGAGCTCGTTCGCTTCGGTGCCCCCGCTCGCTTCGAACGCCTCGGCCTGTTCACGTGCCCACTCCGAGGTGGACGGCTTGTATTCTCCGGTCAGTGGCATGCCTTCAGGGTATCTGCGTTCCCCTCCCAGGAGCCGTCGCTGTCACGCCCGGCGGCGGAGATTGAGCAGCGCGCCGCCGGCCAGCAACAGCAGACCCAGGAGCAGCCACCCCGTGAGGTCGGCGCCGCCCGTCTTGGGGAGGCGGTCGCCCGCGCTCGCGGCCGCGGGGCCGCCGTCGGTGTCGCCGCCGTCGCCACCCGGGTCGACCGGGTCGACCGGGTCGACGGGATCGACGGGATCGACCGGATCGACGGGGTCGACGCCGCGGATGGCATTGATGTAGACGTTGCGCGCGGTCGCATGGTCGTAGAGGGGGTCGTCGCTCGAGACGGCGTGGCTCACGGTCTCGACGATCATGCCGGGGCCGGGCTCGGCCGACGGCACGGCCGCGAGGGTCTGGAACGGATGCGGGTCGATCGTCGGCACGAGCCGCACGATGACCGTCTTCGGCCCGGTCTCGCCGATCTCGAAGATGAGGATGACCTGGTCGTGGAACGTCAGGCCGCCGTCGATCGAGATCTGCGCGTACGGGATGCCGCCGGCGTACGCCGCCGAGATCGTGATGTACACGCGTGAGGTGGGCGGAGTGCCGAGCTCGATCGTGTAGCTGTCGGTCTCCTTGACGCCGGTCTGCAGCGTCGTGGAGCCGTCCGTCTCGACGATGATGATCTCGCCCGCGCCGCCGTCACGCGGTGGGATCGGAACGACGATCGACACCGGCACCGCAGCATCCTCGCCGGGGATCCCGAGCGGCGCGGAAACGGCGAGCGCTCCCGCGAGCGTCGGCTCGGCGACCGAGTACAGGTCGACGTCGAGTCCGCCTCCCACGACGTCGAGCGGGTCGATGACGATGTCCTCCGCAGCGCCTGTCGTGTGGACCGTCACGGTCGACGCGTCGGCCCCGCCGTCGAGCGAGAGCAGACCGTGCGCGAGGTAGGTCCCGTCGAGCAGGCGCACCGCGAGGACGTCGAACACGTCGTCGCCCGTCGTCGCCTCGACGCGCAGTTCGGCGGTGTGTGCGGAGATGACGAACGTGTCGTCGCCCGCGCCGCCGTAGAGCACGGCGGGGAAGGTGAGTCCGCGGCTCACATGCCCGAACTCGGTCTCGATCGTCTCGAACGCGTCGCCGGGCTGCACGTCGGGCTCGACGCGCGGTGTCGCGAAGAACTGGCCGACGATGAACGTGTCGTCGCCGTCGCCGCCGTAGACGGTCGTGATGGCGCTGTTGTCGTCGAAGACGAACAGATCGTCGCCGCCGAGTCCGTCGACCGTGACCCGCTGGTTCACACCCTGGTCGTACGAGATGCGCTCGTGCGTGCCGGCCGCGGTGTTGACGTGGGCGACGAACGCCGGCCGCGTCGCGTCGGGGTGCTCGGCGATCGCCGACAGGCCGCGGAAGAGGAACACGTCCGCCGCATCGGTGCCGTCGATCCAAAGGGTGTTGAGACCGCCCTGCGCTCCCCCGCCCCGCACGATGATGCGGTAGTCGTGGCCGAGGAGCGCGTCGTCCTCGCCGCCCCACGTCAGCACACGGAACGCGTTGTCGCCCGAGAGGCCGAAGAGCACGAGTGCGTCGCGCACCTCGGTGCCCGCGAAGTCGTCGCCGACAGCGGCGAGGTGGGTGCCCGTCATGGACTGCAGTCGCACGACGAAGAACGTGTCGTCGCCGTCGTCGCCGGATGCCGTGCGCGCGGCCCCGCCGTAGACGATCGTGTGTCCGCCGAGCAGCGTCGAGTCGAAGGAGAAGACATCGTCTCCGCGGCCGCCGTAGATCTCGGTCGCGTGCCCCGTCACTTCGCCCGCGAAGTACAGCAGCGATCCACCCTGGCTCGCGAGCGTCTTGCCGAACGACGCGCGGATCGTGACGGTCTGTCCCGCGATGATCGTGCCGAGCGGCGCGATGACGTCCTGCCCGACGAGGAGCGTGACATGGCCGCCCGCGACGACACGACCCTCGGTCATGTCGATGAGGCCGTCGATCGTGCGTCCCTCGGTGAGGAGGAAGAGGCTCTCGTCGACGCCGCCGTCGACGAACGGCACGGTGACGCGGACATCTCCCTGGTCGGCTTCCGCGCGCAGGACCAGGAGCGATCCCGTCGCCTCCGTGACGAAAACGCCCGCGACACGGCCCTCGTACGAGTGCGCATACAGGCGTCCGCCGATCGCCGTGTCGATGACGAGGTCGAGCGACCGGTCGGGGCTGTCGGCACCGACCGTGCCGCCGACCGCGATGAGGTCGATGTCGCGCGCGATGACCCGCGCCGTCGTGCCGGCGGCATCCGAGAGGATGCTGCCGTCGCGGGTGCGCAGCGCGGCATCCCCGTTCAGAGACGTGACGAGCCGCACGAACAGGGATCCGTCGACCTGGTCGAGCAGGATGTCGCCGCCCGCCAACGCCGTGACGCGACCGCGCTCGGCCAGCGAGGAGCGGATCTCGAGGAAGTCGGGCACGTCCGCAGCCGGACCGCCGATGCGACCCGCGAGGAGCCCCGCGACCAGTGTGATGTCACGGCCGGCGACGCGCGGCGTGCCGTCGTCGATCGTGCCGTCGTCGAGGATCGACGCGTCCTGCGCCGTCTGCAGCCAGACGTCGCTGGCTGTGGAGGTGATCGTGCCGACGCGCAGGTCGCCGATCGTCTCGAGGTCCGAGATGTCGCCGTTCGTGAGCAGCGAGATCTCGCCGTCGCCGTCGCTCACCGAGTACGAGATCTCCGCGAAGCGCATGCTGACGAGCGTCGCATCGACGTCGGAGTAGACCTCGAACGAGATCGAGGTGGCCGTCGACGGATGCCGCACGACGATGTCGTTTCCGGCACTCAGGTCGCCGAACGTGTAGGCGCTGTCCTGCAGCGTGTTCACGGTGCCCCACGCGACCAGGACGGGGTCGCCGAAGCCCGCCCACGGCCCCGGGTCGGGATGGAAGTACGTGTGGTAGAGCCCCGAGGGCGGCACGTTCGTCGTGCTCGGCGGGACCGTGACGTCGACCTGCACGAGGTAGGACGTGAACGGGGGCACGTCGGATCCGAACGTGCTGTCGTGCACCAGGATGTCGATGTTGCGGCCCGCGTGGATGGGACCGAGGAGAGGCTGGAACATCGTTTCGGCGTAGGGCGAGCCCACCGGCATCCGTGCACTGTAGGTCACGTCGAGCACGACGTCGTCCCGCGCATCGGCGACGAGCTCGACCAGGCGCGTCGGGTCGACGTCGTCGATGAGGTAATCGCTCTGGACGAGCGTGATGCGGATGGGCTCGCGGAACGGAACGCCCACCAGTGTTCCGGCGGCCCCGATCGTGCCGCGCTCGGCGTACAGCTGGGCGATGTTCGTGCGGATCGAGCCGGCTTGCGACGCGCTGATGTCGCCGTTCTCGGCGATGATCCGGGTCGCGCCGATCGGGTTGTCGATGTGCCCGTGCAACTGCAGGTCGGCCGATCCCGGGTTCTGCCAGTTGGCGATGTCGACGAAGGTCGGGATGAAGATGGGTCGCCCGATGTGGAAGCGGAATGCCGTGCTGTTCTCGGCCGCGACATCGACCGTCGCGCCGACGTCGTCGAGGTTCGCGACGCTGATGTCCTGGATCCGCATGTCGCGGTTCGAGTGGTTGTGCAGCCGCACGAAGTCGAACGTGTTCTGCACCTGCAGGGTGCCCCGGTCCCCCGTCAGGATGCCGATCGGGGTGCCGGTGGTGTTGTTGATCTCGTAGCGGGCCGTGCCTCCGCCGGTGTTCTCGATCGGGTCGACGACGATCGTCTGGCCCGCGGGGATCACGCTGCCGACGTTGTAGACGACGCCGTTCAGATCGCGGACGGTGACCGCGTACTTCTTCACGATGCGGCCCGACGCGTCGATGATGAGCGTCGGATTCGGCGCGTGCAGCACGACATCGGCGTTCCACTCGATCGTGCGGTAGCGGAAGTTGTCGAGCTTGTTGTCCGAGCCGCCGAAGTCGATGAATCCGCCGCCGGTGGAGGCCTGCGGCGTCGTCGAGACGAGCTGGTGGAGCGCCTGGACGAGCAGCGCCGCGGTGCGGATCCGCACGCCCTCCTGCCCGACGACGCTCGAGCGTGCGTCGTAGAGGACGTAGGCGTACGCGTCGCTGTCGCCGCCGAAGCAGCCGCATGTGGCGCGCGCGTAGGCGCGGACCTCGACGCTGCGATGCTGCGCCGTGATCGTCACGCTCTGCCAGCCGACGATCTTCGCGGGGGCGTTGAGCTGCACGTGGACGACCGACGTCAAGCGGCTCTCGGACCGCGCGTCGGAGTCTTCGAACGCGCCCTTGCCGCTCGCGCGGTTCTCGACGTTGAGTCGGCTCGAGATCATCTCGGCGACGAGCCGCACGTTGTCGGCCTCGAGGTACGCACCGCCGCCCACCGTGAGGCTCGTCTCGTGGTTGTGCGCCTCGAGGTGGCAGTCCGTCGGACCGCATTCACCCGACGACGTGCTGCCCGCGAACGACGCTCCGGACGCGGAGGCGATCAGGTCGGCCTGCATCGCGCTCGTCGACCTCGCCTCGATGTCGTTCCACGCGACGATGCGCCCATCGAGGATCGTCTTGGCCGTGAGGTCGAGCGTGCCGCGCGTCTGGGAGTCGACGCCGTGTCCGAAGCCACCCGACTGCGACCGTGCGACCGCGCGCACGCTCGCGACGGTCATGGGCGCGACGCGCACGCTGCCTCTCGTCGACTGCACATCGGTGCCCTCTTGCAGCCAGACGGTCGTGTTCGCCGTCGCGTCGACGACGGCGCGCGATGCGCCGATCCCGACGAACCCGAGGCCTGCCGATGACGCATCGACGAAGGCGGATGCCGTCGATGCGGCGCCGATCGCGATGTCACCGGCGGCGTGGATGCGGGCGTTGCGCCCCAGGGTGAGCGCGAGGTTCGCTGTGAAGCTCGCCGTGGGCAGGCTGCTCGTCGACGAGATGAACCCGACGCCCGAGCCGTACACCTTAGCCTCGGTGAAGACACCGCCGCCGGGAAGCACCGGCGTGAGCGGCTGCGAGTGCAGCTGCTGCGGCCCCGCCCCCGTCGACGTCAGGTCGATCACGAGACCGTGCGACAGCAGGTCGGCGATGCTGTCGCGACCGAGGTCGACGACAGCCGGCACGAACCGGCTCGTGCCGACGCTGCCGCCGCCCGAGATCGCCACGGCGAACAGGCCCGAGAAGGGCCCCGGGACCGTCGACAGACGGAACGACGTCGCCGTGCGGTCGTAGATGTAGTAGCGCTCACCGTGTCGCAGGCCGTTGATGGGCTGCTGACCCGGCGCGTAGAGACCGTGCACGATGCTCATCGCCGCGGCATCGAAGCTGCCGGCGAGTCCGAGAGCCGACACCGGGATGAGCTGATCGGGGTCGTCGGGGTCGACGCACGTTCCCACCGCCTGGCACTGCGACGCGGCGAGCTGGATCTCGTGCGGGCCGACGACGATGACCCAGTAGGTCGCGCCGTTCACGAGTCCGCCGAGGGCTCCGCCGTTCGAGCGGTAGACGATCTGCTGTCCCGTCGTCAGTTCGTGGGCGCGCAGCGCGATGCGGTTGTTGTCCTCCGTCATGTAGGCGCTGCCGGGTCCGCTGACGTTGAGGGGCACGCCGTTCGCGTCGACGATGATGTCGACGCGGTTGCTGCCGAAGCTCGCGAGGGCGTCGGGCGCGAGGTACTGCACGGCCTGACCGTTGACGTAGTCGTTCACCGCCCAGATGCGGTCGTCGATCACGGCGCCGCCGGTGAACTCGACGAGTGTCTGCGAGGTCGCGGCGTCGATCAGCTGGATCCGGAACTCGTCGACCACCCGCACGAGGTAGGCACGCCCGTTCGTGAGGCCGACGGCGTCCACCCCCGGCGACGAGTAGATGACCCGCTGACCGTCGATGAAGTTGTGCGGCATCTCGGTGAACTCGCCGTCGATCGTGCGTCCGAAGGTGATGACATCGGATGCTGCGTCGATGAGCGCGCCCTGGAAGATCGACCCGAGCTGGATCGTATTCGGCGAGACGACGATGACGTTGTAGCGCGATCCCGGCTGCAGCCCGCCGACGGGAGTGCTCGTGCCCGGCGTGTAGGTCACGCTGCCGCCGGTCTGCAGACCGTGGGCGCCCGTGATCGTGATCGTCTCGTTCGCCGTGTCGACGCCCGTCACGGCATCGAAGACGAGTCCCGGCGGCACGACGGGGGTGAGCGAGTTCTGCAGCGCGTTGAGCGTCACGGTGCCACCGGCCCGCAGGTAGGTGCCGTCGGCGACGGTGAGTCGGACGGTCGGAGTCGTTTCGGCGCGTGCGTAGTTTTTCGAGATCGAGAGGGCACCCGCGGCGAACGTCTGCGCGTACGAACGCGACACCGGCTGCTCGGCGACGCCGATCGTGACGCTGCCCCCGACGACGATCGGCTGGGCGTTGCCGACGAGGGTCTCGGTCACGGGCGTGACGCGTGCCGTGGCGCGGCCCGTCGAGATCGAGATGGCGCTGCCGGTGCGGTTGACGAGCGATGCATCGGCCTGATTCGTCGCCGACGCGTCGACCGTCAGCGACGCGGCACCCGCACCGTCGGCACCCGATCCGCCGATCCAGGCCTGCATGTGCGCGTAGGTGCGCGTGTCGACCCACGCGAGGGGCTCGGCGTTCGTCGCGGCGAGGATGAGTCCCACGTTGATCCCGCCCGCTTCGGCCGTCGCAGAGTTCGCAGCCTTCGCCGTCACCGAGACTCCCGCCGCGGGCGCGGTGATCGTCGCGCCGGGGCGGATTCGGGCCTGCGTGACCGCGCCGCTCGTGATGAGCGCCTCACCCGACGAATGGGCGACCCCGATGAGCGAGAAGCCGATCGAGCCGGACGTCGTGGTGACGGCGCGGGTCGCGTCGGCGCGCACCGTGATCCCGGTGCCGCCGACCTGGCGAGCAGAGTAGTCGGCGGTGAGAGCGTTCGCGATGCGCGAGGTCGGCACCGAGACGGCGACGACGACCAGGCCGCCCGAAGCGAGGTCGGTGCTGGCGGTGGCGCGGTCGATGGTCGTCGCCGTGACGGCGACGGTTCCCGTCGTCATGAGAGCACCGGTGCCGAATCGAGCGGTGATCGCGGCCTGTTCGTAGATATCGGCCGAGACGACGCTTCCCGTGATGCTGCCGAGGCCGATCGATCCCGCCTGAATGGTCGCCGTCACGGTCGTTCCGCCCGCCGCGGTGACGACGACGCCGGTCGACGCCGCGAGCGTGCCGTCGAACGCCGCCGTGACGGCGGCGCGCGTCGAGGCGAATGCGGCGAAGATGCCCGCGTCGATGAGCCCGCCACCCCCGCTGACGATGGACGAGAGGGCGTGCGTCCCCGTGCGGTTGTCGGCGCGCACGGTGACGATGCCCGACGCGCGCAGCACAACGGTGGATGCGACGGTCGCCGATGTCAGCGCGGTCTGCTCGATCGTCGCCGACGCGACCGTACCGCGGACGCCGATGATCGCGAGCGAGCGCATGCGTGCCGTCGCGTCGACGGCGTTGGCCGATGACGCGCTCACGGTGAAGGATCCGGACTGCGCCGACGGTGTCGTGACCGTTGCTCGCGTCGACGCCTCGATGCGGGCGACGGGCAGCAGACCGCCGATCGTGAAGGCCCCCGCGGTCGACTTGCGCATGTCCGCCGATGCCGTGTGCGCCGACCACGCGGTCACCGCGACGGCGCCTGTGCCGGCGAGCACGGCCGCCGACCCCGTGTCGACGCGCGCCGTCACGGCCGCCGCTTCACGCACGACTGCCGTCGCCCCGCCGAGACCGCCGTCGATGAAGCCGATCGAGACGTAGTCGACGTCGGCGCGCGCCGTGTTGGTGCCGCGGGCGTCGACCGTGAGTCCGTTGCCGACGAGACCCGCGAGCAGCTCGGCGATCGTCGCGGCCGAGATCTCGGCCGTCGGGATCGTGATGCCCACGTTGATGAAGCCGATGCTGGCCGCATCCGTCTCGGCGGTCGCCGTGTTCGCGGCGACCGCGACGATCGTCGTCGCGCCGGTCGACCACACGGGCGAGAGGATCGCGGCGCGCGTGAGCGCGGACTGCCGCACGTCGGCGTTCACGACCGAGCCCGACACCTGGTAGTAGCCGATGCCCGCGGTCCAGGTCGCGGCGGCAGCATCCGCCTTCGAGTCGGCGCGCGCTTCGACGGCACCCGAGGCACCGACGACACTCGACAGGATCGCGGTCGTCGCGCCTTCGAGCACGGCACTCGCGACGTACACGCCGAGGGAGATGAGTCCGCCGGAGACACCGGTGGCGCCGGCGGTCGCGACGTTGCCCGCGCCGCCGTCCTGCAGGATCCGCGCGCGCACCGCGACGAGACCCGAGCTGAAGACGGTGCCCGTGTCGATCGTGGCGCGCACCGACGCGCTCTCGGTGACGATCGCGTCGACCGAGACGCCCTGCCCGCTGCCGAGGATGCCGATGCTCGCGACGAAGGCGTTCGCGCGCGCCTGGTTCTGTCCCTGCGCCTCGACGACGAGCGATCCGGATGCCGCGAGGTCGGCGGCGAATCGTGCGGTGGTGCCGCCCGTCACGCGGGCGACGGGGTTCATGAAGAGTGCCGCGACGCCCGCGGCGCTGCCCCCGCCCATGTCGGCGCTCGTGTGGCTGCGGCTCGTGGCGCGCAGGGCGACGGCGCCGCCCGCGGACAGCCAGGACCCGGGGGCGGCGAGCGCCGTCGTCGTGCGGGACACGGTCGCGCGGGCGAACGTGATGCCGACCGTGACGGCGCCGGTCTGGACGTTGAGGGTTTCGGTGTCGACCGTGTTGCGCGCGTCGGCGACGATCTGCACGGCCCCCGACACACGTGCCACACCGGCGAACTCGGCCGCCGTGCGACCCGAGATCGTGCCGGTCGCGCCGACACCGGTGAGGCTTCCGAGCACACCCCCCGAGACCGAGAAGGCCAGGACGGGAACATCGATGACGGACGTCGAGGTGACGGTCAGTCCGCCGACGGCGGCGGCGTCGCCGAGCCGCACGAGGCCGACGCGTGCGACCGTGTCGCCGTGCACGTCCGCGAGGGCGACGGCGGCGCCCGCCGCGCCGAGCGCGAGGGCGACGCCGATGACGGTCGGGGCGACCCGGCGGTCGGCCGAGGCCGTCACGGCGACCGTGCCGCCGGCCGTCGGGATCGCAGCGCCGTCGTCGATGTGCGCCGTCTGGCGGGCGTCGCTGTCGATGACGACGATCTGCCCCGCGATCGAGACGCCCGCGAGCTGCCCCGAGAAGGCGATCGCCTCGGTGCGCTCGCGCGCCTCGGCGCGCACCGCGATGCCGCCGCCGGCGCGGACGACGGCGTTGCGCTCGATGCCGGCGTCGACGATCGAGGTGAGGTTCGCGACGACGAGCGAGAGCCCGACGGCACCGATGCCACCCGAGGCGGATCCGGCGACGGCGAAGAAGCTGTCGCGGGCGACGGCGGTCACGGCGACCGATCCACCCGCCTCGACGATCGCGCCCACGCCGATGCGGCTCGCCGTGCCACGGGTCGTGGGGACGCTCGAGAAGCGCGTCGTGACGATGCCGGCACCGGGCGTCGCTGCGGTGACGCCTGCCTGTGCGTCCGCGAGACCCTTCTGCTTGCGGTCCGCGGTGCTCGTGCCCGACGAGTCCTGCGCACCGTTCAGGATCGACCCGTAGCCGTTGGCGCCGGTGCCCGACGCGTACTGGTCGGCCTGGCCCTGTGGCGTGCCCTCCGACGACGAGAGCCCGTCCTGCGAGCCGCCACCGTCGTCGTACGAGCCCGACGGCGTCACGCCGGCACCCCACACCGACACCGAGCCGGCGACGCCGACGGCGCCCGCCCCGAAGCTCAGGGCGAAGGTCTGGATGCTGCGGATCGACATCGCCTGGATCCGGATGTCGCCGCGAGCGTAGACGACGGCGAAGTCGCCGATGCCGGCGCCCGCCGAGACGTCGACGGCGCCGATGTCGACACCGCCCGCGACGCCGACGAAGCCCGCGCCGAGACCGCCGCCGAGCGTGAAGGTGTCGGTGCGGTCCGCGGCCGACACCGAGACGCCCTGGCCTGCACCCGCACCCGCACGGTCGGCGTTGATGATGCTGCGCGTGTCGATGAGGGCGACCGTCGTACCCGAGATGAGCGTGACGTTGACGGCGCCCGCGACGCCGACGAAGCCGCCGCCCGCCGCGAGGGCCATGCCGAACACGTCCTGCTCACTCGTCGCGACGACCGCGAGGCCCTGCTGCATCGACGTCGGGAAGCCGGCGTCCGTCGCCGTGCCGAGCGGGATCGCGCTCATGCTCCATCCGCCGCGTGCACGGGCGTCGATCACGTTGAACGCGCCGATCGAGGCGCGCGTGTCCTTCGTGAAGACGACGACCGCGATACCGGCGCCCCCTCCGACGAAGCCCACACCGACGCCGCCGGAGGCGATCGTGAGCGATGTCGCATCATCGGCGCGCACGAGCACGTTGTTGCCGGCGTCGATGATGACGCCCTGTCCTGTCCGCGCGTACGTGTGGCTGTCGACGACGATCGTCGCGACGGCGACGGCGATGCCCGCGACGCCGGCACCCGCCGATGCGGCGACCGCCACGACGTCCTGACCGCTGCGCGCAGTGAGCGAGACGTCACCGACCGCGCGCACGATCGCGCCGTCGCCGATCGTCGCGTCGACGTCGAGGTTCACGATGTCGACAGCCGCGTTGACGGCGATGCCCGCCATGCCTCCGCCGAGGCCGGCCGCGACCATGAGCTGACGGAAGTCGCCGGAGGCGGCGACCGTGACCGACTGCCACGGCGATGCACCCGTGTTGTCGTCGTTGATGCGCGCCTGACGGCCGATGAAGGCGTCGGTGTCGGCCGTCACGACGTTGACGTTGCCCGCCGCCCCGACACCGACCGTCGCCGCGACGGCGGCGCTGGCACCGACGGCGAGGATCTCGTCGCTGTTGTTGGCGATGACGGCGACGCCGAAGACGGCGCCGGGGCTCTGCGTGATGACGCGCTTGCCTGTGATGCGCGCGGGGTCACCGGGGGGCTGCATCCCCTGGCGGACGAAGCTGTGCGCCCGTCCCGTTGCGGCGGCCGGGGCGAGGTCGATCGTCGTGACGGCACCGCCGCTGCATCCGTCCGACGTGGGCAGCGCGCCGCACTTCGTGGCGGCGAGCCGGAAGCTGTCCGGACCCATCATGACGACGTAGTAGACGCGGCCGTCGACGAGACCGCCGATGGGGGTGCCGCCGTTCGCCGTGTAGACGACGGCATCGCCCGTCTGCAGGGGCGTTCCACCGCCGCTCGACGTCGAATCGGCATCGCCGTCGGGCATGTCGTACGGCAGGTGCACGATGTTCGCGCCGCCGTCGACGTCGATCGAGGGGGTGAAGTACGGAGCGAAGCGGCCGGGCACGGTCGCCTCGTCGGTCGCGAAGATGCGGTGCGACTGACCCGGGCGGGCGGGCGATGCCAGCGTGATCGGAGCCCCGCCCGACGTCGCCGCGAGACGCAGGCGCGTCGGGAACGCCGCATCGACGATCGCGACGTACGTGGCGCCGGGGGTGAGTCCGACGATGGGCTGTCCGCCGCCCGCGTCGTACGAGACGCGCTCGCCGTCGCGGATGCCGTGTGCATAGCCGAGGTCGATCTGGTTGCCGCCCGTGATCGCCGTCTGCGGGCTGAACCGTGTGTCGATGTAGTCGATCTGGAACGCCCCCGCGGCCGCGAGGCCTCCCCCGCCGCCGAGCGCCGTGACGCGCGACAGGTCGCCGATGAACGCGGTCGTCGTCTTCTTCAGCACGGGCACGGCGGCCGTCAGCCCGACCGACGCAGTGCCGGAGGCGGCGACCGACCCCGACACGATGTCCATCGTGAGGATCTCGTTCGCGGCGACCCGGGCGCTGCCACCCGCGAGGACGATCGCGCGCGACGAACCGCACGCGGCCTCCGTGACGGTCGCGGCGCCACACACCTCACCGATGAAGGCCTTCGTCGTGACCGTGTAGACCGACACGGTCGCGTTGGCCGAGACGGCAGCTGTGCCGCCGACGCTCGCACCGGCGGCGACGCTCGTGACGTCTTCGCCCGAGGTCGCATCGACGGTGACGTCGCCGTCGACCGTGACGAGCGTCTCGGGTGCGATCCAGGCTTCGGTCGACTTCGTGACGACCTGCACGTCGGCGCCGAGGCCGACACCGGCCGTGCCGCCGATCGCGAGCTGACCCGCGATGCCGCGCAGCGTCGTGTCGTCGGTCGCGGCGATGCGGGCGCCCGCCGATCCGCCACCGGCCGCGACGGCGTCGAGGGTGACGCCACGATCGAGGTGCGCATGGGTGCGGTTGTTCTGCACGCCGACGGTCGCCGCCCCCGCCACACCGGCCGTGCCGCCGACCGCACCACCGACGGCGACGAGCCACAGATCTTCGCTCTGCGTCGCCGTGAGGATGAGTCCCGTGCCGCCGCGCGCCCACAGGGTGGCATCGCGTCCCGCGTAGGCGTCGACGATGCCGTCGCGCACGAAGACGACCGACGACAACCCGACGCCCGCTGTGCTCGCCGCTCCCACCGCGCCCGCGAAGAGCATCGCGTCGACGGGGTCCGCGGCCATGATCGTCATGGCGCCGCGCGCCCGCACCGCGGTGGGCGTCTGCGCTGAGCTGTCGATGTAGGCGCGCGTTCCCGGGTCATCGCTGCCCTGGTTGACCACGAGCACGACGAACGATCCCGCGATGCCGGCATCCGATGCCGCGGCACCGCCCGCGACGATCTCGGTGAAGCTCTCCCCCGCCGTCGCGACGAGCCACACCGAGCCGCCGACGTCGGCCTGCACACCACGGCCGATGTACGCGCGGACGTCCTTGTTGTGCACGCCGACGACGAGTGCGAATCCGATGCCCGCACTGCCCGTCGACAGACCCAGAGCACCCGCGAGGTCGACGAACGTCGTCTGGTCCGAGGCCGTGAACGACAGGTCCTGGCCCGGCAGTGCGCCGATGGTCTGATTGAGGGATGCCGCGTCGCCGAGCCATGCGCGGGTCTCGCGGTTCACGACGTTGACGACGAGCGATCCGCCGACGCCCGCGTCGCCGCCGCCGAGCGCGGCGCCGAGCGCGACGCCCGTGAACGCGGGGAGCTCGATGAGCGGCACCTCGGGTGCGGCGAGCGGAGCGAGGGATGCCGCGGCGCGGCCGATGACGGCACCACCGGCGTCGATCGTGGTGGGCGCCGCGAAAGTCGAGTCGATGTGGGCGAGGGTCGACGTCGTGACGATCTGCACGACGATGCCGGCGCCGACGCCGCTGCCGTCGGTCGTGACGGCCCCGGATGCCGCGAGCGCCTGCAGCCCCATGGGGTTGCTCGCGTCGAGCGAGATGCCGCCCGCGACGACGAGCGTGGACCCCGCGCCGATGACGGCGTCGTTGACGAGGTCGATGATCTGCACGGCGACCGATCCTGCGACGGCCGCGTCGCCCTGGCCTGCCGCGGCGGCGATCGCCCACGCCTGCACGTCGTTCCGTGCGTTCGCGGGCGTGCGGCCCGCGACGGCGACGGAGCCCGCCGTGATCGTGGCGCCCGCGCCGACGGATCCGCGGTTCACGACATCGATGACGTTGAGGGCGACCGCGACGCCGACCGTGTTCGTGTCGCTCTCGATGCTCCACGATGTGCCGAGGGCCTTCGCCGCGGCATCCGTCTCGTTCGTCGCGAGCACCGCGAATACGCCGTCGACGGTGACCGTGAGTCCGGGTGCGAGGAGCGCCTGGCTGTCGACGAGGATCCAGTCCACCGCGACCGCCGCGCCGACCCCGACGCCGTCGCTCTGCTGGCCGCCCTCGCTCTGCGCCTGCCCGTTGCCCCGCGCGACACCGTCGCTCGACGACGGCAGCGTGCCGCCTCTGCCGCTCGTCGCGGGGGTGCTGTCGAGCTGCTGCTGCGCCTGCGCGTCGGCGTTCTCGGCGTCGTCCTCGCTCTCGGACCCGCCGAGCGTGCCGCGCGCACTCGCCTTCGCCGTCGCACTCGCGTGCAGCTCGGTCGTCGCGATGATCCACAGGGCCCCCGCCGTGACGTCCCGCTGCACTTCGGCGAGCACGTCGACGTCGACGACGTTCACGACGATGATCGCGCCGATCGCGACGCTCGAGCCCGCGGCATCCGCGTCGCCGGTCAGGGTGACGGTTCCCGTGTGCGTCGCGCGCACCGTGACGGGACCGCTCGCGACGAAGGCACGCGGACCGGGTGCGCCGAGGCGCGCGATGATCGTCGGCAGCATGAGGTTGATGCCGACGCCGGGGCTGACCGCCGTGCCGCCCTCGGATCCCGCGGTCACTTCGTTGACCACGGTGTCGGTGTGGTCCGCGCGCACCGTGACGTTCGCGCCGCCTGTGACATCGGCGCCGTCCATGATCTCGGCGCGCGTCGTGTCGTCGGCGATGACGTTGACGGCGACCGATGCGCCCACGCCCGTGCCGGAGCTGCCGCCGACGGCATCCGCCTTCGCCTTCGCCGTGTCGGTGCGGCGGTTCTCTGCGGCGATCGTGACGTCGCCCGTGCCGAAGTCGACGCGGGCGCTCGACGGGATCCACGCCTCGGTCGAGTTCGTGACGAGGTTGAGGGCGACGGCGCCGGCGACGCCGACGTCCTTCGAGCCCGCGCCTGCCTCCGCGACAGCCGAGAAGTCGTGCGCCCCGTGGTCGCCGATCGTGGTCATCGTGGCGGATGCGGCGAAGCCGTTCGCCGCGATGACGGTGTTCTCGCCGATCCACGCGCGGTTTTCGACGAAGGCGAGCGTGAGGGCGACCGCGACGCCGACACCGGCGTCTTCCGCGTCGAGGGCCGTGCCCGAGGCCGAGGTGACGGCGTCGACCTGAGCCGCCGTCAGGAGCCACACGTGTCCGCCCGCCGTGACGGACAGGTCATCGGGCAGCCACGCCGTGAACGATGCGTCGGCGAGCGTGAGGCCGACGGCGCCCGCGACGGATACACCGCCGTCGCTCGTCGAGGCCGAGGGGCTGTCGGTGTTCTGCACGCCGTCGCCGCCCTGCGCGATGCTCGCACCGTTCGCGTAGGCGCGCTGATCCTGCACTTGCGCGTCGACGTCACCCGAGGGCGCATCGGCGCTGTCCTCGCCCGGTGCGCCGCTCGCGGATGCGGCCGCGGTCGCGCCGTTGCGCGACGAGCCCGTCGCCGACAGGGTCGTCCAGCCGCCCGACACGATGCTGCGCCGGGTCGTCGCGTGGGTCTCGTCGAAGGCGAAGGTCAGGGCGATCGCGATGCCGATCGCGGCGTCGCCGCCCTCGGTCGCGACGGCACCGGCCGTCGTGTGCGCCGACGTGTGCTGCGTCGCCGAGAGCTGCACGTCGCCCGTCGCCCGGATGGGCGTCGTGCCGAGAGCACCGATGACGGCGCTCGTGCGGGCGTTCGAGATCGTGATCGCGATCGACGGCGTCACGGTGACGTTGCCGCCCTTCGCGCCCATCGAGGCTTCCGTCACGGTCGCGCTGGTCGTCGAGCCGACGAGGGCGATCCCGTTCGCGCCGGTCAGTGCCACTCCGTCGTCGAGTCGCGCGTGCGTGTCGACCGTGACGAGGGCGAGCGCGAAGGATGCACCGACGCCGGCGTCTCCCGTCGAGACGACGCCCTCGCCCGCCGCGAGCGCCTTGACGGTCGTCGCGAGCGCGCTGCCGGCGGCGAGCACGGCGTCTCCACCGGTCAGCTCGACGGTGCCCGACACGGCAGCGAGAGTGTCGATCGTCACGATGCCGATCGCGACGGATCCTGCGACCGACACGTTGCCGCCGCCCGCGCCCGACGAGGCGATCGCGCTCATCGTCGAGACGGCGTCGGCACCGTCGACCGTCATGGTCGCGAAGACCGTGAGGGCCTGAGCGCGCACGATCAGCGTGGCGGGCACCACCGAGCGGTTGACGACGTCGGCGTAGGTGATCGCGACGCCCGCACCGATCGCCGCGTCGCCGCCGCGCGCAGCGGTTCCATCGGCGCCGGAGGCGGCATCCGTGTTCTGCGACGACGACAGCGTCAGAGTGCCGCTCGCCGTGATCGTGCCGACCTCGGGCGCGACGATCGAGAGCGCGCGCACGGTCGAGATGACGATGCCGACCGCGGCGGCGACCGTGACGGGCCCGGCACTCGTCTCGGCGTTCGGGGTGTCCGCGCTGCCGGAGTCACCGACGCCGTTCGCGGCAGCGACCGAATCGAGGTGGCCGCGCTGGCCGCCGACCTGATCGTCGACGCTCGAGCCGGCCGTTCCGTCGGTGCCCGAGCCGTCGTCGGGCGCACCGGACGCCGACGCCGACGCGACGGCACCCGACCGCGACCAGCTGAACGCCTGCATCGTGACGTGGCGACCGGCCGTGACGACCCGGGCGAGCTCGGAGGTCACGGAGTGGTTGGCGATCGTGAGCGCGAGACCGACACCGACGGCCGCATCTTCCGTCGCGATCGCGGCAGCGCTCGCGGTGCCCGTCGCCGACGCGTGCTGCGTCGCACGGATGAGCACATCGCGCGTGGCGGACAGGGTTCCCGTGCCGATGCGCGCACGCGTCGTGATGTTCGAGAGCACGATCGCGACGGCGGGGGCGACGGCGACGCCGCCGCCTGCCGCGCCCATGCGGGCTTCCGTCGTCGTCGCATCGCGCGCATCGGCCGTGAGCGACACGTCGCGGGCGCCCGTCACCGAGACCAGGTCGTCGATGAGCGCCGTCGTCTCGTGCGTGTCGAGGGTGAGGGCGAACGCCGCGCCGATGCCGGCGTCGCCCGCCCCGGTCGTGCCCTCGCCCGTCGGAAGGGCCGTCGTGCTGCCCGCGACGGCGCTCTGCGCCGTGAGGCTCACATCGCCGCCGGTCAGCACGAGCGTGCCGTGCGTGGCCGCCGTCGTGCGGGTCGTCACGATCGCGATCGCGACCGAGCCCGCGACCGACACGTTGCCGCCCGCGGCCCCCGCGGATGCGGCCGCACCGAAGGTCGAGGTGACGTCGCCCGCATCGGCGGTCATGGTCGCCGACAGCGTGACGTCGCGTGCCGTGATCGTGAGGGTCGCGGGCACCGTCGCACGGTTGACGGTCGTCGCGAGGGTCAGGGCGACACCGGCGCCGATCGTCGCATCGCCGTCGCCCGCAGCGGAACCGTCGCCGCCCGAGCGCGCGTCGGTGTTGACGCTCGAGGCGAACGTCACCGTTCCTCCCGCGGTGATGCGGGTGACGACGGGATCGATGACCGTCTCGGCGCGCACGTTCACGACGACGATGCCGACCGCGGCGGCGACGCTCACGGGGCCGTCGCTCGTCTCGGCGCTCGGTGTGGCCTGTGTGCCGGAGTCCGCACCACCGTTGGCGGTCGCGACCCCGTCGGCGTGGGTGCGCTCGCGCTGCGCGAGTTGGTCGACGCCCGTTCCCGCGGCGCCGCCGGGGTTCTCGGGGTCGCCGGAGTCCTCGTTCGCGGGGGCACCGGCGGCGGAAGCCGTCGCGAGGCCGCTCGATGCCGAGACGCTCGACGCGCGCAGCGTCACCGAGACGCCGGCCGTGACGTTGCGGGCGAGCGTCGTGAGAGCGCCGTGGTTGGCGATCGTGAGGGCGAGCGCGACACCGATCGCGGCATCCGTCGCATCGAGCACGGCAGAGGACGCCGTCGTGGCGGCGGTCGCCTTCTCGATCGCCGCCATCTCGAGGGTGCCCGTGATCACGAGCACGCCCGTGCCGATGCGCGTCGTCGTCGTGACATTGGACAGGGTGACCGCGACGGCGGGGGCGATCGCGACGGATCCGCCCGCGGCGCCCATGCGGGCCTCGGTGACCGCCGTGTCGTGTGCCGTCGCGGTGAGGGTCACGTGGCGCGCACCCGTGAGGCTGACGCCGTCGGCGATGTCGGCCGTCGTGCTGTCGGTGATCAGGTTGAGGGCCACCGAGGCGCCGACGCCCGCGTCTCCCGTCGAGACGACGCCGGCTCCGTGCGGCAGGGCGGTCACGGTCGTGGCCACCCGGCTCGCGGCGGTGAGGGTCGCGTCGCCGCCCGTCAGCACGACGGTGCCGTCGATGCCCGCGCGGGTCGTGTGGTTGACGACGGCGAGGGCGAACGAGCCCGCGACCGAGATCTTGCCGCCACCCGCGCCCGAGACCGCTGCCGCACCCATCGTCGCGGTCGTGTCGGCGCCGTCCGCCGTGACCGTCGCCCTCACCGCGAGGTTCTGCGCGCGCACCGTGAGGTGTGCGGGCACCTCGGCGCTGTTGCGCACGTTCGCGAGGGTCAGAGCGACAGCGGCGCCGATCGTCGCATCGCCGTCGCCGGCGGCCGATCCGTCTGCCGACGACGCGGCGTCGGTGTTGGCGCTCGAGGCGAAGCGCACGCTGCCGCCCGCCGTGATGCTCGTCGACTCGACGATGGTCTGCGCGCGCACAGTGGCGAGGGTGATCGCGATGGCCGCGGCGACGTTGACCGAGCCGTCGCTGGACTCCGCCGTCGGGGCCGCCTGGTCGCCCGAGGTCTGTCCGCCGTTCGCCCCCGCGACGCCGTCGGCGTGCGCGCGCTCCCCCGCCGCGAGGTCATTGACGCCCGTACCGGCGCCGCCGCCCGGGTTCTCGGCGTCGCCCGAGTCGGCGTCGTTCTCGGGGGCTCCTGCCGCCGACGCGACGGCGTTCGACGTCGTCGACGAGATGCTCGATGCACCGAGCACGACATCGACGCCCGCCGTGACGGATCGGGCGAGAACGGATGTCACGGTGTGATTGGCGATCGTAAGCGCAAGGCTCACTCCGACGGCGGCGGTCGCGGCATCCTCGGTCGATGACGATGCCGTGGTCGACGCGGTCGCCTTCTGCGCCGCTGTCGCCGAGAGCGAGCCGGTCACGTTGAGCGTTCCGGTTCCGATGCGCGTCGTCGTCGTGACGTTCGACAGCGTGATCGCGACGGCGGGAGCGAGGGAGACGTCGCCGCCCGCAGCACCCATGCGGGCCTCGGTCACGGCGGTGTCCGTCGCCGTCGCCGTCAGGGTCACGTGGCGGGCGCCGGTCAGGGTCGAGCCGTCGGCGATCTCGCTCAGCGTGCGGTCGGTGATGATGGCGAGGGCGACGGATGCGCCGAAGCCGAAGTCACCGGCATCCGTCACGCCCGCGCCCGCGGGGAGCGCCGAGACCGTCGTCGATACCGAGCTCGCCGTCGTCAGCGTCGCATCGCCGCCCGTGAGGACGACGCCCCCATCGATCGCTGCCCGCGTCGTGTGGTTCACGACGGCGAGGGCGAACGACCCGGCGACCGAGACGCTGCCGCCACCGGCACCCGCGACGGACCGCGCCGAGAACGTCGACGTCGTATCCGCGGCATCCGTCGTCGTCGTCGACACGATCAGGTTCTGGGCACGGACCGTCACGCCGGCCGGGACCGAAGCCCGGTTGTTCACGTTCGCGAGGGTGATCGCGACCGCCGCGCCGATCGTCGCGTCGGCACCCTGCGACGCGGATCCATCAGCGCCGGCTTCGGCGTCGGTGTTCGCGCCCGTTGCGAGGGTCACCGTGCCGCCCGCCGTGATGGTGACGCCCGACGAGATCGCGGTCTCCGCGGTGACGGTCGCGAGCGTCACCGCGACGGCGGCCGCCGCATTGACGCCGCCCTGCGACGACTCCGCCGCGGGGGCGGCACCGCCGGCCGCACCCGCGCCGCCGTTCGCACTCGACGTCGACGACGCGAAGCCGCGCTCGGACTCGATGGCCTGATCGACGCCGGTGCCCGATCCTCCGCCGCTCGAGTCTCCGGGAGCGCCCGCCGCGGAGGCCGACGCCGTCGAGGACGATGACGAGACACCGCTCGCGCGCAGAGCGACATCGACGCCCGCGGTCACCGACCGGCCCAGTCGCGAAGCGACCGTGTGACCGGCGATCGTCAGGCCGAGACCGATGCCGATGCCCGCGTCGCCGGCACCCGTGACAGCAGCCGACGCGATCGACGACGCCGACGCCTTCTGCATCGCCGAGGCCGACAGCGAACCGGTCAGAGCGAGCACACCGCCCGTGCCGACACGGGTCGTCGTCTCAACGGTCGAGAGTGTCACCGCGACGGCGGGCGAGAGCGCGACGCCGCCACCCGCGGCACCCATCCGGGCTTCCGTCACAGCGGTGTCCGTCGCGGTCGCGGTGAGCGTCGCGTGACGAGCGCCGCCAAGACTCGCGCCGTCGCCGATCTCGGCGAGAGTGCGGTCGGTGATGAGGTTGAGAGCAACGGATGCACCGAAGCCGAAGTCACCGGCATCCGTCACCCCCGCTCCGGCGGGCAGAGCTCGCACGGTGCTGGCGATGGCGCTTGCCGCCGTGATCGTCGCATCGCCGCCCGTGAGGACGACGGTGCCGTCGACACCCGCCCGCGTCGTGTGATTGACGACGGCCAGGGCGAACGACCCGGCGATCGAGACGCTTCCGCCGCCGGCACCGGCGACGGACTGCGCCGAGAACGTCGATGTCGTATCGGCGGCATCCGTCGTCGTGGTCGAGGACACGATCAGGTTCTGGGCACGGACCGTCACGCCGGCGGGGACCGAGGCACGGTTCTGAACGTTCGCGAGGGTGATCGCGACCGCCGCGCCGATCGTCGCGTCGGTACCCTGCGACGCGGATCCATCAGCGCCGGCTTCGGCGTCGGTGTTCGCGCTCGTCGCGAGGGTCACCGTGCCGCCGGCCGTGATGGTGACGCCCGGCGAGATCGCGGTCTCCGCTGTGACGGTCGCGAGCGTCACTGCGACGGCGGCCGCCGCATTGACGCCGCCCTGCGACGACTCCGCCGCAGGGGCGGCACCGCCGGCCGCACCCGCGCCGCCGTTCGCGCTCGACGTCGACGACGCGTGACCGCGCTCCGCTTCGATGGCCTGGTCCACGCCCGTGCCGCCGGCCCCGCCACCCGAGTTCTCGGGAGCGCCGGCCGCGGAGGCCGACGCCGTCGACGCCGACGACGAGACACCGCTCGCGCGCAGGCTCACATCGACACCGGCCGTCACCGATCGGGCCAGCCGCGACGCGACCGTGTGACCGGCGATCGTCAGTCCGAGACCGACACCGACGCCCGCGTCGCCGGCACCCGTGACAGCAGCCGACGCGATCGACGACGCCGATGCCTTCTGCGTCGCCGACGCCGTCAGCGAACCGGACAGCGCAAGAACCCCGCCCGTGCCGATGCGGGTCGTGGTCTCGACCGTCGACAGCGTGACCGCGACGGCGGGCGAGAGCGCGACGCCGCCACCCGCGGCACCCATCCGGGCCTCGGTCGTCGCGGTGTCCGTGCTCGTGGCGGTGAGTGTGAAGTGGCGCGCACCCGTGACCGACCCGCCGTTCGTCAGGCGCGCGATCGTGCGGTCGGTGACGAGATTGAGAGCGACGGATGCACCGAAGCCGAAGTCACCGGCATCCGTCACGCCCGCCCCCGCGGGAAGAGCCGAGACGGTCGAGGTTGTGGCGCTTGTCGCTCCGATGGTCGCGTCACCGCCCGTGAGGGCGAGCGTGCCGTCGACGGCAGCGAGCGTCGTGGGGGTGACGACGGCGAGCGCGAACGATCCCGCGATCGAGACGTTGCCGCCGCCGGCGCCCGCGACGGAGCGAGCCGAGACGTCCGAGGCGCTGTCGTCATCGACGACGTGCACGCCCGCGACGACCGTCGCGTGCTGCGCCGCGATGCGGGCTCCCGTCGGAACGACGGCGCGGTTGACGAGGTCGGCGAAGGTGATGGCGACGGCGGCGCCGATCGTCGCGTCCGTCCCCTGAGATGCGGAGCCGTCGGCCGCGGACGCCGCGTCGGCGTTCGCAAGGCTGTCCAGGGCGACGCGGCCCGCGCTCGTCACGACGATGCCGCCCGTGAGCACCGACTCGGCCTGCACGGTCGACAGTGTGACGGCGACGGCCGCGGCCGCGTTGACGCCACCCTGCGACGACGACGCGCTCGGCGTCGCGGCGTCACCGCTCGTACCGCCGCCGTGCGCCGTCGCGACGCCGTCGGCGTGCGAGCGCTCGGCCGCGATCGCGCCGTCGACACCGGATCCGGCCGCGCCGCCCGTGTCGTCGCCGGGCGCGCCGGCGGCAGAGGCCGATGCGGTCGAGGTCGCGGTCGAGCGCACGAACGTCGAGAGCGTGATGTCGCCGGCCGCCGTGAGACTGCGGGCGAGCTCCGTGCGAGCGGTGTGGTTCGCGATGGCGAGTGCGACACCGATGCCGATGCCGGCGTCACCGGCGCCGAGAGTCGAGGACGACGCCGTCGAGGACGCCGACGAATCGAGCACGGCGTCGAGATCGATGACGCCCGTCGTCGAGATCAGTGCGCCCGTGCCGACACGAGCCGTCGCCGTGTCGGTCGACAGCGCGACAGCGACGGCGGGAGACAGAGCGACACCGCCGCCGGCTGCGCCCATCCGGGCTTCGACGGTCGTCACGGTGCGTCCCGTCGCGTGCAGCACGAGCGAGCCCGCACCCGCCACCGAGGCGCCGTTCCCGATCTCGGCGGTCGTGCGGTTCGTCACGATCGCGAGGGCGACGGATGCACCGAGGCCGAGGTCACCGGCATCCGTCACGCCGACTCCCGCGGGGAGCGCGCGGACCGTCGTCGTCGAGCGCGACACGGCGGTCGATGTCAGGGCGCCGCCCGTCAGCACGACGGTGCCGTCGACACCGGCGCGGGCCGTGCCGTCGACGATCGCGAGCGCGAACGAGCCGGCGACCGACACGCTGCCGCCGCCCGCGCCCGCGACGGAGGTCGCGGCGACCGTGGAGACCTCGTCCGCCCCGTCGAGCACGAAGGTCGCCGTGGCGGTGAGTGCCCGCGCGCGAACGGTCGCACCGACCGGCACGACGGCGCGGTTGACGGTGTCGGCGAGGGTGATCGCGACGGCGGCGCCGATCGTCGCGTCCGTTCCCTGCGATGCGGAGCCGTCGGCTGCCGACGTCGCATCGGCGTTGACGCCCGTCGCGAGCTGCACGGTGCCGGTCGCGACGAGCACGACGCCCGCTTCGATGACGGTCTCGGCGCGCACGGTCGAGATCGTGACGGCGACCGCCGCGGCGGCGTTGACACCGCCCTGCGACGATGTCGCGCTCGGCGCCGCCGACGTCGCGGCCGCGCCGCCGTGCGCCGCCGACGTGTCGGAGGCGTGCGCGCGCTCGGCTTCGACGGCGGCATCGACGCCGGGACCGGAGCCTCCGCCGTCGTCGTTGCCCGGTGCCCCGGCTGCCGACGCGGATGCCGTCGAGATCGCGGTGGAGATGTTCGTCGCCTGCAGCAGCACGTCGCCCGACGTCGTCAGACTGCGACCGAGCACCGCCGTGGACACGTGCGTCGCGAGAACGAGGGCGACGCCGAGCCCGAGGCCCGCGTCGGTCGCGGCGAGGGTCTGCGACGACGCGGTGGCCGTCGCCGTCACACGCTGGGCTGCGGTCACGGTGAGCGAACCGGCGAGGGTCGTCGCCGCGCCCGCGCCGATGCGGGCCGTCGTGGAGACATCCGAGAGGGTCACCGCGACAGCGGGCGACAGGGCCACCCCGCCGCCGCTCGCGCCCATGCGCGCTTCGCTGGCTGCCGCGCTCGTGCCGTCGGCGGTGAGGGTCAGTCCGTCGACGCCGGTCAGCATCGCGCCGTTCGCGATCTCTGCCGACGTCATCGCCGTCACGAGGGCGAGCGCGACGGACGCGCCGAAGCCGAGGTCGCCCGCGTCGGTCACGCCGATGCCCGCGGGAAGCGCGGCGACCGTCGTGCGGATCGACGACAGGGCGACGAGGGCGACGTCTCCGCCCGTGACGGTGCCGGCGATCGTCGCGCGCACGGCGTGGCCGACGATCGCCAGCGCGAACGAGCCCGCGACCGACACGGAGCCGCCACCGGCACCGGCGACGGAGCGCGCCTCGGCCGTCGAGACGCCGTCTCCTGTGGGCACGGTCTGGTCGGCGCGGACGGTGAGCGACGCGGCGCGCACCGTGGCGCCCGCCGCGAGTTCGGCGTCGGTCGCTCCTGTCGCGAGGGCCAGGGCGACAGCGGCGCCGATCGTGGCGTCCGCGCCCTGCGATGCCGAGCCGTCGGCGCGCGACGACGAGTCGGCGTCCGAGCGGGCCAACACCGTAACGATTCCGGATGCCACGACCGCGGCACCGGGCAGGATCGATGCCCGCGTCGCGATGTCGGTCATGGTCACGGCGACCGCGGCGGCCGCGTTGACTCCGCCCTGCGACGACGTCGCGCTCGGGGTCGCTGCGGTGCCCGATCCGGCGGCGCCGTGCGCCGCGGCGGTCTGATCGGCGTGGTCGCGCTCGGCACCGATCGCGGCGTCGACGCCGCCACCGGAACCCGGGTTCTCGGGAGCCCCTGACGTCGACGCCGTCGAGGTCGACGTGCTGTTCGCCAGCGTCCGCGCCTCGAGCGTGAGCGACGCGGCGGTGAGCGAACGGCCGAGGCCCGCCGTCGTGAGCACGTTCGCGATCGTGAGGGCGAGGGCGACGCCGATGCCCGCGTCACCGGCGCCGACGACGAGCGCGCCGGCGGTCGCGGTGGCCGTCGCCTGCTGGTCGGCGAGCACGGTCGCCCCGCCGTCGACCGAGAGGGCGCTGCCCGCACCGATCGTCGCGGCGACATCCGTCGTCTGCATGACGACCGCGACGGCGGGCGCGATCGCGACGCCGCCTCCCGAGGCCCCCATGCGCGCGTCGGCGGTCACGGTCGATGCACCGACCGCCGTGAGCGACAGTCCCGTCGCGCCCGTGACGGCGCCGTCGAGGGCGGCCGCGGTCGAGGCGGTGACGAGAGCGAGCGCGAAGGATGCTCCGATGCCGAGGTCACCGGCATCCGTCACGCCCGCACCCGAAGGAAGAGCCGACACCGTGATGACGTGAGCGGTGGATGCCGCGACGGCGAGCGCGCCGGTGAGCGATGCCGTTCCGGCGAGCGCGGCCGTCGTCTCGAGCGTCGCGATGACGATCGCGACCGACCCGGCGACCGAGACGTTGCCGCCGCCGGCGCCCGCGACGGAGTGCGCGTCGATGCGCGAGACGCCGTCGTCGGATCCGGTGACGGTGCGCGCCGTGAGCTCGAGCCCGGGTGCCGTGATGCTGACGAGCGCGGGAACGGTCGCGGTGTTCACGACGTCGGCGAGGACGAGGGCGACGGCGGCGCCGATCGTGGCGTCGGGGCCCTGTGAGGCCGAGCCGTCGGCGCGCGCGACGACATCGGTGTCCGCCGCACTGTCGAGGTGCACGACACCCGTCGAGACGATCGCGATGCCGGGCGCGAGATCGATCGACGATCGGATCGTCGCGAGCACGACCGCGACGGCTGCTGCCGCGTTGACCCCGCCCTGTGATGTCTCGGCGGCCGGCGTCGCGGCGGAGCCCGTTCCCGCGCCGCCGTGCGCCGTCGAGACGTCGTCGGCGTGACCGCGCTCGGCGGCGACCGCGGCGTCGACACCCGAGCCGGCACCACCGCCGGGGGCTGCGGGATCGGCGCCGGGGGCGTTCTCGGGGGCACCGGATGCGGAGGCGGTCGAGGTGGCCGTCGCGTCCGACGTATCGTGCGCCGCGAGGTGGACGCCCGTGGAGGTGACGCTGCGGGCGAGCGCGGCACGCGTCGTGTGGTCGGCGATCGTGAGCGCGACGGCGATGCCGACACCGGCATCGCCCGCACCGACGACGACGGCACCGGCCGTCGTCGAGGCGGACGCGGTCTGTCGCGCCGCGATCTGCAGGGCGCCGACGAGTGTCGAGGCGGCGCCCGATCCGACGCGCGCGCGGGTCGACACGGTCGAGAGGGCGAGCGCGACGACGGGCGTGATCGCGACGCCTCCGCCCGATGCGCCCATGCGAGCCTCGACCGTCGTCGTCACGGTCGTGTCGGCCGTGATCGTGACCTGGGTCGCGTCTGGCAGCGTCGCGCCGTCGGCGACCTCGGCGAGAACGCGGACCGTGACGAGCGACAGCGCAACCGACGCGCCGAGGCCGAGGTCACCGGCATCCGTCACGCCCTCGCCGGCGGGAAGAGCGGTCGTCGATGTCGTGACCGTCGCACCCGACCCGATCACGAGCGTGCCGCCGCCGGCGGAGCCCGCGAGCGTCGCCGCCGTCTCGACGTCGACGATCGTGAGCGCGAAGCTGCCGGCGACCGAAACGGCACCGCCGCCCGCACCGGAGGTCGCGTGCGCGCCGATCGATGAGCTCGTGTCGGCGCCGTCTGCGATCGTGCGCGCGACGAGGACGACAGCGGGCGCCGTGACGACAGCGCCCGTGTCGATGCGCGCACGGTGGGTGACCGTCGCGAGTGTGATCGCGACGGCCGCACCGATCGTCGCGTCCGTGCCCTGCGATGCGGATCCGTCGGCGGTCGCGGTCGCGGCGGTGTTCTCGCCGGAGTTCAGTGAGACGGACGTTCCCGCCGAGACGACGACGCCGTCGAGGAGGAGCGCCTGCACGTCGACGGTCACGATCGTGAGGGCGATCGCGGCGGCGGCGTTGATCTGACCCTGCGACGTCGACGCGCTCGGTGCCGCAGCCGACGAGCCGGCGGATCCGCCCGCCGCGGTCGACACCGCGGTCGCGTGGTCACGTGTCTGGGCGATCGTCTCGTCGACGCCGGGGCCCGCGCCACCCCCGGGGTTGGCGGGGTCGCCCGAATCGGCGGGGTTGTCGGGAGCCCCGCCGGCCGACGCGGCGGCGGTCGCCGTGGAGCGCGAGACGGACCCCGTGCTGAGCGATACGGTGCCGGCGACGGTCGCGCTGCGTCCGAGCTCGGCGCGCACCGTGTGCGTCGTGAGGGTGAGGGCGATCCCTGCTCCGACCGCGGTGCCCGTGTCGCTGCCGGTCGCGGCTCGGGCTTCGCTCGACGCGATCGCGCGCTGCCCCGACGTCAGTGACAGGCTGCCCGACAGCACGAGCGTCGCACCCGTGCCGATCGCGGCGCGCGTCGTGACGGTCGAGAGCGTGACGGCGGCGAACGGCGCGATCGCGGTGTCCCCGCCGCGCGCCGAGCCCTGCGCGACGGCGGTGGCAGCATCCGCCCCCGCCGCGGTGATCGCGATGTCGGTCGCGCCCGTCACGGTCGCGCCGGCGCCGATCGACGCGATCGTCACGTGGTCGACGCTCGTGAGGGCGAACGCCGCGCCGATGCCGGTCGTCGGCGCGCCGGCTCCCGCGTCGGAGAGGAGTGCGCGCGTCGTGGTCTGCGACGTCGACGTCGCCGAGATCGACAGGGCGCCGCCGCCCAGCACGACGATGGTGCCGGGGGCGAGTCCCGCTGTCGCGCGGAGGACGACGACCGAGATGGCGACGGATCCGGCGACCCCGAGGTCGCCTCCGGATCCCTGTCCGCCGGTGGCTGTCGTGGTGAAGCGGTGCGAGGCGTCGGGGATGCCTGCCGCGTTCTGCGGGGCGATGCCCGCGATGAGCTGGAACGAGTCTGCGGTGATGCGTGTGGAGGGGCCGGCCTCGGCGCGGACGGTGACGTCCGCCAGGGTGATCGCAACGGCCGCGGCGATCGTTGTGCCGCTCGGGGGGCCGCGCGTGGACGGAGCCCCGGTCGCGGTCGTCGTGACCGAGAGGTTGCCGAGCGACTCGAAGCGCACGGTCGGCGCGATGAGCGCGACGCCCGAGACCGACGTGTCGGCGGTGAGCTGGTGGATCGTGAGGGCGAAGGCGGCCGTCACGGTGACATCGCCCTGCGGCGTGCTCGGTGTCGGGATCGGCGTCGACCCGCTGCCGCCCGTGCCGCCGACCGCGGCTCCCTCTGCCGGTGCCGCCTGGTCGGCCCAGCCGCGCGCGTCGCCGGCTGCGGCCGCGGGCGTCTGCGCGGAGGGCGCTCCCTCGCCGGGTGCGCCGGTCGCCGAAGCGGATGCCGTCGTGGTCGACGACGCCATCCCCGTGGCGCGGAGCGTGATCGCGACGGCAGCGGTGAGATCGCGAGCGAGCTCGGAGCGCACGACGTGGTCGGCGAACGTGAGGGCGATGACGGCGGAGACGGCGGCGCCGCCCTCGGCGGACACATCACCGGCGGCGGTCGTCGTGACGGGTGCCATCTGGGTCGCGCTCGACGAATAGGCACCGGTCAGCACGAGAGGCGCGCCCGCTCCGAGACGTGCCCGCGTCCAGACGTTCGAGATCGTGACGGCGAGCACCGTCGAGATCGCGGCATCCGATGCGACACCGCCGCGCGCTTCGGCGAGTGCGGGTGCTGTCGTCTCGGCCACGAGAGTCAGGTCGCGCGCACCGGTCAGGACGGAACCGTCGGCGACCTCGGCGATCGCCGTGTCGTTCACGACGGTCAGCGCGATGCTCGCGCCGATTCCGGTGGTCGCTCCGGCCTGCGCACCCGGCAGGGCCTGCGCGACCGTGGCGTTGTCGGCGCGTGCCGTGAAGATGAGATTCGTCCCGGGAGCGGAGACGGTGACGCCGGGCTCGATCGCAGCGCGCGTGTGGAACGTCGCGACCGTGATCGCAAGAGCCCCGGCCGCCCCGACCGACGAGGCGCCGCCGGCGCCCGACGTCGACTGCGCGCGATACTCGTTCGCTTCGGCGGCCGTGCGAGGCGCGGCGACGGCGCTGACCGTGACGGTCGGCGCGACGATCGCGGTATTGCCGATGTGCGCGCGGGTGCGGGTGTGGGCGACCGTGATCGAGACGGCGACGCCGACGCCCGTCGCCGACGAGGCGACGGCGGACGCGTCCGCGTCGCTCGTCGCCGACCCCGACGCGGTCGCCGAGACGGTGACGCCACCGGGGGCGGTCACGGCGAGCGGTGCCGCACCGCCGAGCACGGCGGTCGCCTGCGCGTCGAGCTCGGTGAAGGCGAGTGCTCCCGCGACGCCGATCGTGCCGCCCGGCGCCGATGCGTATCCGTCGGGCTGCGTCGCGGTCGCGGTCGCGTCGCTCGGCGACGTGCCGTTGGCCGTCGCGCCGCCGGGGCTCGCGAGCGCGGCGGTCGTGAGCGTGTGCGTCGCGTCCGCCGCGACGGTGAGGATGCCGCCCGTGACGACGCCCTGCGCGGCGGTGGAGTCGATCGTCGCCGACGTACGGATCGTCGCGCGGGTCGTCGCGATGGCGGCACCGGCGCTCGCGCCCGTGGCATCCGCCGTCGTCGCCGCCGTCGTCACGGTCGTCGCGGTGAGACGCGCCGCGCCGCCCGCGAGGATCGACGAGGTGCCGCCGACGTGCGTCGTGGCCGCGTTGTCGATCGTCGCGACGGCGAGAGCGGCGTCGCTGTCGCTGCCGTCGCCCGTGCCGGTCGAGGTCGTCGTGAGGGCGACGGTCGACGTGCTCGCGAGCACGACGTCGACCGCGGCCTCGATGCGCGATGCGCCGTCGAGGCGGACGGTCGCCGCTGCTGCGCTCGAGCCGAGCGCGATGCCGTCGGTCGCCGTCGCGTCGACCGTGCTCGTCGCCGTCGCGGACGCGGTGACGGTTCCGCCGCGGACGATCGCGTCGGTGAGCAGCACCTCGGCGATCGCGGCCGTCGCATCGGCCGAGGCGGCGATCGCCGCGAGGGTCACGTCGGCGGTTCCCGCGTCGAGCGTCGCGCCGTCGAGCACGATGCGCGTCGCCTCGAAGCGGAACGTCACGCCGTGGAAGACGATGACGCCCGTGATCCGGATGACGGCGCCGGCGCCGGTCGTCGTGACCGTGAACGATCCGGTCGGCAGGACCGACTGCGCCGCGAACGCGTTCGTGAGGCTGCGCACGAGGATGTACCCGAGGTTGTCGGCGTCGGGTGCGACCTCGATCGTGTCGCCGTCGGTCGCGTCGTTGAGCGTGAAGTCGACGACGGGGTCCGCGGCCTGCGCGGCCGTGACGTCGGTGTGCGTCGCGTCGGTCTCGGTCGCGTCGGTGGATGCGGCATCCGCGGCGCCCGTCCCGGCATCGGCGTCGACCTCACCGGTCTCGCTGTGCGTCGCGTCCGTCGTGTCCGTCGCGACGGCCTGGGACGCAGCATCCGTCGCGTCCGTCTCGGACGCAGCATCCGTCGTGTTCATGTCCGCGGCGGCGTCCGTCGTCTCGGCGGCGTCCGTCGTCTCGGCGTCGCCCGGGATCGTCGCCGTCTCGGTGTCGTGCTCCGCGACCTCGGCATCGCCGATCACGATCTCGCCGTCGACGACCTCGAGCGAGCGCACCGACAGCATGGCGGGCGCGCCCTCGACGTCATCGGTCGGGGTGGGGTCGGGGGTCGGGGCCGGGTCGGGCGTCGGCACCGGATCCGGTGTCGGCACGGGGTCGGGCGTCGGGATCGGCGGCACGGGCGGGGTCGGCGGCTCGGGCGGCGTCGGCGGTGTCGGAAGGCCCGGGATCTCCGGCAGCGGCGGCGGCGTCGGGGCCGATCCGATCGTGCCGGGCCCGACCGTCCCGGGACCGCAGGTGAGGCTCGTGCTGCTCGTGCTCGTCGACGATTCGGAGGTGCCTGCGCCCGTCGGAGATCCCGTCGAGACCTGTCGGCAGTTGGGGCCGAACGGCGAGACGGGAGGGGCGGGGGCGGGGGCGGGGGCGATTGGCACGACATCGACGTAGACCAGCGTGCGAGCGCCGGAACGCGGCGCGGGAGCAGGTATCGGGGCGGGCTCTTCCGGCGCGGGCACGTCGACGACGACGGGTTCCGACGCCGGTTCGGCCTGCCGCTCGATGAGCGGAAGCGGGGGCGTCCAGGTCGAACGAGGCGTCTCGGCGACGGGCGTTTCGACAGCGGCGACGAGCGAGGCCCCGGCCACCTGGCCGAACGCGAGACCGACGCAGAGCGCGCCGACGAGGGCCGTGCGCCACGCCGACACACCGACCGACGCCACGCGCGCGCGGCGTCCCCTGCGTTCCCCTGTGAAAGGGGGTCTCTGACTCATGGGGCCCTTTCTGCCCAATCGTCCTGCTGAGATCCCCGTCCCCCATGCGAGCGTCGATCACCCACTCGCAGTCCGATTCGAACTGTAGGGGTCGGGGATGACCCTCCACAAGACCCAGAGTCCGATTCCTGTCCTGGAATACATCCGAACCTCGAAAAGGCGAACGAAAAAGCAGATGCCGGGACTCAGAGTCCCGGCATCCGCTTTCGTTCAGACGCTTACAGCGAATTGATGATGTCGCGCATGAGTGCGGCGGCTTCGGACGGCGTCTTGCCGACCTTGACGCCGGCGGCCTCGAGCGCTTCCTTCTTGGCCTGTGCCGTGCCCGCCGAGCCCGAGACGATCGCACCGGCGTGGCCCATCGTCTTGCCCTCGGGTGCCGTGAATCCCGCGACGTAGCCGACGACGGGCTTGGTGACGTTGGCCTTGATGAAGTCGGCCGCGCGCTCTTCGGCGTCGCCGCCGATCTCGCCGATCATGACGATCGCCTTCGTCTCGGGGTCGGCCTCGAAGGCCTCGAGCGCATCGATGTGCGTCGTGCCGATGATCGGGTCGCCGCCGATGCCGATGGCCGTCGAGAAGCCGATCTCGCGCAGCTCGTACATCATCTGGTAGGTCAGGGTGCCCGACTTCGACACGAGGCCGATCGGGCCCTTGCCCGTGATGTTGGCCGGCGTGATGCCGACGAGCGATTCGTCGGGCGTGATGATGCCGGGACAGTTCGGGCCGATGATGCGCGTCGTGTTGCCCTTGGACTGCGCGTACGCCCACGCTTCGGCGGTGTCGCCGACGGGCACGCCCTCGGTGATCACGACGAGGAGCGGGATCTCGGCATCGATGGCCTCGACCATCGCGTCCTTCGTGAAGGCGGGCGGCACGAACGCGATCGACACGTCGGCGCCGGTCTTCTCGATCGCCTCGGCGACGGAGCCGAAGACGGGCAGCTCGACGTCGGAGCCGTCCTTCGCCTTGTGCAGCACCGTCGTGCCGGCCTTACGGGCGTTGACGCCACCGACGACCTGCGTGCCGGCCTTGAGCATGAGGGCGGTGTGCTTCGTGCCCTCGCCGCCCGTGATGCCCTGGACGATGACCTTGGAGTCCTTGTTCAGAAAGATCGACATAGTAGTTCCTTTGGTTCCTGAGCTCGTCGAAGGGGTTACGCGTTCGCGAGCTCGGCGGCCTTGTCGGCGCCTTCGTCCATGGTTTCGGCGAGGGTCACGAGGGGGTGGTTCGCGTCGCGGAGGATCGCGCGTCCCTCGTCGACCTTGTTGCCGTCCAGGCGCACGACGAGCGGCTTCGAGGCGCTCGCGCCGAGCTCGGCGAGGGCACCGACGATGCCCTTGGCGACGGCGTCGCACGCCGTGATGCCGCCGAAGACGTTGACGAAGACGGACTTGACCTGCGGGTCGCCGAGGATGACGTCCAGGCCCGCGGCCATGACCTCGGCCGAGGCGCCGCCGCCGATGTCGAGGAAGTTCGCCGGCTTCACGCCGCCGTGGTTCTCACCGGCGTACGCGACGACGTCGAGCGTCGACATGACCAGGCCCGCGCCGTTGCCGATGACGCCCACGGCGCCGTCGAGCTTGACGTAGTTGAGGTCGTTCTCCTTCGCCTTGGCCTCGAGCGGGTCCGCGGCATCCTTGTCTTCGAGGAGCGCGTGACCGGGGTGACGGAACTCGGCGTTCTCGTCGAGCGAGACCTTGCCGTCGAGCGCGATGATGTCGCCCTCTTCGGAGAGGATCAGCGGGTTGACCTCGACGAGTGTCGCGTCCTCACCCGTGTAGACGTTGTAGAGCTTGACGAAGACGTCGCTGACCTTGTCGACGAGCTCGGGGGCGAAACCCGCCGCCTCGGCGATCTCGACGGCCTTCTGCTTGTCGATGCCCTGCTGCGGGTCGACCGCGATGCGCGCGAGCGCTTCGGGGCGCTCGACAGCGAGCTCTTCGATCTCCATGCCGCCCTCGACGCTCGCGAGCGACAGGTACGAGCGGTTCGCCCGGTCGAGCAGCACCGAGAAGTAGTACTCCTTGTCGATGCGCGCACCCTCGGCGACCATGACGCGCTTGACGACGTGGCCCTTGATGTCCAGGCCCAGGATCGCCTGCGCGGCCTCGAACGCCTCATCGGGGTTCTTGGCGACCTTGACGCCGCCGGCCTTGCCGCGGCCCCCGGTCTTGACCTGCGCCTTCACGACGACGACGCCGCCGATCTTCTCGGCCGCTGCGCGCACCTCCTCCGGAGTGTCCGCGACGATGCCGGCGAGCACCGGCACCTCGTACTTCTCGAAAAGGTCTCGTGCCTGGTACTCGTATAGATCCACAGTGCATTCCTTCGCAGGTGGCGAATGGGGAGGGGCGCGCTGGAAAAGCGCCTCGACGTCGAGAGAGATCGACCGACCCAGCGTACTACTGCGCGGCCGCGGCCTCGGACCCCGCCGGTTCGGACGGGACCCGCGGCAGGTGTTCGAGGTCGCGCACCGCGGGGCCCTCGAGCCGCGTGCCGTCGGGTCCGAAGCGCGAGGCGTGCAGCGGGCAGTCCCACGTGCATTCGGCTTCGTTCCACGACACGACTCCGCCGAGATGCGTGCACACGGCGCTCACGGCACGTGTGACGCCGTCCACCGTCGAGACGCCGATCGGCTTCCCGCCGCGGTGCGCGACGACGCCCTCGCCCTCCGCGGGACGCGGGACGGGCACCGCGGTGCGCTGCGCGTCGATCCAGCCGGATGCCGCCTCCCATCCGACCTTCACCGTCTCGACGCCGCCGCGGGCGAGGTCGGCGGGCACCGTGATCCGCCGCGCGATCGTGTTCATCCAGTCGGGGCGCTCGCGCCACGGTGTCCGTCGCACTTCGGCGGCGAGCCGCAGCGCCGCGGCGGGAGCGTTCGTGAGCCCCCACTTGGCGTACCCCGTCGCGAAGCGGATGCGCCCGAGACTGCGCGGCATCGCGCCGACGAAGGGGACGAGGTTGTGCGACTCGTAGTCCTGCGCAGACCACGCGTCGACCGGGCGCGCACCGGGGAAATGCCGCTGCGTCCAGTCGATGAGATCGTCGATCCGCTCCTGTTCGGCGCCCCCGCGCCCCACGGGATGGCCGTTCCCTCCGACGACGAGCTGCGCGCGTCCGGCAGGTCCGTCATCCACCGTCACGGACCGCAGCGATCGCGTCGGACCGTCGACCGACAGGAACAGTCCGTCGGGCACGTCGCCGTCGACCTCGAACGCGACGCAGTACGAGCGGAGGCCGTGGGTCTTCGCGAAGTAGAGTCCGCGATCCACGATCGGCGTGCCCGTCGCGAGCACGACGTGACCGGCCCGCATCGCGCCCGCGTCGGTCTCGACGACGGCCTCCGGCACGACGTGCGCGTGCCGGACGCGGGTGCCCAGGTGCAGTGCTCCGCCCGCGGCGACGAACGCCTCGGCGAGCGCGACGGTGAGCGCCTGCGGATCGATCGCCACCTGGCCCTCGAGGGCGACGGCGTCGACGATCGGGAACCCCCATTCGACCGCGTCCGCCGCGATCCGGTGAACGGCGAGCCCGGCTTCGGAGGCAGCTGCCGCCTCGGCGGCGACCGTCTCCACGCCCTCCTGCGTCTGCGCGTACGAATAGGCGGTGCGCCGCGAGAACGGCACCCCCGCCTCGGTGGCGAAGGCGGTGATCCACTCGGCGCCCGCGCGGTTGGCATCGACGTACGCGCGCGCGAGCGACGCAGGGTGATGCCGCCGCAGCGTCGACAGGACGCTGCCCTGCAGGAGCGACAGCTTGCCCGTGTTCCCGCCCGTCGTGAGCTCCCCCACGCCGCCCGACTCGACGACCGCGACGTCGAGCCCGTCGCGTGCGAGCAGAAGCGCCGTGCTGAGGCCGGTGATGCCGGCGCCGACCACGACGACGTCGCGGCGCGCACCCGATTCGAACGCGGTGCCCGTCGGCTCCGCCCGGTCGTGTTTCCACAGGGTGGTCATCACTTCAGTGAACGCCACGGTGCCCGCCGGGTCGACGGGCTTGACACGGGGGCCCGTGGCACCGAGAGGGTTAGGCTCGCTGCGAGATGTCCGACACCGCCACCACCCCCGCCGCTTCCCGCGCCGCCGTCGTCGCGGCGGCCCTCGAACTGTTCGCCGAGCAGGGTTTCGACCAGACATCCGTCGAGCAGATCGCCAAGGCCGCGGGCGTCTCCCGGTCCACCTTCTTCCGTCAGTTCGGGGGCAAGGACGATGTCGTCTTCGCCGATCACGAGCTGCTGCTCGACGAGTTGCGCCACGACCTCGCGCGGCCCCACGCGAACCCCTGGCGGGCGGTGTGCGAGGCATCCGTCCGCGTCTTCACCCATTTCGCCGCCGATCCCGAGCTCGCGCGGCGCCGATACGCGATCGTCCGCGGAGTGCCGGCTCTGCGCGACCGCGAGATCGTCACGGTCTTCCGTTATGAGCGGCTCTTCGACGAGTATCTCCGCGAGGCGCTTCCGGGGCTCGACCCGCTCGACGCGGTCGGCTTCTCGGCGCTCGTGACAGCCGTGCACAATCATGTGCTGCGCCAGCTGCTGCGCGGCCCCAAGCGCGTGCCCGTCTCGGTGCTGCGGCGCGCGCTGGACGGTGCGATGCGTCGCTTCGGAGTCCTCCCCGAGCGCGACGGGCAGGGTCCCGCCGACGACGATGTGGTCGTGGCGGTGTTCCCGCGCTCCATGCCGACCGTCGAGGTCGCCCGCCGGCTCCGGGAGCAGCTCGACGACTGACATCTGCGCCCGTATCGGCGAGCGGCACGAACCAATATTCTGTGCATGACGCAGGGGTCACGCTGCGCGGGACGGGGGTCGTTCGTGAGCGCACCGAAGACGACATCGGTGGAGGCACCGACCGCGTGGTGGTCGCTCGCGCCGGATGCCGTGGCGTCCGAGCTCGACACCGACGTCGTGACGGGGCTCGGTTCGGCGACCGCTGCGCAGCGACTCGCGGCGACCGGACCCAACGCGCTCGTGAGCGCCCCGCCGCCCAGCGCGATCAAGATCGCCCTCACGCAGCTCGTCGAGCTCATGACCCTCATGCTCATCGCCGTCGCCGTCGTGTCCCTGCTGATCGGTCAGATCAGCACGGCGATCATCGTCGGACTGCTCGTGGCGTTCAACGTGCTGCAGGGCACGCGGCAGGAGCTCAAGGCCCGCCGCAGCGTCGACGCGCTCGCGAAGCTCCAGAGTCCGCAGGCCCGCGTCGTGCGCGACGGATCGATCGAACTCGTGGATGCCACCGCGCTCGTTCCCGGCGACATCGTCGACCTCGAAGCGGGCGATCTCGTACCGGCGGACGGGCGCATCGTGCGCTCCGCGACCCTCGAGACGCAAGAGTCCGCGCTGACGGGCGAGTCCCTCCCGATCGAGAAGGGTCCCTCCGCGAACGAGCACGACGCGGCGCTCGCCGACCGCACGTCGATGCTGTTCCAGAACACGTCGGTCACGCGCGGCACGGCGCGGATGATCGTCGTGGAGACGGGGATGCGCACCGAGGTCGGGCGGATCGCGACGCTGCTGTCGACCGTCTCGAGTTCACGGTCTCCGCTGCAGCGAGAACTCGACGGACTGACCCGCGTCATCGGCATCGTCGCGTGGGTGGCCGTGGCGATCATCATCGTGATCGGCGCCCTGCGCGGTCAGGAGATCAGCGAGCTGCTGTTCCTGGGCACCGCCGTCGCGATCTCGGCGATCCCGACGGGGCTGCCCACCTTCGTGCAGAGCCTGCTGTCGTGGGGTGCGACGCATCTCGCCCAGGAGAAGGCGATCGTCGCGAGCCTCGCCGACGTCGAGACGCTCGGTGCGACCAGCGCCATCTGCTCGGACAAAACGGGCACCCTGACCCTCAACGAGATGACCGTACGCACCGTCTGGTTCGGCGGCGCGCACTACCAGGTGACCGGCGGCGGGTACTCGTTCGACGGCAAGCTCCTGCGCGCGGCAGGCGATGCCGTCGAGGCGACGCGTCTCGGGCTGGCCCTCTCGCTCCCGAACGACGCGACCGTGTCGGTCGACGGCGCCGTCGTGGGCGACCCGACAGAGGCGGCGCTCATCGTCCTCGCCGCCAAGCTCGGCGTCGACGCCGACGCGACCCGACGCGACCACCCGCGCATCGCGGAGGTGCCGTTCGACTCCGAGTACAAGTTCATGGCGACCTTCCACCGCCTCACGTGGAACGGGCAGGAGCGGATCGTCGAATTCGTCAAGGGCGCTCCCGACATCATCGTCGGCCGCTGCGCGAGGATGTACGACGAGGACGGCGGAACGGTCCCGATCGACCCGTCCGAGGTCACCGAGGAGCTCGAGTCGATGAGCCGGAGCGGTCTGCGCACGCTCGCGATCGGCGCACGTTTCCTGGATCCGCCCGACGAGACGGCGGTGGCCGCCGACCCGATGTCGTACGTCGGGGATCTCGATCTCATCGGCATCGTCGGAATCGTGGATCCCCTGCGCCCCTCCTCGAAGATCGCCGTCGAGATCGCGCAGCGCGCCGGCATCGAAGTGCGCATGATCACGGGCGACCACGCCGTGACGGCGGGCGCGATCGGCGCGGAACTGGGGCTCGGCGCGGGGGCCATCAGCGGAGCCGACCTGCACAAGCTCGACGACGCGGAGCTTCTGACCGACCTGCCCGACCTGCATGTGTTCGGCCGCGTCACACCGCAGGACAAGCTGCGCCTCGTGCAGCTGCTCCAGTCACAGGGCGAGATCGTCGCGATGACCGGCGATGCGGTGAACGATGCGGCCGCGATCAAACAGGCCGACGTCGGCGTCGCGATGGGCTCGGGTTCGGAGGTCACCAAGCAGGCGGCCAAGCTCGTCCTCACCGACGACAACTTCGCGACCCTCGTGCGCGCGGTCGAACTCGGCCGGATCGTCTACGACAAGATCACGTCGTACCTGCGCTTCCAGATGTCGCAGCTGGTGTCGCTGCTGCTGCTCTTCCTCGCGGCATCCGTCTTCGCCGTCGCGGACGGCGTCGCGCTCTTTCCCGGCATGGTGCTGTTCCTGAACTTCTTCGTGACGTTGTTCGCGGTCCTGGCGATCGCCGCGGACGCCCAGCCGCCCGGCATCATGGACCGTCCACCGCGCAACCCGAAGCTCGGGGTCGCCAACGGCGGCGCCCTCGCTGAGTGGGGGCTCTACGGCGCCGCGATCTTCCTCGCCTCGTGGGTGCCGCTCGTGTGGGGGCCCGACGAACCGAGCGCGACGGAGCCGTCCCATGCCATGACGATGGCCTACGTCGTGGTGGGCCTGGGTACGGTCATCAGCGCCGTGCTCATGCGACGCTCCCCCGAGACCGGTCTCACCGCACCGATCGCCGCGGTCGCGAAGCTCCTCGTCTGGCCCGTCGTCGTCATCGTGGCCTCGACCGAGATCTCGTTCCTGCAGAACATCGTCGGCGCGACCGCGCTCACCGGTTCGGAGTGGCTCGTGTGCCTGGGACTGCTCGTCCTCGTCACGGCGTTCGTCGAGGGACACAAGTGGATCCTCCGCCGCGTCCACCCGGCACGGAAGGTCACGGCCCCCTGATCCGGCGGGCGCTGTCGCACCGCAGACGCCCCGGGCAGGATGGGGGCATGCCGTACGACATCCCCGCGCCCATGCTCGCGAAGTCCGTCCCGGCCGTGCCCGACCCGGCGAAGACGCCCGGCGGGCTGAGCTTCGAGCCGAAGTGGGACGGCTTCCGCGCCCTCGTGTCGTGGGACGGCCACGACGTCGAGATCGGCTCGCGCGGCGCGAAGCCGCTCACCCGCTACTTCCCCGAACTGGTCGACGCGTTCCGGATGCTGCTTCCCGAGCCATGCCTCATCGACGGCGAGATCGTGGTCCCGACGGGGGCGCCGGGCGCGCAGCGGCTGGACTGGGAAGCCCTTTCGCAGCGCATCCACCCCGCCCAGTCGCGTGTCACGATGCTCGCGGCCGAAACGCCCGCCATGTTCATCGGGTTCGACCTGCTCGCGCGCGGCGATCAGGACCTGCAGCCCGAGCCGTTCGCGCTGCGGCGCGTCGCGCTCGAGAGCCTGCTGGGCGACGTGCCGCACCCCGTACACGTGACCCGGGCGACCCTCGACCGCGACGTCGCCGAGCGCTGGCTCGCCGAGTTCGAGGGCGCCGGTCTCGACGGCGTCGTGGCGAAGCCGCTCGCACAGCCGTACGCGCCGAACAAGCGGGCCATGTTCAAGATCAAGCATTCGCGCACCGCCGACGTCGTCGCGCTGGGCTATCGCGTGCACAAGTCGGGCAGCGGCGTCGGCTCGCTCCTGGTCGGGCTGTATACGGACGCCGGAACGCTCGTGTCGGTCGGCGGCGTCGCCGCGTGGAGCAACGCGCGCCGCCTCGAGCTCATCGACGAGCTCGCGCCGCTCGTCGAGCGCGACGACGACGGCTCCGCCGTGAAGGGAGAGACCGACCGGTCGCGCTTCTCGGCCTCGAAGGACGTGTCGTTCGTGCGGCTGCGTCCCGAGCTCGTGCTCGAGGTGCGCTACGACCAGCTCGAGGGGCAGCGGTTCCGCCACACGGTGCAGTTCGAGCGCTGGCGGCCCGACCGCGAACCGCGATCCTGCACGTACGACCAGCTCGAACACGTCTCGGCGTACGATCTCGGCGACGTCCTGGACTGACACGGGGCCCGGAGGAGCCCGGACGACATCGGGCTCGACGTGGCGTCGCTCAGTCCGTCTTCTTGGCCCGGCTCGGCTGCACGCGCGCCGGCTCACCCGGCATCTTGGGGAACTCCGGCGGGAACGGCAGCTCGCCGAGCCCGTCGGCGAGGTCGCGCTGCCACCACTGAAGCAGCGTGTCGATGCGCCCCGGGCTCTCCTGGATGCCCGCCCACGGATCGCCCACGTCGGCGAGCCGCTGCGGCATCGAGCGCACCGTGAACGCCGCGGGATCGGCATCGGCCAGCTCGTCCCACGTCAGCGGCGCCGAGACGGTCGCTCCCGGCAGCGCACGCGGACTGTAGGCCCCCGCCATCGTGCGGTCGCGATTGGCCTGGTTGAAGTCGAGGAAGATGCGCTCGCCGCGCTCCTCCTTCCACCAGTTCATCGTCACCGCGTCCGGCATCCGCCGTTCGAGTTCGCGCCCCGCCGCGATCACGGCATGCCGCACATCGAGGAACTCCCACTCCGGCTGGATGGGGCTGAAGACATGGATGCCGCGGTTTCCGCTCGTCTTGATGAACGCTTCGAGGCCCGCCTCGGCGAGCACCTCGCGCAGCACCGGCGCGACGGCGGCGGCGTCGGCGAAATCGGTGCCCGGCTGCGGGTCGAGGTCGATGCGCAGTTCGACGGGGTGGTCCGGATCCGAGGCGAGCGAGGCCCACGGGTGGAAGACGACGGTGTTCATCTGCGCCGCCCACACGATCGCGGCGGGTTCGGTGAGCACGATCTGAGGATGCCGCCGGCCGCTGTTGTACGTGACGGTGACGGTGTCGACGAAGTCGGGCGCCCCCTTGGGCGGGTTCTTGGAATAGAACCGCTCGCCGTCGACGCCCTCGGGAAAGCGCTCGAGCGACACGGGCCGATCGCCGTTCGCCGAGAGGAACGGCAGCGCGACGGCCAGGAGATAGTCGACGAGCTCGTGCTTCGTGATGCCCAGCTCGGGCCACAGCACACGGTGGGGGCTCGAGAGTCCTACTTCGTGGTCGCCGTCGGGGCCGGGGATCATGAGTGCGATGCGTTCGGACGCCATGCCTCGACGATAGGCCGGGACGCGGCATCCGTCACCCGGTTGCGTTACGGGGCGAGCGCGAGCACGGGCGCCAGGTCGCCGCGCGAGAGGCGGATCCACGGTCCGCGCGGGTCGATGATCGCGCCGGCGAGAGACTCGTCGGCGGCGAGCATCGCCGCCAGCTGCGGTGCCGTGAGCGGCGCCGCCTGGTCTCCGCGTCCGGTGGCGACGACTTCGAGCGGGTGCGAGTAGACCTCGACGTAGCGTGATCCGTCGGGCGCGCGACCCTCGGCGATGCCGACCGGCGCACCGTCTTCGGAGCGGTTGACCGCGACCCACATCGGCGCACGGGTCATCGCATCGGCGACGGCTGCGGGCGTGGCATCCGTGCGCTCGTCGGCGAGCAGCGTCTTGATCGCGAGCTTCTCGTCGACGGCGGCGAGCATGCGCTCGATGAGCGGACGCGGCAGCACGATACGGGCGGGCGCCGAAGCGGGATCGATCACGAGTCCCGCCGTGGTGCTCGCCAGCACATGACGCAGCACGACCATCGCGGGCTGTCCCATCGCCGACGTGTCGGCATCGCCGTCGGCGCGCACGCTCGCGGCCAGCCCCGCGCCACTCGAATACGCGATCGCGTACTGCCGGTCGCCGGCGTTGGCGATCGCGAGCGGCAGCTCCTTGCCTTCGGCGATGAGCGCGCGGGCATCGCCCTTGACGCGCAGGAAGAGGTGGCCCTGCAGCACCTGGCGGGCCAGGTCGAGCACCTGCTCGGGCGTCGGCTTCTCGGGCAGTCGCGCGAGGCTCTCGCGCAGCAGCACGTTGTCGCGCAGACCCGGGATCGTCTCGGCAGGACGCTGCGTCGCGGCGGCGGCGTCGGGCCCGGTCGGTCGCGCAGCGGCAGCCGGGGCGGGGGCCGGGTCGGGTGTGCCGAGGCCGCGGAACGCCGAGACCGAGATGCCGACGGATGCTGCGGCGTCGGTGCCCTCGGGCGTGACGTCGGCAGTCGTGCCCGGCGTCTCGACCTGGGGGGTCTCGGCGGGTTCGTCGGGCTGGCGCTTCGGGCGGCGCGAGAAGAGGGCCATGCGATCGAGCCTAGCCCGCGGGGCCGTCGCTACAGCTTCTCGATCGGGGCGATCTTGATGAGCAGCTTCTTGGCTCCGGCCGTGTCGAACCGCACGTGCGCGACGCGCTTGGCGCCCTCGCCCGTCACGAGATCGACCTTGCCGTCGCCGAAGTCCTCGTGGCGGATGCGGTCGCCGGGCGCGAGCTGCATGTCGCCGTTGTCGCGAACCTTCGCCGGGATGCGATTGGCGAACCGCTTGATCGACTCACCATCGCGGGCGGGCGCGTCACGCCGCGGCAGCGGCACGAGGTCGTCGCCGTACCGCTTCGAGCCGGCCGGTGCGCGCCCGTTGAGCGCGCGCGTGCGCGTGCCGCCGCGTGAATTGACGTCACCCGGCGACTGCCGCCAGTGCACGAGATCGGCGGGGATCTCCTGCAGGAACCGGCTCGGCATCGCGACGGTGACCTCACCGAACTGCGCGCGCGTCATGGCGAGCGACAGGTAGAGGCGCTTTCGGGCCCGCGTCACCCCCACGTAGAAGAGGCGACGCTCTTCCTGCGGGCCGCCGGGCTCTCCCGCCGAGATGCGGTGCGGGATGAGGTCCTCTTCGACACCGGTGAGGAAGACGGCGTCGAACTCGAGTCCCTTCGCGGTGTGCAGCGTCATGAGCGAGACCGAGCCCGCCGTGTCGTCGAGGTCGTCGGCGTCGGCGACGAGGGCGACCTCGCCGAGGAAGTCGATGACGGTGCCCTCGGGGTTGTTGCGCGCGAACTCGCGGGCGACGGCGACGAGCTCGTCGAGGTTCTCGAGGCGCGCCTCATCCTGCGGGTCGCGGCTTGCGCGCAGGGCATCCTGATAGCCGCTCTTCGCGAGCAAGAGCTGCAGCCCCGCGGCGACGGCCGTCGGCGGGGCGAGTTCGCCGCTCGCGGGCAGCATGAGAGCGGTCGCCTCGGCCAGCACGGCATCGAGCTGCGTGATCGCCGCCTGGATCTTGGGTCCGACGCCCAGCGCCGAGGCGTTGGCGAGCGCGTCGCGGAACGTGATGCCCTCGTCGGCGGCGTAGCGGCCGATCGCCGTCTCGGTCACGTCGCCGATCCCGCGGCGCGGACGGTTCAGGATGCGACGCACCGCCATCTCGTCGGCGGGGTTCGCGACGGCCACGAGATAGGCGAGGGCGTCCTTGATCTCCGCACGCTCGTAGAACTTCGTTCCGCCCATGATCTTGTAGGGCACGGCCGAGCGGATGAGGATCTCTTCCAGCGCACGGGACTGCGAGTTCGTACGGTAGAACACCGCCATCTGCGAGTAGTCCATGCCGCCGCGGCGCAGCACCTCGACCTCGTCGGCGACGAACTGCGCTTCATCGTGCTGCGAGTAGCCGGTGAATCCGACGATCTTCTCGCCCGCACCGGTGTCGGTCCACAGCTTCTTGTCCTTGCGGTCGAAGTTGTGGCCGATGACGGCGTTCGCCGCGCTCAGGATGTTCTGCGTCGACCGGTAGTTCTGCTCGAGGAGCACGACCTTGGCGCCCGGGAAGTCGCGTTCGAACTCGCTGATGTTGCGGATGTCGGCACCGCGGAACGCGTAGATCGACTGGTCGGAGTCGCCGACGACGGTGAGTGACGCGCCCTCGTCGTCGCGGCCTCCGGCCCCTGAGCTTGCACCGGCCCCTGAGCTTGTACCGGCCCCTGAGCTTGTCGAAGGGTCGAAGATCATCATCCCGTTCGACGCTTCGAATCCCCCGCCCCCGGTCCCTGAGCCTGTCGAAGGGTCGCCGCTCGGCGGCCGGGTCAGCTCGTGGATGAGTGAGTACTGCGCGTGGTTGGTGTCCTGGTACTCGTCGACGAGGATGTGGCGGAAGCGCCGCCGGTAGACGTCGGCGACGTGCGGGAACGCGCGGAAGAGGTAGACGACCTGCCCGATGAGGTCGTCGAAGTCGAACGCGTTCGCCTTCTGCAGGGCGCGCTGGTAGTCGGAGAAGAGCTCGACGAAGATGCGCTCCGCCGGGTCGCTGAGGTTCGCGGAGCGCGCGTAGGACTCGGCATCGGACAGCTCGTTCTTGAGTTTCGAGATGCGACTCTGCACCGCTGCCGGGGTCAGGCCGAAGGCATCCGCTTCGTGCTCTTTCACGAGCCGCTTGATGAGCGCTCGGGAGTCACCCGAGTCGTAGATCGTGAAGGCCTTGGTGAACCCGAACTGCTCGGCCTCGCGTCGGAGGATCCGCACGCACGCCGAGTGGAACGTCGAGATCCACATGCCCTGGGCGCGGTCGCCGATGAGCTGGCCGACGCGCTCGCGCATCTCGCCTGCGGCTTTGTTCGTGAACGTGATCGCGAGGATCTGGCTGGGCCACGCCTCGCGCCCGCGCAGGAGCGATGCGATGCGGCGCGTGAGCACGCTCGTCTTTCCGGAGCCGGCGCCCGCGACGATGAGCAGCGCGGGCCCGCGGTAGATCACCGCTTCGCGCTGCTGCGGGTTGAGACCGTGAAGGAGGTCTTCGTCGGGGCGGGCGTCGGGCGTCGCGGGTCCGCGATCGTCGCCGACGATGAGGGGCTGGAGGGGGTCAGACATTGCCAGCTAAGCCTAAACGTCCCCACCGACACCCACCCCCTGACCGCGAGACTGCAACCGGCCGCCGAGACTGCGGGGTTCACCCGCAGTCTCGGCGCCCCGGTGGAGTCTCTAGGGGCAGGGGGGGGCATCAGCCGGA